>NZ_WTYY01000001.1 GCF_009827405.1 Alteraurantiacibacter aestuarii
CTTCGGTGGTTCCGAGCCGGTGGCACCGCCGCCTCCGCCTCCTCCGCCGCCGCCGCCGCCGCCTCCTCCGCCCCCGCCGCCTCCGCCTCCGCCGCCTCCGCCGCCGGTCGTGCAGTGCAACCAGGGCCCGTACATCGTGTTCTTCGACTGGGATCAGTCGGATATCACGCCTGAGGCTGCTACCGTTCTCAACAGTGCTGTCACTGCCTATGGCAACTGCGGCACCGCTGCGATCATGCTGGCCGGTCACGCTGACCGCTCCGGCTCGGCAACCTACAACGTCGGCCTGTCCGAACGTCGTAACGCCAGCGTCCAGGCTTACCTGACGGGCCGCGGCATTCCGGCAGCGCGCATCTCCAGCGAAGCATTCGGCGAAAGCATGCCGCGTGTTGCTACCGCTGACGGTGTTCGCGAACTGCAGAACCGCCGCGTGGAAATCACTTACGGTCCGGGTTCGGGTCGCTAAGCGAAGACCGCAAGGTCACAAAAAAGGGGCCGGAGGGAAACCTCCGGCCCCTTTTTTCATGTGTCATTGAGATCAGACTTTGTGATGGCGACACCATCGTGAATTCACGGGGACTCGGGTCAAGCCTTGCCCCTGTCGATGGCGCCTGCATCCTTGCTGCCGGAATGTCGGCCAGCCGGATCAGTCTTCGGCTTTTGCCTGCTGCGCGAACATCTCGATAGCCGGGCGAATCGAGCCGACGTCATAGCCGGCACCGGCAGCGGCAGCGGCAATCTGGTCAGGGTCCATGCCCTTGCTGGCCTGTACCAGTGACCACAGGAAAGTGGAGCGCGTGCCCGAGCGGCAGAAGGCCAGTACCGGGCCTTCCGCTTCCGCCAGCGCCTGCGCCATCTCCCCCACCTGCGAAGGCTGGATACCCGCGTGCGTCACCGGAATCGCCCGGTAGGCCATGCCTGCAGCTGCGGCCTCCGCCGCGATTGTGGCGCCTTCGGGCTGATCGTCGCTCTCACCGTCGGGACGGTTGTTGACGATCATGGTGATGCCCAGCGCCTTGGCCGCGGCAATATCGTCAGATCCAATTTGCGGGCTTGCCCATACCGTGTCGGACAATTGCCTGAAATCGCTCATCTCGCATTCTCCTGGATACAAAATCTTCACTGGCTCTGGTGGGCCGATGCCCACCATGTCTGCACTGCTGCGCCACCGTGACGCAAGGAATTTGCCAACAGGTTCGCCAGTCGGCGGGCAGGCAGAATTGCAACAGCATCGCGGTAACAATCTGCAATTCTTAAAACATTCGCAAGTGAAGCGATTCTCGGTTATATAACGGGCCCTGAAGTGGTGGGCAGGTCCTTCACTTCCGCCTGGCCGGAATACGTCCGAGCCGCCGGGCGACTGAAAAGGGCGGTATTGAAGGTTAGTTGAATTCATGGGTTACGATCGAGGTCGTCGCGGCCGGGGGCGCGACAAGCGGGACAGCTTTGGCGAAGATAGTTTCGATCCCTTTGGTGAGCCGGGTGGCGCGCCGATGGGCGGCAATGACTGGCGCGGCGGCGGAAGCTCGGGCGGCGATCGTTTCGGCGGTGGCGGCGACCGGTTCGGCGGCGGCGGCGGTGGTGGTCGCAGCTTTGGCGATGACCGTGGCGGTTCGCGTGGCGGTTCCGGCGGTGCACCGCGCGGCGGTGCAGGCGGCGGCGGTGGCGGCATGCCCGCACAGGTTGTCGGCGCAGGCACAGGCAAGGTAAAATTCTTCAATACCCAGAAGGGATTCGGCTTCATCCAGCGTGATGAGGGCGGTGAAGACGTGTTCGTGCATATCAGCCAGGTGGAACGTGCCGGGCTGGAAGGTCTGGCTGAAGGGCAGGAGCTGCAGTTCAACCTGGTCGATCGCGGTGGCAAGGTGTCCGCTGCCGATCTGCAGGTTGTCGGCGATGTGATCGCCGTGGCGCCCAAGGCTCCCCAGCGCGAACTCACCGGCGAAAAGGCCGTTGGCACTGTCAAGTTCTTCAATGCAATGAAGGGCTTCGGCTTCATCACGCGTGATGACGGCAAGGAAGACGCCTTTGTCCATATCAGCGCAGTTGAGCGTTCCGGCATCCAGGGGATCGAAGAGGGCGACCGCTTCGAATTCGATCTCGAAGTGGATCGACGAGGCAAATACTCGGCTGTCAATCTGGTGCCCGTGCAGGAATAGCAGCACGGAATTGCCAGGGATCGGCGGCCGAGTTTGACCGGCCGCCGCCCCCGTCATAGATGGATATATCACGCGGCGGCCAACTGGCCGCCATTTGTCGTTTCAGATTTCATCTCCAAGGATCTCTTCCATGTCTATTTCTCCCCTGATGCCGGTTTATCCGCGGTGCGGCGTGCGGCCTGTCAAAGGCGAACATTGCCACCTGATTGACGAGAACGGGACGCGCTATCTCGACTTCGCATCGGGCATCGCGGTCAACCTGCTGGGCCACTCCCACCCCGGGCTGATCGGTGCCATCCAGCGTCAGGCTGAAACGCTGATGCATGTTTCCAACCTGTATGGCAGCCCGCAGGGTGAAGCCCTGGCTCAGCGTCTGGTCGATACGACTTTCGCCGATACCGTGTTCTTCACCAATTCCGGCGCAGAGGCAGTGGAAGCCGCGATCAAGACCGCGCGCGCCTATCACCAGGCGGAAGGCGATACGAGCCGCTATGAGCTGATCACCTTCAACAACGCCTTCCACGGACGGACGATGGCCACGATCAGCGCATCGAGCCAGGAGAAGATGCACAAGGGTTTCGCGCCCCTGCTGAACGGCTTCAAATATGTCGAATTCAACGATCTGGAAGCTGCCAGGGCTGCCATCGGTCCGCACACGGCGGGCTTCCTGGTGGAGCCGATTCAGGGCGAGGGCGGCATCCGCGTAGGCACTCCCGAATTCCTCAAGGGCCTGCGGGCGCTGGCAGATGAGCATGATCTGATGCTGGTTCTGGACGAGGTGCAGACCGGCGTGGCGCGCACCGGCACGTTCTATGCGCATGAGCAATATGGCATCGATCCCGATATCCTTGCCACGGCCAAGGGCCTTGGCGGCGGCTTCCCGCTGGGTGCCTGCCTGGCGACGGAAAAGGCCGCGCGCGGCATGACCTTCGGCACGCATGGCTCCACCTATGGCGGCAACCCGCTGGCGATGGCGGCGGGCATGGCCGTGATGGACGCCGTGGCCAATGAGGAATTCCTCGCCGAAGTGCGCGACAAGGGCGATCGCATCCGTGCCCGGCTGGAGCAGTTCATCGGCAATTATCCCGATCTGTTCGAAGGCGTGCGCGGGATGGGCCTGATGCTGGGCCTCAAGATGACTGTCGAGCCGCGGCCCTTCATGGTGCACCTGCGCGACAATCATCAGCTGCTGACCGTTGCCGCCGGCGATGGCACGCTGCGGGTGCTGCCGCCGCTGGTGATTGGCGATGCGGAGATTGACGAGTTCTTCGACAAGCTTTCCGCCGGTGCGGCAGATTTCAAGTTGCCGGAAACTGCATGATGGCAGGGCGCAACTTCCTCGATCTGTCCGATGCGGGCGGTAATGCCATTGCGGCAATGATCGCCGACGCGATTGATCGCAAGGCTGCAAGGCAGGGCTGGCCCAAGGGCCGGCCCGATGCCGACGCGCCGCTGGCCGGGCGGGTGCTGGCCATGGTGTTCGAAAAGAACTCCACCAGGACGCGGGTGAGCTTCGACATCGCCATTCGCCAGCTGGGCGGCACTCCGCTGATCCTCGATTCGGGCACGTCACAGCTGGGGCGCGGGGAAACCGTGGCCGATACGGCGCGCGTTCTGGGCCGCATGTGCGATGCCATAATGGTGCGCACCGACGATCACGCCAAGGTCGAGGAAATGGGTCGCCATGCGGGCGTGCCGGTGATCAACGGGCTTACAGATCAGTCCCACCCGTGCCAGATCGTGGCCGACCTCCTGACCATTATCGAGCATGGCAAGCCCTTGCCCGGACTGCAGATGGCCTGGCTGGGCGATTGCAACAATGTGATGAATTCGCTGGTTGAGGCTGCCGGGCTGACGAAGTTCGACATGCGCCTGGGCACGCCTGCGGGCTATGTGCCCGATGCCTTTTACGTGGATCGTGCGCGCGCGCAGGGCTCTGCGATCACAGTCACCCATGACGCGGCCGAGACGGCACAGGGTGCAGACGTGGTGGTGACCGATACGTGGATATCGATGGGTCAGGACCATGCAGAGGAAAAGCTGGCCGAGCTGGCACCCTATCAGGTCAATGCGCAGCTGATGGCGCGGGCAAAGCCCAATGCCATTTTCCTGCATTGCCTTCCTGCCCATGTGGGCGAGGAAGTGAGCGAGGAGGTTTTCGAGGGGCCGCAGTCGGTTGTCTTCGATGAAGCGGAAAACCGCATTCATGCGCAGAAATCGATCCTGCTGTGGAGCCTTGGCCTTTTGGGTTCGGAAGCGGGTTAACTTTCGCCGCTGCCGTCCCCATATTCGCGCCAATGGCACAAAACGATTCCAGCCAGCCGGAAACCGGCTTCGACCAGATCCTGACCTTCACCATCCCCGACCGCGATTGCCGCGGCCGGATCGTGCGGCTTGGTCCGGTGCTTGGAGAAATCCTCGCCGCTCATGATTACCCCCCTGCGATCAAGCACTTGCTGGCAGAGGCGCTGGTGGTCACCGCGCTTATGGGCGCGCTGCTGAAGGATGAGGACGATCAGCTGACCATGCAGGCGCAAACGAGCGACGGCGTCGTCAGCCTGCTGGTTTGCGATTATCGCAATGGAGAGCTGCGCGGCTACGTGCAGCATGACCGGGACCGGTTTGCCGCGCTGGGCGCCAATCCCCCGCTTTCGGCGTTGTTTGGCAAGGGCTACCTCGCCATTACCTTCGATATTGCCAGGACGGCGCAGCGCTATCAGGGCGTGGTCCCGCTTGAAGGCGCATCGCTGGCAGAATCGGTCGAAGGCTATTTTGCCCAGAGCGAACAGGTGCCGACATTGATCAGGACCGCAGTCAGCGCCGGCCCGGCGGGATGCACCGCTGCGGGCATGCTGATCCAGCACCTGCCGGAAGGCGAGGAAGGCCGCGAGCGCCTGCATGCACGGCTCGACCATCCCGAATGGGAACATGTGGCCGTGATGGCCGGTTCGCTCAGGCATGGCGAGCTAATCGAACAGACATTGTCATTGGAAGCCATCGTCTGGCGGCTGTACCATGAAGAACGTGAGGTCAGGGTCGAGCGGGGCTCAACCCTGTCTCGTGGATGCCGCTGCTCGGTTACGCATTTTGAGGAAGTACTGGCCCGCTTCCCCAAGCAGGAGCGGCGCGAAATGGCCGATGATGGGGGGATCATAATGGTAGACTGTGCGTTCTGTTCGAAACAATTCCCCATCCAGGACTAGCGACTCGTCGTACGTAGAGGTCAATTGGTCGTTCATCTGGTCCGTGGTATACTCATCCAGTATTTTGTGATTGGAGCTTTGACATGACGAAGGAAAGGACATTGCGGCTAACAGCGCTGGCTACGGCTGTGTTTGCGCTATCCGTTCCCGCTGTCGCTCAGGCTCCTGAACTGGCCATGCTCGATCAGTTGAACCGTGGCGGCTGGGAACTGAATTTCCGCGGTGACGGCGGTCGCCGCAGCATCTGCGTGCGCAACGGGCGTGAATTCATCCAGCTGCAACACCGCCAGGGCGGTTGCTCGCGCTTTGTCGTGGACGATCAGGCCAATCAGGTAACGGTGCAATATACCTGCCGCGGTGATGGCTATGGCCGCACCACAATCAGGCGCGAAGGCAATGGCCTGGTGCAGATTCGCAGCCAGGGCATTCAGGGCGGCGCACCGTTTTCGATTGAAGGCGAAGCCCGCCACACCGGCGCCTGCTGAACGGGCTTTTCGCGGCTGCCCCTTGCCGATTGCCTTTCACCTGCCTAGCCGTTGCTGATGGCAGGACATTCTCCCCGCGCTGTTGTTCTCTTGTCGGGCGGCCTCGATTCGATGGTCGCGGCGGGTATCGCGCGCGAAAGCGGCTTTGCGATCAACGCCCTGACGATTGATTACAACCAGCGTCACCGCAAGGAAATCGAATCGGCCCGGGTGATTGCCGCGCATATCGGGGCGGAGCGCCACGTGGTGCTGCCGCTCGACCTGACGCAGTTCGGCGGATCGGCTTTGACGGATGATATCGCTGTGCCCAAGTCCGGGGTCGAACCCGGCATACCGGTGACCTATGTCCCGGCGCGCAATCTGGTGTTTCTGTCGCTGACGCTGGCCTGGGCGGAGGCAATCGGCGCGCATGACATCTTCATCGGCGTCAATGCGCTCGATTATTCGGGCTATCCCGATTGCCGTCCGGATTTCATAAAGAGCTTTACCGAGACGGCGCGACTGGCCACGCGCGATGGCGTGGAGGGCAAACCCTTCACCATCCACACGCCGCTGCAATTTTGGGGCAAGGCACAAATAGCGAAGGAGGCCGCGCGGCTGGATCTCGCTCCGGAGATGAGCTGGTCCTGCTATGATCCGGCAGAAGACGGGCGGGCCTGTGGATTGTGCGACAGCTGCCGATTGCGGCAGAAGGGCTTCCGCGAGGCAGGCCTGGTGGACCGCACACCCTACGCTGCACGGTCAGGGACGGATTGATGCAGGCCGGGGGGGAGGAAGTTCAGGACCAAGAAGTTCAGAACCAGTCAGTCCAGGACCAGAAGGTTCCGGCCTACAGCTGGTACGCGCTTGGCGTCCTGTTTCTGGTCTATCTGGTCAATTTCGTCGATCGCCAGATCCTGTCAATCCTGGCCAATGACATTCGCGCTGACCTGGGGATTGACGATGCCCAACTGGGGTTCCTCTACGGAACGGCCTTCGCCATTTTCTATGCGGTGTTTGGCATACCGCTCGGCCGGCTAGCCGATGGCTCATCGCGCACAAAGCTGCTCAGCCTGGGCCTGACGCTGTGGTCGTTCATGACGGTGCTGTCCGGCCTGGCGAAGAACATGACCACGCTCACAATCGCCCGGATCGGCGTTGGCGTGGGCGAGGCATCTGCCAATCCTTGCGCCTATTCGCTCATTTCGGACTGGTTTCCCAAGCGGCTGCGGGCCACTGCGCTGTCCCTCTATTCTTCCGGCCTGTTTGTCGGCAGCGGCCTGTCGCTGCTGATCGGCGGGACGATAGTGGAACGCTGGAACGCGGCATTTCCCAGTGGAGGGCCGCTGGGCCTTGCGGGATGGCAAGCCGCCTTTGTCATGGTCGGCATGCCGGGCCTGATCCTGGCGGTATGGGTCTTGTTCCTGCGGGAGCCTGAGCGCGGGGGCATCGATGGCCTCAAGTCGCCGGAAAATCCGCATGCGTGGAGGGATTTCTTCAATCAGGTGGCGCAGATCGTGCCGCCTTTCACCTTTTTGGGAGCGGCCCGGCGCGGACCAAGGTCGCTGCTGGTCAATGTGGCAGCAGCGCTCGTGCTGGCACTTTGCGCGATGCTGGCCTCCCGAACATTCGGGAACGCACAGCAATTCTGGTTCGTGGCCGTGGGCTATTATGCGGTGTTCAGCTGGGCAGCCAATCTGCGGGCGCAGGACCCCGAGACTTTCAATATGACCTGGCGGGCACCGGCCTTCATGGGGATCGTCATCGTCTATAGCGCCGATTGCTATATCGGATATTCGATCACCTATTGGGCGGCCCCATATGCCGAGCGAACATTTGCCTTGAGCAAGACGGAGCTTGGCTGGCTGATTGGCGCGCCGAATGCGCTGGGCGGGTTCGTGGGGGTGATCCTGGGGGGCTGGCTGGCAGACTTCCTTGCGCGCCGCATTGAAAGTGGCCGCGTCATGGTGGCGGCGATAGCTCTGCTGGGGTCGATACCCTTGCTGCTGATCGGCTATACCACCAGTTCAAGCACCGTCTTCATCGTCTGCAACTTTCTGGGACAGATGGTGACGGCCTCTGCTTTGGGCGCCTGTGCAGCGGCAACGCAGGCGCTGGTCCATCCGCGGATGCGCGGGACCGCAACCGCAGTGTTCCTGCTGGGCGCGACCCTGATAGGTCTGGCATTCGGGCCGTTCATGGCCGGCTACATCTCTGAAAGCACCGGCAACCTTGCCAATGGAGTAATGGCTGCGCTTGTCGCCGTGGTGCCGGGCCTGATCGCCCTTGCAATTGCCGTCAGGTTCTACGGCCAGTCGTTGCAGAAGCTGACGACACAGGGCGGTTGATCAGCTGGGGGTGAGCACACCGCAAGCGATCCTGCCACCTGCAGCTCCCGCCGGATCGGTTCGATAATCGTCGAGGCCTGCATGAACCACGATCGCCGTGCCATCATCGTCGAACAACCATGCTGAAACTTGCGTGGCATCGCCCCGCAAGGTCGAACTGATTGTTCCCAGCCCATTTGCGCCGATCATGGCATTTGGCAGATCGCCCAGATGGGAACCGCCGGGATTGAGCGAGCCATGCGCTTTTCCCAGCGGGTTGAGATGGCCGCCAGCAGACGTGAAATCGGACGCTTCACAATTGCCGGTCTGATGAAGATGCACCGCATGAATGCCCTGATCGAAGCCGGTGAGGGCCACGGTCAAGGTCATGTCCCCGCCGGTCCGGTAAAGCATTGCGCTGCCGGCCGGATTGCCATTGGCATGCCGCAACTGGGCTGAAGCGACCAGCTCACTGGGTAGCTCCGTCACGGTCTGGCAGGCGGTCAACAGCGGCAGCAAGGCAATTGTGATCGCAGTAACAGCAAGCTTCATGTCAGATCCTTTCAGCGTTCCACTTCACCGAACGAAGGAGCCTGCCGAAAGGTCCGGATCAGATTGCTGAAATGATTCCGGCAGACGCCAAGGCGCCAATAAGCCCGATTATCGCATTTCGCGCCTCACTGTCGATCACTGACCCGCCCGCTGGCTCTGCCACATCGGTCGCGGCCTGCCAGCCGCCAAGGTAATGCAGGTGCCGGGAAGCCGCCTTGTTGAAAACGCGCATGCCATCATGAGGTGAGGCGAACAGCCAGTTCCCAGATTGATATCCGGCCAGTTTTCCAGCCTGGCCTGCCCAATCTGCCGTGGGCAGATCGCCCACAAGCCAGCACTCGCCGTCCACCGGAGCAGCTGGCGGGTCCTGCGCCTCGCCTTCAACGACTGCGTGCAGCAACATGTCTGTCAGCGCATGGGCTTCATTTACGAAAAATTCCTTCTGCGCCTGGGCAGCGAACAGAAAAGGCAGGCCGAATCGCGGAGAGGATGAGGTGAAACTAATCGGGTCGGTCATGGGGTGGTCCTTTGGAAAGGCAGATCAGGAAATGGTGAGGAGGTGCAGGGCGGCGGACGATGCATGATTGCCGACCTGCCTGACCCAGAGCACCTGACCCGCGTGGCTCGATTGCAGCGCTTCGAAGTCCGGAACCGAAAGATTGAGGCAGGGCTCGGTCACTTCCCACCTCACTGCGGGGCTGGCCGTATCGCCGATCCCGACAAGGTACTTCTCGGCCTGTTCGTTGATGGGAACCTCGACCCCGTCTCGCCATTCCCATGCGCCGCGTGCCCGGCGGGTCCACGACAGCGCAATTGATCCATCCGTCTTCAGCTGCATACGCGGATGGACCGGGCAAAGTGGGCGCAAGGATGCGCCAAGGCCTGCAATCTGGGCGACGACGGGGTCCGCATCCACCAGTCCGGTGGCTGCCACCGCAGTGGACAGACCCAGTTTTGCATCATCGAGCGGTACGGGTTCGTCGCCAAGCAGGATGAATGGGGTTCCGGCGGGCTTTGGTGCAAGGGCATAGCCTTCGGTGCCGCCTCTGCCGCGAAGGAAATGACTCAGCCGCCACGTCACTTCGTCCAGCCTGGTGGCGCTGGCGAACTGCACGATCTCTTCACCAATCAACGCACGATTGGCACCCTTGGCCAGCCCGGCAATTGTCGCTTCGGGCAGCTGGAAATCGGCAGAGAGCAGAGTGACATCCACTTCAATGCCGCGATCCAAGAGCGATGCGTCCGATGGCGGAAGATCGCTTTCCAGCTGGCCGATGACACTCCGCTGCCTGCCGCTCTGACCGATGGGAGCCAGCGAACCCTCTTCAACCGCATACAGGGCAGAGCCGGTCCAGCCCGCAGTGCTGGACGATGCGGCGGCAAAAACCTGGCGTTGTTCAGCCGGACCTTTGCCGTCCCAGGGCAATTCATAGGCCCGCAGGACCGTGGGCGTGGCCATCATATCGGGCGTAGTCAGGCTCTGGCCGGCATCGGCAATGGTAGATCGTGCGGGTCCATGAGGCATGCGCTGGAGCTCCAGCTCGACCCCGCTCTCGCGCCACTCCCAATTGATGATGCGCCAATAGCCTTTCCTGCCGGGCACGCGCACGACCTGACCCGGCTCGAGGCCCGGGTCCAGTTCGGCAACGCGCCATGACAGGCTTTCGCGCGCCCAACTGGCCCGCTCGGCCGCCTTGCTGGCGAGATCGCGCGCATTTTCGGCCTCAAGCGCTCCGGGAAATTCTATGATGCGACTGCGCCCGGCCCTGGCGCGGCCACCGGCGCGTTGCAAACCTGCCTGAAAATCCCGCGTGGTATCGTAATAGCGAATGCCTTCAGGAATATCGCGCAAGTCAGGCTGCCGCCGCGAGCTTTCTCCGGAAACGGAAGCGAAGCTTTCGGACCGCGGATCTGCGGCAGCTTCGGGGAGCAGTGGCGGGTTGGCTGGAATGGCTTCGGCATCGCCAATTGTGAGGTTGTTGCCGCTTGCATTGCAGATGAGCGGGTAGACCTCATCGATCACAGCAAGGCTGGAGGCAAATGATCCGCCATCTTCGCTGAAGCCCTGCAAGGTGTGCAGAGGACGTTCGACATTGGCCGGACGATCCATTCTGGGCATCATTCGCGAGAGCGAGACATCGCCATCATCGGCGATGATCTCAAAAGTCAGCGTTGGTATGCGATTGCCAAAGTCCGCCAGTTGCAGGCTCTCGAACACACAATAGGCAAGGCCGCGAAATGCCGGGCAGGATCCGCCCAGGGCCGAATCGATCAGAGGGTCTGGCTGCTGGTCGCCATGGCCGCGATAGATGCGCAACTCGCCGCCGAATTTCAGATCACCGCCAGCGCCCCGCAAGAGATTGCCATCCGCCCAGATCCTGCCGATATCCTTGATAGGCCGGCTTGCCAGGGCGACGGCGAATGACACGGAATAGTTGTAGGTCGTGGTTGAAGGGCGTCCCTTCCCACCACCACTCTTCTCACTGTTTTCGACAAGATCGGTCGCCCAGATCACGCTGCCGGGGGTCCGGACCTTGCCATAGTGGCGCGCGATGGGCGTGCCATAGCTGGAGGTGGTGACGCGCAGTTCCTGCAGCCTGGGGCCTTCGCGGCGACCGGAGCCAGAAACCTTCTGATCGAAGGCATTGCCCAGCAGCGCACCGATCGTGCCGCCAATCGGGCCGCCAATCGCGGTACCGACGGCGGAAAACAATATGGTTGCCATGATTTTTGACCTCTAGCTTTGGGGAAGGCGCCAATGGCCGATGGTTGGCCATGCGAGCGGGGCCGGTGTGTGAACCACTCGGCCAAGCCCGGCATGTGCGTGAACGAAGCCGCCTTCGAGGGCGGCGACTGCCAGATGGAACTGACCCGGGGCAGTCTTGAGCAGGACCAGGTCGCCCGGCTGGCAAGGTCCGTGGGCCGACATGAAACCAGCCTGATCAATGGCCGGCAGCAGATGACTGATATCCAGATTGCGCAGGCGGTAATCGGTGCAGACAGAAATCCGGCGCCCGATCTTGCGCAGGGCGCTTGTGACCAGCCCGATGCAATCGAGGCCCGTTGCCGGATCGCGGCCGTGCAACAGGAAGGGGCTGCCCGTTAGTTCCTGCGCGGCCCGGGCAAAGTCCGCAGCGCCGCAAGTCACGATGCACTGGTGGGATAGCGCGACAGAAGATCGTTGCCCGGCATGAATGGCTCTCCCTGAAAATTGGCCGCGTTCGAGAAGCGGCCCGCGCATGTCGCAATCGTGTGATCACAGCCCTCGCGCAGGACCGCACGCGCGCCCACCAAGAGATCGGCATGCAGTTCCTGATCGAGCAGCAGACCGTCCGCATCGGACCGGATGATCTGCATCGTGATCCCTGCATGCGGGCCGTCCAACCAGCGCAGGGAGCCATCCCGCAAGACGCTCGCGGCCGGGGAGGCTGCGAAGCCGACAAGGTTCACATCATGGTCAACCATGTTGCACAGCACTTCATGGGAGAAGCGTTCGGCGCTTAGGTTGCAGCCGGGCCCACAAAACTGTGCACGGCAAGTCGGGCTGGTGCGCGGGACCAGATCAGCCTGAAGCGCGGCCTTGGCAGATTGCAATTCCACCCGGAAGCCGCCGTCCTCTTCGGAGATGGAGCCGGCCTCGCCGTGATAGAGGACTGAAAAATCGCGCGTTTCCCAATCGACAAGGCCAATCGAAATGCGCGCCCCGTCATACCGTCCGGCAGCGAGGTCGCTCGATCTGATCGCATCATGCGCCAGCGCACCCTGCACTTCGGCACTGTCATTCTCGATGCTGGCAGAGCGACTGATTGCGGATGGCACCATGCCGGGGGCGGCCCGATGAAGCAGCCCGTCAAACCAAAGATCGCGATCATGGCTGGTGAACCCCAGCGTGTATCCGTCGCGCCGCTTGATACGCCAGAAGGTGGCGACACCTTCCAGCTCCTGACGGAAGAATACCCGGCTCATACGGCCTCTCGTATTTCTATCAGCGGAACCGACGGTGCCTCACCGGCAGCAAAATTTGCACCCGCCACATCCAGCCTGTCTTCGGCAAAGCGCACGGGTACGTCGAACAGGAAGCCGGCGGTTATCGTTGAACCGGCAGGCGGCGCGATAATAAACACGATCTTGCCGCCCTGATCGAGAAGCCAGGCGCTGCTTGCAACGCCATCGATCGCGACCTGGATTGTCTCGGCGCGCGGCCGGGTAATCGGGCGGATCTGCGGATCGGCGACTTCGCCATAGGACTTGGTGAGCTGGAAGCTGGCAGTCAGCCCATCCCCCGTACCGATGTTCTGATCGAGCATTCCGGGCGTTCCCGTCATCACGTTTGAGCTGAAATCAAACGGATCGGAAAGGCGGAAACCGCGCGCCGCACCGCGTCGCGCGCGGAAGAAGCGGATCAACGTGCCGAGCTCGTTTTCAGACCGGATGCCCGGGCCGACATCGAAGCGCAGCCGGGCATCGCTCCACTGGCTGTTGCGCCTTTCATGCCCCGATGCGGTGAGCACGATGGCAGTTGAGAATTCCGGGCTGACTGCGGCATCGCGCCCCAGCGCCAGCGGATAGATCACATCGTCGAACGCTTCCATATCGTCTTCTTCCTCGTCGGGCGGCGGGGTTGGGAGGCGGGTGTATCCATCGCGGCAGACCTGGGGCAGGGCCCAGACAAACCGGCGCGGCACACCGCGGGCAATGGCTTCATCCAGCCCGGCATCAATCAATTGCCAATGGCTCTCGGCATCCTCGGCGTTGAGAACGAAACCGGCCAGATAGTCCTGATTCTCGAGCGGATATTGCAGGGTTGCCTGCATGGTCTCGTAAGCCTGCCTGCGCAGCGCCTCCGCCCCCGAGGTGAGCCAGTCGTAATCCTCAAGCTGAAGGCGGTCGAATTGCGGATGCTGCCAGACGTCCGGCAGGTTCAGCAGAGGCATGTCGGGCATTTCGAGGTGCAGGATCGTAGGGGTGAAGGCCAGCAGCAGCAACTCTGCCTCCGGACCCTGTGCGTCCTTAATGTCGTTCCTGATGCTTTCTGTCGAAGTGCCAAGCCTCGCACCGGCCAGGCTCAGTGCAGCTTTCTGGGCTTCACTCAGATCGGCGCGCATATCGGTGATGTCCGGTACTGCCGGATCGAGGATACTGCGCATGTTCGCGTCATAGATGCAGGGTTCAAAGTCGGAATTCACCCACCACCACGGCTCCCCGATCTGGATTTTCACCGGCAGTCCAGCTTCGACCTGCAGGCGCGCAAGTTGCAGCCCAAGCTCTCGAAGATGCGTATCCACCGCGCTGTTGACCGGGCTCAGCAGCGCAGAAGGCGGTTCCCATCCGGTCAGCGCCGGAGAGCCATCATGCGCCCGCTGCATCCAGTCTGGTGGGCAGTGCTGCGCCAGCAATTCATAGGAATAGGACAGGATGACATCGTATCCCTGCTCCCTCCCGCTGATGAAAAGGGCGCGCAGCCAGTTGATCGCGGGGACGCACGTCAGCCGGGGGTGGTTAGCCAGCAGGGTGCCATCGGCCTGACGCTTGAGCCGATAGTAATGGCTCATCCCCAGATAGTGGAGGATCTCGTCTCGATATCCCAGGCCGCGGATATTGCGCATCAGGCGCGTCGGTGTCTGGTTGTAACTGTCGTCATAGGCCGTCGCGATGCGCGTATCGTGCGGCGGGATCATGATATCGCCGATCGGCAGCATGGGCCGGTCACCCTCGCAGGCGATTTCGCTCAGTTCCACCCAGCCATTCACCCTTGATGCCAGCAAGCCCGGATCGGCAGGATCATAAGCGGGCGGAACCAGCGAGATGAACATGCGATCTATGCGCGAGGGCTCCACCGGGTCGGGCGCAGCGGCGATATCCCAGCCTCCCGCAAGCTGGGAAAAGGGCAGGGTGACGAGCGCATCCGTGGGCGAGCCTTCGGCATAGTTCCACAGCCGCACATACCAGCTGCGCGGATTGCCGGCTGCGTCCTCCCCTTCGATAGTCAGCGTGGGGCCATGCACTGCATCCAGCGGCAGCACGCCTTCCGACTTCCAGCGAAAGCGCAGCGTGGTGCGCGAATAATCGCGGTCAGTATCATAGGCGAGCAGCGGGTGATCCAGCGTGTCTTCGCTTTCCCAGATCAGCCCTGCCAGCGCATCGCGGTGGTGAATCTCCAGATCCACGCGCAGCGAATCCGGCCCGGTGACATAGACGCAAGCCATCATCGGACGCGGGAAATCGATGGTCCAGAAGCGCGGATCGAACCGCTGGATAAAGTCTGAATTCTGCCCGTCGCGTTGACGGGCCAGCCAGAATGCCATGATCTGTTCCCTCAGGCTTGCATCAGTGCGCGGCGCACGGAACTTGCCACCTGGCGCGATGAACGTTGCAGGGCGGTGGGCGTGTCTGTGCCCCGCGGTGCGGAAAGGTTGATGGCCACGCGCACATTGCGCGAAGCGGACGCAGCGTCAGTTCCCGTCTCGATCCTTCCGGAACTTGTCGGAACGAATACTTCGGGGCCTCTCTCGCCCACCAGATAGGCACTGCCGGGCCCGACAGGACCGCCAGTGGCGCGGCCGGGCAGGCCAAGCAGAGAGCCAAACAGGCCTGACAACCCTCCGGCCAATCCCCCGCCTTGCTGCGATGATCCGAACAGATTGCTAATGCCCGAGGTCAGCGCCTGCGAGGCGATTTCATTCAAGGTCTGCATGGCCACGCGTTTCAGATCGTCGAACCCCAGACTGCCGCGCCGAAGAGCGGACAGCAGGCCGCGTTCCATGACATTGGCCGCGCGGGAAAACCCATCGACCAGGTTGGTATCGAGGGTGTTGCGCATGGCCTGAACATCGGCATTGAAGCCTTGCGTTCCCGCCCGCACTTCCACCATCAGCGTGTCGATTTCATCATCCATTTGCGTCGCGCTCCAGCAGGGCTTCAAGCTCGTTGCGGTTCAAACCCGTGTCGGCCTGGCCCTCTTCGATTGTGAAAATGGCCGTCAGCTCGGCCGGGGTTACGTTCCAGAAGTCATCGGGTTTCCAGCCGAACATGCGGGTGGTCAGACCGGCCAGGAACAATGCGCTGGTGGCCAGTGTCTGGCTCATGCGCTTCCTTGCAGGATCTGCTGCAGCAGGCTGCGCAGCGGTGTGGAGCAGGCCGCCAGGCCAGTTTCCATGACCGCATCGCCCATCTGCACCTGGCTGATATCGCCCCGGTCCTGACAGCAATGCCAGAACAGCGTGGCAATTTCCTGCAAGGCCAGACGGCCTTCGCCTGCACGTTCAACCAGTGCGAACAGCGGCCCGAGCTGCTCCTCCGCAGCAACCAGCGCGGCGAACGTCGGGCGCAGAATATGGCTGCGCCCACCGATGATGATCGAGGCTTCGCCACGTTGGGAGTTGGGCTGCGCATTGGGGGTGGGACCGCCAGCCGTCATGCCGGCAGGACCGCGCCCGAGCTTTCCAGCTGCATGGTATAATTGCGCTCGCCGTTGAAATCGCCGGCATAGTCCAGCCGCTGGACAAGGAAGCGACCCTGCAGTTTGGCACCGTCCTCGAAAGACAGTTCATAATTGTCGATCGTGCCGGCCAGCGCATGGGCGCGGATGGTGTTTTCGGCATCGCTGCCCAGGAAAATCCCGGCTGCGCTGACCGAGACGGAGCGCGTCCCGGCACCGGAGAGCAGATCGCGCCAGCCACCCGATTCCTTGTGAGTAATGACGACGCTGTCACCATTGATGGACATCTGTGTGGTGCGCAGACCGGCCACGGTCTGGTAGAAGGGCGGCTGTGCGCCGTCGCCGATCTTGAGGAGGAAGGCGGAGCCTTTCTGGGCTGTCATGGCAAATTCTCCGTATGGGTTGAAATCAGTCTTCGAGCAGGCGGAAGCGGTATTCGAGCAGCACCGCACGCTGATTGAGCGCGCGTTGTTCGGCGCGTGCGCGCAGGAAAGTGGTGTTCACGATCCTGAAGCCGTCCTGCACCGCAGGCAGGCTCTCGACCCGGCTCTCGATCTGCGGGACCAGCGATGCGCCGGTGTCAGGCGCATCGCCGCGCATGTGCAGTTCGATCGCGATGCGGATCTCGCGGCCCTTCTTGTCCTTCACGCTCCAGTCGGCGCTGGCACTGGCGACAATGCCAAGCCACGGCACGGCTATGCGCGACGGGGCCTCCTCGGTGATGGAATTCAGCGTGGAGGAGAGGAATGCGTCAGCGCGCAGCCAATCGACCAGCGCGGCGCGCAGGCGGGTTTCGAACATCTATCGATCCTTGGTGAATAGCGGCCAGAGCAGCCGGGGATTGCGCCACCGGGCGGGGTCGGCCCTGCTGGCACGAAGCTGGTTCTGCGCATGTGCCCGGGCCAGCGCGGTGGCCTTTTCGACCAGAGCTTTCGCAAACCCGCTGGTGTCGGTAATTCGCGCCGCAATCATATCAGGCGCAACCGGCGCCACGGGCTCCACAATGCGGCGATGGCGGCTGGCGGAACCGGCCGCGCCGCATCCATGTCTCGCTGGCGGTAGTTGTGCGCTGCCAGGCGAATAATGCCGTGGCGCAGTGCCTCGGGCAGGCTCTGCCAGTCCGGCGCAAGGCCAGCGGTGAAACGGACGGCAACCCGGCCACGAGGCGTTCGACTGCGCATGCGGATGCAGGCGCCGCCGTCGCCCTCAAGCTCTATCTCATAGCTATCAAGGTCGAGCGGGGTGCGGTTGCCTGCCACATCAATCATGTCGACCCCGGTGATCGACTGAACCGGATAGGTTGCCAGCTTCTGCCAGTCCGACCGTGCGGGGATCACTTCCTCGCACAGCGTGTCGATCGGCATCTGCCGGGTAAAGGCCTCGCACATGTCGAGCGCGGCGCGCAGCAGGCCGATCAGCGATGTATCGTCTTGCGGCGTGGTTATTGCGAGCCAGGACTTCAGCTCGTCTAGAGCGCCGGGAGCCAGGATCGCCGGGGCAAGGATTACCCGCATCATGGCGGCCTCCTATCTACAGGTTAAAAAGGTCGCACCCACGCCGCGGGGAGAGGGGATCCAGGTCGCGGCGTGGGTGCGGATGTTTGCTATCCCCAGACACCGGCGATGGCCCGTAGGGCCGCGCCAGGCGCCTGGGGGCGCAAACGAACTACGCTTCGATGCGCAGCAGCTTGATCGCCGCGCTATCGAGCACCTGTCCGCCCACACGCTTGGTGGCGTAGAAGTGGACGAAGGGCTTGTTGGTGAAGGGATCGCGCAGGATCTGCGTGGCGCTGCGTTCCGCGATCAGGTAACCGGCCTTGAAATTGCCGAATGCGATCGGGAATTCGCCAGCGGCCACATCGGGCATGTCCTCGGCTTCGATCACCGGATAGCCCAGCAGGCGGTCCGGCTGGCCTTCGACCATGCCCGGCTGCCACAGGAAGGCACCATCGGTGGTCTTGAGCTTGCGCACTTCGGACAAGGTCGAGGAATTCATCACCCAGCTGGCGCCCTGACGGTGGCCGGCCTTCATCGTGTGGACCAGATCGATCAGGCGGCTTTCCGGATTGGTGGCGAAGCCTGCCGCATCACCCGAACCGATATATTGCAGCGAGCCGAAGGGGCGCACGGCATCGCCAGCCAGCGAGACTGGCGAGGAAAGGAAGCCGAGCGGCTGATCCACACCGCTGCCGCCGACAAAGGCAGCACCTTCAGCGCGGGCAAATTCCATCGCGATTTCGCTGGCCAGCCAGCCTTCCAGATCGAAAGCGGCATCATCCAGCATGGACTGGCTTGCGGCCGGATTGGCGTACAGCTCACCGGTCGGCGGGGCGATCTCGGCAAAGTCGGGCGCTTCGGTGCCGGGACGTCCGGCAGTTTCGCCAACCCAGCCAGATGCCGTGCCACCGGTGGTGACAAGCTTGCGATAGCCGGCGCTGCCGACCTGGACGACCTGGGCGAGCTGGCGGATCGGGGAGATTTCCTTCAGCTCGCTGGCGATCATCGCATCGATTTCACGCGGGACGGCATAGCCGCCATCAGACGGCGTTACGCCAGAGATGGACTTGATCTCCGCTTCCGAGCCGCGGCGCAGATAGCCATCGATGAAGCCTTTGACTTCGGCACTGTTGCTGCTGGCACCTTCGATAGCGGGACGCGCGGCAGCGCGGCTGACCTTGTCGAGCCGGGCCTTCACTTCGTCGACATCGGAACGCAGCACCGTGATGGCCTTTTCGGCTTCATCCTGGCGGGTGACCAGATCGAAGCTGGCGGCCATCGCGTCGGTTTCGTTTTGCATATCCATTTGGGCATTCACCTTTTCTTGGGGAGGTTGGTTGGGGGGCACAAAAAAGGCCGCCCCATTGGCGGCCGGTCGAAGGGTTGTGGCGGCGCTTGTCACTGCACCATGTGCACGCGCGCGCCGTGTTGCAGGGGGTGGGTGACCAGGCTGATTTCGAACAGGTCGATGTCTTCCAGCACGCGGCCAGCGCCCGATCCGGTGTCCGGCATGGGGCGATATCCGCGGGCGCGGTAGCCAAAGCTCAGCCCGTTGGTTTCGCGGGCCAGCAGCGCGGCCACTGCCCGGCTGCCGGGATTGTCGATCGTGGCGATCACCCGCAGTCCGCGGTCATCCTCCTCGATCAGGCTGACAGTGCCGATGCGCTGTTCGGGCCGGTGCTGCCAATAGAGCGGAATGGGTTCCCGCCTCTGCGCCAGACTGCGCGAAAAGGCGCCGCGCACAATCACGTCGCGGGCGCCATCGGGAATGTCGAACAAGGCGGCATAGCCTGCGATGGACAGGCTCACCGCAACAGGTCCGTTGCGCCCAGGCGGAAGGCAATGCCAATCAGCAGCAGCGCCATCACGCCGCGTACGGCCCATTCGATCACTGCCTTGGATGCACTGGCCTTGGCTGCCCGCCAGGCGGCCAGCAGATCGCGCAGTTCATCAAGATCGTCCTGCGCGTTCTCATCCTCCAGGCCGAGGCGATAGAGCACCCGGTCGGCACCCATCTCGCTCGCCTCCTCGACAACCGCGCGCAGCGTGACGAGGTCTGTGCCCTGGCTGGAGGCCTGCGCCATCAGCTTCGCGAGCATGTCTTCATTGGTCATGATTTTCCTTTCGCCGGCTTGGCCAGACCAAGCATTTCACGTTTTTCACCATCTTCGAGGAAGTCCGCGGCGGACACCTGCGACCACAATTTCTCGCGATCTTCGGACAGGGCCGGAACACGGTCGAGATCGACGGCCAGCTGCATGCCGGGGAAGGAGGCGCGCAGCCCCTCCTCCAGACCGGAGAGGATCTTGCCGGTCAGCGGCAACAGGGTGAGCCTCCACAAGGCGCGATTGGCCTCGCGGTAATTGGAGTAGGTATTGTCACCCGGCAGGCCCAGCAGCATCGGCGGCACGCCAAATGCCAGCGCGATGTCGCGCGCAGCCGCCGCTTTCAGCTCGGCAAAGTCCATGTCCGCCGGGGAAAGCGAGAGGCTCTGCCATTTGAGGCCACCTTCGAGCAGCATCGGGCGGCCGGCATTGCCGCCCCCGGCATAGGCCTGGCTCAGTTCGGCCTTCAGCCGGTCAAACTGGTCGCTGGTCAATCCGCCGGCATCGGCGCCGCCATCATAGACCAGCGCGCCAGACGGACGGGCCGCGTTTTCCAGCAGGGCGCGGTTCCATTCGGCAGAGGCATTGTGGATCGCCACCGCCTGCGCCGCCGCGGTCAGGCAGCCTGCGCCATAATGATCGTCTGCCGGATGGAAGGCCTTGAGGTGGATCAGGCAGGGCCAGCCATTCTCGTCTTCCGCGGGAATGGTGATGGCGCGGTCACCCACCTTGTAGCGGTAGGAAGCTGGCCAGCCATTGTCGCCCGGCACCACCGTCACCCGCTCGGGCCGCAGGGCGAACAGTTCGACCGGATCGCCCGCACCATCGCGGATGATCTGGATAAAGCCATTGCCGTGCAGCAGCAGATGGGCAGCCAACGTTTCCAGCAGGGACTGGCCCGCACTGGTGGCGCGGACCAGCCGCAGCACCGCATCATCGGTTTGCTGGAGCGGAACGCTGCCGACGCTTTCCGAAACGATGCGAACCGCGCGCTGCGCCACCGGATTGTCCAGGAAGGCCCGGCCCACGTCGCGGCAGTAATCGAATGGCGCCCGCGCGCCGCCCGGCTCATGCGCCCACGACCAGGGCGAGGCGAAGCTGCGGGCAAGCGGAACGTGGCCCGCGCCCCCGCCCTTGAAGGCAGAGCGCAGGCTGTCGATGAAGGACATATGATTTTCCTTGTTCTGTGAAGTCACACGCGCAGCACGCGCGGATCACTGCGCGTGGTCAGCATTAATTCGCTAAGTGCCCAGACCAGCGCATCGGCGCGGTCCGGGCTTCGTCCGGGGCCTTCGTAACTGCCCCCGGCCATCAGTCCGCACAGCTGGTCTTCCAGCCGGGCGAACTGGCCGATGTGGTGCACGCGGCCTGCTTCATACAAAGCGGCGACAGGCTCTGCCCGGGCGGATTTGCCGCGGCTGGCATGAACCAGGCGGATCGGCATCTGGCAGTTCGCTGCGCGCAGCACGCTTTCCACCATCTGCCCGCCCTGATTGGCCTCTGCTACCACGCGGTCGGCGTTCCACGCCTGCATTGCGGCGGCCACGGCCTGTGCCCAGCGTTCCGGACTGGCCTTTGCAACCGAGCAATCGGCCAGCACCTTGCCATTGCCGCCTGCCGTAACTCCGGCGACAATGATGCCGCATTCATCACCCCGCGCCGAGGCAGGCGGATCGACCCCCACCACGATGCGGGTGATGTCCTCGCCCGGGGCCACCTCGCGGCAGCGGTCGAGCAGCGAGCGGCTCCACAATGCGCCTTCGATATCCTCCAGCAGTTCACCTTCGAGTTCCTGCCGCCCCAGTGCGGTGCGGCCAAACTGCTTGCGCATGGCTTTCAAAAAGCGCGTGGGCAGGTTTGCCCCGTTGTCCCACGTTCTGCCCTTGGTAACGGCGATGCTGCCGTCCCTGGCTTCATCCATCAGGCGGCGCATCAGCGGCACCGCGCGCGGCGTGGTGGTGGCCAACAGGCGCGGCCTCTCGCTCAGCCGCATGCCCAGCAGCAGATTGTCCCACGCCTGCACCGCGCGGTCGGAAGCATTGTCCCATTTGGCGATCTCGTCACACCATGCATGGCTGTGCTGCGGGCCGCGCAGGCTCTCCGGCTCGGCAGCCGAATAGAGGAAAGCCTGCGCCCCGTTGGCCCATGTCAGTCGTCGCAGCGACGATTCAAATCGTGGCGGCGGCCCATCACCGTGGCAGGCCAGGATACCGCTTTCGCCCTCCACCATGACAGCGCGCGCTTCGCCGATGGAGGACCCGACCAGCGCGATGCGGGCATCGGGATCGGAGCGGGCGATCTTGCCGACCCATTCCGATCCTGCTCGCGTCTTGCCGAAACCGCGCCCGGCACAGATCAGCCAGATTCGCCAATCCCCATCCGGGGGCAGTTGTTCGGGCCTGGCCCAATAGGACCAGTGCGAGAACAGTTGTTTGCGTTCGCCTTCCTCAAGACCAGCCAGGAAATCGGCACGCTGCGCAGGATCGCGGGTAATCAGCCAGCGCAGCCGCTCAATCGAGCCCATTGGTCGCCTGTTCGCCGTCCGCCAGCAGGATCTTCACCTGCGCCTCGCGCGCCCGGATCGCGTCGATCTTTTCGTTGAGTGAGGCGAGAATGCTCTCTTCATCCTGGTGCGAACGGATGGACCGTTCATGTGCCACCGTTTCCCGGTGATGCGTCAGCAGGCGCAGGGCATTGGCGATATCGAACTTGTTGTCATCCTTGCCTGTGCCAGCGCGCAGGCGGTGGAGCGTTTCCATTTCCAGATGCGCATATCCTTCGAGCAGCGCATCATACCAACTTGCGGCAAAGGCCGGTTCTTCCCGGCGCACCTTGTAGGCGCGGCTGGGGTTGATCCCGGCCATGCGCGCGGCGGCGCTGACGTTCGATGTTTCGGCCAGCGTATCGAGGAACAGGCCGCGCCAGTGTCGGTTGAGATTGTCCTTCTCGCCGACCTTGAACTGCGGTTTGATCTTGGTTGCCTTGGTCGCTGCCGTTCTTGCCTGTCCTGCCATATGACTCGCTTCATTCATGAGCTGCGGAGCGCGAACGAAAAAGGGCAGCCCTGCGGGGCCGCCCTTTCGAATCGCCTTATCTCGATGTTCCGTTTCTCTAACCAAAGAGTGTCACGATGTCAATATAAAAGTGCCAAATAGGTTATATAATCGCACTTGCATGGGTTCGCGCTGTGCCCTAACCGCCGCAATTCATCGCTGAACGGAGCGCCTATGACCTGGCTGCACGGCTTGTATGACTGGACGATGCGCAAGGCGGCTGATCCGCGTGCCGAATGGTGGCTGGCGCTGTTCGCATTCGTAGAGGCGAGTTTCTTCCCCATCCCGCCGCACCCGCTGCTGGGCCTTATGTGCCTGGCAGAGCCGAAGAAGGCTGTGCGCTTCGCCGCCATCGCCACCATTGCCTCTGTCGCGGGCGGCCTGCTCGGCTATGCGATTGGCTGGGGTGTCTACGATCTGGTCGGCGAATGGATGATAGAGGCGTTGGGGCTGACCGAAAGCTTCCCGGTCGCGCAATGTTACCTGACGCAGGAGCCGTGGGCGGTATTCTCCATCTTCGTGGCCAAGGGGGTTACGCCCATCCCCTTCAAGCTGCTGACGATCACCGCCGGCTTCGTGCATCTGCCGATCTGGCTGTTCCTGATCGCCAGCCTGCTTTCGCGCTCAATCAGCTTCATGATCGTGGGCGTGCTGTTCCGCCTGTTCGGAGCGCCGATCAAGCGCTTCATCGACAAGTACCTGTTGCTGGTCACTGCCGGTTTCGTGGCACTGGTGATCGGCGGTTTCCTGTTGATCGGCCTGCTTTCCGGCGGTGGTGAGGAAGGCGGCACCGGGCCTTGCGATCAGGTAACTGCTGTATCGCCAATGTAACTTGCCGGGTGCAGACGGGGAATTGGAGGGAGCCATGCAAAACATTCTGTTCTTGTGCACTGCCAATTCTGTCCGATCGGGCGGGCTGCTGGCATGAATAAGCACGCCCTCAGCCATCGCCTGTCGGCAGAGGCGTTGGGCAGCTTCTTCCTGTTTGCAGGCGTGCTGGGATCGGGCGTGATGGCGCAGACTCTGGCAGGCGGAAATCTGGCGGTGGCGCTGCTGGCCAACACGGTGGCGACATCGGCCATACTCTATGTGCTGATCGAGATGTTCGGCCCGATCTCGGGTGCGCATTTCAACCCGGCGGTGACACTGGCCTTCGCCATCCGCCGCGAATTCGCCTGGCGCGATGTGGCACCCTATGTGCTGGTGCAGATAGCCGCCGGAGCGATCGGCGCCTTTGCGGTGCATCTGATGTTCGATCTGCCGATCCTGCAATTCTCCGGCAGGGAACGCGCAGGCATTGGCCAGTGGACGGGCGAGCTGGTGGCCACCTTCGGGCTGGTGCTGGCGATACTGGTGATGCTGCGCCACCGGCCCGGCGTGGTTCCGGCGGTGGTGGCGCTGTATATTGGCGCGGCCTACTGGTTCACCTCATCGACCAGCTTCGCCAACCCCGCCATCACTATCGTGCGCAGCCTGTCAGACACGTTTGCGGGCATTGCACCCGCTGACGTGCCCGGATTTATCGCCGCGCAACTGGCAGGCATGCTGCTGGCGGTGGGCTGTGCAAGGCTGCTGCTGGGCAGGAGCGAGAGCTAGATAATCCCCACGGCCTTTCCGGCTCGTTCGAACATACCCAGAATCGTCTCGACCTGCGCTTCGCTGTGTTCGGCGCACAGCGAACAGCGCAGCAGCGTCATGTTTGCAGGCGTTGCCGGTGGGCGCGCCAGATTGACGTACAGACCTTCGCTCAGCAGCGCTTCCCACATGCCCGCACCGCGTTCCAGATCTGGCATGATGACGGCCACGATGGCGCTTTGCGGACTGTCCGTGCCCAGTGTGAAACCAAGTTCCTTCAAACCGCCATGCAGGCGCCGGGAATTCTCCCACAGATGCGCGCGCTTGTTGGAACCGTGCATCAGCTTGCGGATCGATGTGGCCGCCGTGGCCACCACGCTGGGTGGCAGCGAAGCGGTGAATACATAGGGCCGACAGACCAGCCGCATGATTTCGAACTTGGGGTGGTTGGACACGCAGAAGCCGCCCACCGTGCCCACGCTCTTGGAGAATGTTCCGATGATGAAATCGACGTCGTCGATAACGCCCTGTTCCTCGGCCACCCCGCGGCCATGCTCACCGATGAAGCCCATCGAATGCGCTTCATCCACCAGCACCATGGCGCCGCACTTCTTGGCCACCGCGACCATTTCCTTCAGCGGGGCGACATCGCCCATCATCGAATAGACGCCTTCGAGGACCACCAGCTTGCCCGCCCCTTCAGGAATGCGGCGCAGGCGCTTTTCCATCGCATCGATATCATTGTGCTTGAACGGCACGATCTCGGCATTGCCCATCGCACAGCCATCCCAGATGCTGGCGTGGCTATCGATATCCAGGACGACATAATCGCCCTTGCCGGCGATGGTCGAGATGATCCCGAGATTGGCCTGGTAGCCGGTGGAGAACACCATGGCATGATCCATGGCGTAAAAATCCATCAACGCCTGCTCGCATTCCTTATGACCCTGATACGTGCCGTTCAGAACGCGGCTGCCGGTGGTGCCTGCGCCGAAATTGTCCAGCGCATCCTTGCCCGCCTGGATCACGTCAGGATCGAAGGTCATGCCCATGTAATTATAGGTGCCCAGCAGGATGGTATCGCGCCCGTTGCAGATCGCCCGCGTGGGCGAGAGGACCTTTTCCATCACCAGTGAGAAAGGATCTTCCACACCGCTGGCCAGCAGGGTCTCCCGCATCCTGATCGTATCATCGAACTTCGAGAACAGATCGCGCGGTCCGTTGTCGACAACCGGTGGCTTGTCGGCCTGGGTTACGGCTTCACTCATGATGGGATTACTCGCCCTGCAACTTGGTAACGGCATCGACAAGCTGGCCATAGCTCTCGATCTCGGCCTGCTGGTTCATCGAGATGATGATGTCGAATTCGTCTTCGATCGCGGCCACGAAGTCCATCACCGTCAGGCTGTCAAATTCAAGGTCCCCGGCGAAAGTGGTGCTATCCTCGACTGCCACCGCCTTCTTGTTGAAGGGTTCGATGAGCGACCGGATTGTGCTGTCGACTGCGGCGCGATCCATGATGGTATTTCCAATCTACGTTAGGGGCAAAGTCCCTGGTGGCCATGTGCTGCCAAACCATTGCGGCGGAAAAGCGGCTCTTGCTATCGCTTGTCAAGCACTGCGCGCACTGGCAAGCCTTGCATTTGATGCAACAGACAGGGTGTGGGGGCATTATGTCACAACCGTCCGACACGCAGAATGCGCTCAAATCCGACTTGCCGGAATATACACCCAACGCAGTGCAGATGCTGCGCACCGTGCAGGTAAATTCGCTGGTCCTGTCGCAAATGGCGGACCAGAAAGCCTCCATCCTGATGGGCGCGACTTTTCTGGTTTTCTCGATATCGGTCAGCCGGTCGCTGGCTGGCCACCTTCCCTATTCGCTGGCGATTCTGGCGGTGTTCGCCTTCCTGAGCTCGCTCTGTGCAGTGATGGCCGTGCTGCCATCGGTGGGCAAAGCGCCACAGGGCGTGAAGCCCAACCTGATGTTCTTCGGCCATTTCAGCGAAATGGAGGAGGAAATATGGACTCAGAAAGTGCTCGATGAACTGCATCACGATGAACACGTGTTTCGCATGATGCTGCACGATATCTACCAGAACGGCCAGGTCCTGCAGCGCCGCAAATACCGCTATCTTTCGTATGCTTACCGCGTGTTTGTGGGCGGACTTTTCGTCACGCTCGCGGCCTTCGTGGTGGAGCTTGCTGCTTCCTGAGAATGCCGAACTCCAAGAGGGCCGCGCCCTGACGGTCAGGAGCCGACCAGACCCCTTACCGCCGCCATGAACGGGCCGATCGACACCGGCTTGGAAAGATATCCTTCGGCACCCAGCTCGCGAATACGCTCCTCATCGCCCTTGCCGGCATAGGCTGTCACCGCCAGCACCGGCACTTCGCACAGCTGTGCATCGCCCTTCATGCTGGCAATCAAGTCAAGGCCGGAAACGTCCTGCAGCTGGATATCCATCACCACCAGATTGGGGGCGAAACCGCGTGCACGCTCCAGCGCCATATTGCCATCGGCCACCGGCTCCACATCGAATCCGCCGGCCAGCAGCACATCGCAGAAAAGTTTCCGATTGAGATCGTTGTCCTCGACAACGAGGATTCGTTTCGTCATTGCGCCCCCGGGCTTCCTTTTACTGGAAGCTGTTCGCCTTCTGTCTAACGCTTCAACGGATCGCTGACAATTCATATACGTAAAGACACTCCTGCCGATTCGGCCGCTCTGGCGCTTTCCGCCCTCGGCTGGATATTGACGGATGATCGGCGCGCGCACCGGTTCATGGATTTGACGGGCCTGACACCCGAAGGCCTGCGTGCTACAATCACCGAAGCGGGAACGCACCGCGCCATTTTCGATTTTCTATGTGCCCATGAACCGGATTTGCTGGGCGCTGCCGATGCGCTGGGCATCCAGCCTGCGCAGCTGGTTGCAGCCAAGGAAAGACTTGCCCGATGAGCCGACCGCTGGTGATTACCGATTGCGATGAAGTGCTGCTGCACATGGTGCGTCATTTCCGCGATTGGCTGGGCGAGCAGCACGGCGTGGATTTTGAACTGGCGGGCAATAATTTCCTGCACGCGATGAAGCGCCGCGATTCGGACAGGCCGATGACCGAGGACGAGGTGTGGGAATTGCTTGGCCTGTTTTTCGATACAGAAATGGGACGCCAGACCCAGATTGCCGGATCGGTGCAGGCGATTGCCGAATTGCAGCGTGAGGCGGACGTGGTGGTGCTGACCAATCTGGTCGACAAGCGCAACGCCGCGCGCACGCAGCAATTGCGCGACTTCGGGATCGAGGCGCGGGTTTTCACCAATCAGGGTCCAAAGGGTGAGGCGTTGGGCCGGATCGTCCGGGAATATGGCCCGTCCCGCTCTGTCTTTATCGATGACATTGCCAATCATCACCAATCTGCGGCGGACGTGGTGCCGCAGGTCCACCGCCTGCATTTCTGCGGTGAACCTGCTATCGCTCCGCACGTGCCCTGTGCGCTTGAGGCGGGACACGCCCACGCACGGATAGACAGCTGGGACCAGGCTTTGCCGTGGATCCTTGGAACATTGCATGGAGAGGCCTGATGACAATTGAAGCGCGCCTTGCCGAACTCGGCATAGTCCTGCCCCAGGCAGCGGCGCCGGTCGCCAGCTACCAGCCGGTGGTCGTCGCCAATGGCCTCGCCCACATTTCCGGGCAGTTGCCATTTGTGGCAGGAGAACTGGTCAAGGGGCGACTGGGGGAAGATGTCTCGCTGGAACAGGGATATGATGCGGCGCGGGCCTGCGGGCTGATGATCATTGCCCAGATCAGGGCCGCGGGCATTGCGCTCGATAATGTGGCGCGGGTGGTCAAGCTGGGTGCCTTCATCAACTCCACACCCGATTTCACCGATCAGCCAAAGGTCGCCAATGGCGCTTCGGAGCTGATGTTCGAGGTGTTCGGCGACCTTGGCCGCCATGCCCGCAGCGCCGTGGGCGTGCCTGTATTGCCGCTGGGTGCGGCGGTTGAAGTGGATGCGATCATTGCCCTGGCGGCTGATTGACAGGCTGCGCGCTCCCGCGCCTGACCCGGACCGGGTCGGCTGGATGCTGCGCCACGTCTTTGCCCACCGCGCCCTGCATGGCGAGGGACGGGCGGAAAATTCCCCGGCTGCCTTTCGCGCGGCGATGGACGCAGGCCTGGGGATAGAATGCGATGTCAGGCGCAGCCGCGACGGGCGCGCGGTCGTGTTCCACGATGCCACGCTGGAGCGGCTGACAGGCAGCACGGGCGAAGTTGACCGCATGGTCATTGGCGAATTGACGCATGTTGCGCTGTCCGTGGGTGGAGAGACCATCCCGACCTTGCGCGACATGCTGGAACTGGTGGCAGGCAAGGTTCCAATCCTGCTGGAGCTGAAAAGCGATCCGGACAGGCAGGTGAACACATTATGCCGCGCGGTGCGGCGCGATCTGGAAGGGTATCAGGGTGACATTGCGGTGATGTCGTTCGACCCGCGCATTGGCCAATGGTTTGCCCGCAAGATGCCGCAGGTCCTGCGCGGCCTGGTGGTGACCGAACAGGAGCACCGGACCTATTCAGGGACCATCCGCCGCCACCGTGACCTGTGGACGGCGCGCGCGCAGTTCCTCGCCTATGATATTCGCGACCTGCCCAGCTCCTTTGCCGCGCGCCAGCGGGCCAGGGGTCTGCCGGTGCTGAGCTGGACCGTTTCGAGCCGTGCCCTGCGCGAGCGGGCGCAAAATCACGCCGATGCCCCGATTGCCGAAGGCGAAGGCCTCGCATGATGGCTGCACCGTCCCTAAATAGGCGGTAATGGCCCAAGGCGACCTTACAGCCCGCATCGCACCCAGCGTCAGCACTCTGGACGCGGCGCAGTGGGATGCGCTGTCCGGCGGCGGCAATCCCTTCATGACCCATGGTTTCCTCAGCGCGCTGGAGGATTCGGGCAGTGTGGGGGAGGGGACCGGCTGGCAAAGCCTGCCGATCGTGATCGAAGATGAAAATGGCACGCTGCTGGCGGCCCTGCCGGCCTATGGCAAAAGCCACAGTCAGGGCGAATATGTGTTCGACCATGCCTGGGCGGACGCCTGGCACCGGGCCGGGGGGAGCTATTATCCCAAGTTGCAGATCGCCGCTCCGTTCACGCCCGCCACGGGACCGCGCCTGCTGCTGAGCGATGAAAAATATGCCCTGCCGCTGCTGCGCGCGGCCGAGAGCCTGTGCCGCCAGAGCGAGTTGTCTTCTGCCCATGCAAGTTTTGTCGAGCCTGCCCAGCATGCGCTGTTCGAAAAGGCCGGCTGGCTTCGGCGCGAGGACATCCAGTTCCACTGGGAAAACCGCAACTATGCCAGCTTTGACGATTTCCTCGCCGTACTCGCATCGCGCAAGCGCAAGGCGATCCGCAAGGAACGCGCAGCGGCGTGCGAGGGTGTGGAGATTCGCCACTTCACAGGCGCGGATATCAGGCCGCAGCACTGGGATGCCTTCTGGCTGTTCTACCAGGATACCGGCGCGCGCAAATGGGGCACGCCCTATCTGACGCGGGAGGCGTTCGATCTGTTTGGCCAGCGCATGGGGGATAGCGTGCTGCTGATGCTCGCTTATCAGGACGGCATGCCGATTGCCGGAGCGCTCAACTTCATTGGCTCACAGGCGCTCTATGGCCGCTATTGGGGCTGCCTGGTCGACAAGCCCTTCCTGCATTTTGAACTGTGTTATTATCAGGCGATCGACGTGGCGATCGCCAGAGGACTTGAGCGGGTGGAGGCTGGTGCACAGGGCGGGCACAAGCTGGCCCGCGGCTATGAGCCGGTGGCGACCACTTCGATGCACTACATCGCCGATCCGGGATTCCGCGCTGCCGTGTCCGATTACCTCGAACAGGAACGGCGCGGCATTGCCATGGACCGGTTGCATCTGGGTGCGCACACACCCTTCCGCAAATCGTGATCAGGCCGCGTAGCGTGTTCCGATGGAGAGCCATTCGCGGGCCCGGCGCTGGGCTTCGGCAATCTCGCGAGCGGTCATCTCGTCGGAAATGTCGGCCCGGCACCATGATGCTTCCTCATGTCCGCGCGATGCCGCCAGGTTGAACCACTTGTGCGCTTCGATCAGGTCGCTATCCACGCCGTGGCTGCCTGTCGAATAGATCACGCCCAGGTCGAAATAGGCTGTTTCGTCACCGTCGGCAGCAGCTGCCAGACAGCGCGCCACCATCATGTCTGCGCCGCCAATATCGGCCGGCTGGATTTTTACGAACGTCTCGATCTTGGCAAGTTCCATGATCGTTTACCCCCATTAATGCCCGTGCATCTGATCTGCCCGGGCTTCGATAAGCCAGGGTTTTGACGAACATGGTCAAGAATTGGTTAACAGTGGGCCAACTGAATGCATTGGGCCCGGGGCAATCAGCAGGGCTTCTTCCCAATTGCCGCTTGTGCCGCTGGGGCGTGCACACTATAGGCCCGCCTCAAATCCCGCCTGGTTCAGGTAGCCGACAGACCCCATAGGGCAGGCGCTTCTCGACGCAGGGCAGGCCGGGAAGGATCAGGATGCGGAGTACTTCAATGGCGTCGGTTCCTCGGGACGACATCGATATTCTCACCAAGGCCAAGCGCGCCTTGCCCAGCGACTATTCGCCGAGCGAGGATGAGGAATATATGAGCCCAGCGCAGTTGAACTATTTCCGGGTTCTTCTGCTTGAGTGGAAAAAATCCATCCTCGCGGCCTCTGTCGGCACGCTGCAAAGCCTTCAGGACGGACCGATCCGCGAGCCCGATCTGAATGATCGCGCATCCTCTGAAACCGATTGGGGGATTGAGCTGCGGACACGTGATCGCCAGCGCAAGCTCATCGCCAAGATAGATTCCGCATTGCGACGGATCGAGGCGGGCGAATATGGCTGGTGTGAGGTTACCGGGGACCCGATCGGGATCAACCGGCTCATCGCCCGCCCGATCGCCACCATGACCGTGGAGGCGCAGCAGGCGCATGAACGGCGTGAAAAGATTTCGCGCGACGATTGACCCATTTCGGGACGGTTCTTGATAGGTGCCGCCCCGTTAACTGGCAGTTAGCCAATCCTGATGCATCTGCATTGGCGTGTTTTCGGGCACCTGGACACAGGGGCCAAGCCGAGGGTTGCCATAGTACGATGAGCAATGTCGATACCCGCCAGGTCAACCGTGACAGCCTGTTCCTGCTCGCGCAGTTGCGCGTGGACGGGCAGGACGCCATCCATCGGGTGAAGGTTCGCAATCTGTCGGCTGGCGGCATGATGGCGGAAGGCAAGGTCAACGTGTCTCGCGGCAAGCTGGTATCGGTCGAACTGCGCAATCTTGGCTGGGTTGAAGGCTCTGTGGCATGGGTTCAGGAAGATCGCTTCGGGATCGCCTTCATAGATGAGATTGACCCCAGGAAGGCGCGCGCACCGTTGAATGCGCCCGATAATAGCTGGCTCAGCACAGCTCACCGCCCGCCTGCTGCAGGTAAGCCGGTTGACAGCGACAAACTGCGCAAGATCTGACCGCTTCCGGCCATTGGCCAAAACGCGCGGTTGAAGCGCGCCACTGCCGCGCCTAATCCAAGGTATGGCAAACCGCTTTCGTGCTCTTCCCATCCTGCTGCTGGCGGCCTTTCTGGCCGGTTGCGGCGGCAATGATGATGGCACGTTCGATGTCGCCTTCATGGACAGCGAACAGAATCTGTTTTCCGATTCGGATCGGCTTTCGCTGGGCGGCCAGCATATCCGCGCTGCAACACAGGGTGGGCTGGTGGCGCTCGACCCGCAGGGCGAGGTGGTTCCGGCCATTGCAGACCGGTGGAATGTTACCGAAGGCGGGCGCATTTTCGTGTTTCGCCTGCGCGATGGCAGCTGGCCTGACGGCAGCGAGATGACGGCCGAAAGCGTGCGCCAGGCGCTGACCAAAGCGATTCGCAATCTGCGCGGTTCTTCGCTCGGCCTCGATCTGGCCCGTATCGATGAAGTGCGCGCCATGGCCGGACGCGTGGTGGAAATTCGCCTGTCGAGCGAGATGCCCGATCTGCTGCAATTGCTGGCCCAGCCAGAGCTGAGCCTGTCCAATCCCGGCGGCGGCACAGGCGCCATGAACCTTGTGCGCGATGATGACGGGGCGGTGCTTTCGCTCAAGTCCCCGCCGGAACGCGGACTGCCCATGACAGAAGACTGGCGTGACTATGTGCGCGACGTGCACATTCATGCCCTTGGCGCGCAGGAAGCCATCGATCGCTTCGAGGCCGGAGAGATCGAGGTTGTGCTGGGTGGGCGCATCGGTTCGCTGCCGCTGGCCGATACCGGCCCCTTGTCGCGCGGGACTGTGCGGCTGGACCCGACCATTGGCCTGTTCGGCCTGCAGGTGCGCCGCGCCCGGGGCGTGCTGGAGACACCCGAACTGCGCGAAGCCATTGCCATGGCGATTGATCGTCCCGCGCTTGCATCCCGGTTTAATATCGGCGGCTGGGTGCCCACCACGCGCGTGGTTGCTCCCGGCCTGCTCAACGATCCGGGGTATATTCAGGAAAGATGGACGGATAATTCGATCGATGAGCTGCGGCAAACCGCGGCTGGCAGGATCGCCCGCTGGCGGGCGGCTCAGGGGGGCGAGGCGGATGCAGAGGATCTCACCGTGTCGCTGCAAATCGGTGACGATCCGGGGCTGGCCATTCTGTTTGATGAGCTGAAGTCGCAACTGGCCAGGATTGGCGTGGCGCTGGTGCGAGCCGAGAGCGGGGAGGAGGCCGATCTGTCCCTGATTGACCGCGTGGCCCGCTATGGGGCGCCCTTGTGGTTCCTCAACCAGTTCAGCTGCTCGCTGGACCGCGGGCTGTGCAGCGAGGATGCGGACTTCCTGGTGGCAGAGGCGCTGGACGAACAGGATGCAGCGCAGCGATCGCGGTTGCTGTCCGATGCAGAGGCCGGTTTGCAGTTCGCCAATGTCTATATTCCCTTCGGTTCTCCGGTGCGCTGGTCGCTGGTGCGCGGCAATGTGGATGGCTTCATGGCCAACCGCTGGGGCTTCCATCCCTTGCCGGACATGGCTGTCATACCCAGATAAGGCACCTAAGGAGAATTACGCCGATGGATCAGCCGCAACGTCCCGTTCCGCTTCAGGCGCAATTGCCGCTGGGCAAGGATCCGCTTTCGATCCGCCGCCGGGTGGAAGCGATGGAGCAGGTGCTGGAGCGGTCCTTCGTGATACCCGGCATCAACCGGGCCGTGGGTCTGGATGCAATCATGGGACTGGTGCCCGTGCTGGGAGATATCCTGGCGGCGGCCATGGGCGGCTATATCGTGTGGGAAGCGCGCAATCTGGGCCTGCCCAAGTGGAAGCTGGCGCGCATGGCAGGCAATGTCCTGTTTGACAGCGCCGTGGGCGCAGTGCCGCTGGCGGGCGATTTCTTCGACTTCTTCTTCCGCTCGAACACGCGCAACCTGCGGATTATCAAGGCCCATCTGGACAAGCACCACCCGTCGTCGCGGATCATCGAGGGGTGAGTCTGGCCGAGGCACAGCGCCTCGACGCAGCCGATCCCTTGCGCGCCCGGCGCGCGCATTTCCGCCTGCCCGAGGGCATCACCTATCTTGATGGCAATTCGCTGGGCGCGCTTCCCGATGGTGCTCCCGCGCATATTTCCGGCGTGGTGGAGCGCGAGTGGGGCGAGGGTCTGGTGCGCAGCTGGAACGATGCCGGCTGGATCGACATGCCGCGCCGCGTGGGCACGAAGATCGCCCCGCTGATCGGCGCCGAGGCCGGGGAAGTGATCGCCTGTGACAGCGTATCGGTGAACCTGTTCAAGCTGATCTGGGCAGCGCTTTGCATGCGTCCTGAACGCAAGACCGTGCTGTCCGAACCGGGCAATTTTCCCACTGATATCTATATGTTAAATGGCCTGGCCGGGCGCGGACTGGCCGTGCCAAGGCTGGCTGCGGCGGACATGCTGGAGCAGGCGCTGGACAGCGATGTCGCCTTGCTGCTGCTGCCCCATGTTCATTACCAGACCGGCGCCATGCATGACCTGGCACGGCTGACCCGCGCGGCGCATGATGCAGGAGCGCTGGTGCTGTGGGACCTTTCGCATTCGGCGGGTGCGGTGCCGGTTGATCTGGCGTCTTGCGAGGCCGATTTCGCCGTGGGCTGCGGGTATAAATACCTCAACGGCGGACCGGGCGCGCCGGGTTTTGCCTATGTCGCACAAAGGCACCTCAAAGCGCTTGAACAGCCTCTGACGGGGTGGATGGGCCATTCAGACCCGTTCAGCTTCCGCGATGATTATGAGGCCGCACCTGGAATTGAAAAACTGCTGGCGGGCACCCCGTCGATCCTGGCGCTGGCGGCGCTGGAACATGGGGCGGAGTTGATTGCCGACATTGGCGTTGCAGCACTGGTGGCAAAATCGCGCGCGCTGTCAGAATTCACGCGGCAGGCTGCGGCGCGGATCATTCCCGAATTGCCGTGCATCAGTCCTGCCGATCCGGCAGCGCGGGGCAGCCAGCTTTCGTGGCGGCATGATAGTGCCTTTGCACTGTCACAGGCGCTGATTGCGCGCGGCGTTATCGGCGATTTCCGCACGCCCGATGTTTTGCGTTTCGGCTTTGCCCCGGCCTATAATTCCTTCGCCGATTGCTGGCATGCGCTGGAGCAGTTGCGCGCAGTGCTGGACAGCGGGGAATGGCAGCGGGAGGAATTCAACCGCCGCGGCAGGGTGACCTGACGGATTACTCCTCCAGTTCGATGTCCCAATACAGCCAGTCGCGCCAGGTTTCGTGCAAATAGTTGGGCGGGAAGCTTTTTCCCTGTTGCTGCAACTGCCAGCTGGTGGGCCGGATGGGATCATATTGCAGCTGCATGTTCGCCTGTTGCGGTGTGCGTCCGCCCTTCTTCATGTTGCACGGGGCGCAGGCGGTGGAGATATTCTCCCACGTGGTTTTCCCACCCAGCCGACGGGGGATCACATGGTCGAAGGTAAGGTGGCTCTGGCTGCCGCAATACTGGCAGGAAAAGCGATCGCGCAGGAACAGGTTGAAGCGCGTGAAGGCGGGAAATTCGCTCGGCTTCACATATTGCCGCAGCGCGATCACCGAAGGGATTTTCATGTCCAGCGAGGGCGAATGCACCTGCCTGTCGTAACTCGCCACAACGTCCACCCGCTCAAGGAAGATCGCCTTGATGGCGGTCTGCCACGGCCACAGGCTGAGCGGGTAATAGGACAGCGGCGTGTAATCGGCGTTGAGCACGAGTGCGGGGCAGCTTTCCAGCTTCCGCGTGGGATCGTCATGCGCGCTCCGGAATTGCGCGGCGCGTTCGATCAGTTCGGCTTTGAACACTATGTGTCCTCCCTGATGCGTACTGGTGGAGCATTTGCGCCAAAAAGCGTCAAGCCTGTTACAAAACGCCAATCCACAGGAATTTTCACGAGTCGCAAGGGGAGCCGTGCCCGGATTGAGTCATGATCGTGACCAGATTTGCCCCCAGCCCCAACGGATCCCTGCATCTCGGCCACGCCTTTTCGGCGATTGTCGCGCATGATCTGGCGCATGCGTCAGGCGTGGAAGAAGGCGCAGGCGAGGCTGGGCGCTTCCTGCTCAGGATCGAGGATATCGACGGCGCGCGTTCCAGAATCGAACTGGCGGAGGAGTTTCGCGCCGACCTCGCCTGGCTGGGGCTGAGCTGGGAAGAAGTGCCCGCGCAAAGCAGCCGGGTGGATGAATATGAAGTGGCCGCAGCCACGCTGGCGGCGATGGGCGTGCTCTATCCGTGCAAATGCACCCGCGCAGACATTGCCGCTGCGGCCACGCGGCACGGACCGGACGGCCCGGTCTATCCCGGCACCTGCAAGCTGGACCCGCCCGCCCCCGGGCAGGCGCTGGCCTGGCGGCTGGATATCGATGAAGCGATCAGCCGCACCGGCCCGCTCCACTGGTTTGACGAGCTGGCAGGAGAGCAACTGGCGCGGCCGGAACTGGCGGGCGACGTGGTGCTGGTGCGCAAGGATGAAGACACGCCCGCCTCCTATCATCTGGCGGTAACGCTGGATGATGCGCGCGACGGCGTGACCCTGGTCACCCGCGGCGCGGACCTGTTCGCCGCCACCCATGTCCACCGCCTGTTGCAGGCCTTGCTGGGCCTGCCCGTACCGCGCTGGCACCACCACGCGCTGCTGCTGGATGAGGACGGCCGGAAACTGGCCAAGCGGCGCGGGTCGCCCTCGCTGGCTGACAGGCGGGCTGCGGGGGAGGATGGGCTGGCGCTGGCCCGGCAATTGCGCATGGGCCAAATGCCGGGTGGTATTACCTTGTCTGAAACCCTAAATGAGGCTCCATGAACGCTATCCTGGTCATCATCATCGTCATCCTTGCGATCCTCGTGGTCGTGTCGCTCGTGCGCGGGATCATTGCCTTTCTGCAATCGACCAAGCTCGATCTTGAAAGCGAGGAGGATGATGCGCGCGCCGGCCGCATGCAGGAAGTGCAGAACAAGATGATGTTCAACCGCATCAAGTATCAGGCGCTGGCCGTGCTGGTGATTGCGGTGCTGCTGGCGGTCAACAGCTGAGCGATCGGCTGGCACGGGGGGCACGATCATGGTCAGGCTCAACCGCATTTACACACGCACCGGCGATGATGGCACCACCGGCCTGGTAGGCGGCCTGCGCCTGCCCAAGCACGCGCCGCGCATGGAAGCGGTGGGCGCGGTGGATGAGGCCAATGCCGCGCTGGGCTTCGCGCTGGTTGCGCTGACCGGGGAAGCCGCCGCGCATGTGCAGCGCATCCAGAACGACATGTTCGACCTTGGCGCCGATCTGGCCACCCCGGGTGACGATTTTGCCCCTTCGGAAATGGTCCTGCGGATCGTGCCCGCGCAGGCCCAATGGCTGGAGCAGCGGATCGATTCGCTGAACGAACATCTCGCCCCGCTGACCAGCTTCATCCTGCCCGGCGGCAGTGAGGCGGCGGCGCGGCTGCATCTGGCGCGCACGGCCACAAGGCGCGCCGAACGCGCGGTGACGGCGCTGGCCGCAGGCGAGCCGGTCAATCCCGCCGCCGCAGCCTATATCAACCGCCTGTCCGATTACCTGTTCGTGCTTTCGCGCGCGGTCAACGCGGATGCGGGCGGTGACATATTGTGGCAGCCGGGCGCCAATCGCTGACAACGGGCCGCTGGATGCCGCTGGAATCGGGCGCTGCACTTCTCTATGGCTGATGTTGCACATGCGAAGGAGCAGGCTTTGAGCAAGACAATCGGCATTATTGGCGCGGGTCAGATGGGCGCAGGGATTGCGCAAGTGGCGGCTGCGAGCGGGCACAAGGTCATTCTGGTCGACCGTGAACCGGCAATCGCCGAGAAGGCCAAGGCCGGTATAACCAAGCGCCTCGCGCGGCTGGTGGAGAAGGAAAAGATCGCCCTGGCAGATGCCGATGCGGCGCTGGCGCGAATCAGGACCGGCAATGAATATGCCCCTATGGCCGATGCGGCCTTCATCATCGAAGCGGCGACCGAGAATGAGCAGGTCAAGGCGATGATCTTCGCCGAGGCAGCCAAGGTGCTCGCCACCGATGCGATCCTGGCCAGCAACACCAGCTCCATTTCCATCACCCGCATGGCCGCAGGCGTGCCCGATCCTTCGCGCTTCGTCGGCCTGCATTTCTTCAATCCGGTGCCGGTGATGAAGCTGGTGGAAGTCATCCCCGGCCTCGCCACCAGCACTGACGTGCGCGACCGGACCCGCGCCTTTGCCGAAAGTCTGGGCAAGGAAGTGGTGCTGAGCGAGGATGAGCCGGGCTTCGTGGTCAACCGCATCCTGCTGCCGATGATCAATGAAGCCGTCTTCGTGCTGGGCAGCGGCACTGCCGCCATCGCCGATATCGACAAGGCCTGTCGCCTTGGTCTGGCCCATCCGATGGGACCGCTGGAGCTGGCCGACTTCATCGGGCTTGACACCTGCCTGGAGATCATGCGCGTGATCCATGCCGGAACCGGCGATTCCAAATATCGCGCCGCGCCGCTGCTGGTGAAATATGTCGAGGCGGGCTGGCTTGGCCGCAAGACGGGTAAGGGCTTTTACGAGTATTCCGGTGATGAGCCAGTGCCTACGCGATAGCGGGAACTGGCGGCCTCCTCCCGCCGTTGATCTGGCAAAGGAGATATTCTCATGGCCGACAAGAAGACCACCTCACCCCGGCAGCACCCGTCTGCATCTGCGCCCGAAACATTCAATGACGAGCAGGACGATGAAAGCTCGCAGGCGCAGGTAATCGCCGAAGATGCGCGGCTGCTGACCGAGGATACCGAAAGCCCGACCGAGAGCACCAAGGGGCCGAACAAGAGCGGCATCATGGGCGATTCGACGCAGGACCTGGTCGACCATATGCGCGACATGGAAAGCTCGGGCCGGATCGACATGAGCGCCTATCGCGGCGAGCCCAATTTCGACGATGACGAAGACAAATACGGCAAGGGCCACAAGCCCGGAGACGACGTCGCCGAAGGGGAGGGCCCCGATGGCGAGGACCTCGACGAGTCCTGATCAGCCGCCGATCTGCCCGTCATTGAGAACCCACAGCCCGGCGATGAGCACCGCTGCCCCGAATGCCACGCCATAGGCGAGCAGTTTGAACCGGGGCAGGTCGAGGCCATCGACGGCGTGGGCCTTCATCCTCTGCAATGACCGGCAGGCGCGTCTCTCGGCGTTGAGCGCGAGGAAGATGGCAAAGCCGATGAACATGCTGGCAATCGCCTTGGCCAGCCACGGCGGCTGCAATTCGCCAAACAGCACGCGGAAGGCGAGGCCGATGCCGATGGCGGCAAAGGCGGTGCGGATCCACCCGGCGAATGTTCGCTCGACCGCCATGATCGTGCGGTCCTCGGCCATGTGGGTGCGATCCTGCGCAAGGCCCTGGCTGGTCTTGTCCTCGGGGCAGTTTTCGCCATTATCATAGGCATGTTTGTCGCTCATGCCTTCAATAACGGGTGTCAGCGCTCCGGCGTTCCCGCTTCCTGCTTGAGGCGGTAGAGAATCTCCAGCGCTTCACGTGGGCTCAGCGCATCGACATCGATGGCCTGCAACTCCTCGCGCAAGGCATCGCATTCCTCTTCCTCGGCCTCTGCCGCAGCGGCGAACAGCGGCAATTCGCCGAGGCCCGCCGCCAGTCCGCCCGTTTGCGCGCGGCCTTTCTCCAGCCTGTCGAGCACGGATTTCGCGCGGGCGACCACGTCCTTTGGCACGCCCGCCAGCCGCGCCACCGCAAGACCATAGGACCGGTCTGCCGCGCCCTCCGCCAGTTCGTGCAGCAGCACCAGATCGCCCTTCCATTCCTTGGCGCGCACGTGGTGGAGCGAGAGGGCGGGGCATGTCTCCGCCAGCCGCGCCAGCTCGTGATAATGGGTGGCAAACAGGCAGCGGCACCTGTTGCGCTCATGGATCGCCTCGGCCACCGCCCATGCCAGCGCCAGCCCATCATAGGTTGATGTGCCGCGGCCCACTTCGTCCAGAATGACGTAACTGCGTTCGCTTGCCTGACTCAGGATCGCGGCGGTTTCGACCATTTCGACCATGAAGGTGGAGCGTCCGCGCGCCAGATTGTCTGATGCGCCCACACGGCTGAACAGGCGGTCCACCAGCCCGATCCGCGCCGCCTCGGCAGGAACATAGCCGCCCGCCTGCGCCAGCAGCACGATCAGCGCGTTCTGCCGCAGGAAGGTGGATTTGCCGCCCATGTTGGGGCCGCCCACCAGCCACAGCCGGTCCGCCTGAGACAAGGCGCAGTCATTGGCGACAAAGCGCTCGCCCTGCTTCGCCAATGCGGCTTCCACCACCGGGTGCCTGCCGCCGGTGATGGCAAGGCCGGTGTCATCGCTGATGTGCGGGCGGCACCAGTCGCCCTCGGCCGCGCGCTCGGCCTGACTGGCGGATACGTCGAGCCGTGCCAGAGCGGCGGCGGTGGCAGCGATCCGCTCGCAGCCCCTGGCCACCTCGGCCACAAGCTCCTCGAAATGGGCTTCTTCTGCCGCAATCGCGCGACCGCCCGCCTCGGAAATGCGGTTGGCTTCCTCATGCAGGGTGAGCGAATTGAAGCGCACCGCATTGGCCATCGTCTGGCGGTGGATGAAGCCGCTGTCGGGCGCCATCAGCGCATCGCCATGCCTGGCGGGCACTTCGATGAAATAGCCGAGCACGCCATTGTGGCGGATCTTGAGCGAGGCGATGTCGGTCTCGCGGCGATAGCGGCTTTCCAGCGCCGCAATCGCGCGCCTGCCATTGCCCGATATCTCGCGCAGTTCGTCCAGCCCTTCGTCATAGGCCGCCGCGATAAACCCGCCCTGGCTGCGCTCCGTGGGCGGGGAGGGGACCAGCGCGCGCGCCAGCAGATCGGTCAGTGCGCCGTGGCCGGTGAGGTCCGGCAGCAGGGCATCCAGCAGCTCTGGCCGGTCCTTGCGCGCCGACAGCAGGCCATGCAGCCGCCGCGCCTCGATCAGTCCGTCGCGAACCTGGCCAAGATCGCGCGGGCTGCCGCGACCCGCCATGATCCGGCCCAGCGCGCGGCCAAGATCGGGAATTGCGCGCATCAGCTCACGCATATCGGCGCGCAGCAGCGGGTCATGGTGAATCTCATGCACCAGCGCCAGCCGCCGCTCGATTGCGGCGCGGCTGGTCAGCGGGGCGGACAGGTCCTCTGCCAGCATGCGCGCACCTGCGCCGGTGACGCAGCGATCGACCTCGGCCAGCAGCGATCCGGCGCGGCCGCCATTTTGCGCCGCCACGATTTCCAGGCTGGCGCGGGTCGCCTCATCCATCGCCAGCCGCTCACTGCCCGACCGCGCGACCGGCGGCAGCAGCAGCGGCAGTTTTCCGCGACCGGCATGATCGAGATAGGCGATCAGCCCGCCTGCTGCTGCCAGCATGGCGCGGCTGAACTGGCCAAACCCGTCGAGCGTGGAGACCGAATGGATGCGCCTGAGCTGAGCCTCGCCATCGTCGCTGGCAAAGTCCTGCCGGGGCCGGGTGATGGCATCTGGCGGGCAGTCGCTCCAGTCATCGGGCACCACCAGCTCGCTCGCCCCGATGCGCGCCAGCGATGCGCCCAGCTGGCCCGGATCGCATTCCTCCAGCTCCATCCGACCGGTGGAGATATCGCAGCTGGCAATGGCGCAGGTCCCGCGCAGCTCTGCCACGGCGGCCAGGATATTGGCGCGGCGCGGCTCCAGCAGAGCTTCCTCGGTCAGCGTTCCGGCGGTGACAAAGCGCACGATGTCGCGCCTGACCAGCGCTTTGGACCCGCCGCGCTTCTTCGCTTCCTCTGGCGTTTCCACCTGCTCGGCAATCGCCACGCGGCATCCGGCGCGAATCAGCCGGGCGAGATAGTTTTCCGCCGCATGCACCGGCACGCCGCACATGGGCACGGGCTGGCCGTCATGTTCCCCGCGGCTGGTCAGCGCGATGTCGAGCACGCTGGCGGCGGTCTTGGCATCATCGAAGAACAGCTCGAAGAAATCACCCATGCGGTAGAACAGCAGGCAGTCCCCGGCCTCTGCCTTGAGCTGGTGATATTGCTGCATCATCGGTGTTGCGGAGCCTGCCATGCCGGCGGATTTAGCCCGGCCAGCCGCTCAGGTCATGGTTCTGGCGTTTCCGACTGTTGAAAACCACCCAATCGGGACGGGTTTCAGCGGTCTTGCAGAGGATTCTCGCTGTTACCGCTGGTGCGCAGACCGGTAAAAGCCGGTCAGGCAGATGAACTTTGGGGCCACAGCCGCGCCTGATGTGTTACAGCGGCCCGATTGAAGATGCAGGCACATGCAGGCCGGAATTGGCGCTATGCCACAGCCCTATATATCGATAGGGCACAGACCTGACATTGCGATGGGGGATCACCTTTTGGCTGACAAGACGAACGACTTCACCGCGCGCGAAGCGCTGTTCTATCACGAGACGATTCGACCGGGTAAGATCGAGATCATCGCCAGCAAGCCGATGGCTACGCAGCGCGATCTCTCCCTGGCCTATTCGCCCGGCGTCGCAGTGCCGGTGCAGGCGATTGCCGACGATCCGGCGAATGCCGCGCGCTATACGGCCAAGTCCAACCTGGTGGCGGTGATTTCCAACGGCACCGCCATCCTGGGGATGGGCAATCTGGGCGCGCTGGCGTCCAAGCCGGTGATGGAAGGCAAGGCGGTTCTGTTCAAGCGCTTCGCCGATGTCGACGCGATCGATATCGAGCTGGATACCGAGGACCCGCAGGCCTTTATCGATGCGGTTGCCCTGATGGAGCCGACCTTTGGCGGCATCAACCTGGAAGATATCAAGGCACCCGAATGCTTCATCATTGAACAGGCGCTGCGCGACAAGCTGAAGATTCCGGTCATGCATGATGACCAGCATGGCACCGCGATCATCTCTGCCGCCGGCCTGCTCAATGCCTGCCACATCACCGGGCGCAAGCTGGAAGACGTCAAGGTCGTGGTCAACGGCGCAGGCGCCGCGGCCATCGCCTGTACCTCGCTGATCAAGTCGATGGGCGTGCGGCACGAGAATGTGCTGATGTGCGACCGTTCGGGCGTGATCTATATTGGCCGCGACAATGTCGACCAGTGGAAGAGCGCGCATGCGGTGGATACCGATCGCCGTACGCTGGAGGAAGCGCTGGTGGGCGCGGATATTTTCCTCGGCCTGTCCGCCAAGGATGCGCTGAAGCCTGAATGGGTGGTCAAGATGGCCGATCAGCCGATCATCTTCGCGATGGCCAATCCCGATCCGGAAATCACGCCCGATGCGGCCATGGCGGTGCGCCCCGATGCCATCGTCGCCACCGGTCGGTCCGATTATCCCAACCAGGTCAACAACGTGCTGGGCTTCCCCTTCATCTTCCGCGGCGCGCTGGATGTGCGGGCAACCGCCATCAACGAGGAAATGAAGATCGCCGCGGCGCAGGCCATTGCCGAGCTGGCACGGCTGCCGGTGCCCGAGGAAGTGGCGGCAGCCTATGGCAAGAACCACCAGTTCGGGCGCGACTACATCATCCCCGCGCCGTTCGATCCGCGGCTGATGGAAACCGTCTCTGCCGCCGTCGCCAAGGCGGCGATGGACAGCGGCGTGGCGCAGTTCCAGATTGAGGATTTCGACGCTTATCGCCATGCGCTGAAGAGCCGCATGAATCCCACCACTTCGGTGCTGACCACGGTCTATGCCGAGGCCAAGAACAATCCCAAGCGGGTGATCTTTGCCGAGGCGGAGGAAGAAGTGGTGCTGCGCGCTGCCATCCAGTTCCGCGATTTCGGATATGGCACGCCGGTGCTGGTGGGCCGCACGCAAGCGGTGCGCGACATGCTGGTCGAGCTTAACGCGGATGATCCCGAGAGCTTCGAGATCCAGAACTCGATCGACAGCGAGCTTGTCCCGCAAATGGTCGATTACCTGTATGACAAGCTCAAGCGCAAGGGCCAGACGGAGCGCGATGTGCGCCGCATGGTCAATCAGAACCGCAACACTTTTGCCTGCCTGCTGCTGGCGCTGGGTCATGGCGATGCGATGATTTCGGGCCTGACCCGGACCTTCGCCCAGACCATGCGCGAGATCAGCCAGGTGATCGGGCCAAAGCCCGGCGCGGTGCCTTTCGGCATTCACATGATGATCGGCAAGAACGACACGATCTTCATGGCCGACACCACCATTAATGAGCGCCCCACTGCCGAGCAGCTGGCCCATATCGCCCGGGAAACCGCGGCAGTGGCGCGTCGGCTGGGGCATGAACCGCGCGTGGCCTTCCTGTCCTATTCCACCTTCGGCAACCCTCCGGGCAAGTGGCTGGAGAATATCCGCGATGCCGTGGCCATTCTCGATGCCGAGGATCCGGGCTTCGAATATGAAGGCGAAATGGCGCCCGATGCCGCGCTCAACAGCAAGGTCATGCGCCTCTATCCGTTCAGCCGCCTGTCCGGCCCGGCCAACGTGCTGGTCATGCCCGGCCTGCAATCGGCCAATCTTTCGGCCAAGCTGCTGCGCGAACTGGGCGGCAACACCACCATCGGCCCGATGCTGATCGGCATGGAAAAGCCGGTTCAGGTGGCTCCGATGACGGCAATTGCGCCAGATGTGCTGACACTGGCAGTGCTGGCCAGCGCCGGCGTGGTGGGCTGATCAGCCTGTTGGCCTGAGACGGGCCGGGCATGAAACGGGCCGGGTGAGAAACGGGCGGGGTGTGGACGCGCTCCGCCCCGCCCCTTCAGGCCGCACCGTTACCGCGCCGTTACCGCAGCGTTACTGCAGCGCGTTCCAGATCCCGAAGGAGCTGGTCAGCGTCAGCACGATGCCCACGAAGATCAGCATCATTCGGGTGGAGAAGCGCTTGGCGGCAAAGGCGCCGATGGGCGCGGCAGCCACACCACCGATCAGGAAGCCCAATGTGGCTCCGGCCAGATCGGCAAACCCCACCTGCACGATGAAAGCTGCGGAAATCGTCAGCGTGAGGAAGAATTCCACCGCATTGACCGTGCCCACCACCTTTCGCGGCTCGGCCCCTTGCACCAGCAGGTTGGACGTCACCACCGGCCCCCAGCCGCCACCGCCAGCCGCGTCAAGGAAGCCGCCCAGCAGACCCAGCGCCGCCACCCTTTTGGGCGTGCGCGCGACGGGCGGATAGGTCAGGCCGCGATAGAGCAGGTACACGCCAATGCCGGTCAGATAGACCAGCACCACCGGCTTGATCACGCTGGCATCGATGCTGGTCAGCACATATGCGCCCAGCACGCCGCCCACTATGCCCGGCAGCAGCAGGCGGAAGAACAGCTTTCTGTCGATATTGCCGTGGAGCAGATGGCTGATGCCCGATGTGGCGGTGGTGAAGCATTCCACCACATGCACGCGCTGCGAGGCGAGGGCAGGCGGCACGCCCATCAACCCCACCATCAGGGCATTGGAAATCACCCCGAATGCCATGCCCAGCGCGCCATCCACAAGCTGGGCAGCGAATCCGACGGCAATGTAGGGAAGCAGGGCAGTTAAATCGAAGTCGCCAAGCATCGGCGGCAATCCCAGTCGTTGATATCATCGCCAGTGCGCCGGAATCCGCCGCCGGGAAAGCAAGATTTTCTTTGCTGGATCGGGTGTTTCCGATGCGCGGCCTTGCGCCTCACTTCCGGCGAAAGCGGAAGTACCAGACCTCGTGGCCAAAGACGTTGCGGGCCTTGGCTTCATAGCGCGTTTCGGGCCAGCCGGAGGGGCGGTTCTGCCAGTCTGCCGGGCCGGTCACCAGCCATTCGAACTCGTCCGTGAAGCGCCGCATCACCATCAGCGCATGGCGCAGATAGACCGCGTGATCGGTGCCAAAGCGGAATTCACCTCCGGGTTTCAGCTTGTCGGCGATCATCCGCACCGGACCATCGTTCATCATCCGGCGCTTGGCATGCTTGGCCTTGGGCCAGGGATCGGGATGCAGCAGGTAACACATCGTCAGCGCGCCATCGGGAATGCGTTCCAGCACCTGCAGCGCATCGCCATGATGGATGCGCACATTGCCCAGCGCCTGATCCTTTATCTGCACCAGCGCGCTGGCCACGCCGTTCACGAACGGCTCCGCGCCGATGAAACCGTGATCGGGCAGCAGGTCGGCGCGGAAAGTGGTGTGCTCGCCGCCGCCAAAGCCGATTTCGAAATGCAGCGGGCGGTCAAAGCCAAACAGGCGCTGGGCCGTGACCGGGCCTTCCAGCGGCACCGCAATGCTGGGCAGGAAATTATCGACCAGGTCCTGCTGGTACGCGCGCAGGGGCTTGCCGATGGAACGGCCGTACAGGCGCTTGATCGTGGTCGGATCGCCGGGCTTGTGTGCACTCATGCGCGCCGCATACAGTTTTTTCGCCCCGCCTCAAGCGCTGGCCGGGCAGCGCCGGGCTGATCGGGCGCGGATGGCCGATACAACAACGCCCCGGAGCCGTGAGGCGCCGGAGCGTGTTGTCCCCCCGTCAGGAGACGGATGATGTGTCGGTATTCTTTCAGGCCGCTTCGGTTTCTTCCACGGCATCCGGATCGCGCAGCACATAGCCGCGGCCCCATACGGTTTCGATGTAGTTCTCTCCGCCGCATGCGCTGGAAAGCTTCTTGCGCAGCTTGCAGATGAACACGTCGATGATCTTGAGTTCAGGCTCGTCCATGCCGCCATACAGGTGGTTGAGGAACATTTCCTTGGTCAGAGTGGTGCCCTTGCGCAGCGAGAGCAGCTCCAGCATCGCATATTCCTTGCCGGTCAGGTGGACGCGGGCGCCATCGACTTCAACGGTCTTGGCATCAAGGTTCACCGCCAGCTTGCCGGTGCGGATCACGGACTGGCTGTGGCCCTTCGAACGGCGCACAACCGCATGGATGCGGGCAACCAGCTCGTCACGGTGGAACGGCTTGGTCACGTAATCGTCGGCACCAAAGCCGAAGCTGCGGATTTTGCTGTCCATTTCGGAAATGCCCGAAAGGATCAGGACCGGCGTCTGCACCTTGGCCACGCGCAGCTTCTTGAGCACGTCATAACCATGCATGTCGGGCAGGTTGAGGTCGAGCAGGATGATGTCGTAATCATACAGCTTGCCCAGATCGAGGCCTTCCTCGCCCAGATCCGTGGAGTAGACATTAAAGCCTTCGGTAGTGAGCATCAGCTCGATAGCCTTGGCGGTTGTCGGCTCGTCTTCGATCAGCAGAACGCGCATTTGGGTGTCCCCTTGAAGTCCCTCGCGGCAATCCCCCGTCCCGATTTAATCCTTCGGTAGGAGAGGTTGCCCTGAATTAACCACGCAACTTCTCACCAAAAAAGGTTAATTCTTGGTAAAGCCGTTAACGATTTGCGGCTGAGTCTTTTGAGTCACACCCATTTTTTGGGGTGCGTCCCGCGCATCCGCGCGTGCCTTTTCCTCGCTATCGGCCAGCAGGCTGGCCTTCGCAGGTTCAGACCCCCGCCAGCTTCTTCTGCCTGCGCCGTTGCACGGAAGAGCCGATGCCGATGGCTTCGCGATACTTGGCCACGGTGCGGCGGGCCAGATCAAAGCCTTCGGCCTTGAGCAGATCCACCAGTGCATCGTCAGACAGGATCTTCCTGGCATCCTCTGCATCGGTGAGCGATTTGATGCGCGCCTTGATCGTTTCCGCGCTGGCCCCTTCGCCATCGGCGCTGCCCACGCCGCTGGTGAAGAAATATTTGAGTTCGAACGTGCCGCGGTCGCAGTTGAGATATTTGTTGCTGGTCACACGGCTGACGGTCGATTCGTGCATCTCGATGGCATCGGCCACGGTCCGCAAGGTCAGCGGCCTGAGTTCGGACACGCCCTTGCGGAAGAAGCCGTCCTGCTGCTTCACCACTTCGGCGGCGACTTTCAGGATGGTTCGCTGGCGCTGGTCCAGCGCCTTCACCAGCCAGTTGGCATCGGCCAGCTTCTCGCTCAGCCAGCCTTTCGATCTCTTGTCGGTGCAGCCGCCGCGCAACTGCACGTAATAGTCGCGATTGATCACCAGCCGCGGCAGCGTCGCCTGATTGAGGGCAATGTCCCAGCCGCCGTCCCTGGCCGCAGTGATCAGGATGTCGGGCACAACGGGCGCGCGCTCTCCGCCGCCAAACTTCAGGCCCGGCTTGGGATCATAGCCGCGCAATTCGCCCAGCATGTCGGCGAAATCCTCGTCATCGACGTCGCAGATGCGCTTCAGCTGGGCGAAGCTGCCCTTGGCCAGCAGGTCCAGATTGGCGATCAGCACCTGCATGCAGGGGTCATAGCGATCCGCCTCCTTTGCCTGCAGCGCCAGGCATTCCCCCAGGCTGCGCGCGCCCACGCCGGTGGGATCGAGCGTCTGCACCAGATCCAGCGCTGCCTCCGCCTCGGCCATGGCGATGCCCAGGTCCAGCGTGACCTCGCGCAGGTGCACCGGCAGATATCCCGCCTCGTCAAGCAGGCCGATGATATGGCGGGCGATGAAGGCGGTGCGCGCATCGGGCGATGCCGGACCGATCTGTGCTTCCAGATGATCGGCCAGGCTGGGCGCAGCTTCGCCGTGCTCGGTGATGTCCGGGCCTTCCTCGCCCCCGCCCGTCACATGGCTGGCCGACCAGTCTCCGGTGTCGCGATCGCGGTCGAGGCTTTCGGGATCGATATCGAGCGGCGAATCGGCCTCTCCCGCCCCGGCCCGCATCAGCTCATCGGACGTCGAGCCGTCTGACATAGAATCGCTGTCTGGCGTGTCGCCATTGCCCGATTCGTTTTCGCGTGAGACCTCGCCTGCATCGAGCAGCGGATTGTTTTCCAGCGCATCGCCGATGAAGGCTTCGATCTCCAGGTTGGACAGCGCCAGCAGCTTGATCGCCTGCTGCAACTGTGGCGTCATCACCAGCGACTGGGATTGCCTGAGGTCTAGCCTTGGGCCCAGCGCCATTGTTCAACCCCCCTCGGCAAACATCACAGCGTGAAGGATTCGCCCAGATAGAGGCGGCGTACATTCTCATCGGCCACCAGCTCTTCCGGGCTGCCGGCAAACAGGACCTGGCCGCCATAGATGATGCAGGCGCGGTCAACGATATCGAGCGTTTCGCGAACATTGTGGTCGGTAATCAGCACGCCAATGCCGCGCCGCTTCAGATCGATCACCAGTTCGCGAATGTCGCTGATGGACAGCGGATCGATCCCGGCAAAGGGCTCGTCCAGCAGCATGATCGAAGGCTTGGCAGCCAGCGCGCGGGCAATTTCGCAGCGGCGGCGTTCACCGCCGGACAGGGCCATGGCGGCACTGTCACGCAGGCGGGTGATGTGGAATTCTTCCAGCAGCCGCTCCAGCTCGGCCGCGCGCACCTGCTTGTCCGGCTCGACCATTTCGAGCACGCAATTGATGTTCTGTTCCACCGTCATGCCGCGAAAGATGCTGGTCTCCTGCGGCAGATAGCCCAGGCCCAGGATCGCGCGGCGATACATCGGCAGTTTGGTCACGTCCTCGCCATCCATCAGGATGCGGCCGCTGTCGGGGCGGACCAGTCCCATGATCGAATAGAAACAGGTGGTCTTGCCCGCGCCATTGGGGCCCAGCAGGCCCAGCACTTCGCCCTTGGCCACGGTCAGCGAGATATCGCTGAGCACGGCGCGCTTGTCATAGCTCTTGGCGATCGAGATCACTTCCAGCCCTTCCCCCTGAAGCGGAGGGGCGGCATTGTTGTGCGCATGCTCCATGGCGTCAGCCAGAGCCTTGTTGTCGATCACACTATCTTCCAACGTGGTCATGAGGTGCCAGATAGCACGCTTCGCCGCGCTTTGAAGGACAATTGGCAAGATTCATGCATGACCGGCATGTTCGGAGCCTTTGAACGGCCAATTTGAACATATGGTTACCGCTCTTGCCAGAGAGCGCACTAATTGTAATAAAGTGTATCGGGACTGGAAGAGGAGCATGCACATGGCACAGGCGCTCGAACATACGGCCGCACAAGCGCAAACGCGCACGGCCAACGTCGAAAAGGCAAAGCTCGATTGGCGCCGCAAGATGAGCGATCATGTCGCTTTTGCGCTGCTGACTTATACCGGGCTGCATATCTTCGTCACGGCGACGGTGCTCAAGGCAACCAACAACACCATTCTGCCCTATCTGGCGCTGGTGGTGCTGGTGCTGGCGATCATTCCGGGCTGCCGGATGTTTGAAAAGCGCTGGTCCGAGCTTTCCGATGAAGAAGCCGCCAATCCCGATCTTGCCCGCGCCTTCTCGCGTGACCGGCTGGCAATCTGGCTGTTTGCCATCGGCCTGCCCTTTGCGCTGACCGCATTTTTCAAGGGCATGGGCATTCTTCTCAGCTAGGCTGTTCCAGGCTGTATGGCTCAGGGTTGACCGGTTTCACATTTGGCGTGTCTGGAACCTGCGGGGTTCCGGCGCGCTTTTCATTTGTGCCAGCTGGCTCATAAAGCGTTGGGCGATTGGTTCTTAACGCTCGCGGGAAAGGTTTGCGGAGCAATGCGGATTATGAAGCAAGCGTTCCTGCTGCTGGCGCTGGCCCTGCTGTTCGCGGTGCCCGGCCATGCTGCGCTGGTGCAAGACCAGGCGCCGCCACCCGCACCTTCGCCGGCCTATACAGCGCCGCCGCTGATCGAGGCCGGGAGCTCCGCCAATCAGGATGCGGCAATCACGCAGCGCATCGCAGGCATTTTCGCGCAGGTGCCCAGCCTCGCCAATGTGTCGGTGGAGGCCGATGCCGGGGTGGTCACGCTGAACGGCACGGTTGCCGATCTGTCGGCGGCTGACCGTGCAGAGGCCATTGCCAGCCGGGTCAGCGGCGTGGTGACGGTGGAGAACAATGTCGAGCGCGATGTCTCGGTGGACGGCGGGCTGGGGCTTGGTCCGCTGGGTGAGAAACTGACTGAATTCACCCGCATGCTGCCGCTGATAGGGGCGGCGCTGCTGGTGGCGCTGCTGATTGCCGGCACCGGCTATGCGCTCGCCTCGCTCACCGGCTTCTGGCAGCGGGTAGCCCCCAATTCCTTTTTGGCGGAGCTGATCGCCAGCGCCATCCGCTTTGTGTTCGTGATCGGCGGGATCGTGATCGCGCTCGACATGATCGGTGCGGGAACATTGCTGGGCGCGGTGCTGGGCGGGGCCGGTGTGGTCGGCATAGCGCTGGGCTTTGCCATGCGAGAGACGGTGGAGAACTACGTCGCTTCGCTGATGCTCAGCGTGCGCCAGCCGTTCCGCGCCAATGATCACGTGGTGATCGATACGCATGAGGGGCGGGTGATCCGCCTGACCAGCCGCGCCACCGTGCTGATGACGATGGATGGCAATCACCTGCGCATTCCCAATGGTGCGGTCTTCCGGGCGGTGATCCTCAACTACACCCGCAATCCGCAGCGCCGCTTCGATTTCGAACTGGGTATCGATGCCGATGACGATCCCGATGCCGCCCGCGCACTGGGCCGCGATGTCCTGTCCGCCCTGCCTTATGTGCTGCAGGACCCGGCGCCCGAAGTGATCGTGGACCGGGTGGGCGATTCCAACATCGTGCTCAGCTTCCTGGCCTGGATAGACCAGCGCGAGGCCGATCACGCCAAGGCCCGCAGCCGCGCCATTGCGGCCTGCAAGCGGGCGCTGGAAGCGGGCGGCTTTGCCTTGCCAGAGCCGATCTATCGCCTGCGCTTCGATGCGCGGACCACGCCCCTGCAGTTCGAGAATATCGAGGAGCAGGCGCATGCTGCGCCGCCGCCATCACCGCCGCCATCCCCCGCGCCTGCTACGCAGGCCAATGGCGCCGCTGCCGCAGCCCGCGCCGCGCATGATGTCGCCCCAGATGAGGAGGTGGCGCGCATGGTCGATGCCGAGCGCGCCGACCGGGATGCAGGCGAGAAGGACCTGCTCGATCCCAAACGACCCGTCGAGTAGGGCTTAGTCCTCGGTCTTGGCCTCGGCCTCGGCCTTGGTCTTTGCCTTGTCGGCGTCGTAACGCTCAATCGCCTCGCGGGTCACGCGCCGTGCTTCGGCGGCATCGCCCCAGGCACCGATACGGACCCACTTTTCGGCTTCCAGATCCTTGTAGTGGGTGAAGAAGTGCTCGATCTGCTGGAAGATGATCGACGGCAGATCCTTGGTTTCCCCAACGTCCGAATAATAGGGGAAGGTGGTGTCCACCGGCACGCAGATCAGCTTTTCATCGCCGCCATGCTCGTCTTCCAGATTGAGCACGCCAATCGGGCGCGCCCGGACAACGCAGCCGGCAATGAAGGGCGAACGGGCAATCACCAGCGCATCCAGCGGATCGCCATCGGGTGAAAGCGTGTGCGGCACGAAGCCGTAATTGGCCGGATAGCGCATCGGCGTGTGCAGGATGCGATCGACGAACAGCGCGCCGCTGGCCTTGTCGAATTCATACTTCACCGGTTCACCGCCGGTGGGCACTTCGATGATGACATTCAGGCTTTCGGGCGGATTATCGCCTACCGGAATATGTTCAATACGCATGGATGCAGGTTCCATTTTCTGATGCCGTTCGTTGACGGCGGTGGATTTTGTGCATCCCCTCCCAATACTCGCGCGTCCGGTTAGAACAAGCGCGCCCGCATTGCCACTGCCGAATTGCCAGCGAAGCAATTCTGGGTCATCATAACGACCGTGAAGATAGCAGGCAGGGGACCGGCAGAGATCCCCGCCAGTGCACAGAGGAGCCAGAGAGATGCATATTGGTCTTGCCACCGGCTTTGCCCACCAGCGCGGCGACAGCTATAACGATGCACAGTTCGTGCGGGAGGAGCTGGACAATCTGGTCCTGGCGGATGAGCTGGGATTCGATTCGGTGTGGATCACCGAGCATCACTTTTCCGATTATTCGATGTCCAACGATCCGTTGCAGCTGCTCACCTATCTGGCGGGCCGCACCAAGCGGGTGAAGCTGGGCACGCAGTGCATCATCGTGCCGTGGCATAATCCCGCGCGGCTGGCGGAAAAGATCATCAACCTGGACATCATGTCGGGTGGCCGGGCGATTCTTGGCTTTGGCGGCGGGCTGGCCCCGCATGAATTTGCCGGGCTGGGGGTGGATCAGAGCAAGTCCCGCGCCTTGTATAATGATACGCTGGACGTGCTGATCCCGGCGCTGGAGACGGGCTTCATCGAAGGCGAGGGCGCCTTCGGATCGATCCCGCGCAACGAATTGCGCCCGCGCCCTATCAAGAGCTTTGTCGGCCGCAAGTTCTGCGGATCGCTGTCCGGCAATTCCATGGTCGCCGCCGCCCGCCACGGCTTTGGCAACATGGTGCTGATGCTGCCCCAGCGCGGCAAGGAGGCTCCGCCAGACCAGTACAAGGCGGTGTGGCAGGAGGTGCACGGCGATGACAGCCTGCCGCCGCCGCCGATGCTCAGCGGCAATTTCTACATTCATGAAGACGCCGGTTTCGCTGCCGAGCAGGGGCACAGATACCTTGCCAACACCATGCGCGCGGCGATCAGGAACTACAGTCTCGACAAGCCCGGCACCTTCGCCAACGTGACCGGCTATGAACAATATGAGAAGATGATGATCCCGCCCGAGGGGATCGACGCCTATTGCGAGGAATTCGGCAAGGGCGCGGTTACCGGCACGCCGCAGATGATCCTGGACCGGATGTGGGAACTGAAGGAAATCTACAACCCGCAGGGCTTCTTCCCGCATGTGTATTTTGGCGGCATGCCGCAGAAGGACGCGGTGCGCTCCATCCACCTGTTCGCCGACAAGATCCTGCCCGAGGTGAAGAGCTGGCAGGCCGAGACCAGCATTGATGAGCGTTTTCTGGAGGCGGCGGAATGATGGGGGAGTAGTTGCGGCTTTGCCGGGTGCGGCTTAAGGGCTGCACCCTATGAGCAGGCAAGAAACCCCCCGCCCGATCCGCGGCACACAGGACATCTTCGGCGCCGAGGCCGAGGCCTTCGCATTCGTGGTCGAAACATTCGAGCGCGTGCGCAAGCTTTACCGCTTCCGCCGCGTGGAAATGCCGGTGTTCGAAAAGACCGAGGTTTTCGCCCGCTCGCTGGGCGAGACGACCGACGTGGTGTCGAAGGAAATGTACTCCTTCGATGATCGTGGCGGGGAAAGCCTGACGCTGCGCCCGGAGTTCACCGCCGGAATCGCGCGCGCCTACCTTACCGATGGCTGGCAGCAATATTCGCCGCTGAAGGTGGCCACGCACGGCCCGCTGTTCCGTTACGAGCGCCCGCAGAAGGGCCGCTATCGCCAGTTCCACCAGATCGATGCGGAGATCATCGGCGCGGGCGAGCCGCAGGCCGATGTGGAGCTGCTGTGCATGGCCGATCAGCTGCTGAAGGAACTGGGCATCGCAGACGGCGTGACGCTACAACTCAACACGCTGGGCGATGCCGACAGCCGCGACAGCTGGCGCGTGGCGCTGGTCGCCTATTTCCAGTCCTGCCGCCACGAATTGTCCGAAGATTCGCAGGACCGGCTGGAACGCAATCCGCTGCGCATCCTCGACTCCAAGGACCCGCGTGACAAGGTGTTCGTGGCCGATGCGCCGCGGATTGACGATTATCTGACGCCAGAGGCGGAGGATTTCTTCAGCGCAGTCACCGCCGGTCTGGACGCCGCGGGCGTGGAATATACCCGCATGGACAAGCTGGTGCGCGGCCTCGACTATTATCGCCACACCGCGTTTGAATTCATCACCGACCGGCTGGGCGCACAAGGCACCGTGCTGGGCGGCGGCCGCTATGACGGGTTGATGGAATCGCTGGGCGGCGCGCCCACGCCGGCCGTCGGCTGGGCTGCCGGGATTGAGCGGCTGGCCATGCTGGTGGGGGAGCGCGATGCGGCCCCTCTGGATGTGGCGATCATACCGCTGGGCTCGGCAGCCGAACTGCACGGCGCGGGCATTCTTGCCACGCTGCGCGGTCACGGCATCTGCGCGGACATGGATTTTCGCGGCAATATGAAAAAACGCATGCAGCGCGCCAATAATTCCGGCGCCAGCGTGGCGGTGATCATCGGCGATGACGAACTGGCCAAGGGCGTTGCCAATGTGAAGGATCTGATCGGCGGCGATCAGGCCGAAGCACCGCTGGTCGATATCTGCGATCACGTGTTTGGCCTGCTTTCGCGGCAGGGCCGGAGCATTCCTGTTCGATGACCATCCCCGCCGAGCGCCTGCGCCAGATCACCCATCGCTTTGCCGAGCTTGAGGCGCGCATGGCCTCCGGCCAGCTGGAGGGTGAGGAATTCGTGACCGCCAGCCGCGACTATGCCGAGCTGGAGCCGGTCGCCAAGGTGGCTGGCGAAGTGCAGGCGATGCGCGATGAAGTTGCCGAGCTGACCCAAATGCTCGCCGATCCTGAAATGAAGGCGATGGCGGAGGAGGAACTGTCCGTCCTCAAGCGCCGCCTGCCACAGGCCGAGCGGGACCTGGCCATCGCCATGCTGCCGCGCGATGAGGCCGATGCGCGGTCCGCCATGCTGGAAATCCGCGCAGGCACCGGCGGGGACGAGGCGGCGCTGTTCGCGGGCGATCTTTACCGCATGTACGAACGCTTTGCCGCAGAGCAGGGCTGGCGGGTGGAGCCTGTCAGCATGAACGCCTCCGATGCCGGTGGCTTCAAGGAAATCGTCGCCAATATCACCGGCGTGGGCGTGTTCGCCAAGCTGAAATGGGAAAGCGGCGTGCACCGTGTGCAGCGCGTTCCCGTTACCGAGAGCGGCGGCCGCATTCACACTTCCGCTGCAACCGTGGCGGTCCTGCCGGAGCCGACCGAGGTTGATGTCCAGATCAATGATAATGATTTGAAAATAGACATTTACCGCGCCTCTGGTGCAGGCGGCCAGCACGTCAACACCACCGATAGCGCGGTGCGTATCACCCATCTGCCCAGCGGGCTGGTGGTGATCTGCCAGGACGAACGCAGCCAGCACAAGAACCGCGCCAAGGCCATGCAGGTGCTGCGTGCGCGCCTGTATGAAAAGATGCGCGATGAGGCGCAGGGCGTGGAGGCAGAGGCGCGCAAGGCCATGGTGGGATCGGGCGACCGGTCCGAACGCATCCGCACCTATAATTTCCCGCAGGGCCGCGTGACCGATCACCGCATCGGCCTGACCCTGCACAAGCTGCCAGAAGTGCTGGCCGGCACGGCGCTGGGCGAGCTGGTCGATGCGCTCACTGCCGAGGATGAAGCCAAACGCCTCTCCGCCATGGAGGACTGAGGTGGCGGGTACGTCCACGGTTGCCGGTGTCCTGCGCGCGGCGGCACAGCAGCTGGCCGGCACTTCGGATACGGCCCGCCTCGATGCCGAATTGCTGATGGCGCATGCGCTGGGCGTTTCACGCTCGGACCTGTTGCTGCGGCATATGGGCGCAATCAGCCCGGCACTGCTCGACCGGTTCAACCATCTGCTGGATCGGCGCCTGCGGTCCGAACCTGTCGCCTATATTCTGGGGTATCAGGAATTTCGGGACCTGAACTTTGCCGTCAACGCCCATGTGCTGATTCCCCGCGCCGATAGCGAAACGACCTTGCAGGCCGCACTCGATGCAGCGCCCGGTTCGGCCCGCGTGCTCGATTGCGGCACCGGGTCCGGAGCCTTGCTGCTGTCTTTCCTCCACGAACGGCCGGGAAGCAGCGGGATCGGCATCGATGCCTCGGCGCAGGCGCTGGGCGTGGCGGCGTGCAATTGCGAGAGCCTGGGGCTCACCGGCCGCGCGCAGTTTTTCGTGCGCGACTGGAACCAGCCTGGCTGGGCGGAGCAACTGGGCCGCTTCGACCTGATCCTGTCCAATCCGCCTTATGTGGAAGCCGATGCGCAGCTCGATTCTTCTGTGCGGGATTTCGAACCGGCGCAGGCGCTGTTTGCAGGGCCAGACGGGCTGGATGATTACCGCGCGCTGATTCCGCAACTGCCTGCATTGCTGGAACCGGGCGGCGTGGCGGTGCTTGAAATAGGTGCCACGCAGGCGGGTGCGGTGACGCAAATTGCCACCCAAAGCGGTTTTACTGTTCAATGCCACGAAGATCTTGGTGGCAGGCCGCGCGCCCTCGTCCTGCGATTAGGGCTTGGCAAATGATTTTGCAGTAGCTACCTCTAGTGCAGACCAGTGGTAAGGGGGCTTTTACGCCGTACCGCGGTCTAACTCCTAAATTTGCTCTGTGAGCGGCGGTACGCGCCATTTGCCTGCGCAAACTCGGAGACGGCACATACGCCATGAGGCGCTGTGTCGAGGGGTCATGCGACCGGAGAGATAATCTATGCCGGTCCCAATGAGGAAGCGGATTTCCCTTGAATAATCAACGCAATAACAATCGCCGGCGCGGCCGCGGAAGTAGCCGTGGCTCCAGCGGAGGCAGCCAGTCCAATCGAATCGACAATCGCGCGCGCGGAAACGCGCCGCAGATGCTCGAGAAATACAAGAAGCTGGCCAATGACGCCGCTTTGAATGATGACCGGGTGCAGACCGAATATTACCTGCAATTCGCCGATCATTACTTTCGCGTGATTGCCGATATCAAGGCGCAGAAGGACGAGCAGCAGCAACGCGGCAAGCGCGATCACGAACGCGGCGATCAGGACGATAGCGATTCGGACGATGATGACCGTGAGGAAGAGCGCAGCCGCAAGCCGCGCCCGCGCCCTCGCAAGGGCAGCGATGATCGTGATGGCAGGCGCGATGACGGCCGCGATGACGGTGACCGCGACAGCCGGAGCGAAAGCTCTGATGACGATGGTGACAGTGATGAGGGCGCCAATCCCTTCACCCGCGATACCCGCCGCAAGCGCAAGAGCCCGCGCTCCGATGCCAATGATTCGGGCATAGATCCCGGCATGTTGCCGCCATCCATCGCGCGCAGTGCCAACGCCAGCGACAGTGACGACGAGAATGACAGCGAGAATGAAAGCAATGACGCTGGCAATGATGGGGAAGAAGAAAAGCCCCGTCGCCCTCGCGCCCGTCGTCCGCGCCGCAGCAAGGATGGCGATGAAGAGGAATTGCAGGTCGTCAACTGACCGGCACCGTGCGCATGCATTGATGCGCCGCTCTTCATGGTCGCATGCTTCACAGCTGCATGCTTCACAGCCCCACGTTCACGGGGCTTGAAAGCCGATTGCTGAACGTCCATCGCGGCAGCGATGACGCTCGCTCGCGCCTTTTCCGGCAAATGGCCAGACAACAAATGGCCAGACAAATGGCCTGACCACCTGCCGCGCCGCGCATGGCTGCATGCGCTGGTGCTGGGCGTGATCGCCGCTTGCGGGTTCCAGCCGTTGGGCCTGTGGCCGCTGGCACTGATCGCGATGGGCCTGTTTGCCCTGCAACTCTCGCTCACCATTGGCTGGCGGCAGGCCGCATGGCTCGGCTGGCTGTTCGGCGTGGGCCATTTCACACTCGGCAACAGCTGGATTGCCACCGCCTTCACCTATCAGGCCAATCTGCCGCCGATCCTGGGCTGGCCGGCGGTGCCGCTGATTGCGCTCTATCTGGCCGTCTATCCCGCGCTGGCCGCGGGGGCGGCGCGCGCCATTGCCGGCAGGCGTGGCGGCGCGGTGATGGCGCTGGCACTGGCGGGCAGCTGGATCGTGGCCGAATGGCTCAGGAGCTGGGTCTTCACCGGATACGCGTGGAACCCGTTTGGCGTGGTTCTGCTGGGCCCGTTTGACCGCCCCGGCCTTGCCGCGATCCTGCCGTGGATGGGGACCTATGCCCTGTCCGGCCTTGCAGTGCTGATCGCTGCTGCGCTGATGACCGCGCTGGTGCAGCGGCGCTGGCTGGCTGCAGCCTTTTCTGCGGTGCTGATTGCAGCGGGCATGTACTGGCCCGCCGCTCCCGCCGAGGACGGGCCGGTCAGCGTCACCGTGGTCCAGCCCGATATCCGCCAGGAACGGCTGAACGATGCGCTGTTCTATGAAAGCAATTTCGTCCGTCTGGCCCAGCTTTCCGGCGCCCTTGATCAGGGCGATACGCGGCTGGTGCTGTGGCCCGAATCGGGCATGTCGGATTATCTGGAGGAGGGCTATCCGCAGGCCTATTACAACCGCACCACCGCACTTGGCAGCCCGGAATATGCCCGCGCCCGGATCGGCCAGATCATCGGCAGCCGCGGCATGCTGCTGACCGGCGCACAGCGGCTGGTGATCGAGGATGGCCGCGCCTCTGCTGCGTATAATTCGGTGATGGCGGTCAGTGGCGGCGGGACGGTGGAAGGCGTGTTCTCCAAAGAGCATCTGGTGCCGTTTGGCGAATATCTGCCGATGCGCTGGCTGCTGGAGCCGCTTGGCCTCAGCCGTCTGGTGCCAGGATCAATCGATTTCCTGCCCGGAACCGGTCCCGCCACGCTGGACCTTGGCGCGCACGGTCTGGCCGGGGTGCAGATCTGTTACGAGATCATCTTCTCGGGTCAGGTGGTCGACCGTGCGGCCCGGCCCGATTACATCTTCAACCCCTCCAATGACGGCTGGTTCGGGTCTTTCGGGCCGCCGCAGCATTTTGCCCAGGCCCGCCTGCGCGCGATAGAGGAGGGACTGCCGGTACTGCGTTCGACAACCACCGGCATCAGCGGCGTGATCGATGCGCACGGGGTGGTTCGTCAATACCTCGGCGCGCACGAGATGGGCCGCATCGATACCAGAATTCCGGCCGCCGCCGCGCCGACGTTGTTTGCCCGCCTGGGCAATATATTGGCGCTATGCTGGGCACTGGTATTTCTGCTGACAGCTTCTGTTGCAATGCGGAAGACCGCTGGTTAGACGATATTCACGAAAACAGTTTCTTCCTGCCAAAGGACCAGACAATCCATGCGCCAATCCTATCTCTTCACGTCCGAAAGCGTCTCTGAAGGTCATCCCGACAAGGTGTCGGACCAGATTTCCGATGCGATCGTCGACCTGTTCCTGTCGAAGGATCCCGAAGCGCGCGTGGCTTGCGAAACGCTCACCACCACCCAGCTGGTGGTGCTGGCGGGCGAAATCCGCTGCAAGGGCGTGTTCGAGAATGGTGAGTGGGCCCCCGGCGCGCTGGACGAGATTGAGCGCACCGTGCGCGGCGTGGTCAAGGATATCGGCTATGAGCAGGACGGCTTCCACTGGGAAACGCTGACCTTTGAAAACCACCTTCACGGCCAGTCCGCCCATATTGCGCAGGGCGTCGATGCTGCCGGCAACAAGGATGAAGGTGCCGGCGATCAGGGCATCATGTTCGGCTATGCCGCCAATGATACGCCTGACCTGATGCCGGCCACGCTGTATTACAGCCACAAGATCCTGGAGCAGATGGCGGCAGATCGCCATTCAGGGAAGGCCCCATTTCTGGAGCCTGATACCAAGAGCCAGGTGACGCTGCGTTACGAAGGCAGCAAGCCGGTGGCCTGCACGGCTGTGGTGGTCTCCACCCAGCATGCACCCGGTTATGACACAGGCGCCAAGGAAGCCGAGCTGCACGCTTATGTGAAATCGGTCGTGGCCGATGTCATTCCGGCTGAGTTGCTGAGCGACGAAACCGTCTATCACATCAACCCGACCGGCAGTTTCGAGATTGGCGGCCCCGATGGCGATGCCGGTCTTACCGGCCGCAAGATCATCGTCGATACCTATGGCGGTGCGGCCCCGCACGGCGGCGGCGCATTCAGCGGCAAGGACCCGACCAAGGTTGACCGTTCGGCCGCCTACATCACTCGCTACCTGGCCAAGAACATCGTTGCCGCCGGTCTGGCCCAACGCTGCACCATCCAGCTGGCCTATGCCATTGGCGTGTCAAAGCCGCTGTCGCTGTATGTGGATACGCACGGCACCGGCACGGTTGGCGATGATGTGCTGGAAGCAGCCATCAACAGCATAGAGAAGCTGGGCGGACTGACCCCGCGCGGCATTCGCACCCATCTGGGCCTCAACAAGCCGATCTATCGTCCGGCCGCTGCCTATGGCCATTTCGGCCGCAAGGCAGAGGGCGATTTCTTCCCTTGGGAACGGACCGATCTGGTGGACGATCTGAAGGCGGCACTGGCCTGATCAGCGCGGCGGGGCAGCTGCCATGGCCGGTCCCGCCGACACATCCCTGACAGTATCGTTGGCCGTCACCGGCGGGCGCGTCACTGCGCTTGATGCGCTTCGCGGGTTGGCCGTGGCGGGCATTGCGCTGATGAATGTCATCGCCTTTTCCATGCCTGCCGCTGCCTATGTCAATCCGCGCAGCTTTGGCGGCACGGGGCCGCTGGAAAGCGCGCTGTGGGCGCTGGTGTTCGTGGTGGTGGAAGACAAGTTCCGCGCGCTGTTCGCCATGCTGTTTGGTGCTGGCGTGGCGATATTGCTGGGCCGGGAGGGGCCGCACCGGCTGGCGGGCCATTATTCCCGCATGGCGGTGCTGTTCGCCATCGGCTTTGCCCATGCGCTGCTGCTGGCCAATAATGACATCTTGCGCGTCTATGCGGTGGCGGGACTGCTGCTGCCCTTTGCGGTGCGGCTTCACGTGCGCACCTTGTTCTGGCTGGCTGCGGCCATCATTGCCGCGCAGCTGGCGGTGTCGGGCTATGTGGCGTGGGGATGGCTGGATTACTGGTATCGGTTTGTCACCGGGGTGGTTTCCGATCCCGGTCCGCTGCTGCCCGCAGAACAGCGCTTTGGCGCCGATCCGCAGGTGATTGCCGCCGGACTTGCACAGGGGGCGGAGACCTTCGGCCAGCGCATGGACCGCCGCTTCGATGATCTGCTGGGGCCGATTGCTGCGGTGATGAGCGGCCTGCCTTCCTCGCTCGCCGCCATGCTGGTGGGGATCGGCCTGTGGAAGAATGGCCTGCTGGCGGGTGAATGGGAGCATGACCGGCTGATGCGCCTGTTCCGGCGCATGGCGGTGATTGCGCTGCCAGCGCTGGCACTGATGGCCTGGATCAGCTTTGCCAGCGGCTTTGACGCCGTTGTCACCGCGTCCAACGGGCTGGTGTGGTCCGCGCCGTTCGACCTGCTGCTGGCGATTGGCTGGGCGGCGCTGGCGATGGCCAGTTTCCGTCGCGGCGGCGCATTGACCTGGCTGTGGGCGCAGGCGGGCCGCATGGCGCTGACCAATTACCTGCTCACCAGCTTTGTGTTCTCCATGCTGTTTGCCAGCTGGGGGCTTGGCATGTTCGGCAAGGTCGACCGGGTGGAGGCCTATGTGCTGTGCAGCCTGCCGATCAGCCTGATGCTGATCCTTTCGCCGCTATGGCTGTCAGTCTTCAGGCAAGGCCCGGCAGAATGGTTGTGGCGCAGCATCGCAGGCCTGCACCTGCTGCCGTTCAGGCGCTGATTTCCCCCTCGCCGCCACCCTTCGTGCTGGCCAGATCTGCGCGGTAGTTGCGCGCGGCCAGCAGGTAATGCAGCCCCGCCCACACATACAGAGCGCCGGTGATGGCCATGGCGATGGTCAGGCCTCTGACCTCTCCATAGCCGAGCGCAAAATGATCGCTCAGACTGCCAAGCAGGAACGGGCCGAGTGCGCTGGCGATGCCATAGACCACGTTGAGCACGGCGGTGCAGGTCGCCCGCATGCGCGGATGCATCAGGTTCTGCAGCGCTGCAAAGGTGATGCCCAGATAGCCGAAGTTGAGGAAGGTCGCCACGCTCACCAGACCCAGCAACAGGCCCAGATCGTCCCGCGTGATGGCCAGCGCATAGATTGGCCCGCCCAGGATCAGGCAGAAAGCCGGGACCAGCGCATAGGCGGCGGGGTTTTTCTCTCCCAGCCTGTCACCCAGCATGCCGCTGACGATGACGGAGACGGCGGCGGGCAGGCTGGCGATCAGTCCGGAATACAGGCCCGCCTCGGCCAGCCCCACTTCGAACTGGCGGATCATCAGCGAGGTGAAGAAGTAATTGAGGCCAAAGCCGAGCATGGCCGCCAGCGCCGATCCGATCACCAGATTGCGCGCACTGGGGAGGGCGAACAGGCGGGCCAGCACCTGAGTGATGGGCGGCACGTCGTCGCCCGCACCCGGATCATGCGCGCCGCGTGTCGGCTCCTTCACCAGGAACCACGCAAAGGCAGCAAGGAACACGCCGGGTATGGCAGCGATCAGGAAGGTGAAGCGCCAGCTGAATTCCTGCGCGATCCAGCCACCGCCGACAAAGCCGATGAATGCCCCGACCGGCGGCGCCAGCATCAGCACCGATATGGCAAGGCCGCGCTTGTTGGCGGGGAAATAGTCGGAGATCACCGATTGCAGGCTGGGCAGGCCGATCGCCTCACCCAGACCCACGCCCATGCGCGCGGCCAGCAGATGGACCCAGCCCCCGGCCCAGCCGCATATCGCCGTCGCGCCAGACCACAATAATGTGCCCACCGATATCAGCGAGAGGCGGCGTACACGCTCGGCATAACGGGCGATGACCAGTCCCACGCCCACGTTGAGTATGGTGAAGGCCACGCCCATCAGCGACACCTGCTGGTCGGTCAGCGAAAACTCGGCCTTGATCGGTTCCACCAGTACGTTGACCACAATCCGGTCAACAAAGCCCACCGTGCTGATCGCGGTGAGGATCACCAGTGCCAGCCACGGCGAATTGCGGCGCATGTCCATGTCTATGCTTCCTCCACTCCCGGCCGGTGAGGATAGAGGGCAAACGGCAAAGGGGAAGCGGAATTCTGTCTGCCGGAAACGGCCGGCGTGGTCGGGCAGTTGGAGTATGGGCAGGCCTGAGCCGGTCAGCCGCGCAGCGCCGCCGCCATCGGCTCCAGCCATTCGCGGTAAGGCTCATGCACGCCAATGCCCTTGCGGTTGAGCGGGCGGCGGACCTGCTCGCTGCTGGCTGTCCCGGTTGGCCCCGAGGCCTTGCCCAGATCCAGCATCGATGGCTCGAACGAGATGCCGATCCAGTCGCAGATGGCGCGCAGGCAGAAGTCGGCATCCGCCACCAGGTCTTCATAGTCCAGCCGCAGCACGCGGCCCGGCGCGCGGGTATTCGCCTCATCCATGACGCGCGCATATCCGCGATAGAAGCTGGCAATATTCCTCTGGTCGCACGACGACGGGTGGCCGCCCTGAAAGGGGAAGCGATAGTTGGACCAGCAGCAATCCATCGCGCCGCGCCGCAGATCGATGATGCGGGCGGCAGGCATGGCCTTGAGGATGACCGGGACAAAGCGCCAGTTGAGGTGCATCTTGTCGATGAAGAAGGGTTCCGCACCGTGGCGGCGCGCTGCGCTGAGGCTGAGGTAATCGCTGCCAAGGGCCGACATGACCGCGCTCTCCGCACCGCCGCGCTGCATATGCAGCCCGGCCAGTCGCGCCATTGATCGCGATTCGCCCAGCGCCTCCACCTGCGAGTGCGCGCCCAGCATGCGTTCCAGCAAGGTCGAACCCGATCGCGGCATTCCCACCAGGAAGATCGGCGCGGGCCTATCTGCGCTGGCCTCGCTTTCGTCCAGCTGCGGCATGTCGGATAGCAGCGCCGCGATCTCCTGCCCGAAGCCGCGCGGATCAAACGGTTCGATACGGGCGAGCATGTCATTGCCGGTGCCAAAATGGCCAAATGCCACCTCATGTTCGGCCTGCGCATGGGCAGCTTCGCCCAGCGCGAAGTGCAGCAGCGCCTGATCGAGCGGACTTGCACCCGGCCTGCCAAACGCCGCGCGGACCTCGGTCTCAACCTGCTCGCCGTGATAGAAGGCCAGGCTCCACCAGGCGCGGCCCTGACCGGGATGGATATCCAGCGCGCCGCGATAGGCGTGGCGGGCGGCATCCGAATTGCCGATTGCGCGCTCCAGATCGCCCAGGATCAGGTGCAGCACCGGGTCCGCACCGTCCCTAGCGATCAGGGCGCGGCACAGCTGCGCCGCATCACCGTGCCGATTCATTTCCGTCAGCACCATCACCAGCATCCGCGGCCAGCGCCCTTCGCCCGGTTCCAGTCGGCGCAAATCCTCCAGCGCCGCCGCGGCATCCGCCAGCCGGTCTGCCTGCAGGGCCTGCATGGCCTTCATGCCAGCGGGTGAGGGGCGCGGGGGCTGCGGTCTGGCGGGCGGCATGGCGCGCCTATTGCTGCCGGTAGTCGGCGGTGATCTGGCCCGTTGCGACCAGCTCTTCCTCATGGCTCTGCTCGCGCCAGTCTTCCGCCAGCGCGGCCTCTTCCCATTCACGCATGGCCGGGTGGGCGAGGATGTGATCGACCCATGCCTGCCCCTTGCCGACATCCAGCCCGAAGGTGCGGATGCGGAAAGCGACCGGGGCAAAAAAGGCGTCAGCCACGCTGAACGCCGGCCCTGCCAGCCACGGGCCGCCGAACTGTTCCAGCCCCTGTTCAAACAGCTCGCGAATGCGTGCCACGTCCTTTGCCAGCGCCGCATCGAGCGGCCCCATGGCCACGCGCACGCCGACATTCATGGTGCACTGGTTGCGCAGAGCGGAGAAGCCGCCGTGCATCTCCGCGACCGCGCATTGGGCAAAGGCGCAGGCGGCCTCATTCTTGGGCCAGACACCGAAATGGCGATCCGCCAGATAGAGCGCGATGCCCAGCGAATCCCACACTGTGCGATTGCCGTGGATCAGCACCGGCACTTGCCCGGTGGGAGAGAAAGCGCGGAATTCATCGTAATTCACCGGCTTTGTGAACGGCTCAATCCGGTCCTCGAACGCGATATCCAGCGCCTTCATCAGCAGCCACGGCCGCAGCGACCAGCTGGAGTAATTCCGGTTTGCGGTGATGAGCGTGTAGGCCACGCCGTCAGCTGACATATTGGGCGGTGGTCTTGGCTGCCACCTCTTCGGCGCTGACGCCGGGGGCCAGCTCCACCAGTTTGAACGGGCTGTCATGGTCCGGGCGCTGGAACACGGCCAGATCGGTGATGATCATGTCCACCACATTGCGGCCGGTCAGTGGCAATGTGCATTGGGGGATGAACTTGGGCTCGCCGTGCTTGGAGACATGTTCCATCACCACGATGATCTTCTTCACGCCCGCCACCAGGTCCATCGCGCCGCCCATGCCCTTCACCATCTTGCCCGGGATCATCCAGTTGGCGATGTCGCCGCCTTCGGATACTTCCATCGCGCCCAGCACGGTCAGGTCGATATGCCCGCCGCGGATCATGGCAAAGCTGGCCGCACTGTCGAAATAGGCGGTGTGCGGCAGCTCGCTGATGGTCTGCTTGCCGGCGTTGATCAGGTCCGCGTCCACCTCATCGGGATAGGGGAAGGGGCCAATGCCCAGCATTCCGTTCTCGCTCTGCAAGGTCACCTGCATGCCTGCCGGAATATGGTTGGCGACCAGCGTGGGGATGCCAATGCCAAGGTTCACATAATACCCGTCCTGCAATTCGCGCGCCGCGCGGGCGGCCATTTCATCGCGGGTCCAGCCGGCTGAGTCCTGAGGCATGCGGTATGTGTCCTTCAATCGAGTGGGGGAGGGGCAAGGAACCAGCCTTCGCCGATCAGCCCTTCAAGCGGGGCTGCCATGATCGGATCGAGCACGAAATCATACAATTCATCAAAATCGGCGCGTTGATCGCCCATGATCGCCAGCAGGCAATTGCTGTCGCCCAGGCCATAGCGGCGCTCCTGCTTGCTCTCTCCGGCAAAGCGGGTGACGATCAGCGGATCGACACCGTCCGGGTCCAGCCCGCTGTCCGCCAGCCGCCGGCGGATCGCGCTGGCCTGTCCGGGACCGTGCCCGCTGATCCAGTAGATGGTGACACCGCGCTGGCGCAGGTTCGCAAGCTGCGCGGCCAGCGAATCGTTCGGCCTGTTCTGGCCCACCAGCGGCATCAGGCCATTGGCAGGGTCCAGATCGATCAGGACGGCGGGCGGGCGATTGCCGCAGATCTGCAAGGCGGGATCGAGGCTGGGCGGATCGAGCAGCAGCATGCTCTCCCGTCCGCCGCCGTTGGGCTGGGCGGTGAGCTTGGCCATCACGTGGTCAAAGAACGGCTGGTAGGCTTCTGATCCAGTGCCCGGTGCCAGGTCGAATGGCGAACTGGCCGGGGAAGGCATGGATGTGACCACGCTCAGGCCCAGCGTTTCTGCGGCGCGCTCAAGCTGCGATGATGGCGGCGGGGTCGGTGTGGGTCTGGTGGCCGGTCTGGGCGCGGGAGCGATTGCGGGAGTGATGGCGGCTGGTGCTGGCGCTGGCGCTGCAACCGGAACAGCCACTGCCAGCGCGGCTGGCGCGGGCTCCTGCTCCACGCGTTCCGGAAGTAATGGTTCGGGAACTGGATCTGGATTTGGTGTCGCCGTGGCGGGTGGCGGCAGATTCACAATCGCCGCGCTGGCCAGCTGTGGGTCCTCCTGCACCGCCAGTGTTTGCTCCGCCTCTTCCTCCACCGGCGCTTCTGCCAGCATCACGCCTTCGCGTTCGGTCCGGCCCGGTTCAGCGCTGTCATCGGCAATGAAATCGAAGGCGGAAGCGAACTCATCCTCGCGCGGGTTCTCTGGCGGCGGCGGCCCGATCAGTTCGGCATCAGGCTCCGCGCCAACCGGCTCGGGCACCACTGCGGCGATTGCGACTTCCGGTGTTGCAGCAGGAGCGGGCACTGGTTCCGGCTCTGGCTCTGGTTCCGGCAACAGCTCCGCCTGTGGCGCAATTTCAGGTGCAATTTCAGGTGCTGCGGCGATTTGTGCCGCTTCTTCGCGCGCAAGCGAGCGGGCGAGCGCGGGGTCCGCGTCCTCCAGGGTGAGCACAATGACCGGTTCCGGACGCGCGCGTGCGGCGGGTTCGGGGGCCGCAGGTTCTGGAGTTGCAACCACAGCCGCCGCCGGGGCAGGTGCCGGGGTCGGGAGCGGGGTCGGCACTGGCGCAGCGATCACTGGCTCAGCTTCGCCAGCAGGGTCCGCCTCTATGGCGATCTGCTGAGCAGGCACCGTCTCTACCGCCAGATCTGCTGCTGTTTCTGCGCGCGAAGCCGGTTGCGCCGCCCTCTCACCGGGCGGAACATAGGGGCCATCGATGGCGGCAAGCACGTTCAGGGACTGGCAGCCCTGAAGCATGGTGGCCGCCAGCATCACGCCAAGCAGATGCCTTGTACGGGAACGACCAGGGCCCATTCAGGCGGCCTCGCGTTCCCGCGTGGTGACAAATTCGATCTTCTTGTCATAGGGCGCGCCCACGATCATGCGCTGGACATAGACACCGGGCAGATGGATGCAGTCCGGCTCCAGCGCACCTGCGGGCACCACTTCCTCCACCTCCACCACGCAGAATTTTCCGCATGTGGCGGCGGGCAGGTTGAAGTTGCGCGCGGTCTTGCGGAACATCAGATTGCCGGTTTCATCCGCCTTCCATGCCTTGACGATGGCAAGATCGGCGAAAATGCCGTGTTCGAGGATGAAGTCTTCGGTGCCGTTCGGGCCATCGAAGCTTTTGACCTCCTTGCCCTCTGCCACCTGCGTGCCGACACCGGTCTTGGTATAGAAGCCGGGAATGCCCGCCCCGCCAGCGCGCATGCGCTCCGCCAGCGTGCCCTGCGGGCAGAATTCCACCTCCAGTTCGCCAGACAGATATTGCCGTTCAAACTCCTTGTTCTCACCCACATAGGACGAGATCATCTTCTTCACCTGGCGGCTGCGCAGCAACATGCCGATGCCTTCATTGTCGATCCCGGCATTGTTGGAGGCGAAGGTCAGTTCCTTCACGCCGCTGTCCTGAATTGCCTTCAGCAGACGTTCGGGAACGCCGCACAGGCCAAAGCCGCCAGAAGCGATCAGCATGCCATCATGCAGCAGGCCATCGAGAGCGGCGGCGGCATCGGGAAATAGTTTCTGCATCAGCGTAGCGTCTCCGGCGCATTGAAGTTCTGGCAGGAATAGAAGCTGCGCCGCCCCCTGTCACCCCGCTCAGATGGATATTGCATCGCAACATCCAGCCTCGGCAAGGGGAGAAAAGCATTGCCTTCTGCAACCGACAGCGCTGAAGACAAGAGCATTAAAGGCTATAAAACAGCATGATGGCTTGAGTTGCATATTTTGCAATACGAGTTGCGCTTTTCGCACTTGCGGAATCTGCCCCCCTAAACCATATCAATCTTGCCTTTCAGGCATCCTCTCCCAAAAACTTCCCAGGCCCGGTTGGCAACAACCGGGCCTTTTTTTGTGCTGTTTTTGGACCGCTCTGGTCAGGTCCGCTTGCTGGCCGGTTGGAATGGAAGGCCCGGACGGACCTGTTGATCCAGCAATTCGCCCATGTCCTGCGCGCCGTGCAGCGCTCCACCGGATGGCAAATGCCCGATCAACGCAGCCTTGTCCTGCGCCAGACCCCACCTTCCAGACGCATGTTGACCATATTGACGCTGACACTGCCGCACATGATCGAAATGCCCGTTTGCAATCCGCAGTCGCGCTACCTAGCTTTCAATCGAGAGAAAAAGGCAGGACGGGAACCGAAATGGCAGATGCTGACACAGTTGAGGTCGAGGTTGAGGAAGGTACGGTCAGGCTGCAAGTCGCCGCCGCACGGCAGGAGGAATCCGGCCGCGGCGTAGCGCGCATGCCGCGTAGCGCTTTTCAGGCGCTGGGCATTACCGAAGGCGACCCGGTAGAGATCGTCGGCAAGCGTGTCACCTCGGCGCTGGCCATGCAGGCCTATGAGGAGGATGAGGCGCTGGAAGTCATCAGGCTGGATGGCCTGCAACGCGCCAATGCCGAAACATCGTCGGGCGAGCATGTCACCATCCGCAAGGCGCAGCCCAAGGCGGCAACGCGTGTGGTATTCGCCCCGGCCCGGCGTGAAATGCGTCTGCAAGGCCCGACAGAGGCGTTGAAGCGCGTGTTCTTCGGCCATCCGCTGGCGGCTGGCGATCTGGTCGCCACCCACGGGCAGCAGCCGGTGCAGAACGTTCCGCCCGAAGTGCGCCGCATGTTCAACGCGCCGGCCTATGCGCTCACGCAGATACGCCTGCAGGTGATCTCCACCGTGCCCAAGGGCATCGTGCGCATTGACGAGAATACCGAAGTCGAACTGCGCGCCGAATTCGAAGAGCCGCGCGATGGCCGCGGCACGGTGAACTATGACGATGTCGGCGGGATGGAAGATACCATCAAGCAATTGCGCGAGATGGTGGAACTGCCGCTGCGCTACCCCGAATTGTTCACCCGCCTTGGCGTTGATCCGCCCAAGGGCGTGTTGCTGCACGGCCCGCCCGGAACCGGCAAGACCCGGCTGGCACAGGCCGTCGCCAATGAAAGCGATGCCGAATTCTTCACCATCAACGGGCCGGAGATCATGGGCAGTGCCTATGGCGAAAGCGAAAAGCGCCTGCGCGAAGTGTTCGAGGAGGCCGAGCGCGCCCAGCCGGCGATCATCTTCATAGACGAGATCGATTCGATTGCGCCCAAGCGCCAGAATGTCAGCGGCGAGGCGGAAAAGCGTCTTGTCGCCCAATTGCTGACGCTGATGGACGGGTTGCAGGCACGCGCCAATCTGGTGGTGATTGCCGCCACCAACCGGCCCGATGCAATCGATGAGGCCCTGCGCCGCCCCGGCCGGTTCGACCGCGAAATCGTGATCGGTGTGCCGGACGAAAATGGCCGCCGCGAAATCCTTGCCATTCACACCCGCGGCATGCCGCTGGGCGAGGGCGTGGACTTGCAGGAACTGGCACGCTCCACCCACGGCTTTGTGGGGGCGGATATTGCCGCGCTGGCCCGCGAGGCCGCAATCGAGGCGGTGCGCCGGATGATGCCGCGCATCGATCTGGAAGCGCGTGAGATTCCCGCCGATGTACTGGAGGACCTGTGCGTCGAGAAGGAGGACTTCCGCGCAGCGCTGAAACGCGTCCAGCCTTCCGCCATGCGCGAAGTGATGGTCCAGACGCCCACAATCGGCTGGGACGATATCGGCGGCGTGGACGAGGCGGAAGAGAAGCTGCGCGAAGGCGTGGAACTGCCGCTGAAGAATCCCAAGGCGTTCGAACGGCTGGGCATCCGTCCGGCCAAGGGCTTCCTGCTCTATGGCCCTCCCGGCACCGGCAAGACTTTGCTGGCAAAGGCCGTGGCCAAGGAATCCGAAGCCAATTTCATCTCCATCAAAAGCTCCGACCTGTTGTCCAAATGGTATGGCGAGAGCGAGCAGCAGATATCCCGCATGTTCGCCCGCGCCCGATCCGTGGCGCCTTGCGTGATCTTCATTGACGAGATCGACAGCCTGGTTCCCGCGCGCGGATCAAGCGGTAATGAGCCGCAGGTCACCGCCCGCGTGGTCAACACCATCCTGTCTGAAATGGACGGGATGGAGGAATTGAGCTCCATCGTGGTGATCGGTGCCACAAACCGCCCCGCGCTGATCGATCCGGCGCTGCTGCGTCCCGGTCGTTTCGACGAGTTGATCTATGTCGGCGCGCCCGATCAGGCAGGCCGCGAGCATATTCTCAAGATCCATACGCAGAAGATGCCGCTGGCCGATGACGTCGATCTGGCGGCACTTGCCGCGCTCACGCCGCGTTATACCGGTGCCGATCTGGAAGACGTGGTGCGCCGTGCAGGCATGGTGGCGATCCGCAGCGCAGAAACCCCGCCTGAAAATGTGACGGCGGCCAATTTTGCCGAAGCGCTGGAGGACAGCCGCCCGACCGTGACCGAGCAGATGGAAGCCGAATATGGCCGCATGAAGGGCGAACTGAAGCGCAAGGCGATGGAAGTGAAACCGATCGGCTTCATCCACGAAGGCATGCTGGAATCAACGCGCGACAATAAGCACGATTAGAATGGGCGAAGGTGCGCGGGGCCTTGCCAGCCCCCGCTCTTGCCGCCGTCGCGCCTGCCTGCGGTGCTACTTGCCCGCCACCCGGGCGTTGGCGGCTTCCACTTCCAGCCGGTGACGGATCAGTGCGCCAGGCATTTCGCTGCGCAGCCATTCGATCATGTGTTCGCGCACGGCGCATCGCAGGTTGAACAGATCGCCAATCGTGTCGGCGCTCATTGCCAGGCGCAATTCCACGCTTTCGGGGTGGGCTTCTGTCATCAGCAGCGTGCCGGTGCGCTGATCCCACAATTCCTGCGTGCCAAGGAAGCGCAGGAACTCTTCGCGGATAGGCTCGATCTCGGTCGCCGGATCGAGATGGAGGAATACCGGGCCGGTCAGCGCCTCGCTCTTGCGGGACCAGTTTTCAAAACTTGTGTCCAGGAAGTTGGCGGTGGGCACCACCACCGCGCGCTCATCCCACGTGCGCACGATCACAAAGCTCATGCGGATTTCCTCGACCCGTCCGGTATGGCCATCCACCACCACCAGATCGCCGATCCGCAAGGGTTCGGTAATCGCCATCTGCAGGCCTGCGATCAGCGATTTGAGCGCGGGCTGCGCTGCGGCGCCCACGGCCAGGGCGGCAAGACCGGCGGATGCCATCAGCGTCACGCCGATTTCGCGCACGCCGGGAATGCCCAGCATTACCCAGCCGATGGTCAGCAGGATGATCACGAAGGATACGACGCGCGATACCAGCGAAATGCGTGTGCGGCGGCTGCGGGCAGCGGCAATGTCGGTGGATTGGTCCACCTTCATCTGCATCGCCCCGGCCAGCGCGCGCGCTATGCTCAGCGTCAGCCAGCCGACGATGATCGGGAAGGCGAAGACATCCACCGCCTGCCACACCGCGCCGATATTGGCATCGATCTGCGCCACCACGGCCACCGCGATGGCGACCATCGCCAGCCGCATGGGCCGGTAAAGCTTGCGCACAATCATCTCGTCGATGGAGGAGGCCGAAAGTCTGGTCAGGCGCAGCAGCAGGCCGAAGATCAGCTTGTGCAGGATCAGGCCGCCAACCACCGCCAGACCCAGCAGGGAAGCGGCCACGACCACTTCATTCCACGCAATCGGGGGAAGTCTCAGGGAATTGATATCAAACATGGATGCGGCAAGTATGGACTCGGCCCCATGGTTGCAAGGCTTGCGGTGCCTTAATGCGCGGCATCCCAGCTGTCCCCGGTGCCAATCTCTATCCCCAGCGGGACATCGAGGATGACCGATGGCAGGGCGGCTTCGGCCATCACCCGCTCAATCACGGGGGCCGCCGCGGCAACATCGCCTTCGGGCAGCTCGAACACCAGTTCATCGTGCACCTGCAACAGCATGCGCACGCCCGAGCCGTCTTTCGGTGCCAGGCCCGCATCGTGCAGCGCGGGCATCATGCGCGCCATCGCCCGCTTGATGATATCGGCGCTGGTGCCCTGGATCGGCGCGTTGATGGCGGCGCGCTCACTGCCCTGCCGCTCCGCCTGGTTCTTGGAATTGATGCGCGGGAACCACGTCTTGCGACCGAACAGGGTTTCGGAATACCCACGCTCCCGCACCTGCTCCAGCGTGTGGACGATATAGCGCTGGATGCCGGGAAACCGCTCGAAATAGCGGTCGATCATCGCCTGCGCCTCATCCGCTTCCACCCCCAGACGGCCCGCCAGCCCCCAGCGCGAAATACCATAGAGGATGGCGAAATTGATGGTCTTGGCCTGCGCGCGCGTGTCGCGTGTCACCTCGCCATACATCTCGCGTGCGGTGCGGGAATGGATGTCCTCGCCCGCGGCAAAAGCTTCCTTCAGCGTATCGACATCGGCCATGTGGGCGGCCAGCCGCAGCTCGATCTGGCTGTAGTCGGCGGCCAGCAGGACATTGCCGGCTTCGGGCACGAAGGCCTTGCGGATCTCGCGCCCGATCTCGGTGCGAATGGGGATGTTCTGCAGGTTGGGATCGGTGGAGGACAGCCGCCCGGTCTGCGCGCCGACCAGCGAATAGGACGTGTGCACACGGCCCGTATCGCGGTTGATCTTGTCCTGCAGCGCATCGGTATAGGTGGATTTCAGCTTGGTCAGCTGGCGATATTCCAGCACTTTGTTGGCGATGGGCGCGCCTTCACCGGCCAGCCGTTCCAGGATTGCCTGATCGGTTGAATATTGCCCGCTCTTGCCCTTGCGCCCGCCTTTATAGCCGAGCTTGTCGAACAGGATGTCACCCAGCTGCTTGGGGCTGCCGATGGTGAATGCCTGCCCGGCGATTTCATGAATCTCGGTTTCGATCCGGGCGGTGGTGGTGGCGAATTGTTCGGACAGGCGGGCCAGCGCGGCGCGGTCCACCTTGATGCCCTCACGCTCCATTGCGGCCACCACGCCGATCAGCGGACGGTCCACCTGCTCATACACACGCGTACCGCCTTCAATGGCCAGCCGTGGCCTGAGCAGACGGTGCAGCCGCCAGGTGACGTCCGCATCCTCGGCCGCATAATGCGTGGCCTTTTCCAGCGGCACCTCGCCAAAGGGGATCTGTTTCTTGCCGGTTCCGCACACGTCCTTGAAGCTGAGGCAGCTGTGGCCAAGGTGGCGCTGGGCCAGCTCGTCCATGCCGTGACCGCCGCCGATGCCATCTTCAGACCGGCCTGCGTCCAGGTCGAAACTGATGATCATCGTATCGTCCACCGGGGCAACGGCAATGCCGTGGCGCGCCAGGACGTTGATGTCATATTTGATATTCTGCCCGATCTTGAGCACCGCATCGCTTTCCAGCAGCGGTTTCAGCGCGGCAATGGCGGCGGCGAGTTCCACCTGATCGGGCTTTTCGGCGAACATGTCCGTGCCGCCGTGGGCCAGCGGGATATAACAGGCATCATTGGGACCCAGAGCGAGACTGATGCCCACCAGATCGGCGGAGATCGCATCCAGTGCGCTGGTTTCCGTGTCCACCGCCACCAGTCGCGCGGCCAGGGCGCGGGCAACCCAGTGTTCCAGCCGGTCCAGCGTCTGCACGCATTCATAGGCATCGCGGTCCACCGCGGGCATTTCCGGCATGTCCTGCCGGTTGCCCTGCGGCGCGGCATCGGCGCCAGCATTGTCCTGCTTTGCGGGATTGAGATCGGTGCTGCGTGACGGGCTGCCATTTCCGGCATCGAGCCGCCGCAGCAGGCTGGTGAAACCGTGGTCCTGCAGGAAAGCGGCGAGCGGTTCCTTCGGCACGCCATCCAGCCTGAATTCCTCCAGCGGCTGGGGCAGCGGGGCATCTTCCTTCAGCGTCACCAATATGCGGCTCATCTCCGCATCGGCGCGATGCTCGATCAGGCGTTCCTTCAGCTTGCTGGTCTTCATGGCCTCGGCTGAGTCGAGCGCGGCGGTCAGATTGCCATGTTCCTGGATCAGCTTGGTAGCGGTTTTGGGGCCAACGCCGAAAATGCCGGGGATGTTGTCTGCCGAATCGCCCATCAGCGCCAGCACGTCGCCCACCAGTTCGGGGCCGACGCCGAACTTCTCGATCACCTCCTCGCGCCCGATCCGCTGGTTCTTCATCGTATCGAGCATGTCGATCGCGCCGGTGCCGTTGCCGCCTTCGCTGACCAGCTGCATCAGGTCCTTGTCGCTGGAAACAATGGTCACGTCCCAACCCTGAAGTGCGGCGGCGCGCGCATATGAGGCGATGATATCGTCCGCCTCCAGCCCTTCCTCCTCGATACAGGGGAGCGAAAAGGCGCGCGTGGCATCGCGAATCAGCGGGAATTGCGGCACCAGATCCTCCGGCGCAGGCGGGCGATTGGCCTTGTACTGATCGTAAATATCGTTGCGGAACGAATGGCTCGCCTTGTCGAGTATGACGGCCAGATGCGTGGGGCCTACCGCCTTGTCCAGATCCTCGGCCAGCTTCCACAGCATGGTGGTGTAGCCATAGACTGCGCCCACAGGCGTTCCCTGCGGATTGGTGAGCGGCGGCAGACGGTGGTAGGCGCGGAAGATATAGGCCGACCCGTCGACCAGATAGAGATGGTTTTTGTCGCTCATGACACGGGTGCTAGCAGCCTAATTCGCGCCGGTCATTGCCCTTGTGGCGTGTGCGCTCAGCCGAAGGGCCGGAAATGTTTCCGCCCCATTTATGCCATATTCCGCTTGCGCTGGATCAATTGTGGCAGTAATTAGGCGGCGAGCTGGTCATCAGGCCTGCTCTGGGTTTGGGAATTTTGCCTGGCCCAGTAATTTTGATGTGTAAGGAATTTATACATGCGCAAGATCATTCTCGCTGCCGCCGCTGCCGGCGCTGCTTTGACCCTCGTTGCTTGCTCGGAAACTGCTGATGAATCTGCTGACGTTGCAGACGCTGCAATGGCCGATGCCGAAGCTAACGTAGAAGCCATGGGCGAAGCCGCTGACACCGCTATGGACGATGCTGCTGCTGCTGTTGATACGGCTGCTGAAGCTGTCGACACCGCCATGGAAGATGCTGGCGACGCTGTTGAAGCTGCTGCTGAATAAGTCTTCGCGACTGTTCAACTGAATTGGGGCGTGGCCGAAAGGCTGCGCCCTTTTTCTTTGCCCGCCGTGCGCGTGGCTGTGGCCTTTGTTGCGGCCCCGGTTATGGTCCAGCTTTCAGCCTCTGGAGCCTGAAACCCGTATCCCTGCTCAGGTGCCGGGAGCGCTCTCACCATATTCGGCGTTGGCATAATGCCTGCTCGGCTGGGTGTAGCCGTCATAGATCGCCCGCGCGATGGAAGCGATGCGCGCTTCCCGGTTGCTGCGGCTGCCTTGCCCCGTGACATAAATCGCCACGGCGATGGACCGGCCATCGGGCGCGGTCAGAATGCCGATATCGCTGGAGGTGTTGTTCAGCGATCCGGTCTTGTGCGCCACGGTTACGTCCTGCGGCATCAGCGCGGGAATGCGGCGGGTGCCGGTGCGGCAGCGTTCCATCGCATCGATGATGACGGAACGGCTTGCGGGGGTGAGCCAGCGGCCCTGGTAAATTCCGCTGAGCAATTCCACCATCGCCGCCGGGGTTGAACTGTCGCGCAGGTCAATATGCACCGCCGGATCGAATTCCCCGTCATCGCGCACCAGCGTGGCGATATCGCGGGTGAGGCGGAATTCCTCTATCTGCGCGCGGCGCGCCCAGGCGTTGACGGCATCCACGCCGCCCACGGCAGCCAGCAGGGCATCGGTGGCGGGATTGGAGCTGCGCGTGATCATCAGGTCTATCAGCTCGATCGCGGGCATGTACTGGCCCTGGCGAACGGGCGCTGCGGCAGTGGAGAAGGGGGTGGATCGTACCGCCAGCATCAGCGGAAATTCGCTGCTGAGGCTCAACTTGCCCTGATCGACCATGTCCAGATATGTGGCCGCGATGGCGATCTTGCTGGTGCTGGCCATGGGGAAGGGCTGGTCCCCCAGCACTGAAATCCGCTGTCCGGTTGAAAGGTCCACCGCCGCCACGCCGATACGGCCATTGCTGCCATCGGCAAGCGAGGCGATCTGCTGTTCAAGCGGATTGGCATATTGCGGCGAATAATCGCGGGGCGCGCGCAGTTCGGTCCCGAAGTAGGAATCGAAATTCGATTCAAGGTCGACCCCGTCCGCCAGCGCAGGCGACAGCGGTGCCGCCACCATTGCGATCGCTGTCAGAAATTTGACTGCCAGTTTCAATCTCATGATCCCGAATGTATCAAAAACACACTTTGCAAAGGATTAACGGCGCAACCGCCTTCGGCAATCGATCTAGCGACGAAGCGACTCCTGCGTTCGGCCAGACGAACAGAATTCCGTGGATTTCATGAATTAGGGGCTTGAATGCTCGCGAATCTGTTCCGTCCGGCCCTGCCAGGGAACCGAACGGAGCGGATAAGTGCGCCCGCGAACTGCGCTTTCACGATCGGGCCTTTCACGGTCAGGCCTTTGACGATCACGCCGGCTTGCGCAGGCGCCACATCAATTGATCCGTCTGGCCGCGAATCGACTCGTCGAACACATTGGCATCACGCGGGTCTTCGGGGCGCGAATAGAGGTCGCTTTCCTCCTCCAGCACAAAGCCGGCGGCGGTCAGCGCGTTCAGCGCAAGGTCGGCATCCATCCGGTGCAGTGTGTCCGCTGCTTCCACTCCGCCGCCCTGCGCGGCCAGGTGGTCCACCACGATCAGCGATCCGCCGGGCTTGAGCGCGGCATAAAGCGCCGCAATCGCCTTTTCAGCGGTGCCTTCGGGCATTTGCGAAATGAACAGGTCATGCAGGTTCATCACCGTGATGATGGTGTCGAGCGGTTCCGGGAAAGCCGGTTCCGCAATCGGGCCGCGCAATGCCACCACCTGATCGGGATAAGGCTCTACCGCCGCATCCTGCTCGGTCGCATATTCCGGGCGATAGGCGATGAACTCGGCAGGCTGGAAGGCATAGACCTTGCCTTCGCTGCCAACGGACATGGCCAGCAGCCGTGTCACATAGCCGCCGCCCATGATGTAATCGCCCACCACGTCGCCGCGATCGATCTGCGCAAAGGCGAGCAGTTCACCCGGCTTGCGGGCGGCATCGCGTTCCTTGTCGGCATCGGGCCGGGCAATGTCGACGATGGCGGAATTATACTGATGCGCCGAATATTCCGGTTCGGCCTCAACCGGGGCTTCCTGGGTGCAGCCGGCCATAAGGCTGGCGGCCAGTGCCAATGCTATGATCTTGCGCATGTCTGTCTCTCCCCACATTATTATTGGGGCGCAGACTAGCGCAAAGCACCCAATGCGCAATCGGCATGAAAAAAGGGCCGAAGGATCTCTCCCCCGGCCCCGTTTCGGTGTTTGTATGGTGACAGGGCTTAGAAGCCCATGCCGCCCATTCCGCCCATTCCGCCCATATCGGGCATGCCGCCACCGGCACCCTTGTCCTCAGGGACTTCGGAAATGGCCGCTTCGGTGGTGATCAGCAGGCCGGATACAGAAGCTGCATCCTGCAGCGCGATGCGAACGACCTTGGTCGGATCGATCACGCCGGCAGCCACCAGGTTCTCATACACGTCGGTTGCCGCGTTGAAGCCCTGCGTTTCGTCACCTTCACGCAGGAGGTTGCCCGAAACCACGGCGCCATCATGGCCCGCATTCGACGCAATCTGACGGATCGGGGCGAGGATCGCCTTGCGCACGATATCGATACCGCGGGTCTGGTCGTCATTATCGCCCTTCAGGCCTTCCAGTGCTTTGGTGGCATACAGCAGAGCCGTACCGCCACCGGGGACGATGCCTTCTTCAACCGCAGCGCGGGTAGCGTGGAGCGCATCATCGACGCGGTCCTTGCGTTCCTTCACTTCGACTTCAGACGCGCCGCCGACCTTGATCACGGCAACACCGCCGGCCAGCTTGGCCAGACGTTCCTGCAGCTTTTCCTTGTCGTAATCGGACGTGGTGGTCTCGATCTGGGCGCGGATCTGCTCGACCCGGGCCTTGATATCGGCAGGAGCACCGGCGCCATCAACGATGGTGGTGTTGTCCTTGTCGATGGTGACGGTCTTGGCTTCACCCAGCATGCCCAGCGTAACGCTTTCCAGCTTGATGCCGAGGTCTTCGGAGATCATCTCACCCTTCGTCAGGATGGAGATATCCTGCAGCATTGCCTTGCGGCGATCGCCAAAGCCGGGAGCCTTCACGGCAGCGATCTTCAGGCCGCCACGCAGCTTGTTGACCACCAGCGTAGCGAGAGCTTCGCCTTCGATGTCTTCGGCAATGATCAGCAGCGGACGCCCGGCCTGCACCACGGCTTCCAGAACCGGCAGCATCGGCTGCAGGTTGGACAGCTTCTTTTCGTGGATCAGGATGTAGGGGTTATCCAGTTCAACCGTCATCTTCTCAGGATTAGTGACGAAGTAGGGCGACAGATAGCCGCGATCGAACTGCATGCCTTCGACAACTTCGAGCTCGAATTCGAGGCCCTTGGATTCGTCGACGGTGATCACGCCTTCCTTGCCGACCTTCTCCATCGCTTCGGCGATCTTCTCGCCTACTTCGCGGTCGCCATTGGCGGAGATGATGCCGACCTGGGCGATTTCGGAGGAGCCGGAGACTTCCTTCGAACGGCTCTTGAGGTTTTCGACAACCTTGAGCACGGCGAGATCGATGCCGCGCTTGAGGTCCATCGGGTTCATGCCCGCGGCAACCGCAGTCATGCCTTCACGCACGATGGCCTGAGCCAGCACGGTGGCGGTGGTGGTGCCATCGCCAGCAGCGTCATTGGCCTTGGAAGCCACTTCGCGCAGCATCTGTGCGCCCATGTTCTCGAACTTGTCCTTGAGCTCGATTTCCTTGGCGACGGTAACGCCGTCCTTGGTGATGCGCGGTGCGCCGAAGCTCTTGTCGATCACGACGTTGCGGCCCTTGGGGCCGAGCGTAACCTTTACGGCATTGGCGAGCGTATCAACGCCCTTGAGAATGCGTTCGCGCGCGTCGCGGCCGAACTTTACGTCCTTGGCAGCCATGATGTTTCTCCTGAATTGGGTTGTTTACAAGGTAAGCGGGGAATGGCGGCGATCAGCCGAGCACGCCCATGATGTCGCTTTCCTTCATGATCAGCAGGTCTTCGCCATCCAGCTTGACCTCGGTGCCGGACCACTTGCCGAACAGCACGCGGTCGCCAGCCTTGACGTCGAGCGGGGTGACGGTGCCGTCTTCGGCCCTGGAGCCGGTGCCAACGGCGACGACTTCGCCTTCGCTGGGCTTTTCCTTGGCGCTGTCGGGGATGATAATGCCGCCAGCGGTCTTCTCTTCTGCTTCGATACGACGAACCAGAACGCGGTCGTGCAACGGACGGAATGCCATAGTGATGACCTCTTCCTTGGATTGAATGGTTGTTTCTCTTGGCACTCTCCTATCAAGAGTGCCAACGGGGTCGCATATGGTTGGGCCGGGCAGCACCGTCAACCACCGCCGGGGACATTTTTTTGAATCGAGCCAGCGTGTTGAGCCCGGCGCGTTGAGATCAGCGCGAGATCAGACCGAGCACTTCGCGCTGATGCCAGCGGCGCAGCAACAGGCCCGATGCGAAGACAAGTCCGGCGGCCAGGCCGATCCACACGCCCACGCCGCCAAGCGGGGTAAAGAAGCCCAGCCCGATCGCCAGCCCGTATCCGGGCACCCAGTAGGAGAACAGCGCGATCCACATCGGCACGCGCGTGTCCTTCAGGCCGCGCAGCGCACCCAGCGCCACAACCTGCAATCCATCGAACAGCTGGAAGCAGGCGCCCACCACCAGGAACGAGGTGGCAAAGCCGACCAGCGCCGCATTCTCGGCACTGAAAGGGTCGATATAGATGATCAGCAGATATTCGGGCACCAGCAGCATGGCCGATGCGGTCAGCACCATGAAGCACGTGCCCATGGCGATGCCAGCCCAGCCGGCGCGGCGCACGCCGGTATTCTCGCGCGCGCCGGCATAATAGCCGACCCTGATGGTCGTCGCCTGCCCCACGCCCTGCGGAACCTGGAACGCCATGGCGGCGATCTGCATGGCCAGCGCATGGGCGGCCAGTTGCTGCGCGCCGATCAGCCCCATCAGGAAGGCGGCGCCGCCAAACACACCGGCCTCGGCCACGATAGTCAGGGCAATCGGCGTGCCGATGCGCACCAGCTCCATCAGCCGCTTCCAGTCCGGCCGCCAGAAGAAGCCGAACACGTGATAGCGGTGCAGGCGCGGATCGATCCTGATCGCAATCACATAGGCTGCAAGGATCGCCAGCGAGGTGATGACCGTGGCAATCGCCGCACCCTCCAGGCCCAGCGCAGGGGCGCCCAGATTGCCGAAGATCAGCGCGTAATTGCCCAGCGCATTCACGAAAATGCCCAGCGCGGTGATCAGGGTGGCAAAGATCGGCCGGCCCAGCGTGGAGACGAAATTGCGCATCACGCCGGACATGACCATCGGCACCACGGCCCAGATCAGCACGGCCATGTAATCGCCCGCAAGCGCGGCAATATGGGCGTCCTGCCCTGTCAGCAGCATGAAGCGTTCTGCCTGCGCACACATTATCATGACCGCCACGCCGCCCGCCACGGCCAGCCACATGGCCATGCGCACAGCGCGCCTGATCGGGCGCAGGGCGGGTGCGCGTGCGCCCAGCTCTGCCGCCGCTACCGGGGCGACCGATCCTGTCAGCCCCTGCAACGCCCACACCAGCAGGCCGAACATGGAAACCGACAGCGATGCCGCGGCCAGCTCCGCCGCGCCCAGCCGGGCAATGAACACCACGTCGATCGCATAGGTCAGCATCTGCAGCAGATTGGCGAGCGCCAGCGGCCCCGCGATGCGCAGGGTCTCGATGCATTCGGCCTTCCAGCCGAGCGGTTCGGGGTGAGCAATGGGTCTCATGGCGTGTCTTGCAAAAAGCCGGCCCGGATAGGCGGGCGGCCAGCAGGACGAAAGCGCCGAACCGGTTGCAGATGAAATTTACCACTTCACTGCGGCAGCTTGGACACAAATCCGGGCGTTGGCACGTGTTCGTGCGTTGGTACTTGCGGATGGCCGTGCACTGGCGATAGGAGCGGGCTTCGTATTTCAAACAGGAATGGGAATTCCATGCGCAACTATCGTAGTCTTGTCACCGCTTCGGCTCTCTGTCTGGCGCTTGCCGCCTGCTCCTCGCCCGATCAGGACGAAGCATCCGCCGGTGACGACGCCGCGGAAGTCGTGACCCAGGATGAACTCGCCGCCGTTGAAGGCGAAGGCGACATGGCCGGTGAAGTCGCGGACGGTGAAGCCGAAGACGGCGCAGAAGAACCTGCTGCCGAGCCGAGCGCCACGCCAACCCCCACGCCTTCTGCCGCCGTGGCACCTGCGCCGGCCGTGGCGATGGCTGCGCCCGCAGCATTCACGCAATGCGCCATTTGCCACTCGGTGGAGCCCGGCAAGAGCGGTATCGGTCCCTCGCTCGCGGGTGTTGTCGGCCGCCGTTCGGGCAGCGTTGCCGGCTTCTCCTACAGCCCGGCCATGCGCGAAGCAGGCCTGACGTGGAACGAAGCGACTCTGCAACGCTATCTGGGTGATCCGGCTGGCGTTGTTCCGGGCACCACCATGGCGCTGCCGGGTATTCCCGCCGCCGATCGCTCGGCGATTATCGCTTATCTGAAGACCAAGTAAGGCGCGGGCAGGCCGGGTCACACCGGCCCCAGCTTCATGTGAGGCTTTTCGGGCAGCCCGGTGACGATCGCGTCGCCGGGCTGTACCGTCCCGCCTGCAATGGCGACGCACATGATCCCGGCCAGGCGTTCGATCGCTCCGTCCGGCTGCTTGCGCGCAAGATGACTTAGCAGGCCGGGGCGGAAAGCTTCGATCTGGGCACAGGGATTGCGCAGGCCCGTCACCTCCAGCACAACATCATCGCCAATGTGCAGCAATGTTCCCAGCGGCAGGTCCAGCAGGGCGATACCGCGCGTGGCTATATTCTCGCCCAGCATTCCCGGCCCGATGGCAAAGCCATGAGTCTCCAGCCAGTCGAACAATTCCGCGTGGATCAGGTGGAGCTGGCGCAGATTGGGCTGGTCCGGATTGGCCGCCACGCGAGAGCGGTGCTGAACCCGCTCTCCGGCATGGGCATCGCCCTGCACGCCCAGACCGGCGATAATGGTGATGCCGGGCGCGGCCTGCTTGGAAAAACGATGGTCGATGCTGGCGGCCACTGCCACCACTTCTGCGCCGCTATTGCCACTTTCATCCGCCATCGCACCGCCTCAGGTGCCGCGCAATATCGGCGTGAGCAAGCGAAAGCTGTGCCTTGCACGCCGACCGGCGCAATCTGGCGCAAGCAAATGCGGCGCAAAAGAAAAGGGCGGCGCCTCCAGATGGAAGCACCGCCCTTGTCCTGTTCTTGTCTGCCGAAATGGCAGGACCAGATTACTTCAGTTCGACGGTGCCGCCGGCTGCTTCAATCTTGCCCTTGATTTCTTCGGCTTCAGCCTTGTTGACGCCTTCCTTCAGCGGCTTCGGCGCGCTTTCAACAAGACCCTTGGCTTCGGTCAGACCCAGGCCGGTAATGGCGCGGACTTCCTTGATCACCTGGATCTTCTTGCCACCGTCGCCCGTCAGGATGACGTCGAATTCGGTCTGCTCTTCAGCAGCAGCGGCATCGCCGCCACCAGCTGCAGGGCCAGCAACAGCAACAGCTGCAGCGGCGGAAACGCCCCACGCTTCTTCAAGCGCCTTGGCGAGTTCGGCAGCTTCCATAACGGTGAGCTGCGACAGGTCTTCTACAAGCTTGGCAATATCGGCCATTGTGCTTCACTCCAATAAAATTGACTGGTCCGGATGCGTTGTGCGTCCGGGTAATTCGCTGATGCGTTAAACCGCTTACGCTGCGTCCTTGGCCGCATAGGCCCCGAATACACGTGCAAGCTTGGCCGCGGGCGCATTGACAACCTGGGCAATTTTCGTTGCCGGGGCGTTGATGAGACCCACGATCTTGCCACGCAGCTCGTCGAGAGAAGGCATCGAGGCAAGCGCCCTGATCCCTGCTTCGTCGAGCACCACCGTCCCCATGGAACCACCGACGATTTCCAGCTTGTCGTTCGTTTTCGCGAAATCGACAGCGGCCTTGGCGGCCGCGACCGGGTCAACAGACCAGGCCAGTGCGGTCGGACCGGAGAGAAATTCTTCCAGGCCGACGTAATCGGTATCCTTGAGGGCGAGCTTGGCGAGGCGGTTCTTCGCAACCTTGTAGGACGCACCGGCGTCACGCATCTTCGTGCGCAAGGCGGTGGACTGGTCCACCGTCAGGCCGAGATTACGGGTGACAACCACCACGCTAACCTCGTTGAAGACTGCATTCAGCTGAGCGACCGCATCGGTTTTTTGCGAACGATCCATGCCGTACTCCTTCACTATGGCCGCGATGGTTTTGAAAACCCGCGCGACCGGCTCATGTTTGTCCATGCCGCACATGCGACACGGGCGAGTCCGTTGAGGGGGAAGGAGGCGTGCGAACCAGCAAGTGGCAGCACAAGGGCGATACGCAAATGGCATCGCCGGAAATCTCTGTCCCCGTCTAGGCTGGAAATTAAGAAGGCCCAATTGCCTCCACCAACTGTCTCGGACGGATGACCGGCAAACTTCCTGCCAAAGCAAAAAGACCCGCCGGTCGAGGGCGGGCCTTTAGCTTTCGGGGTGGATGAGTCAAGCCATTTAGGCGTCAACCACTCCGTCTGTGCGCTTCTCTTCATAGCCCAGCAGGTCACCCGGCTGGCATTCCAGCTCGCGGCAGATGGCCTCCAGCGTGGAAAAGCGCATCGCCTTGGCCTTGCCGGTTTTCAGGATCGAGAGATTGGCCAGTGTCAGACCCACACGTTCGGCCAGTTCGGTCAGCGTCATGCGGCGTTCGTGCAGCAGGTCGTCCAGTCTTACGTTGATCGGCATCAGACCACTCCTTCCAGCTCTTCGCGCATTTCTGCGCCTTTGCGGAACACCCGGGCGAGGATGAACAGGGTCAGCACCAGCAATATTCCTCCGCCGGAAATTCCCACGTTCAAATCGACGCTGCCATCCTCCGGGGTGAATTGGCTGAACCAGCCGCCAATTATCATGATCGGTACGCCCAATATCTGCGCCGCCAGAGCCAGCCAGCCCATCTTTGCCAGGCGATTGCCGTTCTCGGGCTGGAAGGGGTCGCCTTCATTGACGGTCGCCACGATCGCATAGAGCTCACGAAAGAACCGGTAGGCCAGGAACAGCAGGCCAACCAGCATGACGACGGCCGCAACAAGCGCCCAGATTGCACTGGCGGGCGCACCGACCTCTGTCAGCGAGATAATGGCCTGCTCACGCAGCACGGTAGGCAAAGCGCCCGCGACGATGGCAAGCAAGGCCATTCCAAGAATGGTCAGGCCGATCAGGATCACCAGCAGGATGCGGGCCGATCCCATCAGCGGGTCTGTTGTAAGCTTGTTCATGTCTGCCTCCTTCAGGCGATAGTGGGCGCGGATACCGAAACGCCCGAAAGGACCGGATCGGCGGGGATATTGATCACCGCACCAAAGCTTCCCGCGAACAGGGCGATGGCGGCAATCGCGGCGAGGCCGTTCTTAAAAATACGTGTCATTGATCGTTCTCCAATATGGTCGATATCGATATTCAATAAGGCGAGTCGGATTTATTGTCAATCGATAATATCGATAAACGATATGTAGGGGATTGGGGTGGGGGGTTGTTTGTTTTCCGCACGCGCATTCGGATTTGTTTGTTTGGCCTCAAACGCCGGCGGCCCCATCCGGGGCCTCAGGCTTTCGGGCTAACGCCCGGCGCGCGTTCGCGCTTGCGGGCTGCTGGTCGCAGCCCGAACCATTCCCGGCCATTTCCGTATCGCTCTGGCTCGGTCGGCGACCAGCCGACCGCAAGGCCAAAGGCCGCCCGCAGCCGCCCCGCAGTGGAGCAAAGCGAAACGAAGGGAATAGCGGCGAGGACGCGCGCCCGGATGGGCGTGCGGAAAACAAACAAGCACGCCCATCCGGGCGTGCGCAAAGAAGGCAATGTTTGACTCACGCACCCCCGTTACCTATGTAGCAAGCCAACCGGACAGCTTCGAGCAAGGCGCGCCATACGCGGGGGCACGCCAGGGAAGGAAGCCCGGTTTCCGTGAGATGATTAGTCAAGGCTGTGGTCCGGCTCCCCAAGGGGCGCCCGGTGACTACGGCTTTTTGCGCGTCTCACGGCTCCTCCCGTCTGCACAGAAATTCCGCCGGAACCATCTCGGTCCGGCCCAAGGCAAGAGGCATATTCCTCCTATGGCGAGCAAGTCGAAGGCACCGGTTGCGACCGGCACCAAGAAGAAGCGCATCCGCAAGATTTTCGGCGACATCCACGAAGTGGTGCAGATGCCGAACCTGATCGAGGTGCAGCGTGAGAGCTATGAGCAGTTCCTCCGCTCCGATCCCAAGATCGACTATGTCTCGGGCCTTGAGAAGACGCTGCGTTCGGTGTTCCCGATTCGCGACTTCGCCGGTTCTGCCGAGCTCGACTTCGTTCATTACGAACTGGAAGACCCCAAGTACGACACCACCGAGTGTCGCCAGCGCGGCATCACCTATGCCGCCCCGATGAAGGTCACGCTGCGCCTGATCGTGTTCGAAGTCGATCAGGAGACCGAAACCCGCTCCGTGCTCGATATCAAGGAGCAGGACGTGTACATGGGCGATATGCCGCTCATGACCGAGAACGGCACCTTCTGCATCAATGGTACAGAACGCGTTATCGTCAGCCAGATGCACCGTTCGCCCGGTGTGCTGTTCGACCATGACCGCGGCAAGACCCATTCCAGCGGCAAGTTCCTGTTTGCCGCCCGCGTGATCCCCTATCGCGGTTCGTGGCTCGATTTCGAATTCGACGCCAAGGACATCGTCAACGTGCGTATCGACCGCAAGCGCAAGCTGCCGGTTACCTCGCTGCTGTACGCCCTGGGCCTGGATGAAGAAGCGATCCTCGATCACTTCTATGACAAGGTCACGTGGAAGCGCGTTTCGGGCAAGGTTGGCGAAGGCTGGGAAATTCCTTTCGTGCCCGAAGCATGGCGCGGCCAGAAGCCCGCCTTTGCACTGGTTGACGCCAAGACCGGCGAGGAAATCTTCCCCGCTGGCCAGAAGGTCTCTCCGCGCGCCGCCAACAAGGCGGAAAAGGATGGCCTCAAGACCCTGCTGATCCCGACCGAGGAAATTTTCGGCCGTTATGCCAGCGTGGACCTGATCGACGAGACCACCGGCCGCATCTACATCGAAGCGGGTGACGAGGTTTCTCCGGAGAACCTGGAAAAGATCGACGCTGCCGGTATCGACCAGCTCGACCTGCTCGATATCGATCACGTTTCCACCGGCGCCTGGATGCGCAACACGCTGAAAGCCGACAAGTCGGAGAACCGCGAAGAAGGCCTGGAAGCCATCTACAAGGTGATGCGTCCCGGCGAGCCGCCGACGAAGGAAACTGCAGAAGCCCTGTTCGAAGGCCTGTTCTTCGACAGCGAGCGTTATGACCTTTCTGCCGTTGGCCGCGTGAAGCTGAACATGCGCCTTGGCCTCGATGCCGAGGACACCGTGACCACGCTGCGCAAGGAAGACATCCTGGCCGTGGTCAAGGAACTGGTCGACCTGAAGGACGGCAAGGGCGAAGTCGACGATATCGATAACCTCGGCAACCGCCGTGTGCGTTCGGTGGGCGAGCTGCTGGAAAACCAGTACCGCGTCGGCCTGCTGCGCATGGAACGTGCGGTCAAGGAACGCATGTCCAGCGTAGACGTGTCGACCGTGATGCCGAACGACCTGATCAACGCCAAGCCGGCTGTTGCCGCAGTGCGCGAATTCTTCGGCTCCAGCCAGCTGTCGCAGTTCATGGATCAGACCAATCCGCTGTCCGAAGTGACCCACAAGCGCCGCGTTTCGGCACTCGGGCCGGGCGGCCTGACGCGTGAGCGCGCGGGCTTTGAAGTGCGCGACGTTCATCCCACCCACTATGGCCGTATCTGCCCGATTGAAACGCCGGAAGGCCCGAACATCGGCCTGATCAACTCGCTGTCGACCTTCGCCCGCGTGAACAAGTATGGCTTCATCGAAACGCCCTATCGCCTCGTCTCCGATGGCGTGGTGTCGGGCGAAGTGCGCTACCTTTCCGCAATGGAAGAGCAGAAGCACACAGTGGCGCAGGCTTCGGCTGACATCGACGAGAACGGCAAGTTCATCGAGGACCTGATCTCGGCGCGCCAGAACGGCGAGTTCGTGATGAGCCCGTCCGCGCAGGTTACCCTGATGGACGTTTCGCCCAAGCAGCTGGTGTCGGTTGCCGCATCGCTGATCCCGTTCCTGGAAAACGATGACGCCAACCGCGCGTTGATGGGGTCGAACATGCAGCGTCAGGCTGTGCCGCTGGTAAAGGCTGAAGCGCCTTTCGTCGGTACCGGCATGGAAGAGACCGTGGCCCGCGATTCGGGTGCGGCCATTTCCGCCATCCGCGCCGGCGTGATCGATCAGGTCGACGCCACGCGCATCGTGATCCGTGCATCGGGTGATGTGGACGCCGGCAACCCCGGCGTGGACATCTACTCGCTGCAGAAGTTCCAGCGCTCCAACCAGAACACCTGCATCAACCAGCGTCCGCTGGTGAAGGTAGGCGAAGTGGTGGAGAAGGGCGACATCATCGCCGATGGCCCCTCCACCGATCTGGGTGAGCTGGCACTGGGCAAGAACAGCCTCGTCGCCTTCATGCCCTGGAACGGCTACAACTATGAGGACAGTATCCTCATTTCCGAACGCATCGTGAAGGATGACGTCTTCACCTCGATCCATATCGAGGAATTCGAAGTCATGGCCCGCGATACCAAGCTTGGTCCGGAGGACATCACCCGCGACATTCCCAACGTCGGTGAGGAAGCCCTGCGCAGCCTCGACGAGGCGGGCATCGTCTACATCGGTGCCGAAGTGCATCCGGGCGATATCCTGTGCGGCAAGATCACGCCAAAGGGCGAAAGCCCGATGACCCCGGAAGAAAAGCTGCTGCGCGCCATCTTTGGCGAAAAGGCATCGGACGTACGCGATACCTCGCTGCGCCTGCCGCCGGGCGTGGCCGGCACCGTGGTCGAAGTGCGCGTGTTCAACCGTCACGGTATCGAGATCGACGATCGTACCCGCGCCATCCAGAACGAGGAAATCGAACGCCTCAAGAAGGATAGCGAGGACGAGCGCAACATCCTCAACCGCGCAACCTACAACCGCCTTGCCGAAATGCTTGACGGGCAGACGGTCTCCGCTGCTCCCAAGGGCGTGAAGAAGGGTGTGAAGATCGACGCCGACCTGCTCGAATCCATCGAGCGCTACGAATGGTTCAAGTTCGCAGTTGCCGATGACAACATGCAGGCGCAGCTGGAGGCTGTGAAGTCCCAGTATGACGAGGCGGTCAAGGCCATCAAGGACAAGTTCGAGGACCGCAAGGAGAAGCTCGAACGCGGTGATGAGCTGGCTCCTGGCGTGCTCAAGATGGTCAAGGTGTTCGTGGCGGTGAAGCGCAAGCTGCAGCCGGGCGACAAGATGGCCGGCCGTCACGGCAACAAGGGTGTGATCTCTCGCATCCTGCCCGCCGAGGATATGCCTTTCATGGCCGACGGTACGCCGGTCGATATCGTGCTCAACCCGCTGGGCGTGCCTTCGCGCATGAACGTGGGGCAGATCTTCGAGACCCATCTGGGCCTCGCTGCGCGCGGTCTTGGCCAGCAGGTAACGCGGGCGCTGGAGGAATGGCGTGAAGCCAATCCCGATCCGCTGACCGCCAAGCCGCCAGAGGCCGTGGTCGAGAAGCTCAAGGACGTTTACGGCGAGCGCTATCATGACGATATCGAAGGCCGTTCGGTGGAGGAAGTTGTCGAACTGGCAACCAATCTGAAGAACGGCGTGCCGATGGGCACTCCGGTGTTCGATGGTGCCAAGGAGCAGGATGTCACCGACATGCTGATCAAGGCCGGCTTCGACAGCTCCGGTCAGGTCGATCTGTATGATGGCCGTACCGGTGAAGTGTTCGACCGCAAGGTAACAGTGGGCTACATCTACATGCTCAAGCTGCACCACCTTGTTGACGACAAGATCCACGCCCGTTCGATCGGCCCGTACTCGCTCGTTACCCAGCAGCCGCTGGGTGGTAAGGCGCAGTTCGGTGGCCAGCGTTTCGGCGAAATGGAAGTCTGGGCCCTGCAGGCATATGGCGCTGCCTATACCTTGCAGGAAATGCTGACGGTGAAATCGGACGACGTGGTCGGCCGCACCAAGGTCTACGAAGCGATCGTCAAGGGTGACGATACGTTCGAGGCCGGCATTCCGGAAAGCTTCAACGTGCTCGTCAAGGAAATGCGCTCGCTGGGCCTCAACGTCGAACTCTCATCGCTGACAGATGGCGATGACGATGCGGACGGCCTCTCGATCGCGGCTGAATAACAGGGGCACGGGCGGCCACCGGGAAACCGGCAAAGCCGCCCGCCTCCTCTCGCCCCTGGAACTTTTCCCTCAAGGGATTTGAAAAATGAACGAACTTACGAAATTCACCAATCAGCTGGCCAAGCCGGAAACCTTTGACCAGATCCAGATCGGCATTGCCTCGCCAGAGCGCATCCGGTCGTGGTCCTTCGGCGAGATCAAGAAGCCCGAGACCATCAACTACCGCACGTTCAAGCCAGAGCGTGACGGGTTGTTCTGCGCGCGCATCTTTGGCCCGGTGAAGGATTACGAGTGCCTGTGCGGCAAGTACAAGCGCATGAAGTACAAGGGCGTCGTCTGCGAAAAGTGCGGCGTTGAAGTCACCGTCACCAAGGTTCGCCGCGAGCGTATGGGCCATATCGAACTGGCCGCGCCGGTTGCGCATATCTGGTTCCTCAAGTCGCTGCCTTCGCGCATCGGCCTGCTGCTCGACATGCAGCTCAAGCAGCTTGAGCGCGTGCTGTATTTCGAAAGCTACATCGTCACCGAACCCGGCCTGACGCCGCTGGAGAAGTTCCAGCTGCTGACCGAGGACGAACTGCTCGAAGCGCAGGACGAATATGGCGAAGATGCCTTCACTGCCGGCATCGGTGCCGAAGCGGTGAAGATCATGCTCATGGATCTCGATCTGGAGCAGGAACGTGACGATCTGCTGGAAGACCTGGCAACCACCAAGTCCACGCTCAAGCCCAAGAAGATCATCAAGCGCCTCAAGGTCGTCGAAAGCTTCATCGATTCGGGCAACCGTCCGGAATGGATGATCCTGGAAGTCGTGCCCGTGATCCCGCCAGAGCTGCGCCCGCTGGTGCCGCTGGATGGTGGCCGTTTCGCGACGTCCGATCTCAACGATCTGTATCGCCGCGTGATCAACCGCAACAACCGCCTGAAGCGCCTGATGGAACTTCGCGCGCCTGACATCATCGTGCGTAACGAAAAGCGCATGCTGCAGGAATCGGTCGACGCCCTGTTCGACAACGGTCGCCGTGGCCGCGTGATCACCGGCGCCAACAAGCGTCCGCTGAAGTCGCTGTCCGACATGCTCAAGGGCAAGCAGGGCCGCTTCCGCCAGAACCTTCTGGGCAAGCGCGTCGATTACTCTGGCCGTTCGGTCATCGTGACCGGTCCGGAACTCAAGCTGCACCAGTGCGGCCTGCCCAAGAAGATGGCGCTCGAACTGTTCAAGCCGTTCATCTACGCGCGCCTCGATGCAAAGGGTCTGTCGATGACCCTGAAGCAGGCGAAGAAGTGGGTCGAGAAGGAGCGCAAGGAAGTCTGGGATATCCTCGACGAGGTGATCCGCGAACATCCGGTGCTGCTGAACCGCGCGCCCACGCTTCACCGTCTCGGCATCCAGGCGTTTGAGCCCGTGCTGATCGAAGGCAAGGCGATCCAGCTGCACCCGCTCGTGTGTTCGGCCTTCAACGCCGACTTCGACGGTGACCAGATGGCCGTCCACGTGCCGCTTTCGCTGGAAGCCCAGTTGGAAGCGCGCGTGCTGATGATGTCCACCAACAACATCCTCTCGCCCGCCAACGGCAAGCCGATCATCGTGCCTTCGCAGGACATGGTGCTGGGTATCTATTACCTCTCGATGGACCGCGAAGGCGAGCCGGGCGAGGGCAAGATCCTGTCCGATATCGACGAGGTGCATCAGGCGCTGCACGTTGGTGCCGTGACCTTGCACTCCAAGATCACCACCCGCGTTCCGCAGACGGACGAGGCCGGCAAGACCTACATGATGCGCGTGGAAACCACGCCGGGTCGCATGCTGATCGGTGAGTGCCTGCCCAAGAAGCACACCGTGCCTTTCGAGGTGATCAACAAGCTGCTGACCAAGAAGCAGATCGAGGACGTGATCGATCAGGTCTATCGTCACACCGGCCAGAAGGACACGGTGCTGTTCGCCGATGCGATCATGGCGCTGGGCTTCAAGCACGCGTGCAAGGCCGGTATCTCGTTTGGCAAGGATGACATGATCATTCCGGAAACCAAGCAGGCGATGATTGAAGAGAGCAAGGCGCTGGTTGCCGATTACGAGCAGCAGTACCAGGACGGCTTCATCACCCAGCAGGAAAAGTACAACAAGGTGATCGATGCATGGTCGCGTTGCGGTGACCAGCTGGCCAACGCCATGATGGACGAGATCCGCGCAACGCCGAAGGACGAGCATGGCCGCGAAGCCGCGATCAACTCGATCTACATGATGAGCCATTCGGGCGCGCGTGGTTCGCCAGCGCAGATGAAGCAGCTTGCCGGTATGCGCGGCCTGATGGCCAAGCCTTCGGGCGAGATCATCGAAACGCCGATCATCTCGAACTTCAAGGAAGGCCTGACCGTCCTTGAATACTTCAACTCCACCCACGGCGCCCGCAAGGGTCTGGCCGACACCGCTCTGAAGACGGCAAACTCGGGTTACCTGACCCGCCGACTGGTGGACGTGTCGCAGGATTGCGTGATCGTGCAGGAAGACTGCAAGACGCAGAATGCACTGGAGATGCGCGCCATCGTCCAGGGCGGCAGCGTCATCGCCTCCATCGGTGAGCGTATCCTGGGCCGCACGCTGGCCGAGGATATCGTCAACGCCGCAACCGGCGAAGTGATCGTCAAGGCCGGTACACTGGTTGACGAGCCGATGGTGGTCGAGATCGAAGCAGCCGAAACCATGGTTGCCAAGATTCGCTCGCCACTGGTTTGCGAAGCCGACCAGGGCGTTTGCGCCACCTGCTATGGCCGTGACCTTGCTCGCGGTACGCCGGTCAACATCGGTGAAGCTGTCGGCGTTATCGCCGCACAGTCCATCGGTGAGCCCGGCACGCAGCTGACCATGCGTACCTTCCACATCGGCGGTGCCGCACAGGTGAACGAAACCAGCCATCTGGAATCGATCTCCGACGGTACGGTTGTCTACCGTGACATGCCGACCATCACCGACAAGCGGAACCGCCGCCTGTCGCTCGCCCGTTCGGGTGAGATGGTGGTGATCGACAAGGAAGGCCGTGAACGCGCCATCCACCGTGTGCCTTATGGTACGGTGCTGATGTTCGAGGACGGTGCCAAGGTATCCGAAGGCGATCGTCTGGCAGAGTGGGATCCGTTCACGCTGCCGATCATCACCGAGCAGTCGGGTGTGGTGAAGTACCAGGATCTTGTCGAAGGCAAGACCATGGAGGAACGCGTCGACGAAGCCACCGGCATCGCTCAGCGCGTGGTCACCGAATATCGTGCCGCAGGCCGTTCCAAGAAGGAAGACCTGCGTCCGCGCATGACCCTGCTCAACGAAGGCGTCGATGATGAAACCGAGGCCCAGCGCTACATGCTGGCACCGGGCACCACGCTTTCTGTCGAGGATGGCCAGGAAATCCAGGCGGGTGACATTCTTGCCCGTGCTTCGCGTGAAGCCGCCAAGACGCGCGACATCACCGGCGGTCTGCCGCGTGTTGCCGAGCTGTTCGAAGCGCGCGTGCCGAAGGACAATGCGGTGATCGCCAAGATCAGTGGCCGTGTTGAATTCGTCCGCGACTACAAGGCCAAGCGCAAGATCGCGATTGTCCCGGAAGAAGGTGATGCAGTCGAATACCTGATCCCCAAGACCAAGGTGATCGACGTGCAGGAAGGCGATTTCGTGAAGAAGGGCGATACGCTCATCTCAGGTTCGCCCAACCCGCATGACATTCTGGAAGTGCTCGGCGTGGAAGCGCTGGCCGAATATCTCGTGACCGAGATCCAGGAAGTCTATCGTCTTCAGGGCGTGCGCATCAACGACAAGCACATCGAAACGATTGTTCGCCAGATGTTGCAGAAGGTTGAAATCACCAATGGCGGCGACACCACGCTGCTGCCGGGTGAGCAGGTCGATCGTGATGAAATGGACGAGGCGAATGCCAAGCTCGGCCGCAACAAGCAGCCGGCAGAAGGCACGCCGATCCTGCTGGGCATCACCAAGGCCAGCCTGCAGACGCGCAGCTTCATCTCTGCCGCTTCCTTCCAGGAAACCACCCGCGTGCTGACGCAGGCGGCGGTTGAAGGGAAGAAGGACACGCTGATCGGTCTGAAGGAAAACGTGATCGTGGGCCGTCTCATCCCCGCCGGTACCGGCGCGGGCATGAACCGTATCCGCGTGACCGCCAACAGCCGCGATGCCGCGCTTCGTGCGCAGTACAAGAAGATGCAGGATGCGCTGGTTGCCGCCGATGTGGCTGCCGCCGCAGAAGCCTCCGAAGCAGAAGATGCCAAGGTTGCAGCCGCAGCCGAAGCCGCTTCCGACGCGGTAGAGGTCAAGGTTGAGGCCGCCACCGAAGCTCCGGTTGAAGCCGAGGCTGAAGCACCGGTGCAGGCCGATGAAGGCGAAGCCAGCGAAGACTGAGCCTGATTGCTGACAGACATCACTACAGGCCCCGCCGGAAGCGATTCCGGCGGGGTTTTGTTTGTCCGTCGTCCATCTGCTGCGTGCTCATCGCTGGTGCCACCGCCGCCAGCCAAAGCCTTTCTTTAGCCCCCCAAAGTCACCTTGATCGGCTGGCGGCAAACCCCAGTTAGGTTGCATTGCACAACCCGATTCACCGGAGTTCCCGCTCATGACCGACGCATCGATCCTGTTCCAGCCTTTCACATCCGCCAAGCTCTCCCTGCCCAACCGCATCGTGATGGCACCGATGACGCGCAATATGGCGCCGGGCGGCATTCCCGGTCCTGCCAACGCCGAATATTACCGGCGGCGCGCGGAAAATGCGGTCGGCCTGATCCTTTCGGAAGGCACGGTGATCGACCGCCCCGCCTCGCGCAATCAGGCCGCCATTCCGCATTTCTATGGCGACGAGGCACTGGCGGGCTGGCAGGGCGTGATTGACGCCGTGCACGATGCAGGCGGCAAGATGGGGCCGCAGCTGTGGCATGTTGGGGGCGCGCCTTCGCCCAGCAAGGACCCGGATGAAGGCCCGATAGACACGCCATCGGGCATCTTCGCACCGGACGTTCCGCGCGGTGAACCGATGAGCGATGCCGACATTGCCGATACCATCGATGCCTTTGCCCGTGCCGCCGCAGACAGCCAGCGCCTGGGCTTCGACACGTTCGAGATTCACGGCGCCCATGGCTATCTGATTGACGAATTCTTCTGGGGAGGCACCAATCTGCGCGCAGATCGCTATGGCGGTGCCACCATTGCCGAGCGTTCGCGCTTTGCCGTCGAAGTGGTTACCGCCATGCGCGCCGCGGTGGGGCCGGACTATCCGATCCTGTTGCGCCTGAGCCAGTGGAAGCAGCAGGATTACTCTGCCCGGCTGGCGGAAACGCCCGCCGAGATGGAACAATGGTTGCGGCCGCTGGCCGATGCCGGGGTCGACATTTTCCATTGCTCACAGCGCCGCTTCTGGGACCCGGAATTTCCGGAAATTGATGGCGACAAGGGCCTCAACTTCGCCGGATGGGCCAAGAAGATTACCGGCCTGCCCACCATCAGTGTCGGCTCGGTCGGCCTGTCTTCGGACTTCTTCTCCGCCTTCTCGGGAGAGACGGCGGGAACGGCAGGGCTGGACCCGCTGATCGAGCGGATGGAACGCGGCGAGTTCGATCTGATCGCGGTTGGCCGCGCACTTCTGTCCGATCCCGCATGGGCGGCCAAGGTCCGCGACGGACGCACCGGCGAGCTGGAAGATTTCAATCCGGCGGCGATGGCTGAACTGGTCTGACTTGTGGCGCGGGGGGCAGGGCGCTACCTGCTCCCCATGACCACCACCACCCGCTTCGCTCCTTCGCCCACGGGCCGCCTGCATGTCGGCAATATCCGCACGGCGCTGCATAACTGGCTGCTCGCCCGCAAGCACGGTGGGCGGTTCCTGCTGCGTATCGATGATACCGATGCAGAGCGCAGCCGGGAGGAATATGTCGATGCCATCCGCGCCGATCTGGTCTGGCTTGGCCTGGATATCGATGGCGAGGAGCGGCAGTCGGCGCGGCTGGCGCTGTATGATGAGGCATTCGAAAAATTGAAGGCATCCGGGCGGGTCTACCCCGCCTATGAAACCGCTCAGGAACTGGACCTGAAGCGCAAGATCCAGCTGGGGCGCGGCCTGCCGCCGATCTATGACCGCGGCGCCCTGATGCTGAGCGAGGCAGAGCGCAGCACAAAGGAGGCACAGGGCATTGCACCGCACTGGCGCTTCAAGCTTGACCATGATGAGCCGATCACCTGGGTGGACGGCATTCGCGGACAGCAGAAATTCGACCCCGCGCAATTGTCCGACCCGGTGATCCGGCGCGCCGATGGATCGTGGCTGTACATGCTGCCCAGCGCCGTCGACGACATCGACATGGGGGTGACGGACGTGCTGCGCGGTGAGGACCATGTTTCCAATACTGCCGTGCAAATACAGATGTTTACCGCACTTCATGCTGCACAATTTTCAGCGAAGGCCACGAGCGGGGGCGATCCCTTTCCGCGCTTCGCGCATGAGGCACTGCTGGTGGGTAGCGAGGGCAAATTGTCCAAGCGGCTCGGCTCGCTGGGATGCGATGCGTTTCGTGAGCGCGATATAGAGCCGCAGGCGCTGGTGGCGCTGCTGGCGCGGCTGGGCACGTCTTTGCCGGTGGAGCCGATTGCCGAGCGTTCGGCGCTGGTGGCCTCATTCGACCTTTCTGTATTTGGCCGCGCCCCGGCCCGTTTCGATGATGACGAGCTGGCGCGCGTGAACACCGCCATCGTGCACCAGCTGCCCTATGCCGCAGTCTCCGATCGCCTGCCGGATGGAATGGATGAGGTCGCATGGCTGGCGATCCGTCCCAATCTGCAAGTTGTGGGCGATGCCGGGGCTTGGTGGGCCATCGTCACCGGGCCGATCACCCGGCCCGCTTTCGATGATGAGGACAAGGCGTTCCTGGCACAGGCGGCGCAGGCGCTGACCTGGTCTGACACTGTGTGGAAGGACCTGACCAATGCGCTGAAGGAAAGCACGGGCCGCAAGGGCAAGGCGCTGTTCCTGCCGCTGCGCCAGGCGCTGACCGGCATGGAGCACGGGCCGGACATGGCCAGCCTGCTGCCGCTGATCGGCGAGGAAGAGGCAAGAAAGCGCCTGCAACTGGCGGCCAGCTAGCGCGGGCGACCTCCGGACCTGACCGGAATCGGACACAGAAATCGGCTCATCGCAGAACCGGGGTGTTTCATCTCACAAGCATAAATGCCGCTTGATTTTGCAGTGCAACATTATGATATGTTATCCCATAACCAAAACTTCGGGCCTCACAACTCAGACTTCGGGATAGCAAATCAATGAATCGTATGAAGACTTCGCTGCTTCTTTCGGCAGCCATGCTCGTCGCCCTTCCTGCGCATGCCCAATCGGCGCAGGATGATGGCGCGCAAGCGGGCACTGGTCGCGTGGAGCCCGGCGGCGATGACTTTCATGACACCATCGTGGTGACCGCGGCCGGCCTGGACAGGCTGGATCTGCTGGCCGGCACGTCGGTCCTTGATGGCGTGGAACTCCAGCGCAATCTGGATTCGCAGGTGGGTGAAGTGCTGGCCAAGCTGCCGGGCGTCACCGCATCAAGCTTCTCGCCCGGCGCCTCGCGTCCGATCCTGCGCGGTTTTGGCGGAGAGCGGGTGCGCGTGCTGACCGATGGCGTCGGCTCGATCGATGCTTCCAGCACTTCTGCCGATCATGCCGTGACCACGGATCCGCTGATCGCCGAGCGGATAGAGGTTCTGCGCGGGCCAGCCGTGCTGCTATACGGCAGTCAGGCGATTGGCGGCGCGGTCAATGTGATCACCAAGCGCATTCCCCCGCGCGTGCCCGATGAGCCTGTGCATGTCGATGCGCTGATCGGCGTGGACAGCGCCTATAACCGGCGCGAGGGCGGCCTGTCGCTCGACGTGCCGCTGGGCCAGAACGTCGCCTTCCATGTCGACGCATCGCATCACCGCACCGGCGATGTCGACATCGCCGACTATGTCCTTGCCCCCGCCCTGCGCAGCGAATTGCTGGCCAGCGCGGATGAAGAGGAGGAGGAAGGCCATCTGGATGAGGCGGCAGAGCTGCGCGATACCGCCAATGAAAGCGGCACCCTGCCCAACAGCGCCACCAAGACCACCAGCCTTGGCACCGGCATCGCGTTCTTTTCCGGCAACAGTGAGCTGGGCGTGTCCTTCGGCTATTATGACACCAGTTACGGCGTGCCAGAGCGCCCCGGCGGCGGCCACGCACATGGCGCGGACGAGATGGACGCTGAACCTGTGGTGGAGGAGGAGGGCCCCGTCACCATCGGCATGAAGCAATATCGCGGCGATCTGCGCGGCGTGCTCGATCTGGGCGATGGCTTCTTTGATGAAGTGCGCACGCGCTGGGGATACAGCAATTATACTCACACCGAATTCGAAGGCGACGAGATTGGCACCGTGTTCGATGTCGAGGGCGTGGAGGGCCGGGTCGAACTGGTCCAGTCGCGCCGGGGCGCATGGCAGGGCTCTGTCGGCGGGCAATATTCGCACACCGATTTCGTGGCTACCGGAGCGGAGGCCTTCGTGCCGCCGAACCAGACCGACACATTCGCCCTGTTTGCGGTCCAGGAACTCGACTTCGATCCCATCGAAGTGGAACTGGGCGGTCGGTATGAGCGCACGACCATCGATGTGACGACCACCGGACAAAGCAGCGATTTCGATACGCTTTCGGGCGCTGTGGGCGCATCCTATGAAGTGGTCGACAGGCTGCGGGTTGGCATTAACCTGTCGCGGGCCGAGCGGGCGCCATCGTCGCAGGAACTGTTCGCCGACGGGCCGCATGTCGCCACCCAGCAATATGAAGTCGGCAATCCCGCGCTCGGCACGGAAAGTTCGTGGGGGATGGAAGCCTATCTTCGCGGCGACATCGGCCCTGCCAGACTATCGGCCAGCATCTATCGCAATGATTTCAGCGGATTTATCTTCCTGGCCGAAACGGGCACGGAAATGGCCGGACTGCCGGTTTATCAGTTCCTGCAACAGGACGCCAAGCAGTTCGGGGTGGAGGGCGAGGTGACCATGCCCTTCTACGAATCAGATGACCTGACCCTGCTGGCTGATCTGCGCGGTGATTATGTGCGCGCAACGCTGGGCGATGGAACGCCGGTGCCGCGCATGCCGCCGGTCAGCTTGCTGGGCGCACTGGAAGCGCAGATGGGCCATTTTGACGGGCGCGCCGAAGTGCAGTGGTCAGCCAAGCAAAACCGTATATCGCCGCTGGAAACGCCGACAGACGCCTTCACTTTCGTGAACCTGTCGCTGGCGTGGCACCCGCTGGAAGGCAGCAATAATGTGACGCTGCTGGCGCAGGTGGACAATGTGTTCGATGTCGAGGGACGCCGTGCGGCCAGCTTCACCAAGGATTTCGTGCCGCTGGCCGGACGCAATTTCAAGCTGAGCCTGCGGATGAGCCTGTGACGGTCATGCGCAGGTCCTGAGGCTTGCGGGGCGGTTTACAGGCCGCCCCGTTTGCCGCTCTATTCGTCGCCGGTAACGTTGTCGGCCACGTCTTCCACGGCATTGCCAACCTGCTGGGCTGCCTCGCCCACCTGGCCGGCCGCTTCGCCGATGGCGTTATCCTTGGCTATTTCCGCGCCAGAACCCTGCGCAATGAAATAGGCCGCTGCGACAACGGCCATCAGAACAATGAGAATGACGATCCACTTGCCCGCTCCGCCGCTGCTGCTTTGCGGCGTGTCGCGAACGATGGTGGTGTGGGTATTGCCAGCCTGATCGTGGGTTTCGGTAATGCGTTCTTCAGTCATGCGATCCTCCATTATTGGCCTTAAACTGCCGATGGAGGCGTGCGGTTCCCGAATGCGCTGGCAATCGCCTTGCGCCCAGGGGGTTTCTTCCCGAAATTCTGCGGTCTCAGGCCAGCCTATACTTCGTCATAATGGAAGGGCGCGATCACGGCCTTGGGATGCGCTTCATACTCGAAGCTCTGCGGCAGATCGGGCGCGATTCCGGCAGTCGACCGCAGCAGGGGCACGCCGCCGCGATGCCAGCCTTCATCATACTCGCAGTAGAAATTGATGATGCCGTGCAGCGATGCGATGCGCCATTTCTCGCCTTCGCGAACATAGGCGTTTTCATAGGTCGCTTCGCCCCAGCGGCCTTCCTTGTTCAGGAACCCCACCATCATCAGCGTGCGCCAGCGGCCCTTGGCTGTGCCCGCCTCGCTGTCGATATGGATCACCGGCTGCAACTGCATGTGGTTGAAGATGGTGCCGTCGCCATATTCGGGCAGCTGGTGCAGATATTGCCGCACCCGGTCCTGCCCGACATAAACACCGCGCCCGGCGATCTCCAGCGTGCCATCGCTGGCAAACAGGTCCGCCGCCTTGTCCCACAATCCCTTGTCCACGTAATAGCCATAGGCGGCCTGCAGATTGGCGATTGCGACATAGTCCTCGGCAATGCGCGCCTTCTTTTCGAGCGCATCGAGCCGCTCGCACAATTCCTTGGTGGTGGTCATCCGTTTCCCCTCCCGGCCCGTCATTACTAAAATGCCTGCATCAATTGCCTAGAGCTTGGGCAGGGTAACGCCGCGCTGGCCCATATATTTGCCTGCGCGGTCAGCATAGGTAACCTCAGGCCGCTCATTGCCCTGCAGGAACAGGAACTGGCAGGCCCCCTCGTTGGCATAGATCTTGGCGGGCAGCGGCGTGGTGTTGGAAAATTCCAGCGTCACATGGCCTTCCCAGCCCGGCTCCAGCGGGGTGACGTTCACGATGATGCCACAGCGAGCATAGGTGCTCTTGCCCAGGCAGATCACCAGCACATCTTCCGGGATACGGAAATATTCGACCGTGCGGGCGAGGGCGAAGGAGTTGGGCGGGATGATGCAGACGTCGGTCTCGCGGTCCACTAGGCTGTCGCCATCGAAATCCTTGGGATCGACCACGGCGGAGTTCACATTGGTGAAGATCTTGAACTCCGGCGCCACGCGCGCGTCATAGCCGAATGAACTCAGACCGTAGGAGATGCAGCCATCGCGCCGCTGCGCTTCCACGAACGGCTCGATCATACCTTCGCTGCGGGCCTTTTCGCGAATCCACTTGTCGGAAAGAATTGTCATGGAAGAGGGATTCCCGAGTGGCACCGGAAGGGCAAGCGCGCTTGGGGCTTATCCACCGGTATGCCAAGCGACGTGAAATAATGACAATCAGGGCAGGGGTCTTCCCAATTGCGGGATCGCTGGTTACACCCTCTTTCTAAGTATATGGAATATGGGGGGTATATGAGGAACCGGAGTGCTTCTGCGACGGCGATTGCCGCGCTTTTGGTGTTGTCTTCCTGCGGTGGGGAGGATGGTCCATCGGGCCCGACAGGGGGAACGCCAACCCCCAGCCCGACCGCGACGAGCACGCCGACGCCTAGCCCGACACCGACTTTCAGCTACGACACCTATGACCAACTAACCGGCGATCAGGATTTCTTCACCGCCTGTGTCGAGTTTGGTCCTTCCGGCGGGCGTCCGCCGATTGGCTTGCTGTCGAACCGTTTCGACCTGCCCGGTACTATCAACTACAGCGCCGCCACCGATAGCTGGACAGTCAAGTCGATCGACAACGCATTCATGCAGACCTTCACACCAGCTGATATTGTCCAGCAATCAAGCGAAGAAACGCTATATGAAGTTGGAACAACAGGGCAGTTGAGGAGCTTCACTACACTTACGCCGATGATAAACGGTACGGCGGCAACATATGCGCGCGGTGCGCGCTATGTGGTCGGCGAAAACGGGCTTTGCAGTTTCGGCGTGCAGACGGATCCCGATGACGAGCCGGCGACCACGACGGTCGTGTATGACCAAGTGGGTATTGGGGGAGTTTTCATTGAGAACAACCCGGCACAATCAGGCTTTGTCACCGGTGAGATTGTGGGTGGTTCAGGCACGATCACCGGCAATGTGCAGACCGGTGAAGTCAACATTTCGCTGTTCATCACTCGTCGTGATGCGACTGGTGCCGAGACCACGATCGGGCCGATCGAGTTCCCGGCCTTTCCGGCCGTGGGAGACGATGCCGCAGGCTATGCAGCCTCCAATGATCCCACAGGGGTCTACGGGATCACGCTTTCGGGCGGCTTCTATGGTCCGCAAGGTATCGAGACCGGGTTCGTCATGGTCCTGAGCGAAATCGATCCGGTCAGTGGTGGTGCGGAACGCAGCTATATAATCGGCGGTCTCGGCATTCGCCGCTGACGGCAGGCTGAAGTTGCAGGCTGGCGGGCTAACCCCCCGCCAGCAGGCTGGCATTGCCTCCCGCTGCGGTCGTATCCACGCAGGTCACCCGTTCCGTGGCAAAGGCGGTGATGTAATGCGGGCCGCCTGCCTTGGGGCCGGTGCCTGACAGGCCTTCGCCGCCGAACGGCTGGCTGCCCACCACCGCGCCGATCTGGTTGCGATTGACGTAGATATTGCCCACCCGCGCCTTGTTCTCCACCAGCTTTCGAGCGGCTTCGATGCGGCTGTGCAGGGCCAGCGTCAGGCCAAATCCGGTGGCGTTGATATCGGCGATCACCTGCTCCAGCCCGCCTGAAGGAAAGCGCGCGATGTGCAGGACGGGGCCGAAGTGCTCCTCGCCCACATCCGTGATGGAACCAACTTCGATGATGGTGGGCGGGACGAAATGGCCCTGCGCGGTTTGCGGCGGCAAGTCGCGCTGCCACATGGCAAAACCAGCTGTGCGCATGGCTTCGACATGCACGTCGAGCGCCTGCCTGGCCTCGGCATCGATCACCGGGCCGACATCGGTTGCCAGCTGTGCGGGATCGCCGATCACCAGCGCTTCGAACGCGCCCCGGATCATCGCCAGCATGGTGTCTGCCACATCCTCCTGCAGGTAGAGCACGCGCAGGGCGGAGCAGCGCTGGCCCGCGCTCTGGAAGGCGGACGACATGACATCGCGCGTCACCTGTTCGGGCAGGGCGGAGCTGTCGACGATCATGGCGTTCTGACCGCCGGTTTCGGCAATCAGCCTGCCAATCGGACCTTCGCGCGCGGCCATGGCGCGGTTGATCGCCTGCGCCGTGACGGTGGAGCCGGTGAAGGCGACACCTGAAATGCGCGGATCGGAGGTGAGCGCCGCGCCCACACGGCCATCGCCGATGGCCAGTTGCAGCACATCCGCCGGAATGCCCGCCTGATGGCACAGCTTCACCGCCAGCCTGGCGATCAGCGGGGTCTGCTCGGCTGGCTTGGCGATCACCGTATTGCCTGCCGCCATCGCCGCGCTGGCCATGCCGATGAAGATCGCCAGCGGGAAATTCCACGGGGCGATGGTGGCAAACACCCCCCGGCCATGCAGGCGCAGCAAATTCTCCTCTCCGGTCGGGCCGGGCAAGGGCTGCGGGGCGGCAAACAGCATCCGCGCCTCGCACGCATAATAGCGCAGGAAATCCACCGCCTCGCGCAGTTCCAGCACGCTGTCTGCCAGCGTCTTGCCCGCCTCGCGCTGGCACAAGCTGATGAATTCGGCGGTGTGTGCTTCGAACAGGTCTGCCGCACGGTCGAGCATGGCGGCGCGCTCAATGCCGCCCAGCGCATCCCACGCCGGCTGGGCAGCGCGCGCCTGAGTGAGGGCACTGTCGATCTCATCCGGGGAGGCGGTCTGCGCCCGGCCCACAAGGCTGCCATCCTGCGGTGATCGAACAGGCTCGCCGTCATCGCCCCATTGCGCGCCTGCCAATTGCTCCAGCCTGGCCTGCAAATCCTCGCACACCAGCGGATCGGCCAGATCGACGCCCGCGCTGTTGCGCCGGTTGGGATAGATATGCGCGGGCAGCGGGATGGCTGGATTGCGCATGGGCTGCGTGGCTGCAAGCTGGCTCACCGGATCGCGCGTCAGCTCCGCCACCGGAACATCGGCATCGGCCATGCGGTTGACGAAGCTGGAGTTGGCCCCGTTTTCCAGCAGGCGCCGGACCAGATAGGCGAGCAGGTCCTTGTGACCGCCAACAGGGGCATAGATGCGCACCGGCGTCGGCTGGTCTTCCGCTGCGGCCAGCTCTGCATAGACATCCTCGCCCATGCCGTGGAGGCGCTGGAATTCGAAATCACGTCCGGCAGAGAGCGCCTTCACCGCGCCGATTGTGTAGGCATTATGCGTGGCGAAAGCGGGATAGATCGCATCGCTGGCCGCAAACAGCTGCTCCGCGCAGGCGAGGTAGGAGACATCGGTCGCCAGCTTGCGGGTGAACACCGGGTAATCGGCAAATCCGCCCACCTGCGAAGCCTTGATTTCACTGTCCCAATAGGCACCCTTGACCAGCCGCACCATGAGGCGGCGGCTGTGCTGGCGCCCCAGTTGTGCCACCCAGTCACACAGCGGGACGGCGCGTTTCTGATAGGCCTGCAGCGCCAGTCCAAAACCATCCCAGCCGCCGGAGAACAGCTCGTCATTGCCGACCACAGCCTCGATGATGTCGAGCGAGAGTTCTAGCCGGTCGGCCTCCTCCGCATCCACGGTGAGGTGGATATCGGCATCGCGCGCGGCACGGGCCAGATCGGTCAGGATCGGCACCAGTGCGGCCTTGGCTGCATCGCCGTGAAGGAAATCATAGCGCGGATAGAGCGCGGAGAGCTTCACCGATATTCCCGGCCCGCCCCGCACGCCGCCCGGCTCCTTCGCCAGCCGCGCAATCGCCGTGGCATAGGCATCGCGGTAACGGCTGGCATCGGCGAAGGTCATGGCCGCCTCACCCAGCATGTCGAAGCTGTGGGACAGGCCCTGCGCGCGTTCGGGCGCGGCGCGTTTCAGCGCCTCGTCCATGGTCCGCCCGAACACGAATTGCCCGCCCAGTATCTTCATCGCCTGCAACACTGCCTGGCGGATGACCGGCTCACCCAGACGGCCCGCCGCGCGGCGCAGCGCATTGGCAAGGCCTGCCTCCTCCCGCGATCCGCCGCGCAGCACTTCGCCTGACAGCATGAGCGAGAATGTGGCGGCATTGACGAAGGTGGAACTGCTCTCCCCCAGATGCTCGGCCCAGTCGATCCCGGCCAGTTTGTCGCGGATCAGCGCATCGGCGGTTTCGGCATCGGGCACACGCAGCAGCGCCTCTGCCAGACACATCAGCGCGATCCCCTCCTGCGTGCCGAGGCCATAGGAATGGAGGAATGCGTCCAGCCCGCCGCTGGTGCGTGCGCGGGCGCCTTCGATCAGCCGCGCGGCCATTGCGGCAGCCTCACCGTGCAGCGCCGATGCCTGCGCCGCCTGATCCATGCGCTGGAACAGGCAGGACGCCTCTTCCATGCGATAGGCGGCGCGCAGGGCTGAACGGTCGATCGTCATTCGCGCATCATACCGTCATTCGCGCCGGATCGGGAATGACGAATGCGGGGCTTATTCCGCCACCCATTCATAGCGATAGGCATCGCCGTCTACCTTCACCCGGCCTGCGGAATTGAGGCGGAAATGGGCGGGGAAGCACAACAGGTCCCCTTCGGCGGCGCGCTTCATCACCCGCTGGCGCGTGGCGCTGGCCTGCGGCGGATCGGCATCGAAGGCGAAGGGCAGGTCATAGCGGATCATCTGCAACGGGTGGTGGATCACATCGCCCCAGAAGATCGCAGGCGGGCCGCCAGCCTCGGCATTGATGGTGCAGCAGCCCGGCGAATGGCCAAAAGCAGGCTCCAGCCACACGCCGTCGCCAATCTCGCGGTGGGCGATGAAATCCTCGTCCACCAGCTCGCCCTTGCCGGCATCCATGATCGGCACGATCGAATCGAGGAAGGCTTCCTGGTGGATTTCCTCCCCTTCAGGATTGGTGACGAAGTAATCGTAATCCTTCTTGCCGAACAGATAGCGGGCATTGGGGAAGGTCGGCACCCATTTGCCGTTCTCCAGCTTCGTGTTCCAGCCGACATGATCGAAGTGCAGGTGCGTGCACATGACCATGTCGATATCTTCGGGCGCGAAACCCGCCGTGCGCAGGTTTTCCAGATATCGTGTGTCCAGCTGGTGCACTTCGGGCAGCGAGCGATTCTTGTGATTGCCGCAGCAGCTGTCCACCAATATGCGCTTGCCATCCACCTCGATCACGAAGCTGTGCAGGCCAAAGGTCATGCAGCTGGTTTCCGGATCGTCGGTCAGCTCGTCATCGCTGGGCGTGTACCAGGTTTTCAACCGTGCCAGATCCGCCGCCGTTGCGCCGGGCAACTGCGCCAGCATCGGGGTTGGCGAATCCATCTCATGGATCTTGTGGACCGTCATCCGGCCAAGCTGGATCGGCTTCATTTGTCTCTCCCTCGGGAAGTGATCCTAGTGCGCAAGCCGCAGCCGCGCTAGGCGTGTTTGCGACATGAAGATCATCCTCTCTCGCAAGGGCTTCGATTCCGCTTCCGGTGGTGGACCGTCCCCGATTGTGGAGGGCATTCCGGTCAGCCTGCCGATTCCCGCTGGTGAGGGCAGGCCGGGCGTTCCCTATGGCGATCTGGGGCTGGCGGATCACGCCGCGCTGGCGAGCCGCGGAAGACTGGGCGCGGCGGACCTGGCCCATCACGATCCGATGTTCCTGCCCGATGGCACCTGCCTGTTCGGCCAATGCGGCGCGGCCCAAAGCCACCTTGAAAACTGCGGCGTGGGGGCGGGCGACCTGTTCATCTTCTTCGGGCTCTTCAGGCAGGGCAGGGAAAGGGCGCACCACCGCATCTTCGGCTGGCTGTGGGTGGACGACGTGGTCCGCAGCGGGGAGCCTGCGATGGAGGATCTGCGCGCGCTGGGTCATCCCCATGCACTGGCCGCCCATGGCGCCAACGATGCGATCTATTGCGGGCCGGGAGGAACGGCCCGCAGCAGCCACGCCGAACTGCGCCTGAGCGTGGAGGATGGACCGCCGAGCCTGTGGCGTGTTCCCGCATGGATGGAGCGCAGCGGCCTCAGCTATCATGGCCGGGCAGATCGCTGGCACGGCGACGGCATTTTGCAGAGCGTGTCGCGCGGGCAGGAATTCGTGGCCGATATCGGGGTCGGCGATGCAGGCGATGCGGACGCGCATGAATGGGCGCACCGGATGCTTGCGCTGATGAGCTAGCGAGAGAGCTAGGCGTCGGGGGTTTCCTGCGGCCCGTTGAAGATATTGATCGCCGCGCGGGTGCGGTCCTCAATCTCCTCGCGCGAGAGGCCGGTCTCGATCGGTTCGCCAAAATGGACGCGGATCACGCCGGGCCTCTTCCACATCGTTTCATATACTCGCCCGCTCTCCACCGCCACCGGGATCACCGGCAGTTTCAGCATCTTGTACAAGGCGGCAAATCCCGCCTGCAATTCAGGGCGCTGCCCCGGCGGCACGCGCGTGCCTTCGGGAAAGATGATCATCGGGCGGCCCGCCGCAATATGCATGCGCGCATCCTTCAACATGGTGCGCAGGGCCTTGGCGCCTTCGTCCCGGGCGACAGGGATCGCGCCATAGGCCGCCGCCACCTTGCCCCATCCCGGAATGTCGAACAGCTCCTGCTTGGCGAAGCCTGCGGGATGGTTGAACAGATGCGGCACTTCGATCGCTTCGAAGAAGGATTCGTGCTTGATCGCGAACAGCGCCACGCCCTTTGGGTTGATGCCGGTGATCTCTATCCGGATGCCCAGCAGGTTCTCCACGCACCAGTGATGCCACCCGGACCATGCGTCGCAGATCGGCCGCAGCCAACGCGGCGCCACACGCAGCGCTATCATTGCGCCCAGCACGTGGAACACCGATCCGCCGTAAAAGGCGACGTAGAAGATCAGGCTGCGGAGAACATGCATTGCGCGCCAATACCTCAGGTAAGTGACAGCAGCCAGGCGGCTGCCAGCTTGTGATATTCCAGAAACAGCGTTTTCAGCGACGGTTCGGTATGCACCGCATCGCGCAATACGCTGACATTGTCCGGCAGACGATCTTTCAGCTCCACCGCCGTGCGCTGCATATGCCAGTCGCTGGTGACCAGCCGCAGCGAGACATATCCCTGATCGGCCATCCACTTCGCCGTCTCGCGCGCATTGCCGCGTGTGTCGAGCGCGCTGAACCCCAGCGTGATGCAGCAATCCATCAGCCGGTCCTCGACATTGAACTGGGCGGCAAATTCAGCCGGGCGCACATCGATATCCACGCCGGTCACCAGCATCCGCTCTGCCGCACCAAGCCGCAGCAGCTCCAGCCCGCGCTGGATGCGCCCACCACTGCCGGTGGGCACCACGATAGCATCTGTCCGCTCATTCCCCGCCGGCTGGGGCAGCGCCATGGCAAACCACACAAAGCCCAGAGCCCAGCCGAGCAGCACCACAGACAGGACCCGGCGGATCACAACATGCCCTTGAGCGCGGAGGTCACGGTAAGGCGCGCGGTGACGATGGCCAGCACCGTGCCGATCAGCGGAATGGCGGCGATCATGGCCCAGTCGGTCACTTCCAGTCCGCCCCCTGCAACAAGGCCCGAACCAAGACCGGAGAATTGCTGGCCCAGCAGCAATACCGCGGCCAGGCCCATTGCCAGTCCGGCAAGTCCGCCTGTCAGCGCGTCCATACCGATGGAGCGCTGGAAGATCCCGGCGATCTGTCCGTCCGAACCGCCCAGATGGTGGATGACCTCGATCACCTCCCGGTTGGAGCCCAATGCGCTGCGCGCCGCCAGCCACACGGCTGCGGCGCTGGTCGCAGCCAGCAACACCACCAGCCCGATGGCGAGATATTGCAGCGAGCTGATCGCTTCGAATACCGGGCCAAGCCAGCTGGCCTGGGCATCGACCCGCGCCGATGGCACGCCGGCCTCCAGCGCGCGGGCAATGCCTGCCAGCCGCTCTGGCGTGACTGCGCCTTTCAGCCGCACGTCGATCAGCGCGGGCGTGGGAATGGCATTGTCTTCATCAGCACCCGCCGCCTCACCCAGCCAGGGTTCCAGCAGGGCGGCCAGCTCCGCATCGGGCACGCGGCGGACCTCGTCCACATCGTCCCTGTTGGACAGCATGGCCACGGCGGTTTCAGCCTGACGGTCGCGGTCTGCCGGGGCGCCTTCGACAATCTGCACGGTCAGCCCGCCGGAAATCTCCGAACGCGCATTGTCTGCCAGATTGCTCAGCGCCAGCCCTGCCGCCGCCGCGATCACCGTCAGCGCGATCATGATGGCGATGACCCACGGCATCGGCCCCGCCAGCCGCGCTTGCGGCAGGATTCGCGCGCTGCCACCCAGCTTGCCGCCGCTGCGGCGGTGGAGGAAGGAAGGTGAACTCATGGCGCGGCCGCCTCCCGCCGGGGCGGATAGCGCAGCGCGCCGGTGGGATCGGACAGCCGCCCCTTGTCCAGCCGCATGATCAGCGAATCGGGGACCTTGCGCAGCAGATGCACATCGTGGGTCGCCACCACCACGGTGGTGCCCAGCCGGTTGAGCGCTTCGAACAGGCGCAGCAGCTTGAGCGCCATTTCCGGATCGACGTTGCCCGTCGGCTCATCCGCCACCAGTATTTCAGGCCGGGCGATCACCGCGCGGGCAATGGCCACGCGCTGCTGCTCCCCGCCGGAAAGCGTTTCTGGCCGCGCATGGGACCGGTGCTCCAGGCCCACCCAATTGAGCATGTCGGTCACCGGCTTGCGAATCTCGCCCTCGCTCATGCCCGAAATGCGCAGCGGCAGCGCCACATTGTCAAAGGCGGAAAGATGCGGGACGAGGCGGAAATCCTGGAACACCGTGCCGATCCTGCGGCGGAAGGCGGGCAGGCGGCTGCGCGGCAGGGTGATCACATCATGCCCGAACATGCGGATCATTCCGCGCGATGGGCGCTGCGCCAGATACAGCAGCTTGAGCATGGAGGTCTTGCCCGCGCCGCTGGCGCCGGTCAGGAAATAGAAGCTGCCGGGATAGAGCGTGAAACTGATGTCGCTCAGCACTTCCCGGTCGGTGCCGTAACGCAGCCCGACATTGTCAAACTGGACGATGCTGTCTGTTTCCGCGCTCATGCCGGCCTTCCAGCCCTTTCGAAATTGACGTCATGAACCCGGATTTGGAGGCAAACTAGGCGCGAAGCGATCATCGGCACAGCCTATAGCTGGTGTTCGATGTGGAAAAAAGCCACGGACCGCCGCAACAAACTTGCTCCACAGCTTGTTGGTTGTCTCGCGCTTCCCTAGGAATCAACGCGACGATGATTATCGAGTGTCCCGCCTGCGCAACGCGCTACGTTGTTCCCGACAGTGCCATAGGTGTTGACGGGCGGACGGTACGCTGCGCCAAATGCCGGCACAGCTGGTTCCAGGATGGGCCGGCGCTGGAACTGGCAGAAGGCGCATCGACGGCAGCTGCCCCGCCAGAGCAGGAGCCGGAACCAAGGCCGGAACCTAAGCCCGAACCTGCTCCCCCGCCGCCCGCACAGCGAGCAGCACCGCCGCCTCCCGCCGCACGTGCTCCTTTTGCCGACGAGACGGCCCGCGACGAGGGTGAGCCTCCGTTGGGCCGTGACGATGTGCCGCCGCCGCCGATAGAGCAGGTGCACATCCCCGCGCACGATGATCTGCCGGGTTCCGCCTTCGATGCCCAGCCGCCGTTCCGCCGCCGCCGCAACTGGCTGAAAGTGTGGACCTGGGCCGCGGCCATCTTTGCCATCTTCGCAGCCGCGCTGATCTTTGCCGTGAGTTACTGGGGCCTGCCGGACTGGGTGCCGGTGACACGGCCCGATTTCGCGGTGGGAGAGCCGGACCTGCAGCTCGATTTCCCGATCGACCAGCAGGAAAAGCGCGAAATGCCCAGCGGCATCGAATATTTCGCCATCAACGGCACGATCACCAATATCGGCAATGTCGCGCGCAGCGTGCCGCCGGTGCTGGTGGTGCTGCGCGATGCGCGCGACCGCAAGGTTTTCGAGCTGGAAGTGCGCTCTCCGCAAAGCAGCCTGGGGCCGGGGGAAAGCGTCAGCGTGACGCAGGCGGTCACCGATGTTCCGCGCTCCGCCCGCATGGCCGAAATCGGCTGGAAGGCCGAGTAGGCCACCCTGCACGAAAACTAGTTTTCACCGGGCTTGCAGGGCGCTTGCAGGTTCGGGGGGCCTTTGCTAAGGGCGCGCTCCTACCAGACGAGCGCGCGATTTGGCCGCTTGTTTATCGATGTGCGGTCGTGGCGGAACTGGTAGACGCGCAACGTTGAGGTCGTTGTGGGCGAAAGCCCGTGGAAGTTCGAGTCTTCTCGACCGCACCAAACAGTCAGACAAGCAGACATGATTTTGCCTTCGGGCATCCTGCAGCGCGGAAGTGGCGCAGTTCTGCGCGGTTTGGTGCCATGAAATTCTGAGCCGTGGGCGAGAGACGTCGCTGCCTTGGCCTTAGGGCGGTCAACATCAGCCCAATTCTCTGTCTGGAAATTCCCCGCCCACCCGGATTCAGGAAGATGCGGTGGATCGCGCTCAGGCTTGAAAGCCGAGCAAAGCTTCCTGATCGGCCCAATCGGCAGGCAGCGCTGTCTCGAGCAGCACGGTACGGTTGATCGCTTTGGGCTGGGTGCCTGCAGCAATGGACTCAACAATACGTGGGCTAAGCCAACTCACGCTCACCAGCTTGGCCAGCTGCTTGCGGCAGCGACCCTCTTGGTTTGCAACCTGATTGATGCTGAGTTTCGGGTTGTTAATGACGAGCTGCCGAGCCTCAAGCGCGTCGGCGATTAGCTGGACCAGTTTGTCATTCGGCATACTTCCCCGGTGTTCGGCATCAATCCTGAGCTTGGCCTCGCGGAATGGTTTTCGATTTGGTAGCGGGATGCTCCAGGCGAGCTTACCACCTGTCTCGGCCCCAAGTGCATCCGAGTTCAACTCGATCTCGATCCGCTCGGCGCGAACCTGCAACGCGGTGATCAGATCTTGCAAAATTGCTTCGCGCGAACTTTGGAACGCGAGCCGACAGGCAAGCAACCGACCAGTCTCGAAAATGGTCCGCAGGTGACCCGCTTCTTCGATACCTGACAGTCGGCGCAGTGCATGCTCATCTTCGAGCAGCTCGGTGAGATGCACGATCAAATGTCGCTCGAGTTGGCCCTGCACGAACCGGGTAGCTGGCGGATCGGCAGGCCGGGCCAAATCCTTGCGGGTCTCGTAGTAGGCATAACGACGGCTGCGCTTGGTGGCATAAGTCGGAACCATCGGGCGTCCATGTGGATCGGTCAGGAGGCCGCGCAGCATGGCCTTTTGCGGATCATTGGTAGGGCGCTTCCTCGGCGGTGCTTTCTCACTGAGCTGCGCCTGCACCGCATCCCAGAGGTGCTCGTCCACGATGGCTTCCTGCTCGCCTTCGTGGATATGGCCCTTGTGCACGATCTTGCCGCGGTAGATCGGGTTCTTGAGCAGGTGGAACAGGCTGCCACGCCCAAAGGGAACGCCGCCACGATGGGGGCCGCTTGTACGCTGCTGGATCTTTGTGACGATACCCTCACGGTGCAGAACCCCGATCAGGGCCGGGACCGATCTGACCTCGAGATAGCGGCGCATGATCCTGCGCACCCGCTCGGCCTCTTCGGGCACTGGAACCAGCTTACGATCGATCACTTCGTATCCCAGCGGCACGGGCCCGCCCATCCAGATACCCTTCTTTTTGGAAGCGGCGATCTTGTCGCGGATCCGCTCGCCGGTGACCTCGCGCTCGAACTGGGCAAATGACAGCAGCACATTGAGCGTTAGTCTCCCCATGCTGGTGGTGGTATTGAACGCCTGCGTAACCGATACGAAGCTCGCCTGCCTGGAATCCAGCTGCTCGACGATCTTGGCAAAGTCGGCGAGGCTGCGAGTAAGGCGGTCGACCTTATACACGACGATGACATCGACCAGGCCAGCCTCGATATCGGCCAGCAGCGCCTTGAGTCCCGGGCGAAGCATGCTTCCGCCCGAGAACCCGCCATCGTCGTAACGGTTCGGGACCAGCGACCAGCCCTCATGCCGCTGACTCAGGATGTAGGCTTCGCAGGCCTCGCGCTGGGCATCGAGGCTGTTGAACTCCTGCTTCAACCCGTCCTCGGTCGACTTGCGGGTGTAGACCGCGCAGCGCAGCAGCTTCATCGTTTCGGATCCGTCAGGCCGAAGAACCCCGGGCCGCTGCAATGCGAACCGCTGATGGCCTTGGCGATCGCGGTGAGTGATCGCCATTTCTTGCCATCGTACTCAAAGCCATTTTCCAGGACGGTCACGGTGTGGCGGGCGCCGTGCCAGTCGCGCACCAGCCGGGTTCCGATGGTAAGCTTGCGTGGGGGCAGGCCGTTGCGTCCCCTATCCTTGGGTTGCGCAGCCAGCTCACGCAGTAATGATCTGGTCGAGCGGCTCACGCCGCCGAGCTTTTGCTCCTGCAGCCGATAGGCGATCCCCAGTCGCAGCAGGTCTGGCGACAGACTGGGAGCATGCGCGGCATATCGCCGCGCCCACTCCGCTTTCAGTTCTTCGGTTGGCATCTCTGCGAGCCGGTCGAGGGTAATGTAGGCGCGGCGTCCCATCAGCCTGCCACCACGCGATATACGCGCTCCTCGCCTTCTGCCTTCTCGCTAGTGATCTCATGGCCCTTCTTCTTCAGGCCGGTCAGTGCGGCTCGGGTAGTGTGCGGCAACCAACCGGTAGCAGCCACGATCTGCGCGATCGTGGCGCCCTGAGGGCGTTGGAGCATTCCAAGCACCAAGCTGGACTTGCTGGACGGCTTGGCAGGCTTCGGTTCAACCTGAGCAGTTCGGATGGGCGCAGAATCTGCGACTTCGCCCGCTGGTTTTGGCTCGCGGGCCATGCGGCGAGCGCGCTTCGTAGCGGGCTTGTTCTCAACGGTATCGATCATCGGGTGGTACTCCGTGACGAAGCAGCACCTCGCTGCTCCCAGCACCCAAGGCCCTGCCGATCGCATCGGTCAGGGCAGCAGCCTTGGTTCAGGGCCGCGTTTCACTGACGGCACCAATGCTTGCGGTGACAGGGAAGTCCAATGGATTGTCGGGGTACGGGAGATCTTGGCACGACGTTCGACCAATGACAGCTTTGCGCCCTAATTTCGGCCGTTCGCGCAAGCAAAACGCGATTCCGAAAGCAGCCGCTATCTGACTTCACCGAGTGCCTTTTTGATGGCGCTGGCATAGGGCTTCTTCCGCTGCATTCGCTGATAGCCGTTCCGCTCGGGGCACCGCTCAGGACATGGCGCAACAGGTGTGGTTGGGGCCCCTATGCGGGGGGAACGCGGCGACAGGATTTGGTTTATTCAAGCATCGGAGAGGCGGAGCGTTTGCGCAGACAATGGCGTTAGACCGTCCAATTGAACGTCGACTTGGGAATTCCGAACTGCAGAAGCACATGGTCATAGAGCGTTTGGCCGACCCATTCTGAGGTACTCCATGAGTGTGTATGGGGATGGCCATTGATGAGGATAGTCACAGTCGCCTCTTGGCCGCTGACCGACGCGGAAACCGTTGGATTGAGATGTTCATAATGCGCCGGCCTTGCTGCCATCCAATCGTCTTTCGGCACAACAAGGTGTTCAGCGAACTCGATCTCAGGAAAATCATATACTCTTGTGCCAAGGCCTGGTCGCGGCACTTCAAACCCGAATGAGAAGCGCCAGGTGGTGACTGCTGGATATCCTTCGCCGTGAGCTAGCGAGACAGATCTTGGTATCGCTCGATCGTCTGTGAGCTCGACCGTCTCGCCATCTGAATAAATGAAAAATATGCGATCAAAATTGTGTTTCTGTCCCTTGAGGCCGAACCGCATTAGCAGATCTTCAGCCTCACGAGACTGGCGTCTTGTAGGCCCTGACATTGGCCATGCATCAATCGTCGAGTGATTGTGCAAAAGGAGCCAAATCTCATCGGCGTGGATCGCAGCGCGGTAGCCTGACGCCTTCGCGCTCTTGCTTTTCACCACCTCATGAACCCGCCTGTGCGGTTCGAGTGGGTAGATTGCGAGATCGCCCCTCAAGCCTCCGGGTGATACCCGTGCGGGTGGGAGCTGCCGGTTAATCACACGCATGATGTTACTGCTGGGGAGTTGCGACAGCTCGACGCCTATGACGCGGCCCGCGGACGAGATGCCCAAATCCGGCTTGTCCGTGATGCCATCGATCTCGTGAGCATTGGCATCGAACTTAGACCTAACAAACTCCAGAAATTTCGTGACGAAGTGAGCTTCGGCCTTAGTACGTTCGGGGCGCATGACTGATGCTCTCCATTCTGCGTTGCAATCCCTGCCCGCTGATTGGTCCGAATTAATCTGCCCGATTCTGCCCACGCAGCTAGAAACTTTAGGGATATACACGGTCGACGATCCGCAGGCTTCTCCAACTGAATGTTGACCAACGAGCGCTATGGCCTGGGCGTGGCCTCTTTCAGCTATTTCCGTCGCGGCAGGTTCATTTCGTCCCGACAATTACCACATCATGCGAACGGCCGCGACGGCCGCTTCACTACCAATTCCAGCCGCCTACGACGATGTGTCTGCTTTCGAGGCTAGAGTCCACATAGCGGTCAAGCCGCTTTCGGCCCATCAGTCGCAGTCGCATATATCGCAGAGCGAAATATCGTCAGATATGTAGCCCTCACCATAGCCGACGGGCTGACCGCAATGAATGCACTCCGTCACGGGGGTGGGGCGTGAAGTTGTCTGGGATTTGATTTCACGTCGGCGCTTTTCCTCATGCCAAGCGCGCTTCTCTTCGTCGGTGAAAGGCATGCTGGACCTCCTGCCGTGAGTTTCTCCCCATACGCCTTAATGTCCGGTTTCTAGCTGTCAGCCAAAATTGCAGACGGTCCGCGATCGGCCCAAGCCCAGCCCGTCCCTGCTCTAGTCGAGTGTCGAGAATCTAATATCTTCTGGCTGACTGTCAGATTTCAAATCCCAGAAGGAAAACTCAAATCTGTGCGCTTGCTACAGCCCTTTCAGATACTCTTGCACGGCTAAAGGATACTCATCGCCATCCAGCCCTTTGCCTTGTAAGTACTCAGCAAGAAAGTACTCTTGGAATGCTCGATGCGAGAAGCGCATCGGTACGCTCATTCGGTAACGTACTGCGACTGGAACTATAAGACTAGTCGACGCAATTGAATGCAATGAAACTCTTGCGGTATTGAATATACGCTGGGCTATTGAAACCACTTCGCCCGAATCGATGGTTTCGGCGAGTTGGATGCGGCCACTGTCGTCAGTGTCGACCATCAGTCCAGCCGCCTCCGCCATTAGATTTCTGATCGAGTGCAGAAACTCGTCCCTATCGGTAATAGGGACGGGCGTTTCCCGGGCTGCTTTCAAATCTCTGATAAGCTTCTGGTCGGTCCAGAGGGAGATCAATTCTGAGCTGTTCTTGGCAGGGTGCATCCCCTCACCGATTAGGTCTAGGGTCATGCGAAGAAAAAGAGGGTGCCTCAAAAACTCAGCGTCCCATCCTCCCGATTGCCTCTGTCGGACCGCTTCGAGGAAAACCGAGAAATTCTGGTTTTCAGGATCTTGAATTGATACCTGCTCGACCAGCGCAATAATTTGCTGCCAGCCCCAGGGGGCAAGATGTAGAACCGGGATTCTCTTCGGGACTCCTTTCATTGATAGTTCATTGAAGAGATGATCATAATTCCCGAAAGACGCATTGAAATGCTCAGACCGGGTACTCAAAAGAATCCTGCATCTTAGTTCAGCTAAGGCACTAGCGAATCTTGTTATTTCAGACGGGCCGGCGAGGGATCGGTTCTCATCCAAACCATCAATTATGAGCGTCGCAGAGCTATCATTTGCTGAAAGTTCCTTGCGAAGCATCGCAGAGGCAAGTCGCTCAAAAATGCCTTTCTCATCTTCGTCAAAATCTGCGAAAATTGAGAGAGCCTTCAAAATATCTTGCATCAAGACGTGTGTGCCGACTCCACCCTTTTCGGGCTCAATGTCTGCAGCAGGAACGTAGATTACTCGGCTTGGAGCATGCCTGGCGATATTGAGGCACGAAGTGGATTTCCCGCTTCCAAAAAGCCCGGTCAACACGGCCCACCGGTCACCTCCTCTATCTAGCATGCCAGCGAGATCGGATTCTGTTGATGTTTCATCCACATCGACAATTCTGGCTCGTGACCCTCGGATCAGGTGCAATGAAGACAGCTGTATTGGAACTTTCGAAACTATGTCAGCAGGCTGGCTAAAATTCATGCCCGCTTGCCTGATCATAAAGTCAGCTTGCTGACTAATTCGCTCTTCAATCATCTTCCAAAGAGCGTCCTGCAGAGCAGAGAATAACTTATGCCTATCCCACTGAAGCGCTCGGTCGGCACGGCCGCTTGCCACTAGGTCGGCTAGAAGCTGATCAATCTTTTCTGCTACGTCACGGTTACGCCCATCCTGATTATGGACCAAAACATATGTTTTGGTCTCAAGGCCAGAATCTCGAAACTTCTTGATCGACTTAGCGATTGGATCAAACTGATCATCAGCCAATCCCTCGACCTTGAAAAACCCTTTGCACTGGACTGCGCATTCGATCTCATCGTCGCTAGTCAAGCTGAGAAGATCAACGCCGCTGCGATCATACGCCTTCATCGCTGGCACCTGGACCAGACTAGGCCATATCGCTCTCATTAGGGGCAGTACTGCCCTTTCAAAGTCTCGATCTGTGGCGGCATGGATCCTACCGTTTAGATCCTTCCAAGGTTTCGTACTCATCATCCCAGCCATGCTGTCGATGATAGAGGCCAGCCGATACAAAGCTAGTCGAAAGAGCCTCTAACGAGCGCTATTGCATCGTTGGCTGAATGTCGGCTTGGAACTCAAGGAGCCTAAAAGCAGTCAGTCCGCAAACGGCCCAATTCCTGTCGTTTAGCGCAAGATCCCTTGCGGCAGCGAATGACTTTGGCGAACCTAATCGGCGCTAATCGGGATTCTTAAGCTCCTGGCATGTCACCCTGCCAGCAATGGATGCGATGCCACGCAAGGCGCGATCTGTGGTCGTCCGTCAGTACCAGCGGTGGAACGCTGCCGACGCTCATTTCTCTCGCCGCTTTGTCGTCGAGCAACGGCGAGGGTACTGCACGCCCATGATCATCGAAGGTCACGAGTCCACTGTCGAACGCCGCATCCCAAAGCGATGAGAGCAAGAAGCCGTTATAGACATTCAATCGTTCCTGGTCGCTGTCGCACTTGGCCCAGCCGATGATATGCGATGCGCGCAGCAATTCCGGATTGGATATCCCTGTCAGCGGACACGTGCCATTCCAATAGTTCATCAAGGCATCACGAAAACGGGCCTGCCCGATGCGAACTTTCTGCATCTGCTCGGCTTCGGTGTTTCCGAGATGCGCGGTCTCACGAACGAAATCTTCGAAGGGCAGCGTCGGAAGACTGATAGACAAGCGGTAGACTTCACCCACCGCGGCGAAAAGTGCTTCCCGCCTCTCAAATGCAAAGGCTGCCACGTGGCCCTTGGCACAAGGGCTGGCCACTTCTGCCATCAATTCCCGCGCAGCGCCTGGATGAGAGATTGAGAGGAAGAATGGACCGGACATACCCGCAGGAGTGGCCGCAAGTGCTATTTCGCCAGGAGCCGAAGCAGAACGAAAGAACAGCCAGCCGGCCGACTGTTCCGGGCCGACCCGATAACCGTGTTCGTTAGCTGCATCGCGTAGCTCTGATTGGAGTAGGAATGGATATTCCGAGAGGCGGTTCTTCGCGTCGATCATTCTGCTTCAACCGGCTGATCGGCCCACATCGCAAAACAGCGCATAGCAGCCGCAACTTCATCAGCGGAACTCGCATCGCTAACATCAATACCAAAATCTTCCAGCGCATCACGGGCGCCGTTGAACCAAGCGCGGAGGTAGGGGCGCAAGGCTGTCATGCTGGTATCCAGATCGGCCGCAATGATTCTTACGAGCTCCATGAAATTGCGTTGCCCCGCCTCCATATGGAAACCGGCAAGCTGCACGTTATCCGAGAAGGTTTCCGGATCGAACTTGGTCACCGATATCCCTCCGTCCGTGGCCGCATGCCGCCGGCCACCAGCGTATCATCATAGGTGGCGAGGACGATGCGTTGGGTGCGGTATTCGCCGTGTCTGGCGATTTCGTTCCTCTGGAAGTCGCGGAAAGTTTCGCTTGGGCAGTCTTCGCCCATCACGTCCTTGAGATCGAGCTCAGCGCAACGGGGGGCGCGGGAGTCCTCGGCGCAGCCAAACGTAGTCCCCTCATGCCCATGGTCGCGCGCGAAGAGAGGTATCGAACGCGACGCCGTCGTACTCATTCCATATTCTCAAAAAAGCGTAACGCCTCGTCTCTTTCTCGAAAGCGGCCCCAAACATTTTCGGATTTCTCTTTCCAAATCGGAAACGTGCCGAAGACATATTCGACTTCAGATCGAGCAAAACCAAACGCAGTGAAATACACTGCGTCAATCCACGCCCTCAGCATTAACCTCTCCTCGGGGTTAGTCGTGCTTAGATGAGTGCGGTCAAGATCTTTGGCGAAGAAAATCACGCTATCCGATGTGTTCGTCAATGCCACCACCGCATCTATAAGACTATCATGGTGTTGAGCGACCGCCTCTGGAGGGACCACAAACGATTGCAAAAGCAGCGATTTAGTGAAGTTTGCGCCATAAAATTTTTGTCTGATTAGGTAATCAAATGGCGTTGAATTGAACATGGACAAAAATAGTGCAGACTGTCGTGGGTCGCCCTTACTTATCACGATATTTGGGGCCTTGTAGTTAAAAGCCGCTGGGCCAACAACACATCCAACCGCTGTGCGGAAATTGCTGATAACGTTTGTCGTATCGCGGAAAGCGATATTCCAGTTATCACGCAAACCCCTAGCGGCCAGGTTGGCTTCTTGGAAAGCTCCACGCACCCAATAACGCGGCAAAATCTCGAAGTCCCGCTGCCCTTTTACCTCGAGGGTTGGTGTGATCGTTGCCGCCTTAATTCCAAACCGCTTTTCAGGAGGGATGCCGTCAAAGGTTGCAAATCGGTGGTCAAATTGATGAATTAGTTTGCCCTCGTAAACTGGAGCAAAAACTTCTTCCCCCAAAGCAAACCAAGAGCCTACGAGCTTATAACCCGCGCCTTGCAACTCCTCTAAGTCGCGCAGCTCGGCAGCATCGGAAGTCATATGCAGTCCGCTTGTGTAATGAGCATGCCACGGTGATACTCCGAGCGTGGGAAATGCAGTTGCGACACGGGTCAGAATGCGCAAATCTTCAGAACTCTCGCATTGCGGCAAAGTCCCCGTATCTGGATTAAGTTGCCGAGGTATCTCCCTGTTGATTTTGATTATCACGCCTTCTTGAACTAGGTTTCGGGAGTGAGTCAGTCCAACTGCAAGCTTTAACACCGTTTCAGTGACAGCTCCCGTGAATGTCGCCAGAGAATAGCGCTCATGATAACCTACTGTAGGAAATAGCATCTCCCAGTTCTTGAAGTCGAATACCGATTCCAATCGTCCACTAGTAATGAGATAATCGGTGAAACCCTTCCAAGTGGAGCCAGTGAACATCATAGACTTCACTATAAGCCCGCTTTTCCCGGTCGCACTTAATAAACTTAGCGATAGTTCGGCGAAAAGGGGATAGAGGTTCAATTCGCCCACAGCGGATAATTTGAACCGGTTCGAGCTACGCAAGAACTTGCCGAAAGCTGAAACAAGCCGCTGCTCTTTGCCCCAAATCTTTGCAAGTTCTGGAGATTTTTCGAAGGCGGCAGAAATCAGTCGTTTACGCTTCGATGCATTGGCTTCTTCGGCGATTTCTGAGTACGCGGCAAAAAATTCGCGCTCAAGGATCGTAAATTTTTCCCACGGTGGGTTACCCAGAACAACGTCGAAGCCACCCTTTCCGATCAGCACATCGGGAAAGGCGAGCGGCCAATGGAAAGCGCGGGCGAATTCGGCGGCATCCACGCTGGCGGCTTCCAACGGGCCATAAATCTGCCCGCCGCCCAGCTTCTTCCAAACGTCTGCGGTGGTTGGCACTTGGCCGCGCTGATAGTTTTCCGGCACCTCCAGCTTGGGGAGTAGGTAGGCGGCAGTATAGAGATCGCAGGCGACCTTGGTAGCATAGCGATCGGGATCGCGCCGCCACGCCTCGAACGCCTCGCGCTTCTTTTCCACTTGGCTCACCGTGTCTTCGCTCATCCGGCGGATCGTGGAAAGGTTCGCGGCCAATTTGCGCGGCGGCATGGCCCCGCCACCGCTATCGAAATCGAAAGCACCCTGGCCTTTCTTTTCGTTCTTGTTCTTTATGTTCCAGTATTTGGCCGCATCTTCGCTGTCGCCCGTCAGCGGTTTGTAGGCATCGTCGGGAATACCCTGCTCCAGTGCCTCAAGGTCGAACACGCCGAGCAGCGCGTCGCCGCAGCGGATATTGGCATCAAGAAAGCCCAGCGGTTGTCCTGGAGAAACACTCTCGATCCACAGCGCCACCTTGGCCAACTCCACCGCCATCGGGTTGCGATCCACCCCGTAGATGCAGCTTGAAACGACATCGCGCAGTGCACGGTGATAATCGGGCGCATCGCTATCGCGAAGCTGGGCCACTCTGGTTGCCATGCGCCGCGCCGCGCCAAGCAGGAAATGCCCCGAGCCACTGGCAGGATCTATCACCCTGAGGGCCAGAATTGCCTCGACGCCGCCTTCCGCCTCAGCCCGATCCAGAACCGGATCCAGCGCGCTATCGAGCAGCGTCTGCACCAGACTGTCAGGGGTATAATAGCTTCCGCTGGTCTTGCGCGTGTTGCCCTTGAGCCCCGAATCCAAGGTAAAGGTGCGCCCCTCATCTTCGCGCATGGGAACGAGTTCCAGCAGGCCTTCATAGACGCTGCCCAGTTCCTCGGTCGCCATATCGCGCCAGTTGATCCGGACCCGGCGCTTGTCATCAATCAGCCAGCCAAGTTTGTAGATTGCAGCCAGCAATGCGCGGTTGGGCAGGCTTGCTTGCCCCAGATCCGGCGTAAGGCCGCGCGAAAACAGACTTCCCAAGGCCGGAAGTCCTAGCAGGCCCTCACCGCGTTCCAGTGCATTGAAGACGATCTTTACGCCTTCCCATGCATCCTGGTGGTGGTCGTGAGCGCCGCGCTGTGCGGACCGATCCCGAAGGTAGGCAAAGCCGTAATTTTCGCCGTAGAGCGCGCGGACAGCACGCGATGCGCCCGGCGCATGCAGCAGGTTTCGGTCTTCTGCGACTGCGAGAAAGATCAACCGATAGACGGTCCGCAGCAGCTGTTCGAAGTAGCCGGACATCGACAATGCGCCTTCGTCGAGTTTCTGACGCAGGGCAGGGTTGGCATCGAGAAAACCCTGACCAAGGGAGAGCAGGGCGTCTTCAACATTGCCGCGCAGCCGGTCACGCGCAGCGGTTCCGGCACGCATTCCCGCCTCACGCCAACGCTCCAAAGCACAGTCACTGGCGGGCGCACCTTCAGCCCCGAATCGGCTGTTGTGAATAAGCAACCAGAGCGCGGTGAAGTCGGCGAACATTTCGTCGCGGAAGATCGCTCCCAGATCTGCCTCGATGTAGGCAGGCCGTGTGAAACTGGCATTGTCGCGCATGAGGCGGACGCGGTCTCCGGCAAAGACGAGGCCCCAGTAGAAATCCGGGTTGGCGTTCAGCCAGTCCTGCAGAAGGACCGCCGGAGAACGGCGCGCTATGCGGCCATCGGGCCCATCGCCGAATTCCGGCTGAGCCCGTGTGAAGCCATCGGCAAGCTTGCCGTCTTCGCCTGTCGCTGGTGCTGCGACAACGATCGGGACCTTCCCAGCTTTGGCTTCCCACGCGATACGGAAACGTCGGCCTTCCCGATCATGCGTGACTGGGCCGGCGAGCGAGAATCCGAAGGCTTCTTCGAGCAGCACTCGCACGAAGCCAGCCGTCTGGGTGACCGTAGGCTCGTCGATTGTACTGAAAGATTGCCAGTGCGCCTGGCCGATCCGAAAATAGCGCGTGATCTCGTCCCGCAGCGATGTCCCCTTGGGACACCCATACTCGGCGGCAGTTTTCTGATCAGGTGTGGCAGAAGCGATGGCTGTGATCTGCTCCGGCGAGATAAGCCCGCCTTCGATCGTGATCGCGGCAAAGCCAAGATCGGCTGCCCGTTTGCCCGGCCTGCTCATCAATTCGCCTCCGGCAGAAGGACATAGAGACCAATTATGTCGGCAGGCAGAACCGGCGTGACCTTTACGGTTGCGCCGCCACCCGCCGCCTCGGTCAATCGAAGGTGATCGTCGGACAGCGTCGCAGCTCTTTCCACTGCAAGCTTGCGGATTGCCTGCTGATAGGTTTCCAACCTCCCCAGAGCGTTTTCGATCTGCCGCGTTCTGGCTGCCGGGTCGATATCGCTGCTGGCCTGCGCCTCGAGCAGCTCAAGCGCTTCAACGCCCTCAGCTGTGGCCTCATTGCTAATGCCAGTGAACGCGATTCCCACCGCTTCCTCTGCCAAAAGCAGGCGGTTCGTGCGGCCACTTGTTACCAGCTGAAAACGCAGCCGCAGTAGCAAGAGCGTGGTCATTTGGCTGACATCAGGTGTGCGCCAGACGCCCGCACGTCCTAGCGGATTGCCTTCTGCGCCGATCGGATCGAGCGCGCCTTCGGCCAATGTTTCGGCAAGAACGGCCACTATCGGATGAACTCTGCCGACATGTGTGACATTCGGTCTGAGGTCATCAGCAAAACTTATCTTCCTGGTGCCCTTCAGCCCGCGAACGGACAGCTGATCCCGCATTGTTTCGGGCAGCGAATCCAGATGCGCCAGCGTGAAATCTCCTTTGCGTTCCAGCGGAGCCTGCACTCTTCTCAGCGCCCGATCAGTGAATCGCGCGACCTCTTCCGGCCCGCCGTTCAGTGCCCGCATCCTGCGCCATTCGGGGATCACTTCGTCGGGCTTGAGCGCACCCTGAGCATAACGAGCTCGGCTGGCCTTGGCGCCCTCCGCCGTGTCGCGCCACGCCATCTCGAAGCGCTCAGCCGATGTATCGAAGTCAAAGACGTACTGGGTTCGCGAGCCATCATTGCGCAGCAGCACAGCCTGCATGAGCGCAGAAGTCACACTATCCTGGTCCTCAGGCATCGGCACATTGACGCCGGTTGCCTTCTCGATCTCCTTGGCCTTGCGGATGATTACATTGAGGACCGCGCCATCGATTGCGCTGTTCTCTCCATACATCATGACTGAGCGGACAATTTCCGCTTGTTGACCGAACCGGTCAACCCGACCTTCGCGCTGTTGGTGACGCGTCGGGTTCCAGCTCAGATCATAATGGACCACAGTATCGAATGCGCTCTGCAGATTGATCCCTTCTGAAAGGCAATCGGTCGCAACCAGGATGCGCTTGTCATGGGCCTCCAGTGCGGCCACCCGTTCACGCCGCTCGTCGGGGGTCAGAGTCCCGGTCACCACAGCCACTTCGAACTTGGGATATGTCTCGCGCAGAACCTCGCCGAGAGCTTCGGCCGTGGCAATGAATCTGCAAAAGATGACCGGATTTGCGCCCTGCTTCAGCAAGGGCGTAAGTTCTGCCAAAAGAGCGCGGACCTTCGGATCTTCATCGCGCCTTCCATCAAGCCGATGAGCTGTATCGATGAGTCGGCTGAGAACCGTCTGCTCCTCACTCGCCTCGATCGCCGTAGCCGGCTCAATGTCGCCTTCGTCCATCACACCGTCTTCCGCATCGAACACAACCGGTTCAATCGCTGTGGCATCTGAGGTTCCGCTCAACCGATTGGTCAGTGCACTGGCCGCAGCAGCCGGAGATGAGCCCACGCAGCGCATCAGAGCAAGAGTGCCCCAGAAAGCTAGCCGCCGCGTCTTTTTGTCCGCGCCAGCACGTTCGGTCACTTCAAGACAGTAGTCGAGCACGTCCTCCTGAAAGGTTGCGAAGTCCCCTGAAAGGGCATATGGAGCCTCCTTGGTTTCGTGACGAGCGAAGGCACGCTTCTCTTCCCAGCTGTCCTGAATGTCCGGCCTGCGGCGTTGGACGAAGTGCTGCGCCAAGCGCCTGGCATAACGCTCGCGGGCATTGGCATCCCCTGCCTCTGGTCCGCCAGTCAGATCCGCATGGATCAGCCCGAGAAGGCGGTCGTAAGCTGCAACATCACCGCTATGCGGGGTTGCTGTCAGCAAAAGCAGATGGCGGTCCGGATCAGAGGCGAGAGACTGGAGAAGTTCGAAGCGCTGGTGTTTGCCGCGCTCTCCCCCAACGCATGTATGTGCTTCATCGACGATAACGAGCGGAGGGCACGCGCGAGCGAAATCATCGCGGCGGCTATCAGCCTTGATATAGTCTAGGCTGACTACCGTGAATGGATAGGCCTCGAACAGGCTCTGGGAAGTGGGAAGTCCGCGCTCGAGACTGCGCGCTCGCGCTGATGTCACCGCGACCGCATCCACATCAAACTTCTCAGCCAGCTCTGTCACCCATTGGTCGACCAGATGCGGCGGACACAGGACCGCAAAACTATCGACTGTCCCGCGGTCGAGCCATTCTCTCAGGATCAATCCCGCTTCGATCGTCTTTCCGATCCCCACATCATCGGCAATAAGTAGGCGCGCAACCGATTGCTTGAGCGCCACCATCAGGGGGACCAGCTGATAGGCGCGCGGTTCGACCCCGAGGTGCGCAGCGCTTCTGAACGGACCCGCGCCGCGCCTTAGAGAAAGGCGCAGCGCATCAGCTAGAAGTTGAGCCCCTTCCTGGGTGTCGAGCCTCTCCGAAGTTGGCGCAGCGAAACTTGCCGGCGTGATTGGCATTGCTTCAAGTGAGGGCGCAATGACCTGAGCATCCGCGTCCGAGCCGGATAGAGGGCGGATCTTCAGCAAGCCTTCCGAAGGTGAAGGCATGACAATCCACTCGCGGCCCCGCGCCTTCACAAGGTCCCCAGGGGTAAAGGCGAAACTCTCCATCAATCTGCTCCAAGTGCTTTCATGAGCTCGGCCGGTGGCGCATCGCCGGGAGCGGCTGGCAGAATGACCAGATCAAGAATTCCATAGGCGGTCGCCTCTTGGCCGAGCTCTTCGGTCGGTTCGCCCACCACGGCCAGCACATCGCGCGCTGGCCAATAGAAGGGGTAGGTGGCGCCGGCCAATTGCAGGGATTTTGGTTCCGGCAGGCCCCAACGCCTGAGCGCATCGTTCCACGGATCTTCGTTGTCTTCGTTTGAACTGCTCGACGGTTTTGCTCCGGCCAGATCGCAGAAATAGGCGACCACTTCGGCATTGCGGCGATCGATCAATTCATGATCCGGCTGGTTGAAATAGGAAAGAATGCAGCGATAGCAGCCTGCGACACATGCGTCCTCGGCCTCGCTGATCTTGTCCGGTTCATACGGCGCCGCGTAATGCATGAGCTTGAGCGCCCGCTGCGCGACCGCTGACATGTTTTCCGGATTAGAAACCAGCCGGTTCAGTACTCCGGCTCCGCCTTCTGTCGCTTCATAAAGCAGGATTGCATTGCGCAATTCCCGCGTCGGCAGGGGCTCGCCGAGCAGTTCACCCTCTTCAAGTTCGAATTCGATCTGCACGGCGCGAATAAGCGCATGCTGGAACGTCGCCATCTGTCCCTCATCGAAATTCATCAGAGGCCGAAGCAGCAGTGCATTCTTCCGGTCCTCGACAATCGGAACGATCCGCTGCGGGCCCGCTTTGGTCGGATCTCCCATACCGTTATCATCATCGCCGTTCGCCGGATCCTTGAGCCATCGGCCGGTCTGCGGATCTATGAAGAAGCCGAAGATCGATTTCGACTTTCTCCTGCGAAGCCCCTTGTTGATCCGGATCAGCCGCGTTGCCGGCCCATAGTCCAGATGCAGCAGGCCGCCATTCTGAGAGCCGAGCACCACCGATCGCAGCTGGGCCTTTCCGTTATGCATCGGCCATTGGAAGACAGTCTGGATTTCAAAACCCCGCCGCTGCCGGTCCTCGTCATTGGCCGTTATCCGGAGCGAAGGAGAAGTCTCGACATTGTCGATCCGGAAAACCGTCTCGATCCGCTCAACGCCGCCCAGGGAGCTGTTACAAGCATGACAGCGTTCCTGCAGCTCATCGGTATGCGCTGCGCCGCACTCCCCGCACAGAATGAGGATCGACGTCGCCAGCTTGCCGCTGTCCAGCCGTCCTTCTGCCGGAAGCTTTGCCTTGGTCACCCGGTAAGCTCGGCCTTCGTGATAGATAAGGCTGTTGGGCCCGAATTCAGCAATGGCCAAAAACCGGGGCCGCTGGAGAACCGAGCTTCGCGCTGCTGGCACAAAGGCATAAAGCGGCAGTCTCGGAAAATTGTATCCAGGCAGGAAACCCTCGGTCGCAAGGTAACGGTAGGCATAGAAGTCTGAGCCACTGGACGACTGGCCCCGCTCGAGAATCTCCAGCTCACGAGAGGCATTCCTGTAACGACCTGCTGCAGCCGTGCGCTCACCTGGCCTGAGCCCACTCTTTTGCTGAATCTTGTGGGCCCGCTCCTGTTCTTCGCGGGCGCCATTGTGAAGATTGCGCCAGCGGTCAAAGCTCGCGTCAAAGACAGACAGCGCCTCCTCGTCGGTTTCAGCGACAAAGGCATCTACATCCTCAAGCCATGGCGCATCCTTGATATCGATCGAGGTCAGCATCGCTTCAATCAACCGGCGCATGGTCGGGCGCGCGGCATGGGAAGCCGAGATCGCTTCCATGCCTTCGCGAATTTCGAGCGCAATCGGCATACCAGGCTTGGTCATGTCGAGATTCTCAGGAATCGACGGCTGCAGAGGTACCTTGGCCTTGGCCAGCCACTCGGCCTGCAAATGCGACTTGAGCAGATCCTCGTTCGCAAGATCGAGCGCAGGCGGCCTAACCACACCTGCGACCAACGCTGCCCGATCTGCGAAGTAATACTGATCATGGGGGGACATGGCTGCGCAGTAGGTAACCACCAATGCTGCCTGGCCGCTCCTGCCAGCACGGCCCGAGCGCTGCGCATAGTTTGCTGGGGTCGGCGGCACGTTACGGAGAAACACGACGTTGAGCGCGCTGATATCGACGCCCAGTTCCATGGTCGGCGAACAGAACATGGCTGGGAGAAAATCGGTCGATTCCCCCTGGTCGATCATGCGTTCACGATCTTCCTGGATGAGCTCCTGATCCGCCTTCTCGTAGCGGAAACGCTCTTCGCGCCATTCACGAACCTCCTGGTCAACCTGCGCAGTATGTTCGCGTGCCTCAAAGGCATGCGGAAGAGGTCCGCTTTCTGCGAGCATTTGACTCACCTGCAGATAGAGCGCGCGGAAGAAGCGATTTTCGCGCTTTCCGTCATCGCGTTGCTCCGCGGGAAAGAGTCTCAGCGCTGTCGGAGACACGCGCCAAGCTGGCGCATCGAAACCAGAATTGATGCGTCTGACGAACTGGTGCGCCTCCGCTGCTTTGATCAGCGTTTGGATCACCTCATCGTAATCCTTGGGCGGAAGCTGTTCTCCCCAGATTGACTTGTCGCGCAGCGCCTTGGCCAGTTTGGTTCGGCTGCCAGCACGCAGGATCAGGTCTGCCTCAGCCGCCCGCACCTTGGCCTGGCGCGGCGGATCAATCATCAACATGCCGCTTTCGCGCAGGCCTTCCTCTTCTTCTCTGTCGATGGCCCAGGGGAGCTTGAGATGACTGCGCGAGGATTCCGCCGTCTGCCGGACCCGCATACGGTCGAGCGCATCAGTAGAGACGGCCAGGCCCTGTCGCATCTGATTGAAGAGGATCTCGAAAAGCTTCTTCCGCTGTTCGGCGCTCAGTCCAGCGAGCAGGGCATTCTCGGCAAACTCTTCATCATCACCCGCCAAGTCATCCAGTCCCGGGAACGCAGCGCTGATGAGACCCACTTCTTCAAGATTCGGATTGGTATACCGCCATCCTCGCCGGAGATCCGCCCACAGGCGGTGAGCGAGAATTTCGGAGAGCGTCTCCTCAGCCTGCTGGCGGTTCGCATAACCCTTGACGTTCGGGTCGAGCATCCAATCGCCTAGACGGCCCGGTTCCTCGAGATCAAAGCCAAGCGCTTCCCGCACCGCTTCGCCAAACTTGGCAGGCGCCAGCCCTTTGGGTCCGGCATCGCGAACCGCCCGAAGAACAGCCCCGCGCAGCAGCGTAACAAATATGAAGTCATTGAAGTGACCGGCCTGAAGCGCCGCATCCTGCCTGTTATCGGTAAAGCCGAGCAATTTGCGTGTGTATTCATCGAGCGATCCGTCTCGTTCCATCCATGCCAGCACAGTTGAAACAATCAGGGTGGTCGCAGAACTTCGCCCCTCGGCTGAAAGACCGGCAAGCTTGTTGATCTCACGGGCCTGCTGCGAGGGCTGATGTCCGCAATGCGCGCAAAAGCGATACTTGCCCCTGAAGAACCAGCCAAGGACACCCTCGTCATCGAAAGAGCCATCACTCGTTAGCCTTAGAGGAATACCTTCGTGCTTCCCCCTGTGGGTAGATTTCAATCGCTCCTGCCCTGATGCACTCAGCTCCTGCCAGTCATCGGGATAGTCGGTCACCTCTCCGGAGAAATGAAAGTCCGCGTTGACCGCGGGGACCAGATACCCCGTTTCTGCACCGTCGAGCTCGACATCATCGCCAACGGGCTCATCAATCGAGCGAGCCAGGACCATGCGCTGGCCGTCCTCGTGGGTGAGAGTGACGCTCAGGTGTTCCTGTCCGCATTCCCGGCAAAAGAAGACCGGATAGAGACGCGCCGTCCCATCATCGGGGTGGAATTTCTGACCTTCGAGACAGACCCTTCGATCCTTGGCAGTTTCCAAGGTCACATAGGCCTGCCCCGCGCCAGAAATGAAGCGGTGCAGCTTGAAGGCCAGAAATGCACGGGCGCCCGATCCACCGCGCTCGATTTCAGGGCGCCCCATCATCGCGAGCATATTGGCAATGGCGGTTTCGCATAGATCGAGAGCGAGCCCCGTTTGCTCGGCAATCTTGGCGGAAGCGTCCGGCAGGGTCATCGGTATGCGGCGCCTGAGCTTTTCTCCCTCTTCTAGGCCAACTTCGGTCTCTATCCAGCATGCAAGCGGATGCTGCTTCAGCTCTTCGTCGGTCAAATCGGCCGGGAGCGGCGCCAGAACCGCGTCATTCAGCTTCTGACCCAGATTGGTAGCCTTCATAGCCGTTGAGGTTGCTCGTTCTAGCAGTTCGTCGATCACATTGGCCGGTGCGATCGGCTGGCCGAACAGCTTCGTGGCTACCTCCGCGACAGCTTCGGCCCTCTTCTGATCGTCGGAGGAACTCGACATCGTTGCCGATGTCCCGATGCAGATCATCTCTGATGACGGGCTTAGACGCTCCTTCACCCTGCGAACCAGCATGGCGACGTCGGCCCCCTGCCTGCCGCGATAGGTATGCAGCTCGTCAAGGACGAGAAATTCGAGCCCCTGGGCATTTCCGATCACCGACTGGTCAAGCTGGCCCTGGCGGGTCATCAAGAGCTCAAGCATCATGAAGTTGGTAAGCAGAATGTCGGGCTTGCTCTGCGCAATCGCCTCGCGTTCTTCCGCAGTTTCCTGGCCCGTATAGCGAGCGACTGTCGGCTTGAGCTCGTCCTCGACATTTGCTTCAGCGACAAACTTGCGGATTTCCGAGAGCTGACTGTTTGCCAGCGCATTCATCGGATAGATGATGATTGCCCTTGTCCTCGGAGCCTCGCCAGCACGCTTCGCCCGAACAATTGCGTCAACGATCGGGACAAAGAAACAGAGCGACTTGCCCGAACCGGTGCCGGTTGTGACGACAAAGCTCTCGCGGTTTCTGGCCTTTACGACCGAGCGTTCCTGATGACGATGAAGCCGGATTGGCGTGCGCTCGCTTCCGAAGGCGAAGATATCCTGGAGCGCGGGGTCGACAACGCCCTCCACCGACAGCTCGGACATAGTCTTGCCTTGTTCAAACCGCGGATTGATGGTGATGAGAGGATCCGGCCAGAACTTGCCCTGCTCGTAAAGCGCCGCGATCTGATCGCTGATCTCGGGCGCTCTTATAGATGAGAATGATCGGGCAAAGGCAGCATATTGATCAACGAGTGAGCGATCCAGATCAAATACGTTCATTGTTCACCCGGCCCCACTTTCCCGACAACGTCGTTGGCTAAAGACTACAAATCCGAAGGCTTGTCGAGCCTGCCGGATACTAAAGAATCACGAAAATCATTGATCAAAAACCATTAAATATAGCCAGCGATCTCCGAAGCGTGGCCTGGATGAACTAGGATAGGGTAGGGAAATTACTGCGACGGAAGGGATACACCTCCCCCGAATGGCAAGAGAGGATGCTTCATTTTTCATGTGTCAGTAGACTGAAGCTGATCACATTCATGCAAAAGGCTAAGCGCTGTCTCAAGACGATCCGGCGTAGCATTTGGTGAAGTTCCTTGTCCGATGCCTTGAGCAAGGCGCCAGCCGCCCTCGTCAATAAACAGCCTCAAGCGCAGGATCATTTTCCCGTTCCCTCTCGCATCTTGAAGGCCGCGGCCAACACTCCAATAGGTGTGCTGTGCAAAGATCCAGCCTTCTAGCAGTCGGGAAATGAATGCGGCCGGCAGCAGATCAGCCCAAGCTTTCCACTCGCGCGCCGCTTTCACTAGCGGAAGCCGGTCTGGCCTCTCGAATGGTTGAGGTTCGTCTGGCGCCTCAGCAATGCAAAAGCGCAGTGCGCTGATGAGGGCTGTAGCGAGACCTTCCCCATTGCCGAAGCAGGCCGAGATTCGGTCGAGATGTTCGATCGGATCACTTCCAGGTTCGAATTGCTCAATCCAGGCGAGCGCATCATGTTGTCCAGAATAGCCACCGGCCTCATCGAGAAACCTCAATGCCAATTGGCGGGTAGTAAGCGGAGCTTCCTGAAGTTCGCCTTGGCACCAATAGAGGAGTCCCTCGAGTGCCAGGCGAAGAACCTGTCGCACCTGCATCCGGCGCCACCGCGCGGCGAATGGCAGCAAGTCTTCAGGAAACCCTATTCCATCGGGATTGGCCATTAAGCGGCGGACATCGTTTGTGTCATTCACTCCATCGGTATCATGGAGAGCTGCATATCGAACAAGCTCGAGACCCTTGCTCCGCACAGATCTTCCTTCGCCCGCATTGATCCTGCGCCAAGCCGCTGTTCTCCCTTGCTCGGTGAGCTGATCCATTTGCCATAGTTCACCCCACCGCTTCACATCCTCGAGCTCGACAGTGACTTTCCCAAACACATTGAATGCAGGGTGATCCAGCTCTGCTGCCATGCATTCTTCGAATGCATCTAGCGCTTCCTCAAGCGCAGGATCTCCCTCGGGATTTGTCTTATATGCGCCGGGTTCCGTGATCGGATTTCCTTCAAGAGAGCTCAGGTCGGCGATCCACCGCATGTTTCTCAAACCCGGCCCATAATTCACAGCGGCAATGAGGCCTGTCGAGTAGCGCCTGGTATCGCGAAATTTCTCCCAGGCCTTGCCTGAGAAGGTGTAGCTCTCTGTCTGGACGAGGAATGCCAACGCCGAACTGCCCGGCAAGTCTGTTTCTCGGTCAACTGCGAACTGTGACCAAGCATAAATTGTCTCGATACGATCGACGAAGTCGCGCATATCCTTGACCGAGACCCGCTTATGTTTGCGGACCAACTGGTTGCAGCGCCGCCAGGCCCAACTCATCAGCAAGTAGGGACGAACATGCCGCGCCACATTATTCAGGCCCGGCAACACCTGATCCATCATGTCAAAGTTAATCTGGCGCAATCCTAATGGATCAACGCCGCCGATTTGGACATCGCACTCATCGACGACCTGCGCCTCAGGTGCCTTGCTCGCATTGTCGATGACTTCTTCAAGCGTGCTCGCCATGTCAGAGCTCCCTCGAAATGATCAGTCTGCGGCAACGGTTTGCACAGCGGGTAAAGCCAAATTGCAGCAATTCCTGCGCGTTCCCCGTTGGCAGAACCAAATGACACTTGGGGCATCCAGTGACAGGGTCATCTACGAATTCGATACGCTCTCGCGCTTCAGGATCTTCGTGCAAGCGTTGAAAGACGGGCCAATGTTCGCTGCCTTCAAGGAGGGGCAGGGCGGGCAATTCGCGGTCGCCCGGACATTCCAACAAGGTGTGAATCTCTTCACGGTGAGTTCGCACGCTCGCCAACATTTCGCGTGCCTTTTCGAAATCAATGCCTGGCGGAAAGTACACATGAAACGCAGGCAGCCTATCAGCATCAGCGTTCTCAAGCTGAGACAATAACCCGTTCCTGCGCAGCAAGCGCCGCGCCTTACGTGCAGTATCCGCACTCGGTGAATGGGCGACGCGGACCAGCTCGAGTGCCAATACATCTTCGGCCAAATCGCCTTCAACAATCTCAGGTAGATCGCGCAGAATCTTATCAAGCCAGATTTTTACCCGGTCGTTCGGTGGCCGAATTCTGTCGACCAGATAATGGGCGATACCCAACATCATTTCAGCAAAGCGGCCCTCATTTTTCTTTTCAAGCGCTGCATCGAGAAGCTTCGAAAAGGAATCGATTGCCTTCTCGTTTGCGCGCTCGTCGCGCGTCATATCTCTTGTGGCGTCCTCAGACAGGCTCTCGCCAGTATCATCGGAAGCCATTGCCTCGGAACGGAAGGGGCCACGGCTAGAGCGAAAGGCCTTGAGCAAAGCAGCCATTGCCGATTGCCATCCAGCTGATCGCTCGCCGCTTCCCGATGATCCCTTTTCAAGGAAATGGGCCCGCTCAATCATATCGGCAGTCACAATCTCGTCCGGCGCTACAAGGGCCTCACCCTTCGTTCCTGCCGCCTTGAACTGTGCTCGCGGCATGCGTGAAGGGTCCTCGTGGAACCATGCCATTATTGCCGCGACATCCTCAGGCGTCTCAGTCCCAGCCAGAACCGACAAGATCCTCGATGCAGCTTGACCAGCGCGCTGCATGAGTGCGGCCACTGCGGTAATCATCAAAAAGCCTTCAGCAACCTTATCGTCGGCTTTCAATCTTATGACGACGCGGCCCCTGCTCCAGACTCGTTCAGCGAGCTGCTCAGCACGCTGCGAAAAAGCCATGTTCTTATCGACTTCAATTTCCCCGAGATCGATGAGTTCACCCTCGATCTCGCAGGTCATACTCGCTGGGCCAGAGGTCCAGCTTGTTAGGACGGATCCCTGGATTGTTGTGCCAACGAGTTCGGCTGTTAGAATCTGTACCTGCTCTTCGTCGACATTTTGGTCATCGTCCTCGATCGCCGAACGAACGGGAGCAGGGCAGTGAGCAATTGACCAAGCCCCATGACGGTTGGGCTCGATCCTTAGGATTCCTGCCTCCATGTTTGAGCCAAATAAGGCTGCGGACGTTGCGTTCGCGCTTCCTGACAAAAGCAAACGACCATTCCGGCAAAGGATCTCAATCGACTTTGCATGCAGCAGGCGGCTGTCCGCAGCAAACTTCTGATCTATCTCGACTGGCGCCAATACTTCTTCATTCAGAATTGACCAATTGCCCCCGGCAAACCCTCTTACCGTCCCTGCATCATGGACATACCCCGAGACATCGAAGCAATTCAGCAGCTTGCTGAGCCGCGTAACTCCTGCTCCCTTCACATCGTAGAATGGCGACATGAAACAGATACGCTCTGCTCCGCCCAGTTCGTCCGCTTCTTGCTGAAGCCTCTCGGCGATCGTTCCGGCAGCGTTGTGGACAAGCCGAATTCGGCCGGATCCCGTCTTACCTTGAGATGCGCGACGCAAGCCATCTGCCGTCTGCGCAATCCTATTCGTCGCCGGCAATCGGATGCGTTCATCGATTTCGAGTAGTTCTAAGAACTCGGCAGCATCGGCGATCGCCTCAGGGGCAAAGCTGGGATGCAAATGTTCGACCAATTCAAAGTTTCCGCCCCAACCACCAAAGGTGAGGTTGCCCGATCCGACTAGGAGGTGGGCGTCACTGTCATTGAGGAAAACAGAGAGTTTGGGGTGGAATACGCCGCCAACCCGCTCGACAGGAAGCAATTCATAGTCGCGGCCAACTAGACGGGCGCCAAGCTCGGATAATCCGGCACGCACACCTTCCGGGTCAGACAATATTGTAGGATTTCGCGCTCCGCCGCGAATGAGGGCATCGATCACCACTGCCTCAAAGAACGAGAGGCTCAGAGAATAGGTCGTAAAAAGGACACTATTCCAAGGTGCCGACTTTGCTAGCTCCAATGGGTTCATGGCGACGACTTAAGCCTGGATTAGACTTCGCCGTCAATTTTCTATTGCGCAGATTCGCGCCGTCTTGGTGAGCCTCAGCGACGATGGCCGACCGCTCGTCGGCCTTGAGCTAGGTGCGACGGCCCGAACGGTCCTGTCAAAGCAAATGCACCTGATTGAAGAGTGAGCGGGCGAGGGTAGGGCATTCGTCATGCCCAGACCTCGCAAACCGGCCAATCCGTTCCGCTATTTCAACTCCTCGCCCGAGATCATTCGACTTGTGGTGATGATGTACGTCCGCTTTCCGCTGAGCTTGCGGAACGTGGAAGATCTGCTGTTCGAACGCGGGATCGACATTTGCCACGAGACGGTACGTCTGTGGTGGAACCGCTTCGGTCCGCTGTTTGCGGCGGACATCCGCCGCCAGCGAGTAAGCCGGATGAAGGGGTTCCGGCAGTGGCGCTGGCACCTCGATGAGGTGTTCGTAAAGATCAATGGGGAGCGTCCTACCTGTGGCGCGCCGTGGATCACGAGGGTGAGATCCTGGAGAGCTACGTTACCAGAAAACGTGATAAATCCGCGGCGTTGGCGTTCCTGAAGAAGGCGCTGAAACGTCATGGCAAGACTGAGGTAATCGTCACCGACGGATTGAAATCCTATCCAGCTGCCATGCGCGATCTTGGCAATCTCGATCGCCGGGAGATGGGGCGGTGGCTCAACAACAGGGCCGAGAATGCACACCTTCCATTCCGACGACGAGAGCGAGCGATGTTACGATTTCGACAGATGAAATCGCTTCAGAAGTTCGCCTCGGTTCATGCCAATGTCCACAACCACTTCAACTTGCAGCGCCATCTTGTCGACAGCCAAACTTACAAGACCTGCCGCTCGGACGCACTGGCTGAGTGGCAGTCGCTCATGGCCTGATCGAAGCGCCATCAAGACACGGCTGCGCCGATCGGAGACGAGTTGCGATTAGACTGACAGCACCCTTTGATGAGCCGGAAATCGCGAGCCAAACCACCAAGTCCCTTCCGTCGTTTCAACTCATCACCTGAGGTGGTGCTGTCAAACCAAACGTACCTGATTGAAAAGTGTGTGGTTGAGAGCAGGGCTTGGTGATCCTGGTGATAGGACTGGTGGCCAAAGTGCGCAGCGGCAAGGCTGGCCGGCAGCCTGCCTGAAGTCAGACGTCTTCCAGCTCCCGAACGACTTGCTGGATCAGCCCACGCAGCCAAGCAAGTCCGGCGTCTCCGCTCCGCGCCGAATGATACTGCGCCACCTCTTGCATTAGAGGAACGGCGACCGGTGATTCAGCAATTGCCAGCGGCAGGATTTGAGCCATCTGATGGGCGAGCCGCTCGTGCATCAAAGCCAGGCGCCGGGTTCCGGGAAGGAAGTAGGGTACTTGGACGAAAGACGGGGCGATCACCTCGATGCGGACAGAAAGGCCCAGCTCCTCCAGCGCGTTCTCGATGAACGTATTGCGCCCGTCGAAACGGACCGCGACGTGGCCGGCATCAGTGAATGCCTCCAGTGTTACCGGCCCTTGCAGCAGCGGGTTTGTGCTGCAGCCGACCACCACTTGCCGTTCTTCAAAGATCCGGTCGTAGGGATGGCCCTTGGCGGCAAATTCACGCGGGGTGAGGAGTAAGTCGAATTCTCCCTTGCCGAGCCGCTCCGAGGTTCCAGTCGTTGGCATGGCAATCTCCAGCCCGACACCTGGAGCGAGCTGCGCGAGACGTCGCTGGGCCGGCACGAGCAGGACGGTGGATATGTAATCCGACGCAGCGAGGCGGAAGCGGCGAGTCGAAGTGGCCGGATCGAAGGCAGTAGCTGACGATATCAGGCTGCGAATCCGCAGGAGTTGTTCGCGCACGAGGGGGGCCAGTTGCTCGGCGCCGGCCGTAGGCACCATACCTCGCCCCGATTGCACGAGCAATTCGTCGCCCAGCGCAAGGCGGAGCCGCTTGAGCGAAGAACTCATCGCCGATTGGGTGACATTGAGCTGTGCAGCCGCACGTGTGACGCTGCGATGGTCGAGCAAGGCATCGAGCGCCACGAGAAGGTTCAGGTCGAAATTGTCGAATCGCATCCATTAATTATATCTATGAGTAGTGACTAATTCAAAAAATTTGAACAATATGCAGGCGCATGCCATCTCCGCGGTGCAGATGGAGAGGAATCGATGCACAAGTTTTTGGCGGTGATGGCGGCTGGCGCGGTCCTCGGCCTGCAGCCGGTCGCCGCGCAGGAGGCTGCCCCGGCAGTGACGCCCGCCAGCCAGTGGATCACGCTTGGTACTCATGGCGGCCCCGTGCCGCATCCTGATCGCGCCGAGCCGGCGAACCTGCTGTTGACAAGCAACGAGGTATACCTGGTTGACGTTGGCGACGGGGCAGCAAACCAGATGGCGCGGGCAGGTGTTCCGCTGGCACGGCTGAGCGGCGTGTTCATCAGCCACCTTCACTTCGATCATACTGGCGGGCTGGGCGCGGTGCTGGGGCTGCGTTTCCAGACCGAGGCGCAGAACACCCTTACGATCTACGGCCCTCCGGGCACGCGTCAGCTTGTCGATGGTTTGATCGCCTCGATGCGGCCCGGCGGAGAAGCCGGTTACGGCGTGCCGGGCGAGGCCGTCCATGATCCGGCGGCGGGTATCGCGGTTGTAGAATGGCGCGGCGGGGAAACTGCTGTGGTTGGCGGGATGACCGTCCGCAATGTAGAAAACACCCACTACAGCTTCACGGCGGATAGCCCGCAATATGGCCGTTACGCTTCGCTGTCGTTTCGCTTCGACCTACCTGACCGGTCGATCCTCTACACCGGCGATACAGCGCCCAGCGCAGCGGTGGACCAGCTGGGGCAGGGTGCCGACTTGCTGGTGGCCGAGATGATCGACCTTGATGGCCTCCTGAGTGCCATGGGCCCGACCCGCGGTGACAGCCCCGGCGGCCCACCGTCAATTCTGCTGGAGCACCTGCGCACCCACCACATCACGCCTGCCCAAATTGGCGAAATGGCAGCATTCATGGAAGTGGGCGAGGTGGTCGTGACGCACCTGGTGATCGGCAACGCCGGGCGCGAAGCCTGGCGCCGCTACGAGGCCGAGATCGGCGAGCATTACGATGGCGTGGTCACCATCGCACAAGATCTGGACGGGTTCTGAACGATGCAGCAGCTAGACATCCTTATCGTTGGCGGCGGAATTGGCGGCCTGACAGCGGCCATCGCGCTGTGCCGCGACGGGCACCAGGTCACCGTGATCGAACGTGATCCCGACTGGTCGGTCTACGGTGTTGGCATCATCCAGCAAGGCAATGTCTTGCGCGCGATGAAGCAGCTGGGCCTACTTGATGCCTATCTTTCCGCCTCGGTCGGTTTCGATGCCGTGGCGGTCCACGCGCCAGACGGCACCATGGTGGCGCGCGTGCCTTCGCCGCGGCTGGTGGAGAACTGTCCGGCCAATGTCGGTATCAGCCGCCGCGCGCTGCAAAAGGTGCTGGCTGACGAAGCACAGGTTGCCGGCGCCCAGATTCGCCTTGGTGTGACGATCGACCGGCTGGATGACGACGGTGAGGGCGTGGCGGTCGCTTTGTCCGATGACAGCAATGGGCGGTTCGACATAGTAGTCGGCGCCGATGGTGTCCATTCGCAGACCCGCGGCATGCTGTTTCCGGACCTGGCTGGGCCGGAATTCACCGGGCAGGCGGTGTGGCGCTACAACGTGCCGCGCAGCGAGGGGCTCGATGCGCTGCACGTTTACAACGGCCCGATTGGTGCAGGCCTAGTGCCGATCAGCGATGATTTGATGTACATGTACCTGACCACGCCCGAACCGGAGAACCCGTGGTATCCGACCGAAGGACTAGCCGAGGTGATGCGCGGCAAGGTGCCCGCACCGCTGGCCGGGCTCGCCCAGTATATTACCGAGGACGAGGGCGTGGTCTACCGCCCGCTCGACGGGCTGATGGTGCGCGGCGCCTGGCACAAGGGGCGCGTCGTCCTGCTGGGTGATGCCGTTCACGCGACGACGCCGCACCTCGGGCAGGGCGCCGGACTCGCAATCGAGGATGCGCTGGTGCTGGCCGAGGAATTGACGCTGGCCGACACGCCTTCGACCGCTTTCACCGCCTATCACAATCGCCGATACGAGCGCTGCGCCTGGATCGTCGACACATCGCTGGCGATCTGCATGGGCCAATTGGGCAAGGGCCCGCCCGTCGACAACGCCAAGGCGACCGCCGAGATGTTCGGCCTGGTCGCACAACCAATTTAAGGAGCACAATCATGAGCCGGGTCACCGATATCCGCTACGTCGGTTATGGGGTCGAGGAATTCGACAGCGAACGAGCGTTCTATGCCGACAAATGGGGCTTGGTCGAAGTTGCTGCACAGGACGGCATGGCCTGGTTCGCTGCGCAGGGTGATGACGAACACCACGTGGTGCGCTTGCACCGGTCCGACGCCAACCATGTTGAGGTGATCGCACTGGCAGCCGACAGCCGCACGGATGTTGACGCCTTGCATGACAAGGTCGCTGCGGCCGGCTGCAAGGTGATCCACGAACCGCGCGACCTTGATGCACCGGGCGGCGGTTTCGGCTTCCGCTTCTTTTCACCCGACGGCCTGCCGTTCGAGATTTCGGCGGACGTGGCAAAAGGCGAAAAGCGCGCGATCGACCGCTGGGAAGGCCTGCCCGTGCGGATCAGCCATATAGTTCTGCATTCGCCCGACCATCAGGCGGCGGTGCGGTTTTTCTGCGATTTACTGGGCTTCCGCGTATCGGATTGGCTGGGCGACTTCATGTGTTTCCTGCGGTGCAACTCCGCGCATCACCGGCTGGCCGTGCTGCCGGGGCCGCCATGCCTCAACCACGTGGCCTATGACATGACCAATGCCGATGGGATGTTGCGCGGCGTATCGCGCCTGAAACAGGCGGATATCGATATCCGCTGGGGCCCCGGACGGCACACTGCGGGCGACAATACCTTCAGCTATTTCGTCAGCCCCGGCGGCTTTGTGGTCGAATATACCGCCGAGCTGGAGGAGGTCGATTTCGAAACGCACGAGGCTCAGGTGCACGCGCCTGGTCCGCGGATCATGGACCAGTGGGGCATCGGCATCGGCGGCCCGCAGACCATGCCGCACACCGAACCCGACCCGCGCCTGTTCCAACCGGCGGAGGCCTGACCCATGGCTCTGTTCGAATACTTCCCCAACTACATCTGGAATCTCTCGGTCGCCATGGCGCTGGAGAGCGGTGGCCAGATCGGCGAGCTGATCGACATGTGCGAGCCAATCCGTGCGGCTGCGGAAAGCGGAGACGCAGGAACGCCCGACTTCATGCGCCAATGGGTCGCCAAGGCCGAGACGCTGCTCGAACTCGCCGCAGAAGACGAGCAGCGCGGTCGCGGCTTCTCGGCCTCGGACAAGCTCGAACGCGCGGCCTTGTACCTCTTGGTTGCCGAAAGGATGCAGCAGCAAGGATCAGCGGGGCGGGAGGTGACCTATGCCAAGGCACTCGCTAGCGTCGAACGCTCGACCGTGCTCGGTTCGCTCAACCGTGAACGGGTGGAAGTGCCGCTGGCGCAAGGCGTAATGCCCGCGCTGTTCACCCGCGGAGCCGGCGAAGGGCCGCGCCCGGTGGTGATATATTGCAATGGGCTCGATAGCACCAAGGAACTGCTCTACTGGTCGCGCTTGCCCGAGGCGCTGGCCAGACGCGGCATCTCCACTCTCTGCGTAGACCAACCCGGAACCGGTGAAGCCATTCGTCTGCAGGGCCTGCCGGTTGATCCGCATTCGGAAAACTGGGCGAGCAAGGCAGTCGACTGGCTGGAGGCGCGCGACAATGTCGATCCCGCGCGCATCGGCATGACCGGGATCTCGCTGGGCGGCCATTTTGCGCCGCGTGCGGTCGCTTACGAACCGCGCTTTGCCTCGGGCGCCGTCTGGGGCGCCAACCACAACTGGCGTGAGGTGCAGGATGCGCGCATCCGGCGCGAGGGCGAGAACCCCGTCCCGCACTACTGGGCGCATGTGTTCTGGACTTTCGGGGCGAATGACATGGACGATTTCCTCGCCCGGTCAGCGGGGATGAACCTGAACGGCCACATGGACCGGATTGCCGTTCCCTTCCTGATTACCCACGGAGCGCAGGACCGGCAGATCTCGGTCGACTACGCGCACCAGGCCTACGAGCAACTGGTCAACGCGCCGCGCCGCGAACTCAAGATTTTCACGCCGCGCGAAGGCGGGGTGGAGCACGTCGGGGCGGACAACATGTCCTATGCCCGCGACTATATCGCCGACTGGTTTGCCGACACACTGGGAGGGCAAACCCAATGATGAAGCTGTGGTTCGCCCCCAATACCTGCGCCCGGGTGACTATGACTGCCCTCGAGGAGATCGGCGAGCCTTTCGAGACAGGGCTGGTTGCCTTCATGGCGGGCGAGCATCGCCAGCCCGCCTATCTCGCCGTCAATCCATCGGGCAAGGTGCCCGCGCTGGAAACCCCTGACGGGGTGTTGGTGCAGAACGGCGCCATGCTCACCTATCTCTCCGAAGCTTACCCGCATGCCAATTTGCTCCCGCTCAGCGACGAACCTTTCAAGCGCGCCAGGGTGCGGGCCGAACTGTTCCGCTGTTCCAGCGATCTCCACCCGCTGGTGACCCGCTTCGTCATGCCGGTGACCGTTTCGACTGACCCGCAACAGGTGCCGCAAATCCGCGAAAAGGCACGCGAGCTGGTCACCCAGCAGTTGGCCCCGGTCGAGGCCAGGCTGGCCGCCAGCGAATGGTATTTCGGCGCGTACTGGTCGGTGCTGGATGCCTATGTCGCGTGGATCTGGTTCCGCCTGACGGGCAACGGGTTCGATGCTTCTGACTTTCCGGCCATTTCCGCGCATTATGCGTGGGCCATCGCCCGGCCAAGCGCGCAAGCGGCGCTCGCCCGCGAGGCGGAGGCCGAGCAGGAACTCGATGCGCGCGGCCTGCTGTTCCGTCCGCAATTCGACAAGGGAGCCAAGCCATGAGCGAACAGCCAGTAAGGCGTATCGTCACGGGTCACGATGCCGAGGGGCGTGCTGTCTTCCTCGAGGACGGCCCGGTGCCGCGCGTCCAACAAATCGGCGGCGAGCATGGCCCGCTGTTCTTCGAAGTCTGGAATACCCGCGCGACGCCAGCGCCGATTGACCGTGCATCGGGCGAACCGGAAGAGAGCGGCATCCAGCTGACCCCGCCGAAGAACGGCACCCGCATCCGCGTGCTCGACATCCCGCCGGACGGGGATAGGCTGGACTACGTCACGACAGAGGAAGCGCAGGCGCATTTTGCCGAAGTGGGCGCAGGCGATGCATCGTCGCACAGCAGCCGCGGCTCGCGCCACGCGCACATGCACCGGACGGAGACTATCGACTACGGCATCGTGCTCGAAGGCGAGCTGGTGCTGATCCTCGACGAAGGCGAGACCATCTGCCGCCCCGGCGACATCATTATCCAGCGCGGCACCAACCACGGCTGGGCCAACCGCTCGGACCGCAACTGCCGTATCGCCTTCATCCTGATCGACGGCACATTCAAGGAGGGCCTCTGATGCGGCTGGCGACCCTTGCAAACGGCACTCCCGACGGCGAGCTGGTGGTGGTGTCGGCGGACGGCAAGCGTTTTCTTGCTGCCGGGGAACGCTGGCCGAACCTGCTGGCAGCTTTCACCGATTGGCAGAAGGCCGAACCCGCACTTCGGGCCACGGTCGATGAGGTGGAGCAGGGGGCAGGCGGTAAAATCACCGCACAGACTGCATTTCGCGCTCCCATGCCGCGCGCCTGGCAATGGCTCGATGGCTCTGTCTTCTCCACCCACGCGCGACTGATGGAGGTCGCCTTCAACACCGACCCGATCGAGAACCAGCGCCCGCTGATGTACCAGGGACAATCGGATCGCTTCTACGGACCGACCGAGGACGTGCCCTTCGGCTCGGAAGCCGACGGGATCGACTTCGAAGGCGAATTCGGCGTCATTGTCGATCACGTGCCGATGGGCTGTACGCCTGCCGAAGCAATGGAGCGCATCCGCCTGTTGGTGCAGATCAACGACTGGTCACTGCGTGCCTACGCCGTGCCCGAGATGAAGACTGGCTTCGGCTTCATTCTCGCCAAGCCTGCCTGCTCAGTTGCTCCCTTTGCGGTGACGCCGGACGAACTGCACGATGGCTGGCGCGACGGACGGGTGTGTCTCGATCTGCAGATCGACTGGAACGGCAAGCGGTTCGGCTCGGCCAACGGGCGCGAGATGGATGTCGGCTTCCACGAACTGGTTGCCCAAGCCGCAACCACGCGCGACCTGGTGGCAGGCACCATCATCGGCTCGGGTACGGTTGCCAATGCCGGCTATGCCGAGGTCGGCTCCAGCTGTATTTCCGAACGCCGCGCGATCGAGATCATTGCCGACGGCAAGCCGACGACCGGGTTCATGTCCTTCGGCGACCACATCCGTATGGCCGGTGTCGATGCTGCGGGCGGCAAGCCCTTCGGCGCAATCGACCAGCAGGTGGTCTGCCGGCCCTGACCAACAGATTTTACTACGTCCACACCATTGGGAGAGAAGCGATTATGAGACTAATCTACGCAGCAGCACTTGCAGTCGGCTTGTCTGGCCTGGCCGTCACCCCGGCCCTAGCTCAGGATGATGAAGAAGCCGAAGCGCACCTGCACTATTCGGTAGAAACGACAACGATCGCCACACTGCTTGACGATCCCGCATCTGCGGAGATCCTCGAACGGCTGATCCCTACGGTCTACGCCAACGACATGTTTCAGACCATGGGCCGCCCCAATACCCTGCGCGTCGCCGCCCAGTACGAATCTGCAGTGCTGACCGAAGCGAAGATGGCTGAGATCCAGGCTGCGTTTGACGAATTGGCAGGTGTCAGAACCGCGGGAGACTAGTCCTGAGGGGGCACTGTCAAACCGGCATTGTCAGGCTAACGTGGCAGCGGCGGGCGACGGCTGCTAGCTGGCTTGGTCCTGTCAAAGCAAATGCACCTGATTGAAAAGTGAGCGGACGAGGGTAGGGCATTCGTCATGCCCAGACCTCGCAAACCGGCCAATCCGTTCCGCTATTTCAACTCCTCGCCCGAGATCATTCGACTTGTGGTGATGATATGTCGATCGGAGACGAGTTGCGATTAGACTGACAGCACCTGCTCGAATTCGCCAGGTATCAAGCCAGCATTTCTGCTGTCTTGAATTTAAGCCTGTTTTGCCAATTAACAGGCCTGTTATGCTGATTAACCGTCCTGTTACGGTCGATTAAATACCCTGTTATGACGAATAACAGGGAAAGCGGACATCTAGCCTTTAGGGCACCGAAATATCATCATAAATTCTTCCCGCTGGCGCAAAAACTGACTTCAAAGTGCCTGCTTTGGCCCTGAAATTTGCATCTTTCCCTGTTAATTCCCTGCATAACAGGGAAGTCGAGGGAGAGACCGGTCCGCTCCGGACTGCGTCGCGCACCATCACTTCACCCAAGGGCATTTGGCACTTTCCCAATCGCTCTGGGTTATCCCTGCACTTGAACGCTGTGCGTCCGGTCAGCCCTGCTGGATAGGCGGCTGCCGCCCTGCCTTCCGCAGAGCCCTGCCTTCCGCAAGTGCAGTGCCTTCCGCAAGTGCAGTGCCGCGCAGCCCGGGGTGGCTGCGCGGCACGCGGGGCATCACCAGCCGCGATGGAATTGCTGCAATTCCCGGACGGTGAGCCGACCATCGTCATTGGCATCGGCGTCGAGATAGTTGAGCTCACCGAAGTTCATGTATTCGGTGCGCGTGACCATGCCGTCACCATTGCCGTCCATCAGGCGGAAACGCTCGGTCTTGCGGGCCTGGGCACGCTCTTCCATGCGCTGGCGGCGATTTGCCGAATCTCCGCTGCCGGGACCCGGCCCGAGGCGGGCTCTCAGAAATTCCTGAAGCGTGAAACCGCCGCTGTTGTCGCTGTCCATCGCGGTGAAGGTCTGGCCATGCCAGCTGCGGAATTCCGTCTGATCGATAAAGCCGTCATGGTCGCGGTCCTGATCGCGCAGTCTGTCGCGCGTGCCGAGATAGAGTTGGTCACGGTCACGATCCCGGTCACGGTCTGGCGTATCCAGACGGTCGCGGTCGCGCAGCCGGTCACGGTCCTGATCGGGCACATCCAGCCTGTCCCGCGTCCTGTCCTGATCCATCGTCCCTGTACCGGGCACACTGGCCGGAGGGCCGCTTTGCTGGCTACCGCCACCGCCACCGCCGCCGCCCTGCGCATAGGCCGGGGACGTGGCCATCGTCGCAATTGCCAGTGTCAGGCATGCATTCCGAAGAGTAGTTCGCACAATCTTGCTCCTTGTTCTGGCACGGTTTGAAAGTGCCAACTCCCTATCGGTGGCGGAAATGGCGGCTTGGCTATCCAGGCGGAATAGGGATTGTTCCTGATGAGTGGTCGCCTTGCCCTGCCAACACCCCGTCAGTGCGGCCGCCGCCGCCGCCCTGCACATGCAATTGCGGGACACCACTTTGACACAACGCTTTGACAGGGCGCAGGTAAACCCATTAGAGATAATCATTCTGTTTTTAAGCACTGGCTTTTTTGAACACTGGCGGAGGGTCGCAAGCTGGACTGGGGTATCCTGGAAAATTCGATCGGGCCGCGTATGCGCCTGCTGCGAAACCTGCTGCAGGCGCGCTCGATCGCGGTCAGTGAACCCTTTGGCCTGCCAACCGGGTCGCTGACCCTGCTGGCGCTGATCTCCGCCAATCCGCACAGCTCGCAGGCAGAGCTTGCCGCCCAGGCCGGCATTACCGGCCCCAATGTGGTGGGCATAATCGACGAGCTTGAACGGCGCGATCTGGTGACCCGCGAACGGTCCAGTGTCGACCGGCGACGCAACATGGTGCTGCTGAGCGAAAAGGGCGAGCGCACGATGCACACGCTGTTCGCCGAAGTCTCCAAGATCGAGGCACCTATTCGCGAGGAACTGGGCGATGAGGATCTGGCGAAATTCATCGATTATATCGAGCGCACGCTGGTCGCCCTGACAGAGGGTGAGGGCTGAAGCCCGAACGACGGACCCGCCCGAACCGCTCCCCGAACCAACTCCCCGGACCAGCGCCCGGCTGGCGCTCTGCCGCTGCCCGATTCATCACAACCTGCCGTACAAGCCCGCTCTTGCAGTGTGAAGCGGAGTGCAACCGCCCACGGCTGCGCGGGGCCGTGCGATCGAAATTCGCTTAGTCTCAATATTCATTTGCCAATATAATCATTCAATGTGTAAGGACTTTGGCCTGCGCACGAGCGAATGAGTCTGTCTGTTCGTGCAATCGATGCTGATTGACTCGGGAGATCGACCCAATGCGAGCCTATTTGCTCTTGGCAGCGTGTGCCGCCCTGCTGACGCCGGTTCTGCCTGCGCAAGCCAATGATGCCGAAGCGGCGCCGGGGAACTGGGTCCGCTATGCCCGCGATGCCAGCGGCACGCGTTTCTCCCCGCTCGACCAGATCAATGTCGCCAATGTCGGGGACCTGCAGCAGGCCTGGAGCGTCCGCTTGCGCCCGGATGGCGGCGGCGGGCTGCTTGGCGGGACCGTGCCGATTGTGGTGGACGGGATCATGTACCTGCCCACGGGCAATGGCGTGATCGCGCTGGAGGCGCATACGGGCCGCGAGCTCTGGCACCATGTGCCCGATGGGGCGCTGATCCGCCGGGCTGTATCCTGGTGGCCGGGCGATGGCGCAACCGGCCCGCGCATATTCTATTCCTTCGGATCGGGAATCCGCGCGCTGGATGCGCGCACCGGCGAAGTGGACCGGACCTTTGGCGACAATGGCGAGATCCTGTTCGGCGGCACGCCATATTCCTATCCGCCCAGCATCTTTGGCAATGTCATGGTGATCGGCGCCAACACGGCGGAAATGCCGCGCGGACCTTCGGGCAATTCACGCGCCTATGATGCGCGGACCGGGCGCAAGCTGTGGGAATTCAACACCGTGCCCCAGCCGGGCGAAGTGGGCCATGAAACCTGGCTGGACGATGGCTGGCAGGGCCGGTCCGGCACCAATATGTGGATCTGGTACACCACCGCCGATCTGGCGACCAACACCGTGTACATGACCATCGGCGGCCCCAGCCCCAACTATTATGGCGGTGACCGGCCCGGCAACAACCTGTTCGGCAATTCGGTGGTGGCGGTCGATCTGGATACGGGCGCCTACAAATGGCACTTCCAGACCATTCATCACGATCTGTGGGACTGGGACCTGCCGGCCCCGCCGGTGCTGTTCGATGCCCACGTCGATGGCCGCACGATCCCGGCGCTGGCCCAGACCGGCAAGCCGGGCCTGATGTATATCCTCAACCGCGAGACGGGTGAACCGATCCACGGCGTGAACGAGATGCGCGTGGCCGCCGGCGATGTGCCGGGTGAGTGGTATTCTCCCATCCAGCCGATCCCGGTGCGTCCCGCTGCCCTCAGCCGCATGTGGTGGGACCCCAGCGATGTGGTGACGGCGCAAGACACCAATGCCGATCATGCGGCGGCCTGCCGTGCGCTGCTTGATTCCTATGGCGGCAGTTTCTTCAATTCCGGGCCGTTCACGCCGTTCTTCCTGCATGAGGAAGGCGACGAGCCGCGCGCCTCGATCAATCTGCCGCACAATGGCGGATCGAACTGGGGCGGCAGCGCCGCCGATCCGCAGCATGGCATCGTCTATATCAACACCAGCGAGAGCGGATCGATCGGCTGGATCGAGGGCCGCAATCCGGGCGGCGACTATGGCCGCGGCACCGCCGATTCCTCGCAGCGTTACGACCGGGGCAGCCTGGTCGGGCCGGGCGCCTATTCATCCTTCAGCGCGAACTTCGTGGCCGAGGATGGCAGCCGCACCAGCCTGCCCTGCATTCGTCCGCCTTGGGGCCGCCTGCACGCGGTGGATGCGAACACCGGCAACATCCTGTGGTCCACCCCGCTCGGCACCACGCCGATGCTGCCGGAAGGCAAGCAGGATACCGGGTCCAACAACACCTTTGGCGGCCCGATGGCGACAGCGGGCGGCCTGGTGTTCATCGGCGCCACCAGCGATGCCTATTTCCGCGCCTTCGATGCAGCCAACGGCCAGCAATTGTGGAGCGAGAAGCTTCCCTATGCGCCGCTGACCGTGCCGATGTCCTTCCTGGGCAGCGACGGCCGCCAGTACGTGGCGGTGATTGCTGCCGGATCGTCGATCGCCGGACCGCCGCCGCGCGGCGAGGACGGGCGCCCGGTCAATGGCGAAGCCCTCATTGCCTTTGCCGTGCCCGAATAGGGGCGGGCGCAAACCAATCGACCTGTGGAGAGTTTCTGATGTTATCCAAGACCGCTATCGCCCTGGGCGCGGCGCTGCTCGCATCCACCGCTTATGCCCAGACCACCCAGACCACGGTCAGCACGCCCGAAGGCGCGCAGCTGGAAGTGAGCGATGACCTGCACTATCCGCCGGGATCGCTGACGCAGCAGCAGCTGGAAAGCTCGACCCGCGACCTGTTCGTGCAGGATTCGATGAACGTCTTCCGGCGCTTCCCGCGTGAAGTGACCGCCGACATGGTGCGCTTCTATACTCAGGCGCTGGCGCTGCGCTCGCTCAATCCGATCCAGCTCACCAGCACGCAGCAGATGATCCTGACAGGTGTCGGCAGCGGCCAGATCAAGCTGTCGGCGGGCCAGCAGGGTGGCCGCGAATATGCCCTCGACGGTGGACCGCTGGGCGGCACCGGTATTCGCTTTTTCACGCTCACCTATCCCGACATGGCAACCGTGTCGCAGCGCTTTGCTCAGGCCGGTTTCCCCGTTCCCGACTTTACCCTTATGGCCGATGGCACCCATGCCGCCATGACCGTGGACCCGGGCGGATTTGCCGTGCAGGTGATTGTCGATCCGGCCAAGCAGGATAATTCCGACGATGGCGTGGGCGTGGGCATCGGTGTTTCCGACCTGGCGCGAAGCCGTGCCTATTACCGCGAATTCGTGGGCCTGGATGAGCTGGACCCTGTCCAGGACCAGCTGCTGGGGGTGACCAAATATCCCTATCGCCACGGCGAAACCACGCTCTACCTGTATGACGTGGGCGAGGGCCTGCCAAAGGACACCGGCAGCGCGGGCATCCAGTATGTGATCAGCGATGCGCCGATGGCCGCCGCCAAGGGGGAGCACCGCGGCATTGACGTTCAGACCCCGCTCAACCGCCTTGCCGGCTTTGGGCTGGTGACCGTGTGGTTCTACGATCCCGATGGCGTGACGAATTATTTCGCCCAGGTGGGCCGTCCGCGCGGGGCCGAGGCGGCACCTGTCGCCGCTGTCGATCCGCTGACCATCCTGCCGCCTGTTCCCGATGACTACACGCCCGCCACCACCGCCTGGGGAGATCCCGATCTGCGCGGCACCTGGCCGATCGATCATCTCAACGGCCTGCCGCTGCAGCGCTCCGCCGAGCAGGGAAATCGCCATTTCCTGACCGAGGCGGAATATGCCGAGCGCCAGTCGCGCATAGACAGCCTTGCCAGCCGCTATGACAACGAGGAGGCGGCGGATTCGATCGGACAGGGCCACTGGGTGGAGATGGGCGATGGCAGCAGGCGGACCTCGCTGCTGGTTCTGCCGCAGGATGGCCGCCTGCCGGCGATGACCGAAGAGGGCCTGCGCCGGTCCGCGCAGATGCGGTCGAGCTGGGCGCGCGGGCAGACGTTCAACTGGGTATCCGATTTCGATAACTGGGATCGCTGCATCACCCGCGGCCTGCCCGCATCGATGATGCCGATGATGTACAATAACGGCCTGCGCATCTTTCAGGCGCCCGGCATCGTGGCCATCCAGATGGAGATGATCCACGAAGTGCGCATCATCCCGGTCGATGGCCGGGCGACGGTTCCCGTGCAGATCGAAAACTGGCTTGGCGAAAGCCGCGGCCATTGGGAGGATGCGAACACGCTGGTGGTGGAAACCGGCAATTTCCGCCCCGGCCCTTCGGCCACCAGCATTGTCACCTCAGGCTCCCCGCCGGAGAACAATACGCCGATCAGCACGCAGGCAAAACTGGTGGAGCGCTTCACCATGACCGGGCCTGACTCGATCGTTTACGAGACGCATTATTCCGATCCGGTGATCTTCACTCAGCCCTGGGGCACGCGGCTGGATTGGCAGCGCGACGATGAATATCAATTCTTCGAATACGCCTGCCACGAGGGCAATGTCCAACTGCGCAACTACATCACCGCATCACGCGCGGGAACGGTCGGCAACTAGGCCCTCCGCCGCGATCATGAGGTAATCCTCCCAGCGCATGGTGCGCTTGGAACCAACTGAAAGGCCCGGATCACGCAAGGTGGTCCGGGCCTTCTTTTTGTCAGCAGGAAATCGGGCGCAGGAAATCGGTGGCCCGACCTGACCGAAAACTGGCCTAGCGAACGCGGCGAACGCGCAGCCCCTGCTGCCCGTCGAAGCGCATCAGGAAGCTTCCCAGCGATCCGCGATAGATGCGGATCTGCGATCCTGCACGCGGCGGTTCGTAGGATATCGGCGCCGCATCGATGAACTGCCACTGCGCGCCGTCTTCCAGCGTGACGAGGTAGATGCCGGGCAGCACGCGCTCCGCCGCGCTGACCCGCGCCTCCAGTTCCTCAGGGCGGCTGTCGCGGCGCTCCTGTTGCACCTGGGTCAAGGCCTCGGCGCCGAAGCCCCGCGCCTGAATCTGGCGCATGGGCGATACCGGCGATGCAGGCTGGGCCGCCGCCCCGCCGGGCTGGATATTATTGTCGTAACAGGTGACGCGCGCGCCGATATCCTCGATCTGCGCGCAGGCCCGCATGATGATGACGATCTGGCGGTAGTTTTCTTCCTGAACCTGCGCCTGAACCTGTGTGGCGGACCCCGCCAGCAGGCTCGCCGCGGCGATGGCACAGGCCAGGAGAGCTTGACTGGATGCCGCTTTCATTCCCGGGGACCTTCTCTTCGATCGAGTTGCGGTGAAGGGAGGCATGTGGCGGTGTCAGCACCGTGATTGGGAGAGTACCCCACCGCCACATGTTTTACAGGACCAGGAGAGCCTGATTTGGTCCCGTTTGCTGTCCTAGAAGTCGACGTTCACACCCATGTAGAACCGGCGACCGATGGTGTTGTGATAGGAGCTGTAATAGCCACCCGGCAGCGTCCGGTCCCCGGCGACATCGTTCAGCAGATAGCCGGCCAGCGGCGGCGCCCGGTTGAACAGATTGTCGATGCCGAAGCGCACGTTCAGATTGTCCGCCAGCACCACGCGGGCGTTGAGGTTGAACAGATCGTAGGCCGGCACACCCGCGCGCGTGGCCGGGCCTGCATTCTGGACAGTCGAGGAATCCAGCAGCGAGGGATAATGCTGCCACTGGATGCCGATCGTTGCCGGACCAACGGAATAGCTGGCGCGGGCCAGCAGCTTCCATTCGAACGGGCTGGACTGCGTGCCGACATCGCCGCCGCCGGTGGTGCCGGTGTAATCGATCAACGGGATCACGAACTGGTCAGGCGTGGTCTTGAAGTTGATGACATAGGTGGCGTTGACATTGAGGTTGAGGCGGCCCGGTATGGGGATGCCGACCTCGTCGAACCTCAGGCCCCAGGTGATGTTGGCATCGATGCCCGAAGTCTCCACCCGGCCAAGGTTGGCATAGTTCACCTCGATCAGCTCGATATTGCCGTTCGCTTCGTCGCGGCGAATGCGCTGGCAGGCGTCGGTCACTTCATAGCCCGGGTTGAAGATGGGCGAGAAGCACTGGCGCAGAACCGAATCCGCACCCTGCAGATCGATGCCATCGGTGATGGTCACGTTGTAATAGTCGATCGCCAGGTTCAGACGGCTGAGCCAGGGGTCCTGCGATGGCGACTGGATCACGCCGCCAATGGTGTAGGACTTGGCGGTTTCCTCCTGCAACTGGCGGGCGCCCGTTTCCAGCGTCGGGACGCTGAAGCCGCGTTCCGGGAACACGCGATCCGGATCGTTGTAATAGGCATTGACCGCCTCGGACGTCATGGTCTGCTGGCACAGCGCGAGCACCTGGCTGGCATCGGGGTTGAGATCGGTGTTGGCCGAGTAATTGCCATAGCCGAACGGTTCGGTCAGCAGCGCGGGCGAACACGGATCGCCGTCGGCTGATGACCGCAGGGCCTGCGTGCGTGCGGTAAACAGTTCGCCAAGGTTTGGCGCACGGCTGGCCACCTGATAGCCGCCGCGGAACCGCAGCCAGTCAAACGGAGCATATTCACCGTTGATCTTGTAGGTGTGCACCGTGCCGACCGAACGATAGTCCGACATGCGATAGCCCAGCTCAAGGTTCAGGGCCTCCGCAAAGGGAATGTCGTTGAGGATCGGGATCAGCAATTCGCCATAGATTTCCTTGACGTTGGTCTTGCCCTGGGTGCTCGCCTGCGGGAAAATGCCGGCAGTCGTTTCATAGAATGTCGCACCTTCCACGGACGTGGCGTCGGCATGGAAATCGATCGAGTTTTCGCGATACTGGGCGCCGATTGCGAAGCGCACCTGGCCATAGGGGAGATCGTATAGTCCGCCCTCCAGATTGGCTTCGACATATTCCTGCACCACCCGGTTTTCCAGCTGCAGGTCTACAGATGTGGCCAGGCGGCAATCGTCCGAATAGGCATCGGGGTTGGTCAGCGGGCTGAGGCCGCTGGTGCAGGTGGCCGTCGCGCCATAGACGTTGTTTGCCGTGACCGCGAAGTTGCGGCCGAAGTTCGGCGCCAGCATGATCGTCCGCCAGCGCTCGACCGAGACGAAGCCGTACTGATCGGTCTTGGCAGTGGTTTCGCCGTGCGAGCCAACGATGTCCCAGTTCATGTCGGTACCGGGTATCGTGCCTTCGAAACCGGCCAACACGTTGAAGGTCTGGTTGCGGCCTTCGGTGCGGCGCCGGCCAAAGGCGGTGGGGATGGTGTTTACCCGGTAATTGGCGGTTGGCGTGGAACGGCTGTTCAGCAAGGTCGTCAGGTCCGGCGTCAGCGGATAGACCAGACGGTTGGAACAGCCACCCGTGGCCGGGCAATCCAGGCCATAGGCTCCGCCGGCAAGGAAATCGGGATGGGTATTGCCATTGCCCAGCAGTGACGATGGAATGCCGAAGGTGGCATTGCCGGTGTAAATCGCATCGTTGTAGGGGATTTCCACGCCGACACTGCCCGACATGGAGTTGTAGAAGCTGCGCGAAACGGTCTCGGTAATGGCGTAATAGCCTTGCGAGATGAAGCGCACATTGTCGGTAATCTCATACTCGCCCTTGGAATAGATCGACCAGCGATCCTGCGGGCTGGAGAGCAATTGATCGGTGAAGTTTTCGTACAGCCTGCCATCGTCCGAGATCTTGCGGAAGAAGCCGTCCAGCTCATCGTTGTAATTGACCACCACGAAGCGGTCGGACGCGGCATCATAGCCGTTCAGCCACAGCGAATTGTCATCGTTGAGATAGAGCGAGCTGGACTGTGGAACATTGGTCAGACCATCGGGAATGCCATAGACGCTGTTGTAGGCAGCCTGGCTGGGCAGTCTCCGGTTCGGGAAATCGATGAAGTTCTGCGTGACGCGGATATCCGTGCCGCCGGTTAGCGGGCTGGTGGCCAGATCGTTGTACCAGCTGCGCGCCAGGCGCTGCACCGGGTTGCGATCATAATGTTCGATGCCCAGGATCACGTTGCCGCGCCCGTCGTTCAGCGTGGCACCCACCAGGGCGGAGATGGTATATTCGAAACCGTCGCCTTCCTCGGTGATGGAGCCTTGCGCGTCGAGCGCAACACCATCGAAATTGTCCTTGAGGATGAAGTTCACCACACCGCCCACGGCGTCTGCGCCATAGGTGGAGGAAGCGCCGCCGGTGATGACCTCGACGCGCTGCACGGCGGCAGACGGGATCGAGTTGATGTCGATCACGCCAGAGCCGTTGATCGGGGTGCCGCGGCGTCCGTCGATCAGCACCAGGTTGCGGTTGGAGCCGAGCGACCGCAGGCTGACGGTCGAAATGCCCAGCGTGTTGTTGGCATTGGCCTGCAGGCCCTGTGCGTCGAACTGGGTCAGCGCCGGAGTGAACTGCGGCAATTTGTTGAGATTTGCCTCCAGGTTGACCGCCGCGGATTCCTCCAGCAGGTCCGCATCTACGGTCACGATCGGGCTGGTGGCGGAATAGTCACGGCGCGAAATGCGCGATCCGGTCACCACGATGCGGTCACTGCCTGTTGCCGACGATGCCCGGCCCGGTGCGGCTGGCGTCTGGACCGGCAGACCGTCGTCATCCTCGTCCTCGTCCGATTGCGCCGTTGCCGTTGCCGACGGGCTCTGCGCCATTGCCAGGCCGGGCGCCATGAATACGCCTGCGGTTCCCGCCAAAAGGCACAACTTGAGCGCCTTCAAATCCAGATTTCTCATTATTCCATCCCCCATTCAATTCGCGATGCTCCCACCTAGGAATCGCGATGAATTATGTTTTGAACCGGAACCTGAACGATCAGCCCTGCGCCGGACTGGTCTGGCCCGGACTGATCTGGCGTGGTTCCAATTGCCTCTGCTCGCCCTCCCACAGGTGCCACCCGGCATGCCCTTGAGAGCATGGTGGAAGCCCTGATTTTAGTTCAGATCAAAATCGTATGTATGGAAAATAGATACGTCAAGTAATCCTTTATACAACAACGTTTGCATATGCAGTTTTTGCGCTCATAAATTTCTAGATATCTGAAAATAAGTGATAAAAAATATCTTCTCCCCAAAGACCGATAACAGACTGGTCCCCGCGCTGCGCGGAAATTGGCCAACGCATGACAAAACTTCGAAATATGATTCTTCTAAATATCGGTTTTGTGATCGCAGGCGGATGCCGCCGCGATCACGCCGCAAATGGCGAAAATGCGAGGTTTTCCGCGATTGGGGCGGGGCTGTCAGTGGTGCTCGGCGGGCCTCTGGTTGACAAAATCCGCTTGACGATGGCGCAACGCACAAGCAAGCCGCTCACCTGGCCGGACCGGGCCGACTGCGATCGCAAGGCGGGGAACTGCCGGTTTCGTTGCCACAACAGCCGAAGATCCGAGGAAAATTTGCCCTACCCATCGTCGCGCAGCAGTTTTGACCTTTATCGTGAGGGAGAGATGACTCGCGATATCAGCCTGATGATCAAGATGGTCTTGATCGTCCGCGGTTTTCGGAGTCAGCTTGACGAGAAGTTGCGCAAGATCGGGCAGAGCGCGACGCGCATGGAAGTGCTGGGCGCAATCGTGAACATGCAGGGACCCAAATCCCAGAGCGACCTTGCCAAGCGGCTGCGGATCGAAGGCGCCACCGTCACGCGGATGGTGGATATGCTGAGCAAGGACGGGTTGGTGGAACGGACCGCCGATCCGCATGATCGTCGGGTCAACCTGCTGCTGGTGACCCCCAAGGGCGAGCAGGCGCTGGAACAGATCTTCGGCATCTATGACGCCATGCGCGGGCATATCCTGACCGATCTGGGCATCGAGGACATGGAGGCGATGCACGTCCTGCTCGACAAGATGATGGCGAGACTGGACAGCCCGATGGACCCGCAGGTCAGGATCGAGAGTACGGCCCCCATGGATCGCCTGACCGACTAGGCCACCCGCCGCAAGCTGTTCACCCCGTCATGCGGGCCGTTCCGCATTAAGCGAGTTTGCGTAATTACACCGTAGGCTGATCAGGCCAGATTGGCCCGTGACAACGTATTTGCGGGAAGATCACCATGCCACAGCTTATGAAAGCCGCCATCTTCATTGAGCCAGGGCGCATTGTCCTGGGCGAAAAGCCGGTACCCGATGTTGGGCCGCTCGATGCGCTGATCCGCGTAACCACCACCACCATCTGTGGCACCGATGTGCATATCCTCAAGGGTGAATATCCGGTCGAAAAGGGCCTGACCGTGGGTCATGAACCCGTGGGCGTGATCGAAAAGCTCGGCTCTGCGGTGAGCGGATATAAGGAAGGCCAGCGCGTTATTGCCGGGGCGATTACGCCTTCGGGCACGTCCTATGCTTCGCTCTGCGGCTTTCACGCCCAATGCGGCGGGCAGGTCGGTCACGGCTTCAAGCCGATGGGCGGCTGGCGTTTCGGCAACACGATTGACGGCGCGCAGGCGGAATATCTGCTGGTCCCCGATGCCATGGCCAATCTGGCCCCCGTGCCCGATGGGCTGAGCGACGAGCAGGTGCTGATGTGTCCGGATATCATGTCCACCGGCTTCAGCGGTGCGGAATCGGGCAAGGTCCGCATAGGCGATACTGTGGCGGTCTTCGCGCAGGGTCCGATCGGCCTGTGCGCCACGGCTGGTGCCTTCATGATGGGGGCAACCACGATCATCGCGGTGGAAAGCGTGCCCGCGCGCATGGCAATGGCGCGCAAGATGGGCGCCACCCATGTGGTGGATTTCAGCAAGGTCGATCCGGTGGACGAGATCCGCCGGATTACCGATGGCCGCGGGGTGGACGTTTCCATCGAGGCGCTGGGCCTGCAACAGACATTCGAAGGCGCGCTGCGGGTGCTGCGTCCGGGCGGCACGCTGTCATCGCTGGGAGTCTATTCATCGGACCTGTCGATACCGCTGGATGCCTTTTCCGCCGGGCTGGGAGACAACCGGATCGTCACTACCCTGTGTCCCGGCGGCAAGGAGCGGATGCGCCGCCTGATGGAATCGGTGGCATCCGGCCGGGTCGATACCGCCCAGCTGGTGACGCACCACTACCCCCTCGATTCAATCGAGGATGCCTATGAGCTGTTCGCGCACCAGCGTGACGGCGTGCTGAAAGTTGCGATTCGTCCCTGAAACTGACCCTGAATCCGGGCCTGAAGCCGGGCCTGTACTTGGCCCTGAATCCGGCCCTGAAGCCTATTGCGCCGCGCGCGAGGCCTCTGCCAGGCGGTCCATCACCCGCACGGGGTTTTCCGGTCCGGAATTGCGGCCGGGGATGAATTCGTTGAGGACATTGCGGCGGGTGAACATCCAGCGCCCGTCGATGCGCGCCATTTCGTCCTCATACAGGCCGTATGTGCCCATCTTCATCTCGTCACCGGGGCCGTGGTTGGCCATTTCCACCCACAGCGATCTGGCCCAGGCGCGGTCACCCTCCACGCGAATGGAGGATTGCAGGATCACATGGCGCAGCTTGGCCGCTTCGCCGTCTTCGGTGTGGTAGAACCGCCCGATCCCTTCGGAGAAATTGCTCACCGCCGTGCGGATGGCATCGCGCCCGCGCGAGACGCCGCTGGCAAATTCCAGCTCCCCATCGGGCGCGAATGTGGCGATATAGGCATCCCAGTCGAAGTAATCGATGGCGAACAGGTAGCGCGCCATCAGGTCCTCTATCTCGGCCCGGTCCTCGGCGTAGGAGCGCTGGTATTCCTGTGCGGCGGCAGGCGCGGCAATGGCGCCGAGGCCCGTTGCGGTCATGCCCGTTGCGGCTAGCGCCAGCAGGCTGTTTCTCCAGATTGTCATGTCACCCTCTCCCTTGAATTTGCCGGTCCTGCATCGGTGGACCCGTATTTGCGATCCCGCTGTTAGTGGCTGGCTTCCCAGTCCTCATTGGCGCGGGCGATCAGATAATTATGGATGGCGCCTGCCTGTTCGTCGCTCAGGACGTCGGCAAAGCTGGCCATGCCGTTTGCCGCCCGGCTGCCCCCGCGAACGATATCGAGGAAGGCGGCGTGGGTGGCGGGCGACATGTGCCGCAGGTCCTTCACCCCGCCGCGCGCGCTATTGCCGTGGCAGATCGCGCAATTGGCGCCGTACAGCTGCTCGCCCAGGGCCACGCTGGCGGCATCGCCTTCCAGCGGCGGCGGCGGGCTGAGTTCGGGCACGACGAAGCTTTCCTCCGGCATCGGGGGAAGCTCCACCGTGCCGCCCAGCTTGAACACCAGCAGGCGCGGACGGCCCAGGAACAGCTGTGAAAACTGTGCCCGTTCCACATGCGCAAGCCCGCCGCCCCAGCCGGCATTGACGGCGATATATTGCACGCCGTCGACCATATAGGTGATGGGCGCGGCAATCGGCACGTTCTGTACCGGCATCTCCCATACCTTCTCACCCGTATCGGCGCGATAGGCGGCAAAGGTGGTGCCGATGGTGCCCTGGAACACCAGATTGCCTGCGGTGGCGAGCACGCCGCCGCTGCCCTTCTGGGCATAGGGAACGCGCCAGCGCTCGGTCTGCGTCACCGGGTCCCACGCGGAAAGCCAGCCGGTGGAATGGGCATCGGCATATTCGGCGATCTGGCGGCGGATATCGTCATGGCCGGAAAAGGCCGTGCCCAGGCCCTGGCCCGGCGTGTAGGTCTCTGCCGCAGCATAGGCCATGTAGGTTTCCGTCACCGGCACATAGACCAGGCCGGTATCGGGGCTGAACGCCATCGGGTTCCAGTTATGCGCCCCGCCAGCTCCCGGCCCGACCATCACCGGGATAGTGCCATAGCGCGCCTCCGGGTTTTCAATCGGGCGGCCAGTTTCCATGTCGATGCCGGTGGCCCAGGTGATCGGGGCGATGGTTTCGGCACTGATCAGCTCCCCCGTTTCCCGGTCCAGCACGTAGAAGAAGCCGTTCTTGGGTGCTTGCATGATCACGTGGCGCAGGCGTCCCTCGATCTCCAGATCGGCCAGCACCATGTTCTGCGTGGCGGTATAATCCCATTCCTCGCCCGGAGTGGTCTGGTAGTGCCAGCGGTACTCGCCCGTCTCGGCATCCAGCGCCACGATGCTGGCGAGGTAGAGATTGTCGCCGCCTTCGGGGCTGCGGTATTTGCGCGTCCACGGCGATCCATTGCCGGTGCCGATGTAGATCAGGCCCAGCGCCGGATCATAGGACATCGAGTCCCAGACCGTGCCGCCGCCGCCCGATTTCCACCATTCGCCGCTCCATGTTTCAGCCGCGGTTTCCATCGCTTCATTCTCGAACCCGTCCGCCGGGTTGCCGGGCACGGTGTGCCAGCGCCACAACATGTCGCCGGTCTCGACATCATAGGCGGAAATATAGCCGCGCGCGCCCATTTCCGCGCCGCCATTGCCGATCAGCACCTTGCCATCATAGACGCGCGGCGCACCGGTGATGGTGTAGTTCATGGCATTGTTGACAGTGAGGACAGACCACACCACGTCGCCGGTTTTGGCATCCAGCGCGATCAGCCGCCCGTCCAGCGTGGCGAGCAATATCTTGTCATGCCAGGCGCCAAGCCCGCGCGTCACGATATCGCAGCAGGCCAGCCGCCCGAAGCGCAAGGGAACTTGCGGATCATAGCGCCACAATTGCTCACCCGTGGCGGCATCATAAGCGGTGGTGATGTTCCACGGTTCGGTGTTGTAGAGCACGCCGTCCAGCACCAGCGGAGTGGCTTCCTGCCCCCGGTCGGTGGTGAGATCGGCATACCAGGCGAGGCCCAGATCGCCGACATTATCGGCATTGATCTGGTCCATCGGGCTGAAATGCTGTTCATCCCACGTGCGCCCGGTGGAAACCCACTGGCCCGGCTCTATGTCGGTTTGCGCATCGGCCAGCGTGCAGCTGGCCAGCAAACCCATCAGCCCCGCCGCAATGGCAGCGCGCATCCCCGAAATCATGCAGCATTTGCTCCTGGAATGTCGGACGCATCGGCCCAGAAGCCGTGCACCTGACCCACGCATCTGAACGGCATCTTCACCCGTGCGACCGGCCCCGCATCCACGTCTGACGTGTCGAACAGCATCAGGTCGGATCGGCCGGCCTCTGCCATGCTGGAGCCAAGACCGATCAGGTAGCCATCGCCTTCCTCGGCATTCTTGCTGCGCGGCACGAAGGTCATTTCGGACAGTGAATAGCCCGCCACGCTGGCGATCTTGCTGGTGCCTTCGCGGTGGTCGATCAGTGCCCAGCCGCCATTGGGGCCGGTCACCTGCAAATATCCCCAGCGATAGGGCAGTGTGTGGAACCGGTCATCCTGACGGCTGAGCACGCCCTGGATTTCCGGGAAGATCGTTTCGGACTGGAAGCGGTCATTGGTGCGGCTGCCCACGTCCACGGTGAAGCGGCGGATATAGCCGGTGCCCTTCACCGGGTCCCACGGTTCATGCAGGCTGGGGAAGAAGGGGAACTGGTTGCCCTCGCCGCCGTCCCAGTCGACGGTGATCTTCGTGCCTTCGTTCCAGCCGCCCATCACGTGGGTACAGAACAGGTTGGGGCCGGTGAACCACTTCAGATCCCGCCCGTCACCGCCGCGCCGCATCACGCCCAGATATGTGGGCAGGCTGCTGTCATAGCGGAAATGCACCCCGCCGGCCGCGATCTGCGCAGCGTCGGCGGCCATGTTGGTCAGGTACAGCACGATGTAATCCTGCGTGACGCAAAAATCATGCATCATGCCGGCATAGGGCGCTGCCACCGTCACCGACCAGAAGATGTTGCCCGCGCGGTCAGCTTCGTAAACGTTGATGTCCTTGGACAGGAAGCCGGTCGCTTCATAGCCAAAGCCAATCAGTCCGCCGGTCATCGGGTCAACCTTGGGATGGGCGGTGTGGGTCTGGCTCTCCAGCTTGCCGCCGAAGGTATATTCCTCGTCCATCGTGTCCAGCGTCAGCGGGTCCATATAGACAGGCGGGCTGTCTTCCTTGAACACCAGCAGCTTGCCGTGATGCAGGAACAATTGGGTGTTGGCGGTGCCGCGGTTGAGGCCAGCCACCGATGGATCGTCCGTCGACGGGTTGCGGTACATGCCGAACAGGCTGCGGCGCGCCGCGTGCTGCGCCTTCCAGCGAGCATTCCTGGCATAGCGCGTGCGATAATCGACATGGCCATTATTGATGCGGAACATCGACACATGCCCCTCACCATCGAAGGGAATGTCGCCCGCGTATTCAGGGGACTTGGGATATTGCGGGTCAGGCCCGACACGGTAGAACACGCCGTCCAGATCGGTGGGCAGGTGGCCTTCGACTTCGCAATCGAACAGGTCCATCTCGGTGCGGTTGACCGCTCCTGCCGCGCTGCCGCCGCCGCCAAAGGCACCGCGTTCATCGGGAAAGTCCACTTGCGGAGCTGCCGAGGGCGCTTCCTGCGCCAGTGCCGTGCTGCCCGCGCCAAGCCCGATCAAGGCCGCGCCCGTGCCCAGCGTCGTTGCGCCCATGAAACCGCGCCGGTCCAGCTGCGGCCCTTTGATAATATCGCTCATGAAAATCCCTCCCGCGCGTCCATTCCCTCGCGCTGCGCCAAAATCGCCCGCCAGCGCCGGTTTGACAAGCGCAAATGCCGCCTTTGTGCGGCTTTCCGGGGTTTCTGTCTTTCTCTGCCCCGTACCTCGCCTGTCTCGGGACGTCTCTGCCTGCTTCTGCTTCAGTTTACCGGGGCAGGTTCGCGCGTTCCGCCATTGGCCACGCGCCAGTCGGCAAAGCGCGGGCTGGTTGCACGCACATAGGCAGGCACGATGGTGTTGCCTTCGTGGCAGGCATATTCGAACGGCTGGTACTCGTCGTCCCGCGTCCACGGGAAAGCCATCTTGAACCCATCGGTCAACACCACGGGGTCCGTGATCCATGCCTCGTAATAGACCTGGCCCGGCCCGGTCATGGTGAAGTGTTCGGTCACCTGCAACTGTTCGCTGGTGGGGATGGGGCGGTTGCTTGGTCCCACGATCACCATGGGAGAAAGGCCGTTGAAATGGGTCGTTTCCACAACCAGCGTATTGCCTTCCCAATGACCGCGCGAATGGCCCAGATAGGTGCGCAGGGTGCCCGGCGGCGGCGCGGCTTCACCAAGGTGGATCACCCGCGTCTCGTGAATCATCTCCAGATTGATCACCACCACGCCGGGTGCCTGGAATACTCGCAGTCCGTTATTGTAGGGGAAGGGGATCATGGTGGCGGGCAGCCCGCGCGACAGGCACCGGTCCAGCGAATTGAAATCCTGCGGGCCTTCAAAAACTTCGTTGTTCCAGCTGTCGCGCATCTGTGCGCGCAACGCCTCGCCCGCAGGCGTAAGCGGCGGCACGCGGCCATCGGCAGGCTCCACGATCAGCGATGTCTGGCGCAGCGGAACACCGCGTTCAAACCAGTTGCCGCTGCCCAGTACGCCGGCCTCGTCCTCCACGTCGGCAAGGCCCGCCAGTTCGCGCGCAGCATCCAGCGACTGGGCGTATTCCTCATCGTTCAGCAGCTTGCGAGAGCCGAAGCGGGCAGGGCGCTGCATCGGGGTGGAGCCCATGCTTTCCAGCGGATAGGTGCCGCGCAGATCGGGATCGCCCCAAGGCGTGCGCGGGGCCTGCCAATCCGCGGGCGCGGCGGGCGGCACACCCACTTCGGCTTCGGTTTGCTGTGCCAGCGCCGGCACAGGAGCCAGCAGCAAGGCGGCCAGCGCCATTTTTGCGAACGGCTTCATCGCGTTCTCTCCCCTTGATCCTGCTTTTTGCAGGTACACTATCGCAAAGCCGGTGCCTGTAAAGCCGCCGCCTATCCACAGACCCGGCACGGTCCGGTTGAAATGGATTGCCACGCAGCTTACCTCGATTGCCTACCCAGAAACACAGGCGATTCCATGACCACCCATAAAACCCGCATGCTCATCATCGGTTCGGGCCCGGCAGGCTATTCCGCCGCCATCTATGGCGCGCGCGCGGGGATGGAGCCGATTGTGGTGCAGGGCATCCAGCCCGGCGGCCAGCTGACCATCACCACCGACGTGGAGAATTACCCCGGCTTTGCCGATGTGATCCAGGGCCCGTGGCTGATGGAACAGATGCAGAAGCAGGCCGAGCATGTCGGCACGCGGATGATGTGGGATACGATCGTGGACGTGGACCTCGCCAATGGGTCACCCTTCAAGGCGATCGGTGACAGCGGCGATGAATTTATCGGCGATGTGCTGGTGATCGCCACCGGCGCGCAGGCCAAGTGGCTGGGTGTTCCGGGAGAGGAAGAGCTGGGCGGCAAGGGCGTTTCCGCCTGCGCCACCTGCGACGGGTTTTTCTATCGCGGCAAGAAAGTGGCAGTCATCGGCGGCGGCAATACCGCTGTGGAGGAAGCGCTCTACCTCACCAACCATTCCGACGATGTCACGCTGATCCACCGCCGTGACGAGCTGCGCAGCGAGAAGATCCTGCAGGACCGGCTGTTCGCGAACGAGAAGATCACCGCGCTGTGGAACAAGTCTGTCGAGCGTTTCGTGCCTGCCGAAAACGGTACTCTGGGCCATATCGAGCTGGTCGACACCGTGACCGGAGAGCGCAGCACGCTGGAAGTGGACGGCGCTTTCGTTGCCATCGGCCACGCGCCCGCGACCGAGCTGTTCAAGGGTAAATTGGAGATCGACGCGGGCGGTTACATCGTCACCCAGCCCGGCACGCCCAAGACCAATATCCCCGGCGTGTTCGCCTGCGGAGACGTGATGGACCACACCTATCGCCAGGCCGTGACGGCGGCGGGAACAGGCTGCATGGCCGCGCTGGATGCCGAGCGCTTCCTCGCCTCGCGCGCATTTGCGGACAAGGAAGCAGTGGCAGCGGAGTAGGCTGGCCGCCGGTAATCGCCTTGCTCAGCGCCTCACGGATTGCCGCTAGAGCCGCAGGCCTTCGACTATCGCCTCCATCGGGGTTGCCAGCGCCTCATAAACAAGTTCGCCAACGAACAGGGTGCCAATCACGCCGAAAGCGATCAGCGCGAGGCGCTCCAATGCCCGCCCTGCCCATTTCCAGTCACTGGGTGTCGACAGCACCAGCAGGACGCGTGGTTTCCTGTCACGTTTCACCAGATCGCGCCGCTCGCCGTTGAGACAGGTCGGCACGCCGGAAATCAGGCTCTCAATATCCGTCTCTTCGGCCAGTGCCACGCCAAAGCGGTTGCCTTTCGACCATGCCACCACGCCAATCAGAATGTGGTTATGGCGGCGGATTTCGATGTAATGGCCGCGTGGAGGCGGGTGCTCGCTTTCCGCCATAAGTCCTCTGGCGGACAGATCCTTGATCTGCACGTCGGTCCACTCGCTCTCACCGCGCAGCCGTCCGTGGAGGCGAACCTTCTTGCGCGGTGAGCGGTTCTTGAAGCCTGGGAATGAAATACGATCCTCCGCACCTGTGTGCGGGGATTGCGACAACCGGCTGAAACGTCTCCCTAAACCGGCCCTCTCGGTTAATACCTAGAGGGCGTCGCCCTGGTGCCCGTGCGCACAGGTCGTGCGCACAGGTCGGCCCGGTTCACGTCCCAATGCTGCGATCAGATTTTCAGCGCCTGCCTTGCCCAGCTGACAATTGCGCCTTGGGGCATTGCGCCCGATTGGCGGGCAATTTCCTTGCCCTTGGAGATGATCGCCAGGGTCGGGATTGAGCGGATCTGGTAGCGCCCGGCAATGGCCTGTTCGGCCTCCGTATCCAGCTTGCCCAGCCTGACATGCGGCTCCAGCTGCGCCGCCGCCGCCTCGAATGCCGGGGCCATCTGGCGGCACGGGCCGCACCAGCTGGCCCAGAAATCGATCAGCAGGGGAATGTCGCTTTTCACGCTGTGCGCCGCGAAATTGGCAGAAGTCAGCGTGACCGGATGGCCGGTGAACAGCGCGGAGTGGCACTTGCCGCATTTCCCGCCCGCACCCAGTTTCGCCGCTGGAACGCGGTTGAGCCCGGCGCAGGATGGGCAGGCAACGATTGTGGCAATCTGGCTGGTCATGGCGATCTCTCCGCTCCCCGGGCTGGTTTCTATCGAATCCTGCAGGTCATTGACAGCGCGCAACCCTATTCGTGATCGGCGCGTCCGAAGTCTGGGCGGGGGTCGTCCTGGCCCAGCGCCACGATGGAGCGGCGGATGGCGCGGGTGCGGCTGAAGGTGTCGTGCATCATCTCGCCATCACCGGCGCGGATTGCTTCGCGCATCAGGGCAAGGTCGGTCAGGAAGCGGTCGAGCATTTCCAGCACCGCGTCCTTGTTGTTGAGGAACACGTCGCGCCACATGGTGGGATCGCTGGCGGCAATGCGGGTGAAATCCCTGAAGCCGCCGGCTGAATATTTGATCACTTCGCTGCGCGTCACATCTTCCAGATCGGACGCCGTACCAACGATGGTATAGGCGATCAGATGCGGGATATGGCTGGTCACGGCGAGCACGAGATCGTGATGCTCGGCATCCATCGTCTCCACCAGCGCGCCCAGGCTTTCCCAGAAATCGACCAGCGAGGCGACCTTTTCCGCGTCTGCTCCGGCGGGCGGAGTGACGATGCACCAGCGCTGGTGGAACAATGTGGCAAAACCCGCATCCGGCCCGGAGTTTTCCGTACCCGCAACCGGATGGGCGGGAATGATCTGGTGGTTCGGCAGCGCGGCCACCAGTGCATCGGTAATGCTGCGTTTGGAGGAACCGACATCGCTGATCACCGTATCGGCGGAAAGGCCGGGTTCAATCGCGCGTGCCGCTTCGCCCATTGCGCCCACCGGCACGCACAGGATTACAAGATCGGCCCCGCGCACAGCCTCTGCGGGATCGTCAAGGACAGTATCGGCCAGCCCGCGTTCGCGCGCCCTGGCGCGGACATCGGGATCGGCATCGTAGCCGGTGGTCTTCGTGCCCGGCAGTTCGGCACGGACGGCCAGGCCGATGGAACCGCCCAGCAGGCCAAGACCGATAATGGCAACGTGCGAAAAGCTCATTGGGCGGCCTCTGCCATTTCACGCAAGGCGCGTGCAATATCATCCATTTGCTGCGCTGTCCCGATGGTTATGCGCAAGGCTTGCGGCAGGCCCTGTCCGGGCAGCCAGCGCACGGCATAGCCGCGCTGGGCCAGCCCATCGTGCGCAGCTTCTGCGGTCAGATTGCCTTCGAACAGCACCAGCAGGAAATTGGCCTCGCTGGGCACGGCGCGCAATCCGTAGTTCCCCATGGCCTCTATCGCGGTGGCAAAGCGGGCACGCTCCGCCGTGTTGTGAATGCGGGTGGAGGTCACGAAATCCTGATCGGCCACGGCAGCCGTGGTCACCGCCTGTGCGCCATTATTGATGTTGAACGGTCCGCGAATGCGGCCCAGCGCGCCGATCAGATCCGCTGCGCCATAGCCCCAGCCCACACGCTCGCCCGCCAGCCCATAGGCCTTGGCAAAGGTGCGCGTGACCAGCACGTTGGGATATTGGCCCGCCAGTTCCATGCCCCCGTCATCGTGCGCCGGATCGACATATTCGGCATAGGCCTGATCGATCACCAGCAGCACATCGGCAGGCAGGCCGGCGTGCAGACGCGCCAGTTCCGCACGCGGCAGATAGGTGCCGGTGGGATTGTTGGGATTGGCGATGAAGACCACCTTTGTGCGATCATTCACGCAGCCCAGCAGCGCATCGACATCGGTGCCGAAATCGGCATCGGGCGCTTCCACCGGGGTCGCCCCGCAACGCCGCGCGGCAATTTCATACAGCGAAAAGCCATAGCGGACATACAGCACTTCATCGCCCGGCCCGGCAAAGGCGCTGGCCGACAGGGTCAGCAATTCACCCGACCCGGTGCCGCACACGATCTGCGCCGGGTCCATGCCGTGCAGCGCGCCCAACGCCTCGCGCAAGGCGGTGGAATCGGGATCGGGGTAAAGCCACGGCACCTGCGCGTCCGCCCGCGCGGCCAGTGCCACCGGGCTGCAACCCAGCGGGTTCTCATTGGCAGAGAGTTTCACCAGCGAGCGCCCGTCCGCGCTGCGCGATTTGCCAGGCACGTAGGCATGGATGCCCGCGATCCATGGCTTCATGGCCGGGGCGCTGCTGGCGCCATGCTGTTTACTGTCCCGAGTCACGGCAGCGCCATTAGCGCCTTGCGCCCGCAATTGACAGGTAGATTGAGAGGCAGATTGACAGCATCGGCGACAAGTCCCAAGTCCGCACCGACCATGGCAACGGCATCGAACTTGACCAGCATCACGCTGGACCGTCAGTTGGCACTCGATAGCGGCAAGGCGCTCGACAATGTCGAGATCGCCTATGAAACCTATGGCGAGCTGGCGGCGGACAAGTCCAATGCCATCCTGATCTTCCACGCGCTGACGGGTGACCAGTTTGTGGCCAAGACCAATCCGCTGACCGGCAAGCCCGGCTGGTGGGAAATCATGGTCGGCCCCGGCAAGCCTATCGACACCAATCGCTATCACGTGATCTGTGCCAATGTGATCGGATCGTGCATCGGCTCCACCGGGCCTGCCTCGCTCGCGCCTGATGGCCGGCCCTATGCCATGCGTTTCCCGGTCATCACCATCCGCGACATGGTGCGCGCGCAGGTGGCGCTGCTCGATGCGCTGGGGATTGAAAGACTGCACGCCGTTGTCGGCGGATCGATGGGCGGGATGCAGGCGCTCAGCCTGGCGGCCAATTTCCCGGAGCGCACCGACCGCGTACTGGCGATTGCCACCACCGCGCGCCATTCCGCGCAAAACATCGCCTTTCATGAGGTGGGGCGGCAGGCAATCATGGCCGATCCCAACTGGAACGCGGGCGATTATTACGGCACCGGCGCCAGCCCGGACAAGGGCCTGTCCGTCGCCCGCATGGCCGCGCATATCACCTATCTTTCCGAAGCCGGCCTGACCGACAAGTTCGGCCGCCGCCTGCAGGACCGTGAGGCCAAGAGCTTTGGCTTCGATGCCGATTTCCAGGTGGAAAGCTACCTGCGCTATCAGGGCCTTTCCTTCACCGATCGCTTCGACGCCAACAGCTATCTGTATATCACCCGCGCGATGGATTATTTCGACCTGGCGGAGGAGCACGGCGGCGCAAGTTCTTCAGGCAGCCTGGCCGATGCCTTCAGGGGCGCAGGCGACACGCGCTTCTGCGTGGTCAGCTTCGATACGGACTGGCTGTACCCCACGTCCGAAAGCCGCAACATCGTCCACGCGCTCAACGCCGTGGCCGCGCCGGTCAGCTTTGTGGAGCTGTCCGCGCCATACGGGCATGACAGCTTCCTGCTGGAATGTCCGGCGCTGGACCGCGTGGTGAAGGGCTTTATCGGATGAGCGAACTGCCTGCTGGCTATGAATTGACCGATGACCAGTCGCGCATCGATGTGGAGGCAACCCATGCCTATCTCGCGCGCTCCTATTGGGCGAAGGGGATTCCGCTGGAAACCGTTCGCCGCGCGCTGGCCAACAGCCTGTGCGTGGCGGTGCGGCACGCGGATGCGCAGGTGGGCTTTGCCCGGGTCATCACCGATTATGCAACTTTCGCCTGGCTGGCCGATGTCCATGTGCTGGAAGACCATCGTGGGCGGGGCCTGTCAAAGGTGATGGTGACAGCCTTGCAGGACCATCCGCTGTTGCAGGGCCTGCGCCGCTGGGGCCTGCACACGCTGGATGCGCAAGACCTGTATGCGCAGCTTGGCTGGCGCTTGCAGGCGAACCCGGGCCGCATGATGGAACGGGTCTTCACCGATCTGTATCCGGTGCCGGCATGAGCGAACTGCGCCCGGACCTCGCCAAGATTGCCAGCCTGGTTCCGCCGGGCGCGCGCGTGCTCGATGTCGGCTGCGGTGAGGGAGACCTGATGGATGTGCTGCGCCTGCAACGCCAGGTGGACGCGCGCGGCATGGAGATCGATGGCGAGCTGGTGGAGAAATGCGTCAGCCGCGGCCTCAGCGTGGTGCAGGGCGATGCCGATCGCGATCTGGCCGACTATCCCGATCACGCCTTTGACGTGGCGATCCTGAGCCAGACCTTGCAGACGGCGGAGCGGCCCGATTACCTGCTCGACCAGCTGCTGCGCATCGGCCAGACGGCCTTCGTCAGCTTCCCCAATTTCGCCTATTGGCGGATGCGCTTCGCGCTATTGTTCCACGGCCGCATGCCGGTGACGCGTCACCTGCCCGTCAGCTGGTATGAAACGCAGAACATCCACCACGTGACCGTCGACGATTTCCGCCAGCTGATCGCCGACAAGGGTGTGACGGTGGAAGGATGCTGGTTCTTCGCCGGAGGGCGAGAGATTGGCGGCGGTAATGCGAACTGGCGCGCGGAACATGCGGTTTTTCAGTTGAGCCGGTAGCCGCTGACCGAACGTCATGCTGAAACGAGTTCAACATGACGAAGTGCGGGAGTACGCTGCTAGCCAACCTCATTCACACAAATCACACTGTCATCGCGCGCCAGGCACCACAGGCTCAGTCCCGCCGCCTTGGCCCGCTCCGCCGCCATGCTGGTGGGCAGCGAGATGGTGACCAGCGTGTGCGCTCCGGCGCGGACGGCCTTTTCGACGATTTCGTAGGAGCAGCGGGCGCTGGAAAGGATGAAGCCGTCTGCCGCGCTTTGTCCCGCCGTGGCCAGAGCGCCGATCAGCTTGTCCATCGCATTGTGGCGGCCCACGTCCTCGCGCGCTGTCAGGATGGTGCCATCGGGCGTGCAGAAGGCAGCCGCATGGGCGGCGCCGGTGGCCTTGGTCAGTGGCTGGTGATCGCGCAATTTGGATAGCGCGGCGAAGATCGCCTGCGGGTCGAGCGCCTTGTGTGCGGGGACCTGGGGCAGTGGCCTGCCCACCGCCTCCAGGTTCTCAATCCCGCACAGGCCGCAGCTGCTTTCCGCCACACGGGTGCGCACGCGTTCGGTGAGCTTTTCGATGCCGAGGCCGGACAATTGCGCGCGGCAGATCCAGCCTGCGTCCACTTCCACCACGTCAAGATCGGTTACGTCTGCGGCGGACTGCGCCAGCCCTTCGGTCAGCGCGAAGCCCAGCGCGAAATCGGCCAGGTCACTCGGGCTGGCCATCATCACCGCATAGGACAGGCCGTTATATTCCAGCGCCACCGGCACTTCGGGCACAAAGCTGCGCGCGACGGGGTGGCAATGGCCATCCCTGGTGTATTCAACCGGCTCAGCCGGCGTCGGAATGGCCAACCTCGTCAACCTTGTTGAACTGGGTCGCGCGGGTCTGCGGTGCCGGATCGGCTCCGCGTGCCAGCTTCTCGATCGCAAGACCGGCAATGGCGGACAGCGCGCTGCGATCATCGGCGAAGATCTGCGCCTTCATCCGGGGGTCCCAGAACTTGTTGATGTGATCGGCGGTGGCCAGCACGGCATTGTCATGGCCGATGGCGGCGAAATTCGTCGCGATCTGGTCGGCCATGCGGCGCAGCTTGTTGATGTCCATTACTCGGCTGGCTCCAGTTCTTCGCGGCCCGGTTCATTCGCTATCCGGCGCGCCATCGCGGTCAGATCGGCATACTCTTCCTGCCATTCGCTGGGGCCGTTGGACGGCGTGACCTGTACGGCGGTGACTTTGTATTCAGGGCAGTTGGTGGCCCAGTCGGAATTGTCCGTGGTCACCACGTTGGCCTGCGTATCGGGGTGGTGGAAGGTGGTATAGACCACGCCCGGTGCCACGCGATCCGTCACCTGCACGCGCAGTGTGGTTTCACCCGCACGGCTGGCCAGGCGCGCAAAGCTGCCATCGGCAAGCCCGCGATTTTCGGCATCGGTGGGGTGAATTTCCAGCACATCTTCGCTGTGCCAGATATTGTTGCCGGTGCGCCGTGTCTGCGCGCCGACGTTGTACTGGGACAGGATGCGGCCGGTAGTCAGCAGCAGCGGGAAGCGCGGGCCGGTCTTCTCATCAGTCGGCACATATTCGGTGACGACGAACTTGCCCTTGCCGCGCACGAAGCCGTCCACATGCATGATCGGGCTGCCCTGCGGCGCCTTGTCATTGACCGGCCACTGCAGCGGCTCTCCACTGGTGACGCGTGCCCAGTTCACACCTGCAAACGTGGGCGTAAGGCGGGCAATCTCGTCCAGAATCTGGCTGGCGTGGGTGTAAGTCCAGTCACAGCCAATGGCATTGGCGAGCAGCTGGGTCACTTCCCAGTCCTCATAGCCATTGGCCGGTTCCATCACCTTTCGCACCGGCTGGATGCGACGTTCGGCATTGGTGAAGGTGCCTTCCTTTTCCAGGAAGGTGGAACCCGGCAGGAAGACATGCGCGTAATTGGCTGTCTCGTTCAGGAAAAGGTCGTGCACGATCACGCAATCCATCGCGGCAAGGCCGGCGGACACGTGATGCGTATCGGGATCGGACTGCAAGATGTCCTCACCCTGGATGTAGATCGCCTTGAAGCTGCCATCGACCGCAGCATCCAGCATGTTGGGAATGCGCAGGCCGGGCTCGGGATCGAGGATTACGCCCCAATCGTTCTCGAACAGCTCACGCACTTCCTGGCCGGCGATGTGGCGATAGCCGGGCAGTTCGTGCGGGAAGCTGCCCATGTCGCAGGCGCCCTGCACGTTGTTCTGGCCGCGCAGCGGGTTCACGCCCACGCCGGACCGGCCGATATTGCCGGTCACCATGGCAAGATTGGCAATCGCCATCACGGTGGAAGAGCCTTGCGAATGCTCGGTCACGCCCAGGCCGTAATAGATCGCGCCATTGCCGCCGGTGGCGAACAGGCGGGCGGCTTCGCGCACGATGTGTGCGGGAACCTTGGTCACCGCCTCGAGGAATTCGGGGCTGTGCTTTTCGTCAGCAACGAAACGCGCCCAGTCCTGATATTCGTCCCAGTCGCAGCGCTCGCGGATGAAGTCTTCTGCGGCGAGGCCTTCGGTCACGATCACATGCGCGATGCTGGTCAGCACGGCGACATTGGTGCCCGGCTGCAGCGGCAGATGGTGCGCCGCTTCAATATGCGGGCTCTTCACCAGATCGATGCGGCGCGGATCGACCACGATCATCTTGGCACCCTGACGCAGGCGCTTCTTGATGCGGCTGCCGAACACGGGATGTGCATCCGTGGGGTTGGCGCCGATCACCAGAAACACATCGGTGTCCATCGCGGAATCGAAATCCTGCGTTCCGGCGCTGGTGCCGAACGTCGTCGACAGGCCATAGCCGGTGGGCGAGTGGCACACACGGGCGCAGGTATCGACGTTGTTTGCGCCAAAACCGGCGCGGATCAGCTTCTGCACCAGGAAGGTTTCTTCATTGGTGCAACGGCTGGAGGTGATGCCGCCCAGCGCGCGCGCGCCGTGCTCGGCCTTGATGGCCGTGATCTTGTCGGCAGAGAACTGGATCGCCTCTTCCCAGCTGACTTCCTGCCACGGGTCCGAGATATTCTCACGGATCATCGGCTTGGTGATGCGGTCCTTGTGGTTGGCATAGCCCCAAGCGAAACGGCCCTTCACGCAGGAATGGCCGTGGTTGGCCTTGCCGTCCTTCCACGGAACCATGCGCACCAGCTGCTCACCGCGCATTTCGGCGCGGAACGTGCAGCCAACGCCGCAATAGGCGCAGGTGGTGACGACGGCGCGTTCCGGCGTGCCGATTTCCTTGACGCTCTTTTCCTGCAGCGTGGCGGTGGGGCAGGCCTGCACGCAGGCACCGCAGCTGACGCATTCGCTGGACAGGAAATCATCGGTGGTCTGGCCGGCGGAAATCATGCTGGCAAAGCCGCGGCCGTCCACGGTCAGTGCGAAAGTGCCCTGCACCTCGTCACACGCGCGAACGCAGCGTGAGCAGACGATGCACTTGCTGGGATCGAAGGTGAAATAGGGGTTGGACGTGTCCGCCTTCTTGGAAAGGTGGTTCGCCCCTTCATAGCCATAACGCACATCGCGCAGGCCGACATTGGCGGCCTGGTCCTGCAGTTCGCAATCATTGTTGGCCGAGCAGGTCAGGCAATCGAGCGGGTGATCGGAGATATACAGCTCCATCACGCCCTTGCGCAGCTTCTGCAGGCGCGGGGTCTGGGTCTTGACGACCATGCCCTGGGCGGCGGGGGTGGTGCAGCTGGCGGGAGTTCCGCGCGCACCTTCGATTTCCACCAGGCACAGACGGCACGAGCCGAAGCTCTTCACATTGTCCGTGGCGCACAGTTTGGGAATGTCGCCGCCCGATTCGGCAGCCGCGCGCATCACGCTGGTACCGGCAGGAACGGTGATCTCGCGGCCATCAATGGTCAGCGTAACCGTTTCGTCGGACTTGACCTCGGGTGTCCCGAAATCCTTCTGGCGTTCAAATCCCATCGTTCTGCTCCATCGCGGCCAAATCGGCCGGGGTGTTTATATTTGCCGGTGTTGACGCGGTCTTCACGGCCCGCGCGTTCACGGACTTTGCGAAGGCAATCATCGAATGGCGTCCTTCACTCTGGAGGATGGCCTCGACTGCGCCTGCGTTATCAGTCTTCCAATGGCCGATAACCGGTTGTGTTTCAAGATATGCCGGAGCCGGTGAAAGATCCGACAACAAATCTTGCGGTAATGCGACAGAATCAACCCCGCAGGTGAGGATTCCATCATAATCATGCTTGTGCGCGTGTCTCAGGCCTGCGGCAATACCGCCCAACGGCCCCATTCCGGCGCGCGGCCAGTCCGGGATGCATGCGGTATTGCCCGTTTCCGGGCCTGAGTCGCGCCCGGCGATCACCACCTTGTCGCACCATGCGGACAGCGCATCCACCGCGCGGGCGATCAGCGTGCGGCCATCCAGATGCGCCACGGCCTTGTCGCTGCCGAAACGGGTGGACAAGCCACCTGCAAGGACAACGCCCAGGATCATTACTTGGCCGCGTCCAGCGCGTTGGCGATGGCCGCGGGATCGCCCACGAAGTCTTCCGGCCAGTTGCGCAGCGCGGACATCACCGGATAGGGGGTGAAGCCGCCCAGTGCACACAGAGAGCCGAACTTCATCGTCTCGCACAGATCGGTCAGCAGGCCGATTTCCTCAGCAGCGCTGCGGCCTTCGTTCTTGGGTGCATTGTGGATCTGCGGGGTCATCTCGACACCGTCGCGCTTGCGCCCGCCGGAGCGGATACGCTCGATGATTTCCTGCCCGCGCACTGCGCCAATGCGGCACGGCGTGCACTTGCCGCAGCTTTCGGCAGAACAGAATTCCATCGCGAAATGGGCCATCTCGCCCATGTCTGCGGTGTCATCGAACACGGTCACACCGGCATGGCCGATCAGCGCGTCGGCTGCGGTAAAGGCCTCGTAATCGAAGGGAATGTCGAACTGGTCAGGGTGGATATACGCGCCCAGCGGGCCGCCAACCTGCACCGCCTTGACCGGGCGGCCACTGGCCGTGCCGCCGCCAATATCGTTGACGAGCTCGCCCAGGGTGATGCCGAACGCCACTTCGTACAGGCCGCCATGCTTGATGTTACCGGCCAGCTGGATCGGCATGGTGCCCTTTGACCGGCCCATCCCGCGCTCCGCATAAGAGGCAGCGCCGCCCTGCATCAGGATATGCGGCACGGCAGCCAGGCTGAGCACGTTGTTGACCACGGTCGGGCGGCCAAGGAAGCCTTCCAGCGCGGGCAGTGGCGGCTTGGCGCGCACTTCGCCGCGCTTGCCTTCCAGCGAGTTGAGCAGCGAGGTTTCCTCACCGCAGACATAGGCACCCGCGCCCACGCGCACTTCGCATTTGAACGGGGCGATGATGTCAGCACACAGCTTCAGCGCCGCATTCAGCTTGCGGATCGCGTCGGGATATTCGCTGCGCAGGTAGATATAGCCCTGGTCCGCGCCGACGGCTTCACCGGCAATCGCCATGCCTTCGATCAGGGCGAACGGATCGCCTTCCATCGCCATGCGATCGGCAAAGGTGCCGCTGTCGCCTTCGTCGGCATTGCAGACGATGTATTTCTTGGGTCCCGGTGCGCCCAGAACGGTCTTCCACTTGATGCCGGTGGGGAAGCCCGCACCGCCACGGCCACGCAGGCCCGATGCGGTCACTTCCTCGACGATCCTTTCGGCGCCGATCTGGCGGGCGCGCGTCAGGCCGCTCCAGCCGCCGCTGGCTTCGTAATCTTCCAGCGAAAGCGGACGGGTCTTGCCCGCGCGGGCAAAGGTCAGCCGCGTCTGGCCGGTGATGAAGGGATGGGCGGCGATCGGGCCGACGCAGATATCATCCGCGCCGCCATCGGCAATCTCGTCAACACGGCTGAGCGTGACAGGGCCCCAGCCGATGCCGTTGATCTCTACCAGAGGCTCAAGCCAGTGCATGCCCCAGCTGGACGTGCGGTGCACTTCAAAGCCCTTCTTCTCGAAAGCGGAGGCCAGCGCATCGGCGCCGCCAGCGCGGGCGAGGGCATCGTCGGAAATCTTGATAATGGTCATGCGTTTTCGATCAGTTTGCTGACCGACTGGTTGTCCAGCCGGATATGGAGGTCATCGCCCACGCGCGCGGCGGGGCCGGCGCTGCACAGGCCGAGGCAATAGACGGTCTTGATCGCCACCCGCTCACCCGCGGCGGCCTTGGCGGCATCGATAATCTGCTCGACGCCGCGCGCCTTGCACGCCTCTGCACGGCAGATCTGAACCACCGGGCGCGGATCGGCTGTGGGCGAATAATCGTGATAGAAGCTGACCACGCCGTGCACATCGGCGCGCGACAGGTTCAGCCCCTTGGCGATGATCGCTTCGGATTCCGTATCAACGCAGCCGAATTCTTCCTGCACATCGTGCAAGATCGGCAGAAGCGGGCCTTCGCGGCGATGATGTTCGGCAATGATCTCACCGATCTTGTGTTCTTTGCTGCTCACGCTTTGAGCCTTTCAGCATGCCAGGCGATATGATCGCCGATGAATGTAGAGACGAAGAAATAGGAATGGTCATAGCCTTCCTGCAGGCGGATGGTGGCGTTCATGCCCGCCTTGCGGACGGCCTCCTCCAGCAGGTGGGTCTTGAGCTGTTCCTCAAGGAAATTGTCGGCGTGACCCTGATCGACCAGCAGTTCAGGCAGGCGCGCACCGTCTTCGATCAGCGCGCAGGCATCATATTCGCGCCATGCGGACTTGTCGTCACCGATATAGCCGCCAAGCGCCTTCTGGCCCCACGGGCAGTGGATCGGGCTGACGATGGGAGAAAAGGCGCTGGTGGACCTGTATTTACCCGGATTGCGCAGCGAAATGGTCAGCGCGCCGTGTCCGCCCATGGAATGGCCGGTGATGCCCTGCCGGTCCATATCGACCGGGAAGTGCTTCGCGATGACCTGCGGCAGTTCGTGCTCGACATACTGGCGCATCTGGAAATTCTTGGCCCACGGCTCCTGCACGGCGTTGACGTAAAAGCCCGCGCCCTTGCCGAAATCATAGCCTTCGTCGTCGGGCACATCGTCACCGCGCGGGGACGTGTCCGGCGCAACAAGGATGATCCCGTGCTCGGCGCAATAACGACGATATTCGCCCTTATCCATCACGTTGGCATGGGTGCAGGTGAGGCCGGAAAGATACCACAGCACGGGCAGTTTCGTGCCTGCCACATGTTCGGGCACATAGACGGCAAAGGTCATCGGCGTGCCGGTCGCTTCGCTGTCATGCGAATAGACGCCCTGCGTGCCGCCGAATGACCGTGCTTCACTGACCGTTTCGAGTGTCATTGCGATGCCTTCAATCAACCTGCTTCAAGACGCACAGCTTGTGGCCGTCCGGGTCGCGCAAATAGGCGAGGTAAAGCTTGCGATCGCCCAGATCGCGCACGCCGGGCGGGTCTTCGATGGCGGTGCCGCCAGCGACTACGCCGGCTGCATGCCAGGCATCGGCCTGCTCTGGCGTGTCCACGGCAAAGCCGATGGTGCTGCCATTCGCGGCGGTGGCGGGTTCGCCATTGCGCGGACGGGTGACGATGAACACGCCGCCATTGTGGCGATAGGCAACGCGGCCCTTGACCTCGTCCAGCATGCCTTCGCTGCCGCCCAGGGCGGTGAAGGTGGCGTCATAGAACGCCTTGGCCCTGGCCAGATCGTTGGTGCCGATCATGTGGTGACTATACATTGGAATCAATCCTCCACATTGGTGGTGAAAGCACACAGCTTGTTACCGGTGGGATCGCGCAGATAAGCGCCGTAGAGCTTGTTCTCGGCCATGTCGCGGCGACCGGGAGGGCCATCGCACGTTCCGCCATGGGCAAGGCCCGCGGCATGCCATGCGTCGACTTCGGCCTGGTTCTTCGCGCCGAGCCCGATCGTCCCGCCATTGGCAAATGTGGCCGGCTTACCATCGCGCGGCGGGCCGACAGAGAAAAAGCCATTGGCATAATCGCCGTAATAGGCGCGTTCACCCATCCGGTTGCCCACAATGCCCAGCGCGCCGAAGGTGGCATCGTAGAATGCGCAAGACGCCTCTGGATCATTGGTCCCGACCACCAGATGGGTGAAGATGCTCATGAATCAGCGCGGGCCGACGTTGGCGGTGAAGGCGCAGATCTTGTTGCCATCGGTATCGCGCAGATAGGCGCCATACATGTTGCCCGGGCTGTTCTCACGGAAGCCCGGTGCGCCATCGTCGGTTCCGCCATTGGCGAGGCCGGCAGCATGCCAGGCATCAACCGCATCGTAGGACGCAGCCTTGAGGCCAAGGGTCGCGCCGTTGGAAACGCAGGCCGCTTCGCCATTGGCGGGCTTGGCCACCACCAGCGTGCTTTCGGCCGTGGGGAAAACCGTACCATGCGGCAGCGGATGACCTTCCGCGCCCAGTTCCTTCATTGTCGCGGTATAAAAAGCGCGCGATTTCTCGATATCGTTGGTGCCAAGGAAGACATGGTTGATCATTTCGGGGGCTCTCCTCAATTGTCATCCCACGCCATGCGCAGGACTCGGTTTATCACATAGCCGAAAACTTCGGCCTTGTGAAATAATCTAGTTACAAATCTTTTCCTTGCCCCTGTTTGTCAGGAGCAGTGCGGGCGGGACAGGGCCATTGCGCCTGTCCCGCCCTGCAACTCAAAAGACCACGACCGAGCGGATGCTCTCGCCCGCGTGCATCAGGTCGAAGGCGGTGTTGATCTCCTCCAGGCCCATCACGTGGGTGATCATGGGATCGATCTCGATCTTGCCGGTCATGTACATGTCGACGATCTTGGGCACATCGGTGCGGCCCTTGGCCCCGCCGAATGCCGTGCCGCGCCAGTTGCGCCCGGTCACCAGCTGGAACGGGCGGGTGCTGATTTCCTTGCCCGCCTCGGCCACGCCGATGATGATGCTGGTGCCCCAGCCGCGGTGGCAGGCTTCCAGCGCGGTGCGCATCACTTCGGTATTGCCGGTGGCATCGAAGGTGTAATCCGCGCCGCCATCGGTCATGGCGACGATATGCGCGATCGTGTCCTCACGGCTCATGCCCTTGGTGTTGAGGAAGTCGGTCATGCCGAACTTGCGGCCCCATTCCTCACGGTCGGGGTTGATGTCCACGCCGATGATCTTGTTGGCACCGGCAAGCCGCGCGCCCTGGATCACGTTGAGGCCGATCCCGCCCAGGCCGAACACCACCACATTGTCACCCACCTGCACCTTGGCGGTGTTGGTGACAGCGCCCACGCCCGTGGTCACGCCGCAGCCGATGTAGCATGCGGACTGGAACGGTGCGTCTTCGCGGATCTTGGCCACGGCGATTTCGGGCAGCACGGTGAAGTTCGAGAAGGTCGAACAGCCCATGTAGTGGAAGATCGTCTGGCCCTTGTAGGAAAAGCGGCTGGTGCCATCAGGCATAAGCCCCTTGCCCTGCGTGGCGCGGATCGCGGTGCACAGGTTGGTCTTGCCCGACAGGCAGCTCTTACACTGGCGACATTCCGGCGTGTACAGCGGGATCACGTGATCGCCCGGCTTTACCGAGGTTACGCCGCGACCAACTTCGCGCACGATGCCCGCGCCTTCATGGCCCAGCACCGACGGAAAGATGCCTTCGGAATCCAGCCCGTCCAGCGTGTAGGCATCGGTGTGGCAGATGCCGGTGGCCATGATTTCCACCAGCACTTCGCCATCCTTCGGCCCTTCAAGATCGAGCTCCACGATCTCCAGCGGCTTCTTGGCTTCGAATGCTACGGCTGCACGGGTTTTCATTTATCGGAACCTCATTTCGTTACATTTTTTGGCGCATTGCCATTGATATGATCCGGCTGTTGTCAGCCGGCGCTCATCGCCGCCCCGCACATCCGTGTGCGGGGCGGCGGTGGGCATTTCTCTAGCCAGCCGCTGCAGCCTTGGCCTGCGCCTCGTCCAGCGCCAGCTCGGCCGCTGCTATATCCGCATCGGCATCGTCGTTGGGCAGGAACCACAGCAGCAGGGCACCCAGCACTGCGCCTGAACACATGATCAGCGAGACTGTCAGCAGTTCCTCATCGCCCAGCGCCTGAAACAGGAAGCCGGCAATGATCGGCGAGCCCGCTGCGCCCAGACGGCCAACGCCCAGCACGAAGCCGGTGCCGGTGCCGCGGGCGTAGGCGGGGAAGCCGCGCGCGAACGCTGCATAATAGCCCACGATGGCGGCGTTCAGGAAGAACATCGTCAGGAAGGCAGCGACGCGCCAGTCCCACAGTGAATCATGGCCAAGGCCGAAGTAAGCCACTGCACCCACGCCGAGCAGCGCGGCGGCAATAGTCGGTCCCTTGATGTCAAACTGACGCATCACGAAGCCGAACAGGAAGCCGCCCAGCGCGCCGCCGATATTGGCATAGGTCAGGCTGCTGGCCGCATCGGGCTGGCTGAAGCCAGCACCCGCCACAATCGTGGGAGCAAACTTCAGGATGTAGTAGAAGGTCAGCGTGTGGAACATATAGCCGAATGCCAGCAGCAGGGTGATCTTGCGCAGCTTGGGCTTGGCCAGAATGTCGGTCACCTTGGGCTTGGTCCCAGTGTCCTTGATTACCGGCATTGCCGCCACTGCGGACTTGCCGAAAGCCACCAGCGACTTGTTCATCTTCTCCAGCGCGCCTTCGCGGCGGCTGGCGACGAAATACGCTGGCGTTTCTGGCACCAGCAGCATCACCAGCGGGATCATCACGGCGGTTACGACCGAGCCGAACAGGAACACCGCCCGCCAGTCATAATCGACCAGCAGCCAGCCTTGCGCGGCAAAGCCACCGATCACGCCGCCCAGCGGATAGCCGATGACATACAGCGCCATGGACATGCTGCGACCGGTCTTGCTGGTGACTTCGGCCACCACAGCATTGGTCGCGGCGAGCATGCCGCCGATGCCAAGCCCGGTGATGAAGCGCCAGATGGTGATTTCCAGAATGGTGTTGGACGAATGCGCAAACCACATGCCGATGGCCATGACCACGAGGCAGGCGAGCATGGTCAACTTGCGGCCAAACTTGTCAGCCATGCCGCCCAGAATAACCGAGCCGAAGCCCATGCCGACCAGCTCTGCAGACAGCATGATACCCAGCTCTGCGCGCTCCACGCCCCAGTCTGCGGCGATGCCCGGTGCCGCAAAGGCACTGGAAAGCACGTCGAACCCATCCAGTGCGTTAAGCAGCACCATCAGGAACACGACAATGACTTGCCGCGTCCCCATCGGCGTATCATTCATCACGGCTACAGGGTTGCCCCCGGCAGGTGCTCCGGCCATTCGTTTGGTCCTCTCTCTAATCCTTGCGGTCTTCAATCGTGGATTCGCGCCAGCATTTCCACCAGTTTTTCGATTTCCTGCTCAGTGAAGCGGCTTTTCAGCCATGCCTCATGCGCATCAATGCACAGTTTAGCCTGTTCCAGCGCCGCTTCGCCGCCAGCTGTGAGGTAGAGCGCCTGCTTGCGCCCGTCGCTGCTCGACCGCTCCCGCCGCAGGTAATCGCGGTCCTGCAGGCGGTTGACGATGGTCATGGTGGTGGCGCGGTCCATCCGCAGCAGATTGCCCACGTCGATCTGGGCGATTCCCGGGTGGTCCCCCACCAGCCACAACATGCTCACCTGCTTCTGGGTCAGCTCCAGATCGGCAAAGGTCTCGGTAAAATGGCGATAGACGGCGCCATGCGCCAGACGGATGTGGAAACCCAATATGCCGTGCAGAGCACCAAGCTCCACACCATTGCCCTGGGCCTCATTGCCCTGGGTATCGTCGCCTCCGGAATTGTCATCGATCAATGCAGGCTGCGCCAAAACGGTGTTCCCATCCCCCCTTAGGCCAGATCAATGGCCGTATTGCCTATTTGTTAGTAGAGCATACAATTATGCGCAAGGAGAGGACCCAAATGGCGCAGTTCCCAGATACCCCGAGCTTCACCGGTTTCAACACGCCCAGCAGGGTGGAGGCCGATATTCGCGACCTTCAGCACACGGGTACGATCCCGGCCGAGCTGGATGGCGCATTCTTCCGCGTGCAGCCCGATCCGCAGTTTCCGCCCATGCTGGGTGACGATATCGCCTTCAATGGCGACGGCATGATCACCCGCTTTCACTTCCACGATGGCCAGTGCGATTTCAAGCAGCGCTGGGCGCATACGGACAAGTGGAAGGCGGAACGGGAGGCGGGCCGCGGCCTGTTCGGCATGTATCGCAACCCGCTGACCGATGATCCCAGCGTCAAGGGCATGATTCGCTCCACCGCCAACACCAATGCCTGGATCTATGCCGGCAAGTTGTGGGCGATGAAGGAAGATTCGCCCGCGCTGGTGATGGATCCGGTGACGATGGAGACCGAGGCGTTCGAGACATGGGAAGGCGCGATGAAAAGCCAGACCTTCACCGCCCATCCCAAGATCGATCCGCACACCGGCAACATGGTCGCCATCGGCTATGCCGCGTCAGGCCTGTGCAGCGACGACGTGTCCTACATGGAGGTCAGCCCCGACGGTGAACTGGTGCGCGAGAAGTGGTTCAAGGTGCCTTATTACTGCATGATGCACGACTTCGCGATCACCGAGGATTACCTGGTGCTGCACATCGTGCCTTCAATCGGATCGTGGGAACGGCTGGAACAGAAGAAGCCGCATTTCGGCTTTGACACCACCATGCCGGTGTACCTGGGCATCATCCCGCGCCGCGATGACCTGAAGGATGAGGATATCCGCTGGTTCAAGCGCGACAACTGCTTCGCCAGCCACACGGTCAACGCCTGGCAGGATGGCACCAAGGTGCATTTCATCGTGCCCGAAGCGAAGAACAACATGTTCCCCTTCTTTCCCGATGTGCACGGCGAACCGTTCAACGGCATGGAAGCGATGAGCAAGCTGACCCGCTGGACCGTGGACATGGCCAGCAATGGCGAGGATTTCGATTCGATCACTCCGCTGACCGAAACCGCGAGCGAATTCCCGCGCATCGATGACCGCTTCACCGGGGTCAAGAACCGCTACACCTGGGGCCTGGAAATGGACATGAAGCGCCCGTGCGAGCTGAAAGGCGGCAGCGCCGGCGGCTTCCTGATGAATTGCCTGTTCCTGAAAGACCTTGAAAGCGGAGCCGAGCAGCATTGGTGGTGCGGACCCGTATCATCGCTGCAGGAACCGTGCTTCGTGCCGCGCACCAAGGACAGCGCCGAAGGCGACGGCTGGATCGTGATGCTGGTCAACCGGCTGGAGGAACACCGCACCGATCTGGTGGTGTTCGACGCGCTCGATATCGAGAAGGGTCCGCTGGCGACAATCCAGTGCCCCATCCGCCTGCGCTTCGGCCTGCACGGCAATTTCGCCCGCAGCGAAGACATCGGGCTGACGGCAAAGGTGCTGGAAGCGGCTTGAGTAACCCATTGAGTCATTGATTTGTGCCCGCGCAGGTTGCACCTGTGCGGGCATGACAACAGACCGCGATCCGCCCACCTTCTGGCTCACCGACATGGATGGCGTCCTTGTGAAAGAGGGCGAGGCTATTCCCGGTGCGGCTGAATTCATCGCCAGATTGCAGGAGAAGCAGCGCCGCTTCCTCGTGCTGACCAATAATTCCATCTACACCCCGCGCGATCTGGCGGCGCGGTTGGCGCAGGCCGGGCTGGATGTGCCCGAGGAATCGATCTGGACCAGCGCACTGGCCACTGCCGGCTTTCTGGCGGCGCAGCATCCCGGCGGCAGCGCCTATGTGATCGGCGAGGCGGGGCTGACCACCGCGCTGCACGATGTCGGCTACACCATGACCGATACCAACCCCGATTACGTGGTGATCGGCGAACTGCGGTCCTATTCCTTCGCCGCGATCACCAAGGCGATCCGGCTGATCCAGAAGGGTGCGCGCTTCATCGCCACCAATCCCGATGTCACCAGTCCATCCCCCGAAGGTCCGCTGCCTGCAACCGGCGCAGCGGCGGCGATGATCACCAAGGCGACGGGTGCGGAGCCATATTTTGTGGGCAAGCCCAACCCGATGATGTTCCGCTCCGCCATGAACCGGATCGATGCCCATGCCGGGGCCACCATGATGATCGGGGACCGGATGGATACCGATGTGGTCGCCGGCATAGAGGCCGGGCTGGAGACGATCCTGGTGCTGACCGGATCGACAAGGAAGGAAGACGTCGCCCGCTTCCCCTATCGCCCCAGCCGCATTCTCAATTCCATTGCCGACGTGGTGGAGCTAGTCTGACGAAAATAACACGTACGGGGGGATGACATGATCGGAATTGGAATGCCGCGGGCAAGGCGGCTGGGGTTTGGTCTGGCAATGCTGCTGGCCGTTTCGGGATGCGAAGCGCAGCAGGATATCGATAATGCCCCGGTCGAAGCCGCCGCAGACGAGGCCTTTGGCAGCCTGCCACCCTCTGCCGCCACCATCGCCATGCGCTGGCAATTGCTCAATCCGGACGTCAACAGCTTCACATTTCGCAATACGCAGGATGTCTTCGCCTTCCGCATGGTGGAAGCGCCTGCGGATACGTGGGAATTGTCGCGCCGCGAAGGTTTCACCATGCCCGCCGCCACGGTTGCGGGCGAGGACGCGGATTACGCTGCATGGGCGGACCGCACATTCACCAATGGCTTTATCGTCCTGCGCGATGGCGACGTGGTGTTTGAGGATTACCGCAACCGGATGACGGCAGAAACGCCGCATATTGCCTTTTCCATGTCCAAGACGCTCACCGCCATGCTGGTGGGGCAGGCGCTGGACCGCGGCGAGATTGCCTCGCTGGATGACCTGGTCAGCACCTATGTGCCGGAGCTTGCGGGCGGCGCTTACGGGCGGGCGACCATCCGCAACATTCTGGAAATGCGGTCGGGCGCGGATATCCTGGAGCGTTATGATTTCGGCGAAAACCCCAGCCTTGCCGGGCTGATCCACCAGACTGCGATTGTAGAGAACAAAGCCCGCTTTGCCGATTTCGCCGTTGATCTTGGAAACAGGGCGGAGCCGGGGGCGCAGTTCAACTATGCCACGCTCGATACTGCCGTGCTGGGCTGGATGCTGGAGGAGGCAACCGGCCAGAAGCTGGAAGATCTGATGGAAAGCCGCATCTGGCAGCCGATGGGCGCAGAATTTGACGGCCATTTCCTGGCAGATGGACCTGTGGGTGAAGGTCGCGCGCTCAATGGCATGGGCTTCAATGCGACATTGCGCGATTTTGCCCGGCTGGGGCAGGTGATGCTGGCTGGTGGCATGGCGGGTGACACGCGCATCCTGCCCGAAGGCTGGGTGGACCAGATGACCGTGATGAAGCCAACCGGCGCGCCTTTGCCCGGTTATGGCCTGCAGACATGGCAGGTTGATAATGAGCCGGGTGCCTTTGCTGCTGTCGGGTTGGCGGGGCAATATATCTATGTCCACCCGGCCAGCGGCACGGTCATCGTCAAGCTCAGCTATAACCCGCCAGCGGAACCTGAATGGCTGGATGGCGAGGTTCTGGGCTATTTCGCCCGCGTGGCAAATGCGCGCTGATTGGTAATAATGGATTACAAGCGATAACCGATACAGTTAATGAATTGGGGATACTGAGGGGAGTGCGCTCATGATCAAGCCAGAACTGGAATTCGTTTATGAAGCGGGCGGCGAACTGGAAGCCCCGCGAGAGATCGGGCCGGTGGTGGACGGCACCCGCCGGATCATCCCGATATGCCCCGGCGGATATGTGAAGGGGCCCAAAATCTCCGGCAAGCTGATGGGCAATTCTGCCGACTGGCAGCTGACCCGGCCAGACGGTGTGACCGTGGCCGATGCCATCTATGCCATAGAGACCGACGACGGCGCGCTGATCCAGATCCGCAACAAGGGTCTGCGCCACGGCCCGCCCGAAGTGATGGACCGCCTGCGCCGGGGGGAGGATGTCGATCCGGCGGAATATTACTTCCGCACCGTGCCAGAATTCATCGCCCCCACAGGCCCCTATGACTGGATGAACCGGTCAATCTTCGTGTGCAGCGGCGCGCGCTATGCCAATTCAATCAAGCTGTGGGTATGGCGGGTGACCTGACCGTTCAGGCGATGCGGATATCCAGCAGCGTCGGGCGGTCTTGCGCAAAACTCCATTGCAGCGCCTCGTCCAGCGCGTCCACGCTATCCACCAGCCTTGCGGCCAGACCTTGAGCCTCGGCCAGCTTGACGAAATCGAGGCCGGTCAGATCGCAGCCCGGCACGTGGTTCATGCCAAACTCGCCGGAAAACCCGGTCAGCGCGGCATAGGCCGAATTGTTCATGATGCAGAAGCTGACATTGGCCGCCTCATCCCGCGCGGTGAACAGGCCCTGGATCGTGTACATGGCCGCGCCGTCACCCAGAATGGCGATGACCTTGTCATCCTGACCCAGCGCCACGCCCACTGCTGCGGGCAGCGAATAGCCAAGCCCGCCGCTGGCGCAGGAATAGAAGCCGCCCTCGCGCGTGATCGGCAGGGTCACATGCTCCGGCCCGCGCGATGTGGGCGCTTCTTCCACCACCACGGCATTCTTCGGGCGCAAAGCGGCAATACGCTTGAGCACGTAGGATGAGGTCATTTCCGGCGCAGGGTCGATCAGCTGGTGCGTGGCGCCGGCAAAGGCGCGCGCGGGCAGGCGCTGCGTCAGCATGGAAAGTCCGGCGCTGATATCGCCCAGTACCCCGCCGCCGCCCGGCAGGTTGGACAGGTGCTTCGGATCATCGGACAGCGCCATCAGCGCCGCACCTTCGGGCCAGTGCGGACCGCTGCCCTCCACGTGATAGGTGAACACCGGCGCGCCAGCGACCAGGATCGCATCATGCGGAGCCAGCGCATCGCGGATCTGATCGCGCCAGGCGTTGAGGAAGCCGGCAAATTGCGGGTGATCTTCGGGGAAAGTCTCCCGCGCGGCATAGGGCGCGGACCAGACCGACAGGCCGGCTTTTTCGGCCAGCGCGATCGCATTGTCCCACGCGCCGGAATTGGCTGCGGACGTGCCGATCACCAGCGCCGGATTGCGCGCACCTTCGATCATGGCGGCGATCTTCTCGATACCGGCAGGATCGGGGAAAGTGCGCAGCGACAGGTCGGGCAGGGCGGGCATGTCGCACTCCCGCTCCCAGTCATCGACCGGGATGGACACGAACACCGGCCCCATCGGCGGGGTAAGCGCCACGGCAAAGGCGCGCGCAAGGGCCAGCGGCACATCCTGCGCGCGGGCAGGCTCAATCGCGAACTTGACGTAGGGGCGCGGAAATTCGGTCGGCCGCTCCGCCCCAAGGAACGGATCGTATGGCAGGATGGAGCGCGCCTGCTGCCCCGCCGTCACCACGATCGGGGCGTTGTTCTTGTAGGCGGTGAACAGATTGCCCAGGCTATGGCCGGTGCCTGCGGATGAGTGCAGGTTGACCAGCGCAGGCTTGCCGCTGGACCGCGCATAGCCATCGGCCATGCCCATCACCACCGCCTCGTTCAGGCCCATCACATAGGGGAAAGGCATGGCCTTGAGCATGGGCAGCTCTGTGCTGCCGGGATTGCCGAACAGCCGGTCCACCCCGAAATGGGCGAACACGGCGAAGGATGCTTCACGGACATTGGTCATGGTCAGATCTGTTCCCCGCCAGCGCGCGCACGCTCGACCATATTGGCCTCATCCCTGCGGAAGCGCACCAGTACCGCCAGCAGCAGCACGATAATGAATGGCACCACCACGTTGACCGAGATGATCGCCTGCGCCAGGTCGCCGCCGTTCTGATCGGCCACGATGCCCACGAAATACGGGCCGAGGCCAAGGCCCAGCAACGTCTGGATGATCATGTAGGTGGAGAAGGTGATGCCCCGCATGCGCGGCAGCACCAGCCCCAGCATCAGTGCATAGGCAGGCGGCAGCCACAGTGTCAGGATCAGGCTGTAGACGATGAAGCGCAGGTAGAAATCGCTCACTGTTTCGGCGTTATAGGCCCAGATGCCGAAGAAGGGTGAAATCGCCAGCGACCCCAGCACCAGAAACACCATGCCGCGCTGGCCCAGCTTATTGGCCAGAAAATCCGACATCGGCCCGGCGGCCAGTGGCCCCAATATGCCAAGTCCGGCCGCCAGCAAGCCGAACTGCACGCCAGCCTGCGCCTGCGAAAGGCCGAAATCGGTGATCAGCATGGTGGGGGTAAAGGCCATCACGCCGTAATTGATCGCGGTCTGCAATCCACCCACCACCATCAGCATGATCAGCGACGGGCTGAGGATCACCTTGTAGGCGGGCAAGTCCTTGAGCTTGAAGCTCTGGAACAGGTTGAGCACCACGAAGGCGCCGAACGCGGCCACGCCCCATTGCAGCCAGTGCGGATCGATCGCCAGTCCGTAAATATCCAGCGACGGGCGCGGGGAGAAGCTCTGCGTCAGCCGCACCAGCGCAAGGCAGGACAGCAGGATCACGGCGAGGCCGATCAGATTGGTCGCCCATTGCTTCGCGCTCGCATCGCGCCGCCACAGGTAATACCAGTTGGTGCCCGGCGTGACCGATCCCAGAACATCGGCGCTGGCCCTGAAGGGATGCGGGTCTTCGGGCGTGACCAGCCCGTCCATCGCCCCGCGAACAGGCTCCTTCATGCGGTAGATCAGATAGGCTAGCGGAAAGCCCGGCAGGGCGGCGACGATGAAGGCGAACTGCCAGCCGGAAAAGCCCAGCGGTGCATTGCCATCGGGGTAAATCTGGTTCCACCATTGCGCCACGATACCGCCCAGCGCCATCGACAGGCCAAGGCCGATGGCCAGACCCACGCCCAGCCCGGCCATGCCGATGCCGCGGCGGGATTTGGGGAACATGTCGAATATGATCGAATTGGCAGCGGGCTGCGTCGCGCCTTCACCAATGCCCACGCCAAGGCGCGAAATGGCCAGCAGCGCAAAGCCCCCGGCAAAGGCGGAAAGACCGGCGAAGAACGACCATGTGGCCAGACAGATGGCCAGCAGCTTGGTGCGCGTCCAGCCATCGACCAGACGGCCCAGCGGCAGCGAGAACAGCGCATAGAACAGCGCGAACACGGTGCCGTAGAGCAGGCCGATCTCGGCATTGCCGATGCCCAGATCCTCACGAATGTCATTGGCGAGGATGGACAGGATCTGCCGGTCGAGCAGGCTCATCGCCTGCGCAGCCGAAACCAGCGTCAGCGCATACCAGCCAGCCTTGCTGATCTTGTTCGTGACCGGCGCCTTATCGTTGGCGGTTGTCGCCATTATTGCCCTCTCCCACCCGAGATACCTGCCTTGCGAAAGGCCGGTTGTCAGTTCTTCAACGCGCTCGCAATTGTCTGCGAAATTGGTGTTGTCGCTCGTCCGGTCAGCCCGCTCAGCGTGCGGCTGTCATTCTCCAGCGCGCCCTTTGCCGTTGCCGCTGCCGAGTTGGCGACGACGGCGGCGATGTAACCGGGCAGGCCAACCTGCTCCAGCGATTTGGCATATTCGGCTTCGGGCATGTCGACATATTTGATCGGCTTACCTGCCTGCTTGCTGACTTCGGCGGCGAAGTCTTCCATCGTCCAGCTGGTGTCTCCAGCCAGATCATAGGTGGTGCCGCCTTCGCCCTTGACCAGAACCACGGCAAGGCCAGCGGCCAGATCGGCGCGGCTGGCGGACGATATGCGCCCCTGTCCCTGCGCCCCGGTGATCACGCCATGTTCCACCTGCGGAGCGAGCGAGCCGATGTAATTTTCGTTATACCAGCCCATCCGGCACAGATCGTAATCGATGCCGCTGGCGGCCAGCGTTTCCTCGGTCGCCTGATGCTCGCGCCCCAGCTTGATCGGCGTGGTTTCGGCCTCGAGAATGGAGGTATAGGCGATGTAATCCACGCCAGCTTCCTTTGCGGCGTTGATCACATTGGCATGCTGGCGCGGGCGTTCACCCAGCGCGCTGCCGGAAATCAGCAGCAGGCGATCAACGCCTGCCAGCGCAGCGGGCAATTCCTCCGGCTTGTCATAATCGATCGCTCTGACGGTGACGCCCTTGGCAGCATAATCAGCCAGCTTGGAGGTATCGCGGCCAAACGCCACGATGTCGCTCGCGGCGACTTTCTCCAGCAGCTCATTCAGCACGAATTTGCCCAGCTGTCCGCTGGCACCGGTCACGCCATATGTCGTCATCATCTCACTCCCCAACACCGGCCCGCGATCACTGCGCAGGCCCGGCCTCAATTACTTAGCGCTTCAATCACATAATGGTTGTCTGACAGAGCCGCCGTGCGAGTCAAAACCAAATCGCCTTCGGCCAGCAATTGCTCAAATTGCGCCTTCGTCCGCTCGCGGCCGTTCCACAGCATCATGGTCATGTCGCCGTACATCGCGATGGCATGATCGCCGCGTTCCTGCACTGTCTCGGGCAGGATACGCTCGATCAGCAGCACGGTGGCGCCATGATCGCGGGCCGCGGCGCCCACCCGGCGGATGATCTGGCGGGCATGCTCATCATCCCAGTCATGCAGGATATATTTGAGCATGTAGCAGTCTGCCGCATGGGTGATCGGATCGAAGAAACTGCCGCCCACAAAGCGCGCGCGGTCGGCCACGCCCTGCCTGGCAAACAGCGCCTTCGCGCCTTCCTCTGCATGCGGCAGGTCGAGCACGAAGCCGGTTGCGTCCGGCGCGGCTTTGAGCAGTTCGGCCAGCACCATGCCGTGCCCGCCGCCAATATCGGCAAAGCTGGCAAAGCCGGTCACGTCATAGGCCTGCACCGCTTCCGCTGCGAAACGGCGGGAGCTGTCGACCATGGCCTGGTTGAAGATCGCCGCTGCCTTTGCATCATCATTCAGATCGTCAAAACCCTGCGTGCCATAGGCGATGCCTTCGGGCGGGCGGCCCTTGGCCACGCACTCGGTCAGTTGTGCGAAGCTGGGCGACAGTTGCGTGCCGACATGCCGCGCCATGCCGCGCAGGCTCTCTGCATGATCGGCGCGCAGGCGCTGGCCCATTTCGGTCAGCGCAAACGTGCCGTCACCCTTGTCGAGCACGATGCCGATGGATGCGAGCGCGCGCAGGAAGCGTTCCAGATTGGCCGCGTCGGCGTCTATCTTTGCGGCCAGCGTGGCGGCATCCAGCGATGCATCGCCCAGCGCATCGGCCAGACCCAGCCGGGCCGCCGCGCAGATTGCGTGCGGCTTCCAATAGGCCGCGATCATCGCCCGCAGATCAGCTGCCGCGTCACTCATATGCCGAACAGCTTTTCCGCATTGGTCTGGAAGAACTTCTTCTTGGTTGCGGCGCTCATCTCCATGTCGTCCAGCAACTCCACTTCGGCAGGCACGAACTGGTATGGATAATCCATCGCATACATCACCCGGTCCTCACCCATGACCTTCATCATCAATTCGATCGAGGCGGGGGATGGCAGGCCGGAGTTGGTGCCCCAGACATTGTTGCGCATGTAGTAATGCAGCTCATGCTCCAGCGGCTTGAGGCGCTCGTACCGCTTGGAGCGGATGCCTGCGAGATGCATGTAATTGAGCCGGTCGATCCAGAAGGGCAGGCCCTCACAGCCATGCCCCAGCGCCAGTTGCAGGCTGGGGAAGCGGTCAAACACGCCGGTGGTGAGCAGGCGCATGGCGTGGAAGCTGGTCTCCACAGCAAAGCCGAACACCGCGCCTTCAAGGCCGGCATCCACCATCGTGCCGATCATGTCATCAGGCGGGCCTTGCGGGTGGATGTAGAGCGGAATGTCCATATCGGCGCAGGCGCGCAGGATCGGGTCAAACTGCGGCTCATCCAGATAGTGCCCATGCGTGTGGCTGTTCACCTGCACACCGCGAAAGCCCAGCTCCTCCTTGCCGCGTTTCAGCTCGGCGGCAGACCATTCGGGGTCCTGCGGGCAGATGGCGGTCATGCCGTAGAAACGGTCAGGGTATTTCTCGCAGGCCGCGGCCAGCTGGTCATTGGCACGCGAGGCAATGCCCCTGGCTTCCTCCACATCGTGCAGCGACTGCACGCCGGGGCTGGTCAGCGCCAGCACCGCCTTGTCGATGCCGCTCTCATTCATCGCCGCGATCCGCAGCTCTCCCAGATCGAGCAGGCGCTCACGAATGAAGGTGGTGCGCTCGGACGGGCTGGTGCCGTAAAAGCCCCACAGCGAAACCGTGCCCTTGTCCGCGCGGCCTTCCTTCACCAGCCGCAGGATCGCATCCAGCTGTTCCCTGGTGGCAAAGGCTTCTTCGGTGGCGATGCGCAGATAGCCGCGGTCTCCGCCAGTGTTCAGTTCATGGGTCACGGTCAGTCCTTGTCGCGATAGGCAGCGGGCCAGATACCCTGCTTGCCGGGGGAGAGAATGCCGTTCGGATCAAGGCAATCCTTGATCTTCTGGGCGAAGCGCTGCTGCGCATTGTTGTTGAAGTCATACAGAGCCGCCACTTCATCCATGAAGTCCACATGGCTGCGATATTCGCCGTAACCCAGCTTTGCGGCGGGCTCGAGCATGGCCTTTGTGGCCGCATAGGCGCCGCGTGTCTGAGCCTCATCCTTGGTGTCGAACACCACCAGCGCGACGTGGATCATGTGCCGCTTGCCAACGATGATGGCGGCTGAATAATCGAGGCCGTGCGTGTCCAGCACGCCTCTGGTCAAATCCCGGATCGCGCAGCCATCCTTGCCGGAAATCGGCATGGCGCAGGAAAAGCCGATATGGCCGCCTTCCTCGCCGCCATACCAGCGGGTCATGCGGTCCAGCGCCATTGAGGGAATGCCTGCCTGCACCTTGTGATGCGGGTTTTCCAGCTCCGGCAAATTGCGGCCGTCGAACTCCTCGAACATCACGCTGCCGCCGGGAATGGCGGTGAGCGCGGCCTCAATCTTGGCGCGGTTATGCGCCACCACCGGGGCATCGCCATACAGCGCAAAGCGCATCACCCAGCGGCCAAAGCCGGGGGTGGCGGCAATCCTGTCCAGCACTTCATCGGGGATGGCATCCTTGCCGGTGTACCAGTCCTCTCGTCCCCAGAAAGCGGAAGCGGCGCACACCGCATTGATGATCATCGGCTGGTTGGGAATCGTGCCGTCGATCATCAGCGGACGCAGCGCTTCCAGAAAGGCCGGGTAATGCTCCTCATTGTCGAGCATGAACCAGCCGGGCGCATAGACTTCGGGCGCGTGGAACAGGCTGACGCCCATCTTGGTGACCACGCCGTAATTGGACTGGGTGAACAGGCCGTCCATGCTCGGTCCGGCGCTGTTGGGATAGACCAGCCAGCTTCTGGGATTGCTCATCCCGCCCATGCCGGTGCGCATGATGTCGCCATTGGCCAGCACCACTTCCATCCCGCAATGATGGCCGAAATGCTCGCCGACCGGCGTGTAGCCCACGCCGTGTTCCAGCGCATTGCCGATGATGCTGCCGGCGCCAAGATCGGGCACGGACATCCACAGCTTCGATCCGGTGCTCTTGAGATGATCGTACAGGTCGAAGAAGCGCACGCCGGGTTCGACCAGCGCCATGCAGTTTTCCTCATCCACTTCCAGCACGCGGTTCATCCGCCGCAGGGACATGGTGAAGCTGCCCGAAACGCGCGGCGCGCCGCCGCCATAGCCCTTGTTGCGGCCCTGGCTGCTGGTCCACACCGGCGTGCCATGTTCATTGGCGATGCGCAGGACGGCCTGCACTTCCTCCACATTGTCCGGCAGCAGCACCGCGCCGGGCTGGTACCAGTCACCGGGCGGGGCGAAGGGATCGCCGTGGTCGGCCATGCCAGCGGGATCGACGATCACATTTTCAGTGCCCAGCACGCGCTGCATATCGCGAATGGCAGCGTCAAGGCTGCCTGCCGGCATGGTGAAATCGTCCATCGCGTCCTCCCAATCAAACGCCAGTTACTTGCCAGCCACGTGCTGGCTGCGCGGGGATTATTATCCCTCGTGCACGGCCTTGGTCACCATGCAGGCGAGCACGCCCTCAGGGCCGTCCTCGCTGCCGTGGCCAGACCAGCCGACACCGCCAAAGGGCGCATCCGCTCCGCCGATCATGTGGCTGTTGATGCCCACCATGCCAGCGCGGACCTGCGCCGCCAACCGCTGCTGGCGCTTGTAATCGCCGGTCCAGCAATAGGCCGCCAGACCATAGGGCAGGCGGTTTGCCTCGGCGATCATCTCGTCCTCGCTGCGATAGGGGTTGATCAGGGCGACGGGGCCGAACGGCTCCTCATTCATGATGTCTGCATCGAGCGGAATTTCGGACAGGACCGACGGAGCATAGAAATAGCCCTGATTGCCGATGCGCTCACCGCCAGCGCCCAGCTTCGCGCCGCGCTGCACGGCATCGCCGATCAGCCGTTCCATCGCTTCGGGACGGCGCGGATTGGCCATCGGGCCCATGGTGGTGCCATCGACCAGGCCATCGCCCACGACCTGCGCCTTGGCCCCGGCAATAAAGCCGTCGCGGAACTTCTCGAACACATCTTCCTGCACGATGAAGCGCGTGGGGGAGACGCAGACCTGCCCGGCGTTGCGATATTTGCCGCCCACGGCGGTTGCCAGCGCCTTTTCGACGTCGGCATCATCGAACACCAGAACCGGGCCGTGTCCGCCCAGTTCCATGGTGGTGCGCTGCATGTTCTGCGTGGCCAGGCAGGCGAGGTGCTTGCCCACCACGGTCGATCCGGTGAAGGACAGCTTGCGGATGATGGGGCTGCCCAGCAGGTGGCGGCTCACCTCATCGGGCACGCCAAACACCGCCTGTGCCACTTCCTTTGGCAGTCCGGCGTCCAGCAGGCATTGCAGGATGCCCAGCGCTGAAGCCGGAGTTTCCTCGGCGCTTTTCAGGATTACCGAACAGCCTGCGGCCACCGGCGCACCCAGCTTGCGGCCGGGATTGCCGAGCGGGAAATTCCACGGCGCGAAAGCGGCCACCGGGCCAACCGGTTCATGCCGGATGGTGGAGCGCGTGCCTTCGGGCCGCACCAGCTCGCGGCCATAGATGCGGAAACATTCGCCGGCATAGAAATTGAACAGGCCGACATTCATCATCACTTCGATGCGGCTTTCGGCCAGCGGCTTGCCCTCTTCCATCGTGGCGATGCGAGCGAGGTCTTCCTGCCGCTCCACCATCAGGCGCGCGGCGCCCTGCAACACGTTGGCGCGTTCCTGCGGGGTGGACTTGCGCCAGATTGCAAAGCCGCGATCGGCCACTTCCAGCGCGCGGTCCAGATCGGCCGCTTCGGCCAGCGGCAGCTCGGCCAGCGTCTCACCAGTGGCGGGATTGACGACGGGGAAAGTGCGGCGGCCACCGCCCGAAACTTTCTCACCATCGATAATCATGTGGAGGGAGGGATACTGGGTCATCTCGGTTCTCCGTCATCCCGGCCACGAACCGGGCTTGCGTGATTTCTTGCAGGAATTTCTTGTCGCTGCGCGGTGGATGGCGGCCCCTGTCTGTGCAGAGGCCGCCATCGCACTGTCAGTCGTCAGCCAGCAGCCTTGGCCGCGCGTTCGGCATCGCGCCTGGCATCGCCTTCCCAGCGATCGGCAATCATGTCCTCACCCGTGATCGGGTGCTTCATGTGGAACGGCAGCAGCTTGTGCGTGGGCCACAGCCAGTGGTCCTCGATCAGCTCGTCCGGGCCGGCCGGGTCTGCGGGATACAGCGTCTTGGGGAAGGGCACATATTCCGGATCGGTATAGGCCCAGCCGGTTTCGAAATCGGCATGCCAGTGCGGGAAGTAGTTGAGCACCTGGATGCGCCACTTGCCGTCTTCGCCCTTGGTATAGGTGTTTTCGTACAGGCCGCCTTCCCACCACTGGCGCACGCCCAGGCCCTTTTCGGGATCGGCAAAGTCCTTGTGGCGTCCGGCCTGCATCGTGCTGCGGCCGCGCAGGCGCGCGGTCTTGCCGTCGGGATCGATGTCGACGATCGCCTGGATCTGCGGATGGTCGAGCAGGAAGCCGTCCACCGGGCCGTTGTTGTTATGGGTAAAGCGCTTGCGGAAACGGTCGATATACAGCCGCGCCACGCCGGCCTTGCCTTTGTAAACGCCGCCAAAGAAGCGCACTTCGCCATCTTCGGCGAACAGGTCCACCACCTGATCGTACATGCATTTGTCGATCAGATAGCCATACAGATATTGCAGCTTCTTGACGTCCAGCTCGTCCTCACGGACGGTCAGCCGGTGGTCCATTTCGGCCAGCTTGGCTTCAAGCGCGGCGATACGGTCTTCGGACATACGACTCTCCCAATTAGTATGTTTCACTTACAATTGTGGGAGCGCGGCGCGCCTGTCAACGGGGCAATGATCACGCGCATTTCACCTTGCCGCAAATGGCAGACGGTCCATAGTATGCCCGGCATGGGAGAGGAGACCACATGACCCGATATTCAGCCAGTTATGCGCAGGACCGCGCCGAGATTGACGACCTGCTGTCGCGCTATCTGTTCGCGATGGATTACAATGATTTTGATACTTACGCGGATACGTTCACCAAAGATGGCACGCTGGAATTTGCCCGCGGTGCAGTGACCGGGCGCGACAATATCCGCGCCGCGGCCAAGGGCTTCAAGGAAGCGGTGGCGGGCATTTATACCGATGTTGACGGGAACCCTGCCGTGCTGCGCCACGTGCTGTGCCATTCCACCATCCGCGTGGAGGGAGACAAGGCGTGGCACACCGGCATGTGGTTCGAAATGGCCAATGACGGCCCGCGTGAGGCCTCTGGACGTTTCACCCCCACGCTGGGCACTTTCGGCATTTACGAGGATGAGCTGGAGCGCGTGGATGGCGAATGGAAATTCTCCTACCGCAACATCCGCAATGAATTCCTGACCGGGCGCGAAAGCGGTGCGGATAATCCGGTGCTGGCGATGGAAGCCAAGGCTGAAAAGCGGTGAAGCCTGCGTTCAGCCTGACGGGGCTAGTGGCCTTTTCATGAAACGAATCCCTGTTGCTCTGGCCCTGCTGTGCCTGCCTCTTGCTGCATCGGCCCAGACAGTGCCCGCTCCGCCGCCAACTCCGGCGCCCGCTCAGGCGCCCGCTTCTCCAACGGTTAATCTGGAGCAGCGCATGCTGCTGCGCTGCTCGGCCGCCTTTGCGCTGGTCGCCGACCGGCAGCAGCGGGCAGTGGACTGGGCGCTGGCCTATCCGCCGATGGGTGATCGCGGGCGGGAATTCTTCGTCATTTCCTCCGCCCGGCTGATGGATGAGGCGCAGCTGTCTGAAGATGATCTGGCGCAGATGCTGCGGACGGAGGCGCAGGCTCTGCTGGACCAACAGGTGCTGGATGAAATTATGCCCGTATGTCTGCGATTCCTCGATCAATCGGGATTGTGATGCGGGCCGCCATGCTGCAATAGCGTGACCTCGATGTGGCAACTTTACCATTTCTCTTTGTGTCCCTTCAGCCGCAAGACCCGGCTCGCGCTGAGCGAGAAGGGCGTGGCTTATGAACTGAGGCGCGAATATCCCTGGGACGGCAGCGAGGAATTCTATTCGCGCAATCCGGCGGGGCGCACGCCCGTGCTGCACGATCCGGCCCGCGATGTGACGCTGATAGACAGTCAGGCGATCTGCGAATTCTTCGAAGAGACGATCGACAAGACTCCGCTGATCCTGGGCAATGCCGCCCAGCGCGCCGAAATCCGCCGGCTGGTGGCGCTGTTCGATCAGAACTTCTTCGCCGATGTCACCCATCCGCTGATGCATGAGAAGATGAAGAAGCGGCTGATCCTGCGCGCCGCTCCTGATTCGGGCATGCTCAGGAATGCGATGCGGCTGGCGCATGAACACCTGGAATATATTGACTGGCTGGTCGGCAATCGCCGCTGGCTGGCAGGTTCGCAGATGAGCCTGGCGGATTTTGCCGCTGCGGCGCAGATATCGGTCGCAGACTATCTTGGCGGGATCGACTGGGGCGGGCATGATGAGGCGCACGGCTGGTACCGGGTGATGAAAAGTCGCCCCAGCTTCCGCCCGCTGCTGACCGAGAAGATGGAAGGCCTGCCGCCCCCGCGCCACTATGGCGATGTGAACAGCTGAGGCCGCAATTGAACTGCCCAGGAGAGTGTTATGACCGACAAGATTGACCTCACCGACGAGGAATGGCGCGCCAAGCTGAGCCCGGAACAATATGCAATATTGCGCCAGGGCGGCACCGAGCGCGCCTTCACCGGCAAATATGAAAAGAACAAGCAGGCGGGCATGTACAAATGTGCCGGATGCGGCCTGCCGCTGTTCGTCAGCGAGACGAAATATGACAGCGGATCGGGCTGGCCCAGCTTCACCGCACCTGCCGCCAGCGATGCGGTGGTGGCACACCGCGACATGTCGCACGGCATGGTCCGCACCGAAGTCACCTGCGCCCGCTGCCAGGGTCATCTGGGCCATGTTTTCCCCGATGGTCCGGGTGCGGACGGCCTGCGCTACTGCATCAATTCGGCATCGCTGGATTTCAAGCCGGAGGATGGGCCAAGGGATGGGCCAAGGGATGGGTCAGAGGAAAAGTGACGGCAGGCAAGCCAGCTTGCGTTCACGCGACGTTACGAATGGCCTATGCAAGCCGTACAAGGGTTTGATCGCGGGCCATAGGCGTCCGGTTACAAGGTAGTTTGGGCCAGATGGCAGGGAAGCGGGGCTCGCGCTCCAAATCATCGCGAAGCAGGAAGCAGGCTCCCCGGCTGACCGGGAAAGCGCGCGTGTGGGCATGGGTCAGGCGGCTGAGCATGTGGGGCGGCGCGCTGGCGCTGCTGGGCGCAATTGCGCTGGGCACGTCGGTCTTCTTCGCCGCGCGCGGCATGCCGTCCTTTGCCTCGCTGATGAGCAGCCAGAACGGCCAGACCATCATCGTGCGCGCACGCGATGGGTCGGAAATCGTCGCCCTCGGCCCGTCCTACGGCGAATGGCTGCATGACGAGGAAATCCCCGAGATCATGAAGATCGCGATGGTCTCGGTCGAAGATCGCCGCTTCTATTCCCATTTCGGCATCGATCCGCTGGGCCTGGCCCGCGCCGTGTTCAACGCCATGCAGCAGGATCGGCGGGTCAGCGCCACTTCCACCATCACCCAACAGCTGGCGCGCAACGTCTTCCTCAATTCCAACCGCACGTGGGACCGCAAGCTGCGCGAAGCGGTGCTGGCGATGGCGCTGGAATGGAAATTCTCGAAGGAGCAGATCCTCGAGCTGTATCTCAACAAGGTCTATTTCGGCGGCGGCGCCTATGGCGTAGATTCGGCCAGCCGCAAGTTCTTCAGCCATTCCGCGCGGGAGCTTTCCACCGCAGAGGCTGCGATCATCGCCGGGCTGGTGAAGGCGCCCAGCCGCTATTCCCCCACCGCTGATGTGCAGGCCGCAGTCGGCCGCGCCAATGTGGTGCTGGACCAGATGCGCAAATATGGCGGACTGGATGAGCGGGACCTTGCTGCGGTTGACGTGTCCGCAGTCAATCTGCGCGAGGAAGCGGGCCAGAACTCGATCCGCTATTTCACCGATTACGTATTGCCCCAGCTCGATGTGCTGCTGACCAATGACAGCTTTGAGCCGATTGAGGTGTGGACCACCATCGATGTGGGCATGCAGGCGGCGGCCACCAGTGCCATTCAGGCCAATGTGCCCGGCGGCGCGCAGGGTGCGCTGGTCAGCCTTGACCGCGACGGGGCGATTCTGGCGATGGTTGGCGGCACCGATTACATCTCCAGCAATTACAACCGGGCCACCACCGCGGTGCGCCAGCCCGGATCGGCGTGGAAGCTGTTCGTCTATCTGACTGCGCTGGAAGCGGGCTATACTCCCAGTTCGGGCGTGCACGATGTGCCGGTAACGATTGACGGGTGGAGCCCGCGCAATTCCTCCGGGCGCTTCTCCGGCGATATCGATGTGCGCACCGCCTTTGCCTATTCGGTCAACACGGTGGCGGCGCAGCTGGGCAATGAAGTGGGCTTTTCCAATGTTGCCAGCATGGCCCGGCGCTTTGGCATAACTACCCCGATTTCCACCTTCCCGGCGATGGTGCTGGGATCGTCCGAAGTGCGTGTGATTGACATGACCCGGGCGTTCGCCGCCGTTGCCGCGCGCGGCCAGTCGGTTGAGCCCTATGGCATTATCCGCGTGACCAATGCTGACGGGGAGGAGCTGTACAAGCACGAACAGACGCGCAGTTTCACGCTGGTGCCCGATTATGTGGCTGCCGGCATCACCGACCTGCTGCAGACCGCGGTCAACACCGGCACCGGCCGCGCCGCGCAGATCGGCCGTCCCGTGGCCGGCAAGACCGGAACCACCAGTGACAACAAGGATGGCTGGTTCGTCGGCTTTTCCAGCGGCATCACCACCGGCGTGTGGATGGGCCGCGATGACAATGCCGCCGTTCCCGGCCTGCAAGGCGGCACCGCGCCCGCGCGCGCCTTTGCCTCTTACATGCGCTATGCCGTGCGCGACCGGCCGGAGGAGGAGTTCGACACCGACCTGCAATTGCCCGAATGGCAGCTGGAGCCTGATGACGAGTTCTATTTCGGCGAACCGGGTGACTATTATTACATCGACGAGCAGGGCAATCTGATCGAACCGGGGCGTCCCAGCGGCGCGGGCGATCAGGAGATGTTTGACGTCGACGGGGAACGTCAGGGCACCCGGCAGGGCAGTTCTGTCGCTCCGGGCTCCTCGGTTCAGGATATGGGTCTGCCCGATCCGCCACAGGCGGCGAGCGACGATTTCCTGGAGCGGGCCACCGGCGGCACCTTGCCCAGTGGCCAGAACCGGAGGCAGGGCCAGTCAGGCGTGACCGTGCAGAGGGGCGGCGATCCGCCCTGATGCAAACCTGCTGCATTGGCAGCAGCGCGTGAGACAGGAACATCAAACATGAAAAGGCCGCCCTGTGAGGGGCGGCCTTTTCATTGTCGGGGCTTCACTGAAAAGGGAGCGGGGCTAACCGTGCGCCCTTGCCAGTGTATCAGTTTGTCAGTCTTCGGCGTTGAGCCTTACCGGGATCGATTGTTCCGGCCCGTTGCGCAGGCGCACCCGCAGCAGGATCGCCGCGCGTCCTTCGGAACGGGCAGCCTGGATCTTCGCTTCCAGGTCGGCCGGGCTGGTCACCGCGGCATAATCGGCAGAGCTGATGATCACGCCGCGCTGCAGGCCTTTGCGGCCAGCATCGGCATTGGGATCGACGGCGGTCACGACCACGCCGGTCTGATCGCCATCAACGCCAAGCTGACGGGCAATCTGCGGCGTGATTTCGATCACCTGCAAGCCCAGTGCTTCCTCGATCAGGCCGCTGCTCTTGCCGGGGGTGAGGTCCTGCTGGCTCTCATCATCGGGGTTGAACCGCTGGGCGTTGATCTCGTCCTCGCTGGGGCGGCGGCCCACGGTGACCGTGGTCGTGCGGCGCTGGCCATCGCGGATATATTGCACGGGTACACGTGCACCGGGTGCAACGCGCGCGATCAGGAAGGACAGCGAACGGTCACGGGTGACGTCCTGCCCGTTGACAGAGACCACCACGTCACCGGCCTTCAGGCCTGCGTTTTCGGCGGCTTCGCCCGGCTGCACGGACTGGATGAATTCACCGCTGTTTTCCGGAATGCCCAGAGCCTCGGCGAAGTCTTCGTCAACCGGCTGGATCTGTACGCCCAGATATCCGCGCTGGATTTCCTCGCCGTTGATCAGTTGCTGCACGATCGGGGCGGCATCTTCTGCCGGGATCGCCAGACCAATGCCCACGCTGCCGCCAGATGGTGACAGGATGGCATTGTTGATGCCGATCACATTGCCCCGCATGTCGAACAGCGGACCACCCGAATTGCCACGGTTGATGCTGGCATCGGTCTGGATATAGCGGTCGAACGCGCCGCGGCTGCCGGTGGAACGATAGACGGCGGAAACAATGCCGCTGGTCACCGTGCCATCCAGGCCAAACGGGTTGCCGATGGCCAGCACCCAGTCGCCCACGCGGGCCTGGGCGGAATCGCCGAAGCGCACGAAGGGGAATGGTTCCGGGCGGCTGATCTTGAGCACGGCCAGATCGCTCTGTGCATCGGTGCCCACGACTTCGGCGGTATATTCCACGCCATCGGGAAGGGTGACGGTCACCTCCTCCAGCTGCGCCTGTGTTCCGGGCGGGCTGATCACGTGGTTATTGGTGACCACATAGCCATCGGCGCTGACCAGAAAGCCCGAACCCAGCGACTGCGCTTCACGCGTGGTGGGGCCGCCGGGATTGCCGAACAATTCGCCAAAGGGCGTGCCCTGGAAGGGGTTGGTGCTTTCCACCGTAATGCGCTGGCGGGTGGAGATATTGACCACCGCCGGCATCAGCACTTCGGTGAGATCGGCAAAGCTGGCCGGGGCACCTGCCACCGGCACGGCATTTTCGATTCGGATACGCTCATTCTGGGCCACCTGGGCTCCAGCCGGAAAACCGGTAGCGAGGCTGAGTGTTGCTCCACCGAGCAACAGAGCCGCGGTGATGCCGTAAGAATATCGCACTGACTTCACGTCCTTTTGATCCTCTTGGTTGTTTCTCGCCTGCCTCTTTGCATCAGCAGGAAATTGATTCTGTCCCTTTTGGCACATTCAGCGCATTGCTGCTGAACGGCCATTGAACGACAAGTGTAGTCGAAGGCAAAAACGTCTGGCCAACCAGCTGTCCCTGCCCGTTAACGTTGCCCGCGGAACTGGCGCAGATATTCATTGTCTCCGTCCATGATGATGGAGCTTTCGCCTTCGCCGGTTTCGAACGTCCGGCGATAGGACTGCATCGCACGGTAGAAGTCATAGAAATCGGGGTCGCGGCCATAGGCGTCGGCATAGATGCGTGCGGCATTGGCCTGCGCTTCGGCGCGGATGATCTGCGCATCCCTGGCGCCCTGCGCGCGGATCGTCGCCGCCTCTTCCGCACGGTCGGTTTCCATGCGGGTGAAGGCTGCATCGAGCGGACGGCCCTCGGGCAGGTCGGCGCGCTTGATCCGCACGTCGAGAACCTGCGCACCATATTGCCGGGCCTGGCGGTCCAGCGCGTCGCGGATATTGGCCATCGCCGTGCCACGCTCTGCATTGATCAGCGAGGCGAAGGGGCGGCGGCCAAGTTCCTGGCGCAGCACCGATGTCAGGATCGGCGAGAGCTGGATACGCAGCTGCTCCTCGGTCCCGGCGCTTTGCACCATGGCCACCGGATCGATGATGCGGAAGCGGGCATAGGCATCCACCTGCAAGCGCTGCTGATCGTTGGACAGCACCTGCTGGCGCTCCATATCCAGATCGAGCACGCGCCGGTCAACGAACTGCACCCGCTCCAGGATCGGCAGGCGCCATGATACGCCGGCGTCGGTCTGGCCAAAGGTCTTGGTCGGATCGAAGCGGTTGATCACGCGCACCGGTTCACCCGTGCGGATCACCACCGCCTGATGCGTTTCGGGCACGATCACCATGGTGCTGAGCGCGGCGATGACCGCCACGACTGCCGCGATGATGGTCAGCTTGTGATTTTCCCACATGTTACTGACCCCCCGTTGCAGGCGGTGTGGCAGCCGCTTCTCTGGTCCGGCGGCGCAATTCGGGCAGCGGCAGATATGGCGTCACGCCATCGGCCTCCACAATCGTCTTGTCGGTTCCTGACAGCACGCTTTCCATTGTCTCGTAATAAAGGCGGCGGCGCGTCACTTCGGGCGCCAGTCGGTACTGGTCATAGATCTGGATGAATTCCTCGGCGTCGCCCTGTGCACGGTTGAGCCATTGCTGCGCATCGGCGCGCGCGCGGTTCATCGCCGCATCGGCATCCTGCTGGGCCGAGGACACGTCCTTGAACGCCTCTTCCACCCGCGCTGGCGGATCGGTCTTGTTGATTTCGATACCCTGCACGGCAATGCCGGAGCGATAGGCATCGAGGATCGCCTGCATGTTGGAGAGCACCTGCTGTTCAATCTCGGCACGGCCGGCACCGGTCAGCACCGTGTCCAGCTCATGCTCTGCCACGGCGGCGCGCATGGTGGCCTCTGCCACTTCGCGCATCGTGTCATTGGGATCGGCCAGCTGATAGCGATAGAGCGACAGGTCCTTGATGTTCCAGCGAATGAGATAGGACAGGTCGACCAGATTCTGGTCCGACGTCAGGATCAGCTTTTCATTGGTGTCGCCGGGAATTTCCTCGGACCGGATCTGGCTTACATTCTCGATATCGACCATCTGGATCGGCCACGGCATGGTGGCGTTTGTGCCCGGGTCCAGCGTGTCGCTGAACTTGCCGCCGAACCAGGTGACAACACCCTGTTCGCGCGGCTGCACGAAGTGAATGCTGGATACGCCAATCCACACCAGCACGATGGCTGCGATGGCGAGCGGGAACCAGCTCTTGCCGCCGGGGCGCTGCGGGATGCGGAAACCGGGTCCCCCAGAGCCACCTCCACGACGCGGACCTTCCGGGCCGCGATTGCGGAACAGGTCTTCTATCGATGCAGAACGACGCGGACGGTCGGGCGTGTCGCCATCACCCGATCCACCGCCGGGCAGCCAGGGATTGCGCGGGCCGCGCGGAGCATCGTCCCCGCCGCCGCCTGGCTCTCCACCAATGCCGCCGCCATTGCTGCCATCACCACTGCCGCTTTGGCCATTGCCATCATCGCCGCTACCCGGCTTGCCCCAGGGGCTGCGCTTGCCAGCCATCGCCAATGCGATCCTCTCGAATAACCCGCCCGATCTTTCCATAGTCCCTTCTATAGGCAGCAAATCGGCAAAAAACAGGGTTCGCGGAAAATTCGCATGGCTGAGCGCAATTTTCGCTGCGCCCGGCGCGTTCTGCCGCTAGCAGGGGCGCCATGAGCAACACTGACACAATCACCAAAGCCATTCCCGCCCAGATCGCCCCCATGATCCGCTCGGTCAAATTCACCGACGGCGTGGCCACGATCATCGCCGATGCCGGAGGGCTGGGCCGTTCCGCCGCCGCCCATCTGCAAAAGGAACTGGAGGCCGCCGTGGGCGCTGTCGAAGGCGTATCCGAAGTGCGCGTGGCGTTGATGGCGGACAAGGTGAAGCGCCGCATCATCGCCGTGGGATCGGGCAAGGGCGGGGTGGGCAAGTCCACGCTGACCGCCAATCTTGCCGTCGCGCTGGCGCGGCTGGGGCGCAAGGTCGGCGTCGTCGATGCCGATATCTATGGCCCCAGCCAGGTCATGCTGCTCGATCCCGCACGCCAGCGGCCCAAGGCCGAAGGCAACACGCTGATTCCGGTGGAGAGCGAATTTGGCGTGAAGCTGCTGTCGATGGCGCAGCTGGTCGAAGGCGGAAAGGCGATTGCCTGGCGCGGTCCGATGGTCGGTCAGGCGCTGACACAGATGATGGAAGCGGACTGGGGCGATGCCGAACTGATCCTGGTCGACTTGCCGCCGGGCACGGGCGACGTGCAGCTGACCATGCTGCAGAAGTTCAAGCCGGCCGGCGCGGTGATCGTATCCACCCCGCAGGATCTGGCGCTGATCGATGCCGCCCGTGCGATGGATCTGTTCCGTCAGTCGGAGATTCCGGTAGTCGGTCTGGTGGAGAACATGGCCGGCTATATCTGCCCGCATTGCGGCGAGCTGTCCGATCCGTTCGGCGCAGGCGGTGCCGAAGTGGCGGCGCAGGCGATGGGGCATGATTTCCTTGGCCGCGTGCCACTGCACATGGCCATTCGCGTATCCAGCGACACTGGCCAGCCGCCCGCTGCCAATGATGGCGAACAGGGCAAGGCCTTTATCGAGATTGCCGCCAAGCTCGCCGCATGGCTGGACGCGAGCGCGGCTTGAAGGCAAGCTGCGCGCGAAGAGGATGCCAGCTCTATGAAGTCAGCCCAATGAAGTCAGCCCAATGAAGCGGAACCCGTGAAGCTTACCAGACGCTCTGTCATGGTTGGCTCTGCCATTGGCGGCGGCCTGCTGGTTGCATGGTCGCTGGTGCCGCGCAGCTATGACAGCCCGCTGGAACCTGCGCGCGGGGAAACGGCGTTCGATGCGTGGCTGAAAATTGCCGAGGACGGGGTCATCACCGTGGCCGTGCCGCAGCTGGAAATGGGCCAGGGCATCACCACGCTGCTGCCGCAGATCGTGGCGATGGAACTGGGGGCGGACTGGCGGCAGGTGGGCGTGGAGCCTGCCCCTGTCAGCGGGGCCTATGCCAATATGCCGCTGGCGGCGTACTGGTCCCCCCTGTGGCATCCTGCCATTCCTGCCCTGGCAGACGAGCCGGATGATTTCCTGCTGCGCCGCTGGGCAGAAGACAATCGCTTCACTGCCACCGCCGATGGCACATCGCTGGCCGCGTTCGAACTGTCCTGCCGCAAGGCCGCCGCTGCCGCGCGCGCCATGCTGCAAATGGCGGCGGCGGAGCGATGGGATGTCTCATGGGAAGAATGCGACACCAACGCCGGCTTCGTGATCCACGGCGAGGATCGCCTGTCCTTTGGCGAACTGGCGGCGGAAGCGGGTGAATTTTCCCCGCCCGATCCGCCGCCCCTGCGTAGCGAACCGCCAAGGGACGTGGCCATCGGATCTGCGCTGGCCGCTGGCGGCGATGATGACGCCGGGCGCGAGATTCCTTTCCCCCGCCTCGACCTGCCGTCCAAGGTCGATGGCTCCTATCTGTTTGCCGGGGACATCCGCCTGCCCGACATGGTCTATGCCGCCATCCGCCACGGTCCGCGCGATCAGGCGGAGCTGGTCGGCTATGACCTGGAAAAAGTGGCCGGCATGACCGAACTCGTCGGCGTCATTCGCGGCAAGAGATGGCTCGCCGCCGCGGCCAGCAACTGGTGGGCGGCGGAACAGGCGCTGGAAGCGATGGCCCCGCGCTTTGCTGCCGAGAATGTCGTCCGCACTGAACGGCTGGTGGCCGCGCTGGATGATGGCGTGCGGCGCGGCGCGGGCGTGCTGATTGCGCAAAGCGGCGCGGGTGACGAGGGGTATCGGCCCGATTTTGCCCTGCGCTATGATATCGAACCGGCGGTCCATGGCACGATTGAGACCACCTGCGTCACTGCGCGGCTGGCCGATGGCAAGCTGGAACTGTGGATGGCCAGCCAGGCACCCGAAGCCGCGCGCGCGGCGGCGGCCAAGGCGCTGGGCATATCGCGGGGCGATGTGGTGCTCTATCCGATGCCGGCCGGGGGCAGTTTCGACCGGCGGCTGGAGCATGAACAGGCGATAGAGGCGGCGCTGATTGCGCGGGAGATCGATCTGCCGGTGCAACTGGTCTGGTCGCGCGAAGAGGAACAGCTGGCGCTCAATCCGCGCCCGCCCGCAGCGGGCCTGCTGGGGGCGGAGATTTCCGCCGATGGCCGCATCACCGCCATGCGCCTGCGAATTGCCACGCCGCCTGCCGCGCAGGAATTCGGTCGCCGGCTGTTTGACAACCAGACCAGCTGGGCCGCGATAGAGGCGGTTGCCGGAATGGGCGATCCGATGGCGGTGGAAGGCGCGGTGCCGCCCTATGCTATCCCCGATCTGGCGGTCTATCACGTGCCGGTGACGCTGCCTTTGCCCAGCGGGCGGATGCGCGGCAATGCTCACGGCCTGACCTGCTTCATGATCGAAAGCTTCATCGATGAAGTGGCGCAGCGGCATGAGCAGGAGCCGATGTCCTACCGCATTTCCATGCTGGGCGGCGATCTGCGGCTGGCCGAATGCCTGCAACGCGCCGCGCGTCTGGCGCAGTGGGATGGCGGCGCGCGCGGGACCGGGCAGGGCATCGCCTGCCACCGGATTGATCGGCTGGGCAATGCCGGGCGCATCGCCGTGGTCGCCACCGCCACTGCCGGTGAAGGCGGCGTGCGCGTCAGCCGCATTGCCGCTGCTGTCGATATCGGCCGCGTGGTCAATCGCGACATTGCCCTGCAACAGATAGAAGGCGGCCTGATGTTCGGCCTCGCGCTGGCGCTGGGCAGTGCCACCGAATATGACGAAGGGCGCCCGGTGGCCAATCGCCTGTCCGCCCTGTCTCTGCCCACGCTGGAAGACACGCCTGAAATTTCGATCGACCTGGTGGAAAGCAATGGCGAGCCATTCGATCCGGGCGAGATTGGCGTTCCGGCCATCGCCCCGGCCATTGCCAATGCGCTTTTTTCGGCGACCGGCCTGCGCCTGCGCCGCCTGCCCCTGCTCTCCGGCGGGCTATAGCCGCAAGGCGGTAGTGCAAACATGGCGATTGGCGTTAAAGGCTGCGCATGACCTGGCAGAAACAACAGCTTCCCGCAGACCATCCCCCCGTCAAGAGCGGGCGCGTTGGCGTCCTGCTTGTCAATCTGGGCACGCCCGATGCGCCCACACCCGGCGCGGTGAAGCGCTATCTGGCGCAGTTCCTGTCCGATCCGCGCGTGATCGAAATTCCCAAACTGGTCTGGCAGCCGATCCTGCGCGGCATCATTCTCAACACAAGGCCCAAGAAGTCCGCCCATGCCTATAGCCAGGTGTGGACTGAAAAGGGCTCTCCCCTGGCGGCGATCACGGCAGAGCAGGCGGAGAAACTGCAGCCGCGCCTGGGTGATGGCGTGCAGGTGGAATGGGCCATGCGCTATGGCAATCCATCAATCCCGGACAGGCTGAAGGCGATGATGGCGGACGGGTGCGAGCGGATTTTGCTGGCTCCGCTCTATCCGCAATATTGCGCCGCCACCACCGCCACCGTGGTGGATGAGGCAGCCGATACGCTCAAAGCCATGCGCTGGCAGGCATCCTTGCGCACCTTGCCGCCCTATCATGATGAACCCGCCTATATCGATGCGCTGGCAAAGGATCTGGGCGCGCAACTGGATGCGCTGGCCTTCGCGCCCGAAGTGCTGCTGCTCAGCTTTCACGGCATGCCGGCGCGGACACTGGACCTTGGCGATCCCTATCACTGCCATTGCCGCAAGACCGCGCGCCTGCTGGAAGCGGCGCTGGCGCGGCCGCAATTGCGCGTGCTGACCACATTCCAGAGCCGCTTTGGCCGCGCCAAATGGCTGGAGCCGGCCACGGACACCACGCTGGAGGAAGAGGCCGCCCGGGGCACGCGGCGCCTCGCCATTGCCGCGCCGGGCTTCTCCGCCGATTGCCTTGAGACGCTGGAAGAACTGGCGATCCGGGGCAAGGAGCAGTTTACCGAGGCGGGCGGGGAGGAATTTGCCGCCCTTTCCTGCCTCAACGCTGGTGAGACCGGCATGGATATGCTTGAGGTGCTGATCAGGCGCGAACTGGCGGGCTGGATTTGAGGCATCTTGCCTCCCGGAATTATCCTTGAACGAATATCTCCTCCTCTTTGCAGTCGTTTTCGCGATCAATCTGATGCCCGCATTCGGACCGCCGACATGGTCGGTGATCGTGATGTTCGGCATCAGTTCGAACCTGCCCCTGGTGGGGCTGGTGCTGACAGGCGCTTTCGCTGCCGCGCTGGGGCGTTACCTGCTGGCGCATGGTTTCCGCCTGCTGGCAAATTATGTGTCGCAAAAGACCAAGGCCAATCTCGCTGCCGCGCGCGCGGCATTTGAACGCAGGAGTCATCGCGGCATTCTGGCGCTGGGCCTGTTCGCTCTCTCGCCCGTGCCATCGGCGCAATTGTTCGCCGCCATCGGCCTTGCCGGCGTGCGCATCTTCCCTTTCACGCTGGCGTTCTTTTCCGGGCGGCTGGTTTCCTATTCGATCTATGCCAGTTCGGCTGCCGTGATCGAGAAATACACGCTGAGCGATGCCTTCATGGACGGGCTCACCAGCCCGATCGGCATTGGCCTGCAGGTGTTGATGCTGGCAGGGCTGGTGGCCCTGGCGCGGGTGGACTGGGCGAAATATTTCGGCCCCCCGGAAGAGGCCCCCGAAACGCCAGCCAAGGATTAGCGATCAGAAATCGATCGCGATGCCGTCCTTCACCCAGTCGCCATAGCGGGTGGGGCTGAGCTCTTCGTCCACAACGGCCGCCTGCGGCTTGGGCGGCGGGTCATTGCTCCAGTGTGCAGGCTTTATGAAGCCTTCAGGGCGTTTTGTGGCGCGCTTGATCATGGGTGCAGACATGGGCGCACTGGCGCGGCGATGCAATGCCTCCTAAGGGCGGCATCATGAACCAGACCACCGATAGCCACGCCAAGAATCCTCCCGGACTGCCCGCCCGCCGCGCGGCGCTCAAATTGCTCGATGCCGTTTTGCGCCGGGGCGAGACGCTCGATCAGGCCGAAAGCTCCGCCACGCGCGGTGTGCATGAATTTGCCGATCGCGCGCTGGCCCGCGCCATTGCCGGCGACGTGCTGCGCTGGCTGGTCGATCTGGATGCGCTGATAGACAGCGCCACCCGCAACCGCCTGGCCGATGATGCCAAGCCGCGCATGGTGCTGCGCATGATGCTGGTGCAATGGCTCCGGCTGGATACGCCGCCCCATGCGGTTATCGCCACCGGCCTGCCGCTGCTGGCAGGTGGACCAAGACGACTGGCGCACGGGGTGTTCTCCACCCTCGCCCGGCGCGAGGTGAAGCTGCCCGACGTGCCGACCCTGCCAGAGGAAGTGGCGGCGCGCTGGGGCGAACATGCCGATGCCATCGCCGCCGCCATCGCCCAACCCCCGCCGCTGGACCTGACGCTGCGCGATCCTGCCGAGACCGACAAATGGGTGGCCGAGCTGGAAGGGGAAAGCCTTGCGCCCGGCCATGTGCGCATTGCGCGCGGAGCGGCGATTGCCAAGCTGCCCGGCTATGGCGAAGGTGCCTGGTGGGTGCAGGATCTGGCCGCAACATTGCCCGCCCGTCTGCTGGGTGCGGGCGAGGGACGCAGCGTGCTCGATCTGTGCGCGGCACCGGGTGGCAAGACGCTGCAACTGGCCGCCGCCGGCTGGAAAGTCACCGCGCTGGACAAGAGCGTCGGGCGGCTGGAAATCCTGCGCCAGAACCTGGAGCGGACCGGGCTGGAAGCGCAGGTTCTGTGCGCCGATGCGCTGGAATGGGAAGCGCCCGAACAGTTCGATGCCATCCTGCTCGATGCGCCGTGCACCGCCACCGGCACCTGCCGCCGCCATCCCGACGTGATCCACCGCATCGGCCTGCGCCAGCTGGAAGAAATGGTCGAGATTCAGGAAGCGCTGATCACCCGTGCAGCGGGCTGGCTCAAGCCGGGCGGGCGGCTGGTCTATGCCACCTGCTCGCTGGAGGAGGAGGAAGGCGAGGAGCATGCGGAGCGCATTGGTCTGGAACCCGATCCGATAACCGCCCAGGAACTGCCTGCGGGCCTTCAGCCCACGCCCGAAGGCTGGCTGCGCACGCACCCCGGCATGCTGGCGGACAAGGGCGGGATGGACGGTTTCTTCGTCGCCCGCTGGCGGATGGCCTAGGCCTTCACCTTATTGGCAAAGCTCTTGCGCAGCTTCATCAGCTTGGGCGGGATTACGGCGAGGCAGTAGGGATTGCGCTGGCCTTCGCCTGCCCAATATTCCTGGTGGTAATCCTCCGCCGGATACCACGTTGCCATCGCTTCGATGGTGGTGACGGCGGTGGCATCATGGCCTGCATTCCAGCGCGCGATGGCGGCTTCAGCCTCGGCGCGCTGATCGTCCGACAACGGGAAGATGGCGCTGCGATATTGCGTGCCCACGTCATTGCCCTGCCGGTTGAGCTGGCTGGGATCATGCGTGCCCATGAACATGTCATAGATCTCCGCGAGTGAGACCACGCCCGTATCGAAGGTCACCCGGATCGCTTCTGCATGGCCGGTGCTGCCCGAACAGACCTGCTTGTAGGTCGGATTGTCGACATGGCCGCCGATATAACCGCTCTCGGCGCTCTGGACGCCGATCACGTCCTTGAACACCGCTTCGGTGCACCAGAAACACCCGCCGGCAATGATTGCCTGTTCGCTCGCCATCAAACTCGTCTCCTTTGCTGACCCGCAAGATGGGGAGTCGAAACGAGCTTGTCATCCTCTGACGCCCCTCTAGGTATCAGACAAAGAAAATCTGGGAGAGTTATGATGCGTATTTCCGGCATTCTTGCCGCCGCCGCCACTGCGACCGCCACCGCCGCCCTGTGTCTGGCCGCTCCGGCATCGGCACAGGACAGAACGCGCGAAATCCTCGGCCGCGTGCTCGATTCCGTGCTGGGTCCGCAGCCGCAGGCGCAGCAGCCAGAGGCGCAGCCGGTGCCGCAGACCACCACGGTTGCCGTTCCGCAAATGCCGCAGGTGCTGGCGCATCCCCGCCGCAATGATGACCGCGTGCGCGATCAATATCGCCACCCGGCAGAAACGCTCGATTTCTTTGGCATCAGGCCCGGCATGACCGTGGTCGACTACATGCCTGCCACTGGCTGGTATTCGCGCATCCTGATCCCCTTCCTGGGGCAGCAGGGCACCTATATCGGCATGAACCCCGAACTCGACGCATCGCTGACCGGCTATTGGGACATGTACCGGAACGCGGCCACACGCATTCCCGCCGATGCCAGCCAATGGGTGGGCAATGAAGGCGCGCGGGTGGTCGGGGTCAACACCAATGATGACCTTGCCGCCTATGCGGGAAGCGCAGACCGGGTGCTGATCTTCCGCGAGATCCACAACATGCGCCGCTTTGGCTGGCTGCATGACAGCCTGGTGGCCGCGCGCACCCTGCTCAAGCCCGATGGCATGCTGGGCGTGGTGCAGCACCGCGCCGATCCCGATGCTCCGGCATCCTATGTGCTGGGCGACAATGGCTATCAGCGCGAGGAGGACGTTATCGCCCTGCTCAGCGCTTATGGTTTTGAGCTGGTGGGCCGCAGCGAGATCAACGCCAATGCGCTCGATCCGGCCAATTGGGAGGGCGGCGTATGGTCGCTTTCACCCAGCTTCGCCGGTGCCGCCGAAGGAAGCAGGGAACGCCGCCGCCGCGCCGCCATTGGCGAAAGCGACCGGATGACGCTGCTGTTTCGCAAGCGAGCCTGATTTACTTAGCCGGGGCAGGGCACTATCTGGCGCGGCATGACCACGCTAACCGTCTCTGCCCTGCAGCTTGCCCTTGGTTCCGCCGATGAGCGGGAAAACATCGATGCGGTCTCCGCCCTGGTGGAGGAGGCCGCACAGGCTGGCGCGCAGATAGCCCAGCCGCCGGAGCTGTTTTCAGGCCCCTATTTCTGCCGAGAGGAGAAGGACGAGTTCTTCGCCCTCGCACGCCCCACTGCCGAGCATCCCTCGGTCGTGGCAATGCGCAAGCTGGCGGCAAAGCTGAACATCGCCATCCCCACCAGCTTCTTTGAGCGGGACGGACATCACTATTACAACACGCTGGCAATGATCGGCGCCGATGGCGAGATCATGGGCACTTACCGCAAGAGCCACATTCCAGACGGGCCGGGATATGAGGAGAAGTTCTACTTCCGCCCCGGTAATGACGGTTTCAAGGTGTGGAACGTGGCAGGGGCCACCATCGGCATCGGTATCTGCTGGGACCAGTGGTATCCTGAAACCGCGCGCTGCCTGGCGCTGCAGGGCGCGCAGGTGCTGTTCTATCCCACCGCCATCGGATCTGAGCCCAAGGATGCCGACATGGACACCAGCCGCATGTGGCGGCGCGCCATGATCGGCCATGCGGTGTCCAATTGCATGCCGGTGATCGCCGCCAACCGGATCGGCCATGAAGGATCGCAGGAAGCGGGCAACAACTTCTATGGCCACAGCTTCATCTGTGACGAATGGGGTGACTATCTGGCCCAATTCGGCGCGGAGGAAACCGGCGTGCTGACAGCCACGCTCGATCTGGATGCTGCGCGCCGCCACCGCGCCAGCTGGGGCTTCTTCCGCGATCGCCGCCCGCAGCTCTATGGCCGGATTGGCGAGGACATTTGAACGCGTCTGTCTATCTCATCGCGCTCGGTTCCAACCAGCGCCATCCGCAGCTCGGCTCACCGCGAGAGGTGGTCTCGGCGACGATGGACTTCCTCGATGGCACGCTGGGCGAAGTGGTCGCCCGCTCGCCCATCATCGACAGCGCGCCTGTCGGACCATCGCTGCGCCTTTATGCCAATGCCGTGCTGGCGATGGAGAGCAGGCTCAGCCCAGATGAGATGCTCTATTCGCTCCAGCATGCAGAAGCGCAGCTGGGACGCGAACGGCGCGGCGCGCGCTGGCGGGCGCGGGTGATCGATCTGGACATCGTGCTGTGGAGCGGCGGGGTTGTGGCGCAAACGGACCTTGCCATTCCGCATCCGCTGTTCCGGGAACGGGATTTCGTGCTCGGCCCCGCCGCCGCGATTGCCCCGGACTGGCGCGACCCTGTCACCGGCCTGACGCTGCGCCAGCTATATGCACGCTTGACCCACCACCGACCCGTCCCTAGGTGACGCCCGCGTGGTAAGGGCCCTTAGCTCAGTCGGTAGAGCAACTGACTTTTAATCAGTAGGTCGCTGGTTCGAACCCAGCAGGGCTCACCACCTTTTTCCTTGAATTCGCTTCCAGGCCATTGCGCTGGATTTTCAGGGCTGGCCTGAAAGTCGGATCGGGCAGAATGGTTCGCTTTATGCGATGGGCCATCGTCGTCAGCGCCTGGGCCTTGTTCAAGCTCCGACAATCGACGATGACTGGCGGCGATCAGGATCGCTGGAAGGGAAATGGTGGCCGCCACACGCTCGAACACGCAGACCCGGCTGCTGGCTGCGGCCGAGAAGATTCTTGTCGAAAAGGGCCTGACGGGGCTGTCCGTTCGCAAGGTCGGGGAACAGGCGGGCGTCAATGCCACGCTCGTCACCTATCATTTCAAGAGCATCTCCAATCTGCTGGAGGAGCTTTGCCAGATCAATCTTGATCCGATCCTGGCCCGTTGGTCGCAAATTGGCGGCGCAGGGAATGCGTCGCAGGATTTCGATGACATTCTGGAAATCTGGCTTGAGGCCCTGCTTCTTCCTTCGGCCATTACCGCCGAGGGAAGGGCGCTTGTCGTTCTGGACGAGATTATTGCCCATGGGGAAGGCAGCCTGCGGCAATCCGTGCTGGAACCAATGGAACAGTTCAGCGAGCGGTTACGATCTGCTCTCGCGCCATTCTGCCCGCATTTGCATCAGGATGAATTGCGCGCACGTGTCCGTTTCATTTCAGGAGCCGCGCTCGGCCCGCCGCCGCGCGGCGATGGCTCCCCGCTTGCGGGAGTTGGCAACCCGCTGGACGATCTGGATTGCCTGCTGAACTTCGCGCGTGCCGCCCTTCGTGGATGAACGACAGAACGAAGCCGTCACCAACAAGCAGCGTCAATCACGGATTGCCAATGGCCCCATCTTGCATTTATACACTCGTATGAATCCCGGTTGGCGATAGGAATCCCTGCATGACGGTACCCCCTGGTTTGGGCGAAGCAGACTTTGCTGATGGGCTCGCTGAGATGCGCGATGCCGTGGGGACCGAATGGGTTTTCGATCAGCCGGCCGATCTCAACACATATCGCGATTTCTATTCGGTCCTGTGGGGCGAGCCGGAGGAGAAGCGGGCCTCTGCTGCGATAGCGCCTGCCAATGTCGAGCAAGTCCAGGCCGTGGTGCGCGTGGCCAGTGAACGCAATATTCCGCTCTACCCGATCTCGACCGGACGCAATCTGGGTTATGGCGGTTCCGCTCCCGTCCTGTCGGGCAGCGTGGTGCTCGATCTCAAGCGCATGGACCGGGTGCTGGACGTCAACGAGAACAATTGTTCCTGCCTTGTCGAGCCGGGCGTATCCTACTTCGACATGTACCGGCATTTGCAGGAAAGCGGATCGAAGCTGTGGCTCGACGTGCCCGATCCCGGCTGGGGCTCGCTGGTCGGCAATGCGCTGGATTCGGGCGGCGGCTACACGGCGGCGGGCTATCGCGGGCACTGGGAAGCGGTCTGCGGGATCGAGGCAGTGATGGCCGATGGGGAATTGCTGCGCACCGGCATGGGCGCGCTTCCCGGGTCGGAAACCTGGCAGCAATATCGCATGGGGATCGGCCCGTGCCTTGATGGACTGTTCCGCCAGTCATCGCTGGGCGTGGTCACAAAAATGGGTTTCTACCTGTTTCCCCAACCCGAAGCCTATCTTTCAGTTTCGGTCGATGTGTTCCGGTTCGAGGATCTGGAGCCGCTGGTGGAACTGCTCAATGAGCTGGAATACGGGCATGTCTTCAACGGCATGCCGGGTATCGGATCACCGGTTCTGGCGCAGGAAAACCCGATCGCCATGTCGATCGTGCCCGAAGCCGAAGTCATGAACGCCATGGTGCGCGAAACCGGCCTGCCTGCATGGCGTGGTTCGATCAACTTCTACGGCCCGGAGAAAGTCATCAGGGCGCAGTGGGACTATGTGCAGGAGCGCTTCGCCCATTTTGAAGGCGTGAAGTTTAACGAGACTCCCGTCGTCAAGCTACCGCTCAGCCCCGATGATATGGAGCGGATTCACAAACCGCGGTTCGGCATCCCCTCGCTGGAGATTTTTTCGGTCGGCAGCCGGGGTTACGGTGATTTCAACCCCAGCGACGGCCATATCTGGTTTTCCGCCGTCATCCCGCGCAGCGGCAAGGGCATTATCGACGCGAACCGCGTGATGCGCACCGAATGCGAGCGGCTGGGGCTGGACCTGTTCATGTTCGTGCCGTCTGTCACCTGCTGGTCGCGCAGCTTCGTGCTGTTTGCCGCTGTGCCGGTCTATAAAGACGCCGCAAGAAACCAGCATCTGCGCGACAGTGTGAAGGAAATCATCAGGATCTGCGCCACGCATGGCTGGGGCGAATATCGCTGCCCGCCCGCATTCATGGATGCGGCGATGGATGCTTACAGCTTCGGTGACCACAAGCTGCGCCGCGTCAACGAACAGATCAAGGATGCGCTCGATCCCCGCGGCATTCTCTCCGCCGGACGATATGGTGTATGGCCGCGTCATCTGCGCGATGGAGGCGGGGCATGAGATATCTTGCGCTTGCTTGCGCTGCTGCCGTCGCCGCGCTCGCGTTGAATGCGGCGCAGGCGCAGGGTGAAACCGCCCCGCGCACCGCCCCGCGCACCGGCCAGACCGCGCCCGAACTGCAGCGGGGGAAGGCCGTCTTTGCCCATTGGTGCGCGCCATGCCATGCCACTGGTGCAGGCCTTGCGGGCACCATGTCACTGGAGGCGAAATATGACGGAAGCGTTCCCGCCGCACTGGAAGATCGCACCGATCTGCAGCCTGCCGTGATCGGCTATTTCGTGCGCACGGGTGTTGCCTGGATGCCGCCGTTCCGTCCAACTGAAATCTCGGACGACGATCTCGCCGCCCTGTCGGCCTATCTCAGCGCGCCATTGGCAGATCGCGGTGCGCATGCACCGTTGCTGGCAGATGAGATGGTGCGCGCAAGGGGGAGTGAGCAATGATTTCTCGCCGTGAAGTGATCAAATGGGGAGCCGCCGCGCCAGCTTTCGCTGCCTGTTCGCACGCAGCGTTCGCCAGCGGAGTGCAGGGGTGCGACGCCTTCCTGCTCGATCAGAGATTTGCCGCACAAGTGCCGCAGAACCATTGGGGCATACCGGTCATGCGTTTTGACGGCGACGTGACCGGACACTGGTATCAGACCATTGATCCCGCATGGCGCCAACGCGGCTATGTGCTGGGCGGGATTACCGGCAGCGATGCCCTGTTCGTGCTCGAAACGCTGGCGCAGCAGCATGGTCGCCGTGTTGTCAGCCGTTCGCAAGTGGGCGCAGCCGATGCGCGCGGAATTGCTCCGGTCAGCTGGATCATCGCACCCGTCCATCCCAGTGTCGTGGCATGAGCGTGCTTCCCCCCGATCTGGACGAAGCCGGTTTCGCGACCTTCCTTGAACAGCTACGCGGCGCGGTTGGCGCTGACTGGGTGTGGTCAGGCGAGGCGGACATGTTCCCCTATCGCGACAGCTTCTCGCCGGTCTGGAACACTGGAGAGGAACGCCACGCCTCTGCTGCAGTCGCCCCGGCCGATGTCGAACAGGTCTCTGAAATCGTACGCATCGCGCGCCGCCACCGCGTGCCGCTGTTCCCGATCTCGACCGGCAAGAACTTTGGCTATGGCGGCCCATCGCCCAATGTGAACGGCTCCGTCGTGCTCGATCTCAAGCGCATGAACCGGGTGATCGAGATCAATGAAGCGCGCGCTTATGCTCTGGTCGAACCGGGCGTTTCCTATTTCGACCTGTACCGCGAGATACAGGAGCGCGGCCTTAAGCTGATGGTGGATTGCCCCGATCCCGGCTGGGGCTCGCCGATCGGCAATTCGCTGGAACGCGGGGTGGGCTACACCATGCCCCATTTCCGCGACCATTTCGGCGCGCATTGCGGGATGGAAGTCGTGCTGCCCGATGGTGAGGTGATGCGCACCGGCATGGGCGCTTTGCCAGGCAGCGATACCTGGCAGGAATATCCCTATGGCTTCGGGCCGGACCCGGCGGGGCTGTTTGCACAAGGGCCCTTTGGTGTCGTCACCAAGATGGGTTTCCGCCTGCTGCCATTGCCCGAATATTACCGCAGCGGAATGATCAGCGTGCCCCGGCGCGCCGATTTCGCCAAGCTGGTCGACCATGTGAACTACCTGTCCGATAGCGGGCTGATCGGCGAAGTGGAATTTGGTTCACCCTTGAGCGCGTTGATGGGCGATCCGCAATTCCTCGCGCTGGCGACCAAAACCGGCGGGCCTTCGAATGCCGAAATGGATGCCGCAGCCGAAGCGGCGGGCCTGCACAGCTGGCATGTTGAATTGCAGATCTTCGGGCCAGAGGCGACGACGCTTGCCAATTGGAATTATGCCAGTGACCGTATCCTGTCCGATATTCCGGGCGCGATTGCGATTGCCGGCGATCACTTCCCTTTGCCGGCGACCGACGACCAGCTCGACAATCAGACGCAGCCCTATCGCAGCAGCATCAAGCGCCGCCGTTCGTTGGGCGTGCCGAGCCTTGGCGCGTGGAAAATCGTGCGCGATGATGGCCATGTCGGCTTTTTCCCGGTGCTGCCGCGAACTGCCGAGGCGGTGTTCGAGATGCAGCGCGTGCTGGGCGATGCGATGAAGGAATTTCCGACCCTGCCGCCCTTCTTCAACGCCCTGACCATGCCGCTGTTCTGGCACACGCACACCTTCCAGATGGTGTTCGCGCCATCGATCAAGCATGATGATCCGGCGCACAATGCCATCACCCATGCCGCGATGAAGAAATGCGTGGCGGTGGCCGCCCAGCACGGCTGGGGCGATTACCGGGCAGCGCCCATCTATCAGGATGACGTGTCGGACACTTACGGTTTCAACAACCACATCCTGCGCCGTTTCCACGAGCAGCTGAAGGACGCGATCGACCCCGACGGGATCATCGCACCGGGCAGAGGCGGTGTGTGGCCAAGGAGGTTCCGATCATGAAAATCCTGCGCGGACCCGCGATTGTACTGGCTGCGTCTGCGGCGCTGTGCGGGATGGCCTGGGGCCAATCCTCCAACCAGCCGATCGTCCGCAATATCGAACGTCCCGACATGCCTGGCCGCGTGATCTTCGCGCGGCAATGTGCCCCTTGCCACGGCACCGCTCCGGGAGATGATGGCTCGCCCATGCTTCCGGGAACCGCTGCTTTGACGGCCAAATACGAAGGCCGCCTGCCCGGATTGCTGGAACTGCGCAGCGATCTTTCCGCTCCTGTCCTGAACCTGTTCGTGCGGCGCGGGAGCGGTGCGATGCCGATGTTCCGCAAGGCTGAATTGAGCGATGCGGATTTGGCGGCGATTGCGGACTATCTTGCCGCCACGGCACGCGAGAATGCGTCCCTGGCCGGACACTGACGCGATCAGATATTCTCTCCGCAAGCCTGACCCGGCGCGTGTCGCTGACGGTCGAAACACAGACCGGGACCTGTTGATGCAGGGTGAAAATGACAGCCGCAGGCGACTCTTGACGGCCTGCTGATTCCAGCGTTTAATCGGCAAATCGCTGGTTCGGACCCGCCGGGTTCACCACGTTTCTCTCCCTTGGCATTTGTCGGCAAATTGCCGATGGTGACGCACGTCACCGCTTTCGGGCACCTTGGGAGGGGAAAAGATGGCAGTTCGGACAATATCATCGCGGGCCATGGGACGGCTTTTGCCCGTGGCATTGGCCATTGCTGTGGCAGGGTGCGGGCAAGGCACCAATGGCACTGCGGGCGCAGATGCCGAAGCGCCCAGCCTGCTCAACACCGGCGAACGGCAAGTCTTCTTCGGCGATCTGCATCTGCACACGTCCTATTCGCTCGATGCTGCGGCAGCCAAGACCAACACCACGCCCGACGATGCCTATCTGTTCGCCAAGGGGGAGCAGGTGGATTACCTTGGCCGCATGCTCCAGCGGCATACTCCGCTCGATTTTCTGGCGGTGACCGATCATGCGGAGTATCTGGGCACGGTCAGGGCGGCGATGGCGGGCGAGATTCCGCTGCCGGGCGATCAGGACGAATGGGACCGCCTGTTCGCCCATGATGGCGGCGCCACCATGTTCGAACTGTTCGGTATGGCCGTTGCTGGACTATACGGGGAAAGCCGCGAGGGGCTGGTCGATCCGGCGCGCAGTTATGAGGCCTGGCAGGATACCATCGCCGCGGCGCAGCGGCACAATAATCCCGGCACATTCACCGCCTTCGTGGCCTTCGAATATTCGCCCACCTACCGGGCCAATGGCGCGCATCTGCACCGCAATGTGATTTTTCGCGGGCCGGATTATCCCGCCATGCCGTTCTCCGCGCTCGATTCGATGAACCACGAGGCCTTGTGGGCCTATGCCGAAACCAACCGGGCGCGCGGGATCGAGAGCCTGATGATCCCGCATAATGCCAATCTCAGCGATGGCCTCGCCTTCCCCTATAACGACACGTACGGCCAGCCGATGAGCGTGGACTATGCCGCGCGCCGTGCGGCCAATGAACCGCTGGTGGAAATCACCCAGATCAAGGGCACCAGCGAGACACGGCCCGAACTTTCTCCCGATGACGAATTCGCCGATTTCGAGATCATCAATTCCGATGGCGACCTGGCGGGGGCCTATGTCCGCACCGGCCTTGCGCGCGGCATGGAGCTGGCAGAGGCGCTGGGGGTGAACCCGTTCGAGCAGGGCTTTGTCGGCGCAACCGACTTCCATTCTGGCATTTCGAGCACCGAGGAGGACAATTACCCCGGCGCGCTGGGCCTGTCCGACGACCATGCCAATGCCGCTGCCATCCTGGGCGATGTCTCGCCCGTGATCGGCAGCCCGCTGGCCAATCTTTCGGCATCGGGACTGACCGGCGTCTGGGCGGAGGAGAACACGCGCGAGAGCCTGTTCGCAGCCTTCCAGCGGCGCGAGACATTCGCCACGTCCGGCCCGCGCATGCGGGTGCGGCTGTTTGCGGGATGGAGCGACCCTTCATCGTTTGCCGATAGTGCGGACTGGGCCACGCGCGCCTATCAGTGGGGCGTGCCGATGGGCGGCAACCTTGCCGCGCCGCCAGCAGGCAGCACCGGGCCGACGCTGATAGTGCAGGCCGCCAGGGACCCGGAATCGGGCAATCTGGACCGCATCCAGATCGTCAAGGTCTGGCGTGAGGACGGGCGCAGTCTCGAGCGTATCTACAACGTCGCCTGGTCGGGTGACCGTCTGCAAGGTGAGGATGGCCGGCTTCCGGCCGTGGGCAACACCGTGGACGCCGGCACCGCGACCTTCACCAACACAATCGGCACGGCGGAGCTGATCGGCAGCTGGACCGATCCCGATTTCGATCCGGGCCAGCGGGCATTCTATTATGCCCGTGTGCTGGAAATCCCCACGCCGCGCTGGGCCACCTATCTTTCCGTCGCCAGCGGGATCGCGCTGGCGCCAGAGACGAAGCCATGGCTGCAGGAACGCGCCTGGACATCGCCGGTCTATTACACGCCGGCATCGGGGGTATGACATGACAGCCCGTATTCTTCTCACATCCGCCGCCGCACTGGCGCTGACTGCCTGCAACCAGGCGCCGTCCGATGTGTCTTCGGGCGTGCTCGATCCCGCGCTTGCGGAGGTGGCCGCGCCCGATATGCCGCAGGCTGATCGCCAGCTTTTGTGGGGCGATACGCATGTCCACACGATCAATTCGGTCGATGCCTTTTCCAGCGGTCTGGCCAATGCCGATATCGACAGCGCCTATCGCTTTGCGCGCGGCATGCCGGTGATTTTCCCGCGCACCGGCCAGCGCGTGCAGATCGACCGTCCGCTGGATTTCGTGGTGATCGCCGATCACGCGGTCAGCCTGGGTATCTCCAGCCGGATCGCCCGCAATGATCCCTCGATCATGCAATATCCCATCGCCCGCAGACTGCGGGAACTGTTTGAAACCGAAGGCGGACGTGCGCTGACGACGGCGGGCATGGGCGGCAGCAATCTGACCGAGGAGGAGCTGGCGGCATTCAACCGCGACATGCGCTCTGACGAGGTGCTGGCGGGCAGCTGGCAGGGGCAGATCGATGCTGCCGAACGGCACAACCGTCCGGGCACTTTCACCGCGCTGATTGGCTGGGAATGGACCTTCGCGCCCAATTTGCGCAACATGCACCGCGTGGTCTTCACCAATGTTGATGGCGATCAGGCCGGGCAGTTCCTGCCGCTGGCCAATTACCAGACCGACGGGCCGGAAGACCTCTACGCCTTCTTTGAGGAAACCCGAGCCCGCACCGGGGCCGATTTCGTGGCCATCCCGCATAATTCCAACCTGTCCGAAGGGCGCATGTTCGAACTCGTGGACAAGAACGGTGATGCCTTCGATGCCGCCTATGCGCAGACCCGCGCGGCGTGGGAGCCGGTGGTGGAGATCACCCAGTACAAAGGGTCATCGGAAACGCATCCGGCGCTTTCCTCCAATGACGAATTTGCCGATTTCGAGCTGCGCAACATGCTGCTCACCGGCGTTCCGACCGATCCGCTGGGCGGCTCCTACGTCCGCAGCGCCTTGCTGATGGGCATGGCCGAGGAACAGCGCATCGGCGCCAATCCGTTCCGCTATGGCATTATCGGGGCGAGTGACAGCCACACAGGATTCTCCTCGCAGCTGGAGAATAATTTCCTCGGCAAGCTGGGGGAGGATTATCTTCCGGCGGACCGGCTGGGGGATAACAAGGTGCCGATCATCTTCCCCGCCGCGCAAATGTCCGCCTCCGGCCTTGCTGGCGTGTGGGCCGATCACAATGACCGGCAATCGCTGTTCGATGCCTTCCGCAGGCGGGAGGTGTTTGGCACTTCGGGGCCGCGCATGTCGGTGCGGCTGTTTGCCGGCTATGATTTTGCCGCAGGGGATCAGGATCGACGGGATTTTGCATCGCATGGCTATCGCCTCGGCGTGCCGATGGGCGGGGTTCTGGCCCCCAGCAACGGCCGCGCACCGCGCTTGATGATACAGGCTGTGAAGGATCCCGAAGCGGGCAATCTGGACCGGGTGCAGGTGGTCAAGGGCTGGGTCGATGCACGTGGCCGGACGCATGAGAAGATCTTCAACGTCGCCTGGAGCGGCGGCCGGAGCATGCGCGCCGACGGATCTCTGCCGGCGGTGGGCAATACGGTGGACCTGACGACGGCGCGCTATACCAACACTATTGGCGCGGCGGAGCTGGCAACGGTGTGGACCGATCCCGAATTCGATCCCTCCATGCGCACGTTCTATTATGTCCGCGTGCTGGAAATCCCCACCCCGCGCCATCACCTGTTCGATGCGCTGGCGCTGGGTATCGATCCGGCAACGATAGACATTGTGCCCACCATACAGGAACGCGCCTGGTCATCGCCTGTGTGGTACACTCCGTGACGCTGAAATCATGGCTGCGGGAGCCGCTGGTCCATTTCCTTGCCGCTGGTGTCGCCTTGTTTCTGGCCGCATCGTGGATCTGGCCGGCACCCGAAACTGGCCGCGTCATCACCATTGGAGAGGCGCAGCTGCTCGATCACCTGCAGGCGCGCGCGCAACTGTATGACGAGGAGAGCTTTGCCCGGCTGCTGGAGGATATGAGCGAGCAGGATCGCGCCCAGTTGCTGCGCGATGCCGCCGTGGCAGAGGCGCTTTACCGCGAGGGTGAGGCGCTGGGGCTGGCCGATGCCGATCCGCTGGTGCGCCAGCGCGTGATCCAGCAGATGCGCCTGTTGCTGATGGAGGAAGCGGCCAGCGATGTGCAGCTTTCGGACCAGGACATCCGCAGCTTCTACGATCAGAACCCGCAACGCTATGCTGAGGGTGCGCGGGCCAGCTTCACCCATGTGTTCTTCTCGGCAGAGCGGCGCGGCACAGGCGCAGAGGCCGCCGCGCGCGCGGCGCTGGCGCAGATGCAGGCAGGCGATGTGCCTTTTGCGCAGGCCGGCCAATATGGTGACCGCTTCCTCTACCAGCTCAACTATGCCGAGGCTGGTGCGCGCGAGATTGCCGGGCAATTTGGTGAGGATTTCACCCGCGCGCTCTATCAGTTGCAGCCTTCCGATGAATGGCAGGGGCCGCTGCAATCGCAGCATGGCTGGCATGTCATCGGCCTGCGCGAGCTGACGTCCTCTCGCGTTCCGCCGTTCGAGGAAATCGCTGCCCGCGTGGCTGAAGATGCCTTGGCCGAAGAGCGCAGCCGCCGCGGCATGGCGGCGATTGATGCGCTGATGGAGGATTACGAGGTTCGCGACGAGAACGGGATTGCGCGCTGATGCGCTTGTGGCTGGCCTGCCTTGCCATGCTGGCGACGCTGCTGTCCGCGCCAGCCCATGCCGATGACAACCGACCGCTGACCATCACTGTCGAACTGGCCCCGGACGGGCTTGCCGCAGATGTGACGTGGAAAATCCCGGCCAATGTTGCGGCAGGCTTCATGCCCGATCTACTGCCTCCCGGCGGTTGCGTTGCCGAGGGTCATTTGCGCAGCTGGTCCGATGCCGTGGGCACATGGCACCAGCAGCAATGGGTCTGCCAGCAGCCGCTCAAGGGGCAGGCCATCGCCATCGCCTACCCATCGGCCAATCCGGGTCTTGCCACCATCGCCCGCCTGCATGAGCCGGGGCAGGCGGTGCAAACCATATTGCTCCAGCCCGGTGACACTGTGCTGCAAATCCCTGCTGCGCAGCAGGGGGAAGCGCGCGCGAGCACTTTTGCCGAATTCCTCAAGCTGGGCTTCGAGCATATCTGGCTGGGGATCGACCATCTGCTGTTCGTGACCGGGCTGATCATCATTGCGGGCACATGGCGGCGGATATTGGTGACGGTGACGGGCTTCACATTGGCGCATTCGGTCACGCTGGGTCTGGCGGCGCTGGACCTGATCAGCCTGCCTATCCGCGCGGTGGAGGCGGTGATTGCACTGTCCATCGTGTTCCTGGCGGTGGAGATCGTCAAAGGCCCGCGAGACAGCCTGACCTGGCGCCGCCCGGTGGCGGTGGCATCAACCTTCGGCCTGCTGCACGGTTTCGGCTTCGCGTCGGTCCTGCGCGAAGTCGGCCTGCCCGATCAGGGCCTGCTGACCGCGCTGTTTGCCTTCAACATCGGCATTGAGATCGGCCAGGTGATCTTTGCTGGCCTGCTGTTCGCACTGCTGCGGCTGGTCACGCGGCTGCGACCTGCGCAAGGTGAGATGGCAGGCTTGCAGCGCATGGCCGGATATACGCTGGGCATCGTCGCCAGTTACTGGCTGGTGGAGCGCCTGATCGGCGCCTAATCGTTCCAGCCATAATGGTCCGCCAGATATTGCGGCCCCCAGCCGAAACTGGCTGCATTGGGATCACTCAGCATGTCGGCGTTCCAGGTGTCATGTGCGGCTTTCAATTCGGCAAATTTTTCCGGCATGCGATTGATCAGATTGCCGCGTTCCAGCGGGTCCGCCACGATATCGAACAGATATTCGTAGTCATTGATCTTGAGGTATTTGTAGCGGCCGCGCCGCGTGGCCTTCTGGTCCTTGTTCCAGAAGCGCCAGAACAAGGTCCGCTCCGGCGTGGGCGCACCCATCAGGGCGGGGCGCAGATCCATGCCGTCACTGGGATAGTCGGGATGCGGTGCGCCGCCGGCTGCGTGCAGGAAAGTGGGCAGGAAATCCATCGACAGCACCGGCGTGTCGCTTTCGGACCCCGGCGCGGTCAGCCCCGGCCATTTGACGATGAAGGGCACGCGGATGCCGCCTTCCAGAAGATCGGTCTTGATCCCGGTGAAAGGCCAGTTGTGGGCGAAGCGCTCGCCGCCATTGTCGCTGGTGAAGACCACTACCGTATCCTGTTCCATGCCCAGTTCAGCTAGGCGGGCCAACACGCGGCCGATATTGGCATCGAGGCTGGTGACCATCTCGGCATAGGTGTCCATGCTGCCGCCGTCGTAGTGGGCGATGGCGAGCCCGCCCAGCGGTTCCTCCAGATTGGCCAGTCGGTCGCTTTCGGCCTGATCGTTCGGCCCCTGCCAGGGCCAGTGCGGCGCGGTGAAGTGGAGGGACAGCAGCCACGGCTTGTCGGGTTCCTGCGCGCGCGCATCAAGGAATTCGATCGACCGGTTGGCCAGCATGTCGGTGTAATATCCGACTTCGTCGATCCGCACGTCGCCGTCCCACAGATCGGTGACATCGGGCACGATGCCGTGGTGAAAGTAATCCACCCCGCCGCCGCGATTGCCCCAGAATTCGTCATAGCCGCTCTTGAGCGGGCCAAAATCGGGCAGGCCGCCCAGATGCCACTTGCCCACCAGGGCGGTGTGATAACCCTGTTGCTTGAGCAGTGAGGGCAGGGTGGGGTGCGCCGGGTCCAGCCCGATGCCGGGGCGGCCAATCGGTTCTTCCAGACCGGCGGCGATGCGATATTGATAGCGTCCGGTGATCAGTCCCACGCGGGTGGCCGAGCAGACCGCGCTGTTGGCATAGCCGTGGGTGAACTTCATGCCCTGCGCGGCAAGGCTGTCCAGCACGGGGGTGCGATATTCCTGCCGGCCGTAACAGGACAGGTCGGCATATCCCAGGTCGTCGGCCATGATGAACAGGAAGTTGGGCTTGCGTCCGGGTGTGTGGGCAAGGCCCGGAATGGTTACTGCAAGTGCCGCACTACCCAGGGCACTGCCAATAGCGGTACGGCGGGTAAAACCCTTCTTCACGTCGAACATCAATCATCCCCTCCCAAGGTGTGGCGCGCACTATAATGCGATTTGTTCATCTGGCCATGCCTGAGTGCAAGCATATTGCCCGCTTGGCCAAGAAGCCGCCAGATCATTGCAAATATTGGATTTATAACAGCGCCTGTCATGTCATGAACACTGCTTGTCAGCGGTAATGGCAGTATGCCTCCCCTACTCCACAGGTCCACCGAACTGCGACTTGGGGAGAATTCGGATAATGAACCGCGTGCAATGGCACCGCCGCCTGTACATGGCCCTGGCAGCAGGGCTTGTCCTGCAGGCCCCGGCGCCGCTTTTGGCCCAGCAGGCCGATCCCGGGCAGGCAGATGCGCTCTATCAGTCGCTGGCCCCGCAAGAGGCTGATCGTGCCGGTGATCCGGACTTTGATTATGCGCTGGCCATCGCGGCTATCGACAGCGGGCATTATGGGGCGGCGATCATCGCGCTCCAGCGTGTGCTGGCGATGCAGCCGAACAATGCCGAAGCCCGTGCAGAGCTGGCCCGCGCCTATGCCATGGCAGGTGATATCGATACCGCTCGTGCGGAATTCGCCACTGTGGTGGACGATCCCAGCCTGCCCGATCCCGTGCGCCAGCGCTTCACCGGCTTTGTCCGCCAGTTTGACCGGCAGATCGCCGGCGGCGGCAGCGATGTCTCGGGCTATTTCGATGCCCGCGCCGGACATGACAGCAATATCAACGCCGCCACCGACCTGACGCAGATCACCATCCCGTTGTTCGCCTTCCTCGGTGCGGGCAATCTGGGACCGGGCGCACGCGCGCAGGATGATGAGTTTTACGAGCTGACCGGCGGCGTCTCGGGCGTGACCGCGATCAGCCGGCAGGACCGGTTGTTCGGATCATTGCTGGGCAATTACCGCGACAACTTCGACAGTTCTGCCTTCGATCAGGCCAGCCTGACCGGGACTGCCGGATACGCCCACAGCTTCGCCAACCGCGATGTGATCTCGCTGTCCGGACAGGTGCAGCGCTTCTGGCTCGACGATGATGGCTACCGCGACAGTTACGGCGCCATTGCCCAATATACCGCGATGATGGCGCAGGGCCGCGCGATCACCATATCGGCCCAGTACAATCGCCTCGATTTCAATGGCCAGCCGCTGCTCGACGCGGATCGCTATGCGGTGGCGCTGGGCTATGTGACGAGCAATCTTTCCGCCACCGTTCAGGCCGGCAAGGAAGAGACGGTCCGTCAGGCGGGCGATGCCTTTTCGCACTGGTTCGCAGGCGCTTCCGTTGGCGGCGAATATCCGGTGAGTGAGCGCGTGGCCGTGCAGGGCGGGGTGGCCTTCGATATGCGCCGCTACGACACGGCCGATGCCCTGTTCCTGGTCGAAAGATCGGATGAACGGCTTGATGCGCAGCTTGGCGTCAAGCTGGCGCTGACCGGCAACCTCTATTTCCAGCCGCGCGCCACCTACACGCGCAACTGGAGCAACATCGCCCTTTATGACTACGACCGATACACGCTGACCGCGGGTATCCGGCTCGAGTTCTGATCTGATTTTCGCGAAACCGGGAGCTACCGATATGACCCGCATTGCCAGCCACACAATTTCCGCCAGCAAGTCCGCGAAACTGCTTCTCCTGTCCGCTTCAGTGCTGGCCATCGCCAGCGTTCCTGCCGAAGCGGCGGACGTGCTCTTCGCCAGCAATGGCACCACCACCGTCGAAGAGGGCCGCCCCTTCACCAATGGCGCGCAGGTGCTGCAGATCAGGCTTGAGAACGGCGCCACGCTGTCCTTTACCCAAGGTGCCGAGTTCACCCTCAACTCCGATGGATCGGTAAACCTGGCCAAGGGCGGCGTGACGGTTGCCGGCGCGGGTAATTCCCAGACGACGATCCACATGCCCGAGGGCGTGAATGGCACGGTGGGCGGCACGGGAAATGCCGCCACATTCGAAGTCTCAGAAACCGGAAGTACCAGCGGCCATACGCTGACCGGCACCTCCACCATCATGCGCGGGCGGGAAGACCGGAGCTTTTCCGAGGGGCAGATGTGGGCCAGTTCCGGCCGCAACGGCATTCGCCGCGTGATGGCGCGCGGGCCCCAGAATACTCCGCAGGCGCGTGAACCGCAGGTGGCGGATGTGGACACTGGCGGACCCCTGGCTGCGGCGCAGAATGGCCAGCCGGTTTCGCTGGGTGATGCGCTGGCATCCGCCGGTGCTTCGGCAGATATCATCGGCGCGGCTCGGCGCGTGGAGGCCGCCAATGGCAATCCGCAGCTGGAAACCTATCCGGTGGGCGATCTGGCCTTGCTGGTGGCGCTGGCTGCCGATTTGCAGAATGCCTATGGCGGCGCGCCTTTCCAGGCGGCGCAGGCCGATATCATCCGCACTTATCTGGGCTTTCTGGCGAATGGCGGATCGGGTGCCAACTTCCTGACCGCCTATTCCGGCTTCCTGACTCAATATCTGGATCTGGTCCGCGTGGGCGGCCTGCCTTCCAGCTTCGATGCTGCTGCGCTTACCGATATCAACGCCTTCCTTGCCTATCAGGGCAATCTGGGTGCGCTGGCCAACCTTTCGGCACAGGATCAGGCGCTGGCGCAGGCCTATCTCGCCTTCCTGCAAGGGGGCGGCAACGGGGACCTGTTCGCGGCCCAGTTCACCGATCTGATCGAGGCCTATTTCGCCTTCGTTCGCGGCGGCGGAAACCCGCTGGAGTTTACCGGCGCATCACAGGAAGTCGTCGATGCCTATATCGCATTTCTTTCACAAAGCGGCCTGTCCGGGCAGCTTTCGGCAGACAACCAGACGCTGATACAGGCTTACCTGACCAGCGGCGGTTTCAACTTCGCCGCGCAATATGCCGCAGCGCTTGAAGCCTATTTCGCCTTCCTCCAGCAGGGCAACCTGCCCAGCCAGTATGCCGATCTGGATGCCGGCGTGGTGCAGGCCTATCTCGAAGCGCTGCAGGCATCGGGCCTGTTTGACCAGTTGCTGGGCCAGCAGGCGCAGTTCTATGCCAATTACCTCGCCTTCCTGCAGGGTGGCGGCAATCCGGACTTGTTTGCCGGTCTTCCCAATGCCGACCTGGTGCCCTTTGCCGATGCGCTGAATGACTATGCGGCGTTTCTGGCGGGCGGTGGCCTGCCCAGCAATTATGATGCAGCAACGCTGGAGCTGCTCGCCTCCTACCTCTCCGCCATTGATAATGCCGGACAGCTGACAAATCTGCTGGGTGGCAACAGCAGCCTGCTCGATGCCTATTTCACCTATCTGGCGGGCGGCGCGAATGCCGATCTGTTCGGCGGCTTGCCGATCTATGCCAGTTATGGCGCGGCGCTGCAGGCCTATTACACCTATCTTGCAGGCGGCGGACTGCCGGCCAATTATTCCGCACTGACGCAGCAGCAGATAACCAACTATCTTGCGGCACTTTCGGCTGCGGGCGGATTTGCCACGCAGCTGGGCGATCTGAGCGACTTCTTCACCGCCTATTACGCCTTTGTCTCAACCGGCGGCACCCCGGCACAATTCAGTGGGCTGCCGCTCTATGCCAATTATGTTTCGGCGTTGAATGCCTATTACGCCTTCCTTGCAGGCGGTGGTCTTCCGGGTGACTATACCGCGCTGACACAGCAGCAGATATCGAACTATCTGGCCGCGCTTGCTTCAGCAGGCGGTTTTGGCGCCTTTGCCAATCTCAACGGCTTCTTCACCTCTTACTATGCCTTCGTGCAGGGTGGCGGCGATCCGGCTGATTTCAGCGGACTGCCGGTCTATGCAGATTATCTGACGGCGATCAGCCAGTACTACGCCTATTTGGCGGGCGGCGGCGTGCCGAGCGCCTACACCGCGCTAACCCAGCAGCAGATCCAGGCCTATCTGCAGGCACTGGCCGATTCCGGGCTGCTGACCATCAACTTCTCCGGCGACATCCTCAGCTTCTACACCAACTATCTCGCTTACCTTGCAGGCGGCGGCGTGGCTGACAATTTCGGCGGATTGCCGGGAGCAGGTTCGGGTGGCGGTTCGGGGTCCACTGCAACCCAGCTCGCGGGCGCCAATGTCTGGCTGTATGATGTCGGTCGCGCTTTCCGGGGTACGGCATCCACTGCCGATGTGACGGTAGATGGCCAGATCACGCGGACCGTTACCGGTTCCACGGTGAATGACTTTACCGGCGGAAACCGCACTCTGCGAGAATTTGGCCGGGTCGGCAATATCGTGGCCTGGACACGCTATGAACGCGGACTTGTGGGCGGCAATGCGAACTTCAACGAGCATTTGCTGGTAGGTGCTCCGGCGACCAATCTGCCCGCCAGCGGCAAGGTAAACTACCGCCTTGTGGGCGGCACCGCGCCTACCGATGCGCTGGCCACGGCAGGTTCCAGCGGTTCCTTCAGCGGATCGCTGGCTGTCGCCTTTGGTGCCACGCCGACGGTCGGCATATCATTCGATGTCTATAGCGGAACGCTGGGCTGGCATGCCCAGACCGCTGGCGGCGCGGCTGACCCCACCAATGGCGGTGCGCAGGTCGGTTCAGACGGCAGGTTCACCACCAGCCTGCAGACCACCGGACTGATCGGCGGTGCCTGCGCGCTGAGCGGCTGTACATCCGGTGCGCATGGCGGTCTGTTTGGCGATGGCGCAAGCAATGTCGGTATTGAGTATTTCATCGCCGATTCCACCACCGGCGGCATCCAGAACGTCAACGGCGTGGCCATATTCGGCACCACCGGGACCGAGCTGGCGCAGATCGGCACTACTCCCACTCCGCCCGTGACAACCACCGTGGTTCAGAACCAGAGCTTTGCCTATGCCAACCCGCTGATCGGCGATGATGTCTATTCGCTGATCCCGGTGACTTATGACGCCAACGGATTTCCGGTTGGCTATCTGGCTTCGGCGGATGAGGGGCTGACCAGCGGAACCACAACCTTGCTCGACAGCGGCAAGGCGGGCGGAGTCATTTCCTGGGCGCGCTGGGCAAATGGCACACCGGGCGGCAAATATTACAACAGCGCCATTGAGCCTGTTGGTCCCAATGGCGGCTATCACGTGATCGCGGGCTCCGCGCTGACCAATATGCCGGCGAGCGGCGCGGTGGCGTATGATCTGATCGGATTCACCACTCCCACACGCCACAATGAAAGCACCAGCACAGGCTCTGTAACGGGCGGCGCGGCTGTGGTGTTCGGCGTAAATCCGGTGGCGGCGCTTGATCTGACTGTGGTCAGCGGATCGGACAGCTTCAACCTGTTCACCTCTGGCAAGCTGACCGATCCGACACAAAGCACGCTGGCGATCCGGGCCAATGGCTCATTCGAGACGCTGGGGGTCGGGGCAAGTCAGGGAGCGGTTTCAATCGCGTCTGCTTCGGCGTTCTGCACCTCTGGCTGCAACACATTTGTGGAGGGTTTTCTGGCAGGCGACGGGGCGAGCCACATGGGTCTCGCCTATTCGATCCGATCCAATACCGTGCCCAACCAGTTTATTGACGGCAGCGCAGCCTTTGCTGCGGGCGCAGCGATTAATCTGGGCGGCGGTGGCGGCGCGACGGGCACGGCGGACGGTGTCGTCCCGACCAGCGCCACCGGCAAGTACATCGCTTATCAGGGAGCTGGCGGTGACAATAACGGGCCGGTGAGCAGCGTCACGGTGACCAGCGGAAAGTTTGTTTCCGCTGCCGGCATTGGCAATGGCGCAGCGATCAGCATCACCACCAATGGCAATAGCGTTACTGAAACCGATGGCGATCAGGGCGTGATCGGCTGGCAGCGCAGTGAGAATGTGGGGGTCGACTATCGCTCCTCCAGTGGTCAGGGCCTGTCAGCCAGCGCTTTTGCCGGCCAGTCATGGCACACGGTCTGGGGCACGCCTCTGGTCAATCTTCCCACCAGTGGCCTGATCAATTACGAACTCATCGGGTCAACCAAGGCCACGCAAACCAATGCGCAAGGTGGGCTCGGCTCATTCACCGGAGCGTTGGCGGTGGATTTCGGCACGCTCAAGGTTGGCCTTGATGCCAGTGTCGCCTTTGGCGGCAACACCTATGCCTTTGCAAGCGCAGGCGGGGTCACCGCGCCGAGCATGTCGCTCACCGATGATGGCTTTGGCGGGCGGCGATTTGGCTCGAACCTGACGACCACGGCCAACGGCACCACCAGTGTCACGCGCGGAACATATGTGCAGGGCTTCCTTGCCGGCGACGGCGCAAGCCACGCCGGTCTGACCTATTCGATCAAGACGAGTTCCAGCAACGCCATTCAGGGCGCGGCGACCTTCCGTGCGACAGGAAGCGGGACCGGTGGCGGAACTGGCGGTGGCAACACCACCTCCAACTTCACCGGCACGCGCGACGGGATCGTCTATTACACCTATACCAACGGCTCGCTGGCGAATGGCTTTGGCGGCAGTGCAACCTTTGCCAATGGTGCGGTGACAGGCCTCAGTTCGATCTTTGGCACGATTTCGTCCAATGGCGCACAAATCGTCGAAGCAGGCGATGTCGGGGATCTGGCCTGGGCCCGCTGGACGGGCGGCACGGTGGTGGCAACCGGTGTTTTGGGCGGATCGACGGTGATCGGCGCAAATGGTGGCTATCATGTGTTTGCCGGCAAGACTTCCACCAGCCTGCCTGCCAGCGGCACGGTGAATTACTCCCTGATCGCAACCACCTCGGCAACTGACAATAAGGGCTCAACTCCGGGCACAATTTCGGGTGACCTGGCTATTGCTTTCGGTTCTACTGCCAAGGTCGGGTATAATATGCAGATCGCCGTTGGTGGGCGTAGCTGGGGCGTGGAAACGGCCGGCGGAGTGGCCAATCCCTCAGCCAGTCAGGTGAACCTCGTAACCGGAACCGGAATTGCTACATTCTCCGGGCAATTTCTGAACACGGTAGGCCAAGTTACCGCTACCGGCGGGGCATGCGCGGGGAGTTGTTCCGTCAGTGTCGGCGGTTCGCTCTATGGTGCAAATGGCGCTTTTGCCGGGGTCGCTGTCAACGTGACCGATTCCAGCGTCACCAATGGTGTGATAACCGCCAGCGGCCTGGCGATCTTCAGCGCCGATGCTCCGGCCTCGGGCGGCCTTGCGCCATCCACGACCGGGACCACCCAGGCATCGCTTGCCTCCGTCACCGACTGGGATCGCTGGGAAGTCAATTCGGGCAGCATCAACGCCGGCAGCGACATGGCGATGTTGGCACCGGGAATGGAAGCGCTGGCGATGCGCGGCATCCAGTTCTCGGCCGAGCAGCTGGCCCAGCTTGAGGCCTATCAGGCAGCCGCCATGCGCTGACCGCGCGCAAAGCAAAACGCTTCGTGCGCGGACCGGCAAGGGGAAGCTGGCCGCGCGCAATCAGGGCCGGTCCGACCATTCAGGTCGGGCCGGCCATTGCCTTGTATAGAACAGCGATGTCAGAAGGAGATGGAGCGCGCGCTCAGCGGAAGACGAGGTAGATGCTGGTCGCTTCGGTGCCGCGGTTTTCCAGCTCTATGGAAAAGCGCTCGGTAAAGATCGGCAGCCAGCTGCAATTTGCCCGCGGGGCCAGTGGCCGGGCGCAAATGGCCTCTTCGCGCGGGTTGCTGATCTCCAGCGCCACATTGCTGCCGCTGCTTGCCTGCGCGGCAATATCGGCGCGTTCACCGGCGTAGAATATCTGTTCGATCCGCACGCTCTCGCCCGCTTCCAGCCGTGCGCGGCGATAGGCCGGGCCCAGCGTGCGGCCACGGAATGGAGTGGCTGAAGATGGCTGGTACTGCGCCCGCCATTCACTCAGCGGATCATCCGTGGCGCCATCCATCAGCGCAACATTCATGGTGTTGAGCCGGTCCACCAGCGGAGCGCGCTCACGCTTGTTCCGGGCGGATTCGGCAGCCACCAGCAGCGCTGCGGTATCGCTCAGCACATCGCCGGTCGGCTCGACTGCGGCCAGATCGCGATCGCCCGCGCCAACGCAGCCTGCCAGCGACACAATCAACAGCAGCGTACAGGGCCGTTTCATGCTTTCACTTCTCCACTGGTCCACATGGCGTGAGGCTTGATTACGAAATGAGCGCCTTTCTGGCTGGCGACAAGGCCAATTCCCATGCCGTGGCGCATGGCGATGGCACGCGCCAGCGCCAAGCCCAGGCCGTGGCTGTTCTTGCCCTGCACGTGATGGCCGGTGCGAAAACGTTCGAATACCAGCGGGCGCAGCGCTTCATCGATCCCCGGCCCGTCATCGCGCACTTCGATCACCGGCCCATCGGCGATGGACAGGGTAACCTGCCCGCCGCGCGGCACATATTTGAGCGCATTGTCGAGCAGGTTGGAGATCAGGCGGGTGAGCTGCATCGGCTCGCCCAGAATATGCACTTTGGGTTCAATGAAGCTGCGCAGCGAGATGCCGGCTTCTTCCGCACTGCCATCGTAAAGCTCCACCAGATTGCTGGCGAGGGCCGAGAGATCGACATCCTCCAGCCCGACAAGATCGCCCACCCGGCTTTCGCTGGCGGCGATGTCGAGCAGGGAATCGAGCATGGTGACGACCGATTTGATGTCCTGTCGCCCCTGTTCGATCATGGCCGGGTCCACCCCTTCGGGCAGGCTGCGCATGGCATTGACCAGTCGGTTGTCCAGATGGGTCAGCGGGGTGCGAATTTCATGGGCGATGTGATCGGACATGTGCCGGTGCGTTCGCGCCAGTCCGGCACTGCGACCAATGGCCCGCGTGCTGAGATATGCCAGTTCACCGACCTCATCATCAAACTGGCTATCGGGCAGATCCACATCGCGGCCATGCTCAGCCGCGCGAAAAGCGCTGGAAATGGCGATGATGCGCTGGCGCAGCTTGGCAACGGCATTCCGGCCGATCAGCCATACGGCCAGCACGATGACCGCTGCCGTGCCCAGGAACACCGCCACCAGCCGCAGCAGCGCAGTGCTGTCACGCTCATAGGTGCGGGCCACCAGCAGATCGAGATCAGGGGAAAGCCGGGTAGCCCGGGCAAACACCTTTGTCCCGTCCACCAATGTCAGAAAACCCTGTTCGGACAGCCCCGCGCCCAGCGTCGGCCACTGCTTGATATTGCCCCCCAATATTGTCCCGTCAGGACGAACCAGCATATAGCGCGCCTGCCGCCCCTCCAGGCTTACCAGCGTGGATCGATCCTCCAGCCGCGCCAGCAGCTCCTCCTCGCCACTGCTGGCATAGATATCAACCAGGCCGGCAATGTCGGTATCTACAGTGGCGGAAAGCGATCGCTGTGTAGCGTTCCAGCTTTCCCACATGGTCACGCCGAACAGTACCAACAGCGACACCAGCGCCAGCCCGATGGCACCGCGCACCAGCCGCGTGAAAATCGACCTGCCGGATTCGGGCCTGTCGATGGTCGTTTCGAGTTTGGGCAGGGGTTCTTGCATTGTTACTGTGCCAGCCAGACTATTCGCCGCGCGTCAGCCGGTAACCGGTGCCCCAGATCGTTTCCAGCGCGGGTGCATCAAAGCCAGCCTCCAGCTTGCGCCGCAGCCGACCGATATTGACGTCCACCACATTGGTCTGGGGATCGAAATTCATCTTCCACACATCGCGCAGCAACATGTCCCGCGTCACCGTCTCCCCCGCGTTCTCCATGAAATAGCGGAACAGTTCGAATTCCTTGGGGCTGAGCGGGATGTGCACATTACGCCTGAAAGCGGTGCGCGCCTTCACATGGCATTCGAACTGGCCATAGATGATGATGGCAGAATGGGTGCGTCCCTCGGCGCGGCGAACCAGCGCCTTGAGCCGGGCCATCAGCTCATCAGGTTCATAGGGTTTGGCCAGGTAATCATCCACTCCGGCATCCAGGCCCTCAACCCGGTTGGCGGCGCGTCCCAGTGCGGACAGCATCAGCACCGGCGCATCCACGCCGCTGGTTCGCAGGCGGGCGACAATTTCCAGCCCGTCCATATCGGGCAGCATGCGGTCCAGGATGATGGCATCGAATGGCTCCAGCGCGGCGCGGCGCAAGCCATCGGCCCCGCGCATTTCCCACACGACCTGGCTGCCCTGCCGCGCCAGCAGTGCCGTAAGGTCAGCCGCGGCATCGGCGTTGTCCTCAATATAGAGCAGCTTCAATCCCTGATCCTGCATAGCTTGGAGGCCTGCGCCAAAGCCTGTGTAATTGCCCCACGGCGCATTGCCAAAGCATATTGGTCAATGCGCCATCTCCCGCCTTACCCCTTTGGCAGGCATCGGTGTGGGACAGCCATTGTTCAGGTCATGACGAATGCTGTTAGAATTGCCATTATGTGCCCGCAGGCGATAGGGTTTGGCATGGGCAGGTGATCTATGGCGATTTTCGAGCGATGATACGGCACTCCAGCCAGCAGGACCTGGGCACAGCGGGCGGTTATCAGCCGCGCCGCCGGCCGCGCTGGTGGCTGGTGTTGCTGATTGTGCTGGGACACTTGCTGGCAGGGGTGCTGCTGGCACGGCTGCTGGCCCCGGACTTCACCGCCAGCATGATAGAGCGTGCAACTTCCACGATTACCGTGATCATCACCGCACCTCAACAGCCGGAGAACGAGCCTGAGCCGGTGCAGAACCCCCAGCCTGACGAGGGCGCTGCCGCTGCGGCAGGGCGCGATGCCCAGGCGCGCGAGCAGATGGCACCGCAAAACCCGCTGCCCAGCCCAAGTCCGCTTCCGCGCACGGCATCCACCGGCAATGCCAATGCGGCAGGTGCAACCGCGCAGGGCGATGGGACTGGCGCTGCGGGCGAGGGGATTGGCACCGGCAGTGGCCGCTTTGGCCAGGGCCGCGGAGGTATTGCAGTCACCAGGCCGTCCGTTCGATCCGGCACGATCGATTCAGCGCGCGATTTTCCGATACCCGAAGGTGGACGATCCGTGCGCGAGGGCACGTCTGTGACGGTGGTGTTCACCGTGGGCGTGGATGGCCGGGCGTCTGCTTGCAGCGTCAGCAGCCCCGGTCCCGATCCGCAGACCAATGCGCTGGTCTGCCCGCTGGTGGTGGAGCGGATCAGGTTCAATCCGGCAACCGACGCTCTCGGCAATGCGGTGCCTGCACGCTATGGCTGGCGACAAGATTTCTTCCGCAGGCAATAATTCCCGCTAAGAGCCGCGACAGGCAAGGCAACCCAGAGGAGAATAAAGCAGATGAGCGCTATCCATCCGGTTGTCCTGTGCGGAGGGAGCGGCACGCGCCTGTGGCCGCGCAGCCGCAAGGCCATGCCCAAGCCGTTCCTGCCGCTGGTGGGGGACCGGACCCTGTTCGAGGCGACGCTGGATCGGTGCGGCGATAACGGCCTGTTTGCCGCCCCCGTGATCGTGACCGGCGCAGCACACCTGCCGCACGTCGAGGCGCAGACTGCGGGCATCGCCGGCGTTCAAGTGATAGTGGAGCCGGAAGCAAAGAATACCGCCGCCGCGATTGCGCTGGCCGCTGTCCGCCTCAGCCCTGATGCGGTGATGCTGGTGTGTCCCAGTGACCACCATATCGCCGATGTGGCGGCCTTTTGCAGCGCCGCACGCTCGGCCGCCCAGCTGGCCCGGCAGGACTGGATGGTCAGCTTTGGCATCACCCCCACAGCGCCCGAAACGGGCTTCGGCTATATCAGGAGGGGCGAGGCCCTGGATGGCGGCTACAAGGTCGATCGCTTTGTCGAAAAGCCCGATCTGGAACGGGCGCAGGCCTTTCTGGATGATGGCGGATACAGCTGGAACGGCGGCATCTTTGCCTTCCGCGCGGGCGCTTTCATGGATGAATTGCGGGCCCATCGACCCGATATCGCCGAAGCAGTGGAGCGCGCCGTGGCCGCCGGGCGCGAGGATGGCCACGCCTTCCACCCAGCTGCCGGGGCCTTCGCCGCGATAGACGGGGAATCGGTCGACTATGCGGTCATGGAAAGAACCAACCGCGCGGCGATGGTGCCCGTGGCGATGGGCTGGTCCGACATTGGCAATTGGCATGCCCTGCGCGATGCGCGAGAGGCTGACGAGAACGGCAACCGCGTGCGCGGCAATGCCGAACTGGTCGATTGCCGCAACGTGCTGGCGGAAACCGACGGACCGCGCATTTCGGTGATCGGGCTGGAAGATGTCGCGGTGATCGTGGATGGCAACGAGATACTCGTCACCACCATGCAAGGCGCCCAGAAAGTGGGCAAGCTGGGCGGTGCGTCCAACCAATGAAAGAGCGTATAGTCACATGATCGCGCAAACCATCCAGCTGGCTCTGGCCCCGGTGTTCGTGCTGGTGGCCATCGGCAATATCATGAACATCCTGTCCACCCGGCTTGGCAGGATTGTCGATCGATCGCGCGAATTGCAGCGCCGCCACGCGGATACCGAGGGCATGGACCACGATGCCGTGGTGCGCGAAATCCGTCTGGCGGACCGGCGCATTGCGCTGATCGGCAAGGCCATATTGCTGCTGGTCATCTCCGGCCTTTTCATCGGCCTGACCGTCGCATTGCTGTTTATCGAGGAATTCGTCGACACCGGCATTCAGCCGCTGGTGGCAGGCACATTCATCCTGGCCATTGCACTGCTGATGTCCGCGCTGATCCTGTTCCTGCGCGAAACGCGCATGGCGGCGGAGGCGCTGCGCATTCCGCGATCCTATCTGGAACTGGACCGCAAGCTCTAGCGCGTCAGGTTATTCGGCTGGCGGCGGGGCCAGCAGTTTCTGTCCGCCCTGCCTGATGGCCCCTTCCACGATCGGCTTGATGAAGCTGAGCGCGGGCGGCAGGTCCATGAAGAACACCACCTGATCCTCGGCAATATCGATATAGCCGGCCAGGTGCTGGCCCATCACCTTGATGGCCATCGTCATCCGGTCTTCGCTTGGCCAGTCAGTTTCCACATCGGCCATGCCGCCGGGGATGGCATCGGCGATTTCATGGCTGGAACCGCGCAGGCGGCGGCGCACTTCCTCGCGGCCCAACTGGTGCGGAATGGCGACTTGCATCAGGTCTTCTCCGGAGCGGGCAAAGCTTCTGCATCGCCATATTTGTAATCGAGATAGCGCGTGCGGATGGCCAGATCGTCCAGCGATCCTTCGGCCAGCTGCCGCGTCACGTGGTCAATTTCCTTGCTGATCTTGCCCAGGCTATCCACCAGTTGCGCATCGGGCGTGGAGCCGGCGCGCTGCTCCCGGCGCAGGTGCCCGGGGATCCGGCGATAGCTGTCGATCATCTCGGGCAACACCTCGCCCACCAGCTTGCGCGTTTCGGCAGCGGCGGGATGGGCGGGGTCGACATGTTCCAGCTGCAGGCCCAGCGCATCCAGCTGCACGCCGATATCCTCGACAATCCTGACGGCGGGCGGGGGCAGGGCGGGGCGCTGATGTTCCAGCCACAGTTCGGTGCGGGCCACCAGCTGGCGGGCATCCTGTGTCCTGGTCAGATCGGCCCGCTTGGGCATGCTGGTCCTGGGATAATTGCCGAAGATCACCACCGCCGCGACAATCGCCAGGAAGGTGATCATCACGCCAATAAAGCCGATGCCCTCAAGCACGATGCCTGCCACCGACGATGCCAGGACAATGGCAAACAGCGATGCGGCGATCAGCTTGATGCGCTTCATCATCGTGCCGCGCCTCAGCCGCCGCGATCCCTCGCCAATGGCCGGACCCAGCCGGTGGCGGCCGCCCTGCTGGTTATCCCGAACCAGCGCGCGGCCCTCGGTAATCAGGCGCTCGCTGTGGCGGGTGAGGTCTTCTGCCATCAGCTGTCGAGACTCAGCAATGAGCTGTCATTGGCAGAAAGCTGCGCCTGCGCCTGTCCTTCGGCGCGGGCGATATAGCCTTTCGACTTTTCAACCTCGCCTGACAATACTTCCACCGTCTGCTTCATGCTGGAAAGCGCGCGCAGCTTGAAGCTGTCGACCTCATCCATCGTGTCATAGATGTTCTGGAAGGCGCGTTGCAGCGTTTCCATCGGAATGGTGCTGCTGGCGGCCTGTTCGTGGATCTGCGCGGTGTTTTCACGCAGCAGCTGGCCGGTGGAATCGATGATCCCGGCGGTGGTCTGGTTCAGCGCGGTTATCTGCCCCAGCACCAGCCGCTGGTTGGTCATCGCCTGCGCCACGGTCACGGCGGTGCGCAATGCGCCCACGGTGGTGGTGCTGGCGCGATCGACGCCCTTCACCAGCTCGACATTGTTCTTCTTGACCAGATCCAGCGCCAGATAGCCCTGCACGCTGACAGCCATCTGCGTCAGCAGATCCTGCGTGCGCTGGCGGACATAGAACAGCGCGGTCTCACGGATCGCGCGGGCCTTGTCGGGATCGCTCGAGTCCAGATCGGCGGCCTTGTCCTCCAGCCGCTCATCCAGGGTCTTGGCGATGTGGATCATCTGTTCCAGATTGCCCATCGCCTCCCACAGCTTCTGCCGCTCCACATCGATGGCGGCATTGTCCATCAGCAGCTCGTCCTTGCCGCTGGAAAGCCGCGCCAGGATCGCCTGAATATGGCCCTGCGCGGATGTGTAGCTGTCAAAATAGTTCTTCAGCTTGTTGCCGAACGGAATGATGCCGAACAGCTTGCGGCCGCTCATCTTGCCCTTGCGACCGGGATCGAGGTCTTCAACCGTGCGCCGCAATTCGGCCAGATCGGTGCCCACGCCGCTTTCCTGATCCATCGCGCGCACCGGGCGATCGAGGAAACGGTTGGACATGCCGGCTGCTGCCTGGATTTCCTTGCGGCCCATGTTGGTGATCTGATCCACCTTCTTGCCGAAATCGGGCGATTTGGCGTCCAGCGCGACCAGTTCTGCAACGAAGCCGTCCACCTTTTCGTCCAGCGCGCTCTTCTTTTCCTGGTCCACCGGGACAAGGCCGGCGGCCTTCTCAGGGGCGACAGCGGGCACCGGATCAGGGGGAGTAAGCTCCAGATCGCTTGCCACTTTGGTCGTTGTTTCGGTGCTGATTGCCATGTCCTGCCTCATCCCTCCTGGAACATATCTACTGTATTAGGAAGGCAAGACACGCATTTCAAGCGTTCCACTTTCCCATCCATCTGCATATACCGTGCTTTCCCTCTGGAGGCGATGGTAATGGCAAGTGACGCGCCCGCGGGGCGGACAGAAAATTTCGGGCGGGTTGTCAGAAGCTGGCAACGTTGGTGGCGCAGTTCGGTCACAAGCTCTGTCGATCAGGCCGCCGTTATCGAAAAGCGCCGGGCGGAATGTGAGCTGAGCTCGCGCTATCTGCTGATGATTTCCATGTCGGCGGGCATTGCCATCCTGGGCCTGCTGCTATCCTCTCCGGCGGTGGTGATCGGCGCTATGCTGCTGTCTCCGCTGATGGACCCGATCATGGGCGTGGGCTTTGCCCTGGCTGTCGGTGATTTCCAGTGGCTGCGGCAGTCCGCCCGCTCGCTGGCGATCGGCACGCTGTTTGCGGTGCTGTTCTGCGCGATCGTGGTGTTCATGTCGCCGTTGCAGACGCTCACTTCAGAAATTGCCGCGCGCACCCGGCCCAATATCTTCGATCTTCTGGTGGCGCTGTTTTCCGCCGTGGCTGGCGGGTATGCAATCATTCGCGGCCGTGAGGGCACGATTGTGGGTGTGGCCATCGCCACCGCCCTGATGCCGCCGCTGGCGGTGGTGGGATATGGTCTGGCAACCTTCAACTGGACGGTCTTTTCCGGCGCCCTGCTGCTATTCGTCACCAACTTGATGACTATTGCGCTGACCGCTGCGGTGATGGCGCGGCTGTATGGCTTCCGCACCAATCTTTCCGAAAAGCAGACGCATCTGCAATCCGCCCTGATCCTTCTTGCCTTCGTGACGCTGGCAATCCCGCTGTACATCTCGCTGCGGCAGATTGTGTGGGAAACCAACGCCACGCGGCAGATCAATTCGGTGGTGCTGGAAGCCTTCGATGACCGGGCCCGGCTGTCGCAGATCGAGACCAATCTCAACACTGAGCCAATCCAGGTTTCGGCCACGGTGCTGACCCCCGAACTCAACAGCGATGCAGAGCGTATCACCGCCCGCGCGATGAGCCGGACACTGGGTGAACCGGTCGACGTGCAATTGACCCAATACCGCGTTGGCACCAGCGCGCAGGCGGCGGAACAGGCTCAGCTTTCGGCCACGCTGGCCCGGCAGGAGGCAGATCTTGCCAAGGCCGAGACTCTGGCGGATCGTCTGGCGCTGATCGCCGGCGTGAGCACAGAGGCTGTAACGGTGGACCGCGAGCGCCGCCGGGCCACGGTAACAGCGCGCCCGCTGGAAGGGGCCACGCTGGGCGCTTACAGGGAACTGGAACGCCGGATTGCTTCGCGTGAGCCTGACTGGAACATTCGCCTGATCCCGCCCGCCCGTGCCTTGCCGCGGCTTGCCTTCAATGGTGAGGAGATGGCGCCATCGGCCCAGCAGGGCATTGGCCTGATCGAATGGGCGGTGCAGCGGGTTGGCTTACCGGTCCGGCTGGAAGGCCGCAGGGATGCCGTGGAGCTTGTCCGCCTCGCCCTGGCTGAACGCGGCGTCGTGGCCCAGACTGCGGCCAGCGGCGGGGGTTACGGCGATGTCAGCGTGGTCTGGTCCACGCCTGAGGAATAGGAACCACGCAGATGCCAGCCGAACTTACCGTCCTTGCGCTCAGCACGCTGCTGGCACTGGCGCACATCATGATCGCCATACGCTACAAGACGCAGCAATATGGCACCGGCTGGAACATGGGCGCGCGCGATGAGGATCTGCCGCCGCTGAATGACATTGCCGGACGGCTGGACCGCGCGCGCGGAAATTTCCTGGAAACCTACCCCATCGCCATCGCCCTGCTGCTGGGCGTCTTCGTGGCAGGCAAGGCGGATGGCCTTACCGCCATCGCGGCATGGGTGTGGCTGGGAGCAAGAGTGATCTACCTGCCGCTCTATTGGGCAGGCATTCCGGTGGTGCGCACACTGGTGTGGGGCGTCAGCCTGCTGGCGCTGGTGGTGCTGATCGGCGTTCTGCTGCTGGGCTAGCGCGTCCGTTCGCGACCGCCCGCGCCCGACCAGCCTCAGGCAGCCAGTTCGAACGGAGCGATTTCACCCGACAGGTAGAGCTTCTTGGCCTTGGCGCGGCTCAGCTTGCCACTGCTGGTGCGCGGCAGAGTGCGCGGGGGCACCAGTTCGACCACACAGTTCATGCCGGTGATCGCACGCACCTTGTCGCGGATTTCGTTGCGCAGCTTTATCCGTTCGTCAGGATCGGACACGCGGCAATGGACCAGCACGGCGGGAGCTTCCTCGCCATTTTCAGTCTCGACCGCAAAGGCGGCGATGTCGCCATGGTTGAAGCCGGGCAGTTGTTCCACCGCCCATTCGATATCCTGCGGCCAATGGTTCTTGCCATTGATGATGATCATGTCCTTGGCGCGGCCGACGATGAACAGATAGCCGTTCGCCATATAGCCCATGTCGCCGGTATCCAGCCAGCCATCGACCAGGCATTCGGCAGTCGCTTCCGGGTTGCGGAAATAGGAATGCATCACGCTGGGGCCGCGGCACCAGACCTTGCCGATCTGGTGATCCTTGCGCGGCTTGTCGTTCTCTCCGCGAATTTCGACATCCATGTCGGGCAGCGGCTTGCCGCAATTGACGATGGCGCGGTAGCGGGCGGGGCGCGAAAGATCGCGGGGAGAGCCGGACAGGCGCTCTTCCTCCACCAGTTCAACGCGAATGCCTTCGCCCGGCGGCATGACGGTGACCGCCAGCGTCGCCTCTGCCAGGCCATAGCTGGGGGTGAAGGCGCTGGCCTTGAACCCGGCATCGGAGAAGGCGTTGACGAAATTCTGCATCACGTCCGGGCGGATCATGTCCGCACCATTGCCGGCCAGTCGCCAGCGCGAAAGGTCGAAGCGGTCGGCCACATGGCTCTGGCTGGAAATGCGCCGCGCGCAGATGTCATAGCCGAACGTGGGTGAATAGGAGAGCGTGGTGCCCTTGTTGCGGCTGATCAGGTCCAGCCATGCCAGCGGGCGGCGCGCGAAATGTTCGGTCTTGAGGTAATCCACGCTGACCTGGTTGGCGATCAGCGACAGGAAACAGCCGACCAGCCCCATGTCATGATACCACGGCAGCCAGCTGACCACCCGGTCATTGCTGCCGATTTCCATGCTGGCGGCGTGGCCATACAGATTGTGCAGCAAAGCCCGGTGGGTGACCGCCACGCCTTGCGGGAAGCGGGTCGATCCGCTGGAATATTGCAGGTAGCAGATATCCTCAGGATCGGCCTTGGGCAGATCGACCACGGGCGCCGGGCGCTGGGCCAGCTCATCCCAGTCGATGCCTTCGCAGCCTTGCCGTTCAGCCGCCGCAGCCGCCATCTCGGCAATTTCCGGCGGGTAGATCAGCATCTTGGGATCGGAGCTTTGCAGCTGCACGGAAAGCTGATCGATGTAGCTGTCCTTGCCGCCAAAAGTGGTCGGCAGCGGCAGCGGCACCGGCCATGCGCCCACAAAGGTGCAGGCGCAGAACAGCGCTGCGAATTCCGGTCCGGTTTCGGCAATCAGCGCCACCCGGTCAGACTTGGTTACGCCCGCGGCAACCAGGCGATAGGCCATGGCCATGGCATCGTCACGCATCTCGCTATAGCGATAGACGCGGTGCAGCGTGCCGCGCATGTCGTGAAAGTTCAGGCCCTTTTCGCTCTTCGCGGCATAATCCACCGCGTCATTGAACGTGGCGAAATCTGCGCGGATTCGCGGCAGGGCGCAATCATTGGGGGTAGGTGTCAATTCTGTCATAGGAACTTGCGGCGACCCTCGTTCTGCACGCTCTGGTGGCGCTTCCCTCATCGAAAAAAGGGAGCCGACTGGATGGTCGACCCCGCAACAAACTTTCCCATTTGTCAGGAAGTGTGGCACGAATAAGGCCGATGGCTCCTTATAGACAAGACTGTAAGCAGGAAAAGAGGGTAAAAAAGCCTCTCGATGCGGCACGATTGCAGGAGATGGCGCTCGCCTATGTGGCGCGTTACGCCACTTCTTCGGCCAAACTGGAGCGATATCTGGCGCGCAAACTGCGCGAGCGCGGCTGGGCAGAGAATTTACCGCCGCCTGATATTTCTGCGCTGGTCGATCGTTATGTCGAGCTGGGTTATATCGATGACGAGGCCTTTGCCCGGGCAAAAAGCGGCAGTCTGATGCGGCGCGGATATGGCAACCGCCGAGTCGATCAGGAGCTGGGGCAGGCGGGTATTTCCAGCACAATACGCGAAGATGTGCGCGCGGGCGAGGCAGAGCAGCGCCACGCCGCACTGGCGCTGGCCCGCAAACGGCGCTTTGGCCCCTTCGCCAGGGACCCATCAGACAGGGATCGGCGCGAAAAGCACATCGCGGCCATGCTGCGGGCGGGCCACAGTCTCGACAGCGCCCGCGAAATGGTGGATGCAGCCAGCGAACAGGCCGCGCTGGAATGGGCGCATGAACTGGACGAGGAATTGCATGATGAAGACTGACAGGCTGCTGGGCATGGCGGCGGCGGCTTTCGCCCTGGCGCTGGCCGCCTGTTCGACGCAGGCCGCAACCGATGCGCCGCTCAGTCCGGCGGCGCAGGAAGCCGGTGTCCATCCTGTTTCGGGCCTTACGGTCATCCCGCTGACGATAATTTCCGGAACTTCCGGCGATCAGACGCATGCATTTCGCGTGGAAGTGGCCGCTTCGCCCGGGGAGCAGCAGATGGGCCTGATGTTCCGCACGGAAATGGGCGCGAATGAGGGAATGATCTTCCCGCTGGCGCAGGTTCGCATGGCCAGTTTCTGGATGCGCAACACGGTGATCCCGCTGGATATCATCTTCATCGGGCCGGACAATCGCATCATCAATATCGCCCGCGATGCCACGCCTTATTCCGAACAGCCGATACCGTCCGATGCTCCGGCAGCAGCCGTGCTGGAGCTGAACGCGGGACGGACCGCCGAACTGGGCATAGAAGCGGGCGACACGGTGCAATGGTAAGCACTCGGATGTGCTTGCGCCCCGCGGGTAAAAACGGCTAGGCGCGCGGCCATGGGAACGACATCATGAGCATCTTGGGTAAAATCTTCACCTGGTGGGACGGTGCCACCATCGGCACATCCTTGTGGTCTGCGCGCAATGGCGAGCAGGTCGGCACGGATGGGCAGGGCAACAGATATTACCGATCAAAGCGGGTCAAGGACGGCGCGCGGGAGCGGCGCTGGGTCATCTATAATGGCGCCAACGATGCCAGCCGCGTACCGGCGGAATGGCACGGCTGGCTGCATGGTTCCTATGACGAACTGCCCGAAAGCCATCTGCCCGCACCCAAGATCTGGGAAGTGGACTACTCCCCCAATGCCACCGGCACGCAGGACGCCTATCGTCCCGCCGGCGCGCTGGAGCGCGGCGGCAAGCGGGCACCGGCCACGGGCGATTACGAAGCCTGGACACCGGAGGCGTGAAGCGATTGCGCCTCGCTGCGGCCGTAGCTGTGGCCGGGGCGGGGCTGCTGTCCCTGGCGGCATGCGGCAGCGGCGCGCCGGAGCCCGAGGCCGAACAGACCGAAATTCCCGAGGAACTGGCGGGATCCGATCTGCCCCCGGTCGAGGTTGATCCGGGCCTTGGCACACCGCTGGAAGAGCGGGTCGCCACGATCGGTCTGATCAACAAGCGCAACAATATCTCTCGCGATATCGAGATGAAGCCGGGCGAATCGCGCCGCATCGATGATGTCATCATCCGCCTTGCCGCCTGTGAGCGCACGGCCCCATGGGAAACCCCAGCGCTGACGGGTGCCTTTGTCCAGGTGCTGGTGCAGGAGCGGGAGGAGGCCGGGTCCGATCCGGAATGGAAACGGATCTTTTCAGGCTGGCTCTACAAGGAAGCGCCTGCCGTCAACGTGGTCGAGCATCCGATCTATGACGTCTGGGTCAAGGACTGCGCGATGAGCTTCCCGGGTGAGGAAGACACCCCTTCCTGACCTGATCGTTCCTGACCCGAGCGGGCCAATTCCAGCAGCGCCCTGTGCGCTGCGGGCAGGTCTGCCGGGAAATGATCGGCGCAGGCATCTGTCAGCAATTCCAGATACTCGTCGCGCGTCACCGTGCGCGCGCCCAGCGATGCCAGGTGCCCGGTCAGGAACTGGCAGTCCAGCAGGCGGTATCCGGCCAGCCGCATCAGCGCGACCAGCCACGCCATCGCCACCTTGGAGGCATCGGTAGCGTTGCTGAACATGCTTTCCCCGCAGAACACCCGGTCAAAGCTCACCCCGTAAAGGCCGCCAACCAGCGCGCCGTCCTGCCAGCATTCCAGCGAATGGGCGTGGCCGGTCTCGTGAAGCTGGATATAACTCGCCTCGATCCGCTGGCTGATCCATGTGTCGGGATGGTCGGGCCGTGGCTGGGCGCAGGCGCGGATCACGGCGGGAAAGTCCTGGTTGCAGGTGACGGTAAACCGGTCCTGTCGCAGCACCTTGGCCAGCGAGCGGGACAGCCTGAAATGATCGAGCGGGATCACCGCCCGTTCGCGCGGCTCCACCCAGAACAGCTCATGATCCTCACGTCCATCGGACATGGGGAACACGCCGCTGCGATAGGCCAGCAACAGCAGTTCGGCGGGCAGAACAAAGGGTATCGGTGCATGCATCAACCGCGCTCTAGCAATTCGGAACGCATCCGTCGCTTGCCATTGATGAGAAGGCGCTATAGAGGCGCACTCCGCCTGCAGGGGTGTAGCTCAGTTGGTAGAGCATCGGTCTCCAAAACCGAGGGCCTGCGGTTCGAGTCCGCACACCCCTGCCATTTACCGGTGGTGCCATTTACCTGTGGCGCCATTTACTTGTGGATCATTGGTCCGCCTCTCTTTGAGAATCACCCATGGCGGGCATAGCCATGCACGGTCGGGTATTTCGCTTTGCGCGGGAACCTGGCCGGCCCTTCGGCATTTCATGCCGCGGGGGTGCTATAAGGAGCAGTCACATGGCGAAGATTTTTCGTTCAGCACGGACAGTTTCAGGCCAGCTAGGCTCAGGGCGGGCAAATATTTCCCGTCGCGCCCGTGCTCAGGTCGACATGGCCTTTCCCCACGCATCGCATGGTCCGATCCTGCCGATGGAAGAACCAGGCTTCTTCGCGCGGCTGTTCCGCCGCCACTGAAGCAGTCGGGGGCTGACCCGAAAACCTCAGCCAAAGTACAAAGGGCCGGTCATGATGACCGGCCCTTCGTGTTTGTGGTGACTTGCCTGGCCGGGGCTGCCGGTCAGTATTCGTCCGGTTCTTCAGGTGTATCGGCGAGATGGTCCGGCCCGGCCTTGCGATCGCCGCGGGCCAGCGCGAACACCACGCCAGACAGCAGCGCCAGCGCCAGCAGGTTGGGCAGGGCCATCGCCGCATTGGCGATATCTCCCAACCGCCAGACCAGCGTCAGGTCCTGCGAACTGCCGACATAGATCACCACGCACCACAGCACGCGCCAGGCCATGTGCAGCACCTTTTCGCCCTGACGGGTCGATCCCGGCACGCGGTCATAAATGAAGGTGATCGCCCGCTCACCGTAATAGGACCAGGTCAGCAAGGTGGTGAACACGAACAGGATCAGCGCGATGCTGGCGATCAGCGTGCCCAGCGGGATGGAGGCGATTTCGAACGGGAAGGCCGCAGCAAAGGCGCCGCTGGTCATGGCAAAGCCCTGAAGGTCGGAATTCCACGCGTGGCGCACAGCCTCACCGCCGGCGGTGAAATTGCCCTCCACCGTCAGCATGACCAGCGCGGTCATGGTGCAGATCACGATGGTATCGATGAACGTGCCCAGCATGGCCATGCGGCCCTGCTGTTCGGGATCGTCGGTCTGCGCCACGGCATGGGCGATAGGGGTGGAGCCCTGGCCCGCCTCGTTGGAGAACAGCCCGCGCGCCACGCCCGCACGGATCGCCAGCATGATCGCTGCGCCGATGAAGCCGCCGCTTGCCGCCTGCGTGTTGAAGGCGCCGTTGAAGATCAGGGCGAATGTTTCGGGCAGGTCGCCGAAGTTCAGGATCAGCGCGATCACCGCCATCACGATATAGGCTGCGGCCATGAAGGGGACGACCTTCTCCGCCACATTGCCGATGGACTTGATGCCGCCGATGATGACCACGAAAACCAGCACGGCAGTGATCAGGCCGCCCAGCCATTCCTCAATTCCGAACAACTCGTTCATGCCGTCTGCAACGGCATTGGCCTGAATCGAATTGCCGGTAACCAGCGCGGAAAACAGCGTGCCGATACAAAAGACGATCGCCAGCCAGGTCCATTTCGGGCCGAGGCCGATCATGATGTAGCTCATTGGACCGCCGCGATAGACGCCGTCACTGGTCCTTTCACGATAGCGGATGGCCAGCGAGCCTTCGGCAAAGGCCAACGCCATGCCGATCAGCGCGGTCATCCACATCCAGAAGATCGCTCCGGGTCCGCCCAGCGCGATGGCGGTGGCAACGCCCGCCAGATTGCCCGTGCCCACCTGGCCCGAAAGGGCGGTGGAAAGCGCGGCGAACGGGCTGATCTCACCCGAACCGGCGCTCTTGCGGCTCTTGAACAGGCCGGCAAAGGCATTGCCCAGCTTGATGATGGGATAGAACCGCAGCCCGATCATCACATACAGGCCAATGCCCAGCAGGATAATGGTCATCGGTGGCAGCGGCTGGCCGCCGATGGAAAGCCAGCCAAGGGTTTCCCCGTTCCACGTGCCACCCCAGATGAAATCGGATACATTGGTGACATGGTCGATCATGCCGACCGATTGCTGCGCTTGTGCCAAGGTGGCGACCCCCTCAAGAAATCCCTGTTTGAGCGCAAGAGGCTATAGGCAAGATGCAGGAGTGGCCAGCCCTAATGTTGCAGCTGTAACCAGCGCCGCTGGCCTGGGGCGTACCCGGTCGCAGGCGATGCAATCGGCGGGGCCATTAACGCTGCCACAAGCGTGTCTTGCCATATGCGCGCCAGCACCCTAAATAGCCCCACGTCTTCCGACATCGGAGCATCAAAGCCCCTCCCGATCCACAATCGGGGCGGCGATGGACCTATGGCGAAAGGCAAATCTGGTTTTATCGCAAGGAAGCGAAGGGCACGAATATGGCCAAGGACGGAAAGACATCGCCGGGTGAATTCATCCGGCAGGTGCGTTCGGAAACATCCAAGGTGGTGTGGCCTTCGCGCGAAGAGACCATCCGCACGTCGATCTTCGTCGGCATTCTGGTGCTGATTCTCTCGCTCTTCTTCCTTGGCGTTGATTCGCTGTTCGGCGCGCTTGTGCGCTGGCTGCTCTCGCTGGTCTGAGCGCCCGAGCGTTCCTGGCCCGACACATTTCGTAACGAAAGAGATTTCAGATGGCCCGCTGGTACATCATCCACGCTTATTCCGGCTTCGAGAACAAGGTTCGCGATTCCATCCTTTCCGAGGCCGAGCGCCTGGGTCTGTCCGATGGCGTGGAAGAAGTGGAAGTCCCCACGGAAACCGTGACCGAAGTGAAGCGCGGCAAGAAGGTTCAGGTCGAACGCAAGTTCATGCCCGGCTATGTGCTGGCCAAGCTGAACATGACCGATGACGTGTATCACCTCATCAAGAACACCCCCAAGGTCACCGGCTTCCTGGGCGCCAACAACAAGCCGCAGCCGATCACCGAGAAGGAAGCCGCGCGCTACTTCGGCGGTGTCGAGGATGCCAAGTCCGCTCCCAAGAAGCAGGTCACGGTCGAATACGATATCGGCGATCAGGTAAAGGTGCTCGAAGGTCCCTTTGCCAGCTTCAACGGCCTGGTGGAAGAACTCGATTTCGACAAGCAGAAGGTCAAGGTCAGCGTTTCGATCTTCGGCCGCGCCACCCCGGTGGAGCTGGAATTCGAACAGGTCGAACTGGTCAAGTAACGGCGCAGGCGTGACCCCGGATTTGATCCGGGGCCACCAGCAACCAACGTGCGGCCAGCGTCGGCTGGCCTTGTTGATATCTGGTTATTAGTTCCTGACCAGATAGAGAACCGAGGTCTGGTAGAAGCTGTCGATTGGCTCACCATTTTCATCCAGGGCCGGATTGAAATTGTTGCCAAGCCTGTCGCATGCCGCTTCGGCGAAGGCTTCCGGGGCATTGGGCAGCTGGACGACACATTGTGTCGCGAGTCCGCTGGCCGGCACCATCACACGCAAGGGGATGAACCCGTTGGTGCCGCGCCACGCGAGAGAGTCCGGATAGCTCTCCGTTACCGCCCTCACCGCATCGGCATTGGGAAATGCGCGCCGACTGATCAACCTTTGTTGCTCAGGGTTAAGGCCCCAACTGGCTCGCAAGTCGTCCACGCAATGACGCATTGCCTCCAGCGCTGGTCCGATCGGGCCGGTTTCGAGCCTTATTGGTCGACCCCGCCGCATTTCAACGGTGAAGGAATCGACCAGGGATTCGAACTGCAGATCAATTTGATTGGGCGCGGCAGCTTCGCCAAGGGCCTCGTTATCGGTGGGCCGAACTGCAACATTCTGTTCCTTTTCGACTTGTGCCGGAAGAAATGCCACTGAGAATTGGATAGAGCGGAACTCTCCGATTGTGCCGTTGAGAGCCCCGATGTCGGTTCGCAATTCGGTGTCAGGAGACTGTGAATAGGCAATGTTGCTGACTGGCCGCCGGTTGCGCGGTACGAGATCGCCGATCAAGCTTATCCGAAACGAGGCGAGCGAGCCATAAGAGTCGATCCGCAGGCCGAGTCCCTCTTCATTGAGCTGACCGAAATCGCGTATCAGACTGCATCTTTCTTCCCCGTAATCCAGAGTCCAATCTGATGTTGGTTCCAGGACCTTCGGTTCCGCCGCCAGTGCGGCCCCCGAAAAGAACATCGACAGGACTGCCAAATTTGCAAAATATCTCCGAATGTCCCCTACTCCTTTTCTTTAAAGCACTAAGATTATTGGCAGATATTTGCAAGGATAGTGCTTTCCCGGACCTTGCTGCGGAAATATTGTGTTGGACTGTTGGTGTTTCGATGTTTCTCATCGCTACATGCGCATGATCGGTTGATTTTTACAGATTGCGCGCCTATTCGCGCCCCTTCCCGAAAGGGAATCCATGCGGGAGGCTCGCTTGCGGGCCGTTTGTACCGCTTACCATGAGGCCCTGGGAAACCGGGGCCGACAGTGAGAAAGGAATGGTCACATGGCCAAGAAGATTACCGGCTATATCAATTTGCAGGTGCCTGCGGGCGCTGCAAACCCTTCACCCCCGATTGGCCCTGCACTGGGTCAGCGCGGCGTGAACATCATGGAATTCTGCAAGGCTTTCAACGCCTCGACCGACAGCCTTGAAAAGGGCATGCCGATCCCGACGAAGATCACCGTCTATGCCGATCGCAGCTTTACCTTCATCACCAAGACCCCGCCTGCCAGCTACCTGCTGAAGAAGGCCGCCAACCTGAAATCCGGTTCGAAAGAGCCGGGCAAGGTTGTTGCCGGCAAGGTCACCAAGTCACAGGTCAAGGAAATTGCCGAGACCAAGATGGTCGATCTCAACGCAAATGACATCGATCAGGCAATGAAGATCATCGAAGGCTCTGCCCGTTCGATGGGCTTCGAAGTGGTGGAGGGCTGACACAATGGCAAAGCTGACCAAGAAGCAGAAGACTCTGGCCGTTCTCGATGCCGAGAAGGCCTATAATGTCGATGAGGCGATTGCCCTGCTGCGTGAACACGCATCCAAGAAGTTTGACGAAACCGTCGAAGTGGCCATGAACCTGGGCGTTGACCCGCGTCATGCCGATCAGATGGTTCGCGGCATGGTGTCGCTGCCTTCGGGCACCGGCAAGGACGTGAAGGTTGCCGTGTTTGCGCGCGGTGACAACGCTGAAAAGGCTCTGGCCGCTGGCGCCGACAAGGTTGGTGCAGAGGACCTGATGGAAGACATGCAGGCCGGCAACCTCGATTATGACCGCGTGATTGCCACGCCGGACATGATGGGTGTGGTTGGCCGCCTGGGCAAGGTGCTGGGCCCCAAGGGCCTGATGCCGAACCCCAAGCTGGGCACCGTTACTCCGAACGTGGAACAGGCCGTCAAGGACGCCAAGGGCGGCCAGGTTGAATTCCGTGTCGAGAAGATGGGCATCATCCACACCGGTATCGGCAAATTGTCGTTCAAGGATGAGGACATCAAGGCTAATTTCAAGGCACTGACCGATGCCATCGTGCGGGCCAAGCCCTCGGGTGCCAAGGGCAAGTTCGTCCGCAAGATCTCGATTACCTCGACCATGGGCCCCGGCCTGAAGGTCGATTTGGCCGAAGTCGAAGGCGCCTGAGCGACCTTTCACTGAAGAACAGATAAGCAAAGGGCCGGGGGAGCGATCCTCCGGCCCTTTTTCTTTGTCAGCTGGAATGCATCGGCCTGCGTTTGCGCACACCCTTGATCCGGGACGATAACTCTTCAGATACCGCCCGGCGTGAAGTCGAAGCCCATCTCGCCCAGTCCTTCGCACAAGGTATCGACGCAGCTCGCCAGCGCGTCTGCGTCTGTGGAGCGGATCACGAAATTGGCACCGGTCTGGCCTTCGCGGAAGAACGGGTAGGAGCCGATCTGGCAATCTGCATGGGCCTTCTCCACCTCGCGCAGCAGGTCCGCCACTTCGCTTTCCTTGATCCAGCCGCCAACGGTTTCACTCAGCAGCGGCGCGCCGCCTTCCAGCGTGCCGGTCAGCGCGTCGAGCATCTGCGCGGTGATGGTGGGGACACCGGCCATCAGATGCACATTGCCGTGCTTGATGCCCGGCGCGCCGGACATGCGGTTGGGGATCAGGTCGGCACCTTGCGGAACGCGCGCCATGCGCAGGCGCGCATCGGTCAGCCCGCCTGGACGATCCCTGTAATACTCCTCCAGAATGGCGCGCGCTTCGGGGTGGATCACCACCGGAACGCCCAGGGCCTGCGCCACCGCATCGACGGTGATATCGTCATGGGTGGGGCCAATCCCGCCGGTGGTGAAGAGATAGTCATATTGATGGCGCAGCGCATTCACCGCCGCGACAATGGCATCCATATCGTCACTGACGACGCGCACTTCCTTCAGACGGATGCCCTGCACCTGCAGCCAGCTGGCAATCTGGGCGATATTCTTGTCATGCGTGCGGCCTGAGAGGATCTCGTCCCCGATAACGACCAGGGCGGCGGTCCAGATGCGGTCTGATGTGCTCATGCGAGCGAGGGTTAGGCCATTTCCGGCTGGTCCGCCACTGGGCTTTGGTCCGTGACGCGCGGTGCCAGTTCGAACTGCAGATGTCCGTCATCCACGCCATTGCGGCGAAAGTCCCGGCAATCGGCAAGGTAATCATGATTGAGCCGCCATGGCAGCGCATCGGTGCTCTTGGGAACCTGCGCCAGGTCCCGCATCAGATAGCCGGAACTGAACGGGAATGGCTCCCCCTCCACCAGCCCGTCTGCGGGCGGACGCGCGATGGCAATCTGCGTTCCGCTGGTGCGCAGGTGATTGAGCACGCGGCAGCTGTAAGCCGCGGTATTATCCGCCCGCAGCGTGAAGCTGGCGTTGAGATAGCCGAACACGAAGGTCAGGTTGGGCACGTTGGAGATCATGCAGCCGCGATAGAAGAATTCCTCACCCCAGTTGACCGGGCGGCCCTCTATGCTGACCTTGATATGGCCGCCCAGGCTGAGCTTGAGGCCGGTGGCGGTCACGATGATATCGGCGGGCAGGACTTCACCGCCCTCCAGCGCAATGCCATCTGTCTGCACCGTGTCGATCTTGGCGGTGACGATGCTGGCCTTGCCCTGCCGGATCGATTTGAACAGATCGCTGTCTGGCACCAGGCACAGGCGCTGTTCCCACGGATTATAGGGCGGGGTGAAGTCTTCGGGCGAATAGAGATCGCCCAGTTCCTTGCGCACGCCTTCGCTCAGTTTCTCGGCCGCCATGTGCGGATTGCGCCGCGCCGCGTGATAGAGGAAATCGAACAGGCGGATATTGCGCTGGCGCACCAGCCAATAGGCCAGCTTGCGCGGCAGTATCCTGCGCAGCACGCGCGCCAGCCTGTCACGCGACGGGCCGACGGACATCCACGTGGGCGTGCGCTGGAGCATGGTCACATGACCGGCCTGTTCTGCCATTGCAGGAACCAGCGTCACCGCGGTGGCACCCGATCCGATCACCACCACGCGCTTGTCCGCATAATCGAGATTCTCGGGCCAGAACTGCGGATGGACGAGCGTGCCCGCAAAACTTTCCAGCCCGGTGATCTGCGCGTCATAGGGGTGGTCGTAATCGTAATAGCCGGTGGACATGTACAGCCAGCGGGCGCGGACTTTCTCAGGGCCGTCAGGGCCTTCGACCGATACCAGCCAGCACGCCTGATCGCCTTGCCAGTCGGCGGAAATCACCGTGGTGGAGGTGCGGATATGATCGGCAATTCCGCGCTTGTGGATCACGCCGCGCAAATATTCCAGGATCGAACCGCCCGGCGCGATGGACTGGTCATCGTCCCACGGCTCGAACGCAAAACCCAGCGTCTGCATGTCGCTGTCGGAGCGCACGCCGGGATAGCGGAACAGGTCCCACGTGCCGCCCGGTTGTGCGCGCCGCTCAACCATCATGAAGCTGAGATTGGCGCATTTGTCCTGCAGATGTGCTGCCATGGAAATACCGGCAATACCGGCACCCACGATCAGCACATCACAGTCGCTCGCGTTTGATCTCATCCGCATGATCCTGTCACGCTCTGCGCGTGCTGGCAATCATGGGCTGAAGGTCAGCTGCTTGCGGCAGCCTCGGTAAACATGGAGCGCGATGGAACATCGGCATAATCGCTCGATGCCGAATTATCGCCCTGCAGCGCGCGTGCTGCCTGCACCGTATTGGCCAGCAGGCAGGCAATCGTCATCGGGCCCACGCCGCCCGGAACGGGGGTGACGGCCTTGGCGTGCTGCACTTCGTCAAAGGCGATATCGCCAACCAGCTTTTCCTTGCCGTCTTCACCCTTGATGCGGGTGATGCCAACGTCGATCAGCACAGCGCCGGGCTTGACCCAGCTGCCCTTGACCAGTTCGGGAGCGCCGGCAGCGGCCACGATGATATCGGCCTTGCGGGCGATCTCCGGCAGGTTTTCGGTATAGATATGGGTCACGGTCACCGTGCATTCGGCATCCAGCAGCAGATTGGCCACCGGCTTGCCGACGATGTTGGACTTGCCGATCACGACAGCATCCAGGCCCTTGAAATCATCGATCACGCTGCCGAGCAGGATCATCACGCCCAGCGGAGTGCACGGGACGATGCCGCCGGTGCCGGTGGACAGGCGGCCCACATTGACCGGGTGGAAGCCGTCGACATCCTTGTCCGGGCTGATCGAGCGCAGCACCAGCCGCGTATCGATATGATCGGGCAGCGGCACCTGGCACAGGATGCCGTGCACTTCGGGGTCCTTGTTGAGCTTCTCGATCAGCGCCAGCAGGTCTTCCTGCGAGGTATCGGCCGGCAGGCGGTGTTCTGAACTGTTGATGCCGACCTTTTCGCAAGCCTTGATCTTGCGGCGAACATAGACCTCGCTGGCGCCATCTTCGCCCACCAGGATCACGGTCAGGCCCGGGCGTTTCATGCCCGCTGCCACCATCTCGTCAACCTGTGCCTTGGTCTTTTCGTCCAGCGCGCGTGCAATCGCGCGGCCATCGATCTTCTCAGCCATCGTTATCCCTTTGGGTTTGTCCGTTATGCGTCAAATACGACCGTGCGGTCGCCATTGAGAAATACGCGGTCCTGCAAGTGCGACTTGACCGCCCTGGCCAGCACCCGGCGTTCCACGTCGCGGCCCTTGGCCACCAGGTCTTCCGGGCTTTCGCTGTGGCCGCAAGGCTCCACATCCTGCGCGATGATCGGACCTTCATCCAGATCCATCGTCACATAATGGCTGGTCGCGCCGATCATCTTCACGCCGCGCTTGTAAGCCTGGTGATAGGGCTTGGCGCCCTTGAAGCCGGGCAGGAAGGAGTGGTGGATGTTGATGCAGCGCCCGTTGAGGAAGGCCGTCATCTCGTCCGACAATATCTGCATGTAACGCGCCAGCACCACCAGGTCTGCACCAGTATCGGTGATGATCTTGCGGATCTGCGCTTCCTGCTGCGGCTTGGTGTCCTTGGTGATCGGCAGATGGTGATAGGGGATATCGCCCATCAGCGACGTGGTCAGCACTTCCTGCGGATGGTTGGAGATGATCGCCACCACCTCCATGTCCAGCTCACCAATGCGGTTGCGATACAGAAGGTCGCCCAGGCAGTGGTCGAACTTGCTGACCATCAGTACCACCTTGGGCAGCCAGTCCGGATCGCGCAGCTTCCATTCCATCTGGAAGTTTTCCGCAATCGCGGCAAAGTCGCGCCGCAGGTCGGCCGGGTTATTGGTCTGCGGATCGAGGACAAGCCGCATGAAGAAGCGGCCCGTCCTGCGATCGGCAAATTGCTGCGCTTCCAGGATCACGCAGTCACGATCAGCCGTGAAGCTGGAAACGCGCGAGGAAATCCCCGTGCGGATCGGGCAGGACAGGCTGAGCGTGCAGGTGGCCATGGTGCTGGCCCCCTCAGCTATGCTTGGCGTGGTATTCGTTGATCCACTCGGCAGACGCGGTCAGCGCGCCGAATGGATAGAAGTGCAGGCGCACGCGGCCATGAGCCTCGCCCAGCTTGCTGTTGAGCGAATCGACCAGCTTGTCCGGACCGGCGCGGCCGATCAGGTTGGTCAGCGATACGCCGTATTTCTTCATCACGCTGGCAGAGGCGCCAACGCCGCAGCGCTTGGCAAAGCCCAGCAGGCGCTTGATGCCGGCCGGGCCGGGCACGCCAAGGCGCACAGGCACATCGATGCCGCGTTCGCGCATCTCGGCCAGCCAGGCGACGATTGCGTCATCGTCAAAAGCGAACTGGGTGACCACCAGCGGGGTCATGCCATGGGCGCGGACGGCGGCAATCTTGCGCTCCATCCAGTCCCACAATTGCGCGGCGGTATTGTTGGGGTGGCCTTCAGGATGGCCGCCAACGCCGACGATTTCGATACCGTGCTTTTCCAGCAGGCCGGTTTCGATGATCTGCAGCGAATCGGAATAGGGGCCTTCGGCTTCGGGCGGATCGCCAGCGATGATGAAAACGCGCTTCACGCCGGCCTTCTGGGTGATTTCGCCCAGGTACCAGTCCAGCTGCTGTTCTGATTCGATGCGGCGGGCAGACAGGTGGACAATCGGCTCGAACCCGAGTTCGCGCACCAGCACGGCGGCCTCAACACGCTGCTCCAGCTCTTCGCCGGGCAGGAAGGTCACGGCAACCTGTGTGCCGGGGCGGATCAGCGGGGCTGCTTCCTTCAGGCCCTCGATCTCCTTCGCGGTCATTTCCAGCGAATAGCCGTCCACCATATTGTCGGCGGGCTTTTCCCAGTTGGGATGAATGGCGGAATAGGACATCAAAACTTCTCCTCTCGAAAGCGCGTGCAGCAGCGCCTTAGCGTCAGCCACTCTTATGACAAAGCCCCTAGCGCAATGCGATTTATTCGTATAGACGAAAATTTCATAACTGCGAATAACGGTGAATTTCCAACCTTAGTCATGCTGCTGTTTCTGCCGGGTCTGATCTGCGATTCACGCATTTATGCGCCGCAATCTGCGGCTTTCGCGGATTCGCACGTGGTCAACAGTTATGGTCTGGCCGATTCCCTGTCCGAAATGGCGCGAATCGCATTGGCCGATGCAGACCGTATCGGTGCCCAGCGCTTCGACCTGTTCGGCCATTCCATGGGCGGACGTGTGGCGCTGGAAGTCTATCGCCAGGCACCAGAGCGGGTGCGCCGACTGGCATTGGTTTCCACCGGCATTCACCCCTTGGGCGCGAATGAGCCTGCCAGCCGAGAGGCATTGATGGCGGTGGGTCATGACAATGGCTTTGAAGCGCTGGTGGATCAGTGGCTGCCGCCGATGGTGGCAGACGCAAACCGGGCCGATCCGGCAATCTACTCACCGATGCGGGACATGTGCCTGTCCATGGGGCAGGAGGTTTTCGACGCGCAGATCAATGCTTTGGTCACCCGCCCCGAAGTGGAAACCCTGTTGCCGCAGATCGCCTGCCCGACGCTGGTCATGACCGGCGAACTGGACGCATGGGCGGGGCCGCAGCAGCATGAAGCCATCGCCGCGCGCATCACCAATTCCCGCCTCGTTATCGTTCCGGGGGCTGGTCACATGATCCAGCTGGAAGCGCCGGACGCAGTAAATGAAGCAATCAAACGCTGGCTTGAAATCCCGGCATCCTGATCTAACCCTTTAACCTATCAATGGAGAGGACAGTACCGATGAGTGAACAGAACCTTCAGCAGAAGCTGGACGCACAGGCCAATGTGGTCGACTTCCTGCGTAACCAGCAGGTTGGCCCCAACACCTATCCCGGTGTTCCGGCAGAATATTCCAACTGGCGCAATGAACAGAAGGCATGGGCAGACAGCGCCGTGCTGTTCAACCAGTCCTATCACATGGTTGAGCTGTATGTTCGCGGTCCGGAAGCTCTGGCGCTGCTGGAATATACCGCCATCAACAGCATGAAGAATTTCGCCGTCAACAAGGCCAAGCAGTATGTGGCCGTGACCCCGAATGGCTATGTCATCGGTGACGAAATCCTGTTCTATCTGGCCGAGAATGAATTCAGCCTGGTGGGCCGTGCGCCCGCGCTGGACTGGATCGAATTCCATGCCCAGTATCCCAAGCCGGACGGCAGCAAGTGGGACGTGACCGTGGAGCGTGACGAACGCACCGCGCTGCGTACTGACGGTGTCCGCAAGAACTATCGCTTCCAGCTTCAGGGCCCCAACGCCATGAAGATCCTGGAAAAGGCCATGGGCCAGACCCCGCCAGATCTGAAGTTCTTCAACATGGCCCATGTCGGCATTGGCGGCAAAGACGTGATCGCTCTGCGTCACGGCATGGCTGGCCAGCCGGGCTACGAACTGTTCGGCCCATGGGCTGATTACAAGGCTGTGCATGCGGCACTGGTCGAAGCGGGCAAGGACCATGGTCTGACGCTGGTTGGCGGCCGCGCCTATTCGTCCAACACGCTGGAATCCGGCTGGCTGCCTTCGCCGTTGCCTTCGTTCTACACTGACGATTGCGACATGATGAAGGCTTTCCGCAGCTGGGCTTCGGGCACTTCCTATGCCGGCATGTGCTCGATCGGCGGCAGCTATGTTCCTGACAGCATCGAGGGCTATTACCTCACGCCGTGGGACATTGGTTATGGCCACATCGTAAAGTTCGATCATGATTTCGTGGGCCGTGAAGCGCTCGAAAAAATGAAGGACCAGAAGCACAAGCAGAAGGTTACGCTGGCGCTGGACAATGAAGAAGTCACCCGTGTGATGTCTTCGCTGTTTGCTGAAGGCGGCCGTGCCAAGTACTTCGAATTCCCCAGCGCCGTGTATGCCATGCACCCGTTTGACGAAGTGAAGATGGACGGCGAAGTGATCGGCGTTTCCACCTGGATCGGTTACTCCTCCAACGAAGGCAAGATGCTCTCGCTGGCCATGATTGATCCGGACAAGGTGGAAATGGGCAAGGAAGTGACGCTGGTATGGGGCGAACCCAATGGCGGCACGTCCAAGCCGACTGTCGAGCCGCACGAGCAGGTAGAGATCAAGGCGATCATCTCGCCGGTTCCCTATTCGAACGTCGCGCGTGACAGCTATGCTGACAGCTGGCGTCAGACAGGTGTTGGTGCCAACGCCTGATCGGTCCTGCCGATACGCAAGCTTTGGGGCGGTCACGGAAGTGGCCGCCCTTTTGCTGTCCGGCTTTGACGTCCGCTTTTGCTTGCATTCATCTGCTTTGCTGCAGACAATCCATCATCATGTTGCACAAATTCCTGCTCGCCCTTGCCGTATTGCTTCTGCCCGTATCGGCCCTTGCGCAGGGGATTGAGGGCAACTGGGACCTGCGCAGCGGGGACACCACGATCTTCCGCTTCACCATTGCCGAAGGCGATGGCGGCGAGTGGAGCGGCACCTGGCAGCGCCCGGCCAGCTTCAACACCGATGGCAATGCCTTTGCCCGCCTCAGCGGCGGGGTGGAGGACGTGCCCAGCATGACCGGGATCGAGTTTCTCGAACGGGTCGAGCTCAGCTTCGATGACCCCCGGCCCGGAGCCATTCCCGACATTTTCCGCTTTGAACTGATCGATGAAGGCCACGTGCGCATGACCTATGTCGGCACGGATCTGGAGCCTTATCTGCTGGTGCGATCAGGCGAGAATGATCCAATGGGTGACTGGGATATCACCGCCATCTATCGCCGGACGCTGCCTGCCAGCGCGGCCGATGGCGACATCAGGGTGCGCAGCAACCAGCCGGCTCTGGAACTGCGCAGCGCAAGGCCATCCGCCGCGCCGCCTCCACCGCCAGCAGACGAGCCTGTTGCCGCTGCCGAGCAAGAGGATGAAGCGCCGCAGGTAGAAGAGCCCGAAACGCGCATCGGATCCGATTTCCTCGAAGGGTTCTGAGGCCTAGCTGTCTTCCAGCAGAGAGGCTGTGCGTTCCAGCAGGTCTGCCACGCGGGCGTGCAGGTCATCGTCGAAGCGGACCTTGGGTACGGCTACCGAAAGCGAGCCGACCGCTTCCCCGCCGATTGTCACCAGCCTGCCAATACCGACGATGCCGAGCGAGAATTCCTCGTCCGTCATGGCGTATCCGGTCTTGCGGGCCTCTTCCACCTGCGCGCGCAGGCGCGGTTCATCGGTCACGGTTGCCTCGGTGAAGCTCACCCTGTCGGTCTCGGCGAAATAGCGTTCCAGCTCTTCATCGGACAGGGCGGACAGCAGCACCTTGCCCGCTGCCAGAGCATGCATCGGCAGGCGGCGGCCCTGCGGCACCGAATAACGCAGCGCCTGTTCGCTGCTTTCGGTGACGATCGCCTCGATCTCCCAATCCTGCCGCACAAAGAAGCTGGTCGTTTCATCCAGCTGCACGCGCAGCGTGCGCACCAGCGGCGCGGCGCGGTCGGCCAGGCTGAAGCTGTTGCTGCTGGCCTGCAGGCGGGCCAGTCCCGGACCGGCGGAATAGCGCCGCCCGTCGCGCGCCAGATATTGCCGCTCCACCAATGTGGACAGGAGATAGGACAGGCTGGACACCGGAATGCCCAGCGCGGTGGCGATCTCCTGCGCCACCAGCGGGCGATCGTGCGCCACCACATACTCGATGATGTCGAGCGTGCGGATCGCCGATTTGACCTGGCTGGATGGAGGGAGCGCGTCGGCCATCTATCCGATCCGCTGGTCGGCAATATCGGCGCCTGCGCGCAGGTTGGCGAGCTTCTTCCACGCCACCGCCGGGTCAATCTTGCCATAGCCTGCAAAGGTGCCGAAGCCGCAATCGCTGCTGGCGATAACACGGTCCTTGCCGGCAAATTCGGCAAAGCGTTCAATCCGTTGGGCTATCAGTTCGGGCGTTTCGATATAGTTGGAACAGCTGTCGATGAAGCCGGGAGCCAGAACCTTGCCGCTGGTATCGGCATCGCGCCAGACCTTCCATTCATGCTCGTGACGCGGGTTGGCGTGTTCGAACAAGATGGTCGCGGGCCGGGCCGAGAGGACCACGTCGATGATATCCTCCAGCGGGATATCAAAATCGTGCGGGCCTTCGTAATTGCCCCAGCACACGTGCATGCGCATCTGTTCGGGCGGGATATTGCTGGTCGCCTCGTTCAGCGCGGCAACATTGGCGCGGATGGCGGCGATGAATTCCGCGTCGCTCATGTCCTGATAGCCGGTGTGCCGGCTCATCGCCAGATCGGGGCAATCGAACTGGACCTGGAATCCTGCTGCGGCGATCGCTTCATATTCCGGGCGCATGGCGGCAACCAGATCGGCCAGATAGGCCTCGTGGCTGGGATAATACTGGTTGGGCTGGAACGCGGTGATCAGGCCGGGAGATGCGGTGTTGAGAAAGGCCCTGGTGCCCTTGCCATGCCGCTCCAGCGCCAGCTTGAACCGGCGCACATCGTCATGCAGCGGCTGGAGGTTGACCAGTTCCACCTTGTCTATCGCGCTGGCGCGGGTGAATTCCTGCGCGCCCATGATATGCGCCAGCTTCTTTGCCAGTTCGGGCACGGCGGCCAGATCCTTTGCAGGTTTGCGCGGCGTATGGCCGCCAAAGCCGGACAGGCGCTCGATAATATAGGTGGAATAGCCGACCTTGCCCAGTTCGCCATCGCTTACAATGGACACGCCGGCCTCGACCTGGTTCCGCACAGCCTCATCAATGGCGGCCTGCACCACGCGGTCAAATTCAGCTTCGTCATAGGCCTCACCCTTGTCGCGGGCGAGCAACAGCGGAACGAGCTTGGGCCCGCGGGGAAGGCTGCCGACATGGGTGGTTTCGATCACTGAATATACGCTCCTGAATGAAGCGACGTTCTTTCAGATATGCGAAATCAACGCAAGTGCGAAACGCTGGCAGTTGGCGCCCCTGCATGCACAGGGGCGCACAATTCTATTCCCCGCTGGCCCCTTCGGCGGGCGCTGCGGCATCGTCTTCCCAGCCGGTGGCGGCATTCAGATCGGCGCGGAAACCCATGGCTTCGATCTCATGCACCATGCCGTCTGCGCCCACCTTGAAGATATGCGCAGCGGGCAGATCGAACGGATCGAACGGCAGGCGTGCGGTGTCATACATGATCTTCGAACCGTCGAGCGCGGTAACCTCATAGGGTTCGAAATCCATCGGATGGCGGAAGTGCGACAGGCCCATCACCAGGCCGGTAACCGGATCTGCGGCGAAAACCCGCCGGTTATCGATGCGGGTGATATAGGCCATCACATTACTGCTCAGCTGTCCGGCACAATCGCGCGCGATGGGCGATGTGTTGTTGTTCGGACCCGCCCCGGCATCGGCACCGGCGGTGACCATGCCGTTTTCGTGCCGCTGGCAATCGGCGGAAAATGGCATCAGCGTACCGTCATTGTCATCCAGCGCGTCATAATAGCTGGCGCCGAGCGTGATCAGCGCATCATGGTCCATGCGCGCATCTGCGGGAACTTCGGCCAGCAATCCGGGGCGCGGAGTGGTGAGCCGTTCTTCCGCGCGGTCGGCGGGAACTTCGGCATACAGATGCTCGGCTTCGGCGATCTTGCCCTGATCGTCCAGTTTGAGGCGGATGGCCACCACGGTGGGCACGCCCGCGCGTTCGATCATGCCGAGCCAGCCGGCGGTCTGGTTGATCTCATCAGGCACGGTCACGCCGAAATCGGTGCCCGCTCCGGTGGTGTCAGCCCACAGGCCTTCACCGGCGTGAATGCGATGCAGGTTCTCGACGATCTTTGCCTCGTCCGCAAAGGTGATGCCCTCGGCATTATTGCCTTCGATTCCGGCCACATAGTTTGCTGTCAGGTCGATCAGGCAGGCGCGGTCGCAAACAGGTGCGGCCTCTTCCGTCGCGGTTTCCCCGCAGGCGGTCAGTGCAGTGGCAAGCAGCAGGCTACCGGCGAATGTAAGTGTCTTTCTCATTGTCATCCCTCCCAAGATTTCATGTGACGCATTACCAGCCGCTGGGCATGCCATAGGGCACTGTCGTCAGCACCGCCTCGATCTGGCGGATGCGGCCATCGCGGATCTTGAACACCTCCGCGATAACGAAGCTGAATGGCTGGCTGAATGGACCCGAGACCGGCTGCACCGTGCCATCCGGGCGGCCATATTCGGGCACTGCACCGGCATGATCGAAGAAGCCAAGCGCATAGACCAGCCCGTGCTCCTCATCGACAATGGGAAAGCGCCGTGCGCGGATATTGGTGACGATCACCTGAAAGCCAGTATCGAACTGCGCCTTGCAGCCGAGTGCCTGCATCGATCCGGGTTCAGCGGTGGGCGAATTGGCCATGTAGCCACCGTTCTCCAGCCGCTGGCAATCGGGATCGAAAGGCACGTTGGCGCCCGTCACTTCGCTGTCCAGCCCGGTGAAATAGGCATTGGCGGCCGCAATCAGTTCGCTGCGGCTGGAGCGGGTTTCAACAGGCTCAATCTCGTTGAAAATCGGGAAAGGCTCGGACCTGGGTTCAGGACTGCCAAAGCCGCTGGGGCCGGAGATACTGCGCACCACCAGGTTCTCGATCTCGGTAATCCGGCGATTCTCCACCTTGATGCGGGTGGAAAAGAAATTCTCATTCGTGCCTTCGGTAACCACGCCCAGCGTGCCGATCTCACCCGCTTCCACATCGACAATATCGAAACGATAGGATGGCGCGGCGCGCACGGTCTGCCACAGGCCGTCGGTGATCGCGAGAGTCACCCCGTTCTCGGTATATTTGATATCGTTGCTGAGCGGCAGCTGGCCCGAATCATGCGCGATCAGGGCGTCGAAATACTGGTCCATCATGCCTGTCAGGCAGGCGCGGTCGCATGTCGCGCCAATCTGCGCAGCCGCGCTTTGCGGCGCCAGCAGGCTCGCCCCGGCCATAGCAGCGGCCATCACCAATGTGGATTTCATTCGCTTCCCTCCCATTCCCCGTGCGGAATGTGCCGGGGGTGAGCGCGCTTGGCAAGCGCCATGCACTCAGGGAACGATGGCGCACCCAACGCTGGCAATCTTTCCGTCCTCCAGATGGTAATGGATATACTGCCGCATCTCCTGCACGTCGCCGTTGGCGATGGGGAAGAACTGCTGCATTCCGTGTGCATCCAGGATCTCGCGGGTCAGGTCACGGTAGGCCTCTATCCGGATCACCCCCTCCACCGCAGCCAGTTCATCGCTGCTGGCGAATTTCTCGACCACGATGGTTTCATGCACATAGCTGTGGAGGAAGCTGTAGAATTCGCGCAGCTGGTCGCGCGTGGTGATCTTGATCCCGAAAAATTCCATGCGCGGATTCTCGGCGTAGAAGTCAAACACGCCATCATAATCGCGGGCATTGAAGGCCGCGGCATATCGTTCGTAATCTTCGCGCGTCATGGTTTCCCTCCCTGTGCTTGCGCACCATAGTAACGAGCGTTAGCAAGGCGGCAAGGGAGACAGGAATGGCCGAGGCGCAATTCGATTACATTGTCGTTGGCGGGGGCAGCGCGGGCTGCGTCATGGCCGCGCGGCTGAGCGAGGATGGCAAGAGCAACGTGCTGCTGCTGGAAGCCGGCGGGCGCGACGATCACCTCTATCTCAAGATGCCGCTGGCCTTCCTGAAAGCCATGCCCGATCCGCGTTTCAACTGGAAATACTGGACCGAGGAAGAGCCGCATCTGGATGGCCGCCGCATGCCCATGCCGCGCGGAAAGGTGATGGGTGGTTCCGGCTCCATCAACGGCATGTTCGCCATGCGCGGCCATCCGGCGGATTATGACCAGTGGGCGCAAATGGGCGCACGCGGCTGGAGCTATGCCGACTGCCTGCCCTATTTCCGTAAGCTGGAAGACAGCTGGCGCGGCGATGGCGCCTATCACGGCACGGGCGGACCGGTGGCGATCCAGCCCATCGTCAGCCCGCATTTGCTGCATGAAGAAATGATGGCCACGGCCAAGGCGGCTGGCTTTGCCACCAGCGACGATTTGGCAGGCGCTGTGCCCGAAGGGTTCGCACGCGGTGAGCAGACCGTGGATGCGCGCGGACGCAGGGTCAGCGCGGCCACCGCCTATATCAAACCCGCGCTGGGCAGGCGCAATCTGGATGTCCGTTCGGGCGCGCAGGTGCGACGCGTGGTGTTTGAAGGCAAGCGCGCGATTGGCGTGGAGATCGATTCCCCCGGCGGCCCGCAGCTTGTCCGCGCTGCGCGGGAGGTGGTCCTGTGCGGCGGCACCTATAACTCGCCGCATCTGCTGATGCTGTCGGGCATCGGGCCTGCCGCCCATTTGAAGGCGCACGGGATCGATGTGCTGCATGACAGCCCCGGCGTGGGCCGCAATCTGCAGGAACATCCCACCGCATCGCTGGAATGGAATGCGAAGGACAAGACCACCTTCCTCACGCAGTTGCGCTGGGACCGGATCCTGCTCAACTCCGCCAAATGGATGCTGACCGGCAAGGGCACGATGGCCAGCCAGGTGAACAGCTGCAACGTGGTGATCCGCACCGCGCCGCATCTGGAGCGGCCCGACCTGCAGATCATGGTCAACCCGATCCGTTTCGACGCCGCACCGTGGTTCCCCGGCATCAAGGCCGAGCAGGAGCATGTGTTCTGGGCCGGGCTGGTGCAATTGCATCCGCAGAGCAGGGGCTGGGTGGAGCTGAAAAGCGCAGACCCGATGCAGGAAGCGGCCATCACGCTCAACATCATGGCCGAGGAGGCCGACCGCGAGCAGATGCGCCGCGCCATCCGCACCGCCCGCAAGATCTATACCACGCCGCCGATGGGCAATCTGCTGGCGGACGAGCGTGGCCTGAGCGCCGGCAAGGAAAGCGATGAGGAGCTGGACGCGTTCGTGCGCGCCACCTGCTATACCGCGCAGCATCCCACCAGCACCTGCGCCATGGGCATGGGTGAGCAATCGGTGGTGGATGAAGCCTGCCGGGTGATCGGGGTGGAAGGCCTGCGCGTGGTCGATGCCAGCGTCATGCCCACCGTGCCCGGCGGCAATACCAACCTGCCCACCATCATGGTGGCGGAAAAGGCGGCGGACATGATGCGCGGGCAATCGCTGCCCGCTGCCGAACTGCCGCCCACAAAGCCGGAAGGAAGGGCAGCCGCATGAACCGCACTGCCGGCGAGGCTGCCAATCTGCAACTGGTGCTGGACATGTTCGCCCATGTCCTCAACCCGATGGATTCATCTGCGGTCGACCGCTTCATTGCGCCCGGCTACATCCAGCACAATCAGGCTGCCGAGCCGGGGCGGGAGGGGCTGAAGAAGTTCCTCGACATGATCCGCGAGGCCACGCCCGAGGCGGTGCACGATGTGAAGCGCGCCTTTGTGGATGGTGACCATGTGACGGTGCATTACCATGTGCGCCGCTGGCCGGATGACCTGGGCTGGGCGGTGATGGACATCTTCCGCATCGAAGACGGCATGATCGCCGAACACTGGGACGTGATGCAGGATGTTATCGAGGGCGGGCCGAATCCGGCATCCCCCTTCTGAGGAGAGATTGATGCGTTTCGAAAACAAGATCGTGCTGGTGCTGGGCGGCAACAGCGGCATGGGGCTGGCCGCTGCGCAGGCATTCGCGGCAGAGGGTGCAAAGGTTCACCTGACCGGCCGCAATCAGGATACGATCGATGCGGCAGTGGCCTCCATTCCCGGCTCTACCGGCTATGCTTCCGACATTGCCGATGTCGCCGCGACGCAGGATGTTGTGGCCAAGGTCGAAGCTGCCGACGGGCGGATCGATGTGCTGTATATCAATGCCGGCGTGGGCGGTTTCGCTCCGCTGGAAGCCATCACCGAAGATGACTGGGACCACATCCATTCGATCAATCTGAAAGGCTGCGTATTCGCCCTGCAAAAGGCGGTGCGGATCATGGGCAAGGGCGGCTCCATCGTCGTAACCGGCTCCATCGGCGCACATGGCGCGATAGAGGCCAATGGTGCCTATGGTGCGGCCAAGGCTGGCCTGGCGATGGCGATGAAGATTTTTGCCAAGGAGCTGGTGCCGCGCGGCATCCGCCTCAACATGGTCAGCCCCGGCCCGATCGACACCCCGCTGCTCTATCGCAATCCGGGCATGAGCGATGAGCAGATCGAAGGCCTGAAAAAGATGATGATCGACAACATCCCGATGCACCGCATGGGGACGAGCGACGAAGTTGCCAAGGCCGTGCTGTTCCTGGCGAGCGAGGACGCCAGCTTCATCACCGCCGCCAATCTTTTCGTCGATGGCGGATTACTGGAGTTACGTTGATGAGCAATTTTTCCGACACCACGCCTTTCGCCAAGCCCTACTCGGAGCTGGACAATCCCCGCCTTGAGCTGGTGATGGAAGTGCGGCTGCAATTTCCGGAAGTCTATTCGATGGCGCCTCTTCCCGGCGGCGGTATGCGCACGGCGGTGCTGGTGCAGGGCGGCACGTTTGAAGGGCCGTTGCTGAAGGGCAAGGCGGTCCCCGGATCGGGCGGCGATTATGCCTATTGGCGCGGTGACGATGTCTCCTGCCTCGATGCGCGATATCTGCTGCAGGAGGACGATGGCACCACCATCATGTTGCAGAACCGCGGCTTCCTGTGGGGCCGCAAGCCAGACACTATGGCCCGCCTGCGCGACTGGGCCTTCAACGATGGCGAGCCCGTTCCGCATGACGAATATTACCTGCGCAGCCAGACCACCTTCGAATGCGCGGCAGGCAAGCATGACTGGCTGACCAAGCACGTGTTCATCGGCGTGGGCGAGCGCAAGAGCGACGGCAACCGGTTGCGCTATTACGCGCTGACCTGAGGGCGTTGCGGCCGGGATCGGACTGGGAGGAGATCGCCTACCCGGCCCAAGAACCCGGCCCAAGAACCCAGCCCGAGAACCCGGCCTAAAAACCGCTCTAGAAGCTGAAATCCAGCCGCGGGGTCCAGTTTTCGTACTGGCCTTCGGGCAGGCCGCTTTCGGCGATGACGACGCGGTGGGTGAACAGCCATTTGCCGTCCACCTTCTGCAACTTGTCATATTCCCGGCCCTGTTCCACCAGCACCGGAGGGGCGCTGATTTCGGCGTTGCGGATACCGGTCCACAGGAACTGGGCGGTGGCGTGGTCGCCATCCACCCTGATCACCGGATTGGACAGGATCATGTGGAACTGCCCGCCACCGTTGGAGGCGCTTGTCTCGTCCTCGCCTATGCCTGCATAGATCGCCTCGATCTCCTCGCGGCCATTGGCGACAAGGCCGTTGACGTCGAAGATCGCGTCTTCGGTGAAGTAATCGCCAAATGCGCTCGCTTCGCCGCCGCCCAGATGGGCGTAATATTCGATCACCATATCCTCAATCGCGACGCGGTCCATCACGGCCTGGGTTTCGCTGTCGACGTCGGCCGAGACGTCAATGTCGGCGCAGGCGGATAGGGCCAGTGCTGCAATGGCAGTGGCGGTAATGGCATGGAATTTCATGAAACAAGTCCTCCCCGGCGCGGATCATGTCACTGCGCGCAAACAATGCAAGCCAATCCGTCGCGCATTATAACCAAATTGGTGAAAATCAGTAAACCCATTTACCGGAAACGCCCATCGCGTCCTGCAATTCGGGCGAATAGATCGCAAGTTCCTGCCCGATGAACGGATCGGCGCCTGATGTGCACAGGAAGGCAATCACCTGCGCGGGATCTTCAGGCGGCAGCATCTTGTCCGCCGGTGGCAGCATTTCCCTGGGCAGGCCGCTGTTCTGCAATCCGGCCTGCATGTCTGTGTCCACGACACCCGGCTGGAAACCGAATGTGCGAATGCCGCTGTCGCGATATTCCACGTCAATCGCCCGTGTCGCCATGTTGAGGCCAGCCTTGGTGATGCAATAATTGCCCATCCGGGGGAAGGCACGCATGGCCAGCCCGGAGGAGATATTGATGATCGTCCCGCCGCCACTTTCCAGCATCCGGGTGATCGCCAGCTGCGCCGTCTGGATCGCAGCGATCAGGTTGACCTCGATACACTCGGCGATCTCATCGGGCGGTGTTTCATGCAGCGTGGCGAAGCCTCCGCCCAGGGCGGCGTTGTTCACCAGCACGTCGCAGCCCTCGGCGATGACCGCGGCCATCGCAGCGGTGTCGCGCACGTCGCAGGCGTGGCCGGTCACATTGGCGGGGTGGCCCAGCTGGTCCAGCGCGCGCTCCACGGCTTGCGCGGTGCGTCCGGTGAAGGCCACCTGCGCCACTTGCTGCGCCAGCAGGCGGACCGTCTCCAGCCCCACGCCGCGCGTCCCGCCTGTCACCACTATGCGTTTGCCGGTCAGATCGCTCATCTGTGTATCTCCTCGCCCATCGGAATACCCATCCGAATACATGGCCGCGCGCCGGGCGACAATGCGCCGCGGTGCTGCCAATCCAGCGCCAGCATGCGGCTTATCCACTAGGTAGCTTTACGGCTTGGAAAGCATGCAGTAGATTTCCCCGCCTGCGTCCGGATGGGGAACGCCGCCAACAGTGCGGGACCGGGGCAGCTTTATAATAAGAATTGTTTTGGGGAGGGAGTTTTCATGTCTGCATATCTCGCACTTGCCTTGTCTGTCGGTGTTCTGGCCGTACTCGACACCTGGCTGTTCGTTAGCCCGTTGGCGACAACGGCGCTGGCCGGACTCGTCTGGATTTCTTTCATCGCCTGGGGTTGCCACTTCCATTCCGGCGGCGGAACCAAGGGCACGGCCACCACGCTTGCCTGCATGAGCTTTGGCGCGGTTGTCGGCATGGCGGCAGTCATGGCAGCAGGCGGCCCGCTGGCTGCTCTGGGCGGTCTGGCGGCACCTGTTGCAGTGGGTGTTGGCGCGGCGGTTATCTGCCTTGCCAGTGCCGTATCCATCCTCTCCACAATCCCGGCCAGCGTCTATGGCTTTGCCTCCATTGCCGGCCCGATCCTGTTGCAGGACCGCTCTCCCACAGAGGCGCTGTTCCCGGTTATCGGCGCCATCGTGATTGGCGCGGCATTCGGCTATCTGTCCGAAACCTTCGCCAATGCGATGACCAAGAAGGGCGCTGCCGCCGAATAGGCCAGAGCGTCCCCAGGGACATGAAAAAGGGCGGGGAGGCATGTGCCTTCCCGCCCTTTTCATTGCCCGGCAATGGCCGGCGTATCAGCGCCCGAAGCTTGGTTTTCGAAACTCAATGTTCGAAGCTGTGCGCGGACTGATAGGGCATGACGATGCCCAGCGCCTCGATCTCGTGAATCGCGCCGCCCCAGACCTTGTAGATGTGGATGGCGGGCATATCGAATTCGTTGAAGCGGCTCATGTCCCGCTCGGTGAACCACGGCACGCCGATCAGCGGAGTGGTATCTTCCGCCATGTCATGGTGGAAATGGCTCATGCCCCAGACAAGGCCGGTCACCGGATCGGCAATCTCGACACGGCGGTTTTCGATCGTGTCGATATATTCCCACATGTTGGTGTCCATCTGCGCGGCGCAGCCCAGGCCGCCCAGATAGGTGAACTCGCTGTCACTGAACATCATCCCTGGCCGGGTGAAGCTGTTGCGCGCGGTCTGGAAGCCATTTTCATGGCGCACGCAGTCATCGGCCATGTTGGAGAAGCGCGAATTGTTGGAATCCAGCGCATCGTAATAGGACCGGCCCAGCCACAGCAGGCGGCTGCGCGAATCGACATAGGCCTCTGGCACCGGCATCAGGATCTGCGCCCGCGGGGCCTGCAGATTGGCCAGCTGGGCTTCTGACAGATTGCGCGCGATCAGGTGCTCCGCTTCCGAGATAACACCCGCCTCGTTCAGCTTCAGGCGGATGCCGACCAGCACGGGTTCATCGCCTTCCACCATCATCTTGAGCAGGCCGACCTGCTGGCTGATGGGATCGGCAACGTGGATGGCATAGTCATCATCGCCATCGCCGGTAATTGTGTCGAATGCGCCTTCGCCCGCGCTGCTGGGGGCGAGGTTTTCCATCACCACCGCGCCGCGTGCCCATTGCACCGCGCCGGGCTCATCCGCGATCAGCGCATCGGCATAGGCATCGGCCAGTGCGATCAGGCAGTCACGGTCGCAATTCTGTGCGGCAGCAGGTGCGGCCAGTGACATCGCCGCCCCGGCCAGCAGCGTGGCTATCAACTTGGTCATACTTGTTTCTCCCCCTTGATGACGACATCTGAAAATTGCGGGCGCAGGCTATGCTGCGCTTCCCCGCGGAAAGTCAGCAGCGGCCAGAAATACTGGCGCCAGCTCCACGCCAGATAGGCGGTGCACAAGAAGGTCAGCGCGCCGGCGATGAAGGTTCCGCGCGCGGGTTCGAGCACCCAGTTGTAATAGACCACCACGAAGTTGATCGGCACCAGCGCCAGCACGCTCAACGGCATGAAGCGGTTGAACAGCAGAGTGATGCCCAGCACGCATTCGGCGGCCTTGACCCAGGTGAACAGGCCGCTGTCGATCAGCGCGACGGTGAAATCATGCGACGCCGGAACCTGCCCCAGCCGCTGGTTATCCGGGTACAGGAAGAAGTTGAAACCGGCATAGATGAACCATGCCGCAGTGAACAGGCGAACGCCGTGATAGAGCCAGCGCATCATACGCTGCGCTCGTCCACCTGCTGCCGGGGCAGGCGGCTGTTCATCGAATAATCGGGAAGGCCGCGCCAGGTAAACAGGCCCCAGAAATAATGCCGCCACGGCCATGCCAATATGGCGTTGAAGACGATGGTGAGGATGCCGAAGGTCCATTCGACCATCCCTTCATCCAGCACGAAATTCCAGTACACGATCACCACGTTGATCGGCACCAGCGCGATGATGGTCAGCGGCATGGCGCGGTTGGCCAGCAGGGTCAGGCCCAGCACGATCTCCAGCACCTTGACCCAGTCGAACAGGCCGCTGGCCATCAGGGCAAGGGTGAAATCGATCGCCGCAGGCTCATCCCCCAGCGGCTGCAATTCGGGCCAGAAGAAATGCATCAGCCCCGAAAACAGCCACCACGCTCCGAAGATCAGCCGCGCGGTATGATAGACCCAGCGAAACACCGGCCCGCGAACATCGCTCAGCGCCGCGACCTCCGCGCCAGCCCCCTCGTTCACTCATCGCCTCCTGACTCGCGTGAGGCCCATGCGGCCTCGCGCTCGGCGGCAAAGCGGGGGGATGTGGAGGTGATATAGCCGCGCACCTGCACATTACCCTCATGGCAGGCATATTCGAACATGCCGTAATCGGAATCGCGCAGCCACGGCAGGTCCAGCTTGTAGCTGCCTTCCATCACCAGCGGATCGCTCACCCACGCCTCGTAATGGATCTGGTCGGGATTCCTGATCGTCAGATGCTCGGTCACATGCAGTTGTTCGCTGTTGGGAGCAGGGCCGGCAGACATGCCGGGGCGGAAGTTGGTGGTTTCGATCACCAGCGTGTCTCCTTCCCAGTGTCCGATCGAATAGCCCAGATCATATTGCATGTTGGCTGGCGGCGGGGACCGGCCATCCAGATAGACCATGCGCGTTTCGTGGATCATCTCCAGGCTGATGGCGACCAGTCCGGGAGACTGGAAGATCTCGATCCCGCCATTATAGGCGCCGGGCAGCATGGAACTGGGCAATCCGCGCGTCAGGCAGCGGTCGAAAATTCCGAAATCATCCATCGAATCGAACACCTCTGTGTTCCACGACGTGTGCTCGTTCGCGCGCAATTGCTGGCCCAGCGCGGTCAGCTGCGGGTAGCGGCCGTTTTCGGGTTCAACCACCATCGAATTCTGCCGCAGCGGATGGCCGCGTTCCGCCCAATGGCCCATCGACATCACGCCGACCTGAACCTCCTCGTCATAACGGTCCAGCTGGGCCTGCGCGTCAGCGAAGGCCTCGCGGTATTCCTCATCGGTCAGGAAGGCGCGGGTGCCGAAATGGGCGGGGCGTTCGCGCGGGGTCTGGCCCAGATAATCGACCGGCCATTTGCCGCGCAGGTCCGGATCGCCCCAGTCCGTGCGCGGCACTTCCCAGCCAGCAGGCGGCGCTTCAAAGCGCGCCTCCATCTGCGCGGCGTCCTGCGCCATTGCCGGCGCGCCGATGAATGCAAATGCCAGTGCGGCGGCGAAAACCTTGGTCCTCATCGCATATCTCCCCTCGGACGGAGTGTATGCCCTAGCTTTGCCATGACACAAGTCCCGTCGTGAAAGGCCCCGTCCAGAGGGAGCGCGCGGCGGGCATTACCGCACCTTGCTGGCATCAAGCCTTGCGCGGCTGACCCATGCGCCGTGGACCTGGCTGCGCAGGGCAAGGCCGGTCCTGATCTTGGCAATCGGGCCGTTCTCCACCGCGTCGGCCTCCACCACCCACAGCTCGCTGGAATAATCCGCCGGATTGCCTCCGGGCGGGCCATTGGGAATATCGACCACGGTCAGCAGCCAGCCGCCGTGGCCTTCCTGCGAAGAGGGGACATGCGCCGGTTCGCTGATGCCAGCGCCGGGCGGCACAGCCATCATCGTCAGGCGGCCATTACCCGGTTCGATTCGCAGCAGGGCGTTGAAATTGGCACCCACCGGACCACCCAGCATGGGTGGACCCTGCGCTTCGGGGTTCATGGAGAGATACCATGCGCGGTTATACGGACGGCCCTGATCGGCATCGGCAAGACGCGGCAGATCACCGGGAGGGCCAAGCGGGCGCTCCTCAATCTGCGGGTCGGCCTTGGACATGTCGATGGTCCAGCGGGTCAGCGCACCCTGGATGGACTGCTGATCGCGGTGGATGCCGCCCGCTTCGCGCATGAAGGAAAAGGCCACCGTGTCCGTCAGGCACAGGTCGATATGCACAAGGTCGCCATCGTCATAGGCGTTGACCTCGTGGAAGCAGGAGACGCCGACCGGCCCCTTGATCCACTGCATGTCCTCCACCTTGCCATAGCGCGGCATGATGGCGATCCAGCTTTCCAGATCCTGCTGGTGCGCCCAGTGCGCGCCGCCGGCCTTGATCCGGTCCAGATCGGCGGTGGTCGGGAAGATCGGCCAGATGGCGTATTTCTCGGTAATCACGAAGTCATGGATGGTGGCGATATAGGGCTGCTTGAACCACTGCTCACTCACCAGATTGCCGTCCTTGTCGGCAATGCCATAGGCGATGTCATCGCTGCACAGGCCGCCTGCCTCGTAACCGAAGAAGAACAACTCGCCCGTCTCACTGTCCACGCGCGGATGGGCGGTGAAGGTCTCTGATTTCAGCGCGCCGTAATAATCCCATTTGCCCACTGTCTCCAGCGTGTGCGGGTTGATCTCGTACCCGCGGCCATCCTCCTTGGTCATGAACAGGCGCCCGGCGTGCCATACAGGCGTGGTGTTGGCGAGCGTGCGGTCCACGCCCTTGACGCTGGGATCATCGGTGAAGGGATTGCGATATTTGCCAAACAGCGCGTGGCGGGCCTTCTTCTCGGCCAGATAGCGTTCCGTCTCGACATATCTGATGGCGAAATCCACCGCGCCATCGGTGAAGGTGAAAGCGGCGATCATGCCATCGGCATTGAGCGCGATATCATCCTCGAACATCGGCGCATGGGCGTTGTCCGGCACGGCGCGGAAAAAGGCACCCTCGATCTCGGCGGGGATTTCCCCTTCCACCGCCAGGTTGCGTACTGACATCTCGACGCGGCGCGGCGTATTGGTGCCGATGAAGTGAATTGTCTGCGGAAAGGCGTTCATGGCCTCTGGTCCTCCCAACTGATCCTGCGCGATGTGATGATTCATCTACAACGCTAACTCGTCAACAACGCTAACAGGTGTTACGGTTGGCGCAAACATACATTGATTGTGGTCAAGCGGGGGACAAGGTGCACGACAGCGCGCAGGCAAAGATGGAAGACCGGGTGGCGGCAGGCATGGACAGCAAGGGTGCGCTGCTGCACCGCTTGCTGAAGCTGACCAACCGGCTGATGGCGCCGTTCTCGACCCATCTGGCGCATCGCTATCGCATCTCCCTCAACGAATTCCGCCTGCTGATGACGATCGGCGCGCTGGGACGTACCGCCAGCCATGAAGTGGCGGAGATGACCGGCGTGAACGTGATGAGCGTCAGCCGAGCGGTGGCCACGCTGCAACGCCACGGGCGCGTGAAGGTGGAGCGCGATCCGGCCAATCGCCGCCGCAAATGGCTGACCCTGACGACCGAAGGCCAGCACCTGTATGAGGTGATGCGCCCGCAGAGTGAGAAGGTGGCCGATTATCTCTTTTCCGAAATGGTGGACAGTGACCTGGCCGCGCTGGAAGGCCTGGTCGAACGGCTGATCTCCCGGCTGGAGGCACGCGATGACAGCGGCCGATCGGTATTCCTGGAAGCAACCAAGCCTGACGAGGACGAAGCCTGATGCATATGGATGAACGCCGCGCGATCGAATGGGACTGCACCCGCCTGATCCATCAGTATGTGAACCTCAACGATGCGCAGGACTGGCATGCCGTGGCGGCGTTGTACACGCCCGACGCGCGCTTTGCCCGGCCCAGCAAGCCCGATGAATTCATCGAGGGGCGCGAGGCCATTCTTGCCAGCTTCACCGCACGGCCTCCGCGCGCCCAGCGCCATGTCATCGCCAATACGGTGGTCGATGTGGAAGGCCCCGCCACCGCGCGCGCCTTCAGCGTGATCGTGCTGTATATGGGCGATGTGCCCGAAGGCGGCGGCCTGCCGGTGCAGGATGCCAAAAGCCCGCTGATCGGCACGTTTACCGATCTGATTGTGAACACGCCCGATGGCTGGCGGTTCAAGCAACGCGTGGGCGGGCTGGACTTTCGCCCTTAGGCGGGCACCGGGAATAGGCGCAGGCGGGAGGCTGAACTGATGGTTCGCGTTGTCGGCATCGATCATCTCGCCATCCGCGTTTCCGACCTCGCGCGTTCCAGGCAGTTCTATGACCGGCTGCTCGGCTTCATGGGGTTTGAGCGCGAATGGGAATTTGGCGAAGTCGTCGGCTGGAACAATTGGGACACGATGTTCTGGATCACCCAGGCCGACCCTGAAGGGATGCGCCACCCGCACCGCACCGGCAATATCGGCTTCCATCACTACGCCTTCGAGCTGGAAAGCGCGAGCCAGGTCGATGATCTCCATGCCTTCCTGCTTGGTGAGGGGGTTGAAATCATCGATCCGCCCGCAGCCTATCCCAGTTACGGCGAAGGCTATTATGCGGTCTTCTTCCTCGACCCTGACGGACTCAAGCTGGAAGCCATGCACTTTGTCGAAAAGGACAAGCGCCGCGCGCGATTGGCGGCGGGCGGCAAGCCCTGAAGCTGCGGTGTTGGTGTTGGGCGGGAAGGGTGGTTGGTTGAAAGGCGGTCATCTATCCAAGAGCAGACATTCGCTCCTACACACACGCCACCCCTCTAACCGACCACAGCGCCAAACGCTTGCCCCACCAGAGCCGTGGCGACCATCGCCAGCACGCCCCAGAAGGTGACGCGCAGCACGGACGGGCCAAGCGGCGCGCCGCCTGCTCGGGCGCCCAGCGCGCCCAGTATGGCGAGGCAGATCAGCGACACCACGCTGACCACCGGAATCAGCATGGCCGCGCTGACAAAGGGCACCACGATCAGCGGGGCAGCGGCACCGGCGGTGAAGGTCAGCGCTGATGCCAGTGCTGCCTGCAATGGCTTTGCGGCGGTGGTGTCCGATATGCCCAGTTCATCCCTGGCATGCGCGGCGAGCGCATCATGCGCCATCATCTGATCGGCAACCTGCAAGGCGGTTTCGCGGCTGACCCCGCGCTGCTCATAGATTTGCGCCAGCTCCTCGCGCTCGGCCTCGGGCAATTCAGCCAGTTCGGCCTTTTCGCGGGCGAGATCGGCCTTCTCCGTATCGGATTGCGAGCTGACGGAGACATATTCGCCCGCCGCCATAGACATCGCCCCGGCGATCAGCGCGGCCATGCCCGCCACCAGCACGGCGGATTTGCCTGCATCTGCCGATGCAACGCCGACAATCAGGCTGGCGGTGGAGACGATACCGTCATTGGCCCCCATCACGGCGGCCCGCAGCCAGCCAATGCGTGAGACTGCGTGCGATTCCCGGTGGAGATGAAGTCTGCTCATGGCGTGTCTCCTATGCCTCGTCAGCGGCAACGCGCTCTTTTACCAGCAGTGCGCGTGCCACCAGCAGCGCCACCACCACGCACGCGAAGGCCGGGATCGCGGCCACGCCCAGGAACACCCGTGCAGGCACTTCGGCTGCCAGCATGGCAGCGCCCAGCGGCGGCCCGGCAAAGGCACCCAGCCGTGCCACCAGCACGCCCATGCCCACCGCACTGGACAGCAGCCTTGCGGGGAACAGATGCGCCGCCAGCCCCGGCAGCACCATGCCGCCTGCATTGGCGCCGCCTACTCCCACCATCAGCAACAGCGTCCAGCGCGTCTGATCGGGCGCGGTCAGTGCTATCGCGGTAAAGCTGGCCGCCATCGCGCCGAACATCAGCATCAGCGCCGGGCCCTTCTTCCAGTTGTCGAGCAGCAGGCTGAAGCCGATGCCGATGCCAAGGCCAGCCAGATTGGCCACGCCAGCGACACGCGCGGCATCATCCAGCGACAGGCCGGCCTGTGGCAGCACCGTGGGCAGCCAGGAATTGAGCAGATAGAGATTGAGCGCGTTCAGCCCCAGCATGGTGGCAAAAACGGCAAAGGGAAAAGCCCACGGCCGCGCGAACAGCACCAGCTGCGGCAATTTCGCTGCCGGCGCGGCATCCTCCTTGCTTGCCGCGCTTGCCGGAGCGCCGCCTTCAAGCACCAGCCACAGCACGCCTGCCAGCAACACCGCAAAGCCGCCGGGCACATAGAACAGGCCTTGCCAGCCCCATGCGGCGATCACTTCGGGCGCCAGCACGCCGGCGATTGAAAGCCCCAGCGGGATGCCCGCCGAAACCACCGCCATCACCGTGGCGCGCAGCCGTTCCGGTGCAAGCTCGCTCGACAGGGCGCTGACATTGGGCAGGCAGGCACCCAGCGCAAAGCCGGTAAGGAAGCGCCAGACAAGGAACATGGTGGTATCGTCGGCGGTTGCCGTGGCGATGGTGAAAAGGCCCGTGGCAAGGCAACCTGCAACGATCAGCGCCCGTCGCCCGAAGCGGTCACCCAGGGGTGCCAATGTGGCTCCACCCACGCCCAGGCCCACCAGAATGCCGGTCAGCACCCAGCCGAAACTGGCGGGCGCGATGCCCAGCGCTTCTTCCAGCCGCGGCACGGCAATGCCCATGGCGGCAATATCGAAGCCTTCCATGATGAACACGCCGCCAAGGAATATCAGCGCCACGATGCGGCTGTTGGTCATCCGGTAAATCTCCCCCACCCGATTCCCGGGCTTGTCCTGCCACGTCTAGTGGGGTGGGCCTTTCATTGTCCATCCCACGGCGATGGCATTCGGTATGGCACGGTCAGAAAGTCGGCTTCCACCTGCTGGATCATACCGTTCCTGATCTTAAAGGCTTCGGCAAGATAATAGGAGTGCGGGCGGCGAACGGGGCTGACCGCGCGCTCGCCATTGGTCAGCGTATATTCGCCCAGCCTGCCCGAATGATCGATGAAGCCATAGGCCAGCACAATCCCGCGCTCGATATCCACCAGCGGGAAGCGGCGGGCGCGCAGGTCATCGTCATAGCGATACCAGCCGAGCGCGAACTGCGCCTCGCACCCCATGCGCGCCACCGCCAGCGGGAAGCCTGCGTTATTGGTGGTTTGCACGCCGTTTTCCACCCGGTTGCAATCGGGATGGAATTTCGTGCGGATGGTACCGTCATTGCGCTCGATCGTCTCGAAATAGCCATTGGCGATGCGCACCAGCTCCTCGCGCGTCATGCGCTCGGCTGCCGGGATCACCTCTTCCAGCACCGGCTTGCGCTCATATTTCTGCGGACCGAAGGGAAAGCCCTCATCCTTGTTGCGGGCGACCACGGTTTCCACACCGGTGATCAGGCCGTCATCGCCCACTTGCAGGCGGATGCAACACGGGTTGAGCGCGTCCGTCTCCTCGATTGCGGTGAAGACCGCCACCTGCCCGCGCTCGGGATCGGCGAAGCGCAGGTCATAGGGATCGCGCGCGGTGATGGTGTTCCAGCAGCCATCGCCCGGTGACAGGCGCACGTTGTTCTCAGTGTTGAAGACCTGCGCGGCCAGGGGCGCGCGGCCCACATCGCGCGCAGACAGCGCCGCCAGATAGGCATCGAGACTTGCATATAATTGATCGCGGGATGCCAAGACCTTCTCCCCTCGCTTGACTTGAGGCCGTGCTAGCTCAAAAGTAACGTCCGTTAAAGTCGCGGTTGAATCGTGCGATTGAATCAGGGCCCGAAACGGGGGATGGAGAGGGAATGGATCCGCAAGGCAGGCTGGCCGTCATCACTGGCGGCAATTCCGGATTGGGAGAAGCCACTGCGCGCGCGCTGCTGGCGCGCGGCGCCAGAGTGGTGAGCCTCGATCTGGGCGGAACAGCGCCTGCGGGGGCGGACTTCATTGCCTGTGATGTTTCCGATCCGGCGCAGGTGAAAGGCGCAGTGCAGCAGATTGCCGGGCGTCACGGACAGATCCATATCCTTGTGAACAGCGCCGGGATTGGCGGGATGGGCGCAATTGCCAGCGCCGATGGTCCCGGCGATGTGGCCGCGATCCGCAAGGTCATCGATGTCAATCTGATGGGCGCAATCAATGTCACCGCCGAAGTGGCGCACCGCATGATCGGCAATGATCCTGTCGGCCCTGATGATGAGCGCGGCGTGATCATCAACGCCTGCTCCATCGCCAGCTTTGAAGGGCAGGAGGGCATGAGCGCCTACACCGCCGCCAAGGCTGCGCTTGCGGGCCTGACGCTGGTGTGGACGCGCGACCTTTCCGCCCATCACATCCGCGTGGCGGGCATTGCGCCGGGCTTCATGGCCACGCCGATGGTGGCCTTCCTGCCCGAAGATTTCGTCGCCGAACTGCTGCAGGGCTGTGAATTTCCCAAGCGCGCGGGGCGGGCAGACGAATTTGCCTCCACCGCACTTTTCATTATCGAAAATGCCTTGCTCAATGGCGAGGTTATCCGGCTTGATGCCGGGACACGCCCACCTGCCCGCACCGCATGGTCTGCGTCCTGAGGTCTGGTGAGCTGAGAAAGTAGGAACTTATGGCTGATATCCCGCTTCCCCCTGATTTTACGCTGCAAAAGCTGGCGCAGGCGCAGCGCGCCTTCGAAAGCGTGCTGGGTGCCGGCAAGGTGTTCTTCGAGGACCTCGACCGCATTTCCTATCAGGACAAATTCTCGGTCAATGACGAGGCGCATCATGCTTCGGGCGCGGTGGCGTGTGAAAGCGTCGAGGAAGTGCAGGCGGTGGTGCGCATCGCCAACCAGTACCGCCTGCCGCTCTACCCCATCAGCCGGGGCAAGAACCTGGGCTATGGTGGCACCGCGCCGGTGCTGGCAGGCAGCGTGGTGCTGGACCTGTCGCGGATGAAGAAGATCGAGTTCGACGAGGAGCTGGGAACGGTGATCGTCGAGCCGGGCGTGGGGTTCTATGACCTGTACGACTACATCCAGCGCAACAATCTGCCGTTCTGGCTGTCCACCCCCGGCAACAGCTGGGGATCTGTCATGGGCAATGCGCTCGATCGCGGCGTGGGCTACACTCCCTATGGCGAGCATACCAAGAACATCTGCGGCCTCGAAGTGGTGCTGCCCGATGGCGATCTGGTGCGCACGGGCATGGGCGCGTTTTCCAATGCGCCGACATGGCAGGCCTATCCCTTCGGCTTTGGCCCGGGGTGGGACCAGATGTTCGTCCAGTCCAACTTTGGCATCGTGACCAAGATGGGCATGTGGCTGATGCCGGAGCCGGAAAGCCTGATGGGCATGGATGTCGAATTCGACAAGCCTGAGGATTTGAAGGTGATGGTCGACACCATCGCTCCGCTGCGGCGCGAACGCGTGCTGACGCAGAGCCCCTCCATCGGCAACTGGATGCGCGCGGCGGCCGTGCTCACCCGGCGGACCGACTGGACCGATGAGCCAGGGTCCGTTTCGGACGCGGTAATCGATGCCATTCGCAAGCAGTTCAACATCGGCTGGTGGGGCGTTTCGCTGCGCCTGTATGGCCGCGAGGACGTGAACAAGGCGGCCTACAAGATCCTGGAAGAGGCGATGGGCAATGCCGGCCCCATGGCGATCAAGCCGACCGTGTGGAAACGCGGCGAGCCGCTGGAATACACCGGCTGGACCGGCACGCCGATGACCTTCCCGATGCAGAATGTGAACTGGTATGGCGGGCGCGGCGGACACATCGGTTTCAGCCCGATCATTCCGCAGGATGGCGATGCCGCGCTGGCGCAGTTCCAGCGCACCTATGCCAGGTACCGGGAATTCGGCGTCGACTATCAGGGCAGCTTTGCCTTTGGCGAGCGGCACCTGACCAATGTCAACGCGATGATCTTCAACAAGGATGATCCCGCCATGATGGCCAAGGTCGATCCGTTCTTCCGCACGCTGGTGGCCGATGCTAAGGAACAGGGTTACGGCGAATACCGCACGCACCTTGATTACATGGATCTGGTGGCGGGAAGTTATGACTTCAATAACAACGCTTTGCTGCGCCTGAATGAGAAGGTGAAGAACGCGCTCGATCCCAACGGAATCATCGCGCCGGGCAAGAGCGGCATCTGGCCCAGAGCCTTTGCACAGGAGCGCGGACAATGAGAATCCTGACCGCAACATCGTTTGTCGCCGCCTCGCTGGCGCTTTCTGCCTGCTCAGGCGGAGAAGCCGAACAGGCTGCCACAGGCGGCCCGCCGCCGATGCCGCAGCCGGTCACCATGGCGCAGCGTCCCGATGCCACCGGGGGTGAGGCTCTGTATGTCGAATTTTGCGCCATGTGCCACGCGCCCAACGGCATGGGCACCGGGCTGATCGCGCGCCGCGCCGATGTTTCCCTGCTGGAGGAGCGTGACGATCTAACGGTGGAACTGGTGGTGCTGTCTGCCCGCAACGGCATTGGCAACATGCCCGCCATTCCGCGCGGAGAAGTGTCGGACGAACAATTGCAGCAGATCGCCGAATATCTCGCCGCCGGACCGCATGGAGGGGCACAATGAAAACCACCCGCCGCAACATGCTGCTGGGCGCGCTGGCTGTCCCCACAGTGGCCGGGCTGGCGCGCTGGCGCTGGCAATATGGCGCGCACAGCGGTCTGGTCCATGATCCGTCATTGGATGCAGGCCAACGCTTTGCGGCGGCTGGCCGCGCGGCGGGCACGTCATCGCGCGCCATCGAGGGCGATACGATCCGTTTCGCGCAGGAACTGGTCGCCAGCCGGCCTGCCCTGATCGCCGGCGTATCGCGCCATGCCGATGCGCTGATGATCGGCGAAGTGGCACTGGAAGCAGGCTATACGCTGGCCGCAGAGATTCGCGGACAGTCTGAAGGCTGCGAGTGCTTCACGCATGATTCCGCCTGGCTACCGCTCGCCCGCATGGCGGTGGGCGCAAGGCATGACTGGGCGGAGCGGTTTGCCGGCTGGGCGGCCAGGCCCGATGGCACCGCCGAGGCGATGTCCATCGCTGCCCGTCGCCAGCCCGATCGCGAGCTGGCACTGGGCTGGCTGCTGGTGCCGCGCGGCTAGGGCGCAGTTGGGGCGCGGTTCCTAACTTACCTCGCAGGTAAAACTGCTGGCCACGGCGGTGTCGCCCGTCCCGTCATATTTCGCCACCATCGGATAGGGGCACAGCGGGCGTTCCATCGGCGCGCGCGGGGGCGGCGGAGGTCCGCCAAAACCGCCGCCAGCCTGCACTGGCCGCGTGGCGATGATGCGATTGGGCGCGCGTCCGCTTGTGGCCCATGCGTCGATCGTTCCCAGCGTATCGAAATCGCTCGGGCCGTCCCCGCCAGAGCAGTGATCCATGCCCGGCGCCATGAACAGCCGCGTCTGGCTTTGTGCCACGCTGGCGGGCAGCGAATTATACATGCCGTGATAGAAGGCCAGCGTGTTGGTTGCCGGGATCAGCCCGTCGGACCAGCCGTGGCTCATCAGCAATTTGCCGCCGCGCGCGAAGAAGGCGGTCAGCCCGTCTGACGGCACGTTGAGCATCTCGGCACCAAAGCTGCGCGCATCGTTCATGTAGTCGCGATAGTCGGTTTCCTGCCAGTTCCAGCCTGTGCGCCCGGCATAGGCCAGGTCCCGGAAATAGCTCATGGCGACGGGGAAGGGCTCTGCCCCCATGGTGAGCGCCACCATCTGCCCTTCGGAGCCAACCGGCCACCCGGGCAGGAGGTGCGAGCCATCGGCAGCGCGTGTGCCGCCATAGATGTTCTGCATCGTCAGCACCTGTCCCGATGACAGGCAGCCTTCGGTCTGGCCGGGCGCGCATTGCAGGCTGGAGGGCTGGAAGTTGCATTGCAGCGGGCGGCTGATCACACCGTCTGCCACACCGTCCTGTGCATCGCACTGGGCGATCGCGGCGGCATGCACCAGGCCCAGTTGCTGCGGCCCAAGCTGCACGCCAAAGCGTTGCGGCTGCCAGCCCTGCCACATCGACTGGGTCATCAGGTCGGTCATCGGATTGGCCGGAGCCATGGCCGAAATCGCATCAAAATCATCAGGATAGCGGTGTGCCGCCATCAGGCCCTGCCGTCCGCCGGTGGAACAGCTGTTCCAGAAGGACAGCTCCGGCCCGCGGCCATAGAAGGCCTCAACCGCCGCCTTGGCCGCCACCGTGGTGACATGCACCGCGCGGTAGCCGAAATCGACCAGCTTTTCCGGGTGGCCGATGGCCCATTCAGCGGTCATCCCGCTGCCGGTATGGCCGGTGTCGGTTGCTGCCGTGGCATAGTTGCGGCTGAGTGACCGGCCCATCTCGGCATAGGAGATCGATCCTGCCCAGATGCCATTGCCAATGCCGACATATTTGCCGTTCCAGCCTTCCATCGGCAGCCAGATCTCGGTCTTGATGTCCGAATCGCTGCTGGGGGTCAGAGTGACCTGAACGCGGCAGAAGGAGGGCACATCGGCAAAGGGCGATGCAGCCACGCCCGGCGGCGGACCAAAGCCGCTGGCGGGTGCCTCGAACCCGCCAGCGGCCACGACGGCAGCCGATGTGACGCGGCCATTTTCCAGATCAAGCGAGAGCATATCCTCGCACGCGGCCTGTGCCGGTGCGGCGATAGCCAGCGCCGCCAGCGATGCCGTGGCGGCGAATGCGGTCTTCAAATTCATGGTCGTTCCCCTCAAACCCCGATGCAGATATTCTTAGCTCACTTGCGGATGATCAGCGAGTCCGGTCGCTTGCGCGGCTTCCACTCGCCGTGGCCGGGGAAGCGTTGTAGTACCTCGCCATCCCACAGCCGTACGATGCGCCGGGCAAAGCGCCATTGGCCATCCGCGCATTTGACCGCATGGTCATCATACCAGCCGCAGAAGCGCAGTTCATAAGGCGGTTCGCCGTGGCATTCGGTCACGAAGGCAAAGCTCTTCAGCTTCACGCTGCCATCGTCCTGCGGGAAATACTTCACCTGCGTGACGTGATGCTGGCGGCCGGGGAAACCAGGGGCATTGGCATAATGCTTCATCAGGCCGCGAATGCCGTCATGCCCTTCCCAGATATCGGGATCTTCGAACACTTCCTCGCTCATCAGGCAGTCAGGCGTGAAGCAGGCGACCAGCCCTTCGGTATCGCCTGTATCCAGCGCCCAGCTGTAGTCCGCGATCAGGTCCTGCAAAGCGAGGCGGTCCTCGACAGTCAATTTCGGCACGTAATCTCTCTCCCGATTGTTGCCACAACCGTAACACTCGTTATGATCGCTCCGCAAGAAGGAGAGGTAAATCGTGGGCAAGATCATCGTCACCGGCGCATCGGGACAATTTGGCAATGCGGCCGCAAAGCAGCTTCTGGAGATCGTTCCGGCGGAGGACCTGGTGTTCCTGTCGCGCACTCCGGAAAAACTGGCCGAGTTTGCCGAAACGGGCGCGCATATTCGTTGCGCCGATTTTGACGATCCCGCCAGCCTGCCCGCTGCGATGGAAGGTGGGGAGCGCATGCTGCTGATCTCCACCGCGCGTGTGGGCACGCGGGTGGGCCAGCATACCAATGCAGCGCGGGCAGCCGCCGCGGCAGGCGTCAGGCAGATCGCCTATACCAGCATCATCAATTGCGACCGGCCTGATAATCCCGCGATCGTCAAGAACGACCACCTCGCGACCGAGCAAGCCATCCGCGCGACGGGTGTCGAATACACATTCCTGCGCGACAACCAGTATTCGGAAGCCATCGCTCTCGCCATGGCGATCCCCGCGCTGCAGATGGGTGTGAAGCCCGACAATTGCGGGCAGGGCCGGGTGGGCTTTGTCAGCCGCGATGATTGCGTGAACGTGGCCGTTGGTGTGCTGACTCAGGAGGGGCACGGCAACCATGCCTATCCGGTGACAGGCCCTGAAGCGATCTCCATTCCCGAAGCGATGGCGATGGTTTCGCAAATGGCCGGCAAGCCGATCGAGGTTCAGCATGTCGATGATGAAGGGATGTTCGCATATTTCGATTCACTGGGCGTACCGCGCCACGCCAGCGACATCGTGCCTGATGGCCCGATTCCGTGGTCGAGCGATGACATGGTAACCTTCGGCACCGCCATCCGCGCCGGGTTCATGGATGAGGTGAGCGACTGCGTTGAACGCATCACCGGCAAGACCCCGCGCACGCTTCGCAGCGTGTTCGAACAGTATCAGGGAGCATGGCCGGTATGATCGGGGCTGGCATGATGCGGCGCGCACTTTTCATTGGCATGGCCGCACTGGCGCTGACCGCCTGCGGCGACGACGTGCCCGAGGTGGACACTTCCGTCTATGGCGCGGGTGAGAACTGGGACAATCCCGGCGGTGACTGGGCTGAAAGTCATTTTTCCCGGCTGGAAGGGCTGACGAAGGAGAATGTCTCCGGACTTGGTCTGGCGTGGGAATATGATCTGGGCACGGCGCGCGTGCAGGAAGCCACTCCGGTGGTGATTGACGGGGTGATGTACACCTCGGGCAATCTGGGCCGCGTCTATGCCATCAATGCCGTGACGGGGGAGGAATTGTGGACCTTCGTGCCCGAAATGGACATGCAGATCGTCCGCTCCGCCTGTTGTGACTGGGCCAATCGCGGCATCGCGGTTGCGCAGGGCAAGGTGATGGTCGCTGCGCTGGACGGCATGCTCTATGCGCTCGACATGACAGACGGGTCGGTTGCGTGGAGCGTCGATACGATTGCCGAACATGACCGCGGCTATACCTCCACCGGCGCGCCCGAAGTGGCGGGCAATCTGGTGGTTATCGGCAATGCCGGCGCGGAATATGACACGCGCGGCTATGTCACCGCCTATGATATCACCGATGGCAGCGAAGCCTGGCGCTTCTACACCATCCCGCATGATCCGGCCGATGGCCCGCAGGAGAGTGAGGAGCTGGAAGCCGCGCTTTCCACATGGTCCGAAGATACACGCTGGGACATTGGCGGCGGCGGCACCGCATGGGATGCGATCACCTACGATCCGCAATTTGACCAGATCATCGTCGGCACCGGCAATGGCGGGCCTTACCCGCAGGCAGTCCGCTCGCCCGGCGGAGGCGACAATCTCTACCTGAACTCGCTCGTCGCGCTTGATCGTGAAACGGGGCGGATGAAATGGCATTTCCAGGAAACGCCGCAGGACAACTGGGACCTCACCGCCACCCAGCCGATGATGCTGGCCGAAATGGAAGTGGCGGGCGAGCAGCGCCCGGTGATCCTGCACACGCCCAAGAACGGCTTTTTCTTTGTGGTGGACCGCGAAACGGGCCGTCCGCTGGCCGCCAACCCCATCGTCCGCACCAGCTGGGCAGACAGCTGGAACCTGGAAACCGGCCAACCCAACATGACGATGGAACTGGCCGATTATACCAATGGGCCAAAGGTCGTTTATCCCGGCTCACCGGGCGCGCGCAACTGGTATCCGGCGGCCTATGATCCGGGCCGCAACACCTATTTTGCCCATGTGCTCGATATGGGCAATCTGCTGTTCCTGACCGGCCCGACCGAGGGTGTGGAGCGGCAGAAGAGCTTCCTCAATGCCGGGGCCGCGATCATCTTCACGCCCGATCTGGAAGCCGCCGCGCCCAGCCTGCCGCCGTTCATTCGCGAGGCGATGATGGCCACGCCGCAATGGCAATGGGTGCTGGATGAACCTTTCCGCAGCGAACTTCGCGCGATGGACCCGCTGACTGGCAAAACCAAATGGGCGGTTGAATCGCTCGGCTGGCAGGACCGCAACGGCGTGCTGGCCACGCAGAGCGGGATCATCTTCCACGGCAATGTTGCTGGCCAGCTGTTCGCGCGCGACAGCGATACGGGCGAGGAATTGTGGCACATCGACACCGGCTCCAGCATCATGGCCGCGCCGATGACCTATTCGGTGGACGGGGTGCAATATGTCGCCGTGCAGACCGGCTGGGGCGGCGGTGGCTGGGGCTTCGTGCCCCCCTATGCCGCGGCCTATAGCAAGGGCAATCGCAACCGCCTGCTGGTGTTCAAGCTGGGTGGCGGCGCCGTGCCCGTTCCCGATGATCTGCCGGCGCTGGAACCCGCGCCCCAGCCGCCCGCGCAATTTGCCGATGCCACGCCGGACATGATCGCCATGGGCAGCGGCCTGTTCACCGAGAATTGCGGCATCTGCCATTCCAACCAGCCGCGCGCTCCTCTGCCCGATCTGCGGCGGATGAACAGCGGCGTGCACGGGGCCTTCAACCAGATCGTGCTGGAAGGGCTGCTGATGCCCAATGGCATGCCGCGCTGGGATGACCGGCTTTCACCCGATCAGGTGAAGGCGATCCACGCCTATCTGATCGATACGCAAGCCGCTTTGCGGACAAGAGAGCTGGAATTGCAGCGCCGCGGCCTGCCGCTGGACACGCAATCGCTGACGATCCTGTCCAATTATTGATATGATGGGCCGCACGTGGCCCGAATACGGAGAGATATGATGACCCCCGAAGGCGTGAACATCAAACACCCGGACAAGCTTTTCATCGGCGGCGAATGGGTGGCCCCGCACGGCCCCGGCCAGATCGAGATCGAGAACCCGGACCGCGAGGAAATCGTCGCCCGCGTGGCCGAGGCGGACGAGGTGGACATGGACCGCGCGGCTGCTGCGGCGCGCGAGGCGTTCGACAATGGCCCCTGGTCCACCACCCCTCCGCTGGAGCGCATGGCCAAGTTGATGGAGATGGTCGACTATCTGGAAACCCGCGTGCCCGAACTGGCGGCTGCATGGACCGCGCAGATCGGCGGCCTGTCCAGCGCGTCAGGCCCGATGCATGCAGGCGGGGTGGCCGGCCTGCGCGGCATCGCATCGCTGGGAGAGCGCTTCCAGTGGGAAGAACGCCGCCCCGGCATGGCGGTGGATACCGTCATCATCACGCGTGAACCGGTGGGCGTTGTGGCCGCCATCGCGCCGTGGAACGGACCGTTCGCGATCATGGCGAACAAGGTGTTCTATTCGCTGATCGCAGGCTGCACGGTGATCATGAAACCATCGCCCGAAACGCCGCTGGAAGCCTATATCATTGCCGAGGCGGCAGAGGCCGTGGGCATGCCCGCCGGAACGGTGAACCTTGTTCCCGCGCACCGCGAGGCGGCCGATCACCTGGTCCATTCCAGGCTGATCGACAAGGTGACCTTCACCGGTTCCTCGGCTGCGGGCATGCATATCGCCAGTGTCTGCGGATCGAACATGACCCGCTGCACGCTGGAACTGGGCGGCAAGTCCGCCGCCATCATCCGCGACGACTTCCCGATCGAGGCCGCAGCCGGTATTCTTGGCAACACCATCACCGTGATGAGCGGGCAGGTGTGCGCCATGCTCAGCCGCGCCATCGTTCCCCGCGCGCGGCATGACGAACTGGCACAAGCGATCGCCAAGGTCATGCAGGGCGTGAAGATCGGCCATCCCGAAGACGCTGACACGCAGCTTGGCCCGCTCGCCATGCGCCGCCAGCTGGAACGGGTGGAAATGTATATCGAGGAAGGCAAGAAGTCCGGCGCCGATCTGGTGACAGGCGGCAACCGCCCGGCGCATATGAACAAGGGCTATTACATGGAGCCCACATTGTTCGCCAACGTCGATAACTCCAGCCGCATCGCTCAGGAGGAGATCTTCGGACCGGTGCTGTGCCTGATCCCGGCAGAGGATGAGGAAGACGCCATTCGCATCGCCAATGACAGCAACTTCGGCCTCAACGGCAGCGTGCTGACCAATGATCCGCAAGCCGCCTATGACATTGCCCGGCGCATCCGCACCGGCGTGGTCGGCCAGAACGGAATGCGCATGGAATGGACCGCGCCGTTCGGCGGGTTCAAGCAGTCGGGCATCGGCCGCGAAGGCGGCGATGAAGGCATCTGGGCCTATACCGAAACCAAGACCATCTTGCTGGACGGCGCTCCGGCCTGATTTCCGGCTACCGGGAAGTGAAGGGGGGCGACCGAAAGGCCGCCCCCTTTTGTCATTCTGCCGCCGCGTCTTCTTCCTGAACGGGCGTGACATAGGCGATCTGGCCATCTGGCATGGTCAGGGCGCGTGTGCCGTTCTCGTCCGCTGCGCCAATCGTGTAGCAGCGTGGCTCATCCTCGCCCGTTGGCATCCAGCACGAAGACCCGTCATCCTGCATCGACCACGTGCCTTCCGATACGGTGCCATCGGCCATCTGCGTGGTGAAGGTGCCGTCAGGCCGGTTGGTGGTGACGGCGGTTGTCTCGTCGGGATAGACGACATCCCAGGCCCCCAGGTGTTCCTCGAAGGTAAAGTCGCTCACCGGTTGCACTGTTTCTGCGCTTTCTTGTGCAGCGTCGTCCGACGTTTCGGAGCAGGCCGATAGAATGGCCAGGCATGCGGCGCAGGCGATCAATTTCTTCATGGTACTATCCCCTCAGCTGTCTTTGAGGAGGGCATTCTAAACAGACTTGGCCGGTTTGCGGGACATTTCTGGCCTGTTTGCAGCGATGGCGCAGCATCAGGCTGTTTTCGCGATACAAATTGAACGAATCTTTGCCGTGTTTGCGCTGTTCGCTTTGTTGCATTGTAATTAAACGCAAGTGAGCCTATATAGCTCTTGCCTGACGTCGCTTGCGACGGAATTTGCCAGCCGGTCGAACCGGCTTTCACCTTTCCTTATCACGCTACCTGGCTGCGCAACGCGGAATGATTCGCGAAGCGACAACTCACATGCCTGAAGGATTAGAAATTTGGCGAAGGAAGAGCTGCTTACACTGGAAGGCCATATCGACGAGGTTCTGCCCGACGGTCGCTTTCGCGTAAAGCTCGACAATGATCATGAGATCATCGCCTATACCGCTGGCAAGATGCGCCGCTTCCGGATTCGTTCGGTGGCTGGTGACAGGGTTCATGTTGAAATGACGCCCTATGATCTTTCCAAGGGCCGCATAATCTTCCGCGAACGCACTCCGGGCTCCGGCCCAACGGGTGGTGCTGGCGGCGGCAAGCGCGGCAAATTCAGGCGCTAGACTACAATTTACGAAGGGCAAGGCGCATCAGACGCCGCCCTCCAGAGGAATATTATGACAATCCAGACCAGCGTGCGCACTCCGCGCACCACACTTTCGCTGCCTTTTGGCGGTCGGAAGCCCGTTTCGCATACCGCGCCGCAGCATTGCTCGAGCGCGCTGAGCGAACGGGAACTGCGGCGCCTCGTCGCCGCCATGATCGACTGACAATCATCACCACGGGGTGGTGGGCGAAATCCTGCCACCCCGCTGGGTAAGCCGCCTTTGCGGCACCAGACCTAATTTACCGGACTGATTGTAACGACCGAGCCGTCTTCCATGATGGCAGTGCGTGAGCCGTATTCATTGGCTTCGCCAATCACATAGCACCACGGCCGGTCTTCCGCCTTCAGCGACAGCAGGCAGGTCCGTTCTTCGGCAAAGATCCACAATCCGCGATCCGCGCTATCTACTCCCGCAATGCGTTCATAACTGCCATCGGCGCGAAGGATAATCGTGCTCTGCGTGCCATCGGGATAGGTGAATTCCCATCTCCCGGCATGCTGTTCCAGCGTGATTCCGGCTTTTGCCGTCTCACCCTGTATGGACCCGGGCGTTGCCGCTTCGGCTGCATTGGTGGCCGCGTTCTGTTCGGGCGCCTGCCTGCCACAGGAAGACAGGGCCAAGAGCAAGATGGCGCAGGCGATCGGTGTCCTCATCCAGTTATGCGTCCCTTGCTTTCTTGCTGTTGGGCGGATGCTAGCCGCCAATGGTTAGCAATTCCTGTTATTCTCCTATGCCAATGGCGGCCAGCATGGCCTGATCGGGGTCCAGCGCCGCGCCGGCAGGAAAATCGTTGGCTTCCAGAAGATAGGCAATCACGGCCAGATACTGGCTGTCGGGCAGCGATCCGCCTGCGGCCACCGGCATGTTGCCGCGCGTATAGGCGAACAGGTCGCCCACGGACTTGCCGCGCCAGTTGGCCATGAATGCGCCACCTTTCAGCGTGGGTGAACCTGGCGCGGGCTGGAAATCCACCCCGTGGCAGGCCGCGCAGGCGCGTTCATACACCGCCTGTCCCGCGCGTGCCTGGGCAGCCGAATACACGCCATCCGCCGTATGCCGGGCAAAGCCGCCACCCGGATTGTTCAGCGCCGGATTGTTCAGGGCCGGATCGACGGAGGACAGGCGGCCTGCCGGATTGATCGGCGCGCGATAGGGACCGGCATGACCGATACCCGCCTGCGGCAGGGCGAACACATACAGCGTGTTCTGCGTGCCATGCGTCAGTTCGGGGGTGAAGCTGTCATTCAGCCAGCGCCCGGTTGAAACCGCCACATATTGCTGGCCATCGACTTCGAACGTTGCCGGATAGCCGGTGACGCTGGAGCCAAGGTTCATCTCCCACAGCACTGCGCCATCGTGTTGGTCCATCGCGCGGAAGCGCCCGTCGGCATCGCCTGCAAACAGCAACCCACCGCCGGTCGTCATCAGCGACTGCATTCCTGTGCGGGTGGAAAATTCCCACAATGTGCGGCCGGTCACGGCATTGACCGCGTGGATCACGCCCACATTATTGTTGGCGCCCGGCGCGATATACTGGCGCGAAGACATGCCATAGACGCCCGGATTATCCGCCGGGTCGAGCGCGGCCATCTCCGCACAGCTGTTGTTGGAGGTGAGATACATGGTGCTGGTGAGCGGGCTGTAGGCCCCCGCCGGATAATTGGTGCCGCCCGATGGGGCCGGGCACACGGTCAGCTTTGCGCCAAAGGCAGTGAAGATCGTCTCCGGGTTCACGGTCACGCGGCCCGTTGCCCCGTCAATATCGCCGACAACGTTCTGGTGAATGGTCGGGCGCGCCCACAGGAACTGCCCGGTTTCGCGGTCGAGCGTGTAGATCACCCCGGTCTTGCCGGGTACGCCGGTCAGCACCTTGTAGGTGCGGCCCGCCTCGATGGCGGGATTGATCCAGGTGACTTCGGAAGGATCGGGTGCCACCGCCTCATCCACCAGCATGCGCGGGAAGGGATGATCCAGGTCCCAGTGATCCACCAGATGCTGGTAATGCCACACGATCCGCCCCGTCTCCACATCCAGCGCGAGGGTGGAATTGTGGTAGAGGTAATCGTAATCCGGCCCCGCCAGCGATATCTTGGGCGCAGGTGCGGAAACTGACGTGCCCATATAGATCAGCCGCAGTTCGGGATCATAGCTGGCCACCATCCATGCACCCACCTGCTGGCGGTCTTCCAGCGGCACGCCGCCCCATGTGGCATCGTTGGGATCATCGCCGCGGGCGATGGTGCTGGTGCGCCAGACTTCCTCGCCCGTCAGCGCATTATGCGCGGTGATGACGCAGGCATCGGGCCCGCCCTCAGGCTCGCAACTGCGCCCGGTGATGGCGAGGCCTTCGGCAATGATCGGGCCGGAGCTTTGCTTGGCACCGTTGCGGTAATCCATGATCCTGGTTTCCCACACCATTTCCCCGGTGCGGGCGTCGAGCGCATAGATATAGTCATCCGCGCCATTGGCGATGATCAGATTGCCATAGATCGCCAGATTGCGGTTGGTATCCCAGACAGGCAGGTAATTGCCGATGTCCTCGGGAATGTCGCGGCGGTACTGCCAGATCAGCTGGCCAGAGCGGGCATCGATCGCTTCGATCACATCGCCCGGCGCGGGGAAATACATCACCCCGTCATGCACCAGCGGCGTGCCTTCCTGCGATCCTGTATTGAGCGGCCGCGCCCACACCATGCGCAGGCTGGCCACATTGTCGCGGGTGATCTGCGCCAGCGGGGAATAGCCCCAGCTATCCAGCGTGCGCCGCCAGCTGAGCCAGTCAGCCGGATCGGGGTTCTGGATGTCCGCATCGGTCACGGGGGTGAAATCGCTCAATGTCTGGCCACCGGCCTGCGCTATGGCCAGCACCCCGATTGCAACTCCCAGACTGGCCTTTGCGGCCCAGTTCGTCACGGCCATGCCGCTCTCCCCATGATTATAGTGCTATTCTTCCAGACGCTGTGAATTGGGATCGATCGGCGTATCGCTCTTCAGCATCGGGTCCCAATGTTCGGCGATCTTGCCGTCCTCGATCCGGTAGAGATCGAACCAGGTCGAATAATAGGTCGCGCCGTTCGCATCGGCTTCCGTGCGCACGAAGGCGGTGGTGACAAAATCGCCCTCTGCTAGCAGGTTGATCAGCGGCAGTTCCAGCTTGTCCTCAAGCGCGCGTTCGGGCCGCGTGTTGCGGATGTATTCCTGAACACCCGCCAGACCCTGTCCGGCGTTGGGATTGTGCTGGATGTAATCGTCGGCGATGAACTCTCCCGCGCGGTCGGCATAGCCGCCCTGCAACACGATGCGGTACATGTCATAGACCAGCCGCTTGTTCGCCGCGAGCTGCGGATCGTCGCTGGCAAGAAGCGCTGTGTGATCCTGTGGCACAGCGGGCGGCGTGGCGGTCATGTCGGTCTCTCCCTCGCTCGCAGGCGCGGGCGCTGCGGCGGTTTCTTCAGTGTCTGTCAGCTTGTTGTCAGAGCAGCCAGCCAGCAAGGCGGCGGCGATGCAAAGCGTCAAAATGCGCATCCAATTCCCCTCTCCGATTGCCTTCCTGCCATTGCCGGGGTGACGCGGCAAGCATGAGACGCTAAAGCGCGCCGGACAAAATCAATTTGGGATGATTTCCACCATGAAAACCCTGCTCCTTGCCAGCACTGCAACCATGCTGATCGCCGCTCCCGCTTTCGCACAGGAGGAGCCCGCGGATCCGGCAGAAGAGACAGTCATCGTCGTGCTGGGCGATGGCCTGGCAGAAACGCCCGCCACGCCCGCCTATTCGCATGTCGAGATTGAGCGTGAGCAGATCGTCAGCTCTGGTTCGGGCCGTCTGGAAGACGTGCTGAGCAATGTCGCCGGCTTCCAGCAATTCCGCCGTTCGGACAGCCGTTCGGCCAATCCCACGGCGCAGGGCGCCACGCTGCGCGCGCTTGGCGGCAATGCCACCAGCCGCGCGCTGGTGTTGCTGGACGGCGTGCCGATGACCGATCCGTTCTTCGGCCATATCCCGTTCAGCGCCATTGCGCCTGAGCGGCTCGGCCTCATCCACGTCACGCGTGGCGGCGGTTCCGGCCCGTTCGGCTCGGGCGCTCTAGCTGGCACGATAGAGCTCAACAGCGCCGATGCTTCCGCGCTTGGCCTGTTCACCGGACAGGTGCTGGCCAACCAGCGTGAAGACACCGAAATGTCCGCCAGCATCGCGCCGGAATTTGGCAATGGTTATGCCGTGTTCAGCGGTCGGTGGGATCGCGGCGATGGCTTCTTCACCACGCCTCTGGCGGACCGTGTGCCCGCCACCAGCCGCGCCAATTTTGATGACTGGTCCGCCAGCGGACGCCTTGTGCAGAGCCTTGGCCCGGTAGAATTGCAGCTGCGCGGTTCGGCTTTCGAGACCAGCCGCACGCTGCGTTTCGAAGGCGCGGACAGCACCACATCAGGTGAAGATGTCAGCCTGCGACTGGTCAGCCGCGGATCATGGCAGGTGGACGCGCTGGCCTATGCCCAGTGGCGCAATTTCAGCAATATCATCGTGTCCTCCACCCGCTATGTGCCCGTTCTCGACCAGAAGAACACGCCTGCGGAAGGGCAGGGCGGCAAGATCGAGGTGCGCCCGCCCGTGGGTGATGACATGACGCTGCGCCTTGGTGCCGATTTCCGCCGCAGCGCGGGCGACCTGTTCGAAGATGCCTACAGCGCCTTCTCCGGCAACTTGACCGAGGAACGCTTTGCCGGCGGTGTGAACACCAACTTCGGCCTGTTTGCAGAGAACGATATCGAGCTTGGCCCGGTCACGCTGACCGGCGGCCTGCGCGCAGACCGCTATGCGATCAAGGATGGCTATTACCGCAGCTTCACCGGTGCGGGCGCGCCGGTGCGCAATGACAGCTATGCCAATCGCTCCGACTGGGAAGTGACTTGGCGCGCGGGCGCCCTGGTTCAGGCCAATGATGTGATCACCTTCCGCGCGGCGGCCTATACCGGCCTGCGCCTGCCCACCCTGAATGAGCTGTACCGCCCGTTCGTGGTCTTCCCGGTGACGACCAATGCCAATGAGAACCTCGTTCCCGAAAAGCTGGAAGGCTATGAAGTCGGGGCCGATTTCGCGGTCGATCCCGGCACGCGCTTTTCCGTCACCGTGTTCGACAACAAGGTGAAGAACGCCATCGCCAATGTCACCATCGCCACCAACCTGCGTGAACGGCAGAATCTGGATGCGATCGATGCCTTCGGGGTGGAATTTGCCACATCCGTGCAGCGCGGACCGTGGGGATTTGATGCCAGCATGGCGCTTACCAATTCCGAAGTGCGCGGCACCGGCTTTGCCGCCGGTCTGGATGGCCTCACGCCGTCGCAGACGCCCAAGTTCTCCGCCAGTGCCACGGCCAGCTATCGCGCCGACAACGGGATGAACTTTGCCGCCACGCTGCGCCATGTCTCCAGCCAGTTCGAGGACGATCAGGAAACCGACGTTCTGCCTGCCGCCACCACGGTGGATCTGTTTGCGCAAATGCCGGTCGCGGGCCGCCTTTCGGCTGTCGCCCGGGTGGAGAACCTGTTCGATGAGACGATCGTCACGCGCAACCAGGGCGGATCGATGGATATCGGCGTGCCGCAGACCGTCTGGCTGGGCCTGCGCTACGGCTTCTGATCCTGTTGCATAGGGAAATTTCCCTATTCTCGGCTGGCCTGAGAGATTAGGTTCACTGGCAAACAGGGAGGATCAAATGGCATCACGGCCTGCCGTGCTGAATGTGCGCAATCCACGCAGTGGCGAAGTCGATTTCCAGCTGCAGGTTTCATCGCGGGAGGAGGTAGCAGCCAAGGCTGCACGCCTGCGTGAAAACCAGATCGCATGGGAGGCGATGGGCGTGGATGCGCGCTGCGGCGTCATGGCGCGCTGGCTGGAGGTGGTGAAAACCCGCGCTGGCGACATTGGCGAGGCCGATGCGCACGATACCGGCGGCTGCCACACGTCATACGTCCAGGGCTTCATCACCATGGCCAATGTGGGCGGCTGGCTGCAGGATGCGCCAAAGGCTTTCGCCGACCTGAAATGGGAAGGCAAAAGCTTCACCATGCCCAGCGTGGAGCTGGAATCGCAGGTTGTCGCCATGCCGCTGACCGGGGTGATCAGCCCGTGGAACGCCCCGCTGATGCTGGCGTTGCTGGATGCGGTGCCGGCACTGTTTGCCGGCTCCGCCGTGTTGCTGAAGCCCAGCGAAGTGACCCCGCGCGTGATCGAGACATTGTTTGAAACCGTGCGCGAAGTGCCCGAACTGGCAGCGGTGTTCGATTACGTCTCCGGCGCGGCCGACGTTGGCCAGGCGCTGATTGCCGAGGTCGATACGATCTGCTTCACCGGCTCCGTCCCCACGGGCCGCAAGGTGGCGATTGCCTGCGCCGAACGGCTGATCCCGTGCAATCTGGAACTGGGCGGCAAGGACCCGTGCATCGTCACCGAAAATGCCGATCTGGACCGCGCGGTAACCTCGGTGCTGCGCGGCGCGGTCTATGCCACGGGGCAGGTCTGCTATTCGATTGAGCGGGTCTATGTGCACGAGAGCGTGCACGATGCATTCGTGGCGAAGCTGGTGGAGCAGGCGCAGGCCGTGCGCCTCAATTCCGATAATCCGCGTGCCGGCCATATCGGTCCCTTCACCTTCGCCCCGCAGGCAGAGATCGTCACCCGCCACATCGCCGATGCCGTGGCCAAGGGCGCCATGGTGCTGACCGGCGGCGCGGTGGAGAATATTGGCGGCGGGCTGTACCTGCGCCCCACGGTGCTGACCGGCGTGACGCATGACATGGAGATCATGCGCGATGAGACTTTCGGGCCGTGTATCCCGGTGATGGCCTATTCCGACACCGAGGAGGCGATCCGGCTGGCCAATGATACGCAGTTCGGCCTTACCGCCAGCGTGATCGCGGGCGATGCGGAGGAGGCCAAGGCCATCGGCAGGCGCATCAATGCGGGCGGAATCTTCCTGCAGGACACGTTCCTGACGTTCGCCAAATTGCGCACTTTCGGGTCTGACAGCTTCGGCTGGTCGGGCCACGGCGCCCCGCGCATCGGACCGGAATCGCTGCGCCGCTTCCTGCGCCGCAAGAGCCTGATGGTGCAGCATGGCGATGTTGCCAATATCCAGAACGATCATCATCTGGGACCGCCCCCGGGGAGGCCGGAAGCATGAAAATCACCGCCGCACTCAGCGGACGAGGCGGCGATGCGCCGCAATTGACCGAGCTTGAGCAGGAGGAACCGCGCGCTGGCGAGATGCGCATCCGCCTGGTCGCCACCGGTATCTGCCACACCGATCTGCATGAACATCCCGGACGCCATTCGCCGCAACCCATTGTGCTGGGCCATGAAGGCGCAGGCGTGGTGGAGAAACTGGGTGAGGGGGTGACCGGTTTCGCACTGGGCGATCACGTGATCCTGAGCGGTAACAGCTGCGGTAAATGCCCGTCATGCCTCGATAATCGTCCCACCTATTGCGATCTGGCCATGCCGCTGTGCTTTGGCGGAAAGCGCCTCGATGGCTCCACTGCGCTGTGCAGCGACGGGGCTGCAATCCACTCGCATTTCTTCGGCCAGTCGAGCTTTGCCACCCACTCCATCGTGCCCCAGCGCACGGCGGTGAAGATGGACAAGGATCTGCCGCTGGAGAAGCTGGGACCGCTTGGCTGCGGGATCATAACCGGGGCTGGCGGGGTCATAGAGGCGTTGAAAGTCGGCTATGGCGACACAATCGCCATCTTCGGGACCGGAGGCGTGGGCCTTTCGGCAGTGATGGCGGCCAGGCTGGTGGGCGCCAGGCGCATCGTTGCGGTGGACCTTGACCCCGTCCGGCTGGAACTGGCGCGTGAATTTGGCGCGACCGATTGCCTGCCCGGCGATGAAGATGATCTTGCCGCCAAGATCCGCGGCATCACCGGGCGCGGTGTGGATTTCACCTTCAACACCACCAATGTGCCGAGCGTTCACACTCTGGCGCTGGACGTGCTGGCGATGAACGGCACCGCCGGCTTCGTGGCCGCGCCGCGCGGCGAATGGGCGCCGCAGATGTTCGGCATGCTGGCGGGCGGCAAGCAGTTGCGCGGCATATTGGGCGGCGATGCCCATCCCGGCATTTTCCTGCCCAAGCTGGCCGATTACTGGCGGCAGGGGCGCTTCCCGTTTGACCGCATGATCAGCTTCTACCCCTTTGCCGATATTTCCCGTGCCTTTGCCGATGCGCACAGCGGCAAGGCAATCAAGCCCGTGCTGTTGATGGAGACACCTGAATGACGCCAGATATGCGCGCAAGACTGCAAGCATTTGGTCCCGATCTCTCGCCAGAAATGCTCGGCGGGACACAAGCCATGATGGCGGCCATCAACAAGGGCCTGCACCCAGAGACCAAGGTCGTGCGCGATCTGTCCTATGGCCCGGATGAGCGGCACAAGCTTGATATCTTCTCCATGCTGTCCCCCAGGGATGCACCGGTTCTGGTGTTTGTCCACGGTGGCGGTTTCGTGATGGGGGACAAGCATACCGAAGGCTCCCCCTTCTATTCCAACATGGGCGATTTTGCTGCCCGGCACGGCATGGTGGGGGTGACGATCACCTATCGGCTTGCCCCGGCGCACAAATACCCCGCCGGACCTGAAGACCTCAAGCTGGTGGTCGAATGGCTGCGTGAGAATATCGCCAGCCACGGCGGCAATCCGGACAAGATCGTGCTGGCCGGACAGTCCGCCGGGGCAACGCATGTGGCAGGCTATGTCGCGCACCGTCAGCATCATGCGGTGGAGGGCGGCGGCATTGCCGGTGCCGTTCTGATGAGCGGGATCTACGACACCATGACTGCCGAGCCCAACAGCTTTGCAGAGGCCTATTACGGCGAAGATCGCAAGGGCTGGGGGCCTGCTTCGTGCATGGCGGGCATGCTCAATTCATCGATCCCGTTGCAGTTTTCAGTCGCCGAATTCGACCCGGACGATTTTCACCGCCAGGCAGCGCAAGTGGTGACCCAGTTCACGCAGGCGCAGGGCCGCTACCCGGAAATGCATTTCCTCTCCGGCCACAACCACCTCTCGCCCGCGCTTTCCATCGGCAGCGACCAGCTGGAGACAGAGACCATGGTGGCAGACTTCGTGCGGCGCGTTACCCGGTGACGCGCGAGCGGGCGGACTATCAGGGCAGCTGCCATTGCGGGGCGGTGAAATTCGCCATCACCAGCGATTTCCCTGAGCTGACCACCTGCGACTGTTCGATCTGCCGCAAGAAGAATGCGCTGATGGTGCGCGTGCATGAGGATGATTTCCGCCTGCTTTCGGGTGAGGAAAGCCTGCGCGAATATCGCTTTCACACCGGCACGGCGCGGCATTTCTTCTGCGGGACCTGCGGCATCTACACCTTCCACCGCAAGCGCATGATGCCAGACAGCTATGGCGTGAATGTCTTCTGCCTGGATGATTTCGATCCCGCCGGAATCCCGCTGCGCGAAACGCACGGGACGCAGCTGCCCTGATCTCAGCGCAGCTGGTCGCGGAACAGATCGCGCATGGTCTGGCGCATGATCTGGTTGCTGATCGATGCGCGCTTGTCGAAAGCGTGTTCGGCCAGCGGCAGGGTGATCAGCCGCGCGGGCGCGCCAACCCTGCGGGCATTTTCAAACCAGTAATTGGCGGCATCGATCTGCACCGTTGAATCGTTGGTACCGTGCAGCACCAATGCCGGCGGCGCTTCCGGCGTCAGATATTGCACCGGGTCCAGGCTGGCATAGCGCTCAGGATATTCGCGCGGTGTGCCGCCGGTATAGAAGGATGCCATGCGCCGGGATGCGGGTGCATATTCGAAATGCGGATTGTCGTGGAAATCGGCCACGCTGATCACCGGATAGATGGCGCCGATTGCAGCCACTTGCGCCGCTTCGCCATCGCACGACACGGGCAATGTGCCATCCGCACGGCGATAACCTGCGTTGAGGGCGAGATTGCCGCCCGCCGATTCTCCCAGGACCGCGATCCGCTTGCCATCGCCGCCCCAGCGCTGCGCATTGGAGCGGATCCATGCGAGGGCGCAGCCGATTTCGCCCAAAGTGCGATCCCAGCGATGATCGTCCTGCGTGGACAGGCCATATTCGAGCGAGATGACCAGAAAGCCCTGATCGGCGAACCAGCCCAGATCGTCTCCGCGCGTCAGATAACTCCCGCCGGTAAAGCCGCCGCCGTGGATATAGGCGAGGACTGGTGCATCGCCGGCACCACCGGCAGGCGGGTAAATGGCGAAGTCCAGCTGCTTGCCGTTGTTGTCGGTGACCGAATCCCGGATCGTCGAAACCGGCGTTCGCACAATGGCGACAGGGTCCAGCAGCGGCAGGAGAGACACGGTAACATCGTTCTGCCAGGCGACCGCCACCATCCGTGCCGCGCCTGCCAGCGACAGCACGGTGCTGACCGCGCCCGCCGTTATCAGCACTTTCCCGGCGCCGCGACGCCAGCCGCCGAACGATGCCAGCACGATGCTGGCCAGCAGCGGAACTGCGACCATATAGACCGTATAATGGGTGATGGCAGACGACCCGCGCGATCCCAGATAGGGGATGGACGGGAACCAGGCCCCGGCCGCGTTCAGTGCGGAGGCGATGATTGCCACCACCGAGATTACGATCAGCACGGTGCGCACCACGAACATGGGGCGCACGCTTGCGGGCGCGGCGGCGGGGGCCTGCGTGTCCTGCGTCCCCTGCTGCGGCGCGGCCGGAAGTGTGTTCTCAATTGCCATGGTCGATCTGCTTACCGGGCCGAGCATTAGCGCACTCCCGTCAGCATTTGGTTAAACCGGCCCGGCGGGCGCATTTTGCCCGCAGCATTTCATGGACAGCGGCGGCGGATGGCGTAATCTGGTGCAATCAAGGCCGGCACATTCCGACCGGCCACAAGGCAGGAGAATGCATGTGTTCGTAAAATTCGTAAGCGTCGACAGGGTCCCGGTCGTCGTCAACGCGTCGCAGGTCTCCTTCATCTCCTCGGTCGAGGACGGAACGCGCATCCGCTTTGGCGAAGGGCGCAGCGTCACGGTGACCGAGCCGATGGATGAAGTGCTCCACCGGCTCGACCAGACGCATCAATTGCCCAAGATTTAGGCCGAAACCCGCTAACGATCAGACCTTGCGCGCGCAGTCTATGCACAAGGCGGCTTCGGGCCGCGCGGCAAGGCGATTGGCGGAGATATCATCGCCGCACTGCATGCAGGTGCCATAGCTGCCGTCTTCCACCCGCAGCAGGGCGCGCCGGGTCGAGGCGACATCGCGTGAGACGATGGCCGCCTGGCCTTCCAGCGATTCGTCATCTTCCATCTGCACCGCGCGTTCGGATGAATCGGGATCGAGCGGTTCGGCCAGATCGCGCTCAATATGGCTCAGGCGCGTTTCGAGTTCGGCCAGCTGCGCTTCCAGCACGGCCTTGGCCTTGGTCAGATCAGTCATTCCCATATTCTCCTATGCGGGCATCCAGCAGCCGTGAAACGCCATCGGCTGGGCAAAAGGCAGTTTGATTGTGGCGAGTGGCGGACGGCTGACATCATTGCCATCCAGAATCAGCAGATCCATGCGCTTTTCCGCCATGCGGTCAACCGCGACAAGCACGAAACCATCGCCTTCGGCGCTATAGGCAGAGCGCGGCACGAACAGCGGTTCCTGCGATGCGGCGCCTTCCAGCTCATGCACTTTGACCTCGCCTGTCTCCCAGTCGATCTGGCCGATGCCCATCTGCGGGAAATCGCGCAGGGCAAAATAGCCGGTGCGATATTTCTCCATCGCGAAGCGGTCATCGATGCGGGGCATGTCGCCCAGCGCGCCATTGACCGGGTGCAGTGAAACCGCCTCACTATCGGGCTTGGAAAGATCGAACACGATGCGGGTGATCTGGGTGATGGTTTCCGCCGGGGCAGGCTGGTTGCCGTGCTTGTCCTTGAAGAAGCTGAAGCAGTTTCCGGGCGAACACGGCGTATCGATGATGACTTTGGTGCCCTCGCTATAGGCGTTCATCACATGGCCCATCACGATGCCGGGAATATCGAACCAGCGCATCTGATCGGGCGTGCCACCGCGCGGCATGATCCCCCATTTGCTCGGCAGGTCAGGATCGTACTGGTAATAATCGCCGCCCGCCCGCAGCCGCGCATCGCTGGCGGTCAGCGGCATGATCGGGAAGATCAGGTGCTCGCGCGTCACGCCCCAGTCATGGCTCAGGCCGGGATAGGGGGTGTGGAACCAGTTCTCGCGGATCAGCCTGCCCGACTTGTCGAACACGTGCAGGCTGGCATCGGTGGTCGGCTCTCCGCCGGCAAAAACCCCGTAGCTCCACCATTCGCCGGTCTTGGGATCGATCTTGGGATGGGCGGTCAATGCGGTCGACTTCAGCGTGCCGAACTCGCCGATCTCCAGCGTGTCGAGCGTTTGCGGATCGAGCCTGTAGGGCCGCGAATCCTCGCGCAGGGCGTACAGCTCGCCGTGGTGAGCAAAGGCATAGGTGTTGCCGGTGTTGTCACGGTTGGGGAGGTTGGAGACGCTTTCATCGTCGGAATACTTGTTGCGATAGGCACCGTACAGCCGCCGCCGCGCCTCCCGCTCCGCCTTCAGGCGCTGGGTCTGCACGTAGCGGCTGCGATAGCTGACATGGCCATTGTCGAAGCGGAACATGGAGAACATGCCATCGCCGTTGAGGATGATGTCATCCTCCAGCGTGGGGAACTGGCGATCACCGCCGGTGCGATAATAGGCACCCTGCAACTCGGCCGGAATTTCGCCTTCCACTTCGCATTCAAAGACATCGGCTTCAAAACGCATCGGCATGCGCTTTTGCAGGCCGAAACTGTGAAAGGCCTGAAATACTTCCGGCATCGCTCTCTCCCTTGTGATAGCCCGTGATTCAAATAGCATTAGGCGCGCAAATCAAGCGCGCATTTGACGGGAGGCAAATTGATGAACCAGCCGTGCTGGCCAGATGGGGTGCCGCAGATCATGCCGGCGGACGACCGCGGGGAGATAGAGGAGCTTTATGCCCGCTATGCCTGGGGCATCGATCTGGCGGATGAGGAACAGGCGATCGGCACTTTCGCCCGCGATGCCGAATTCGATCACCTGTGGCAGGGCAAGGTGAAGGGCCATGATGCCATTCGCGAGAATCTGCGCAGCCTTTGGTACGATCGCCAGCACTGGTGGTATGGCCGCCAGCACCTGATGAGCCAGTTCATCATGGACCCGCATGAAGAAGGCGCGCGGGTGCGGTGCTTTTTCCAGATCATCCAGTGGAACGCCGATTACCGCACCAATTTCGTGTTCGGCATCGGCACGCGCGACGATCGGCTGATCCGCGAAGACGGGCGCTGGAAGTTCTGGCGCCTGACGGTCAATGCATGGACCGATGTGGACCAGATCCCGTGGAAGGGGGAGCGCACCTTGCCCCAGCGCCCGCCCTACCGCAGCGAACCTGCCGACACGCGGCCTTTTCACGAACAGTCACAGGACAAGTTCGCCTGAAGGTTAGGGGTGCAGGGTAAGGAGCGCGGACGGCCCGGCTATATGGCTGTTCGCGCCTTACTTCTTGTCCTTCTGACCCGGAATTCTGGCCAGCTTGCGCTTCTTGCCGCCTGATTTCCCGGAGGCGGACGCCTTCTTCTTCTTCTTTTTCTTCCCGGTTTCAGCAGACTTTGCCAGCACCGCCTCTGCCAGACGGCGCACCGTGGAAACCTTGGGGCGAAAATCGCGCGCCAGCACGCCCTTGGCCAGTGCTTTCACATCCAGCGAATCCTGATCCACGGCGGTAGCGGCTGCGGCTGCGGGGGCGGCTTCAGGGGCGGCTTCAGGGGCGGGGGGCAGCGTATCATTCGCTGCATGTGGAGCCTGGGTCGATGCCTTTGAAACCATGTCTGTCCTCGATGAATAGGTGGTCGCACAGCAGACCTGTTTTGCGCAGGCCCTGCAACAATTGCGTAACATGGTCACAAAAATGTCAAGGAGTCCTCACCCGCAACTCCGGCGGGGAGCGGTCAGGCCTGGCCGATGCGCAGTTCAGGTTCGCAATTGAGCCACAGCGCCAGCGTCTTGAGATCGGATTGCACGCTGTCCGATGCCAGCTGTTCGCGGCTTTCGTCCAGCCACAGCACCAACCTGCCATCGTCGCGGGTGAGGCGGCTGGTGAGCATGGAGGCACGCGATCCCGCGCCGATCCGGCGGCACAGGCGGAACGCCAGCCCCCATCCCGCCGCCTCGCGCAGTTCCTCCTCCTCCGCCAGTTGCAGCAGTTCCAGCGTGGGTTCGGGCTTGCCGCAAGCCCCGCGCAGGGCAGCGCCGATGATCGCGCGGCCCTTGTGATCAAGGCCCAGCCAGCGCTTGTCCATCGCCCAGTCGAACGAATGCCGCAGCCGCATGTTCGGCTCCAGCCGCGCCTGCGCCATCGCCAGCATGATCGATGCCATGCGCAGCCGCTCCAGCGCCTTGTCATTGCCCGCCACCACGCCCGAAGTCCAACCCGCGATCATCGCCGCAGCGCTGAGCGAGGCGCCGCGCGGAGCCACGAAATGGGCGATAGCGGCCAGCAGCGGATCCTGCTCGCGCGCGGCGGGTTCCAGCTGTTGGAACAGCAGGCCTTCGCGCAGGCCCCATGATGAAATCACGATGCCATCGGGCTTGAGCGTGGAGAGGATCACCCGCAGCATGGCCGCGGCATCGGGCAGGCCCGCAGCGCGTGAAGAGGATATTCCGCTGATCGAACTGAGCTGCGCGGGCTGCATCTGCATCAGCTTGCGGGCGACCTTCTCCGCCTCCTCGTTGGAAAGGCAATAGGCTTGCGGATCGGAAAGCGGATATTTGCTGCGGTACATGGAAAAGGCGGCAAAGGCGCGCCACGTCCCGCCCACCAGATACAGCGGGCCATCCAGATGCCGGGCCCAGTCCGCGCCGACCAGCTCCTTGTTCACCGCCTTGCGGAACGCTGCCTCACCCTTTTCGCGCAGGGCAGGCAGGCGCAATGTGCCCAGCGGCAGGGATACGCCATCATGGCTGGTGCCATCGCCGATGGCCACCAGTTCCAGGCTGCCACCGCCAAGATCGGCCACCACGCCCTGTGCGCCGGGAAAGGCACCGATCACGCCATAGGCTGAAATAGTGGCCTCTTCCTCACCCGTCAGCAGGCGCGGTTGCAGGCCAAGCGCGCGCACCCGTTCGAGAAACTCGAGGCCGTTGCGGGCATCGCGCACCGCTGCGGTTGCCACCACCTGCACATCGCGCACATCAATATCGGAAAGGATCGCGGCAAAGCGGGCCAGCCCCGAGAGCGCCAGATCCATCGCCTTGTCCGGCATGGAGCCGGTGGATGCCAGGTCGCGGCCCAGCTTGGCGGTGACTTTTTCGTTCAGCCAGACGTTGGGTGCGCGGCGCGATCCGGAATAGATCACCAGACGCACCGTGTTGGAACCGATATCGATGACTGCACGATCGGGCCGGTCACCTACCCCGCCATTCAGCGTGCCCCTGCGGATAGCTGTCACATGCCGCCCTTGCGCAGCGTCAGTTTGGGAATGCGGCTGTCCTTGAGAGCGCCGCCGCGACCGGAGAGGGATGGATTGACCATGAAATATTCGTGGCAGTTGAACGGCTCGCCGTCATCCTCCACGCGTTCATATTCCCCGGTTTCCCCATCCAGCAGCCAGCTTTGCTCGGTATCCAGCAAATTGGCCAGCAGCACCTGTTCCAGCACCTGATCGTGCACGGTGGGATTGGTGATCGGCACCAGCGTTTCCACCCGGCGGTTGAGGTTGCGGCTCATCGCGTCGGCGCTGGAGATATAGATCTTCGCCTGATCGCTGGGCAGCGGCTCGCCGCCCGCAAAGGCCCAGATACGGCTGTGTTCCAGAAAGCGCCCGATGATCGATTTCACGCTGATATTGTCAGACAGGCCGGGTACACCGGGACGCAGGCAACAGATGCCGCGCACCACCAGCACAATCCGCACCCCCGCCTGACTGGCCTCGTAAAACCGGTCTATGATGCCTTTTTCAGTCAGCGAATTGAGCTTTACCCAGATCGCGGCGGGCCGTCCGGCCTGTGCATTGGCGATCTCATTATCGATATTCTCATAAAGCTTCTCGCGCAGGTTCAGCGGCGAGATGGCAATGCGTTCAAGGTCCGGAGGCTCGACATAGCCGGTGATGAAATTGAACAGGCGCGAGGCATCGCGGCCGAATGCCGGATCGGCGGTGAAATACGACAGGTCGGTGTAAATCTTGGTGGTCACCGGGTGGTAATTGCCGGTGCCGAAATGGCAGTATGTGCGGTATCCGCCGTCTTCCGCGCGCACGACCATGGAAATCTTGGCGTGGGTTTTCCAGTCCACGAAGCCATAGATCACCTGCACGCCCGATCGTTCCAGCTCGCCCGCCCATTTGAGGTTCTGTTCTTCGTCAAAACGGGCCTTCAGTTCGACCACGGCAGTGACCGATTTGCCCGCCTCGGCAGCGGCGCACAGCGCATTGATGACGGGCGATTGCTGACCGGCGCGATAAAGCGCCTGCTTGATCGAAACCACCGCCGGATCGGCGGCCGCCTGGCGCAGGAAATCGACCACCACTTCGAAGCTTTCATAGGGGTGGTGGACCACGATGTCCTTTTCGCGAATGGCGGCGAAGCAATCGCCGTCATGTTCCATCACGCGTTCGGGATAGCGGGGTGTGTAGGGGGTGAATTTCAGGTCCGGGCGGTCTTCGTCGACCACGCTGGCAAGGCCGGCAATGCCCAGCATGCCTTCGGTATTGGTGACCAGCGCCTGTTCCAGCCCCAGCCTGTCACGCAGCAATTCCTCCGCGGCGGCATCGAAGCTTTCGTCGATCTCCAGCATGATCACCTGTCCGCGGCGGCGGCGCTGGATGGCGCTGCGGAAATAGCGGACCAGGTCTTCTGCCTCTTCCTCCACTTCGATATCGCTGTCGCGCAGCAGGCGGAAAACGCCGTCTCCCTCTATCCGGAAGCCGGGGAACAGCAGTGTGGCGAAACGGCAGATCAGGCGTTCTATGGCGACATAGATCGCTTCCTCGCCCGGCACGCGGATGAAACGCGGCAGGGCAGAGGGGATCAGCACCATTTCCACCAACTGGCTGCCATCTTCCTCACGCACAAGGTTGAACAGCGCGCCAATGCCGAGGTTGGAAACGAACGGGAAGGGATGCGCCGGGTCGATCGCCTGCGGCGTGATCACCGGCATGATGTGATCGAGGAAATAGCGCCGCAGCCAGTTCTCCGCCTCGGTATCGATACGGTCTTCGCCCTTGATGTGGATGCCGTTGGCTTCCAGCAGCGGGCGCAATTCCGAAAGCGTGCGCTGCTGCATCGTTTCCAGTTCGCGCACCTTGGCGTTGATCGCCGCCAGTTGCTGGCTGGGGGTCTTGCCGTCGATCGAAACCTGGCCCACGCCGGATCGCACCTGTCCGGCCAGTCCGGCCACGCGGATCATCATGAATTCATCGAGATTGCTGCCCGAAATGGACAGGAAGCGCAGCCGCTCCAGCAGCGGATAGGCGGGATTGCATGCCTCTGCCAGCACGCGCTCATTGAACGAAAGCCAGCTCAGCTCGCGGTTGAAATAGCGGTCTTCCGGGCTCAGCCGGTCCGCTGCCGTGGTGTGGGGGGCGGTGCTCATCGCCTCATTTTCAAATATTGCCCGATGTTCAATTCATGCCTGCCTGTTGTCATCAGGATGTGGCCTTTTTGCCTGCCGCGCGCAAGACACTGGCCGCGCATGTCACAGCCTCTGGCTCAGGTCTTGAGCCTTCAAGGTTCAGGCGATTTCGCTGGAGCGGGCAATCGCGCTGATCCCGCGCTTGCCATTGCTGCGGTCCAGCTGGACGATCACGTCGATCACGCTGGCGGCATAGGCGATGGTGTCGCTGCGGGTCAGGCCGATACCGGTCTGCATCACCATCAGGCTCAGCTGTTCCAGCGCGCCGCGCAGGCTGTTGGCGTGAATGGTGGAGAAACTGCCGGGATGGCCGGTGTTGATGGCGCGCAGGAAGGATACGCTCTCCGCGCCGCGCAATTCGCCCAGGACGATGCGGTCCGGGCGCAGGCGCAGGGCCGATTGCAGCAGTTCGTTGGCGGTCACCTTGGCCTCACCCAGTTCGCCCTTCACGGCCACCAGTCCCACGCCATTGGCGCCCGGCAGCTTGAGCTCGGGCGTGTCTTCCACCAGCACCACGCGCTCTTCACGCGGGATTTCGCCCAGCATGGCGTTGAGGAAAGTGGTCTTGCCGGTGCTGGTGCCGCCGGAGATCAAAATGGTCTTTCGCGCGGCAATGGCGGCGCGCAGGAAGGCGATCGGCTGCTCCACGGGATCGGGCATGTCATGCTCGGCCTGCTGGTGCAGCGGCCCCGCATCATAGGCATCCAGCGGCAGGTCCAGCCGGCGGTGACGACGGATCGCCATCGCCCAGTGCTTGCGCGTGGCGGGCGGACCGCAAAACTGCACGCGCGCGCCGTCGGGAAGCGTGGCCCCCAGCAATGGATGCTCGCGGTTGATACCCTGGTGGCTGACGCGCGCGACCTGTTCGGCCAGACGCTGCACCAGCTTGTCATCCACCTGCGGTGCTTCCACGCGCTGCATGCCGGGGCGCGCGGCATCTTCCACCCAGATCTCTCCGGGCCGGTTGACCAGAATTTCAGTCACCGTGTCACGGTCCAGCCATTCACGGAACGGTGCCAGATAGGCGTCGAGATAGACAGAGCCGCTGGCCACAAGCGGCTCAGCGGGTGCAGCGCCGCCGTCCTGTGCAACCGGCGCAGTGCCTTCCGACATCTCACCCAATTTGTGTATCCTGGCGCTCATGACTGGTGTCAGACCTGCGGTGCCTGGCTGAAATCCAGATCGCGCGCGGTGAACACGCGGATCGGTTCACCCTGCCGCACGCGCACCGTGGGCGGGCGCTGGCCGTCCTGCTGGAGCGCGGTCGAGGCGGCGCTCTCTCCGCCGCCAAGAACTATCGAAGCGCCGCCGCCGGCAATGGTGGTCAGCCCGCTGATGACAGACAGCAACATGGCGGACCCAAAGCGGGAGAAGAAGTGGCTGTTGACGTCGCCCGCAAGGCCGGTGGTGCCGTCAAAGCCGGTGGCCGGGCTGGCAAGGTTGACCGAAACGCCATCGGGCCGGATCAGCCGGGTCCAGATGACATAGGCGCGCTTTTGCCCGGCTTGCAGGCCGGACTGATACTGGCCGACAAGGCGGCTGGAGCGCGGCACGAGGATGCGGCTGCCATCGAAGCTGCGCACGTCCTGGCTCACCACCGCGCGGACATAGCCGGGCACATCGGTATCGATGGCGGTTTCCAGAATGGCCGGGATCATCGTGCCCTGCGTCACCGTGGTGGCGGGGTTCACATCGCTGCGCGCCATTGCCGGTCCGCCGCCAACGCCGCCGATCCGGGCGGCGAAATCGCCAGCCGAGCCGGAGCCGGGAATCGTGCCGCCCTCACCAGTTGCGGATATTGCTGCTTCTGCCAGCGCGGACACATTGCTGGGAGCGACACCGGCATCGAACACCAGAGTGGGCGAGGAATAGGGATTGATGGCGGGCTGGTAACCTTCCAGCGGCGGCTGCGCCAGCACGGGCGCGGGACCGACGCCGACCTGTGCCTGCTCCGATCCGGCATTGGCGCTGGGCAGGCTGGTGATATCGGTCGCCGGCGCGGGCACGATGGCGGCAGCAGGCTGCGCAGCGGCGGGTGCAGCGGCTTCACCGCCGTCATTCATGCGGCTGGCATAGAAACCGTAAAATGTCGCGCCACCGATCAGCGCTACAATGGCGACACCGGCGGCAAGGGTCAGCGCATCGGACTTGCCCCTGCGGTTGGCCACTACGGGATAGGATGTGCGGCTGGCGAGATCGATCACCTCGGCAGAGGCATCCTCACGCGGGTCCGTATCGCGGGGCGCATTCTTTTCGGGCAAGCGCATTGCAAGCTTCATCGGATTTCCTCCACGTCTTCCGTTCAGGCCCCGGCGAGGGCGGCTGATGCGCCCCCACGGGTCTGAACCGGACCATTGTTTACCAGCCGGGCATAGGCTTCACCCGATCGCAGGATGATTTCTGTGGGCACCAGGTCGAGCACGATCACATCGCCGCGCACGACGAAATTGACCGGGCCTTCGGTGCCCTGCGCATCCTTCACCAGAATGGCGGGCATCGCCTCACCCACCGGCCAGGCGAGGAATGTCGCCTCACCATTGTCATAGATCTGCTCGGGCAGCAGCGCGCTCGCGCCCTCGCCCGACCAGGCGAAGTTCAGCGTGGCAGGGTCCAGCACGGCCAGATCATCATGGGCGGCGGCCATTTCGGTCGCATTGGCGCTTTCGGGCACACTGCCCTCTGCCAGTTCCACGTCTTCTTCCGGCAGCATTTCCTCCGGATAGGTGAAGGTCATCACATACAGCGGATTGCGATGGTTGGGGCTGGCCACCAGATCGAACAGATAGACGCGGGCGTTGGTCACCACGGTCATGTTGGTGGTCGCGCGTTCGGCCAGTGGCTTCACGAACAGCAGGTTGGCATTGCGGCTGGGGGTCACCTGCCACTTCTGCGAATCGCCGATGGCAACGTTCTGGATCATCTCGTCTTCGCCAAAGCGAATGGTGGCCTGAACATTGGTGCGGCCTTCCACGCGGACAACTTCACCGGGATCGTAAAGCCGGTCAACCAGACGCGGGTCCTGCTGGGCTGCGGCAGGCAGCGACAGGGTGCAGGTGGCAAACAGGGCCGCGGCAATAAGGGCGCGGGTCATTTCACAATTTCTCCGTTGAACGAACAGGCGCTGATTTGAAGCGGCTGCCAATGCCGCGTGCGCGCGAGACAGAACCGGGCTTGTCACCCTGACTGCCCGCTGAAGCGGCGGTGGATATGATCTTCGTCTCTCGCGATACGCTGTGCGTGCCGCCGGTATCATTGGCTGCCAGCGGGGCGGAGGCGGTGACGCGAATGTCACGCGCCGGGGCGGCGGATGTGGCAATGGCCATCCGCTCACGCGCGGCGGTGCTGGCGATCGCCGTTGCCGGGGCGCGATCAGCAGAAAAGCCGCGTCCGCGCGCCTCATCATTGCGGTCTGCCTTGACCAGTCCGAACACGCTCCAGCCGCTGACCATGGTGGTGGCAACCTTCATCACCATGAACATCAGCGCCAGGTGGACCGCGCCGATCATGAAGAAGGCCATCGCCGGACGCACATCGATCTTGCCCGGCGTGGACATCAGCGAGGCAAGCACGGGCGTGGCCAGTTCCAGCATCAGCGAACCGGACAGCACGGCGAACAGCGGTGCCATCGCCATCATCACCACCGCCTTCAGCCAGCCGGTGAACAGGCCGCGCGTGCCGTTGAACAGCGCCATCACGATGAAGATCGGCCCCAGTGCCAGCAGCACGGCCAGCGCGATCTTGCAGGTGGCAAGAACGCCGACGGTGCCCAGCAGCAGCATGGTTCCGCCCGACCACAACAGGCCCGGGGGGGAGAAGATCGAGGTGGTCTCGCTCATCGCATCGCCGCCCGATGCTTCCATCAGGGAGAACATCACCACGTCCAGCTTGTCGGCAAAAATGGTGGTGGCGGAGCCATCGGTGCCCATCAATGCCCCGGCGATTTCATCGGGACCACCCACAGCCAGGTTCCAGAACACCGACTGGAAAGCGATCCAGCTGGTGGCAAAGGTGATCACCAGCACCAGCGTGATCAGCCGCGGGGCGAGCGAGGACAGGCCAATCCGCAGCCGCCCGGTAATCAGCCCATAGCCAAGGAAAGCGACGAAGATCGTCAGCAGCACCTGCAACGGCAGCAGGAATGCACCGTCAGGGCCGAAGATGCGGCTGAAGGCAGCCTGCGACATCTCGCTGGCGGCGCAGTCAATCGCGCGCAGCGATGCGCCGATGCCTGCGCCCACGCCATCCAGCGCAGACTGGCATTGTGCCGGATTGATCGCAGCCGGTGTCATTCGGCGGCTTCCCAGGCATCCAGTTCACTGTCCTGCGCATCGCCCTTGCCCGAACCGGGCCAGCGGCGATTGGTCAACGCGGGATACCACTGTGCGGGATCATCCCCCACGGCTTCTCGCAGCAGGTCGAGCCGGCGCACGGTGCTTTCGCGGCCGGAAAGAATGGTCAGCACTTCGGGCGCGTTCGACAGGTCGAGCCGCACCACAACGCTGGCATCGGGCTGGCGGACCAGGAAGCAGCGGCTGTGCGCGGGCAGGCTCTTGATCAGCGACAACTCATGCTCGGTCAGGCCAAAGCCTTCGCAGTAATCCTCCGCCCGGGCGCGGGCATTGGGCATGAAGATCATCGTCGCGGTCTGTTCCACCAGCGCGGTGGAAATGCGGCTGTCCAGCGCATCGCGCGCGGACTGCGTGGCAAAGCCGACCAGAGCATTGCGCTTGCGCAGCGTTTTCAGCCAGTCGCGAATGCGGGCGGCAAAGACCTCATCATCCAGCGCCTTCCAGCCCTCATCGATCAGGATCATCGTGGGATGGCCATCCAGCCGCTCATCAATGCGGTGAAACAGATACATCATACACGGCGTGCGCAGCTTGGGATTGTCCAGCAGCGCGGTCATGTCGAAACCCATGACCCGGGTGGACAGGTCCAGCTTGTCGACTTCATTATCGAACAGCCAGCCAAATTCGCCATCTTCTATCCAGGCGGACAGGCGGTCTGCCAGATCGCCAGCTTGCGGACGGCGGGAACCGGACACCAGTTCCTTGAAATGACGCAGACGGCGCAGAGAGGCATCATTGGCATAGGCGGCATCCACCGCCTGGGCGATGGTCTGCAATTCTTCCGGGCCTTGCGCGCTGAGCAACACGCCCAGCCAGTCACGCAGGAAGGCGCGGTTGACGGGCGTATCCGCCATCGCCAGCGGGTTGAAGCCGGTCGGCTCCCCCGAACGCACGCGGTCATAAGTGCCGCCAATGCCGCGAATGAACAGCTCGGCACCGCGATCCTTGTCGAACAGGATCGTACGCGGGCTGAACTTCTGCGCCTGCGCGGCGAGGAAATTCATCACTACGGTTTTGCCCGAACCCGACGGGCCGATGACGCTGAAATTGCCCAGATCGCCATTGTGGAAGTTGAAGAAGAACGGCGTGGAGCTGGTGGTTTGCAGCAGCGTGACCGCATCGCCCCAGTGATTGCCCTCGGCCTGTCCCAGCGCAAAGCCGTGGAGCGAGCCAAAGCTGGCCATATTGGCGGTGGAGATCATGGCGCGCCGCACCAGATAGCTCTCATTACCGGGGAACTGGCCCCAGAAAACCGGCTCCAGATTGGTGTCCTCACGCACTGCGATCGCGCCGGTATCGGCCAGCGCCGCAGCGACAGAGGCGGTGGCATCGTCCAGCCGCTGAAGATCGCGCTCACGCACCTGAACTGACAGGTGGTGATCGCCGAAAGCGACCGATCCCGCGCCCAGCTCGTCGCGTGCGGCCAGCATGTCATTGCGCTCTGCCTGGGCTTCCTCATCGGCGGAGCGCAGGCGGCGCAGCGCCAGGTCTATCCGTTCGCGCGCGGTCTGGCGTTCCTGCGGGGCGAAGCTTTCGGTCACCACCATTTCATACGGCAGGCGCAGCATGGCATCGAGCAGGCCGGGGCTGGTGGCGTCAGGATAATCCTTGAGGCTGAGCATGGCCGAGAAGTCGGTACCCGAAGCGCCGCGCAGTTCCATCGCATCCAGGCCAAAGCTGGCCCGGCGATAGGGCAGCATATTGCCGATATCGGTGCCATCGTCAGGGCGGCGCACGGGGCGCATTTCGCCATTGTAGAGTGCGGACAGCAGTTCCAGCAGTTCATTATTCGCATGGCCGCTGGGGCCGGTGTAATCGCCCAGCGGCTGCGCGCCATAGTCACCCAGCGATGCGGCCAGCGCCTGCAATGCTGCGCGGAGCGAGCGCAGGTCACGCGGGTCGACCTCTTCCGCCTCGGTCGCCTTGCCCTTGACCATGCGGGACAATTTCTCACCCCAGCCGGCCTTGCCGCGCGCCGGGCGGCGCACCAGCGTGATGAACTGGTCATTCACGAACAGCGATCCGCTGGACAGGCGTTCCCGCCAGCGGGCATCGATATGGGCCGAAAGCGGATCATCGAAACTGGCTTCCAGCTCCACCGTCACGCGGCGGCGGATGACGTGGTGATGGAGAACGAAACGCGCATCCAGATTGCTGCGCAGCATCACTTCGCGGGTGGAAGCGTGGGCGTTGAGCGCGTCTGTATCTTCGGTTTCGAACAGCAGGCCGGGCACCTGCAAGGCGCCCATCAGTGAGCCATCGCGCAGCAGCAGGGTCTGCGCGTCGACCAGCTGCGCATAGGGCAGACGGTCACCCGCCTGCGCCTCCTTGGCGCTCCATGCTGCGGCTCCGAGCCACTTGGTTGTCATCGTCTAGCTCCCTGCCGCAAATCGCGGCGGTTCAATTGGTGCACCCTCACGGGGCGTAGCTGTTGCAGCCCCAGCGCTTGTAATTGCGCACGCGCGGGCATTTGGAGACCTTGGTGATCCACAGGTCGAAAATCCGCGGTTCGCGCAGGCAGGCGAAATAGCCGACTGCATGCATCACGAACGGGATCGGCAGGATCCACAGGCTCTTGAGGATCAGGAATGCCTCCGTCGTCACCAGCGCATTGATCACGAAATAATTGAATGTGACCCCGGCAAACATCTGCGGGCGGGTCAGCGCGCGGTGCACCGGTTGGCGGGACAGCTGCACCGGATCAGCCTGCCGCGCTCTGGATGCCGGCAACGATGCTGGCGGCGCCAAAGATGATGAAACAGCCGATGATCACGGTTGCGCCAAAGCGCCAGTTCATCCGCCCGGTCAGCATCATGAAGCCCACGGCGGCCACCGCCATCACCGCCACGGCGGTGGCGACGGAGCCGAGCAGCGTGCCCTGCATCCAGAACAGTGCGGCATTGATCGGGCCAGACCCGGCGGGGTCCTGCGCCTGGGCGGCGGCGGGAACGAGCAGGGCGGCAAAAGCGGCAAGACGGCTAAGCAAACGCATGTCTATTGGGAACTCCGGGAATGGTCGGACAGGCGGCCCATGATCGAAGTGACATAGGCCTGAGTTTCACGAATACGGGGAATGCCACCGGCGCGGATCACGCGGCCAGGTCCGGCATTATAAGCGGCAAGGGCGCGCTCCAGATCACCGTCAAAGCGATCCAGCTGTTCACGCAGGTAACGCGCGCCGCCTTCAAGGTTGGCAACCGGATCATCGGCATTGACGCCAAGATCGCGCGCCGTGCCCGGCATCAGCTGCGCCAGGCCGCGCGCACCGGCGGGCGAAACGGCGTTTTCACGCCAGCGGCTCTCCTGCCACACAACCGCTTCGATCAGCGCCGGGCTGAGATCGTAGCGGGCGGACAGATTGGCCACCACGGCGGAATAACGTTCAGGAATTGCGCCGGAATTGCGCACTGTATCGGCAACCGCATGTTCGGGCACCAGCCGCGCCTGCGCCGGAGCTTCAACCGCTTCGATCGCGCCGCCTGCCTGCAGGCCGGTCTGGACAATCTGCACGGCGGGGCCGGAAAGCCAGCGCGCCTCTCCCTCTGCGCCCACTTCCAGCACGTCTGCGCAGGCCGGGCTTGCGTAAAGCGCAACCGGAGCCAGCAGGGCGGCATAAAGAGCACGATGCAGAATCACTAAAAAGGGGCCTCCAAGCGCAGTCATGTGCTTACAACAAATGACAGCGGCATGACAGTGGCCCAAGCAAAATGGCCCGGCGGCATCATGCCACCAGGCCATTGTGTGGTTGCTCGTGCACTCATCTGTGCGCTCACCCCTGCCGGTATTTCGCCAGCGGGCCGCTCCACGTGAGCGGGCCTGTTTCCGGACCTTATATATATGGCGCCATAAATAGCGGCCTTGCACCCGCTCAGTTGAGGGCGAGGTTCTCGCTGGTCAGATCGCGCAGGGCCTGACGTGCGGCGCGGCGGGAATCCACCCAGCTGCCGTCTGCCAGTTCCAGTTCGTAACGGACATCGCTTTCCATCGCGGCGCGATAGCATTGCTCGGCCCGGTCGGCCTGGCCCAGTTCGGCATAGGCACTGCCCAGATTGATCAGCAGAGCCGGATCATTGGGCATCTGTGCGCGCAGGGCTTCCAGATCGTGCACCGCCTGCGAGGCATTGCCACCTGCGAGCGTTTCAAAAGCGACATCATTCGTCTCGGTGCCGGCAGGCGAACCGATGATTGCCAGCGAACTTGCTTGGGTCATGAGCAGGGCGCCCATTGCCAGTGTGGCCAACATTGCCATTCTCCCTTTGTCTTTATCTGAAGCGATAATGGAACGAGAAATCTGCTTTCGCAACGAAACTGTAACATTGTCATCAAAGTGCAATATTTGGCGATGGTGCAGCGTTTTCGCATGGTTGGTCCAGCGGACTCCCCATTGCCACACAACTGTCATCAACTTTGTTTGCTGAAACTGCCAGATTACCGTCACACAGACCGCAAACTGTCACAAGCCACCCCTAGCGAGCGATTCGCGACATCGAATTCGCATCTTCTGATTCTCGGTTTTTTGAGGGGACCGCTCGCTGTGACTCACATTTCTCGTTCGCTTGTTCTTGGCTGCTCTATCCTGGCGCTTTCCGCCTGCGGCCCTGAAGGCATCGCTTCGCCCGGCACCGGTGGCAATGTGACCATCAACGAAGGCGACAACATCGTAAATAACCCGGCGCCCACGCCGACACCCACGCCCACTCCCACCCAGACGCTGGTGACCCCGGCCAATGGCTGCCCGACGATCTCCGATTCGCAGGGCCTGACCGATGAAGGCACCATCACCGGCCCCGAAGGCACATGGCGCGTTTGCGCACTGCCGGCCGTGGTGCAGGCATCGTCCACCCTGACACAGGTTCCCGGTCTGCTGTATCGCCTGCCGGGCCGTGTTGACGTTGGCGTGGACGGTGGTCCGGCCAATGTCGGCAATGACACCAACGTGACGCTGACCGTTCAGCCTGGCGTGATCATCTATTCCAGCGGTTCAGCCTTCCTGAACGTGACGCGTGGCAACAAGATCAACGCCAATGGCACTGCCGCCAAGCCGATCATCATGACCAGCCGCGACAACGTGCTGGGCCTGAACAACGCCAACTCGTCGGGTCAGTGGGGCGGTCTCGTCCTGTCGGGCCGCGCCAAGGTTACCGATTGCTTCCAGCCGCTGGCCACACCCGGCACGCTTGATTGCGAACGCCGCGTTGAAGGCGCATCGCCGAACACGTTCTTTGGCGGCATCACCAACAACGACAATTCCGGTTCGGTCAGCTACATGCAGATCCGCTATTCGGGCTTCGTGCTTTCGGGCGATGACGAACTTCAGTCGCTGACCACCGGCGGCGTGGGTTCGGGCACGACCCTGCACCACATCCAGTCGGTCAACTCTTCGGACGATGGCGTCGAATTCTTCGGCGGTAACGTCAACATCAAGAACCTGATCATCGCCGGTGCGGAAGATGACGGCCTCGACTCTGACACCGGTGTGAAGCTGAACATGCAGTTTGTTCTGGTTGCCCAGCGTCCGGGCGTGGGTGACACCGCGATCGAAGCTGACTCCAACAACGGCCTGTATCAGCAGACCCCGCGCCAGAACACGAAGCTGGTCAACGCCACGCTGATCCAGCGCAATGCCCGCGATCAGGTCGTCCGCATCCGCGGCGGTACCGATTATGGCATCTTCAACTCGGTGATCATCGATCAGGGTTCAACGGCCACGCCTTGTATCCGCATCGATCAGGCTGAAACGGCTGCCCTGACCAATCCGGGCGGCGATGAAGCCGGTCCTCCGGTGTTCCAGTCGGTTGCGCTGCAGTGCGCCACCAACTTCCGCAATGGCAGCGACGGTGGCCCCACGGCTGCCGAAGCTGAAGCCATCTTCGATGCTGGCACTGGCAACAACAAGGCATTCGTCAACACGCTGGTCGCCAATTACCTGAACGGCGACAACGAGAACAACTTCACGCCGCTGTTCAACGTAACCGGCCTGTCGGACTTCTTCGTTGCCTCCACCTTCCTTGGTGCGGTGTCTGCGACTGACAACTGGACACAGGGCTGGACCTGCGATTCGCTGGCCATCACCTTCGGTGGAAACACCGGATCGTGCTCGGCTCTGCCGGTCTTCAACTAAGATGACGACAGCGGGGGGTGTGACCGGTCCAGCAAGGGCCGGTGCATCTCCCGCTTACGTCTTGTGCCGGGCCCTGCGAGGCCCACGATTTTTATGGATCGACTCATGAGGGAGTCCCAGATCATGACCACTGGCAAGCAGCTGGCGGGGCTGCTTTTGCTCACCACCGCGCTCACATTTCCGGGCGCGGCCCTGGCTCAGGATGCCGATACGGCTCCGGCTGACGAATTGCTCGACACCGTTGAGGGGGTTGATCCACAGGACGATTACGAAGAGCCGGATATTTCCATTCCCGGCGGTACCGACCGGATCATCGTGACCGGACGCATCAATCGCGATCCCACGCAGACTTCCACCCAGGTGGTCAGCGTGCTTTCGACCGAACAGATCGCGCGGACGGGTGAAGGCGATATCGCAGGCGCGCTTGGCCGGGTTACCGGCCTTTCTGTGCAGGGTCAGGGCTTTGTCTATGTCCGCGGCCTGGGTGATCGCTATTCGCTGGCGCTGCTCAACGGCCTGCCGCTGCCATCGCCGCAGCCGCTCAGCCGCGTGGTTCCGCTGGACATCTTCCCCACCAACATCATCGCTTCCTCGCTGGTGCAGAAGACCTATTCCGCCAACTTCCCCGGTGAATTCGGCGGCGGTGTGATCAACCTGACCACGCGCGCCATTCCCGATGAGACATTCGTTACCGTCAGCGGCAGTGTCAGCGGCGATACGGAGACGACGTTCTTCAACGGCCTGTCCTATTACGGCTCCAAGACCGATTGGTCGGGATTCGACAACGGCACGCGCGATGCGTCTCCGGCCCTGCAGGCGTTCTTCGATACTGGCGCCCGCCTCACTGATGCCAATGTCAACCAGCAGGCGATTGCGCGCGACCTGGGCGATCCCAACCTGATCGTGCTGCAGACGCTGGGCAATGTTCCGGCCAACTGGTCCGGCGGCATCACCGCCGGCACGGCGACCGATGTGTTTGACGATGGCCGCCTGGGCGTGATCGCCACCGTATCACTCAGCAACAAATGGCGTACGCGCGATATCACTTCGCAATCGGTTCTGGCTGACTTCACGCTGGACCAGGATTTCAACGATCTGGTGACCGACAACCGCATGCTGTTCAACGCCCTGCTGGGCTTTGGGCTGGAAGTGGGCGACCATGTGATCCGCTGGACCAATCTGTTCATCCGCGACACGGTGAAGCAGTCGCGCCTGTCACAGGGCACAGACTTCCAGGACGATGACGATATCCAGCAGCAGCAGACCGCCTGGTACGAACGGCAGCTGCTCGATTCGCAGCTTGTTGCCGAGCTGGAATTTGGTGATCTGGGTGTGGATCTGCGCGGCGGCTATGCCCAGACGCAGCGTGAAGCGCCGTATGAATACACCTTCACCTATGTTCGAGACAACACTTCGGCCACGCTGGGCGATCAGTTCATCAACGTGCTCGATCGCCAGAATGGCGATGCCAATGTGGTGTTCTCCAACCTGAAGGAACAGCTGTGGTTCGGCGGCATCGATGTCAGCTATCCGGTGCTGGACTTTGCCACGGCCACCATCGGCTATGCCTATAGCGATACGGATCGCTATTCGGAGCGCCGGCAGTTCCTGTTCACGGCGCCATCGGATTTTCCCGATGGTGTAGGCCTGCTGCGGCCTGACCTGTTGCTGGGCGATGCGATCATCGATGCCTTCAACATCGGCCTGATCGAATCGACGCAGTCCGATCCGGCCTTCCAGGCAGCGCTGGAAGTGCAGGCTGGTTACGGCAAGCTCAGCATCGAACCGACGCTGGGCGTGGTGCTGGACGTGGGCGTGCGTTACGAAGATGCCACCCAGACGGTCGATCCCGCAGAAGTGTTCGCAACGCCGACCATTTCGACAAGCACAACTGCGCTTTCGAACAGCTACTGGCTGCCGGCGGCAACGCTGACCATCGAACCGATCGACAGCCTGCAACTGCGTGCCAGTGCCTCGCGCACCATCGCCCGCCCGCAATTTCGCGAGCTGATCTTCCAGGCGTTCTACGATCCGGAAACAAACCGCCAGTACGTGGGTAACCCGCTGCTGACGGACAGCGAGCTGACCAACTACGAAGTGCGCGGCGAATATTACTTCGGCGGCGGTGACAGGGTTTCGATTGCGGGCTTCTACAAGAACCTCAAGAGCCCGATTGAAGCCTTCTCCAGCTTCTCCGACAACGATCAGATTACCAGCTTCGCCAACGCGCCGCGGGCCACGCTCTATGGTGCCGAAGTGGACCTGCAATATACCTTCGACCTGTATGACATGGGCGGCTTCTTCGAAACCAAGGAGCTGGTCGTCTTTACCAACTATACCTACACCCAGTCGAATATTTCGGTGAAGGCGGGTGACACTACCCAGCTGTTCCCCGGCGGGACAACGGCAGCGTCCAACCTGTTCCTGGACGGCTTGCCGCTGACCGGCCAGTCGGACCATCTGGCCAATTTCCAGGTCAGCCTGGAAGATACCGACCGCTTGCAGCAGTTCACCGTCCTGCTGAACTACGCCAGCGAGCGCGTGACCAGCCGCGGCACTGCCGGACTGCCCGATATCGTGGAAAATCCCGGCATGACGGTCGATCTGGTGTTCCGCCAGGGCATTCCGCTGTTCGGCACCGATACGGAGCTGAAATTGCAGGCCCGCAACATCTTCGGGCGCGGCAATCATGAGTACCAGACCAACGGAACCCAGCAGATCGAGATCAACAGCTACGATGTCGGAACCGAGCTTTCGGCATCGCTCTCGGTCACGTTCTGATAGCGGCGCACCGGGCTGGCAGTTGCCGGCCCGGTAGCCACTCTTTGGCACAATATTACCGGCACAATAACAAAGGCCCCAACCGCAAGGCTGGGGCCTTATGTTATGTCCGGCAGTTATATTGCAGTTGGGGAGCGCTCATACTCGACAGATATCAGACCCCGTAAAACTCAGGCCAGATCGAGGACGTAGCCCTTGCCGTGAACGGTGCGCAGCAAATGCCCGGCGTTGACCTCTCGCAGGCCAAAGCGCAGCCGCTTGATCCACACATCCACCGTGCGCAGATATTCCGGATCGCCAGCTTTCCCCAGCGCATCGACCAGTTCCTGCCGGGTGAGGATGCGGTTGGGATTTTCGGCCATGAAGCGCAGCACCCGAAATTCGTTGGGACGCAATGGAATCTGGGACTTCTTCCAGCGCGCCTGCTCCCCCGCCACGTTGATGTGCAATTCGCCAAGGTCCAGCACCTGGCCCGCACCCGGCCTTCCGCCCGATGAATGGAGCGCCAGAACGCGGTCGAGCATGCTCTTGCGGTCCAGCGGGCCGATTGCATAATCATCCGCCCCGGCCTTTAGCGCGCGGCGCCGGTCATCGGCATCATCGGCTTCCAGCACAATGGTGACATGGGCATCGTTCAGCCGGTGATCGGCCCGCAGGCGGCGACACATTTCCAGACCCGAAAGGTCTTCCATCACCCAGTCGACAAAAGCCCAGACCGGGCCCTCGACCAGTTTCTGCGGCCCCTGTGACGTTAACAGACCAAATACGAATTCGGTTTCCCCATTGGAGAATGAATCGAAACGCGCGGCGTTTTCATCGGTGGTGACAATACTCACCCGGTTCATTGCAAGATCCCTCAGCCTGATAGGCAGGACCTGCCACCGGGATGTGACTCAGATATGACGATTTCAGCGCTGGGCGGGGCCAATTGTTGATTGGCCTGTTTTCGTCCTGGCACCGTGCAGTCTCCGGCGTGCGAGGACGCGGGAAATTCATGCCCGAACGACTTGCCATGTTTATGGCATGACCGGCACGTGATAGCTGCCATAGATGGGGCAGGCACAAATCTGCCTGTGGGATGGGGATCACATGCTATGGCGCTGCACTGGCGCAAGGACTGGCCGCAACTGCTCTTCGCCATATTGGTGTTGCAGGCGCTGTACTGGCTGTTTCTGACACCTGTCTTCGATCCGCAGACGCGCCCGCTGGAGCGCATTCTCCCCATTGCCTATGAAGTTGCCACACTGGCCTCACCCGATTGGGATGCGGTGGAGGCCGCGCAGTTCGAGGCCACCGATGTTCCGTGGGAGGATTGCTGCGAGGAAGGCTACCGCGCGTTCCGCGTGATATTCGAACTGGATACAGTGCCGCGCGAAGGCATTGGCGAAGTCCCCGTTGTCGGCGCGGACAATTATCAGGCGTGGATCAACGGATCGCTGCATTACGGGGCCGGGCGGATGGTGCTGCCCGATCTGACCTATCACGGGCGGGCCTATCGCGGGATACACCGTTTGCCCGCTGGTGTGCTGAATGTCGGCCGCAATGAAATCACCTATATCCTTGCCAGCCATGAAGGGACCGGCGGCTTCCTGGTCGCCGAGCCTACGCTGGGCGAATATGACCAGGTGGTGGCGACCTTCAATCTGCGGCGCTTCCTGCTCAATGATTACCTGCAGATATGTACGGTGGTGGGCTTTCTTGTCGCGCTGCTGGCCTTTGTCGCCTGGGCACGTAGCGGACGGCAGGGTTACCTGTTCTGGCTGGGCATGCTGTCTTTCAGCTGGGCCGGGATGCTGTTCCACGAAGACTGGGCCGATCCGCCGATTGGCGGGCGCTTGTTCATGAATGCGGTTGTGCCTTTGGGGGTGATGATCCCCGCGGCATGGGTGAATCTGTCCAACAACTGGGCGGGGCGGCCGTTGCGCTTTGTCCTGCCGCTGTCGATGGCTGGCTGGCTGTTGTGCATCGCCATATTCCTGATCGGCAATTTCCTCGATCCGCAGAACGATGCGGGACCGATGGCGCTGTGGGCATTCAGCGGCGCGATGGCCGTGCTTTTTGCCGGTCTGATCCTGTGGAAGATGAACTGGATTGCGCGCGACCGGTTCTGGGAAGCGGCGATTTTCCTGCTGCTGGCGGTGATGTCGCTGCGCGATTACATCGGCCGTATCTTCGATCTCAATATCGGCACGCAGACCGATTATGCCCTGCCGTTCCTGCTGGTTGCGCTGGCCGCCAGCTTTCTGTCGCGCAATATCCGCCTGTTCCGATCGGCGGAGGAGATCAACGCGCTGTTGCAGGTCCAGCTGGATGAGCGGACGGCGGAACTGGCGGTGGCGCATGATCGTGAGAAAATCCTGCTGTCGCAGCAGGCGCATCAGGATGAACGCCGGCGGATCATGGCCGATATGCATGACGGGCTGGGTTCCCAGCTGATGTCCATGCTGCTGTCCGCCCGGCGCGGCAATGCCGATCCCGCGCAATACGCCACCGGCCTGCAGTCTGCCATCGACGAGATGCGGCTGATGATCGATTCGATGGATTCGGTGGGCGAATCGCTCGCCGCCGCGCTGGTGCTGTTTCGCGAACGGGCGCAGGCCCGCGTGCTGGATGCAGGCTTTGCCTTTGACTGGCAGCAGGAACCATCGGCGCCATTGCCGCAGCTGCCACCGCGCGCGGTATTGCAGGTGTTCCGCATCCTGCAGGAAGCTGTCACCAATGCGCTCAAGCATTCCAGCGGAGACTCGATCAGCGTGCATGTCAGCGCCGCCCAAATCACCATCAGTGACAATGGCGATGCCCTGGGCAAGGTGCGAACCGGCGGGCGCGGGCTGGACAACATGGCCGCCCGGGCGGGTTCCATCGGCGGTATTTTCGAACTTGAACGGGTTGGTGAGATGACTGTGGCGCGGCTGCAATTGCCCGGCGATGATGAAGGGGCAGACACGGCGTGACCATCAGCCGCATAGCAATCCTGGACGATGATCCGGCCATTCGCGAACATCTGACAGAGATCGTGACCTCCTGCCCTGAATATGACCTTGCAGGCTCTGCGCCCACCATCGCCCGTGCGCGCGATCTGGTGGTGCGCAAGCAGCCGGATCTGGTGCTGGTCGATGTCGGCCTGCCCGATGGCAGCGGAGTGGACTTCATCGGCTTCGTCAAACAGCAGAGCCGGGCAAGGGTGCTGATGATCACCAGTTTTGGCGACCGGGAAACCGTGGTCAGCGCACTGGAGGCAGGGGCGGATGGCTATCTGCTCAAGGATTCCAGCCCGGCGGTGATCCTGGACGGAATTGCCGCAACGCTGGCTGGCGGCGCACCGATCAGCCCGTCGGCAGCGTCCTACCTGCTTGAACGATTGCAGGGCGATGTGCCCCAGCGTGCCCAGCCGGACAATCCCGATGCAGCACCGCTGACGGCGCGCGAGGTGGAATTGCTCCAGCTGTTCGCGCGCGGCATGAGTTACAAGGAAGCCGCCCGGGCGCTGGACATATCACCGCTGACCGTGGGCAATCACGTCAAGTCGATCTACCGCAAGCTGGCGGTCCACTCGCGCGGGGAGGCGGTATTTGCCGCCGTGCGTCAGGGCCAGTTGAAAATGGGCTGATCGCCTTTGCTCAGGCGCAAAAAAATGGCCCGGAATGGGGTTTCCGGGCCAGTTGGAACAGGGGTCGACTAAAAGACAAGACGGATCAATTAAGGCTGCGAAGATCGGAAACGCAGTCTCCAAGGTTTCGCCATCCGAACAAAGTCAGGTAACCTGCTTCCTTCAGACTCTTGCACACCACAGGTGGCGCTGTGCGGACAATGCTCATGCATTCCCCAAGGCTGGAGTAGAGTTCTGAATCAACCAGAACCCTGCACAAAGCCACATCGTCATTGCCTGCGGCATGGACCGAAACAGGCATGGCGATGTTGCACGAGGCGGCCAGCGCAATACCGGCCGTAAAGGCAATTGCCTTCTTCATTGGACTACTCCCTTGGTTGGCGATCCCCGCCTTGAAGCTGGCAAGGATCGCCGCCTGTATGCCGCCGCCCCTGATGCTCCGAAACGCCATAGGCATGGCATGGGAAGGTGCCGGCATGGCAGGGGCCGGCTCCCCGCCCATTGCCCTCAAATAGATGAATTACGGGTAGAATTGCGCGCGCAACCATGCCAAGCGGCGGCGAGTTCGCAGGCAGCGGCAAGTGCGCCTGTCGCACCGGGCCCCTTGGCTGCCAGGAGATTCCAGTGACCGACAAGAATGCCCCGATCCTTGTTACCGGCGCCGCCGGACTGGTGGGGCAGAACCTGTGCCTGCGCCTGCACGAGGCGGGATATTCCAACATCGTCGGCATCGACAAGCATCCGCACAACACGAATATTCTGCGCGAGCGGCAGCCGTGGGTGCGGGTGATAGAGGCCGATCTGGCCGAGCCGGGCGACTGGCAGCGCGAGGTTGCCCTGGCACATACGCTGGTGCTCAATCAGGCGCAGATCGGCGGACTGGACTGGACCGATTTTGAGCGCAACAACATCACCGCAACGCGCAATATCCTCGACGCAATCGACCGCGAAAACCCGCCATTCATCGTCCATATCTCGTCATCGGTGGTGAACAGCGAGGCGGACGATTTCTACACCAGGTCAAAGTCCGCGCAGGAGGATATGGTCCTGGCCAGCGGACTGCCGCTGTGCGTGCTGCGACCCACGCTGATGTTCGGCTGGTTTGACCGCAAGCATCTGGGCTGGCTGCGGCGGCTGATGGACAAGGTGCCGGTATTTCCCATCCCATCGCACGGCCGCTACATCCGCCAGCCATTATATGCCGGGGATTTCTGCCGCGTCATCATGGGCTGCATCCAGCAGCGTCCCGCAGGGGCCGTGCTCGATATCTCCGGCCATGAGAAGATCGCCTATGTCGACCTGATCCGCACCATCAAGCAGGAGACGGGCGCCCGGGCGCGGATCGTGCATATTCCCTATTGGGCATTCTGGCTTTCGCTATGGGCGGCGGAATTGGTAAGCCGCAACCCTCCCTTCACCACCCGCCAGCTGGAAGCGCTGGTGATCCCGGAGGAATTCCCGGTCGTGGACTGGCCGGGCATGTTCGACATTCAGCCGACCGGATTCCGCGATGCCGTGCGCGAGACTTTCACCCATCCCGCCCACTCCAAGACGCTGCTGGAATTCTGAGCCATGACCCCCGCCACGGATGACATCCACGACCTTGTCGTGATCGGCGCGGGTGCGATGGGGCTGGCGGCTGCATGGCGCGCGGCGAACAACGGCATTGGCTGCTTGGTGCTTGAAGCGGGGCCGGTTGCGGGCGGGATGGCGGCGCATTTCGACTTCGGCGGAATTTCGCTCGAGCGCTACTACCACTTCATCTGCCAGAGCGATCATGACACTTTCGCGCTGCTGGAGGAGCTGGGCCTGGCGGACACTCTGGTGTGGAAGCGCACCACGATGGGCTATTTCGATCACGGAAAAGTGCACGACTGGGGCAATCCGCTGGCGCTGCTCAAATATCCGCACCTCGGGCCGATAGAAAAGCTGCGCTATGGCCTGCTGGCATGGTGGTGCACCAAACGGCCCAACTGGGACGGGGCAGAACACATGACCGCGCCCGAATGGCTGAAGGAATGGCTAGGGCAATCCGGCTATGACAAGATGTGGCACCGCCTGCTGCACCAGAAATTCTTCCAGTATACGGACGTCATCAGCGCCACCTGGATCGGCACCCGCATCAGCCGGATCGGCCGATCCCGCAAGAGCCTGATGGAGGAGCGGCTGGGCCATCTGGAGGGCGGGACGCAGACACTGGTCGATGCGCTGGTCGCCGGCATCACGCAGGCTGGCAGCGAAGTGCGCTGCAGCGCGCCCGTGGCCGCAGTGACGGTGGCAGAGAATGACCTCAAGCGCGTGGAACTGGGTAATGGCGAAGTGCTGCTGGCGCGGGAAGTGATCTCGACCGTGCCCACGCCAGTGGCTGACAGGATCTTTCCCGGCCTGTCGCCCGATGAGCATGCAAAGCTGGCGGCGATCGAGAATATTGGCGTGATATGCCTGGTCTACCGCCTGAAAAAGCCGGTCACCGGGCATTTCTGGGTCAACATCATGGACAAGGCGCATCCCATTCCCGGTCTGATCGAGTTCAGCGCCCTGCGCGATTTCGGCGGCGACACGATCATTTATGCCCCCTATTACATGCCGCATGACAATGAGCGCTGGGACTATAGCGACGAGGCGTTGCTGGATGACGCATTCGCTGCCATCAAGGCGGTCAATCCGCAGATTGGCGAGGGTGACGTGATCGACCGCAATGCCAGTCGCCTGAAATATTCGCAGCCGATCTGTACCCCCAATTTCCTCGACAAGCTGCCGCCTGTCGAAACCAGCCTGCCCGGAGTGCAGATTGCCGACACATCCTACTACTACCCGGAAGACCGCGGCATTTCCGAAAGTGTCGGCCTGGGTGCACGGCTGGCCGAAACGGCGATGAAGCGGCTTGGCAATGGTTGAGCGGGAGCCAGACGGTCCGGTCCGAGCCGGAGATGCGCCTGCCTCGCGCCGCTCGTTGTCGGAATGGATCGGCCTGTTCCTTTCCGGCCAGTTCGCCCGCTTCCTGATGGCGGGCGGGACCTCGGCGCTGGCGAACTGGCTCTCGCGCATCGCCCTGACGCCGATCACCGGATATATCGCCGCGCTGTTCCTCGCCTATGCCATCGGCATTGCGACCGCTTTCGTGCTCAATGAACGCTATGTTTTCGCCCGGTCATCTACCAGGCGGCATCAGCAGGTCATCTATTTCGTGGGTTTCAACCTGTGCATGATGCCGGTGGTGATCACAATTTCCTGGGCCCTGTCGGAAACGCTTTTCCCGCGCATCGGCATGACCTTTTTCCCGCGCGAGATTGCCCATGCGATTGCCGTCGCTTCGCCGGTGCCGATCAGCTTTCTGATGCACAAGTTTTTCACTTTCAAGGGCGCGTAATGTCTGAACTCAGCAAGCTTTATCAGTTTCGTTTCAAGGAAGCCGACCGCGTCGGCAAGATCGCCATCTGGAAAACCATTTGCGACTATTACCTGCAGGACAAGATTGGCCACGACAAGGTCGTGCTGGACCTCGCCAGCGGATATGGCGAGTTTTCGCAGAACATTTCTGCCAGCCGCCAGATCGCGGTCGATCTCAACCCCGATGCGCGGGCCATGCTTCCCGAACATGTGGAATTTCACAATCTTTCGGCGACGCAGTTCAGCAGCGCAGTGGGGGAAAATTCGGTCGATGTGGTGTTCACCTCCAACTTCCTCGAACATCTCCTGACCAAGCCCGATCTGGACCTTGTTTTTGCCGAGGTCCTGAAGGTACTCAAGCCAGGCGGCAGGTTCGTGGTGCTGGGACCAAATATCAAATATGTCGGCCAGGATTACTGGGATTTCTACGATCACTACCTGCCGTTGTCGCATCTCTCGCTTGAAGAAGGGCTGATCCAGTCCGGCTTCGAGGTGGCGGAGATCATTCCCCGGTTCCTCCCCTATTCGACGCGCTCTGCCCTGCCGCAGACATCATTGCTGATTGCCGCCTATCTCAAACTGCCTTTCGCCTGGAAATTCCTGGGCAAGCAGTTCCTGATTACTGGCCGCAAGCCTGACTGAGGGGATACAGGCGCTGTGACTGGCAGGAGTGACACCGGCATTGTGCGGCTCCTCGCCGTCGCCCTGGCGCCGCGGCCTGCGTGGATAGGTCTGGCGGTGCTGGCTGTCTCTGTCATCCTTGCGCTGCTCTGGATGGCACTGGACTCCGCGCCCGCGTGCGAGCGCTTCCTGCAATTCATCGCGCTGATGCAGGACAATTACTGGCCGTTCATGATCGGCCTGTTTGTCTTTTGCAGCCTGTTGTTCCTCACCGTTATTCCGCTGGGCACCACGGTGGTCCTGCTGGCCGGTTACTTCTTTGGCGTGGAAGCTGGCCTGGTCCAGTTTGCCGGCCTTGTGCTGGCCAGTATAATCCTGTTCGAAGCATCGCACGGCTCGGACCCGGCACAGCTGGAGCAGGCGCTGGCACCGTGGCGCAGGCTCTCCCGCTTCGCCCGGCTGGCGCGCCAGTACGGGCTGGTCTTCTGCATAGTGATGCGCGTGGCTCCGGTGATCCCAAGCGCCGTCGCCTCGCTGGGGGCGAGCTATTTCGGGATCGGGCGCAGGCAGTTTTATGCAGGCATCGTGCTGGCCGGGTGGGTCCGGCCATTGTTCTTCGCCTGGGCCGGATCACAGGCCGCCAACCTTCCCGTGTGCACCTGACCAGAGGGTTAGTGCATCTGGCCGGGGCGGGTCAGAGCTTGGTCTTGTGGAAGATCGGCACGGGCAGGGACCGCACAATCAGCATGATCCAGCGCCAGAAGAAGGGCGCGTAAAGGCTGTTGCGGCGCGCGGTCGCGGCCTTGTCTGCAAGGGTCGCGATCTTGTCCGGCGTGGCCCACATCGGGCCGCCCTTGCCTTCGATATGGTCGGTCATCGGCGTATCGATGAAGCCCGGCTTGACCAGCGTCACGCTGATTTCGGGATTGCCGGCGAAACGGTGAGACATGCCTTGCGCGATGCGTTCAAGTGCCGCCTTGCTGGCACCGTAGAGGTAATTGGACTGACGCCCCCGATCGCCTGCAACCGATCCCATGATCACCAGCCGGCCCGATCCGGCCTGCTCGAAACCGGCGGCAAATCCTTCGGCCCACAGCGCTGCCGAGACAAGGTTGACGTTGAACAGGCGGACCAGTTCCTGCGCCGATGATTGCTGCGCCTTCTGGTCACCCAGAACCCCGTAAGCGATCAGCGCCAGCGAGACCGGACCCTGGCCGCGCACCTGTTCCAGCAATTGCGGCACCTGCGCCGGATCGCCGATTTCGCCCGCCACGATCTGCACATCCACGGCGCCGCGCGCGGTCACATCGGCGGCGATCCGCTCAAGCGCCGGTCTGTCGCGCCCGGCCAGCACCAGAGAGACCGGGCCAGATTGCAGCAGGCGGCGGCAATAGGCGTGGGCCACGGCGGAAGTGGCACCGATGATGGCGACGCGCGGAATGGTCTGTTCGGTCACGAATTGGCCCCTTGTTCTTGCGTTACCCGGCGCCAGAACGAAGACGAGAACGCCGGATCGCGCGCCTCCTCCAGCTCACGCCAGCGTGGATAGGATTGCTGATAGAATGCGGCGGCCATGCGTCCGTCCTTGGCCGGATAGATGCGCCCGCCGTGGCGTGCCACGCACTGGTCAAGCTGGTCCAGCAGGCGCAAGGTGCGCTCTCCCTTATTGGCGAAATCGAGCGCCAGCGAGACGCCTTCGCGGCAGAATGACATGACCCCCGGAGACGTCTCCGGGCCGTGAACCTTGAGCACGGCAAGGAACGATCCCTGCCCCGCCTGCTCGACGATTTCGAGCATTTCGCGAATGCCCTTGCGGGCTTCATCGGGCGGGATCAGGCATTGGTGCTGGTAGAAGCCGGAGGGTCCGTAGAGCTTGTTCCATCCATCGATCGCATCGAGCGGATAGAAGAACGGATCGTAATGCTGGCGACCTGCAAAGCGCGCGCCGGGGCGCATCCGGTACAGCCGGTTGAACGCCGTGATGGAGGCCTTGTTGAGGACGAATGCCGGCATGGTCATCGGCATCGACAGGCCCTTGTCGCCATGCGGTTCCAGCGCTCCATCGTCGAGCACCCGCCCGCGCGAGAATATGCCGCGCCCCACTGCCTTGCCCTTTGCGAAACAATCGACCCACATGACGGTATAGGGCCAGTCGGCACTGTCGTGGCTGAGTGTGAAGAACTCGTCGAGACTGGTGCAGGCCATGTTCTCGACAGTCAGGAAGGCAGAACCAATCGGCTTGAGCTGCAGTTCGACCCATTCGATCAGGCCGGTCAGGCCCAGTCCGCCAATGGTCAGCGCGAACATTTCACCGTTCTGCTCGCGCGAGCAGGTCAGCCGCGTACCATCGGATCGCAGCAGGCCCAGCGCCCGGACATGCGCGCCGAAGCTGCCTGCCTGATGATGGTTCTTGCCATGCACGTCATTGGCCACCGCGCCGCCCAAAGTAACGAACTTGGTGCCCGGTGTCACCGCGACGAAATAGCCCCGCTGCACGCTCACCTTGTGCAACATCGCAAGGCTCAGTCCGGCCTCGGCGCGCACGATGCCGGTGTTCCAGTCTGCGTGGATCAGCGCATCGAGCCGGGGCGTCTGCAGCACCGTGCCGCCCTCGTTCAGGGCCACATCGCCATAGGAGCGGCCAAGGCCGAAGGGGATGACACTGCGCTGCGCGTCCACCACCCGCGCCAGTCCCTCACGCGCGAGCAGTTCGGGAGAAAGGACGTATCTGTCCTGCTGGAAGCGGTGCGCGCGGCCCCAGCTCAGAAGCTCGCCAGTCACACCGGTCTCAGGGTTGTGGCAGTCATCGAATCTCGCACTTTCCTGTCATCAAGAACTGGCCTGTCATCAAGAACCGCTCTGTCATCAAGACCTGACCCATCATCGGGCATTGCGCTGCGCAGCTTGAGCACAATTACCAGCTCCTGTCAGTAACCGGGCCAATGTCAGTTACCGGCATCCTGTGCAGATTCGATGTAAATCCACGAATTCCGGTTGCAGTGGACGCGAAAGCCATACCCGCCCTCTGGCGGCGGAGCTTCGGTGCATTGCGCGCTGTCGAGCTGGTAATTGCCGATGGCCAGAGTCCAGTCGCCGCTGAGCCTGTCGATCACCACCGGATCGCCTGTTCCGTCAAATGCCAGGATCTCCGCCATGCTCGTGCAATCCTGGCAATCCGCCATTCGTGCTGCGCCGCCGAGCAGGCCGAGGGCAAAAACACCCGGCGCAATCCAGCGCAATGCCTGTGCCCAGCGCGTTCCGGGCCGGATCGTCAGATAGACGATGGCGCACACCACGGTCGAAAAATAATAGCGCGGCTCAAGCGGAAAGTCGTGATGGCGCACGCTGGCAAAGGACAGGACATTGATGCCCACCAGACAGACTGCGAAGGCCGACAAGACCGGATCGCGGCGGTGCAATGCGGCCCAGAAAAAGCCGCCGATGGACACAACCAGTGACGCCATCCAGATGAGCTTGTTCGGGGACAGGGGCAGCGATCCGCCGCTGAAATCCACCACCGGATCGGCAGCAGTGAACAGCCCCGCGACATTGAGCGCCAGATTGGTCACGATCTGCGCAATGTCTCCGCGATCGTTCAGCGGATCGCGCAGCACGATCGCCAGAACCAGCACGATGGCAAAGGCGACATAGGGTGCGGCCTTGCGCGGCTGTTGCCAGATATAGAGCGCAAAGATCGGCACCGCGCAGATCGTCAGCGGAGAAAACGCCGCCAGGAACGCCACCACAATCAGTTCGGTGATGGTGGCGGATCGCCGCTCGATACACAGTATGGCGCCAAGCACGATCAGGGCGACCACGGCGGTCCATTGCGAGAAAGCGATGAGCGTCAGATAGGTGCGGTCGAGCAGGAAGACATAGGCCGCCACTAGCAGCGCCGCATGGGGATTGCCGCAAAGCCGCCTGAGATAGGCCAGCAGAAGAATGAACAGCGCGACCGAAAAGGCAGGGTATAGCAGCGCCTGCACCGGCAGCGGGAAGATCCCTGCCGCCTCGCTGAAAAGCTCTATGCTCGCCGGAATATAGCCGACGTAATAATGCAGCACCGGCAAATCGGTATAGTTCACGCGGTGCAGGAAGACCGAGGCATCCTCGAACAGCAGCGGACCTTGAAATGCCGAGAAAAGCGCCATGACCAGGCAGCTGCAAACGACCAGGGCGGGTCCATATCGTTCGGCAGTCGACAACGCTTTGTGCATGACGGTCAAACGATATTCCCCCCGAAACTCGCGCGTGGGGACCTGCCCCGGCTGCCCGCCGTCTGCGGCAGCTAGCCCGCTGCTGCCCTGGCAATCGCAATTGCAGGGCTATGGCGGAGACGGAGGGATTCGAACCCTCGATACCCGGTATGGGTATGGTTCCTTAGCAGGGAACTGGTTTCAGCCACTCACCCACGTCTCCAGATCGCAGCGGCGATGCGGGCGCGCTATAACCGGGGGTTCTGCGGGCCGCAAGCATAGCCTGCACTTGGCTGCAATTTGGCTGCTTGCCGGGGAATTGATTCGGTTCATCGCAAAAGAGACTCGGGTCGGCGCGCGTTCATTGCCGCTTCACCCGCAAAGGATTCTCTTGGCACATTGAAAAGGTCCGCTTGCCACAGAGGGGGATGACCATGTTGATCCGAATTGCTGAAAATTGCCGAACCGGCGCGCTGGGGATAGCGCTTGCCGTGCTGGCAGGTCTTGCCGCTGCGCCGGTTGCCGCGCAATCCATCGAAACCGTCGATCCCGATATGGCAATCGATGCCGATCTTGTGCAGCCGTCTGCAGGGCCCGCATATGATACGCAAGCCCCGGCGGCGCGTTACAGCCAGACCACCCCAAGCCCGGCCACCCCGATCTCTGACCGCTATGCCGATGCCACGCTGGACCTTCCGCCCGAAACCTATCCCGCCCCTGCGCAAGGTGCCTCGCCCGTCAACGCCGCGCAGGCCGTGCAGCAACAGCCATCCAGCACCTATGGCAGCGATGATCTGATCGGTGCCGCAGAGGGCCTGTTTGGCCGCGGTGCCGAAGGGCTGGCGCGCCTGATCCAGGATCTGCTGGACGAACAGGGTGAGCCCAATGGCTATATCGTCGGCCGCGAGGGCGGCGGCGCATTTGTGCTGGGCGTGCGTTACGGTTCGGGCACATTGTTCCACGCGATAGAAGGCAACCGCCCGGTTTACTGGACCGGCCCGTCGATCGGCTTCGATGCCGGGGCCAATGCCGGCAACACTTTCGTGCTGGTGTATAATCTCGACAATTCGGAGGAGCTTTACGAGCGCTTCCCGTCTGGCGAGGGGCAGGCCTATCTGGTGGGCGGTTTCACTGCCAGCTACCTGCGCAAGGGCAATATCGTGCTGATCCCGATCCGCGTGGGTGCGGGTCTGCGGCTGGGCGTGAATGCCGGCTACATGCGCTTTTCGCACAAGCAGCGCTGGTTGCCTTTCTGACGCTGGCGTAAAAATGCCGGACAAAGCGTGATTTCCACCTTGCGATAGAGTTGCTGCGGCGGCATTGACCGCGCCATCATGCTGGACAGACTCGAACAACAACCGCCCGACGCGCTGCTTGCGCTGATCAAACTCTATGAAGCGGACACCCGCGCCGACAAGATTGACCTTGGCGTGGGCGTCTATCGCACCGCCGATGGCGGCACGCCGGTATTCGGCTGCATCAAGGCGGCAGAGGCAAAGCTGGTGGCAGAGCAGCCCACCAAAGCCTACCTTGGGCCAGAGGGCGACATGGGCTTTGTCCATGCGCTGATGCCGCATATCTTTGGCGGCGATGATCCTGCGCAGGGTGGCCGCATCGAAGGCATGCAGACGCCGGGCGGCACGGGCGCGGTTCGCCTCGCCATTTCGCTGGCCAAGCGCGCGGGCGTCGAGAACATTTTGATGGGCACGCCGAGCTGGCCCAACCATGCGCAGATATTTGCCGATATCGGCGTCAATCTGGTCGCCTTCGATCATGCCGCGGCGGATGGCAGTGCCAACATGTTTGAACTGCGCAATGTCCTGCGCGGTGCGAGCAAGGGCGATGCGGTGCTGCTGCACGGCTGCTGCCACAATCCCACCGGGATCGACTACACCAACGATCAGTGGGACGAGATTGCCGAAATTCTGGCCGAAACCGGCGTGCTGCCGATCATCGATCTTGCCTATCAGGGCCTTGGCCTTGGCATGGAAGAGGATGCCTATGGCATGCGCAAGGTGCTTTCCGCCGTGCCGGAGGCGCTGGTGGCATACAGCTGTGACAAGAACTTCGGCCTCTATCGTGACCGTGTGGGCGCGCTTTACGCCTATACCGGCAGCGCGGAAGAGACCACGCGCGTGATGTCCAACGGCCATGCGCTGGCCCGCGCCAACTGGTCCATGCCGCCCGATCACGGCGCGGCTGCGGTGCGCATCGTGCTGACCGATGCGGGCATGACCGCGCAATGGGTGGCCGAACTGGATTCCATGCGTGCGCGCATCCTGCAGGTGCGCCAGAAGCTGGCCGCTTCCAGCAATGCCGGCGCGGTGAACCTGGCCCCGCTGGGCACGCAGCAGGGCATGTTCGCCATGCTGCCGCTGAACAAGGAGCAGATCCAGGCACTGCGCGACGATCACGGCGTGTACATGGCCGGTTCCGGCCGCATCAACGTGGCGGGCCTGACGATGGACAACATCGACAAGTTCGTGAGCGCGCTGGCGGCAGTGAGTACCTGACATTGGATCGCCAGCCGATCCTCATCGGGGAGCGGCTGGAAATGCGGCCGCTGCGCGAAGACGACTGGGATGCGCTGTTCGCCATCGCCAGTGACGCTGAGCTGTGGGCGCTGCACCCGATGCACGATCGCTGGCAGGAGCCGGTCTTCCGCGCCTTTTTTGCCGATGCGCTGGCCCAAGGCGGCGCGCTTGTGGGCATTGAGCGTGAGACGGGCGCGGTCGTTTCTTCGTCCCGCTTTCAGGGATACCTGCCCGCCAATGGCGGTGAGGTAGAGATCGGCTGGACCTTTCTCGCGCGCAACAGGTGGGGCAGCGGTCTGAACACCGAAATGAAGCGGCTGATGCTGGCCCATGCGCTTGGCTTTGTGGAGCGCGTTGTCTTTCGGGTTGGAGACACCAATCTGCGATCACGCCGGGCGGTGGAGAAGATCGGCGGACGGCTGACCGATGAGGTCGAAGTGATCGAACATGAAGGCCGGCAGCTCGTCCATGTGATCTACGAGATTCGCCGCGCGGACTTCGCCAGCGGACCGCTCTCCCAAGGCTGATCCGGCCCTGATCCTGTCCTGCCGGGGTTTACACAAGTTACACCTGTTGGAGATGGCGTGACCCTGCGCAATCCCGCCGTGGAAGCGGGTTTGCGGGGGTTTTCGGCGCGAAAACAGCTGTAGGAAAAAATAAAATCCTTGTTCGCGTCGCTTTGCGAAAATTTCCTACAGCAGGCGCGGAGTGGCGCGTGGGATGTGGGGGTGCAGACAGTGGGAAAGAGCCGCTCCGGGGCTAGGCCGGGATGGAGCGTGTAGGAAAGGGCGAAGGTCTGCGGCAGGGTCGTCAGCCTCGTCGTCATCCTGAACTCGTTTCAGGATCCATTTCTCAACCTTGAACAGCGGACAGAGAGGCCGGATGGATGCTGAAACGAGTTCAGCATGACGAAAGGGGGAATTACCCCCGCAGGCTGGCCATCCTTTGCAAATAGCGCGCGACCGTATCGATCTCCAGGTTCACTTCGCCGCCCTGGCGCAGTTCGCCCAGCGTGGTGACTTCGGCGGTGTGGGGGATGATGTTGAGGCCGAAATGGACCGATCCGTCGGGGCGGTCGTTGACCGAATTGACGGTGAGCGACACGCCATCGACGGTGATCGATCCCTTGGCGGCGATGAACGGCGCAAGATCGCCCGGCGCGGCGATGGTGGCGCGCATGGAATCGCCTTCGGGCCGCCAGTCATGCACTCTGCCCACGCCGTCGACATGGCCGGTGACGATGTGGCCGCCCATCTCGTCTCCCAGCCGCAGCGATGGTTCCAGATTGATATTGCGACCTTCGGTCCACATGCCCCTGGCGGTGCGGGATACTGTTTCTGCCGACACATCCACCGCAAACCACGCCTTGTTCTCATGGGCTGCACCCTTCTCGCCGCCGCGTTTCACCACGGTCAGGCACACGCCCGAACAGGCGATGGAGGCACCAATGGCGATTTTTGCAGGGTCGAGCGGGCAGGTGATCTGCACGCGCATATCGCCGCGCTGCTCAATGCTCTGGATCGTGCCGATGGCGGTAACGATGCCGGTGAACATCAAGAATCCCCTGTGGTGGCTGGTTGGTAGGTGAACAGCATATCGCTGCCTAAACGCCGCTGGTCAACGCGCACAAATCCGGCGGGCGGCGCGCCATCCACTGCGGGACCAAGCGCGCCATAGGCGGGAATGCCCGCGCCCAGCGTCACCGGCGCGCGGTAGATAATCAGCTGGTCGACCAGACCGGCGGCAAGGAAGGCCTGCGCCGTGGCCGCGCCGCCTTCGACATAGAGAAATTGCATGGCGTGCAGGTCATGCACCGCCTGCGGGGAGGGCAACTGCTCCCATCCGGCGGGCGCAGGCCCTCGTGTGAGCACCATGCGGCGCGGGCTGCGCGCCTCAAGCCCCGGCAGGCGCACGTCGAGGCGCGGGGCATCGTTTCGCAGCGTCGCGCCGCCCACCAGTATTGCCTCTGCCAGAGCGCGCTGGCGGTGCACATGCGCGCGCGCCACCGCGCCTGTCAGCATCACCGGCTCCCCCGAAAGCGGGCCGATGAAGCCATCGCGCGATACCGCCAGCTTCAGCGTGATATGCGGTCGGCCCCTGGTCTGGCGGGTGAGGAACCCGGCGAGACTTGTCCGGCTGGGTGCGTGATCGGCCAGTTCCACCGCGATCCCGGCGCCGCGCAGGCGGGCAATGCCCTGGCCATTGGTGCGCGAATCGGGATCGCCGCAGCCGATGACCACCTTCGCCAGCCCCGATGCCGCCAGCAGATCGGCACAGGCCGGGCCACGCGCGGAGAGATGGGCGCACGGCTCCAGCGTCACATGCATGGTGCCGCCGTGTGCGGCGCTACCCGCCTGCTGCAAGGCGATGGCCTCTGCATGGGGGCGGCCACCTGCGCCGGTCCAGCCGCGAGCGATAACGCGGCCCCGATTGACGATGATTGCCGCCACGCAGGGGTTGGGAGTGCTGAGCGGACGCGCCCTTATCGCCAGGCTGGCGGCGGCATCCAGCCAGCGCGGATCATCGTCAGTCGGCGGCAAGTCAGCCTGCCGCCCGCGCGCAATATTCTTCCACCGACAGGCCAACATCGGAATCGCTGGGGCGCGGCCCGGCGGCGGCTTCCTCGGCGGCGCGCTCGGCTGCTATTTCAGCTTCCATCGCGTCCACATCGATAAAGGTGGCGCGGCCCAGGGCGCGATACATGTCGCGGCCAATCTCGGCGCGCTGGTCCAGCTTGGCCTGCAGCTCATCCTTCAGCTGCTGGTTGGCACAGTTGGAAGCGATGATCTCCGCTTCGGAGCGGCCATCTTCCCAGGTGCTGATGAAGATCACATCGGGGCGACGCGGTTCGATCCGCTGGCTGTCAGGAATGAACAGCATGAACATGGCGAACGTCCCGGCAATCGCCACGCCCAGGATCGGCCAGCGATGCGGGGTCGGCTGGCGCCACTGTTCGGCAAGGTCGACCACCGCCCGTTTGGGAGAGATTCGGCGCAGGAATTGTTTCATGCGCGGCAAGATAGGATGCAGATGGCGATTGCGCCAGTGTTGCTGATGCTCCGGCTATTGCTCCGGCCAATGCCGCCGCTGATGTTTCGGGCGCTCAGCCGAAGGCGGCGTAAAGGCTGCGGCCTTCGTGCTTCAGCCAGCGGTCGGCATGGGCAAGGTCGCCATCGTACAGATCGCCCAGCAAGGCGTGGAACGATGGCGAATGGTCGAAATGGGTCAGGTGAGCCACCTCATGCGCCACCACCGACCGGCGCACATGGTCGGGCGCCATGATCAGCCGCCAGTTGATGCGGATGCAGCGGCCGTCATCCTTCTGGCCCGAACAGCTGCCCCAGCGCCGCTGCGCGCGCGACAGGCGCAGTTGCGGCAGGTCCCGGTGGCCGCCGCGCCCGCAATAGAACGCCAGGTCATCGGCCAGATGGCGCAGCGCTTCGGCCTCCATCCAGCGGCGGATGCGCGGCTGCAACGTGTCCTGCGGCCCGCCCAGCACCAGGCTGGCTTCGGCCAGCTGCGGCCTGCGCGGCTCCTTCTCGCGCCAGTCGATCAGCAGGTGCGTACCGCGGAAGGGCAGGGTCACGCCCGGAGCAATCTCTATTCTCTGTGGCAGGCGGGCCAGCTGCGCCTCGATCCAGTCGGTGCGGGCGCGGGCGAACACCAGGGCGTCTCGCGTTCGGCCCCAGCGCGGCAGAGTGATGCGCAATTCGCTGCCATCAGGCGCAATCCGCATGGTCAGCCTTGTGGCGCGCGCATGACGGCGAATGGCGATGGGCAATGTGCGGTCGGCCAGCGCGACGCTGGGATTGCGGTGATCCTCGCGCAGCCAGTCGATCACGCCCGCGTCCCCATCAATTCCGGCCTCTCATTTGCGGCCCCAGTCGGTCAGGTGATGTTCCAGCGGACCGGCATCGACCTCGCTGATCACGCGGCCAGCCACGCTGGCGCCAGCTTCCACCATCGCCTCATGGCTGCCGGTCAGCAGGTAATGCCAGTGCGGCAGCGGCTTGCCCCGTGCGCGCAATATATAGGCGCAGGTCTTGGGCAGCCACGGCACTTTCTTGACCAGCGCCGGGGTCAGCCGCAGGCAATCGGGCACAAAGGCCTTGCGGTGACGATAATCGCTGCAGCGCGCGGTATTGGTGTCCAGCAGCTTGCAGGCGACATTGGTCTCGGCAATTTCGCCGGTGTCCTCGTCCTCCAGCTTGTGCAGGCAGCAGCGCCCGCAGCCATCGCACAAGGCCTCCCACTCGGCGCGGTTGAGCGTGTCCAGGTCCAGCTCCCAGAAGCGGTCCCTCAGCTCACCCATTTGCCCAGTTCCGCGGCGACTTCCTCTGCCGAGCTTTCAACCGGCAGCAGGGCAATCGGCTGCCCCTCGCGCCCCATCAGATAGCCTGCGCGGCTGTGATCCATCAGATAGCCGACGTTCTCGTCATCCGGCCCGCGCTGGTAATAGACGGAGAAATTGCGCGCCGCCTCTTCAATGGCTTCGGGCGTGCCGGTCAGACCGATCAGATTGTCCCCGAAATTGGCGACATATTCACCCACTTTTTCCGGCGTATCGCGTTCGGGATCGATGGTGATGAAGATCGGCTGCACCTGCGCGGCCAGATCCGGATGGGCCTGCGACCACTGGCGATAGCCCAGCATCATGCGGTTGAGATCGAACGGGCACACGTCCGGGCACCATGCATAGCCGAAATAGACCATCCGGTACTTGCCGTCGAAATCGCTCCACCGCACGGTTTTGCCCGCAGTGTCCACCAGTTCGAACGGACCGCCGATGGCGGCGCCTTCCAGCGGCGGGGGCGGGGCGGGCTGCTGACTGCACGCGGCCAGCGGCGCGAGCAGGGCAAAAGCCACCGCAAGCTTGATCGGCAAAGTGACAGGGCGCGCTAATATGGGCATGGGCATGACAATTGGGTTCATGCTCTGCTAACGCAACCCCAGCAAGGACGAATCCGGCACATTATGCGGGATGTCCGCAGGAATCTTGATTGAGGAGAACGGGTGACCATGGTCGCTCTTCGAAAAATTGTCGTCATGCTGTCTGTAATGGGCAGCCTGGGCCTTTCCGTTCCTGCCGCGGCGCAGCTCTATTCCGATGGATATGAGTTCCTCCAGGCGGTTGAGGAGAAGGACAGCACCAAGGTGACCGAACTGCTCGACGTGCCCGGTTCCACCGTGGTCAATGCGCGCGATGTCTCGACCGGTCGCTCCGCCCTGCATATCGTAGTGGCGCGCCGCGACGTGACCTGGATCAACTTCCTCTACCAGCAGGGCGCGAACGTGAATATTCGCGACAACAACGGCGTCACCCCGCTGATGCTGGCGGTGCAGCTGGGCCATCTGGAAGGCGTGCAGGCGCTGGTGGCCAATGGTGCACGGGTGGACGTGACCAACAACTCGGGCGAGACGCCGCTGATGACTGCCGTGCATTCGCGCAATACCGAACTGATGCGCATTCTGCTGCAGGCCGGTGCCGATCCTGACCGGTATGACAATTCGGGCCGCTCGGCGCGCGATTATGCGCGGCTGCGGGGCGAGAATGACATCACCAACGATACGCTCAACCGTTATGCCCGCCCGCCTGCAGAGCGTGAGACGACCGGCACATCATACGGGCCGCGCTGATGACGATCGCCGCTGACGCCACGCTCGATGAAATCCGTCTGGGGCTGGCCCCGCAGGTGGCAAAGGGCGCCGTGTTCGATGGCTGGGGCGATGAAGCCCTGCTTGCCGCCGCGTCAATGGCCGGGGTCGATCCGGCGGTTGCCCGGCTGGCCTTTCCCGGTGGACCGATGGACATGATCGCCGCCTGGGTGGAAAGCGTGGACGCCGCGATGATGGCCACATTTGGCGGCGGCGCGCTCGACACGATGAAGATCCGTGAGCGTATTCGCACGCTGGTATGGTTCCGGCTGGAGCAGGTGAAGGGCCTTGAAGAGGCGCTGAGCCGCGCTCTGGCGATCCAGGCCATGCCGCAAAATGCCCTGCGCACCATGCGCATGGGCTGGTCCAGCGCAGACAAGATGTGGCGGCTGGCGGGCGATACCTCCACCGATTATAATCACTATACCAAACGCGTGATCCTGGCCTCGATCTATGCCGCGACGCTGGCGATCTACGTCAATGACGAGAGCGAGGACAAGGCCGACAGCCGCGCGTTCCTGGACCGCCGGATCGACGGGGTGATGAAGTTCGAAAAAGCCAAGGCAAAAGCCTTTGGCGACCGCGAGCACTTCGATGTGGCGCGCTTCCTTGGACGGCTGCGGTATCCATCCAGCTGATTTGCGCATGCCCATCCGCGCGTGCTTGTCTGTTTCGCTTCAGACTATATTGAGAACCAGTTGCAATTAGCGCGACTCTCTGGCACCGCGCCGGACCATTATGACACTCGATTCACTGCCGCCGCTTGTCCGCGCGGAAATCGTCCATGTGGACTGGGATGCGCTCGCCCCGGAAGAGGGCAAGCGCCTGCGCGCGCTTGGCATTGATCAGGGTGCCCGCGTGGCCATTTCGCATCGCGGGATTTTTGCAGGGCGTGATCCGATCGCGCTGATGATCGGGCGCATGACGGTGGCCCTGCGCCGCGTTCATGCCAAGGCGATGACGGTGCGCGAGATATGAGTACGCTGCGCACGGCCGCGCTGGTCGGCAACCCCAATTCTGGCAAGAGCGCGCTGTTCAACGCGCTGACCGGTGCACGCCAGAAGATCGCCAATTATCCCGGCGTGACGGTGGAGCGAAAGGCGGGCCGACTGGTCCTGCCTTCTGGCGAGGTGGTCGAACTGATCGACCTGCCCGGCTCCTATTCGCTCGATCCGTCCAGCCCGGACGAGGAAGTTACCCGCAGCGTGGTCGAAGGCAATTTTGCCGGCGAGGCCGTGCCCGATGTGCTGGTGGTGGTGATCGATGCGGCCAATCTGGAACAGCATCTGGTGTTCGCGCAGGAGCTGATCGGGCTGGGGCGTCCCACCGTGATCGCCCTCAACATGATCGACCTGGCCGAACGCGACGGGCTGGTGATCGATCCGGCGGCGCTGTCCGATGCGCTGGGCGTGCCGGTGGTGCCCACAGTGGCGGTCCGCAAGCGCGGGCTGGGGGTGCTGCTGGATCAGCTGGAGACGGCCGGTTCGCAGGACATGTCCGCGCGCCATCAGGTGGCCCGGCTGACCATGCCGGAACGGCGCCTCGCCGCGCGCAACATCGCCAAGGGTGCCATCGTTTCGGAAAGTTCGGTGCACCAGCTCCACGCCAAGCTGGACAAGGTGCTGCTGCATCCGTGGCTGGGCCCGGTGATCCTGTTTGGCCTGCTGTTCGTGATCTTCCAGGCGGTGTTCGCCTGGGCCACGCCCTTTGCCGATGCGCTGGACGCAGGCATTTCCGCGCTGATCGATCTGGCGCGGGCCATTCTGCCAGAGGGCATCATCCGCGATCTGGTGACAGAGGGTATCCTCACCGGCGTGGGATCGGTGGTGGTGTTCCTGCCGCAGATCGTGATCCTGTTCGCCTTCATCCTGGCGATGGAGCAATCGGGATATATGGCGCGCGCCGCCTTCATCATGGACCGGCTGATGGCCTATGTCGGCCTGTCCGGGCGCAGTTTCATTCCGCTTCTGTCCAGCTTTGCCTGCGCCATTCCGGGCATCATGGCCACACGCTCCATCTCCGATCCAAAGGACCGGCTGACCACCATCCTGATCGCCCCGATGATGACCTGTTCGGCGCGCCTGCCGGTCTATGCGGTGATCATCGCCGCGTTCATTCCCGCCACCAGCGTTGGCCCTGGCATTGGCTTGCAGGGGCTGGTGATGTTCGCGCTCTATATCGCCGGAATCGTGGGCGCGATGGTGGTGGCGCTGGTGCTGCGGCGCACCGCCACAAAGGGCGCTGCATCGGGTTTCATCATGGAAATGCCGCGTTACCAGTGGCCGCCCTTGCGCGATCTGGCGATTGGCCTGTGGCAGCGCGCCTGGGTGTTCCTGCGCCGCGCCGGCACGATCATCTTCATGGCCACCATCGTGCTGTGGCTGCTGCTGAGTTTCCCCAAGGCCGAGATTGGCGAGAGCCAGGTCGATGCCTCTTTCGCGGGCAAGATCGCCGATGGCCTGCACGTTGTGATGGAGCCGATCGGCTTCAATCGCGAGATCAGCCTGGCGCTGATCCCGGCGATGGCCGCGCGCGAGGTGGCCGTGTCTGCCCTGGCAACGACCTATGCCGTGAATGCCGAGGATGACGATGCCGCCGCCGAAGGCCTGATCCCGCAATTGCGCGCCGAATGGACCTTGCCCACCGCGCTGGCCTTCCTGGCGTGGTTCGTGTTCGCGCCGCAGTGCCTCTCCACCATCGCGGTTGCCCGGCGGGAAACGAACGGGTGGAAATGGCCCGCCTTCATGTTGGCCTACCTGTTCGGACTGGCCTACATCTTTGCCGGACTCACCTATTGGAGCGCGGTCGCGCTGGGCCTCTAGGGCGGTATTTCAAAGGCTGGCGCGCGCGTAATATTCTGCTGCTTGTGGAAAAAGCGCAGCCGCCAGTGGTAGCGAACTGCCGGTCCATTCGATAAGTCCTCTGCAAACGCGCAAAGAGGAAAGAGATTCGATGGCCGGTTCACTCAACAAGGTAATGCTGATCGGCAATCTGGGTGCAGACCCCGAAATCCGCAGCTTTCAGAACGGCGGCAAGGTGTGCAACCTGCGCATCGCCACGTCCGAGACGTGGAAGGACAAGGAAGGCCAGCGCCAGGAACGCACCGAATGGCACACCGTGGCGATCTTCTCCGAAGGGCTGGTGCGCGTGTGTGAGAATTACCTGCGCAAGGGTTCCAAGGTTTACGTCGAAGGCCAGTTGCAGACCCGCAAGTGGCAGGACCAGAACGGCCAGGATCGCTACAGCACGGAGATCGTTCTGCGCGGCTTCAACGGCACGCTGACCATGCTCGATGGTGCTGGCGGTAGTCAGGGCGGCGGCGGCGGTGGTGGCGGCAGCCAGGGTGGCGGCGGCTACGGCGGCGGATCGTCAGGCGGTGCTGGCGGCGGCGGATCGAACTGGAACCAGGGTGGCGGCAGTTCTGGCGGTGCGGGCGGTAGCTCGGGCGGTTCGGGTGGCGGCTCCAGCTTCGGTGACGATCTGGACGACGATATCCCGTTCTGACGAACTGCGCCTGTGCGCTAATCCTTCTTCAGTTTCGCCAGCGCCTGCTGCAACGGGCCGTCTGGCTGCGGGGCTGACAGGCCCACTTGCGTGCGCACCTGATCGGCATTGGGGCCGGTCAGGTAGGGGTCGATGGCCAGCGCCAGGCTTTGCGCCACGGCCTCTCCCAGATCAAAGCTGTTCCCGGCAAAGGGAATCTCGTCCAGCTCCTCCTCTTCCAGCTCGATCTCTTCGGCCTCTATCGCGCGTTCGGGCACGAATCGCAGGGTAATATCCTCGCGAATGGCGACGGCCAGATCATCGCCGGAAATGGCGCAGCTTTGCACGACATCGGCCTCCAGCCTGCCCGCAGCCACCACCGCCTCGCCATCGGGCGTAAGCTGCAATTCGGCCGTCAGGGAGTGGATCGCGGGGATGGCAAAGCGCCGGGCCAGATCCTCTCGCTGCTGCGCATCGGCCACCAGCCGGACGGGTTTTTCCTTCAGCTGGCGGCGGTCGATCATGTGCGAAAATTCGGGCGCGGGCGTGCGATCGGGGGCGCGGTCAGGGGCGCGATCGGGGGCGCGGTCAGGGGTAGGGCCAGCGCTCATCGGGCGATCCTTCCGGCCAGTACGTCGTCATCGCTGCGATCCGCCAGATCGTCATGCAGGGCGCGCAGCCGCGTTGCTAGGCCTTGCGGATCGGGCGTCTCGCTCCAGGTGACATTGCGCTCCAGCACGGTGGCAAGCTGTTCCATGTCGCCCTCCTTCATCACCTTGCGCAAAGCCCCCAGTCTGCCGCCCAGTGCGCTCATCAAGCGGCCCATGTGCTTGCCGACCACCACATCGCCAATGCCGCTTTCGCGCAGCTGGCCGTCCATGTCCTCCACGAACAATTCGGTCAGCAATGCCGCCTTGGGGCCCAGCGAGCGGCTCTTTTCCATCCGCAGCATGACCAGGGTGAGCACGTTCACCACCATGTCGAACCGGCCCTCCACACTGTCCGCCACGCCGCTGCGGGCATAATATTCGGGCAGGCGGCTGATTTCGACCACGCGGAACCACAGGGGGCGCAAGCCGTCGCGCGGGTCGGACTGAGTGCCGAAAAGGCGGGAGAGAAAGGACATGGTGTGTTCGGGACCTGATCGTTAAGCGCCGGTTCAATGGGCGGGGGTTCAATGGCAAAGGTTCAGGAGGCTGTGGTCAAGCGCATTGCACGCTGGCGCGCCAGACCGTAAGGCATGGCAAATCATGCTGGGCAAGTGACTTTGGCCGACTGATATTGGCTGACTGATATAGGTATGCCGCGCGGCCCCGCAATGATCGTGCGTGCCACAGGCGAGTGAAGGGTTTGGTAAAGATGCATTTCAAGACTGGGCATTCCAGTTTGCGGGTCGCTGCGGCAATCGGCGCTTTTGCGCTGGTCGCTGGCTGCTCCTCGATCCAGAATACGCGCGGCTATCTGGTCGATGAAGTGCTTGTTGCCGCAGTGCAGCCCGGCCTGGACAATCAGGAATCGGTGCGCGGCACGCTGGGACGGCCCACGCTGACCAGCCAGTTTGGCGACCCGGTTTGGTATTATATCTCCAGCCGCACGAATCAGAGGCCTTTCACCACCCCCCGGATCGCCACCCATTCGGTGCTCGCGGTCCGCTTTGACGAGGCTGGCAATGTCATCTCGGCAGATCGCACCGGGATGGACAAGGTCGTCCTGCTCGATCCCGATAGCGGCAAGACACCCACGCTGGGCCGCCATCGCAGCCTGCTGGAAGATCTGTTCGGCAATATCGGCACGGTTGGCGCGCCCGGTGTTGGCGGCGGCGGCGGCGGCCCTGGCTGATCGGGGCCACGCGGCGATGACGATCAGCCCGGTCGGCTGATCACCCCACTCTGGAACGCAGTTTACGCAAGGCCCGCAGCAATTTGGACTGCAGGCCCAGCCGTTCATGCACGTGCAGCGTCCGCTCTGTGCCGCCGGTCTTGGTGGCCCAGGCCCATTGCTCGTTCACCACTTCGAACTTCCCGTAATCGGGATGCTGCATCACCAGCAGGTGGAAGATGCTCTTCACATGCGGCTCCAGCCGCTCGTCATCTGCCAGGTCGCGGTGGTTGATGCCATCGGTCGCCATATCGGCGGCGCCATAGGCGTAGTTGTAATCGTCGAACAGCACGGTGCCGCCAGGGTTCAGCAACTTGTCCGCCATGAAGAAGGCCGCGCCATCGATGGTCCAGTTCTTGGGTCCATCGATGAAGCACAGGTCATAGCCGGGACGGCACACGCCATTGGCGGTGCTGGCCTCGATCTTCTTTTTCAGGAACCAGGTGTAGCTGCTCTTTTCGCGGTGGATGGTGGCGTATTTCTCCAGCCCGCATTTCTTCAGCAGATCTTCGGGCGAAGGATCGCGGGGCACATCGATCAGGTCCACCCCGTCAATATGGCCTGCGCCGATCTCGTCCAGAGCGGCGGCCATGTAGCACAGGCTCACTCCGTGGGCGACGCCCAGCTCAAGGCAGTTCTTCGGCTGGTGGCGAAGCACGAAATCATAAAGCTCACGGCCGCGTTCCGGGCTGGTGAAGGGAATGCCCTTGATCAATTCCGCGACGGTTTCGAACTTCATTGCGATTCATGCTCCTGATTTTGCAGGCACCTTTACATGCCAAATGGTTCAACAAAAGGGGGAAAGCCGCGCAATTGACGGTACTTGCGCGCCGCCATTGGTCGCCACTGATCGCCATTGACCACCAGTGGCCGTCAAAGCGGGCCATTCCCCGCCATTCCTTGAAGCCCACGCCATCTGGCCCCATATGCGCAGGCATGGACGATAGCAGGAATAGCCACGGCATGATCCAGTGGCATGGCACCACCATCATCGGCGTGAAACGCGGCGACACCACCGTGATCGCCGGCGACGGGCAGGTTTCGATGGGCAATACGGTGATGAAGCCCAACGCGCGCAAGGTGCGCCGGATTGGCGAAGGGCAGAAAGTCATCGCCGGTTTTGCCGGTGCCACCGCCGACGCCTTCACCCTGTTCGAACGGCTGGAACGCAAGCTGGAACAGCACAGCGGGCAATTGCTGCGCGCCGCAGTGGAACTGGCCAAGGACTGGCGGACCGACAAGTATCTGCGCAATCTGGAAGCGCTGATGATCGTTGCCGATAAAGAGGTGATGCTGGTGCTGACGGGCAATGGTGATGTGCTGGAGCCCGAAGCCAGCAGCGATACGATGATCGCCGCGATCGGCTCTGGCGGCAATTACGCGCTCGCCGCCGCCCGCGCACTGGCAGATTACGAGGACGATCCCGAAAAGATCGCCCGCCGCGCCATGGCTGTTGCCGCTGACGTATGCGTCTTCACCAATGACCGCGTGACGCTTGAAACCATCTGATTTCACGGAAAACCCATGACTGACCACCTTACTCCCAAGGCCATCGTGGCCGCGCTGGATGAGCACATCATCGGCCAGAAGGACGCCAAGCGCGCCGTGGCCGTGGCGCTGCGCAACCGCTGGCGGCGCCAGCGCCTGTCGCCCGAATTGCGCGACGAGGTAACCCCCAAGAACATCCTGATGATCGGCCCCACCGGCTGCGGCAAGACAGAGATCAGCCGCCGTCTGGCCCGGCTGGCCGAGGCGCCCTTCGTGAAGGTCGAAGCCACCAAGTTCACCGAGGTCGGCTATGTCGGCCGCGATGTGGAGCAGATCGCCCGCGATCTGGTGGAAGAGGCCATCCGGCTGGAAAAGGACCGCCGCCGCGAGGCCGTGCGCGAAGCCGCCAGCAAGGCGGCGATGGACCGGCTGCTGGCTGCCCTTGTCGGTGACAGCGCCAGCGAGGCGACGCGCGAGAGCTTCCGCCAGCGCATCGTCGAAAATGCCATGAACGATACCGAGGTCGAGATCGAGGTTGCCGAACAGTCGGGCATGCAGATGGACTTCCCCGGTATGGGCCCAGGCATGGGCGGGGCGACGATGATCAACCTGTCGGAAATGATGGGCAAGGCCTTTGGCGGCCCGCCCAAGAAGAAGCAGAAATTGAAGGTGCCCGATGCGTGGGACCGGCTGGTGGATGAAGAAGCCGAAAAGCGCATGGATCAGGACGACGTTGCCCGCGTGGCTCTGGCCAATGCGGAGACCAATGGCATCGTGTTTCTGGACGAGATCGACAAGATCGCCGTCAGCGATGTGCGCGGCGGATCGGTTTCGCGTGAGGGCGTTCAGCGCGATCTGCTGCCGCTGATCGAAGGCACCACCGTAGCCACCAAGTACGGCCCGATGAAAACCGACCACGTGCTGTTCATCGCCAGCGGCGCGTTCCACGTGGCCAAGCCGTCCGACATGCTGCCCGAATTGCAGGGCCGCCTGCCCATCCGGGTGGAATTGCGCAGCCTGACCGAAGAGGATTTCGTCCGCATATTGAGCGAGACCAAGGCCAATCTGGTGAGCCAGTACAAGGCGCTGCTGGGCACCGAGGAACTGACCGTCGAGATGACGCAGGACGCGGTGACCGAAGTCGCCCGGCTGGCCGCGCAGGTCAACGAAGGAGTTGAGAATATCGGCGCCCGCCGCCTGCAGACGATGATGGAAAAACTGTTCGAGGAACTCAGCTTCGAAGCCGAGGACCGCAAGGGCGAAAGCGTCACCATCGACGGCGCCTATGTGCGCGACAAGCTGTCAGAACTGGCCGGCAATACCGACCTCAGCAAGTATATCCTGTAGGCTGGGGCGGGCGGTTGGGGCCGGGCCTATTCACCCGCTGTGTCGCTGCCCTCATTGCGGAATTTTTCGACCAGTTCGCGCTGTTCGGGATACCAGTATTGCAGGTGGCAATCCTCGCACACTGAATCGAGCTGATCGATCAGCGGGCCGGCAGTTGCGGCATCGCGGCTGCGCGCGGCCTGGGCAATCTGGCCGACATGCAGTTCCAGCGCGCTGGCAAGGGCGCGGAACTGGTCCGGATTGGCATCCACGAAGCCCTGCACCTGCTGCGCGCTGTGACCGTAGGGAATGTCCTGATCGCTGATGGCCACGCCCGGTGCGGCCACCACGATGGGGTCCATCTGCGCCAGCGTGCGCGCGCCAGCCTCCACTCCTGATGCCAGATCGGCCAGCTGGGTCCACTGCGCATCATCCATCAGCGAACCGTCCAGTCCGCCTTCAGTGCCGATCGCCATGTTGGAGACATCCCACAGGGCATCGGCATTGGCGTCGATCTGGTTCAGCATCACCTCATGCATGGTCACCGGTGCAGCCGCCTCCTGGCTTTCCTCCGGCGCGGGGGAGGAGCAGGCTGACAGTGCGGTGAGGCTGATCAGGGCGGTGGCGGCGGCGATAGCGATATGTTTCATGAACGAAAATTACGCCTCGCCACGGTGAGTCGCCACCAGAAAATTGTCGCAGGATTGCGGCTTACGAACACCATCCGCACCAGAACCACGCCGGAGGGCGGAAGGCGGTTATCACGCGGCCTGCGGCGATCACGCCCATCCAGCAGCCGAAGCTGACAATGGCGAAGATGCGCGCCCGGCGCGGGGCGTCCTGATACGGGGTGAGCGAGCGCACCGCGCCCGCAGTGGTGAGGTAGAAGCCTGCCATGTTGATCCCGGCAATGGCGATCAGCGCCATCTTGATCTGCCATGCCGGATTATACAGATACTGGTCGGGCGAACTGGAAACGAAGATCGCGCCCGAGGCCGCGCACAGCACAAAACCCAGCACGCCAAAGGGAACCAAGCGGTGCAGGCCCGCCAGCGATATGCCCTTGAACGCGCCCATCATCCGCAGGTCATAAATGCCCACCGATCCCATCAGCAGGCACAGGCCGGTGAAGTGGACGATCTCTGCAATCGGCCAGCCCCAGGCGGAATAGGCGATATCGAACAGCCCGCTGTCGATGGACCAGTTGACGATGGCCACCGGGTCAAGGACGGTGTCTTGCGGGATGGGCGCCTCTACCATGTCAGGTCGCTCGTCAGCAGCATGGTGTTGGTATAGAGCAGCAGCTTGCCGCTCGCCACGGCGGCCAGCCACAGCGCCATCGCCAGCGCAGCCTGCAGCTTGACCAGCAGAACCGGCTCCATCGTCTTGCGAAAGCTGATCCGGGCGATGTGCCGCACCAGCAAGGCGGCGGCGATCAGGCAGGCGAATTTCAGCGCGAATACCGGATTGGTCAGCGCCTTGGCCGGATATCCCGCCAGCAGCCCCAGGCCGGAAATGATCGCCAGCACCGCGCCCAGCTTCATCAGCGGGAACAGCCTGCGGATCTTGCTCAGCTGGATCTGCTTGCCCACGCCGATCACCCGCAGCGATACGGCAAAGCCGCCGCCGACGAGGAACGCCATGCCCCAGGCATGCACGATCAGCAGGACGAAATAGGCGTAGAAGTCCTCGCGCACAAAAGTGCTGATGCGCGTCTGCTCAATCCAGGCGAGAATATCCATCATCCCGACGCATGGTTAACATGCCGGGAGTGGATTGCGAAATGGCCGTTTATGGGTGCGGAGCCAGCCCGATTTCCACGCCGGTCTTGTCGGTCAGGGCGAACTTGTCGACCAGATCGGCGCTGGCGGTGTTGAGCCCGCGCACCTGCACGCTGCGGCCGTGGCGGCGCATGCGCTCCACCACCTTGTCCAGCGCGGCGGTGGCCGAGATATCCCAGAAATGCGCGCCCGACACATCGATCATCACATGGTCTGACGGATCGGGCTGCTCGCCTTCGGGGCCAAGCCGGCGTTCGAACAGGTCGACACTGGCGAAGAAGATCTGTCCGGTGACGGTATAGACCGCCTGGTCAGCCTCACGCGTGCGCACGACGGAGAACATCTGCCGCACCTTGCCGGTGAAGAATATGCCCGACAGCAGCACGCCCACCAGCACGCCGATGGCCAGGTTATGCGTGGCGACAACCACCGCCACCGTGGTCAGCATGACGACCGAGGACGGCCACGGATGGTGGCGCAGATTGGGGATGGAGTTCCAGCTGAACGTGCCGATCGACACCATGATCATCACCGCCACCAGCGATGCCATGGGGATGCGGCCCACAATCGGACCCAGCGCCGCCAGCAGCACCAGCAAGGTCAGGCCCGCAGTAAAGGTGGAAAGCCGCCCGCGGCCTCCCGATGTCACGTTGATCACCGACTGGCCGATCATCGCGCAGCCGCCCATGCCGCCAAAGAAGGCGGCAACCACATTGGCCACGCCTTGCCCCGCGCACTCACGCTTCTTGTTGCTGTCCGTATGCGTCATGTCGTCCACGATCTGCGCGGTCAGCAGCGATTCCAGCAGGCCCACCGCCGCCATCGTCAGCGCATAGGGTGCGATGATGCGCAGTGTTTCCCAGTTCAGCGGCACATCGGGGAGGATGAAATAGGGCAGGCCTTCGGGCAGTTTGCCCATGTCGCCCACCGTGTGCACATCCAGGTCCAGGCCGATGGACAGCGCGCCCAGCACGATGATCGCCACCAGCGGCGAAGGCACGGCAGTGGTCAGGCGCGGCAGCAGGTAGATGATCGCCAGCCCGCCTATGACCATGGCGTAGGTGATCCACGGCATGCTGGTGTTCCAGTCAAAGCCGGTCAGCTGCGGCAGCTGCGCCACGAAGATCAGTATCGCCAGCGCGTTGACGAAGCCGGTGATGACCGAGCGCGAGACGAACTGCATCAGCAGGTCCAGCCGCAGCACGGCGGCAATGGCCTGGAAAATGCCCATCAGGATCGTGGCGGCGAACAGATATTCCACGCCGTGATCGCGCACCAGCGGCACCACCACCACGGCCACGGCGGCGGTTGCCGCGCTGATCATGCCGGGGCGGCCACCGGTAAAGGCGATCACCATGGCGATGGTGATGGAGGCATACAGCCCCACGCGCGGGTCTACCCCGGCGATGATGGAGAAGCCGATGGCTTCGGGGATGAGCGCGAGGGCGACCACGATTCCGGCAAGAATGTCATTGCGCGGATTTGCCAGCCAGTCGCGCTTGAGCGCGGCCATGTCGATCATGTTCAAGTCCGTGGATTGGCGCGCGGCCCGGTAACTCGGCGGCGCGCGGGAATACTATTGCAGGCCCTATCCTTCGCCATTGCAGCATAATCAAGGGCAGGGGCATGAATTTATCGCAACAGCAATGGGCCTTCCGGCCAAGGCGTCAATCGATATGTGTGACCCTGTCGTCGATGGAATTCGACTTCCGGTGGCCCACCGTGGCAGTAGAACGGGCCATCAATTCAACTCCGGGGACTTGCCGCATGACATCGAGGCTGCTGCCCTCCAGTACCGCAATCAGGACCGCAATCTGTGCCGTAATATGTGCTGCAATTGGCGTCACCACTCTGGCATTGCCGACACAGGCCCAGACCCTCGCAACAGCTGGTGAGAACGCCCCGCTGACCGCGCCGGAGATCGAATTCACCCAATGGACGCTGGACAATGGCCTGCGGGTGATTGCCATCCAGGATGACAGCACCGCCACCGTCACCACCTCGCTGTGGTATGAAGTGGGGTCCAAGCTCGATCCGGACAGGCGCTCGGGCTTTGCCCATCTGTTCGAACATATCCTCAGCCGCAAGACGCTGAACATGCCATACAACATGATCTATGGCCTCACCGCCGATGTGGGCGGCACGCGCAATGCCTCTACCGGCGATGACCGGACCAATTATTACGAGCAGGTGCCGGCGCAATATCTGGAAACCATGCTGTGGACCCACCGGGAGCGGATGGCCTTTCCGGTGATCGACGAACAAGTGTTCGAAAGCGAACGCGACGTGGTGAAGGAGGAGCTGCGCACCCGCATGCTGGCGCCGCCCTATGGCCGGCTGTCGCGCCAGGTGCTGCCCGAAATCGCCTATGACGTGCTGCCCCAGCGCCGTTCGACGATTGGTTCACTGGCAGACCTTGATCTGGCCACGCTGGACGATGCGCGCGCCTTTCATCAGGCCTATTACGGGCCGGATACCGCCACGCTGATCGTGGCCGGCAATTTCGACATGGCCAGTCTGCGCAGCCTTGTGGACCGGTATTTCGCCGATATCCCGCCGCGCGCCAATCCGCTGGACGTGACCATCACCGCGCGCGCGGAGCGCCGCACCCAGCCGCGCACCGCTGCCGCCTATGCTCCGGGCGTGCCGCTGCCTTTGATCGGCACCGTCTGGCAGGGGCCGGAACGGGCGCATCCCGATTCCGCCGCGCTCGAAGTGCTCAGCGCCATCATGGGGCGCGGTCAGAACAGCCGCTTCAATGCTTCGCTGATCCGCACCGGCAAGGCGGTGCAGGCCGAACGGCTGCTCGATTTCAACGAGGAAGGCGGCATGCTGGGATATTACGCCGTGCTCAATCCCGCCGCCGATATGGACGAAGTGGCGGGCATAATGGCTGCCGAGGCCGAGAGCTTCCGCACCGGGCTGGTGAGCGATGCCGAACTGGCCGAGGCGAAGAATGAGCTGATTTCGGATTCCCTGCGCGCACGCGAAACCGCCAGCGGGCGCGCTTTTGAACTGGGCGAGGCGCTGGTTTCCACCGGCGATCCGCGCGCGGCGGACCTGCGGCTGCGGGCGATTGCCGCGGTGACACCGCAGGATGTTCAGCGCGCGGCGCGGGTGTGGCTTGCGCCCGAAGCCCGGGTGGACCTGACGTATCAGAGCGGGGAGGACAATCCCGCCACCTATGCCAATCCCGTGCCCATGCCAGCGTTCCGCATTCTTCCGCCTGCGGTGGGCCAGCCGCTGGCGGTGCTGCCCGAAGGCGAGCGACAGGCCCCTCCCGCTCCCGGCCCGGTGCCGGTGGTCAGCGTGCCGCAATTCGTCCGCCATGATCTGGCCAATGGCATGGAAGTGATCGCCGCGCAGACGGGCGATGTGCCTCTGGCCACCATGACCGTGCTGGTCCCCGGTGGCAGCAAGAGTGATCCGCGCGCCAAGGCTGGCCTTGCCGACTTCGCCGCCGGACTGGCCAGCCGAGGCACCGCCACGCGCAGCGCGGAGGAAATCGCTGCGGCGCTGGAGAGCCTGGGGGCGGACTTTGGCGCCTCTGCCCGCAGCGATGGCACGGTCTTCACCCTGACCGCGCCGACCGCCAACCTGCCCGCAGCAGGAGAGATCTTCGCCGACATCATCCGCAACGCATCCTTCCCGCAGGACGAGCTGGAGCGTGAGCTTGCGCGCACGATGGATGGCCTGCGCATTGCGCTCAGCGATCCGGGATCGCTGGCGGGCATGGCGGTGCGTCCGCTGATCTATGGCGATGCGCCCTATGGCAATGTGACCAGCGGCATTCCGGCCAGTCTGGCCGCGCTCACCCGCGAAGACCTGGCCGCGCACCGCACGCAATACTGGCACCCGGCGGCATCGCAAGTGGTGGTCAGCGGCGGTATTGCGCCGACGGAGGCCTTTGCCCTGACACAGCACCTGTTCGGGGACTGGCAGGCAGAGGCACCCCCGCCTGCGGCTGTCGATGATCCTGCCGGTCCCTCCGTGCCCGTGCGCACCGTGGTGATCGACATGCCAGAGGCAGGCCAGGCGGCAGTGGTGCTGGCCGGGCGCGGTCCGGCGCAAGGCGAGCCATCATATTATCCGCTGGCGCTGGCCAATGCGGTGCTGGGCGGCGGGTCGAGCGGGCGCCTGTTCGAGGAAATCCGCACCAGGCGCTCACTGTCCTATGGCGCGTCGTCCTCGCTTGGGTCGCTGGCGGACGAGCCTTTGCTGACCGCCTCCTCACAGACTGCCAATGAGACGGTGGATGAGGTGGTGCAGGTGATGCTGGACGAATTCGCCCGCATCGGGACACAGCCGCTGGAGCAGGACCTGATCGACCGCCGCCGCCTTTACCTGACCGGCAGCCACGCCCGCCGCATGGAAACCTCCGCCGGCTTTTCCGGCATCGTCAGCAATTTGCTGGCGCTGGGCATCGATCCTGATGAGGCGGCGCAATATGCCGCGCGGCTTGGCGCGGTGACGCCGCAGGCGGCATCGGCGGCGGCGCAGGAATATTTCGATCCGGACAATATCTCTGTCGTGATCGTCGGCAATGCCGCCGCCTTCATCGATGATCTGCGCGCGATCCGGCCCGGCGTGGAAGTGATCCCGGCGGCCGAGCTTGACCTGTCGAGCGCCGATTTGCGGTAGGCGGCTCAAATCACCGGGGCGTTACTGCGCCTCGGCATACCAGAATTGCGCGTGGCAGACCGAGCAGGAAACATCCATGCCCGCCACCAGATCGCTGGCTGTATCGATATCCCGCGTGACGGCGGCACTTTCCAGCATCCGCGCCAACTGGGCGAATTCGCCGCCCATGGTGCGGAAACCCTGCGGATCATCATCCAGGAAACCCTGCACGTCCTCCATCGAAATCTCGAATTCCTCGGTCGTCATATTGCCGGGAGAGGCGGCGCGGATCGGGCCTTTCGCCGCGGCCATGCGCTCACCCTCTGCGGCCAGGGTGCCTGCCGCCGTCGCCAGCGCGGACCATTGTTCGTCGCCCATCAGTTCCGGGTCCAGCCCGCCATCTTCATTCATGGCATTATTGCCGACATCCCAGATCGCCACGATCGCCGGGTTGACCACTGTCTGCATGGCATGGCGGACATAATAGGGTTCGGCCTCCGCCTCGGCTTGCGCATATTCGGGGGCCTGCGAATATTCAGGGGCCTGCGAATATTCAGGGGCCTGGGCATAGGCCGTGGCACAGGCAGCCAGGGCAAGGGGAACAACCGCGACAAGCAAGCGCATGATCTTGATCCTTCTACTCGGCGGCTTCGGGCAGTTCCGCCTCTTCATTCAATTGCCTCGTCCACATCTCGGCGTAAAGCCCATCGTGGCGCAGCAACCGACCATGCGTACCCTGCTCGCAAATGCGCCCGTCCTGAATGACGTAGATCAAATCGCTGTCGGCAATGGTGGAAAGCCTGTGCGCGATGGAAATGGTGGTGCGCCCTTCGGACACGCGCTTCAGCGTGCCGAGGATATCCTGCTCCGTGCGGGTGTCGAGCGCGCTGGTCGCCTCGTCCAGCAACAGGATCGGCGGGTTCTTGAGCAAGGTTCGGGCAATCGCCACGCGCTGCTTCTCGCCGCCTGAAAGCTTCAGCCCGCGCTCCCCCACTTCGGTTTCCAGCTGCTGCGGCAGGCTCTTTATGAAGGGCCAGATCGCCGCATCGCGCGCCGCCTGGATGATTTCCGCATCGCCCGCACCTTCGCGGCCATAGCCGATGTTATAGCCGATGGTGTCGTTGAACAGCACGCTGTCCTGCGGGACGATGCCGATATGCGCGCGCAGGCTTTCCTGCTGCACCTGGGCGATATCCTGCCCGTCGATCAATATCCGGCCCTGCCACGGATCGTAGAAGCGGAACAGCAGCCGCCCGATGGTGGATTTGCCCGCGCCCGATGGACCTACCAGTGCCACGTGGCCGCCGGCGGGAACCTCGAAGCTGAGCCCGTGGAGGATCTGCCGGTCACGCTCATAGCCGAATTCGACATTGTCGAAGGTCAGCATGGGCCGGTGGATCAGCAGCGCGGGCGCACCGGGCACATCGGTCACTTCCATCGCCGTATCCATCAGGCGGAACATCTCCGCCATGTCGATCAGGCCCTGGCGGATCGTGCGATAGACCCAGCCGAGCATGTCCAGCGGACGGAACAGCTGCATCATATAGGTGTTCACCAGCACCAGATCGCCCACTGACAGCCGCCCCTGGCTCCAGCCCCACACGGTCCACGCCATCGCGCCGCCCATCATCAGCTGCAGGATTGCCGCCTGCACGATGTTGAGCAGGGCCAGCGAATTGTCGGTCTTGATGGCGGCTTCGGCATAATCGGCGGCGGTGGTGGCATAGCGTTCCTTCTCGCGCCGCTCCGCCCCGAAATATTTGACCGTCTCGTAATTCAGCAGCGAATCCACCGCGCGCGCCATCGCCTGCCCGTCGAGCGAGTTCATCCTGGCGCGCAGCTTGGTGCGCCATTCGGTAATCGCCTGGGTAATCCAGATGAAGGCGACGATGGCAAAGGCCGTGGCGGCCACGATTTCCCAGCCGAACAGCGTGTAGAAAATCACCGCCACCACCACCAGTTCGATGGCGGTGGGCATGATGTTGAACAGCAGGAAATAGATCATGTTGCTGATCGATTTCGTGCCGCGTTCTATCACCCGGGTGATTTCCCCCGTGCGGCGGGAGAGGTGGAAGCGCAGCGACAGGCGGTGCAATCGCTCGAACACATCTTCGGACAGGCTGCGCACGGCATCCTGCCCCACGCGGTTGAACACCATGTTGCGCGTCTGGTCGAAGGCGGTGGTGGCAAAGCGTCCGGCGGCATAGGCAATCACCAGCGCCATCGCCACCCACACGGCCTGGTCCACGGCGGAATCCTGCCCGGCGGACATGGTATCCACCGCGCGGGCATAGGCCAGCGGCAGTGTGAGCACGACCACCTTGGCGGCCAGCACCAGCAGCGCGGCCACGGCAATGCGCCAGCGCAAGTCCGGGCGGTCACGCGGCCACAGATAGGGCAGGAACCGGCGCACGGTTGGCCATCCGGCCTGCTCGCTCAGTTCACCGGTCTTGTCTGTCTGCTTGTCCGCCATGGTCATGAAGTGGGGTCTGGCGGGCCTTGCGGCAATATGTTTTCTCTACAGCTCGCCCAGACGCCCGAAGGTGGGCAGGGTGGGCAGGCGCGATCCATCGGGCAGGTCGAACATCACCCGGCGGCTGGGGAAATCGATCGCCACCCGTTCGAAAACCCGCAATTCGTTCATCCCCAGGATCAGCGCCGGCTCATCCGCCAGGCCGAGCATGGCGAAAGTGGGCGATTCGACAAAGGTCACCAGGAAATTGGAAAGCTGGGCGCGGCCAAGGTCGAGCGAGCGCACGACGCGCAGCAGGCTGGTCTGCTGCACGCCGTTGATGTCGGTCATTTCAGCCTCGCCGCTGTGGCGCGATCGGCGCAGGCGGCGGGAGAGCGCGTCATTGGCGATCGAGCCCTGCGCGCCGGTATCGACGATCACCGCGGTGCGCACACCGTCCAGCCGCGCGCGGGCGATAATCATCTGGTCACCCACGCGGCGGGCCTTCACCACGATGTCATAGTCATTGCGGTCGATGGCGGTCTCTAGGTCGGCAATCTCGATCAGGCGGTTCTCGAAATCGAGCAGGATGCGCTGGTCCTGCAGAGAATCCAGCCCGAGTATGCCATCCGCGCCGCCAATATTGTCCGCTTCCACCAGCGCGGCCAGCGCATCGAAGCGGCTGCTGGTGCCAAACCCCAGTTCGGGAATTTGCGTGGTCTGGATCTCGCGCGTGCTGGCCATGCCCACCAGTGTCGTCGCCTGTCGCCCGGTCAGTTGCAAGTGATCGGCCAGCGCGTGCGACAGGACGGTGGCCTGCGCGCCGGTGTCGATCATGAACTGGAACGGGCCTTGCCCATTGATGGTGACGGGCACGGTCATGCGGCGATAACGCTCATCCAGCAGCGGCAGGACCTGTGTCTGTTCCTGCGTTACGGGGGCCAGGTCCGCCTCTGCTTCCTGTGCCTTTGCGGGGACGGCAACCAGCCATCCCATCAGCGATATGGCGGCAGCATTCTTGAGCCATTGCATGGCAATTCTCCTGCGCAGCGGGAAATACCGCCGCGTCTCGGCAGGTTATATAGCATGCGCAGTTGTGACACAGAAACCGGACCCTTGGTCCGTGGTGGCTGATGCGGTGGGCGCGCAGATTCTCCGCGCGCCAGCCGCGGCGATCAGAAGCGACCGAGCTGGTAGAAAAAGGGATCGGTGCCCGCATCCACCTTGCGCGCGAACCACGCATTGGAAGCGGTGATGGCGCTGGTGTCTTCCGTCTTGAGCAGCTTGGGGTGATATCCGCCGCCGCTCCAGTCGATAAAGCGCCGCGCCGGTTCGATCCGGTCGGCGAACAGGCGGCCAAGGACTGTCTGGCATACATGCTCATCGGGGCACTGGGTAAACACCAGCCGTCCGGACTTTTGCAGGCGGGTCACCTCGCGCTCCATCCGGATGGCGGCGTCGCGCGGGACAGAGAACCAGCCGCTGCCCTTCAGCCAGCGGGAACCGGCATAGCGTCGGCGATGAATGCCTGCACCACGCATGATCTTGCTGAAGGACCAGCTCAGCCTGGTCTGCGCGCGCTGGATGTTTTCAGTCAGCCGGTTACATCCAGGCACGGATAGGCCGCGCTCATCAAACCACCAGTCATCCATCCGCTTTTCCTGCAGCTCGCCCCACAAGTCAGCGAAAACGGGCTTCCGGTTGGCAAAGCTGGCGATGTCCTCCACCATCCGGCTGCGCGAACAGACCGGCCAGTCCGCCCCGCTCAGCAAATGGAAATAGTCGAAGTCCGCGCGCAATGCCTCGCGCACAAGCAGCTGCTGCGCCTCGACCAGACTGCGATGCGCCCACAGGACTTTCGTCGGGTGCATCACCAGCCGCAGCCGCCCCGATGGATGGGCGGCAAAGCGATCACGCTGATGGCGCCACAGGTCCGATCTCCTGTCCAGATGCAGCACCACCAGATCGTCGCTGTCGGGCGCCAGCAAGGTGTCGATCAGCCGGGCCAGCTGGTCGGCGTTGGCATGGGCGAGGATGGCAAAGACGAAACGCATCGCGCTGCTCAGGCCTGCCGCGCGCGCAGCCGCAGGGCGAAGCCGGACCCGATGCTGACAATCTCATCCCACAGCGGATGGCGCAGCAGCCACAGGGCGGCGAGCCAGAGCGGCGCGCCCATCAGCGCAAAGCTGCCCAGCGTGGCAATCCCGCAATAGCGAAAATCGGGCATGACAAGGGCAGCGATGCTGAGCGGGACGATGGCGGCAACGGTGGCGACCAGCCCCTTGGCATAGATCCGCACCAGCCGCAGCGGCGAAAGGTCGATCAACCCGCAGATGAAGAACACATAGATGAAGATCCAGATCGCCGCATAGGCAATGCGCGAGACGGCGGCCATCTCCACCGAGACCATCGCGCCCGCGATCAGCAGCGTCACCGATACGATGGTATCGAGGATGTTGCGCCGCGTCAGCTTCTTCATCTCGCCATGCAGGATGGGGATTTCCATCTGCATCGGCAGCGCTTCGAACAGCATCTCGCTGATGGCGATCAGTTGCAGGATGGGGGCAACGGCGATCCAGCGCGGGCCGAACAGCGATTCCACCAGTGGCTCCGCGCCAATCGCAAGGCCTGCCATCACCGGCCATGTGCTGGCGGTGAAACAGGCGACGACCTTGAGATAGGGTTCGGCCAGCGATCCTCCGCGCCGCTGGATGCGGGCAAAGGATGGATAGACCACGCTGCCTATACCGCCAGAAACCAGAGTGCGCAGCTGCGAGGCAAGCCCGGTCGATCTGGTATAGATGCCGGTGGCCGCAAGGCTGAGGAACTTGCCGACGATCAGGTCGGCAGAGCGGGAGCCGACCGCGCCGATGATGAACAGATAGCTCGATTGCGAACCGAAGCGCAGGACCTCGGCCAGCCCGTCAAAGCGCGGTGGAAAGGGCAGGGCCGGGCGCAGGGCCTGCCCGGCAATGGCGCGGATGGCAGCCGATGCCACCATCGCCCAGGCCAGCGACAGGGCGGAAAAGCCCGCCATCGCCATGCCAATCGCCACGCCGCCCTGCACAAAGGCGCTCGACACATTGACCACGAACAGACGGCCAAAGGCCATTTCGCGCGACAGCAGAGCGACCGGCATGATCGAGAATGCGGAAAAGCCATAGCTGAGCGCGATGATCAGCAGGATCGGCAGCAGGTCCGCATGGCCATAGAAGGATGCCACTGCCGGCGATGCCGCGGCAATGGCCAGGCCCACGGTCCATGAAAAGACCACCGCCACGCTGGAGCAGCGGGCCGTTTCTTCATGATCCAGCCGGGCCAGACCGGTAATATATCGGGTGAGGCCAAAGTCCTGCAGCACCGCCACCATCATCGCGGCGGCCAGGGCGATGGAGAACAGGCCTACCTCATCGGGCGCGAGGAAAAAGCGCGAGATGATGACGGAGGTGATGAACTGGATGACGAAGCCGGTGTACTGGCTGCCCATCGCCCACACCGCTGCGCTGCGCACGCTTCTGGTGGCAGGCTCCCTTGCGGCGGGATCATCGCCGTCGGGGGGGTGGGAGGTCGCTTCGGCCACGCCGTGCCTCAGTTCGTTGCCAGCACGGTGGTCAGGCGCAGCGCGCGCAGCGGCTCGCCCAGCCGCACCAGACGCAGCACAGTGCGCCACATGCCTTCATGCGATCCACCCTCGCGGATATGGCTGAGCATGATGTCGAAACCCTGATCGCGCAGGCCCACGGGCGAATGCAATATGCCGCGCGCCACTTTCTCCCGCACGCGCTGACCGATGCCCTGCTCGCCGAACAGCGCATCCAGCTGATCGATGGGGGGCAGCTGGTCCAGACTGGCGGTGGGATCATCCTTGCCCGCCGCGCGCTGGTGATAGGCTTCATAGGCAACCGCAGCGCCGATCTGCTGCTCGGTCGCGTGGCGCTTCGATACCTGTCCGGCATAATGGCGGTACTGGATCAGCCGCTCGGGAATATTGGCCAGCCTGGTGACGGAGGCCAGCCGCAGCCACAGGTCCAGATCCTCGCAATGGCGGAAGGCGGCATGATAACCGCCCTGCGCCAGCACCAGATCGCGCCGGTACATCACCGCCGGGTGGCAGAACAACGGCCCGCCATGCGCCATGTTGTGCTCGAACTGCTCATGCGTGACAGGATGCTCGCGGCCCTTGGACAGGAACAGCGATCCGTTCTCGTCCATATCCTGGCTCCAGCTACCGACCACCCCGTGATCGGGGTTCTCCGCCAGGAAGCGCAGCTGCGTCTCGAATCGACTGGGCCGGCTGTTGTCGTCCGCATCCATGCGAGCCACGATTGGTGCGCGTGCCAGGGCCAGCAACTGGTTGAGGCTGACGATCAGGCCGCGGTTCTCCCGGATGATCGGGCGGATGCGCTGGTCCTGACCGGCATAGCGGCGGATGATATCGGCGGTGCCGTCGCTCGATCCGTCGTCCAGGATCAGGAATTCGAAGTCGGTAAAGCTCTGCGCCAGTATGCTCTCGATCGCCTCGGCCAGGAATCGCTCGCCATTATATACGCTCATCGCCACGCTCAGCGCGGGAGGTGTGTCAGGCAGGTCTTCGGTCACAGTCATCGTTGGGCCCAGGCATGTTGCGCGGCGCGCCCAAATCCCGGGCACGTGCGCAAACTCGTTTCGCTCGGTGCCTTCTTTGCCCGTTTTTGGTTAACGAAGCTTTCAAAGGGACGGGGGAAGGGCGGCGGGCAGAGCCGCAATATCCGCCGCATGACAGCGCGCGGATCAGGGCATTTTGAACGCCCCCAGATCAGGCCCCAGATCAGGCCCCTATATAGAGGCGTATATAGAGGCCGTCAGATGAGGCCCGGATCAGCGGTCATTATCCACCCTGCATATAGAGCAAGTGACGGCCTCTTTTCGGGCATTGCCGCCAACTGGTGCGACACGCCTTGGCTGTCACAGCTGCGGGCACGCCGAATCAAAAGAACGCCGATCAGCACGATTCGAACACCCGCAGGCACGAATCCACCCAGGCTTTGCCGCCAATGGCCGTGATCCAGGGTGTGGAATCGCATTTGGACCGGCAGATGAGGGGAGCAGACGGTAACAGACTACCGCCAGACTGCCACCAGACGGGGCGATCAAGGGGGTAAACCGGGTGCCATGCCCAGCTGGACCCACGGAAAACCGCGGATTTCCGCCAATTACGACGTTTTTGAAATAAAATTGCAGAAAGGCGTTGACCCGACTCAAAGGCCCCCATATATGCCCTCTCACCGGAGCGGAGACGACGGTTTCAACCTTCTCCTCGCACTGGTCGCCAACATAGATCGGACAGCAAGTCCCCCGGTAGATTAAATCGGGGAACGCTAACTGTCCGCTTCTTTCTGTTGAGTGGCTCTTTGACATTGTCGTATTTTAGATGAAGGGACATGTGGGCGACGGCGCCCGGTCCGGGGGTCTCAAGGCTCCGGGTACCGGTTAACTTAAGCCGATTGCCACATCCTTCGCGGACACCACGTCTGCGTTGTGATGATGCATGTCCTTCGTATCCATTACGTTAGATAGTGCAGGTATCGGCTCCTTGAAGCTCATGCTTGACTGGTTAGCGATCGTCAGATCGTGCCGGTTTTGTATGTGACACAAACTTGAGAGTTTGATCCTGGCTCAGAACGAACGCTGGCGGCATGCCTAACACATGCAAGTCGAACGAACCCTTCGGGGTGAGTGGCGCACGGGTGCGTAACGCGTGGGAACCTGCCTTTAGGTTCGGAATAACAGTTAGAAATGACTGCTAATACCGAATAATGTCTTCGGACCAAAGATTTATCGCCTTTAGATGGGCCCGCGTTGGATTAGCTAGTTGGTGGGGTAAAGGCTCACCAAGGCGACGATCCATAGCTGGTCTTAGAGGATGATCAGCCACACTGGGACTGAGACACGGCCCAGACTCCTACGGGAGGCAGCAGTGGGGAATATTGGACAATGGGCGAAAGCCTGATCCAGCAATGCCGCGTGAGTGATGAAGGCCTTAGGGTTGTAAAGCTCTTTTACCAGGGATGATAATGACAGTACCTGGAGAATAAGCTCCGGCTAACTCCGTGCCAGCAGCCGCGGTAATACGGAGGGAGCTAGCGTTGTTCGGAAATACTGGGCGTAAAGCGAACGTAGGCGGCCAAGTAAGTCAGGGGTGAAATCCCGGGGCTCAACCCCGGAACTGCCTTTGAAACTGCTAGGCTAGAATCCTGGAGAGGCGAGTGGAATTCCGAGTGTAGAGGTGAAATTCGTAGATATTCGGAAGAACACCAGTGGCGAAGGCGACTCGCTGGACAGGTATTGACGCTGAGGTTCGAAAGCGTGGGGAGCAAACAGGATTAGATACCCTGGTAGTCCACGCCGTAAACGATGATAACTAGCTGTCCGGGCTCATAGAGCTTGGGTGGCGCAGCTAACGCATTAAGTTATCCGCCTGGGGAGTACGGTCGCAAGATTAAAACTCAAAGGAATTGACGGGGGCCTGCACAAGCGGTGGAGCATGTGGTTTAATTCGAAGCAACGCGCAGAACCTTACCAGCGTTTGACATCCTTGTCGCGGATTTCAGAGATGATTTCCTTCAGTTCGGCTGGACAAGTGACAGGTGCTGCATGGCTGTCGTCAGCTCGTGTCGTGAGATGTTGGGTTAAGTCCCGCAACGAGCGCAACCCTCGTCCTTAGTTGCCATCATTTAGTTGGGAACTCTAAGGAAACCGCCGGTGATAAGCCGGAGGAAGGTGGGGATGACGTCAAGTCCTCATGGCCCTTACACGCTGGGCTACACACGTGCTACAATGGCGGTGACAGTGAGCAGCGATCCCGCAAGGGTTAGCTAATCTCCAAAAACCGTCTCAGTTCGGATTGTTCTCTGCAACTCGAGAGCATGAAGGCGGAATCGCTAGTAATCGCGGATCAGCATGCCGCGGTGAATACGTTCCCAGGCCTTGTACACACCGCCCGTCACGCCATGGGAGTTGGTTTCACCCGAAGGTGGTGCGCTAACCTGTTTACAGGAGGCAGCCAACCACGGTGGGATCAGCGACTGGGGTGAAGTCGTAACAAGGTAGCCGTAGGGGAACCTGCGGCTGGATCACCTCCTTTCTAAGGATATTGGCGGAAAGCGCCGGCACTTGTTGCCGGAAGTGCTTCCTCCTCTTCCAAAGAACATGCCGTCGTCCTCATGTCCCTTCATCTCTGGAAAAAACACCAGGCGCCTTGGCGTGTGGTGTTTATGCCTGAGCTGGCTAACGCCGCCCGCGGCACGCCCAAACCTTTATGGATTTGGCGGCTAGCGAAGGCAGCGGGCCTGTAGCTCAGTTGGTTAGAGCGCACCCCTGATAAGGGTGAGGTCGGTGGTTCGAATCCACCCAGGCCCACCACTATCCGTTTGGTTGCAATTGGGGCCTTAGCTCAGCTGGGAGAGCACCTGCTTTGCAAGCAGGGGGTCATCGGTTCGATCCCGATAGGCTCCACCAGCCAAACAGATCCAGAGATGAAGAAACGAAATCCGGTCCGGATGCAAATCCAGGGCCCGGTAGTACGGCATTGGCCGTACGTCTTTGACATTGTGAATGGGTTTTTAAATCGATGCCGTGGCGGTATCGTCGTACAGGGTCAGACCTTCGGGGCTGAGCTTTGTCAGGCGATATCATCACAAATTCAATTTTAAATTGATTATCTGGCTGAGATAATCCTCCGCATCATTGCAAGGCGATCAAGCGTTATGCAGGCTTGTCGTTGATGGTGTGGATTCTCAAGCGCGAGGTAAGAGCATTTGGTGGATGCCTTGGCATGTACAGGCGATGAAGGACGTGGCACGCTGCGATAAGCGTCGGGGAGATGTGAGCAATCTTTGATCCGGCGATTTCCGAATGGGGAAACCCACCTTCACCATTTCTTCCTGGTCTCTTTCGAGGGATCCGGGCGAGGTGGATAAGGTATTACCTTAGTGAATAAAATAACTTTGGTGAAGCAAACCCGGGGAACTGAAACATCTCAGTACCCGGAGGAAAAGACATCAACCGAGATTCCGTTAGTAGTGGCGAGCGAACGCGGACCAGGCCAGTGCCTTCATTTCAACTAGCAGAACACTTTGGGAAGAGTGGCCATAGCGGGTGACAGCCCCGTATGCAAAAGTGATGATGAAGGACTCGAGTAGGGCGGAACACGTGAAATTCTGTCTGAACATGGGGGGACCACCCTCCAAGCCTAAATACTCGTACATGACCGATAGTGAACAAGTACCGTGAGGGAAAGGTGAAAAGCACCCCGATTAGGGGAGTGAAAAAGTACCTGAAACCGAATGCTTACAATCAGTTGGAGCCCCTTTGGGGGGTGACAGCGTACCTCTTGCATAATGGGTCAGTGACTTAATCTAACATGCAAGCTTAAGCCGTTAGGTGTAGGCGCAGCGAAAGCGAGTCTGAATAGGGCGAACATAGTATGTTGGATTAGACCCGAAACCCGGCGATCTAGGCATGACCAGGTTGAAGGTGCAGTAACATGCACTGGAGGACCGAACCGTTGTATGTTGAAAAATGCTCGGATGAGTTGTGTTTAGGGGTGAAAGGCCAATCAAGCCGGGAAATAGCTGGTTCTCCGCGAAATCTATTGAGGTAGAGCGTCGAATGTATGCCATCGGGGGTAGAGCACTGGATGGGCTAGGGGGTCGCGAGATCTACCAAACCTAACCAAACTCCGAATACCGATGAGTCTTGTTCGGCAGACAGACGGCGGGTGCTAAGGTCCGTCGTCAAAAGGGAAACAGCCCTAACCTACAGCTAAGGTCCCCAAGTCATCACTAAGTGGGAAAGCATGTGGGATTTCCAAAACAACCAGGAGGTTGGCTTAGAAGCAGCCATCCTTTAAAGAAAGCGTAACAGCTCACTGGTCTAAATAAGAGATCCTGCGGCGAAGATGTAACGGGGCTAAAGTGATGCACCGAAGCTTAGGGTTCATAGTTTACTATGAGCGGTAGCGGAGCGTTCCGTAAGTTGATGAAGCCGAAGGGTAACCGACGGTGGAGATATCGGAAGTGCGAATGCTGACATGAGTAGCGATAAAGAGGGTGAGATGCCCTCTCGCCGAAAGACCAAGGGTTCCTGCGCAACGCTAATCGGCGCAGGGTGAGCCGGCCCCTAAGACGAGCCCGAAGGGGGTAGTCGATGGGAACCACGTTAATATTCGTGGGCCTGAAGATGTGTGACGGATGGTGGAAGTAGTTCGATCTTATTGGATTGATCGGGCTGCCAAGCTGTTCCAGGAAATAGCCTCTTCATATAGACCGTACCCGAAACCGACACAGGTGGTCAGGTAGAGTATACCAAGGCGCTTGAGTGAAGTATCCTGAAGGAACTCGGCAAATTGCCTCCGTACCTTCGGAAGAAGGAGGCCCAACCTTTGCGCAAGCAATTGTTGGGGGCACAGGCCAGGGGGTAGCGACTGTTTATCAAAAACACAGGACTCTGCTAAGTCGGCTTCAAGACGACGTATAGGGTCTGACGCCTGCCCGGTGCTGGAAGGTTAAGAGGAGGAGTGCAAGCTCCGAATTGAAGCCCCAGTAAACGGCGGCCGTAACTATAACGGTCCTAAGGTAGCGAAATTCCTTGTCGGGTAAGTTCCGACCTGCACGAATGGCGTAACGACTTCCCCACTGTCTCCAGGATATGCTCAGCGAAATTGAAGTTCCCGTGAAGATGCGGGATACCCGCGGTTAGACGGAAAGACCCCGTGCACCTTTACTGCAGCTTCAGAGTGGCATTAGGAAAGAGTTGTGTAGCATAGGTGGGAGGCTTTGAAACTTGGGCGCCAGTCCGAGTGGAGCCATAGGTGAAATACCACCCTGCTGTTTTCTGATGTCTAACTAACTACCGTTATCCGGTAGTAGGACCCTCTGTGGCGGGTAGTTTGACTGGGGCGGTCGCCTCCTAAAGAGTAACGGAGGCGCGCGATGGTAGGCTCAGGCCGGTTGGAAACCGGCTGCGAGAGTGCAATGGCATAAGCCTGCCTGACTGCGAGACTGACGAGTCGAGCAGAGACGAAAGTCGGTCATAGTGATCCGGTGGTCCCTCGTGGAAGGGCCATCGCTCAACGGATAAAAGGTACGCCGGGGATAACAGGCTGATACTGCCCAAGAGCTCATATCGACGGCAGTGTTTGGCACCTCGATGTCGGCTCATCACATCCTGGGGCTGGAGCAGGTCCCAAGGGTTTGGCTGTTCGCCAATTAAAGTGGTACGTGAGCTGGGTTCAGAACGTCGCGAGACAGTTTGGTCCCTATCTGCCGTGGGCGTCGATTGTTGAGAGGAGTTGCCCCTAGTACGAGAGGACCGGGGTGAACGTACCTCTGGTGTACCTGTCATTGCGCCAGCAGTGCCGCAGGGTAGCTATGTACGGAAGGGATAACCGCTGAAAGCATCTAAGCGGGAAGCCTCCCTCAAGATAAGCAATCATCGAACCGTGATAGACCATCACGTTGATAGGCTGGGTGTGGAAGTGCAGTAATGCATGTAGCTAACCAGTCCTAATAGTTCTGTTCGCGCTTGTGAGTCCCACCATCAATGACAGGCCTGCAAAGGTTTGCCTCATTGAACGGAGGATTTGTCCAAGCCGGATGATCGCCCATAATGAAACAACAGCATCGATTTAAAACCTTGCCCGCACACCGGCTTCATTGCTTGGTGGTCATAGCGTCTGTGACCCACCCGATCCCATCTCGAACTCGGCCGTGAAACCAGACAGCGCCGATGGTACTAGTGCTCAAGCACTGGAAGAGTAGGACGCCGCCAGGCATTGTAGCCGGTGGGCAGCAAGGTAACCCATTCACAAGTCAAAGGGCTGTCCTTCAAGGACGGCCCTTTTGGCGTCTCTATCCTTTGCGATTTTGAGGCGTTTTCAGGCCTCCGGACCCATTCGGTTCCGACAGGCCAGTTTGGTGCCGCGGGGTGGAGCAGTCCGGTAGCTCGTCAGGCTCATAACCTGAAGGTCGTTGGTTCAAATCCAACCCCCGCAACCACCAATAGATACAAATACAACAGCAAGCCGTCCCGATGGGGCGGCTTTTTTGCGTTTGGGTTCGGGTTCTTGAAATTGCCCCGACGGTTCGGGAACTGCGCAGCTGGCTGCGGGCCGGAATCCGAGGCTTGCTGGTTATCGGCCCAAGCGGGCGAACACGGCGGCGCCGGAGCGGCGCTTGTGCGGCGATGCGGGATTTGCAGGCGCTCCGCCGTCTTGCGGCGCAAGTATTGCGATTGCCTGCTGGACCTGTGCCAGCTGCTCCAGTTCCAGCGCATAATAGACCTGCTTGGCCTCGCGCCTTGTGGTGACCAGGTCTGCCTTGCGCAGAACCGCCAGCTGTTGTGACAAGGCGGGCTGGCCAATTCCGCTCGCCTCCTCGATCTCACCGACATTGCGCTCACCGCCGGCAAGTGCGGCCAGGATGCGGTAGCGTACCGGATGGCCCAATGCCTTGAAGGCCTCGATCGGGGCCTCACTCATGAGTCATTGCCTCGGGCGAGGAACCAGTCCGTTGGATTGTCCTTGCTGAACAGCGTGTCCAGATTGGCGTCCGGCTGATCGAGCAGGGCGTCACCCGGCTTCCAGCCTTGCGGTGCCAATTTGCCGGTTTCGTCTGCGGCCCTGAGGGCGGCGAGTGTGCGCAGCATCTCCTCAACCGATCGCCCGACATTGAGCGGATAGCAGGCAAGTGCGCGGATTGTCCCCTCGGGATCGATGAAGAAATTGGTCCGCACGGTGGAGCTGTCATGCGCATCGGGTGAGACCATTCCATAGGCCTTGCCGACAACCAGCGTGGGATCTTCAATGATCGGAAAGCGCACTTCCACTCCGAACCGGTCATAGATCGCGCGGACCCAGGCGAAGTGCGAATAAAGACTGTCCACCGACAGTGCCAGCAGCGCGCAATCCATCGCCGCGAACCGGTCGGACGCCTGCGAGAGGGCGACGAATTCGCTGGTGCACACGGGCGTGAAATCGGCCGGGTGGGAGAACAGCAGCACCCATTTTCCGCGAAAGTCAGACAGGCTGACCGGACCAGCGGTGCTGCGTGCGGTAAAATCCGGAGCGGCGTCACCAATGCGCAGGCAATGGCGGTGTTCGTTATCTTCCATGACACTGTGGCTAGCATCTTGACATTCGCATGGCAATACACATACATAATATATGTAAATATGTTCCAAGGGGTTCCGATTATGACCGACCATGTGCTGAAGCAGGCTGTCGAGCAGATAGAATCGACATTGAGTGATTCCGCCAAGAAGCCCACGATTGCGGGGTTTTTTGACGAGGCAACCTATACGATAACCTATGTAGTGAGTGATCCCGCCACAAGCGAGGCGGCCATCATCGACTCGGTTCTCGATTACCGGGCGAACTCTGGCCGGACCTCCTTCGCCTCCGCCGACAAGATTATCGAATATGTTAATTCGAATAAACTGAAGGTGACGTGGCTGCTGGAAACACATGCCCATGCCGATCATCTTTCCGCCGCACCCTATCTGCAGGAGAAGCTGGGCGGCAAGCTGGCGATCGGTCAGCAGATCACCCATGTGCAGAACGTCTTCGGCAAGCTTTTCAATGCCGGTAGCGATTTTCAGCGTGATGGTTCGCAGTTCGATCATCTGTTCGAGGATGGCCACACCTTCAAGGTCGGCTCCATCCCGGCAATCTCGTTGCATGTGCCCGGCCATACGCCGGCAGACATGGCCTATGTCATCGGCGATGCGGTGTTCCTGGGCGATACGATGTTCATGCCTGACTATGGCACCGCCCGGGCGGATTTCCCCGGCGGCGATGCGCGGCAACTGTATCAGTCGATCCGCCGCCTGCTGAAGCTTCCACGCGAAACGCGCCTGTTCATGTGCCATGATTACAAGGCACCGGGACGCGATACCTATGCGTGGGAATCCACGGTGGGCGCGCAGATTGACGGCAATGTCCACGTCCATGAGGGCGTGAGCGAGGATGAGTTCGTGGCCATGCGCACTGCGCGTGATGCCACGCTGGACCTGCCCGATCTGATCATGCCATCGGTGCAGGTGAACATCCGCGGCGGCCATCTGCCGGAGCCGGAAGATAATGGTGTGAGCTACATCAAGATCCCTGTGAACGCGGTATGATCATCCCCGGCTTTCCAGATGCGCAGCCCATACAGGGCCTTGTCGGTGGCCTGATGATCGGGCTTTCGGCGGCCATCATGCTGCTGGGTGCCGGCCGGATTGCCGGCGTCAGCGGCGTGCTGGCGCGTGCCACAGGCATCGCCAAGAGCTCCATGCCCCGGAGCATGTCCATCTATTTCGTGGTTGGTTTGGTGCTGGGCGGTCTCGCCTTTGCATTGGCCTTCGGTCCGGTTGCGGCGAGTTATCCCCCCTCCCTATCCCTGCTCGCCGCAGCCGGACTGATCGTTGGCATCGGCACGCGCCTGGGCAGTGGCTGCACCAGCGGGCACGGCGTGTGCGGACTGTCGCGCCTGTCGCGCCGCTCGGTGGTCGCCACCGCAACTTTCATGGTCAGCGGCATTGTGACCGTGGCCGTGGTCAATGCGCTTGGAGGTGGCTGGTGATGAAGAACCTGATCGGCCTTGTCTCCGGACTGATATTCGGCATCGGCCTGACGCTTTCGGGCATGACGGACCCTTCGCGCGTGCGCGGCTTCCTCGATCTGTTTGGTGATTGGGACCCGACGCTGGCCTTCGTGATGGGCGGCGCCATTCTAGTGATGGGCCCGGCCTGGCTGATCCAGCGCCGCATGGCCCAACCGCTGGGTGACAGCGCCTTCCACCTGCCGGGCACGCAAAATCTCGACGGCAAGCTGATTGGCGGCGCGGCCCTGTTCGGCATTGGCTGGGGCCTGGGCGGATTGTGTCCGGGACCGGCTGTTGCCGCGCTCGGCACGGCGCCGCTGGCCGCAGGGGTGTTCGTGATCGCCATGCTTGCTGGCATGATGGTGCACAGTTGGGCGATCGACAGAATGTGAGCTGACGCAGCGCAAATATCTGCGCAGCGCCCGGATGAGAGGACAGGAAAATGGCCGAGATCAAGCACCAGATAGTCGTTGTAGGCGGCGGTTCGGCAGGCATTGCCGTGGCCGCGAGCATGTTGCGGCGCCGGCCCAGTCTCGACATCGCCATTGTCGATGCCGCGACCGAGCATTTCTACCAGCCGGGCTGGACGATGGTGGGTGGCGGCATTTTCGAAGCGCCCGTTACCCGCAGGACGATGGCCAGCGTAATCCCCAAGGGCACGACCTGGATCCAGCAGGCGGTGGCCAGTTTCGATCCTGCCAACAACCAGCTCACCACCGAAAACGGCGATGTGCTGAGCTATGATCTGCTGATCGCGGCACCGGGCATCAAGCTCGACTGGGGCCAGATCGCCGGTGTTGAGGAGACGCTGGGCAAGAACGGCGTCACCTCCAATTACCGTTTCGACCTTGCCCCCTATACGTGGGAACTGGTGCGCAAGCTGAAAGGCGGAACGGCGCTGTTCACCCAGCCGCCGATGCCGATCAAATGCGCTGGCGCTCCGCAAAAGAGCATGTACCTGTCATGCGATGCGTGGCGCAGGGCGGGCGTTCTGGATAATATGACGGTGCAGTTCCGCAACGCTGGCGGCGCGCTGTTCGGCATCAAGGAATATGTCCCCGCGCTGATGGAATATGTCGACAAATACGGCATTGAACTGAAGCTGGAGAGCAATCTGATCGCGGTCGATGGACCGAACCAGATCGCCACTTTCGCCACCAGGGACGGTGAGGAGAAGGTGAAGTTCGACATGATCCATGTCGTCCCCCCGCAGGTCGCGCCCGATTTCATCCGCAACAGCCCGCTGGCGGCCGAGAACGGCTTTGTCGAGGTCGACCAGTACAGCCTGCAACACACCCGCTTCCCCAATGTCTTCGGCCTTGGCGACGGGTGCAGCGCGCCCAATGCCAAGACCGCCGCAGCCGCGCGCAAGCAGGCTCCGGTGGTGGCGATGAACGCGCTGGCGGTGATCGACGGCAAGAAGCCTTTCGCTGCCTATGACGGATATGGCTCGTGCCCGCTGACGGTGGAACGCGGCAAGATCGTGCTGGCTGAATTCGGCTATGGCGGTGTGCTGCAACCCAGCTTCCCCACCTGGCTGATTGACGGCACCAAGGCCTCTCGCCTGTCGTGGATACTGAAGGCCGATGCGCTGCCGTGGATTTACTGGAACGGCATGCTCAAGGGCCGCGAGTGGCTGGCCGGTCCCGGCAAGTGATCGCCTGAGAGGGCAAGCAGCTTCAAGTCAGGGGCATCATGCTGAAGAGATATTTTCCAATCCTGGAATGGGGTGCGCAATATAGCCGCGCCACCCTGAGCGCAGACATGCTGGCGGCGGTGATCGTCACCATCATGCTGATCCCGCAAAGCCTGGCCTATGCACTGCTGGCGGGTCTGCCGCCAGTCGTGGGCCTGTATGCCTCCATCCTGCCGCTGGTGGCCTATGCCATTTTCGGCACCAGCCGCACGCTGGCGGTGGGACCGGTGGCGGTGGTCAGCCTGATGACCGCATCTGCCGCGGGCGCGGTGGCGGCGCAGGGTTCGGCCGAATATCTGCAAGCGGCGATCACGCTGGCGGCATTGTCGGGCGTGATGCTGGCGGTGCTGGGCCTGCTGCGCCTGGGCTTCCTGGCCAACCTGCTGTCGCATCCGGTGATCGCCGGTTTCATCACCGCCAGCGGTATCCTGATCGCCACCAGCCAGCTGCGCCATGTGCTGGGCATTGCCGGCGGCGGTGAGAACTGGCCGGACATGCTCACCTCGCTGGCGCAGAATATCACCACGGTGAACTGGCCCACGCTGGTTATCGGCGGGCTGGCCGTGGCTTTCCTGTTCTGGGTGCGAAAGGGCTTTGCGCCCTTGCTGCAAAAGACCGGGATGAGTGAAAAGACCGCAGTCATGGCCGCCAAGGCAGGTCCGGTGATCGCAGTCGCGCTGACGATCGTTGCGGTGATCGTGCTGGGGCTGGCGGACAAGGGCGTGAAACTGGTGGGCGCTGTCCCGCAAGGCATGCCGCCGTTCTCCGTGCCGAGCATGAACCTGGGCCTGATTTCCCAGCTGTGGGTGCCCGCGCTGCTGATTTCCATCATCGGCTTTGTTGAAAGCGTCTCCGTTGCCCAGACACTGGCCGCCAAGCGCCGCCAGCGCATCGCGCCCGATCAGGAACTGGTGGGCCTTGGCGCGGCCAATATCGCTGCGGCCTTTTCCGGCGGCTATCCGGTGACCGGCGGCTTCGCCCGCTCCGTGGTCAATTTCGATGCCGGTGCGCAGACGCCTGCCGCAGGGGCCTATACCGCCGTGGGCATTGCGCTGGCATCGCTGTTCCTCACGCCGCTGCTGTTCAACCTGCCCATTGCCACGCTGGCCGCGACCATCATTGTCGCCGTGCTCAGCCTGGTCGACGTGAAGACGCCGGTGCGGCTGTGGCGCTATTCCAAGGGCGATTTTGCCGCCCATGTCGCCACCATCGGCATGACCTTGCTGGCCGGCGTGGAAATGGGTGTGATCTCGGGCGTTTGCGTGGGCCTGCTGCTGTATCTGTGGAAGGCCTCGCGCCCGCATGCCGCCATCGTTGGCCGTGTGCCGGAGACCGAGCATTTCCGCAACGTGGAGCGGCACAAGGTGCTGACCCTGCCGCATCTGCTGTCCATCCGCATCGATGAAAGCCTCACCTATCTCAATGCCCGCTGGCTGGAGGAATATGTGCTGGAGCGCGTGGCCGAAAAGCCGGAGCTGCGCCACGTCATCCTGATGTGCAGCGCGGTCAACGCTATCGATGCCACCGGGCTGGAAAGCCTGGAGGCGATCAACCACCGGCTGGGCGATGGCGGCATTGGCCTGCACCTGTCGGAGGTCAAGGGACCGGTGATGGACCGGCTGAAGGACACGCATTTCCTGGAGGAGCTGAACGGCAAGGTGTTCCTGTCACAGGACAGCGCCTGGTCCCAGCTGGCCAGTGACGATGGCTCTCCGGCCGAACCCAAAGACCAGTATCTTGCAAGAGGAATGATTTGATGGCGCGGATCGAAAACAAGGATCAGAAGTGCCAGCAGATCGAGCGGATGATTGCTGCGGGCAAGGGCGTGACCGAAGCCTGCCGCGAATTCGGCATATCGGAGAAGACCCTGTACCGCTGGCGCAAGGCCGCCACCAACTGATTACACTCGAAGAGGATCACTCATGATCGAGTCCGTTGATGCGCTGATACTGGCGCGTATCCAGTTCGCCTTTACGATCAGCTTCCACTTCATCTTCCCGGCCTTTTCGATCGGTGTGGCAAGCTATCTTGCCGTGCTGGAAGGCCTGTGGCTGAAGACCGGCAAACCGGTCTATCTCGACCTGTTCAAATACTGGCTGAAGATCTTCGCCATCGCCTTTGCCATGGGCGTCGTCTCGGGCATCGTGATGTCGTACCAGTTCGGCACCAACTGGTCGGTCTTCTCGGACGTGGCGGGGCCGGTGATAGGGCCGCTGATGGCTTACGAGGTGCTGACCGCCTTTTTCCTGGAGGCCGGCTTTCTGGGCGTGATGCTGTTCGGCATGGATAAGGTGGGCAGGAAGCTGCACTTCTTTGCCACGCTGATGGTGGCGGCGGGCACATTCGTCTCCGCCTTCTGGATCCTCTCGGTCAACAGCTGGATGCAGACGCCGACCGGTTTTGAGCTGGCCGCCAATGGCCAGTACCTGCCGGGGCCGAGCTGGTGGGCGATCATCTTCAACCCCAGCTTTCTCTATCGGCTGGTGCACACGGTCACCGCCGCATATCTCACCACCGCTTTCGTTGTCGGCGCGGTGGGCGCGTTCCACCTGCTGAAAGATCGCACCAGCCAGCACGCGCGCACCATGTTCTCCATGGCGATGTGGATGGCCGCGCTGGTGGCCCCGGTGCAGATTTTCGTGGGCGACATGCACGGCCTCAACACGATGGAGCACCAGCCGCAAAAGGTGATGGCGATGGAAGGCCATTATGACAGCCACCCGGACGGTGCGCCCTTCTACGTCTTCGGTATTCCCAATGACGAGGAGCAGCGGCTGGACTGGGCGCTGGGCATTCCCAAGCTTTCCAGCCTGATCCTCAAGCATGATCTGAATGCGCCGCTGGCCGGGCTGGACACTATTCCCGATGACGAGCAGCCGCCCGTGTTCATCGTCTTCTGGGCTTTCCGCATCATGGTCGCGATCGGTGTGGCCATGCTGGGCATCGGGGTGTGGAGCCTGCTCGCCCGCATGCGCGGCAAGCTGTATGACTGGAGCTGGCTGCACCGCGCCGCGCTGGTGATGGGCCCGTCCGGCTTCGTTGCCGTGATTGCCGGCTGGGCGACCACCGAAGTGGGCCGCCAGCCTTATGTGATCTATGGCCTGCTGCGTACGGCGGATGCCGCCAGTCCGCTGGCAGCGCCCGCCATTGCCGCATCGCTGCTGGCCTTTGTCGTCGTCTATTTCGCGGTCTTCTCCGTCGGCACATGGTATTTGCTGCGGCTGATGAGCGCTGCGCCCAAGGCGCATGAGACGGGTGTCAAACGCGGCGACAAGGGGCCGATCCGCACCGCCGGTATCACCCCGGGACCAACGCAGAACCCGGGCCAGTCGCAAGTGCTGCCAGCCGACGAGGGAGATGCCCGATGAGCATCGATCTGACCACCATCTGGGCCTTCATCATCGCTTTTGGCATTTTTGCCTATGTGGTGATGGACGGGTTCGACCTTGGCATCGGCATATTGTTCCCCGCCTTCCAGCCGGGCGAAGGCCGTAACCGGGCGATGAACAGCATCGCGCCCTTCTGGGACGGGAACGAGACCTGGCTGGTGCTGGGCGGCGGCGGACTTTTCGCAGCCTTTCCGCTGGCCTATGCGATCATCTTGCCCGCCACCTATCCACTGATCATCGCCATGCTGCTGGGCCTGGTGTTTCGCGGCGTGGCGTTTGAATATCGCTGGCGTGACGAGGCGCACCGGCCGTTCTGGGACATGGCCTTCATGGGCGGATCGCTGCTCGCCGCCCTGTCTCAGGGCATGGTGCTGGGCGCGCTGCTGCAAGGTATTACCGTGGAAGGCCGCGCCTATGCCGGCAGCTGGTTTGACTGGCTCACCCCCTACACATTGCTGACCGGGCTGGGCACGGTGGCTGGCTATGCGCTGCTCGGCGCGTGCTGGCTGGTGTGGCGGCTGGAAGACGATTTGCAGGAAAAGGCCCGGCGGCTGGCCCTGCGCGCCGGCCTTGCCACCGCAGGGCTGATGGGCGCGGTCAGCCTGTATAATCTGGCGCTGCGGCCCGAATATGCGGAGCGCTGGCTGACGGCACCCGAAGTCTACTGGGCAGCGCCGGTGCCGATCCTGACCGCCATCGTGGCGATCTTCCTGTGGCGTTCGCTGAAGGGCAAGGCGGAAAGCGCGCCTTTCTGGCTGTCGCTCGGCCTGTTCTTCCTCGGCATGCTGGGGCTGGGGGTCACGATCTGGCCCAATGTCGTCCCGCCCGATGTCACCATCTGGGATGCCGCCGCCCCCTATCGCAGCCAGGTCTTCATGCTGGTGGGTGTGGCCATCACCATGCCGCTGATCATTGGCTATACCGCATGGGCATACTGGGTGTTTCGCGGCAAGGTGGGCAAGGACGGATACCACTGATGGAGCCTTCGCCCGCCGATCAGTCACCCTTGTGGAAGCGCCTCGCGTGGATGGCGGCGATCTGGGGTGTGAGCGTGGCCGCGCTGGGCGTGGTGGCCTTCATCCTGCGCAGCTGGATCGCCTGAGCACACGCCTGACGGCAGGTCGCGCCTATCGCAAGGCCGCGCGGCGTGGCATCATCCGCGCATGACCGATGCGGAGCCGCGAATTACTAGCCGCGACCGGGTGATTTTTCCCGATAGCGGGCAGACCAAAGGTGATCTGGCCGATTATTATGCGGCCATCGCCCCGTTGATGCTGCCGTTTGTTGCCCTGCGCCCGATCAGCCTGGTGCGCTGTCCGCAGGGACGGGCAAAGAAGTGCTTCTACCAGAAGCATGACAGCGGCGGTTTCGGTCCGCATGTGCACACCATCGCGATCACGGAAAAGAGCGGCAAGACGCAGGATTACCTCTATGTCCCGGATGCGGCGGGCCTGCTCGCCTGCGTGCAGATGGGCACGATCGAGTTCCATCCCTGGCCCAGCACCTGCGCCGATCTGGAGGCCCCCGACAGGCTGGTTTTCGACCTCGATCCGGGTGAGGGAATCGGCTTTGCGCAGGTCCGGCAGGCCGCATTCGCCATTCGCGAAAGGCTGTTGTCCTGCAGCCTTGCCAGCTTTGCCATGCTGACAGGCGGCAAGGGCCTGCATGTGGTGGTGCCGCTGCGTGCGGGCCATTCGTGGGACCGGCACCGGCAATTCGCCAGGGATCTGGCCACAGGCATGAGTGCGCAGGAACCGGACCGCTTTACCGCCAGCATCAGCAAGGCGGGCCGACAGGGGCGCATCTTCATCGATTACCTGCGCAACCAGCGCGGCAATACCGCAGTCGCGCCCTATTCAGCCCGCGCGCGCGCCGGCGCTCCGGTAGCGGCTCCGGTGACGTGGGAGGAACTGGCCGACATTGCCGGACCGCAGGTTTTTGCGATTGGCGATGCCGCGCAATTGCTCCTCCGCGCGCAGGGCGGGGCGCTGTCCGGCTGGGGCGTGGCCGACCAGCAAATGCCTGCCATCACCCTCTAGTTGGGGCCTAATTCGGGCGCCATTGCGGGGACAGGTGGCTGGCGGGCAGGGCGATCTGTGTGCTTGCTGCGATATCGCGCGAACTCTCACCCACCGAAACCCGGTACGTGCCCGCCGCGCGGCTCCAGCCCGGATTGGCATTGTCCCACATCGCCAGCAGGCGCGGATCGACCGCCACGCTGACCAGCTGCGTCTCTCCCGGATCGAGCCTGATCTTGGCATATCCGCCCAGCCTTTGCGGCGCTTCCCAGCCATCCCCGGAGACATAGACCTGCGCCGCATCGGCCCCGGCCACGTCGCCTGAATTGGTGATGGAGAATGTCGCCACCAGTCCCTCGCCTGCGCGGGTGACGGTGAGGTTGCCGTATTCGAAATCAGTATAGGAAAGGCCGTGACCGAAGGGGAACAGCGGCTCCAGCCCTTCACGGTCGAACCATTTATAGCCCACTGCCGCACCTTCGGAATAGACCACGTCGCCTGCGTGGGGCGCGTCTGGATGGGGCAACTGGTCAAGCGAGCGCGGGAAGGTGGCGGGCAGGTGGCCGGACGGATTGACCGCGCCGGTCAGGATATTGGCAATCGCTGCGCCGCCCATGCGGCCGGGATACCAGGCCTCCACGATTGCGGCGACATTGTCGGCCCACGGCATCAGCACCGGTCCGCCGGTTTGCAGCACCACGATGGTGTTGCGATTGTTCAGCGCCACCGATTCGATCAGCGTGTCGTCCTCGATATACAGCGGCACGTCGATGCTTTCGCTGGCCCATTGGGTACCGAAAACAATCACCACATCGGCCTGATTGGCGACCGCCGCCGCCGCCTCGTGATCGCGCCCGTCGTGATAGGTGATGCGCGCCTGGGGCAGCAGGGTGCGCAGTTCCTCCAACGGGCTGGACGGGTAATAGACCACCGGACCCGGCCAGCCGGTCGGCTCCAGCCCCGGTACGGCATTTTCGCCATCGGGATAGACCTGGCTCGACCCGCCGCCAGACAGCACGCCCGCATCGGCATGGCCGCCGATCACCGCAATGCGTTGCGCGCTGGCGGCCAGCGGCAGGATGTTGCCGTCATTCTTCAGCAGCACGATCCCGCTTTCGGCATCGGACTGGCTGACTGCGCGATTGGTGCCGAAATCGATGAAATTGCCCTCGCTCACCGGATCGTCGATCAGGCCGTGGGCGAACATGGTGCGCAGGATACGGCTGACCATCAGGTCTATCCGCGTCATGTCGATCTCGCCTGCATCCAGCGCGGCCTTCAACTTGTCGGCGGCGAACCAGCCGGCGCGTTGCAGGCCCAGTCCAGATTCCTGATCCAGCCCGGCATTGGCGGAAGCCGCGGTGGAATGCACCGCGCCCCAGTCCGACAGGACATATCCGGGCCAGTTCCATTCACCGCGCAGAACCTGCGTGAGCAGGAAGGGATGTTCGCAGGCGTGCGGTCCGTTGATGCGGTTATAGGCGCACATCACCGATCCCGGCTGGCCGATCTCATGGGCGATCTGGAAGGCGAGCAGGTCGCTCATCCGCATGGCGCCCTCTTCAAGCACCGAATTGCCATTGCCGCGATCGGTTTCCTGATCGTTGACGGCAAAATGCTTGGAGGTGGAGATGATCCGGTTCGATTGCACACCGGCAATCTGTGCGCCCACAATTGTTCCGGCCAGCAGCGGGTCCTCACCCGCATATTCGAAATTGCGGCCATTGCGCGGCTCTCGCATCAGGTTGACGCTGCCGCCCAGCAGCACGTTGAAACCATCGGCGCGCGCCTCCCGCCCGATCATCGCGCCGCCGGCAAAGGCGATGTCGCGGTCCCATGTGGCGGCGGTTGCCAGCCCCGATGGCAGGGCGGTTCGCGCTCGCTTGACCGGCGCGCCGCCCTGCGTGGCGACACCCAGCCCGGCATCGGCCTGCCACTGTGCGGGAATGCCCAGCCTCTCGATCCCCGGAACATATCCGGCAGAGCCATCGCGCGCATTGGGGTCCGCAGTAAAGCGCGCGGGTCCAAAATCCTCTCCGAAATAGCCCATCAGCATGGCCAGCTTTTCCGCATGGGTCATCTGCGCCAGCATGGTGGCGGCGCGCTCGTCCGGCGTGCCGCTGGTGTCGGCTGCCATGATGATCGGCAGGCTGGCTGCGTCCTGCGCCATCAACGGTGGGGCCAGCGGTGCGGCCAGCGCCAGAGCCGACGTGCCCAGCGCCAGCCCGAGCGAACGAAGTATGCGCGTCTCGATCATCAAATCCTCACTTCCCGGCTGGCATATCAGCACAGCTTGCCTGCGGTGTCATCAACAGCGCGGATGACATTTTGCCGTAAAGTGTGTGGTCCAAGACGTGCAGGGAGGGTAACGTCCGCCCCAACATGTCCAGCCGGGAAACTGCTATGTCCGCCGATCGCCGCCAATTCCTCCGTGTTACCGGCAGCGCCTTTGCTGCACTGGCCGCCGCAGGCTGCGCCGGCAGGTCTGGTGGCGCGCTCACCGCGCTGGCCCCGGCAGACAGTTATGGCGGGCTGATCGCCGATCCCGCTGGCCTGCTGGACCTGCCGCGCGGCTTTTCCTACCGCGTGGTTTCCGCGCTGGGCGATGCGATGGACGATGGCGGCACCGTGCCCGACCGCGCCGATGGCATGGGCTGTTTCGACCTTGGCAACGGCCAGATCGCGCTGGTCCGCAACCATGAATTGCAGCCGCAGAACGATGCGGGCGGCGCCACCGGCCCCGCCTTCGATACCGTGGCGCGCAGCCTGATCCCGCTGCCGGGCGGCACCACCACCATCGTGATGGATGCGGCCACGCTGGAAGTGCAGCAGCAATATCGCTCGCTCGCCGGAACGATCCGCAATTGCGCGGGCGGCGTCACTCCGTGGGGCAGCTGGCTCAGCTGTGAGGAGAACACCTCGAAGGCCGACGGCAGCATCAACCGCGATCATGGCTGGGTGTTCGAAGTGCCGGCCGATGCCGGGCGGCAGGTGCAGCCGGTTCCGCTCACCGCGATGGGCCGCTTCAACCATGAGGCTGCCTGCGTCGATCCGGCCAGCGGCATCATCTATATGACAGAGGACCGCGACGACAGCGTGCTCTATCGCTTCATCCCGCGCTTTCCGGGACGGCTGGCTGAAGGCGGTACGTTGCAGGCGCTGGTGGTGGAAGGCATCGCCGACACCCGCAACTGGGACGGTGCGCACATGCAGCCGGGCCAGACAGCCGGTGGCCGGTGGATCACGCTGGACGATGTGGAATCGCCCGAAGACGATCTGCGCACGCGCGCACACGCCATGGGCGCGGCCCTTTTCGCGCGCGGCGAAGGCATGTGGATGGGCGAGGGGGAGTTCTTCTTCACCTGCACCAGCGGCGGCACGGCCCGCCAGGGGCAGATATTCCGCATGCGCCCGACCATGCACGGCATCGATACGCTGGAGCTGTTTTACGAGAGTACGGACAGCGACGTGTTCAGCTTTGGCGACAACATCACTATTGCTCCCGATGGCCACCTGATCGTGTGCGAGGATCAATATACCGCCATTGTCGACAACCATCTGCGCGGCGTGACGCCGGACGGCGAGGCCTATGCCTTTGCCCGCCTGCGGGTGCAGACAGAACCGGCGGGCGCCTGCTTCTCGCCCGATGGCCGCACACTTTTCGTCAACGCCTATTCCCCCACGCGCACGCTGGCGATCACCGGCCCGTGGAAATGGCTCAGCTGAACTGACAGACAGGCAATATACACATGACCGATCCCCAATTCACCAATCCCGCCGCTCAGGCGGTGTTCGAGCAATATCAGGCGCGGCTCCAGCAGGAACGCGATCTGACCAGCGACCTGCCGCGCGCGAGCTTTGGTGATCGGCGGGACGAATTCCTGCTGCCCGTGGGTGCGGAGGTGGGGAATTTCCTGCGTGCGCTGGCAATCGGGCGTGAGGCCAGGACGATCCTGGAGCTGGGCACATCCTATGGCTTTTCCACCCTGTTCCTGGCCGATGCCGCGCGCCAGTGCGGGGGCCGGGTGATCTCCATCGATAGCGAGGCGCACAAGCAGGACCACGCCCGCGCCATGCTGGAACAGGCAGGCCTTGCCGAATATGTGGAATTTCGCTGCGGCGATGCGGTGGCTCTGGTCGAGCAGTCTGACGAGCAGTTCGATGTCGTCCTGCTCGACATCTGGAAGAACCTGTACGTCGCCTGTTTCGAAGCGGTCTATCCGCGCCTGCCCGAAGGCGGCGTGCTGGTGTCCGACAACATGATCTATCCCGAAGGCGCGCGCGAGGCGACGCGGGCGCTGCGCCAGGCGATTGCCGCCAAGCCCGACCTGCAGACCAGCCTGCTGATGATGGGAAGCGGCGTGGAACTGACGGTGAAATGGAGCCCGGACAGCGACATGCTGTAAGCGCCACCCTTGCATGACCTAGCCGATCGGCGGTTCCTGCGTCAGCGACAGCAAATTGCCGTCAGGATCGCGGAACCAGGCGACCTTGGCGCCATCGGGAACGGTCCACACCATTGCTGCGTCCTGTTCGACCATGTCGAATTCCTCGAATTCCACGTCGTAATCGCGCAGCCGTTCGATCTCGGCATAGATATCGGTCACGAACCAGCCGAACGATGTGTAGGGCACCGGCACCATTCGCGGCACCTTCTGGATGCGCAACTGGTGGCCGCAATCGTTGAAGATGATGGCAAAGGGCGTTTCGGCCACCAGCGACAGGCCGATGACATCGCGGTAGAAGGCCAGCGCCTGTTCTGCCTTTGCCGTGGCGATGAAGGAAACCGGGCGGCGGTCTATCGTCATGTCCGGAAAATCCCCCCTTCGCCTGCGATGCGGTCAGATTTTCGCCACCAGATCGAGCACTTTTTCGGCCCATTCGGGGCGGCAGATCAGCAGGTCGGGCATCCACGTATCCGGCTGGTTATAGACCATCGGGCTGCCATCGATCCGGCTGCAATGCAGGCCATGCGCGCGCGCCACGGCCACCGGTGCGCAGCTGTCCCATTCATACTGCCCGCCGGAATGGAGGTAGATTTCCGCCTCTCCGCGCACCACCGCCATCGCCTTGGCACCGGCGCTGCCCATGGCAACCAGCTCTCCACCCAGTGCCTCGGCCACGGCCACGGCTTCTGCGGCGGGCCTTGTGCGGCTGACCACCAGCCGCGGTGTGGCGGCGGCAGGGGGCAGGGGGCTTGTCTGGTCCGTGCGCAGGACGATCCCGTCATCAAGGCCGGGGAGGGCGACTGCGCCGATAGTGGCCAGGCCGTCTATCGCCAGGCCCACATGCACCGCCCAGTCAGACCGCGCCTCGCCATATTCGCGCGTGCCGTCCACCGGATCGACAATCCACACGCGCGACTTGCCCAGCCGCTCTGCGGTATCCTTGCTTTCCTCTGACAGCAGGCCGTCATCGGGGCGCTGCTGGCGCAGGGCGTGGACCAGGAACTGGTTGGCGGTCTGGTCGCCCGCCTTGCCCAGCGCCTTGCCTTCGAACATGCCGCTGTCGCGCACCTGCAAGAGAATGCGTCCGGCCACCTGGGCCAGATGGGCAGCGAGTTGTGCGTCTGTCATTGTCCGCCTTCTTCGATCACTTCGGCTATGGTCGGCTTTACCTGCCCGGCGTCCAGCGCCTCTTCCTCACTCGCAAATCCCCAGCCGACCGAGCTCCAGGCGCGTTCATGCACGTAATAGAGGATCATCTTGGTCAGCACTTCGGTGGTGGCGATGGCACCTGCCGCCTTGGGGCTGCCGGTGAAGAACCAGCTGAGCAGGAACGTGTCTATCGATCCCAGAACGCGCCAGCTGATGGCTTTCACCAGTGACCGGCTGTGCTTTTCGCGGCCCGAGAACAAGAACATGGCTGCCGCGCCTAACCCGAGCCGAGCAGCTGGTCGATCACCAGGTCTGCGGCCTCTTCGGGGGTCATGGCAGTCGTATCGATACGGATTTCGGGGCTCTCCGGTTCCTCATAGGGACTGTCGATCCCGGTGAAGTTCTTAAGCTGCCCTGCGCGCGCCTTCTTGTACAGGCCCTTCACGTCGCGCGCCTCGGCCACGGCCAGCGGCGTATCGACGAAGACCTCGATGAATTCGCCGCCCGGAAGCATGTCGCGCACCATCTGCCGCTCGGCGCGGAACGGGCTGATGAAGGCGGTGATCACGATCAGCCCAGCATCGGCCATCAGCCGCGCCACTTCGCCCACGCGGCGGATATTCTCGATCCGGTCGCTCTCGGTAAAGCCCAGATCCTTGTTCAGCCCGTGGCGGACATTGTCCCCGTCCAGCAGGAAAGTGTGCCGGTTCATCCGGAACAGCTTCTTCTCCACCAGATTGGCGATGGTCGATTTGCCCGATCCCGACAGGCCGGTGAACCACAGCACGGCGGGCCGCTGGTTCTTCATCGCCGCATGCTGGTCACGCGTGATGTCGACCGATTGCCAGTGCACGTTCTGCGCCCGGCGCAGGCTGAAATTGATCGTGCCTGCACCCACGGTGGCATTGGTGATCTTGTCGATCAGGATGAAGCCGCCCAGCGCGCGGCTGGTTTCATAGGCTTCGAAGGTGATCGGCTTGTCGGTGGTGACTTCCACCACGCCGATGGAGTTCAGCTTCAGCGTCTTGGCTGCCAGATGCTCCATCGAGTTGATATCGATTTCGAACTTGGGCTGCTGGATTGTGGCGCTGACCTGCTGCGATGCCAGCTTGAGCCAGTACCCGCGACCGGGGATCAGGTCCTCCTCGCTCATCCACACCAGATTGGCTTCGAACTGGTCGGCGCTTTCGGGAGGATCGCCCGCCGCCGCGATCACGCTGCCGCGTGAGCAATCGACTTCGTCCGTCAGGCAGATGGTGACCGATTCGCCGGCCACGGCCTCGGCCATTTCGCCGCTGTCCTTGCTGCCCGGCTTCGGCATGGTGATGATGGACTTGACCGTGCTGGTCTTGCCCGAAGGGACGATCCGCACTTCGTCACCCGGCTTTACGGCGCCCGATGCGATCAGGCCGGAAAAGCCGCGGAAGTCCAGGTTGGGGCGGTTGACCCATTGCACCGGCATGCGGAACGGGCGTGCCTGCGCCGCGGTGTTGGCGATCTCCACGCTTTCCAGATGGTCGATCAGGCTGGGGCCTGAATACCACGGCGTGTTGGCCGATGGTGCGGCGGTGATGTTGTCCCCCTTGAAGCCCGAAATCGGGATGGGGGTGAACTCGGCAATGCCGATTTCCCTGGCGAAATCGCGGTAATCGGCCACGATCCGATCGAAGGTGGACTGATCGTAATCGACCAAGTCCATCTTGTTCACCGCCAGCACGATATGCTTGATGCCCACCAGATTGGCGAGGAAGCTGTGGCGCTTGGTCTGCACCAGCACGCCCTTGCGCGCATCGATCAGGATCACCGCCAGATCGGCGGTGGAGGCCCCGGTCACCATGTTGCGGGTATATTGTTCATGCCCCGGCGTATCGGCGACGATGAACTTGCGCTTTTCGGTGCTGAAGAAGCGATAGGCGACATCGATGGTGATGCCCTGTTCGCGCTCGGCCGCCAGGCCATCCACCAGCAGGGCGAAATCGATCTCCTGCCCCTGCGTGCCCACGCGCTTGCTGTCCGCTTCCAGTGCGGCCAGCTGGTCTTCGAAGATCATCTTGGAATCGTACAGCAGCCGCCCGATCAGCGTGCTCTTGCCATCGTCCACGCTGCCGCAGGTGATGAACCGCAGCAGGCCCTTGTTCTGGTGCGTTTCCAGATAGGCCTCGATATCCTCTGCGATCAGCGCATCGGTCTGATAGACGGGATCGGAACCGGGAAGGTCAGCCATCAGAAATAGCCCTCCTGCTTCTTCTTCTCCATCGAAGCGTCACCGCCATCCTTGTCGATCACCCGTCCTTCGCGTTCGCTGGTAGTGGTCAGCAGCATTTCCTGCACCACTTCGGCCAGCGTGGCGGCGGTGCTTTCAACCGCGCCGGTCAGCGGGAAGCAGCCAAGCGTGCGGAAGCGCACCGAGCGATTGGTGATTTCGGGCAATTTGCCCATGACCTTTTCCAGCCGCTCCGGATCGTCGGCCATGAACAGGCCGCCGTCGTGCACATAAGTGGGGCGCTGCGCGGCAAAATACAGCGGCACGATCTCGATATTCTCGGCCATGATGTATTGCCAGATGTCCAGCTCGGTCCAGTTGGACAGCGGGAAGACGCGGATGCTCTCCCCCTTGGCCTTGCGCGTGTTGTACAGGTTCCACAGCTCGGGCCGCTGGTTCTTCGGGTCCCAGCCGTGGCTGGCGGTGCGGAAGGAGAAGATGCGCTCCTTCGCGCGGCTCTTTTCCTCATCGCGGCGCGCGCCGCCAAAGGCAGCATCGAAGCCGTGCAGGTTGAGCGCCTGCTTCAGCCCCTCTGTCTTCCACATATCGGTGTGCAGCGGACCGTGATCGAACGGGTTGATCCCGCGCTCGGTCGCTTCGGGGTTCTGATGGACGATCAGTTCCATTCCCGCATCCGCCGCGCTCTTTTCGCGCAGGGCATACATGTCCTTGAACTTCCACGTGGTGTCGACATGCATCAGCGGAAAGGGCGGGGGCGAGGGATAGAACGCCTTCTTGGCCAGATGCAGCATCACTGCACTGTCCTTGCCGATGGAATAGAGCATGACCGGCTTGGTCGCCTCTGCCGCCACTTCACGCATGATGTGGATGCTTTCGGCTTCGAGCCGCTGGAGATGGGTAAGGCTTTTCATTGCACCAAGCGCAATGGCGGTGGTGCGGGCGCATCGCAAGTGCTGGCGATGGCGAGAATTTCTTTCAAGCCTTCAATCTGCGAGTGCAAGCGGGGTCCATTCCTCCCCCGGCGGCAGCGGGGCAAAGATCGCATCCAGCATCTCCTCGCTCACGGCTTCGGCCTGGCCGGGCTTCCATTTCGGGCGGTTATCCTTGTCCACCAGCACCGCGCGCACGCCATCGATGAAGTCATGCCGCATGATCATGCGCGCGGCCAGCGCGTATTCGCGCGCCATCTCGCCAGCGAAATCAGCGGGCGCGCTGGCAAATTGCCGCAGCGCCACCTTGGCGCTGGTGGGGCATTTGCTGGTGACCGCGGCCAGTTCCTTGCCCGCCCATCTGGAGGTGTCCGCCTTCAGCGCGGCGATGATGGCTTCCAGCGTATCGGGGCCGAACAGGCGTTCGATAGGCTCGGCATTGCCCGCCAGCCGCGGCTGGGGCGATGGGGAGGACAGGTCAGTCAGTATTTCCGCAGCGGCGGCCGGCTCTGCCGCGATCAGCGCCTTGGCCTCCTCCACGTCCTCGCTGGCGAGGTAATGGGTGGCGATCCCCGCCCACAGGCATTCCGCCCCGTCCAGCCTTGCGCCGGTCAGCGCCATGAACTTGCCGATCTGGCCGGGCAGGCGCGGCAGATACCAGCCCGCGCCCACGTCCGGGAACAGGCCGATGGCCCCTTCGGGCATGGCGAACAGGGTATTTTCCGTTGCCACGCGCAGGCTGGCGGGCAGGGCAATGCCCACACCGCCGCCCATCGTCACCCCGTCCATGAAGCTGATCACCGGCCTGGGATAGGTGAACAGCAGGTGGTTGAGGCGATATTCGGCCATGAAGAAGGCGCGGCCCGCCTTGCCGCCATCCTCCAGCGCGGAACTGCGCACCATCGCCACATCGCCGCCTGCACAAAAGCCGCGCGTGTGCGGGGCATGGTCGATCACCACCGCCGCCACGCTGGCATCACCGCGCCATTGCAGCAGCGCCGCGATCATCGCCTCGCACATCTCCAGAGTCAGCGAATTGAGCGCCTTGGCGCGGCTCAGCGATATATGGCCGATGGCCCCTTCGCGCCGGGCCATGATATCCGATGTCATTCTTTCAGCAGGTCCCGTCCAATAATCATCCGCATGATCTGGTTGGTGCCTTCAAGGATCGAATGCACGCGCAGATCGCGCCAGAAGCGTTCAACAGGATAATCCATCAGATAGCCATAGCCGCCGTGCAATTGCAGCGCGCGGTCCGCCACCGCGCTGCCGGTATCGGTGGCCAGCCGCTTGGCCATGGCGGCAAAACGGGTCTTGTCGGGTGAGCCATCCGTCACCTTGGCGGCGGCCAGATACAGCAGCGCGCGCGCCGCCTCCAGTTCGGTCGCCATGTCGGCCAGCGTGAACTGGGTGTTCTGGAAGGCGGCAATGGGCTTGCCGAATTGCTGGCGGGTCCTGGTGTAGGCGATGGCTTCGTCCAGGCAGCGCTGCGCCCCGCCCAGCGAACAGGCGCCGATGTTCAGCCGCCCGCCATCCAGCCCGGCCATGGCGATGGAGAAGCCTGTGCCTTCTGCGCCAACCAGATTGGCGGCGGGCACTTTTACATTGTCGAAAATCACGCTGGCGGTGGGCTGGGCGTGCCAGCCGGTCTTGCGCTCGGGCGCGCCGAAGGAAACGCCCGCCATGTCCTTCTCGATCAGCAGGCAGGAGATGCCTTTCGGTCCGTCCTCGCCTGTTTTCATCCCCGTGCGCACCCCCGTCCTCACCATGGTGAAATACAGGTCGTTCACGCCCGCGCCGGATATGAACTGCTTGGTGCCGTTGACGATGTAGTGATCGCCTTCGCGCACCGCCGTGGTCCTCAGCGCCGCCGCATCGGACCCGCTGGACGGTTCCGTCAGGCAGTATGAGGCGAACAGGTCCATCCCCACCATCTGCGGCAGGAAGCGCGCTTTCAGATCGTCAGAACCGTAGGTGTCGAGCATCCATGCGGCCATGTTGTGGATGGAGATGAAGGCGCTGGTGGCCGGGCAGCCATAGGCCATCGCCTCCATGATCAGCGCCGATTCCAGCCGCCCCAGGCCGATCCCGCCATTGTCCTGGCTGACATAGATCGCGCCAAAGCCCAGCTGCGCCGCCTGCCGGATCACGTCGAGCGGGAAGATATGCTCCTCATCCCACCTAGCGGCGTGGGGCGTGATGTTGTCGGCGGTAAAGCGCCGCGCCATGTCCTGAATGGCGAGCTGGTCTTCGGTAAGCTGGAACTGGCCGGTCATGCCGCGCGCTACTGCCCCGCGCCGATGATCGCTTCGGCCTCGATCTCCACCTTGAAGGCGGGACCGGCGAGCGCGGATATGGCCACCAGCGTGCCCGTTGGCCGCGCATGGCCGCAGGCGGCGGTGAAGGCATTGGTGACAATTTGCGCATCGGCGATATCGGTCACGAACATGCGCACGCGCACCAGGTCTGCCGATGATCCGCCCAGCTGCTGGATATAGTCGATGATCTGTTCAAAGCAGCGTTCCGCCTGCCGTCCGGCATCATCCGAAATACTGCCATCTGCCTCGACGCCGATATTGCCCGAAACGATGATGCGGTTGTCCACGCGGATGGCGCGGGTGAACTTGGCCGTTTCCTCAAACGGCGAGAGCGGCGGGATGCGCTGGCGGCCATCATTCGGACCATTGGCGTTAGGACTATTGGCGTTAGGCCCATTATTGCTTGCTTCAGCCACAGGAGATCCTCTCAATCATCATGGTCGCGTCATAGGAAACGGTCAGCCGGTCGGGGCGGTAATCCATCGTCACCGCGGTGCCGGGCGGAACCCAGCGCAGCACGCGCGCGCCGGTCTGGGTGAGCAAGGTCGCGCCCAGTTCCTGCGTCGCCCTCTGGCCAATCAGGTCCTGCACGCCGGCTGCATCGCATTGCCCTTGCGGTTCGCGGGCGGGGTATTCCTCCTCCTGCGCGGAGACGGTGGAGCAGGCCGGCAACAGCGCCAGTGCGGCAACAGGGGCGATGAGCGGCAGGATCAATCGTGTCATGGCGAGCATCCTAGCGCGGGCAGTGGCTACACGCTAGGAGGTGAGCAGAGAGGAGACAATCCATGGCTGGCCTGTGGTTCGAGGAATTCAGCGTCGGGCAGACATTCGATCATCCGCTGCGGCGCACGGTGACCGAAACCGACAATCTGCTGGTGAGCGCGCTGACGCATAATCCCGCGCCGCTGCACCTTGATGCGGAATATATGAAGGACACCGAATATGGCCGCATACTGGTCAATTCCTGCTTCACGCTGGGCTTGATGGTGGGCATTTCGGTGAACGACACCACGCAGGGCACCGCCGTGGCCAATCTGGGCTGGGACGAGGTGCGCTTTCCGGTGCCGATCTTCGTGGGCGATACGCTGCGGATCGAGACAGAAGTGCTGGAATTGCGCGAAAGCAAATCCAGACCCACTCAGGGTATCGTAACATTTGCCCATCGCGCCTATAATCAGGCCGGTGAACTGGTCGCCCACTGCAAGCGCGCAAGCCTGCAGAAGAAGCGCCCGCAAGAATAGAAGTTTCGGAGAGAGAAATGCCGCTGAAAGTCGAACCCATATTGCCCAAATTCGGCGCCGAATGTTCGGGGCTGGACCTGACGAAGCCGCTGAGCGCCGATGAGCTGAAGCAGGTCACCGATGCGATGGACACCTATGGCGTGACCGTGTGGCGCAACACCGGCCTGACTGACGAGCAGCACGTCGAATTCAGCCGCAATTTCGGCTATCTGGAGCGTGTGCCTTTGCGCGAGGGCGCGAAATACCGCCTGTCGTGCCGCGAGTTGTTCGATGCTTCCAACCTCAATCTGGACGGCCAGATCACGCAGGACAAGGCCGCCATCGAATATCGCAAGGGTGACCGGCTGTGGCACACCGACAGCGCCTATATGGAAAAGCGCACGTCCTATTCGATGCTGCTGGCCCATGCCGTGCCGCCGCCCGGCGTGGGAGGTGAAACATGGTTTGCCGATACGCGCAGCGCCTATCACGACCTGTCGCCGGAAATGAAGGCGCTGATAGAGGACAAGGTCGGCCTTAATTCGCTGTGGTGGAGCCGCAAGCAGGCCGGCGCCGATATTGACGAGGCGGAAATCGACGCCCGCCCCAAGGCGCGCCATCCGCTGGTGCATGTGCACAAGGGATCGGGCCGCAAGTCGCTGTTCATTGCCGCGCACACGATGGATATCGAAGGGATGGACAAGGCCGAAGGGCGCGCGCTGCTGCAACAGCTGATCGCCCATGCCACCCAGCCGCAGTATGTCTTCAACGTGAAATGGAACGTGGGCGACCTGGTGATCTGGGACAATCTGTGCACCATGCACCGCGGCGGCGAATATGATTACACCGCCTATCGCCGCGACATGCGCCGCACCACCGTGCGCGAAGGCACCGAACCGCACACGATGGACACGGGCGACGATCCCTTCACCGAACTGTTCGCCGCCACGCCCCGCACGGTCGATATCAACGCCGCAAGGGATGCCGGCCGATAGTGCGCTGGCCGGATAGTCCTCTCCTGCTGGCTGCTTTTTCTGCCCTGGCAATTGGCACAGCAACCGGGGCGCAGGCGCAGGAGACGATTTCCAGGACCGAGATCAGGACGGCCCCGCCACAACAGACGCATGAGCGCCTGCGCGATGTGGTGTGGGGTGCGATCGAAGTGACCGACTTCCGGCGCGATGAACCGGCCACACGGCCGCTCGATGTCCTTGCCTTTGATACACGGCCCTATCTTACCCGCGTCAGGAACCTGTGCAGCTATGACAGGCTGGCGGTCAGTTTCGTGCCGCTTGACGAGGGCGCGGAAGGCCCGGATGCGCAGGTGGTCGCACGTCAGTTCCTAGCATCTTCCTGGTGGAGCTTTGTCGAGCCTCCGCAATTTGGCCAGGCGTGGCAGAGCGAGGAGCCACAAGCCGCAGACTTGTGCAGTGACCTTCCCGAAGACCAGCATTTCTACCGTGCACCAGATCTCGGCACAGCAGCGCAGGCCTATCTCGCGATGATCGGCCTGAAACAGGATATTGCGGCGGGACGCCAGTTCAAGCTGGCTTGTGAGTCCGCTTCAGCAGCAGAGGCGGACTGCAGGGAAGAAATCGCCGATCTGCCTGTCGAGAGCCTGCAGTCGGTTGATCCGTGCAATGCCCATCTCGCCGATGGCTGTTACCATCTGGACTTTGGCGAACGGCATATCACGGTGGAATATGGTGCTGGCATGCATGGCGCGGACCCCCATGTCACCAGCGCGACGCTGGAGCGGTTCATCATCCTTTTTCACCCCCGCCCTGACTAGATGCGCCCTGACTAGATCCGGCCAGAATTGAAACACCCGGCCCTCGTGGGAAGGACCGGGTGTTCCGTTGCACCGGGCGGGAGCGGCCTGGTGCCTGTTCAGAAAATGGCGACGTTGAACATCATGCTGCTGATGGCGACGGCGCAGATCAGCGAGAACAGGCGGTTGGTCATTACGGACATCGAACTTCTCCTTGGGCTGTGTGGTGGTTACTTGCCGCGCTGGCTGATCTTGCCGCGGATGTGCTTGAACACGTTGATCCCGAACCACGCGGCTCCGGCGTAGGCGATCAGCTCGGTCGCGCCGGCCCCTGCTGCCAGGATCAACAGCCTGGTCTTGAGTGCGGGCTGCATGATCGCCAGCGTGGCGAACACGCCCACCCAGATGGTGGCGATCAGGCTGGCGCCAGTGATGAGGAAGAACTTCTTGTTGCGAACAGTGGTGGTCATCATGCGTCTCCTTTATTGTCAGGACGCTGAAACAGTCCGGCTGGCGCACATTTTTCTTACTAATTTTGCGGGAAAAAGATTTTGTAAGAAGGTGCCGGGGGGAGGGGACTACTTTCTTGTAATGAACACGATAGAGCGCATCATTTCCGATCATGGGCAGGGGCTGCGACGGGTCGCGGCAGCTTATGAGGCGGATGCGATGCTGCAGGAGGACCTGTTCCAGGACATCCTGATCGCCATCCATCAGGCGCTGCCCTCGCTGCGTGAGAAGGAGCGGCTGGCGCCCTATATCTATCGCATCGCCCATAATCGCGCGGTCAGCCATGTGGCGCGCGCCGTCGGGCGCAGGAAGGGTGAGGCCGAGGTGATGGTCGAAGGCGCGGACGAAGATGTGCCTTCGCCGGAAAAGGCGCTGCTGCAAAGCGAGCGGGCCGAGAGGCTGGCCCGGGCGATCCGCCGCCTGCCGCTGTCTTACCGCCAGGTGGTGACGCTCTATCTTGAAGAAATGTCCTACGCCGAGATTGCCGAGGCGCTCGATATCTCACTGTCCAATGTTGGCGTGCGCATCACGCGCGCCAAGCAGATGCTGAAGGAGATGCTCGCATGAGCACGGATGACTTCCTCGATCGCCTGCGTGGCGACTGGCAGAGCCGCAGCGCCGATCTGGGCGATGTGCTGGCCCGCGTGCAGGCTGGTGAGGCAAGGCTGCGAAGGGAAAGGCGCCAGCGGATTTTCGGCACAGCGTGCATGGCCTGTTTTGCGATCATCTTTGCATGGGTTGGCTGGACACTGAAAAGCCCGCTGTTCCAGCTCGGTTCGGTCGCATTTCTGGCCGCCATGCTGATGTTCGTGGCAGACCTGTTCTACCTGCGTCAGGCGACGGGCGGGGAATTGCTGGAGGACACACCATCGGTGCTCGCCCGGGCAGAGCGGCAGGCACGCGTCGCCCTGCGACTGACCGAGGCCATGCTCGGCGCTGCGGTGCTGCTGGCGGTCTGTGCAGCGATAGCGCTGGCCTATGGCCTTGCGGGCAAGGTGGACATGGTGCGCGCCACCGTGATCGCTGCGTTCTGGCTGGGCGGGGCGGCCTATTGCTGGCTGCGGCAGCGAAGCCGGCGTGCCCGGGCAGAGGCGGAAATCGCGCATGTTTCCCGGCTACAAGCGCAGCTGGAAGGTGACGGGTGAGATCAGGGTCTGAAGCTGCGAAAGGACCTTGCGCCGCGCGGCTTGGCCGCTCAGCCGCCCAGTTCATCCACCAGCCGGGCCATGCGCGCGACATAGGCTTTCAGCGCCTCGCGCCCGGCAGGGGTGGCGCTCACCACGGTGCGCGTGCGCTTGTTCACGATGCTGCGATCCTGCGTGACATAGCCTGCCTCCTCCAGCCTGGAGAGGTGGGTGGACAGGTTGCCATTGGTGGTTTCCAGATGATCGCGCAGGGCGATGAAATCCGCCTCTCCCGCGCCGGCCAGATAGGCCAGTATGCCCAGCCGCATGCGCCCGTGAACAACATCGTCAATCTCGTTCACGTCAAAGCGGGCGGGCGCCTCAGCCTTCATCGCCGGTTCCTGCCTGACGCATCAGTTGCACGCCGGGGGCAAGCACCAGCAGCAGCAGGGCGATGATCAGCGATCCGAAGAAATCGAAGGTCCAGGCATAATAGAGCGCCAGCACAAAGGACCCGGCAGCCACCAGCCCCATCCACTTGCGCTGCGAAATCCACCCGCCGGCCATCCAGCCTGCGCCCCACAGGCCGAGCATTACCGCAGGCATGAGCATGAAGCCGAACCAGTTGTTCAGCCTTATGCCGGTGAGGGTGAAGGCCGCGATCATCACCGCTGCGCCTGCGAATATCGCCATCCAGCACGCGATCATGGCCTTGTTGGCGCTCGACAATGCACCGGGCTGCCGGCGCAAGGCGTGCAGGGCCAGTGCGCCCGATGCCAGCACCAGGGCCAATATGGCGAGCGGGACAGACGTCACCAGCACTTGCCCGGCGGAATCCGTCAGGCTTGTGCCGTTCCCTGTGGCGGCAGACAGGATCATCCGCCACACGGCCTCTGCGCCAATACCGGCGGCCAGCGCCATGCCCAGCCGTACCGCCAGACCTCTGGCCGGAGCGGCGAAAAGACAGGCGAGGAAGGCCGCAAGCGCGCCAAGCGGGGAAAGAAACACTGTCGGCGGCAGGAGGCCGAATGCCGCCGCCGCCACGCTGGCCGATGCCGGCAGGAAGGCCACGGCAAAGGCCACCAGCATCTCCCCGCCGATGGCCGGGCCGCGATGGCCGGCGTTGATGGCTGCACCCAGCTGATCGATCTGGGTCTTGAGTTCCTGGGACCTGAGCTCCGGGGACCTGAGTTCCGGGGTCCCGAGTTCACCTTGTGAGTTCATTGCGAATCTCCTGCTTTGACAATCGGTTTGTAATACAAACCTTATAGTCATGCAAGTGTCTCTGCCACCTGTATCTGCAAATCGGGTCGGGTGCCGGTCGCCGCGTCCGCCGCGCCCGAACGGGCCCCATCAGGAGATGGGCGCGCCTTCCAGGCAGGCAGTACCGCGGCCGTGGCGCTTTGCGTGATAGAGCGCGTCATCGGCGTTCTTGAGCATTTGCGTGCGACTCGGCTGTGCGCGATCCAGCATGGCGATGCCCATCGTCGCTGACAGCGAATAGCTGATGTCATCGCTGGCTTCATCGGTGAAGCTGAGCCGCAATTCTCGCAGCAGGTGGGACATGGTTGCGTCCAGATCGCCCAACAGCTGCTCATCGCTCAGCACCAGAACGAACTCGTCACCGCCCAGCCGCGCGGCAAAGCTTTGCTGCAGCCAGGGCGCGCGCAATCGCCGGGCCACTTCGCGCAGGACCTTGTCACCCGCGGCATGGCCCTGCGTGTCATTGATCGCCTTGAAATGGTCGAGGTCAATCAGCACCAGCGCAAGGTCGCGATCATCCCGCACGCATTCGAACATGATGTGGTCAAATTCCCGCTCGAACCGGCGCCGGCTGGCAAGCTGGGTCAGGTAATCGGTATCCGCTGCATCGCGCAGTTTTTGTTCGAGGACATTACGTTCGGTAATGTCCTGGAAAACACCGATCAGGGCCTCGGGCTTGCCATTCTTCAGTTCCAGCTCCCCGATGGCGCGGACCCGGCGCTTGTCGCCTTTTGCGGTAATGAAATCCAGTTCCAGGTCATAGGATTGACCGCTGCGGATACAGCGGCTGATCGCATTGGAGATCTGGCGGCGGTTGTCTCCGGGAAAGAAGTCGAGCGCGGTGCTGACTGGTATGGGATCATTGGGAGAAAGACCATGAATGGCATAAACCTGCGGTGACCATTCGACGGTATTTTCCTCCAGGCAAAGCCGCCACGAACCAATGCCCGCCATGCGTTCTGCCTGGTGCAGCTGGCGATGCAGCCTGGTCTTTTCGGTCATGGCTGATGCCAGCGCGGTGGCCTGGCGCTGAACCTTGTTGGCATTCAGCCGGGCAGTCAGCAGCATCTCTGTCAGCCGGGCAAGCTTGATGAGTGCATCGAGCGCTTCTGCAGTGGGCTTTTGCGGCTGGTGATCGATCACGCAAAGCGTGCCAAGTGCAACCGAATCGCCTTCGGCATTGCGCCTCAGCCTGATCGGAACACCGGCGTAGAAGCGGAATTCTGCACCCCCTGGAACCACCAGCGGGTTGTTGGCAAACTGCAGGTCCTGCGTTGCGTCCTCGACAACCAGTATCTCGTCGCGTTCCACGGCAAAGCGGCAGAATGACCATTCGATGGGTGTTTCCGCGATGGAGATATTGTGCCGCGACTTGAACCATTGGCGGTCGGTATCGATCAGCGAGACGAGCGAGATCGAACAGCCGAGCAGACGGGCGGCGGCCTGGGTTATGGCGTCAAATTCGGGTTCGGGATTGGTGTCGAGGATGGCAAGTTCGCGCAGAACGTCATTGCGTTCGGCGGACTGGGCAACCCTCGCCAGTACTGAATCATGTAACATGCGTGTAAGTTAGTCGGAGCTTGGTAAATTTTTCGTGTTGGTTGCAGGTGAAATCGATGGATCGAATCAAAACGCCCGGCCCTGCATGGGCAGGACCGGGCGCGTTGAATTTGCCAGCTGATCGCGGGGATCAGAAAACGCGGGCAGCGATCTCTGCCGGAGCGTTGAGGTAGCCCTCGATCTCGGCATCCAGCTTGAGCATGGTCAGCGATGCGCCGGCCATTTCCAGGCTGGTGCAATATTCGCCGACATAGTTCTTGGCCACGGTCATGCCCTTGCCCTCGGCCAGCGAGTGGGCCTTGCCGTACAGCAGATACAGCTCTGCCGGGGTGGTGCCGCCCAGGCCGTTGATCATCAGCGCAATCCGGTCACCCGATGCGAACGGCAGGTCGACGGCAACAGCGTCAAACAGCGTTTCGGTGATGGCGTCCGCATTGGTGATCTTGGTCCGTTCGCGGCCCGGCTCACCATGGATGCCGATGCCCACTTCCATCTCGTCATCACCGATTTCGAAGATCGGCGTGCCCTTGGCAGGCGGGGTGCAGCTGGTGAGAGCAACGCCCATGGTGCGGACATTGTTGTTCACCTTCTCGGCAACGGCCAGGATCTCGTCCAGGCTCTTGCCTGCAGCAGCAGCAGCGCCGCATGCCTTCATCACGAAGAAGTTGCCGGCCACGCCGCGGCGACCCACGGTGTACAGGCTGTCCTTCACGGCCACGTCATCATTGATGATGAACTGCTTGACCTTGATGTCCTCGGCCTCGGCCATTTCGCAGGCCATGTCCCAGGCCATGCGGTCACCCTGGTAGTTGTTGACCAGCACCAGCACGCCAGCCGGAGTGGCCAGCGCCTTGATGGTTTCATAACACGCATCCACCGGCGGAGCGGCGAACACGGGGCCCTGGCAGGCGCCGTCGAGCATGCCCGGTCCAACCGCCATCATGTGCGCGGGTTCGTGGCCGGAGCCGGAGCCCTGCACGATGGAGACCTTGTCCGCTACCGGACGGTCCTTGCGCTTGACCATCTGGAACTCGACATTGCCTTCCAGCAGGTCGGGGTTGGCGGCGAGCACGCCAGCCATGAATTCAGGCACGAAATTTGCCGGATCATTGACGAACTTTTTCATGAGTATTCCTCTCCCTTAGAAATCAGCGATTCAGTTCTGCAGCCTTGGGTGTGTAATCCACCCCATAATGCTTGCACCAGTCATTGAGGATGGTGGCCACGCCAACGATGCCCGGATCGGGCGTATTCGCGCTGCGCTCGCCCACCTGGCTGGCGCGGCCGCGATGGGCCACCAGCTTGCGGGTTTCATCAATGGCGTTGTCGGCCACTTCGGTCACGGCGCGCAGCATTTCTGCCGGGGTGGCGCTGTCGGCCATTGCCTTCATCGTCTCGGCCATCGGGATCAGCGCGTCGAGCAGGGTCTTGTCACCCAGCTTGGCGCCGCCGCGCGCCATGATGCCTTCGACTGCGGAGCCGATCATCTCGGCCAGTTCGGGCAGGGTGACTTCGGTCTTGCCCTTGGATGCCATGCCGGCCTTCATGAAGCCGGTGCCCCAGATCGGACCGGAGGAGCCGCCCACATGCTTGGAACACAGCATGGAAATCTTCAGCAACATGGCGCCGATGGCGCTCTTGTCGATTTCCGGCAGGTCCTTCTTGATGATGCGAAAGCCGGTGGCGAGCGAGGTGCCGAAGTCACCGTCGCCGGCCAGGCCGTCCAGGTCCGAAAAATACTGCTCGTTGCGGATTACCGTGTCGCAGGCGGTGTCGATCGCTTCTTCGATCTGTGCTTGGTCAAGTGCAGACATGTGTTTTCTCTCCTCAGGCTGCCGCTTGTGCGGCCAGCGCCCCCAGGTCTTCGATTGTGATGTTGATATTGGGCGCATCGCCCAGCTCGGGGACTACCTCTACCGCTTCGGCAAAGTCTTCGTCCACTGTATAAGTGCTGGTGGTGATCAGCGTGGCAATGCCAGCGCCGGTGGCGGCCAGCAGGCCGTTGCGGCTGTCCTCGATCACCAGGCAATCGGACGCGGGCAGGCCCAGCGTTTCCAGAGCCAGCAGATAGATATCGGGCGCAGGCTTCTTGGCCTTCACTACATCGCCCGCATGGACGAATTCGAACGCATCCTTGCGCTCGGCCCCGAACAGGTCGAGCACGGCGTCGATGAACTTGGGGTTGGAGGTGGTGCACACGCCCAGCCGCACGCCAGCTGCCAGCGCCTCGTCAATGATGCGCAGGATACCGGGGCGAACCGGCAGGTCGGTGACGATTTCGGACGTCAGGCGGGTCTTGGTCTTGTGCAGTTCGGCGATCAGATCGTCCTTGCCGCCAAACTTGCCCACCTGCGCTTCGGGCCAGCCGAATTCATCGAAATAGGCCTTCATGCGCTCCTTGCCGCCGGCAACCAGCACCAGCCGGGCATACAGCTCCACGCTCCATTCGGCGTCGATGCCGAATTCCTTGAACGCGAGGTTGAAGCCGACGCGGTGCGCGTCACGCTCAGTATCGACGAGAACGCCGTCGCAATCGAAAATCAGTGCCTTGATCATGGTCTGTGTGTTTCCCTCAGATCATTATTTCATGTTGCTGAGGAAAGCGGAGCCACGGTCCTTGCCGCCAAACTTCTCGATGAAGCCGGAGAACAGGTCCTTGCAGGCAGTGTACTGCGCATCGATCAGGCGCAGCGGTTCGAAATCCTTGGGCTTGGCGTTGTGATAGTCGACAAAGCTCTGCACGAACACGTGCTTGAGGTTGGTGGAGATGTTGATCTTGGCACTGCCGCGCGCGATCGCCTTGGCGAAGGTCTCGTCGGAAAGGCCGGTGCCGCCATGCAGCGCCATCGGCGTCTTCGTGGCGGCGTTGATGGCCGCGATGCGATCGAAATCGACCACCGGTTCACCATGGTAGAAGCCGTGGGCGGTGCCAACGGCACAAGCGAAGGCGGAAAGGTCCAGCGCATCGCAGAACTTCTTGGCGTCTTCCGGATCGGTCAGCACCGAATCTGCCTCGTCCACCACCATGTCGTCTTCCACGCCCATGATCTGGCCCAGTTCGGCTTCCATGCCGACATTATACTTCTCGGCAATGTCGCGCACGCGCTTGGACATTTCGAGGTTTTCTTCAAACGGGAATTCCGAAGCGTCGATCATGATCGATGTCCAGCCGGTCTGGGCGCATTTCTCGATCATTGCGATATCCTTGCAGTGATCCAGATGCAGCACCACGGGCACGGGCGAATTTTCAGCCGCGGTGCGCACCCAGCTGACGATTTCCTCGTGGCTCCAGTAATCGATGGTCTTGGAACTGGTCTGGCAGATCACCGGGGCGTTCAGTTCCTCGGCGGCTTTGACCATCGCCTTGACTGTGCCGTAATCGACGAGGTTGAAGGCGGCGACGGCATAGTTATTGTCCATCGCGTCGCGCAGCAGCGGTTTCATGTTTACCAGCGGCATCGGTTTGCTCCTTGTTTGTACCGGCCCGCTCAATGCTCCCCAGCGCGGGCGTTTCGAATCGGCTCCATAACCAGAGTCAGGAGCGCTCGCCACCCGTCATTACGTAATACTGACGTTTCGAGATTGAAAATGTCCGGCAATTGACCGGCTTCGTGCACAAATGGCGGATTTCGGGCCGTTGATGTGGGGCTGGCGGCACGTAAAGGAGATGCCGACGCGCGCCGTGCGGCCCGCCTTGCCGCTAGTCCTCGATCCAGACCTCGTCCTGATATGTCTCGGCCACAGGGGCCGGATCGAAGTCCGGCTGGCCCGGATTGTCGGGAGTGGCATCATAGCTGAAGCTGATCATCGGCTCGGCATTATCCACCGGCTGGCCCCATGTCGCCCCGTCATCGGGTTCGGCAAACACCTCATCCTCGGCCGCCAGCACCTCATCTGCTGCCAGACTGGGCGTGACGGTATGCGGCGCGCTCATGGAATTGGCCTGGTCCATGTCCTGCACGGCCGCAACTTCTTCGTCATCGGGCGAAGCGGCATCGCGGTTGTTCTCTGTCACCATCACGGCCAGGAACATAACGCCGCCAACGAACATGATCGCGTGGGATCGCCTGCTGAAGACCATTGGTATAACCTCGCCTGTCTGCCCGGATGATCGATTGCCGTCCGGCCTAATCCCCAAGTGCAAATTTTTCGCTAACTCGCCGATCGGGCCATCTATTGCCCGCATGCCGACATCTGTTGACGAGACAAGCCCCCCCGTGGCAATTGGCCACCCCATCGCCGCAGCGGACCGCAATGCGGGCGGCCCCAGGCCGATATGCGGGTGTAGCTCAATGGCAGAGCAGCAGCTTCCCAAGCTGACGACGAGGGTTCGATTCCCTTCACCCGCTCCAGCCGCATATTTTGCCCGGTGATTGCAGGTCTGGGCAGATGATGGCTGCCGGAATGCGGCAATTTACCTACATGTCGATTCATCGGAATTCTGCCTTCCGGGCCTAGTTGAATGATCTTGCCCCTCTTTCTGCGAAAGTTGAGTGATGGATCATACCAACGCCAGCCAGTGGCAAAGCGCCGTTTCCGGCAGTGCCGACTTTGTCAGCCTTGCCGGGCGCGCAGGATTGCAACGCGTGCTGATACGCCGGGTGGCGAGCCTTTTGAGGGGCCTGCTGAGGGTATCGTCACGCCGGCAAGAGGTGAAGGTGTCGTGGCAGTGACAAGCCTGACCGGGACAAATCCTGAACCGCTCACGACGAGGCAGAAAATGCTGGGGATCGCCGCCATGGCGCTGGCCTATGGGCTGGCGGGTTGGCTGGGGCTGCTGCTGGCCGTTCCGCCGGGGTATGCCACATTCATCTGGCCCGCATCCGGCATGGCGATTGCCGGGCTGATCATCTTCGGTCGCAATCTGTGGCCGGGCATCTGGCTGGGGTCATTTGCGGTGAACCTTGCCAATGGCTCGCCGATGACATCCGGGACAATCGAATGGATCGCGGTGGTGAATGCCGGGGTAATTGCCGCAGGTTCATCGGTTCAGGCACTGTTTGCCACCACGGCTCTCAGGCGATTGTTGGGGCAGCCCATCAACATCAAGGGGGCCCGCGATGTTGCCACACTGATCGTGGTGGGCGGTCCGCTGTCGTGCCTGATCGCGGCCACGGTGGGCACCGCCATCCTGTGGTTCAACGGCGCTGTGCCCACCGCAATGGTCTGGAGCAACTGGCTGACCTGGTGGTGCGGAGACATGGCGGGCGTGTTGCTGATCGTGCCCATTGCCCTGTTCGCGGCCTGGCGCGAGCCCAAGCTGATCTGGCGCGGCACGCCCATCACCCCGCTGACCCGCTCCATGACCATTGGCCTGTTCTGCCTGATGGGGGCCACGCTTACAGCATGGATCGTTACCAGCGAGGTTGTCTATGAGCGCAATCTGGCAACCTTCAACGCCATGGCCGCCGACAGTGAGGAGGCGCTCAGTCACCGGCTCCAGTCCTATCGGCAAAGTCTTGATGGCGGGGCTGCGATCATTGATGCGTCCGATCAGATTTCGCGCCAGGACTGGATCGATTACATCGACATCATCGGGATTGAGGAGTTGCCCGGGATCAACGGCATCGGCTTCATCCAGCCGATGGCCAATGGCGATGAGGAGAATTTTGTCAGGCGCGGCATGGCAGATGGCCTGCCCCCTTTCCAGGTGCACCCCGCATCTGACCGCCCCACCAGGTTCATCATCAAATATATCGAACCGATTGAAGGCAACCTGGCCGCGCTGGGCCTGGATATCAGCTTCGAGGTCAACCGCCGCGATGCCGCCGAACAATCACGCGATAGCGGGGAGGCGAGGATCACCCGGCGCATCACGCTGGTGCAGGATGATGCCCAGACACCCGGATTCCTGCTGCTGCGGCCGGTCTATACCAGGGGTCTGCCGCTGGAGACGGCGGCCGACAGGCAGCACGCGCTGCGGGGCTGGGTCTATGCCCCTTTCATCGCCTCGCGCTTCCTTTCCGGGCTGACGTCCAGCCAGGCCGAGCAGTTCACCATCGATGTCTACGACGGCACCTCTATCGATCCCGATCACCAGATCTTTGCAGGGTCATTGCCCGACACCAATCCGGCGTTTACCATCCGCAAGACCATCCCGGTGATGGGGCAGAACTGGACGCTGGTCTGGAAAAGCACACCCCAATTCGAACACAGCTCGATCAACAATGAGCCACCGCTGGTGCTGGTGGGGGGAATTCTCCTGACGCTGTGTTTCGGTGGCCTGCTGCAATCCTATGCCCGCCGCGAGGCGCAGGTTCACGAGCAGGTGATGGAAAAGACCCGCAAGCACAAGGAGGCCGCAGACGCGCTGTACGAAAGTGAGCGCCGCTTCAGCGATCTGGCGGGGCTTTCACCGGCGGGAATCATCCGCACCAATCCATCGGGCACCTGCATTTACGCCAATGACAGCTGGCTGGAGCTATCGGGCCTTGATGAGCCGGCGGCCCTCAGCTCGGACTGGATCGCCGCCATTCATCCCGAGGATCGCGCCGAATTTCATGCGGCATGGATGGGCGCGATTGAAGATCGGGCGGAGCATCGCGGCACGTTCCGCTTTGTCCACCGCGATGGCTCGGTGCGCTGGGTCGACATGATCAGCCGGCCGGAACTGACCGACGACGGGATTCTGCGGGGCACAATTGCCGTGGCCATGGACGTGACCCGGCGCATGCTGATGGAAGGCGCGCTGCAATCGGCGCGCGCGCGGGCAGAGGCGGCGGTGGAGGCCAAGTCCAGCTTCCTGGCCAATATGAGCCACGAAATCCGCACGCCCATGAACGGCGTCATCGGCTTTACCGAATTGCTGCTGGCCAGCCCTCTGGATGACGAACAGCGCCGCCAGACCCAGCTGATCGCGGATTCCGGCAAGGCCATGATGCGGCTGCTCAACGATATTCTGGACCTGTCCAAACTTGAAGCGGGACAGATGCGCATCGCCTCCGAACCGACCAATCTGCGTCAGGTGATCCACGGCTGCATCACCTTGATGCAGGCGCTGGCAACCGAAAAGCAGCTTGAGCTGACCTGCGATATCGATGACGCCGTTCCCGCGCTGATATCCAGTGACGGCCTGCGCATTCGCCAGATCCTGCTCAATCTGCTGGGCAACGCGCTCAAATTCACCAGCAAGGGTTCCGTGACGGTGCGCGCCTGTGTTGACCCGCATGACGGCGAGCGGGCGATTGTGGAAATCGCCGACACCGGCATCGGCATCGCTCCCGAGCGCCAGGCAGCCATTTTCAGCGATTTCGTACAGGCGGATTTCACCATCGCCCGCGATCATGGCGGCACCGGATTGGGCCTGGCCATCAGCAGGAAGCTGGCGCAGCTGATCGATGGTGAGATCACGCTGGAAAGCCAGCCGGGCAGAGGCAGCGTGTTCCGCCTGACCCTGCCGGCAAAGGTGCTGGAAAATGGCGCGCAGAACCAGCTCCCGCCAGATGCTGCCGCACCACAGCTGCGCCGGTTTGCGCGGGTTCCGCGCTGCCAGCGAATCCTGCTGGTGGAGGATCATGACATCAACCAGATCCTGATGAAGGATATGCTCAGCCGGATCGGTCTGGATGTCGAAATTGCCGACAATGGAGCGATTGCCGTCGAAGCTGTCGCGCGTGCGGCCAGTGAGAACAACAGCTTTGACCTGGTGCTGATGGATATGAGCATGCCGGTGATGAGCGGGGTGGAGGCTACCCGCGCCATCCGGGCCGCCGGCCATGATGCGGCTTCGCTGCCGATTGTGGCACTGACCGCCAATGCCTTTGCAGACGATATTGCCAATTGTCTTGCGGCAGGCATGCAGGCGCATCTGTCCAAGCCGATTGGCCTGCAAGATCTGGAATCCGCCATTGCGCAGTGGTCACGCAAGTCCGGCGATGTGGTCTCGCCCGTGGCCAGTGCCGTCGAAGCGCCCCGGCCCGGCTCGGCCCTGCAGGGGCGCTATCATCAGCGCAAGAAAGCAACGCTGGAGCGCGTGGAGGCGTTCGTGAGTGCCGGAGACCTTGACGATGCAACGGTGGAGGAAGTGGCCGACCTGCTGCACAAGCTTGCGGGAACGGCGGGCATGTTTGGCGAGGAGGAACTGGGTAAGCAGGCCCGCATCCTCGAAGTCGGGCTGAAAACCTGGCCTGAACAAAGCTCCGAGCTGGACATTATCGAAAAGGCCGGGAGCGTGCTGGCGGCCATGCGTCAGGCGGCGTGAGGGCACAGTTGCCCGCTCCACTTCCCCGCGCAGCACACATGCCATACAAGCCGGTCCATGCCCGCCCTGTTCCTTTGCCTGCTGGCCTGCGCCCTTGTCACCATTGCCGGGCGCGACCAGCTGCGCGTGGCGCGGCTGTCGGCCAGGCTGGGGCCGGGCGCGGGACTGTTCGCGGCCATCTGGCTGAGCGCGATTGCCACCTGCGCGCTGGCCGCCTGGATCGGCACGCAGCTGGCGGCGATGATGACCGGCGATGCCAAGCTGATGTTCGTGGCGCTGGCGGTGCTGCTGGCCGCGCTGGAGCTGTTTGTTCTGCGCGCGGGCAAGGCGCCCCGGCAGCCCACACGGTCGACCGGCGCAATCCTGCTGGTGCTGCTGGCGGTGCAGGCCACCGATGCGGCGCGCTTCCTGGTGCTGTCGCTCAGCATCATGACGGGAGAGTGGGTGCTGGCGGCCATCGGCGGCGCGCTGGGCAGCGGCATTGCGCTGAGCGCGGCAGCGATGGCCGGGGCCGAATGGGAAGCGCGCGTGCCGCTGCGCCTGCTGGCCAACATCACTGGCGGCATCTTGCTGCTGGCGGCGCTGCTGATCGGAATGACCGCGCGCGGTATCATTTTCTGATCGATTTTTGCGATCACCAAGATTGCCAAATCGCCGGAAACCCGCAGGCCGGTCAGCCGTTGGTTGGACATATGCAAAGGCAAATCCAATCAAAGGGGATACATCATGGCCAACACTGGCGATAATTCGAAAACCGCGCTGATCGAAGGTCTCAACGGACTGCTCGCCGATCATCTGGCGCTCTATTTCAAGACCAAGAACTTCCATTGGCATGTGACCGGGCCGCGGTTCCATGATCTGCACCTGCTGTTCGATGCGCAGGCGGTGGAAATCCAGAGTCAGATCGATGCGATTGCCGAGCGGGTGCGCAAGAATGGCGCCAAAACGCTCACCTCGATCGGAGCGGTCGCCAAGGCGACGCAGATTGCCGATCAGGATGACAGCGATCTGGGCGCAGAAGCCATGATCACCGAACTGCGCGACGACAATGCCGCGCTGGTCGAGAGGCTCAAGGCGCTCAAGGAACCGGCTGACAAGGCGGGTGACAACGCCACCGACGGCCTGATCGATGACTGGACCAACATGGCGGAGGAGCGCGTCTGGTTCCTCACCAGCATTCTCGACTGATTTCCCGGACGGAAATTCCCCGCGCCCCTGCTACCCCCCCCTCCCGCAGGGGCGCAAAAAGAAGGCCGCCGGACCATCGCGTCCCGGCGGCCTTTGGTTTAAGGCGGTAGCCATGACCGACATCACTTTCATCAATGACGCTTCGGCTGGCGATATTGCCGCGTGGCTGGGCGATGTCCTTGCCGCTGCACTGGATGCGCGGGAGGGCGAAGTGGCTATTTCCGTGCCCGGCGGCTCCACCCCGTTCCCGATCATGGCAGAGCTGGTGAAGGCCGATCTGGACTGGTCGCGTATTGCCGTGTGGCCGGGCGATGACCGGCTGGTGGCGGAGGATCACGCGGCCAGCAATGTCGGCAAGATCCGCGCCCTGCTGGAACCTGTCGGCGCGCGCGTGGTGGCGCTGGCAGAAGGCGCGCAGCCGCCGCATTTCGCGCTGGTGTGGCTGGGCATGGGGGCAGACGGGCACATCGCCAGCCTGTTCCCCAATACCGATCCACAGGTGGACGATCCTGTGGCGGTGCGCCGCCTGACACCCGATCCGCTGCCGCCGGAAGCTCCGTTCGATCGCATCACCCTTTCCATTCCGGCCTTGCTGGATAGCGATGCGGTGATGTTCGTGATCCGTGGAGAGGATAAGCGCGCGGTGTTCGATGCGGCGCTGGCGGGAACGCATGACCTGCCCGTGGCGCGGCTGCTGGGCGCGGCTGACCTGCCGGTGACATGCTTCACCTGATTACCCCTCTGATACCTCCGCCGCTGCACCGCACGGGCTATCGCATGGCCTTTGCCCTGCGTACGCGCTGGCTGCGCTGGAGAGGGGGCGAGATTCACGGCTGCACCATGATTGCGCGCGATGAACAGGGCCGGGTGCTGCTGGTGCGCCATTCCTATGGCGCGGCCGTCTGGTCCTTTCCCGGCGGCGGCATGCGCAAGGGTGAGGACCCCCAGCTTGCCGCCTTGCGCGAATTTGCCGAGGAACTGGGCGCGGCGATCGCCGATCCGCAGCATCTGGGCACGCTGACGGAAGATTATCACGGTGGCCGCAACGTGGCGCATATCTTCACCGGGCGCATTGCCGGGGAGGCGCGCCCCGACATGCGCGAGATTGTGGAAGCGCGCTTCTTTCACCACCACGAACTGCCGCAGGACATCAGTCGCACAGTCACCGTGCGGATGCAGCTGCTGAGCCAATGGGAAGCGCGGTGACCAGGCGGAAGTCGGATCCAGGTTTTGGCTCCAGGTGGCAGCTATAGCAGTGACAGCTGCGCATCGTCGCGCGCCGGCTCGTCCTGCGCTTCCCCGTCGCCGCGTTCCAGATTGCTCAGCGTCAGGCCCATCAGGCGGATCGGCATCGGCAAGGGCAGTTCGTCCTCCAGTATCTGCCGCGCGATTCTGGCGAAGGCCTGCTTGTCCGCCACGCCCTTCTCCTGTGACCGGGCGCGGGTGGCGGTCTGGAAATCGTTGTATTTCAGCTTCAGCGTCACCGTGCGTCCGCGCGCCTGCTTTTCGGCGATCCGGTCCCACACGATGTCGATGATCCGCTCCAGCGTGTCGCGCAATTCGTCCGGGTCGGACCGGTCTTCGCTGAAAGTGCGTTCCCCGCCGATGGATTTGCGGATGCGGTTGGCGCGCACCGGGCGCAGGTCTATCCCGCGTGCGGCGCGGTAGAGATATTCGCCGAAACTGCCGAAATGCGCGCGCAGCCATTCGGCATCCTTTGCCGCCAGGTCTGCCCCGGTTTCGATCCCCAGCTTCGCCATTTTCTCAGCCCCGCGCGGGCCGATCCCGTGGAACCGGCGGACGGGCAGCGACTGGACGAATTGCGCGCCCTGTCCGGGGCGGATCACGCACATGCCGTCGGGCTTGTTCTGGTCGCTAGCCAGCTTGGCCAGGAACTTGTTGTAGGAAACGCCCGCGCTGGCGGTCAGCTGCGTTGCCTCCTTGATCTGCGCGCGGATCAGCTCGGCAATGCGCGTGGCGGAGCCGATGCCGTGCAGGTCGTCGGTCACATCCAGATAGGCCTCATCCAGACTCAGCGGTTCGACGTGCGGCGTGTGATGGCGAAAGATCGCGCGGATCTGCTCGGACACTTCGCGGTACACGTCAAAGCGGGTGTTGCAGAAGATCAGCTCCGGGCATTTGCGCTTGGCGGTGACGCTGGGCATGGCGCTGCGCACACCGAACTTGCGCGCTTCATAACTGGCTGCCGCCACCACGCCGCGCCCGCCAGCGCCGCCCACCGCCACGGGCTTTCCGCGCAATTGCGGATTGTCACGCTGCTCCACACTGGCGAAGAAGGCATCCATGTCGATATGGATGATCTTGCGCAGGCCCATTTCATCGCCGCCGGGGGCTTCGTCATCATCGGGATCGGGCGGGGATGCGGCCATTGGTGCAATCTACAGTGCTGCGCGAAATCTGCCACCACCGGGCAAAATCGTCAGTGGTACTTACAATTGACACTTCCGGCCTTCGCACTTGCGGTATAGGGGCGCGCCATGTCTGCAATCCCTGAACACAAATCGCCCCGTTCCATCGGCCGCCGCGAGCTGGTGGTGCTGATCGCCCTGCTGATGAGCCTGAATGCGCTGGCCATTGATGGCATGCTGCCCGCGCTCGACGAAATCGCGCGCGAGCTGGGTGCGGAGGAGGGCAACCGGCGCCAGCTGATCGTGGCGGTGTTCCTGCTGGCGAATGGCGCGGGCTGCCTTGTGCCCGGCTCCTTTGCCGATCGCTTCGGGCGCAAGCCGGTGCTGATGTTCTCGCTGGTGTCCTATGTCGTGACCTCGCTGATCATCGCCTTTGTCCACCACTTCGAAACGCTGCTGGTCATGCGCGGGTTGCAAGGCCTGCTCAGCGGCGGCCTGATGGTGGCGCCCACTGCGATCATTCGTGACAAGTTCGAAGGTGACAAGATGGCGCGCACGCTGTCGATCGTCTTTGCCGTGTTCATCATCGTGCCGGTGATCGCGCCCAGCCTGGGGCAGGCGGTGCTGCTGGTGGCCGGCTGGCGCTGGATCTTCATCGGCCTGGCGCTGATGGGCGCGCTGGCAATGGTCTGGACGTGGAAGCGTCTGCCGGAAACGCTGGCGCCTGAAAACCGCCAGGAGATCAACGTCCCGGTGATCGCCGCCAACATGAAGGTCGTGCTGATGACGCGCGCCTCGATCGGCTATGTCCTGGGTGTCACCCTGCTGGTGGGTGCGGTGTTCGGCTATGTGAACAGCGCCCAGCAGCTGATCGGCGAGCATTTCAAGATGGGCACGTTATTCCCGGTGGTGTTCGGCGGTACGGCGGCGATGATGGCGGTCTCCAACATCGTCAATTCGCGCATCGTGGAAAGATTTGGCGCGCGGCGGGTTTCGCATACCGGCGTGCTGGTGTTCATCGTTGTCAGCGCCCTGCAGGTCTGGGCTTCGCATTACCACGGGGATTCGCTGGCGCTGTTCCTGCCGCTGATGGCGATCAACCTAGCCCTGCTCGGCTTCCTGGGTGCCAATTTCGGTTCCATCGCGCTGCAACCCTTCGGCCATATTGCCGGTGCGGCCAGCAGTGTGCAGACCTTCTTCCGCATGTTCGGCGCTGCCGTGGTCGGGCTGGTGATCGGCCAGTCCTATGATGGCACCGCGCAGCCCTTTGCCCATGCGCTGCTGATCTGCAGCGTTCTGGCACTGGCTCTGGTGCTTTACAGCGAGAAGGGTAGACTGTTTCGCCGACTGAACGCTCCGCAACGAAGGAATACCGTCCCGTGACCACATCCGCCGCCTTTGATCTTGTTGTAATTGGCGGCGGAGTGAATGGAGCAGGTGTTGCCCGCGATGCTGCGGGACGCGGCGCAAAAGTGCTGCTGCTGGAAGCGCGCGACCTGGCCAGCGGCACATCGGGCAATTCCACCAAGCTGGTGCACGGCGGGCTGCGTTATCTGGAATATCGCGAATTCGGCCTGGTCAGGGAGGCGCTGAAGGAGCGTGAGACATTGTGGAGCATCGCCCCGCATATCATCCGCCCGATGCGCTTTGTGCTGCCGGTGTCCAAGGCCATGCGCGCCCACTGGAAGCTGCGCGCGGGCCTGTTCATCTATGACCATATCGGCGGCAAGAGCAGCCTGCCCGATGCCGATGCCATTGATCTGAGCGAACATCCCGCCGGCGGCCCGCTGGAGAGCGACTATACCAGCGGCTTCGAATATTCGGATGGCTGGGTGGATGATGCGCGGCTGGTGGTGCTCAATGCCGTGGATGCCCGGCGCCGCGGCGCGGATATCCGCACCAATTGCCCCGTCACCGCGATCCGCCGCGAAGGCGATCTGTGGCATGTGGAGGCAGGCGGGGAGAGCTTTACCGCCCATGCGCTGGTCAATGCCGCAGGCCCGGCGGTGGACGATCTGGCCAGGCTGGCCGGGGCAAAGCCCAAATACGGCATCCGCCGCGTGCGCGGATCGCATATCGTGGTGCCCAGAATATTCGATCACGAATACGCCTATATCTTTCAGCAGCCCGACACGCGCATCTGCTTTGCCATCCCGTATGAGGATGATTTTACCCTGATCGGCACCACCGATGCCGAGCACAAGGGATCGCTCACCGATGTCCATGCGGACGCGGAGGAGCTGCGCTACCTGTGCGATGCGGCGAACCGCTATTTCCTCAAGGACATCACGCAGGCTGACATTGTCTGGTCCTATTCCGGCGTGCGCGCGCTCGTGGATTTCGGCACTGATCGTCCCGAAGCCGCCACGCGCGGATACCGGCTGGTGCTGAGCGAGCCGGAGGACGGCGCGCCGATGCTGGGCATTTATGGCGGCAAGATCACCTCATACCGCCATGTGGCGGAGGAAGCGGTGGACCGGCTGTCAAAGCGCCTGCCTGCGCTGTCCGGCCCGGCATGGACGGCGGATGCAGCGCTGCCCGGCGGCGATTTTCCCAAGGATGCACAGAGCCTGCTGGTGGGCGAATTGCTGCGCGAATATCCCTTCCTCTCCAAGGGCGAGGCCAAGAGACTGGCGCGTGCTTACGGCCTCGATGCGATCCTGTGGCTGGGCGATGCCAAGGGCTGGGCAGACCTTGGCCGCAATTTCGGCGCCGGGCTGAGCGAGGCCGAAGTCACCTATCTGCGCGAGGAGGAATGGGCGGTGAGCGCCGATGATATCCTGTGGCGCCGCACCAAGCTGGGCCTGCATATGGACGATAGCGAAAAGGCCGCGCTCACCCAGTTTCTGGGGTCTTAGCCTTCTCTACCTTGGCCAGCAGCGCCTCCACCTGAACCTGCGCGCCGACGCTGGCGGACAGCTCCACTACCGTGCCCGCAAAGGGAGCGGTCAGCGCATGTTCCATCTTCATCGCTTCCAGCACCAGCAGCCGCTGGCCTGCTGTCACCACATCGCCCTCGGCCACATCCACCGCAATGACCTTGCCCGGCATGGGGGCGATGATGTCGCCGTCGTGGGCGGAGGTGGGACCCTCCGAACCTGTACGAGCGATGTGGAGCATGCGGGTCACACCGTCATCTGTGACAATGAATCCATGCGGTGTTTCTTCAACCCACAGACTATCGTCGATGGACTGGTCGGCAAATGCGAATGCGTAGTCGGTCTGTCCGTCGGAAAGGCGAATTGAAACCTCAGCCGGTGCACGGTTCAGGCGGAAGCCCTTCATGCTCCACGGCCCATCGTCAGTATTTTGATATGTAGAACGAATATCCGTCGCATTTCCGCCGATGGACCTGTCGACGACCAGATGCGCCACTGATTGCAGAGCATTTTCGGACGCCTCTACATCTGGAATGTAATCATTGAGATTGTCTCCGATAAGGCCAGTGTCCATTGTCCCTTGCTCGAACTCCTGATCGTAGAGGAGCAGATTGAGGAACCCGGCATTTGTCTTGACCGGCCAACATTGAACATTCGCGGTCATCTCTTTCATCGCCTCGATCGCACCTTGGCGGGTATCGGCATGAACGATGAGCTTGGCGATCATCGGATCGTAAAATGGTGAAATCTCGTCTCCGCGCTGGACGCCTGTCTCGATGCGATAGCGGCGTTTGCGTGTGAGGTAGGGAAGCGCAAAATATTCCAACCGCCCCGTACTGGGCAAAAACCCCTTCGCCGGGTCCTCCGCGTACAGCCGCGCCTCTATCGCGTGGCCGTTGAAGCTCAACTGATCCTGCCGCAGCGGCAGTGCTTCCCCGCTTGCAACCCGCAATTGCCATTCGACCAGATCGACGCCGGTGATCTCCTCGGTCACCGGGTGTTCCACTTGCAGGCGGGTGTTCATTTCCATGAAGAAAATGCGGTCCGCGTTCAGGCCCTCGCTGGCATCGGCGATGAATTCCACCGTGCCCGCGCCGACATAATCCACCGCCCTGGCGGCGCGCACGGCGGCGGCGCAGATGGCTTCGCGCGTGGCTGCATCCATGCCGGGAGCGGGCGCTTCCTCGATCACCTTCTGGTGGCGGCGCTGGAGCGAACAGTCGCGTTCGAACAGATGGACGACATTACCGTGCGTGTCGCCGAACACCTGCACCTCGATATGGCGCGGGCTGGTGATCCATTTCTCCAGAATGACATCGGTGTTGCCGAAACTGGCCTTCGCCTCGCGCCGGCAGCTTTCCAGCGATGCGGCGAAGTCAGCTGCGGCATCCACCTTGCGCATGCCCTTGCCGCCGCCGCCTGCCACGGCCTTGATCAGCACCGGATAGCCGATTTTGTCCGCCTCTTCCGCCAGCACATCTGCCGACTGGTTGGCCCCGTCATAGCCCGGCGTTACCGGCACATTGGCAGCGCGCATCAGGCGCTTGGCGGCATCTTTCAGGCCCATCGCCTCTATGCTTTCGGGTGCCGGGCCGACCCAGATCAGGCCCGCTTCCTCCACCGCGCGGGCAAAATCCGCATTCTCCGACAGGAAGCCATATCCCGGATGGATCGCCTTTGCGCCGCTCTGGAGGGCAGCGGCGATAATCACCTCACCGCGCAGATAGCTTTCGGTGGCGGGGGAGGAGCCGATATGCACTGCCTCGTCGGCGGATCGCACATGCAGCGCCCTGGCATCGGCATCCGAATAGACTGCCACCGTGCGAATGCCCATGGCGCGCGCGGTGCGGATGATGCGGCAGGCGATCTCCCCCCGGTTGGCGATGAGGAGACTGGTGATCATGCCGGGTTTCTGGGTGTGGCGGGCGGTGTGGCGGGGCGCACCCCTTCATCGCGCAGCGGCGTCATCGGCATGGGCGCAGGCGGAGCATCCATGCGCGCCATCACCATCAGCGCGCCGCGTGTCCATTTGGGCATGGCCTCGGGCTGTTCCGGCTTGCGCAGCGCCTGCGTGAAGGCGCGGGCAACATGGCCCATCTTGGCAATGCTGGAGGTGTGCACGCGGTGGTCCCACGCCGCCTCACCGCGTGCGCGCACCTCGCGCCCGATCGCGCCATAGATATTGGAGGCGGACAGCACCGCCCAGCGGTGGCGGAAACGCAGCCGCGCCGCGCCCAGTCTTGCGGCAGCCTCATGGGTTTCGGCCAGGTCCACCAGCCGCCTTGCCAGTTCCGCCAGAGCGGCCCGGTATTGCGGCTTCATGTGCTGGCCCGGCGGAATGTCCATTTCCACCAGCCACTCCACCGGCAGGTAGCAGCGGCCCGCCGCATCGTCTTCCCAGATGTCGCGGGCGATATTGTTGAGCTGGAAGGCAAGGCCCAGGTCGCAGGCGCGGTCCAGCGTATCGTGGTCGTCCTTGTCCACGCCCATGACGCGCGCCATCATCACCCCCACCGCCCCTGCGACGTGGAAGCAATAGCGCATCAGGTCACCCTCCGTGCGCGGCCGCCAGTCGGCGGCATCCAGCGCAAAGCCATCCACCACGTCATCGGCCATTTCGCGGGTGAGGCCGCATTCGGCGGCGACCTGCCCCAGCGCATCGAAAGCCAGTTCCGCAGTCGGCTGGCCGTCCAGCGCGCGATGGGTGAGGATGCGGATTGCCTCCACCCGGTTGCGTGCATCGCTGCCGTCCAGTTTCAGCGTGCCGCCATGGTCCTGCCCGTCGGCAATATCGTCACACCGGCGGCACCAGGCATAGAGCAGGTGCGCCCGGTCGCGCGTGTCGCGGTCAAACAGCTTGGAGGCGGCGGCGAAGCTTTTGGAGCCTTGTTCTATCGATTCGCGCGCGCGTTCGATCAAGGCGTCGCGCTGGCGTCCGCCGCCGCTCTGGCGCGGCGTCTCCCTGATATGGCGCGAGGGCACCAGCGTGCGCGGGCGCGATTTGGCGCGGGGCGGCTTCACAGATCCTCGCTGCGTATTTGCAGCACGTTGGTGGTGGGGGTGAAGCGCGCCATCCTGTCCAGCAGATCATCAAGCGTAGAACCCTCGATGATGATGTCCCGGTGCGCTTCGCGGACAAAGCCGGTTTCGGCCATCTGCCGGTTGAATTCCATCAGCCCGTCATAATAGCCAAAGGCATTGAGCAGCCCCACCGGACTGGCGTGATAGCCCAGCTGCGCCCAGCTGACCGCTTCCCACAGCTCGTCCATCGTGCCCACGCCGCCGGGCAGGGTGATGAAGCCATCGGACAGATCGGTGAACATGCGCTTGCGTTCATGCATGCCGGAAACGACGTGCAGATGGGTGCAGTTGCGGTTGGACAGTTCGTGGTTTTCCAGCGCTTCGGGGATCACCCCGATCACTTCGCCGCCAGCGGCCAGCGCGGCATCGGATACCGCGCCCATCAGCCCCACCTTGCCGCCGCCATACACCACGCCAATGCCGCGCCGGGCCAGCGTTTCGCCCACGTCATGGGCCAGCTGGATATAGCGCGGATCGGCTGGCGTGGCGGAGCCGCAATATACGGCCAGACGTTTGAATTTCGTGCTCATGCGAGCAACCTTAGCGTGACAAGTCCTCGATCATAAGCCCCGCCGTGGCTTTTGCACTGCCAACAACGCCGGGAATGCCCGCGCCCGGGTGCGTGCCTGCGCCCACGAGGTAGAAATTGTCGATCACATCGTCGCGGTTGTGGCCACGGAACCATGCGCTTTGCGTCAGCAGCGGTTCAAGGCTGAAGGCGCTGCCCAGATGGGCATTCAGGTCCTGGGCAAAGTCCTTTGGCGCATAATGGAAGCTGGTGACGATGCGGTCATGGATATCGGGGATCAGGCGGCGGCCCACCTCGTCCAGGATGCGCTTTTCCAGCTGCGGGCCGATCACGTCCCAGTCCACCGTCAGCTTGCCCATATGGGCCACGGGCACCAGCGCGTAGAAGGTGCTCTTGCCCTCTGGCGCCATGCTGGGATCGGTCACGGTGGGGTGGTGCAGGTAGATCGAGAAATCGGCCGGCAGCACGCCCTTGTCATAGATGTCATCCAGCAGGCCCTTATAGCGCGGGCCGAACAGGATCATGTGATGGGGGATGCCCGGCCACGTGCCCTCTATGCCGAAATGGACCACGAACAGTCCGGGTGAAAAGCTCTTGCGTGAAAGCGATTTCGCCATCGATTTGCCACGCTGGCTGGTGCCCAGCAGATCGCGGTAGCTGTGCATGATATCGGCATTGCTGGCCACCGCATCGAAGGTGTCTGTCCAGCCCGATCTGGTGTGCACGGCATTGGCGCGCTTGCCGATCGTTTCGATCCGTTCCACCCCGTCGCCCAGCCGCATGGTGCCGCCCAGCCGCTCAAAATGACGGACCATTCCGGCGATCAGGCGGTTGGTGCCGCCCCGTGTCCACCACACGCCGCCGTCCTTTTCCAGCTTGTGGATCAGCGCGTAGATGGAACTGGTCTTCATCGGATTGCCGCCCACCAGCAGCGTGTGGAAGCTGAGCGCCTCGCGCAGTTTTTCGCTGCGTATATACTTGCTGACCACCGAATAGACGCTGCGCCATGCGCCATATCTGGCCAGCGCGGGCGCGGCCTTGATCATGCTCTTGAAGTTGAGGAAGGGCACCGTGCCCAGCTTGACATAGCCTTCCTCGTAAACCCCGGCGGCATAGTCCAGGAACGCCTCATATCCGGCGACATCGGCGGGATCGAGCTTGGTGATTTCCTTGCGCAGCCCGGCCTCGTCATTCGAATAATCGAAATTGGTCCCGTCGGGCCAGTTGAGCCGGTAGAACGGCATCACCGGCATCAGCTCCACGTCTTCGGCCATGTCATGGCCAGACAATGCCCACAGCTCCCGCAGGCAATCGGGATCGGTCACCACGGTGGGACCGGCATCGAAGGTGAAGCCGTCCTTCTGCCAGAAATAGGCGCGGCCACCGGGCTTGTCGCGGCTTTCGATCACGGTCGTGGCAATGCCTGCGCTCTGCAGGCGGATGGCCAGCGCCATGCCGCCGAAACCGGCGCCGATCACACAGGCTTTCGGACTGGCTTTCGGACTGGCTTCTCGGTTTGCGGAGCGACCCTTGGCAGTACTCATCACACGTCTCTTTTCTGGCTGTCGATCAGGGGAGGGCGCGCGCTGAGCAAGGCGGACATGGCGCGGCGGAGGGGAACGGGCGGCTTGCCGATCAGAACGCGTGCGCGGTCGGCAAAGGTGGAGCGGCCCGAATAAAAGCGCTCGATCAGGGCTTCGGGCAGGCGATAGAAGCGCTCGAATATGCGGTAGCGTTTCTCGGGCCGCGCCGCGCCAAACAGCATGGAGCCAAGCAGGCGATAAAAGCCGGTGGTTTTCCAGTGGCGGCGCGCGCGCGCCTCCAGCTTGGCGGTCAGCTGATCGCCCGGCAGATCTGCATCATCGGCAATCGCCAGCGCCACTTCCACGGCGAAGGGCAGGGTGTAGCTGGTGAGCGGGTGGACAAAGCCGCCGCGCGCTCCCGCCACCGCCACGCCCGGCGCGCGGTGCTGCGCCTGAAAACGAGCGAAACTGCCGCCGGTGATGACCGGCAACACACCGGTTTCGAAGCCCAGGATCTCGCCGCTCCAGCCGTGCAGAGCGCAATATTCGTCAATGCGGGAGGACAGGGCAGAGCGGTCAAGCTGCGGACTGTCCTGGTAATAAGTGTCCTCGATAAACAGCTCGTGCGAACTCAGCGGCAGGACATAGACGAAGCGGTAGCCGCCCAGTTGCGGCACGCGCGCGTCCATGATCATCGGCCGGTCCATCCCGTGCGCGGCGGGGCAGCGCAAATGCCGCCCCATGAATACCTGCCAGCCGCCGGAAAGGTGGGGTGTGGGGGCAAACCCCCTGGCATCCACCACGCAGCGCGCGGTGATGCGCTGCCCGTCAGGCAGGTCCACGCCGCCAGCATCGAGCGAGGAAATGCGCCGGTTCAGCATGATCGTCCCGTCAGGCAGTTCGCGCTCCAGCGCGGCGGAGAAATCTTCCGATGCCATGGAGAAATAGGGCGCTGAAAGCTGGCGGCGGTGACCGGGAAAGGCCACCTGATTGCCGCTTTCCCACACGGTCTGGCGGATCTTGTCCAGCAGGGCAGTGCCGCGCTGGTCCAGATCGCTGGCAAACCAGCTCCAGCGGTGATTGCCGCCCAGCGCCGGTCCGGCCTCGATCAGGCGCAGCGTCAGCTCGGGCCGGTGGCGTGTCAATGCCAGGGCAATCAGCCCGCCCGAAAGCCCGCCGCCGACAATGGCAATATCGCAAGTTCGCCCGCTCATGGCCTCTGCCTTAGCGCATGGGCATGGCCGCGCAACCGGACTTCAGGTCAGGGTGCCTTCAGGTCAGGGTGGGCGGCCTGAACTGGCCCGAATTGCCCGCCGCGATCAACCCTGCGTGCGTTCGCGGTATTTTTCGAACGCGCTGATCACGGCCTGTTCTATCAGGCGCGTTTCCTCGGCGGAGAGCGGTTCATTCTCCATCGCCACGCGCACGGGCAGCGATCGCTGCTGGAATTCGGGCATGCGGCTGATTGATGGCATGCGCACCGCCAGCGATGCCATCTCCTCCATTTCCTCATCCGACAGGCCCGCCATGAAGGCCCCCACGGACCGGTTGACCGTTATCCGGTCGCCCGCATCCAGCGCATCGGCGGTGATGTCCGTCTCGGCCAGCGCCTGATCGATGGCCTGCTCCGCCTGAACATTGGCGGAAACGCTGATCAGCAGGCGGCGGCCAAGGTCCGAGCGGTAGAAACCGGCCAGCTGCACCGCCTCCTGATCGCTGAACAGATCGCGCAATATATCCACGAACTGCGGCTCATACTTGCGCTGCCCGCGGTCACGGAAATCGCGCATTACCGGGCGCAGCGCCTGTATCAGTTCCAGCACCAGGCCGGGGTTCTGCGCTTCCATCGTAGCCAGTTGCGGGCTTGACTGGCTGATCTGTTCGGCCACCTGACGCACCAGGCTGTTGAGCACCATCTCGTCGTCAATGCCCTCGTTCATCGCATCATACAGGTCGCCGTGCACATCGACAGCGGCCCCTGCCTGCGCCGAGGTGTCTTGCGCCTGAGCCGTAAGGGGGGAGAGGGTGAGTGTTGCCATAGAGGCAAGAGCGGCCAGCGCGCCGAGCGCTATCGTGCGGAATGTCTTCATCCCCTCTTGCTATATGCTTCGGCCAGAGAAACAAGTGTCTGCGATGGTGATGTTTTATTCAGGCGCTATTTGGGAAACTCGATGAGACAAGCCAGAGTACTGTGGCCGCACCGGTCGGCGTGGATGGCGGCGCTGGCGGTCTTCATCATCGCCGTTGCGGTGCTGTTTGCGATGGGCCGCCCGCCGATGTGCGATTGCGGCACGATCAAGCTGTGGCACGGGGTGGTGGAATCGCCGGAAAATTCGCAGCACATCAGCGACTGGTACGCCCCCAGCCACTTCACTCACGGGCTGATCATGGCAGGGGTTGCATGGCTGCTGTGGAGCAAGTGGCGGCTGTTTGGCGGCATGCCCGCACGCTTTGCCCTGCCGATTGCCGTGCTGGTGGAGGCGGCCTGGGAAATTGCCGAGAACACGCCGCTGATCATCAACCGCTACCGCGAGGTGACGATCAGCTGGGGATATTCGGGCGATTCCATCGTCAATTCGGCGTCCGATATCGGCTGGATGACGCTGGGCTTCCTGGTCGCCCTGCGCCTGCCTGCATGGGCGAGCGTAGCGCTGGGGCTGTTTCTGGAACTGCTGGCGCTGGCGGTGATCCGCGATAATCTGACACTCAACGTGCTGATGCTGGTGTGGCCAGTCGATGCTGTGGCGGCGTGGCAGGCGGGCGGGTAGGACCAGCGTGAAACAGGAACCAGCGGGCCATCCATCCGTTCATTGTGTGACATTGACAGGACATCCAGCATGATCAGACATCTCGCCGCCGCAAGTGCCGTGGCCGCCGCCGCGCTCGCTATGCCCGCGCAGGCGCAGGATGTGGCTCCCGCCGATCCCTACGCCGACACCGTCTATTCGGGCGATTACCTGTCCATCGGCTTTGGCGCCGGTGTCAGCCCGTCCTATGCCGGGTCTGACGATTATGTGATCACCCCCATGCCGATCGTGCAGGGATCGCTTGGCGGGGTGGATATCAACCCGCGCGCAGCCGGTCTGGCGCTGGATTTCATTCCCGATCCCGATAATGGCGTGGGCTTCGATTTCGGCATCACCGCAAGGCTGCGCAGCGACCGGGCGATGCAGATCGCCGATCCGGTGGTCAAATCGCTGGGCAAGCTGGACCGCGCCATCGAAGTGGGACCAACCGCCGGGATCAGCTTTCCCGCCGTGTTCAATCCCTATGACAGCCTGACCGTAACCACCGATCTGCGGTGGGACGTGGCCGGTGCGCATGGCGGCATGGTGGTCGATCCCTCAATCGCCTATTTCACCCCGCTGAGCGAGGCGATTGCCGCATCGCTGACGCTGGGCGCCGAATATGGCGACGGCGATTTCCGCGACTATTACTACGCCGTCAGCCCGGCGCAGAATGTCGCCACACTGGGCGAGCTTCCGGTGTTCAGTCCCGCAGGCGGCGGCTTCAACAAGGCGGGCGCCACGCTGTTGCTGGGCTTCGATCTCAATGGCGATCTGACCGATGGCGGCTGGGGCATCGTCACCATAGCCGGATATTCCCGCATGCTGGGCGGTGCCAAACGCAGCCCGTTCACCAGCGTGCGCGGATCGGCCAACCAGTTCTTCGGCGCGCTGGGCGTGGGGTACACGTTCTAAAGGTTCAGCTATCCTGCGCCGCAGCCCTTTCTGCACTGGCAACGAGGGCCTGCAGCACCTTCATATGGTCGGCAAATGCCTTGCGCCCGGCGCGGGTAAAACTCACCCATGTGCGGGAGCGACCGTTCACGGGTGATTTGCTGAGCCTGACATAGCCTTCGTCCGAAAGCGCGGCGAGATGCTTCGACAGCACGGAATCACTGACCGCGGTAATCTCGCGAAGCTTGGCAAATTCGGCCTTGTCGACTGTACCCAGAACGGTCGCAATTTGCAGGCGGGCGGGCTGGTGCAGGTGTGGATCAAGGGAGAGAGGCATTAGCTGTCATCTCCCATCTCGCGCCTAAATGCCCGCGACCACAAGACGCTGAAACCAGTTCCGAACGCAAAGGCTGCGGCCACAAGAGAATAGTGGATCCAGCTGTCCGCGCCATTGGCCTTCAGGGCCAATTGCGCTGAAAACAGTCCCATCAGGCCGAGAATTCCAAGGATTGTCACTGGCAATGTCGCCCCTCGGCGCAGGCCATTGACGAACACACCATATGACTTGAGGTCCCAGCGGTAGATTGCATAAATCGCCAGGCCGAAAAGCAGGAGAGCCAGCAGAGGATTGAGCCAGTTCATCAGCGGCAGTGCATTGTGGAAGGCGAGTATCAGGCCAAAAACGAGATGCCTGACTGGCGGATTATGCCCAGCGGCGGCGAGCTTTCTGCGGGTATCGTCGGTGCTGGCAAGCACCGCGCGGGCTTCATCAGGGGTGGGAATATTGTTGCTCACGGGAACCTCACTTTCCAAGTTGGAAAGTAATTAGATTCGACTTTCCGATTCGGCAAGTAATAACTTTCCAATTCGGAAAGTGAGTGATCGCCTCCGCAACCAGTCAGCAGGAGGGGGCCTATTCGTCTTCCTCAAGCTTCAGCGCCGGACGCGGCGGCGGCATTGGCGCGCTGCGGTCTCCGCTCATCAGATAGGTGTCGAACCACTCCATCATCCGCAGATTATAGTCATAGCGCGCGGCCGCCTTGGCATTGCCGTGGCCTTCGCCGGGATAGAGCACCAGCCGCAGCGGCGTGTCCGGGCGCTGGACCTTGATGTGCCGGTACAATTCCAGCGATTGCGACGGGTGGACGCGCGTGTCTTCCTCACCATGCAGGATCAGCAGCGGCGTACTGGCCAGATCGGCATAATAGATCGGGCTGGTTTCCAGCAGCTTCTGCCAGTTTTCCCACGGGTATTGCAGCGCATGGACCATGCGCATTTCCTGCGGAATATCGGTCTCGCCCCATTTGCTCAGATTGTTGGAAATGCCTGCGAACACCACGCCCGCTGCGAATTCTTCGGAGTTATAGGTGGCTGACCATGCGGTGGCATATCCGCCATAGGAGCTGCCGGTCACGCCCACCCGCTCTGGATCGGTGATGCCCATGTCGGCCAGCGCATATTTGGCATCCACCAGATCGGCGAATTCGGGATCGGTATAATGGCCCGAATGCTGCTTTGAAAAGGCCGGGCCATAGGCGGTGGAGCCGCGATAGTTGGGCAGGAACACGGCATAGCCCGCACCCGCCGCCACCTGTCCGGGATTGCCATAGCTGGTCACCCAGCCGTTGCTTTCATGCGATTCCGGGCCGCCGTGCACATCCAGGATGGTGGGCGCGCGGGTGAAGGGAATGCCGCCGGCCGGTTCGATCAATATGCCTTCGATCTCCTGCCCGTCGCGCGCGGTATAGGTGAGCGTACGCTGGGTGCCGAAATCGATCTCGGCCAGCCACGGATTATGGTCGCTCCAGCGCTCGAAACTGCTGCCTGAATAAAGGAACAGCTCATTGGGATGGGCGGGCGAATTGGCCTCCACCGCCAGCCGGTTGCCGCCCTGCTCCAGGCTGGTCAGGATCAGGCCGCCAGTATCGATCTCGCGCAGCAGGGCGCCATCGTCGGAATAGAAGCGCAGCACGCTTTGCGCGCCAATGTCCACGATCACGGCCAGACGGCCATCGGCCATCCATTCGGTATCCACCGCCGCTTCCGCCGCGCCTTCGTTGACGGCAGTAAACCGGGCGGTGGCCACGTCGACCATGTACAGTGTGGTGGCCGCCGGATCGTGCTCATCGGTGGCCGCGATCATCGACAGCGTGCGGCTGCCGGGGGCAATTTCGATATCGCCGATCTTGCCCGACGTTTCGATCGCCCGCGTCTCTCCGCTGGCGAAATCGATTATATAGGGCCTGCGCGCTACATAGCTGTCATCGACCCGCGGGGTGGGGGCGGATGTCACCACCATGAAGGTGCCATCGGGGGCAAGGCGGATGGTGTCGACATGGCCGGGCACGGCGATCTCGGCTGGCGAAGGATCGATCTCCGCAGTGCCCGATGCAGCCACGAACAGGCGGTTGAAGCGCTCCTCCTCCTCAAACACCACGGCATCGAAGCCCAGGCGTTGCTGATCCTTGCGCGCATCATCGCTGGCGGCGGAGACCAGCAGGTAGATGCTCTCCCCGCTGGGCGCGATCTGATAGGCGCTGACGCTGGCATCGGCCACGCCCGCCAGCTTGCGCGGTGCGCCGCCATCCACCGGCACGCCCCACACGGCGCGGTCATCATCCTTGGCCGCCCACAGATAGGTGATCATCGATCCGTCGGGAAAAAAGCCGATGGAAGATGCGCTGACATCTTCGGGGAGATAGGCGCGCGCCTGCATCGGACCATCGGCCAGCATCAGGGCATGGCTACCCCCGCCATTATCCTCCCCCCGCGTTACATCGGGGCGGGAATAGGTGGTGTAGGCGATATGGCTGCCATCGCGCGACACGGCGATGGTGCCGGTATAGGCGATGCGCGCGACGTCTTCGGGCGTCATCGGGCGGGCAGACAGGGCAGCTGGCACCAGCACGGCGGTGGCCAGCAGAAAGGTCTTGAAGGCGTTCATGGAGAGGGTGAGCCTGATTTTCAGTTTCGGTTGCAACAATCATAGCGCAGACAGGAGGCGAGACAAAGGCACGCCTGCGCCCGCCCGCCCGCGCGCCCGCCCGCCCTGGTCCCGCCCGGATGATGTAACCTGCGGCGACAGCACGGCGAATGCATGCCATACAGCAGGCGAGGGGGACGTGACATGACATTGGGCAACAGGCATGCGGCACGGATTATCGCAGCGGCGCTGATCGTGACGGTGATCACGCAGGTGGTCTATATGATGGTTGGCGCGGGCGGGCAGTCGCATCTGGCCTATCCGATCTGGCGGACCGAGGCGCTGATGGCGCTGGTGGTGGCGGTGCTGGGATTTGCCCTTGTCTCGCGCAACGCGCTGGTGGGCGGATGCCTTGCTGTGGGCGGCATCTTCAACCTGATCCAGACAGGCATGGGACTGACCATGTTCTACCAGCTGGGCTATGGCGGGGACACACCGCCCAACCCGGTGTTCGTCCCGGTGCTGGGCATGTCCTTCTACCTCTATTTCGCGGCCAAGGCGGCGTTTGGACTGGCCGCGCTGGCGCTGGGCATCCAGCTGTGGCGTTCGGCGGTCAGGTCGGCAAAGATCATCGGATTGCTGGCCGCAGTCACCGGTCTTGCCGCGCTGGGCCTGAACGCCGCCGCCATGATGTTTGGCATGGGGCTGGTGTTTTTCGCAGGCGCAGCGGGAACGGCGGCCACGCTGTTGCTTGCCGCGGCGCTGGTGATGGCGATGACGGAGGGCGAAACCTCCGCCTGATTTATTGCGGTTGCAGGCTCTTGGGCCGCTGCGGATAGACATCGAAAGTGCGCCCGCGCACGGTGATCGTCTCTCCCTTGAACCCGCGCACATCCATGTCGCGCGCGCGGTGGCCGGTCAGCGTTGCCGTGTCTCCCGGCGCAGCATGTTCCGGTCCGAAGCCCGATGCCTGCGCCACGATGGGCGGGGACAGGTCAACCTCCCAGATCGCTCCATCCGACCAGACGCCGCCGCTGGTGCGCAATTGCAGGTGCATGTGCGGATTGCCGAAACTGATGGAGACGATCTCTCCCTCCAGCCGGCTCTCCTCTTCCTGCGTCCAGCCCCAGCCATGATGCGCGGCCAGGCTTGCCGGTAATGCCAGCCCTGCCGCAGCGGCCAGACCTGCCCAGTAGAGTCTCTTCATTTCAAGTCTCCTCGCTCGCTCCCTCTGCACAACAATAGCACAAAAGGGGCGAGCGGAGAATATCGGCCCGTTCCGGGTGCCTGTCAGGGCGCGGTCAGGGTGCCGACGTGTTGGCAGTTATCAGCGCCACGGCGCGGGCAATGGCATCGCTTTGCGCCAGTGTGCCTGCTTCGATATCACTGCCCATCTGCAGCAGCTCGCCGCTGATCACCGTGCCGGTCTCGGCCTCCTCCTCAATCGCGATTCCGCCGTTGCGATCAAAAGCGGCGGCCCATGCCGCGCGCACGGCCTGCCAGTATGCCTGCGTGGCCGCCCAGTAGGCATCCGCCGCGCCGACATCGTAATCGGCAAAGCGCGTGTAGGTGTTGAGAACATATTCCTGCACCACCGGCTGCTGCTCGCCGTCCACCAGATCCATCTTGGTGTTGTCCTGCCAGTGAATCCAGCCATCGGGGGTCAGCTGGTGGCGGTTGATGGAGGCGTACAGGTCATACACCGGGTGGCGCACGGCATCGCGGCGGGCGAGCGGGCGCTGCGTCCAGTTGGACCGCCAGCGGCGCACGCCATTGGTGGTTTCCCACTGGCCCCAGCCGGCATAGCGCGGGCTGTCATCCACCTGGAACACCGTTTGCGACCAGCGCCCGGCGCGCATTCTTTCGGGCACGTCGGACCAGATCCAGCGGTTCGGCCCGTCATAGGTGAGGATGCGCGCAGGCTCATATTCCCAGTCCTGCCGCCAGTGCTTGATCACCATTGGCTCTCCGCCTGCGTCCACCACCAGCAGGTGCTGCAACACGATCCGGCTGCCGGTATCCTCGATCACGCGGACGGATTCGTACCCGCCGGATATCTTGCGGTCGAGCGGTTCATAGCTCGCGCGCCACGGGGTCGATTCCTGCATGTCGAAACGCACGCGGTAATCGCCCGCCATCGCCAGAATGGTTTCCCGGTCGGCGGCGAAGCTGGCCTGTTCCTGCGCCTCCTCGCGCGCCGCCACCGGGCCATCGGCCAGCGCCGGAGCGGCAGGCAGGCACAACGCCAGCAGGGACATGGCGGCGATTGTCTTGAGATATTTCATGATGTGGTTCCCTCGTGATTGTCAGAAGCGATAGGAGAGCGAGACCGAGCCGTTGCGACCGGGGCGCGTATAGGCATCGGTAATGGTGGAGCTGGCCTCCAGCCCGTGCACATCGGACCAGTAGGCATAGGTCTCGTCAGTCAGGTTGAAGATGCCGGCGCGCAGTTTCAGCCGCTCGGTCAGTTCGAAATAGGCGGTGGCATCGAGGATGGTGAAGCTGGCCGGGCGCAGGCATTCCGTGGCGCACAGCCCCGCCACGTCCGCCGCCTTCTTGCGCGCGTGGTGGGTGGCGATCAGCTCCAGCCCCAGCCTGTCATCCGCGCCGCGCCAGCCGATTCCGGCCACCAGGTTGAGCGGATCGACAGAGCCGAGCGGGCTTTTCGCGCCGCCCGGGCTGGTGGTCTCCCCATCGGCCCAGGCAATGGCGAAGCGGCCATAAAGCCCGTTGTCCAGCAGGTAGCTGGCCTTGGCCTCCACCCCTTCGACCCGCACCGCATCCAGATTGACGAACTGGTAGATCGCCGGATCGGACGGGGTGAAGCTGCCGCCCACCACCTGCTGATCGATGAAGTCCTCATAGTCCGCGCGGAACGCTGCCAGGCTGAGGCGGGCATTGTCATCAGTATAGCGAATGCCCGCTTCCCAGCTTTCGCTGCGTTCGGGGCCAAGGTCCGGGTTGGGGGCGGAGGTGTAGCCAAAGGCGAGGTTCTCGAAGAAATTGTTCACCTGGCTCGGCGTCGGCGCGCGGAAGCCCTGCGCGTAATTGGCGAACAACAGCACCCCCGGTGCCAGCTTGCCGGTTACGCCCAGCTTGGGGGACAGGCGGCTGCCGCTCTGCGCCGATCCGGTGAAGGCGGGCAGCAGCGGATCATCGGTGGGGTCGAGTTCGTAAAAGTCCAGCCGCACCGCCGGAAAGATCGTCAGCGCGCCGTCCAGCAGGCTGATCTCATCGGCCAGATAGACACCGCCCAGCATGAAGTCGGTCGCCGGAAAGGCGCTGGTGGGGAAGACCTCACCGGCTGGCGGCTCGGTCCCGTCGCGCACGCCCTGCTGGCGGGTCCAGCTGATATCACCGCCAAAGGCCAGCACCTGATTCACATTACCGCTGGCGAAGGCGCTGCGCGCTTCGGCGACAAGGCCGTACACCTCGTTCTCGAAAGTGTTGCGCCGTTCGCGGTCGGGGCGCGGCGTGGCGCTGACCGGGCTGCGGTCCTCATCGGTGAACTGCACGTCCCTGCCATCCTGCCAATAGGCGGCGAGGTGGGTGTAATCGACAAGCCCGTCACCCTCCCACGTCCAGTCGAGCGAGAGACGGCTGCGGCGCGTATCGTCCTGCGCGGTGAGGCTGTCGACGATCCAGCTGGGCGAAGGGCCGAACAGGAAGGCGGGGCCTTCGCCCGAAAGCACGCGGCTGAACACGTCGCTTTCCAGAAGCTCGCCGGTCAGGCGGATGCGGTGGCTGCCATTGTCCCACACCAGCTTGCCCAGCACCGCATCGGATGATCCGTCCTGAGGGTTGGGCAAGGTGCGCCCCTCGCCAAGGCCGCCCACGGTGCCCTGATTGTCCAGCTCCTCAAAATCGCGGCGCGAGTAGGCCAGCATGGCGGACAGATTGCCATTGCGGCCGGCCACCGCCAGCGTCTCGGCAAATTCATTGTCGGCGCTGGAATATTGCGCGGTGACGAAGCCGCCCACCGGCGCATCCCCGTCCAGCAGGTCCACCGGATCGCTGGTGGTGAAGCTGACCGCGCCGGCCAGCCCGTCACTGCCGTAAAGCGCCGAGGCGGGACCGCGCAGGATCTCCACCGACTTGACCAGCGACACGTCGGCATAGCCGCCGCGGCCTGCATCCTGCGCCCCGAAGGAGAATCCCTGCGGCGTGCGTATGCCATCCACCTGGATCAGCACGCGGTTGCCGCCGATGCCGCGAATGGTGAAATCCTCATTGCGGGCGCGCCCGGTGGTGCCCAGCGCGGCGCCAAAGCGGGCAGGCGCGCGGCGCACGCTGACGCCCGGCTCATAGCGGACAAGGTCCTTGATATCGGTGACGAAGTTGTCGGCGATTTCCTCCGCGTCGATCACGCTGACCGTGGCGGGCGCTTCCTCCTGCGCCACCGGGATGCGCGTGGCCGTCACGGTGATGGCGGTGGCGGTCATGGCGGTGGCCAGCGCCTCCGCCTGATCCTCTGCCACATCGGCCCCGTGCGCATATTGCGCCTGCAACGCCATCGCCATGGCCAGCGATGCGCACAGCGGCCGGGCGATGCGCTTCGATCCTGCCTGCGGGCGATACCAGCGGGTGCAGACTTGCGGTGTGCGCGTGAAATTGAATGTCATCATGATCCCCTAGATGCAAATGCGAATGAGTCGCATTACTAATAGGAGTCGTGATCAGGTCAACCGGCTTTTGCGAATAATTCTCAATTAGTCCGCAAGCTTCAGGAAATGTCCCGATTTTTCCGCATCATGCCCGATGGGTAGGGCGCGATCAGCGCCTGCGCCGCATCCCAGCCGCCGTGCAGCCACAGGTCATGTGCGGCGCGGTCTGGGGGCAGGATTACCGGCATGGACTGCTTGCCCTCTGCCTGCAGCAACGCATTGGGCTGGCACGTCAGCAGCGCGAAAGTGGGGATCTCGCTGTCCTTCCACACACCGGCAAAGGCGAACAGTTCCTGGTCGCTGCAAGTCACTGTCAGGCGGATGCGCTTGCCGCTGGCATCCCTGCCCTTGCCCCATTCCATGAAGCTGGTGGCAGGGACCAGGCAGCGAAATTCGCTGTTGCGCAGATTGCCGATCCAGAACGGGCTTTGGGTGTTGCGCACGCTCAGGATGCCGCGCGACGGATCGTCCGAATTGGGGGGAGGCGGCACGCCCCAGATGCGCGGGATCATCCGGTGCTGGCCGCGGCCCTTGCCTGGTCCGGCAATGAATTCCCGCCCCGCCGTAATCACCGGCGCGAATTGCCCGGGCGAAACATAGCCGCCCGGCCACGGATCATTGCCCGCCCAGCAATCGAAATGCCGGGCAATCGCCGCCGCATCGGCACGCAGGTGATAGAGCATGGTCATGCGCCGGACTGGTTGGACCGCCCCGCCGCCCGCCGCAAGCAAAGAGCATTTACGTTCGCCTGTGGTAGCGCTACCAAGTGCAGACAGAACAAGACAGATGGGAGGGACCGATGACTGCCGCATTCCTGCGAACCGCCACGGTGGGACTGGCACTGGCACTGGCCGGATGCGGGGGCACCACCTCTTCTGCCAGCGGCCTGCTCGCAAATCTGCCCACGCCGTCCCCCAGCGCCGCGCCCATACCCACGCCCACGCCAACGCCCACGCCAACTCCTTCTGGCACCACCACGCCCCTTGCCTCCGCGCTGACGCAGGCGGACGCGCAGCTGGGTGCCTGCGTCAACATGGCCAACATGCTCGAACCGCCAAACGAAGGCGACTGGGGCCGCGCCATCTTCGATACCGATTTTGCCGATATCGCCGCGGCCGGCTTTGAAACCGTGCGCCTGCCCGTGCGCTGGTCCAACCATGCCAGTTACAGCGCGCCCTACACGATCGATCCGTCGTTCATGGCGCGCGTTGCCACCGTCGTGGGTCAGGCCCGCGCGGCGGGTCTGCGGGTGATCCTCAACATGCATCATTATGAAGATCCGCAGGGCAACATCTTTACCGATCCGGCGCAGCAGACCGCGCGGCTGGCAGGAATGTGGAAGCAGATTGCGGAGCGCTTTGCGGGCGAGAGCGACATGGTCTGGTTCGAACTGCTGAATGAACCGCATGAGCAGCTGCGCCACACCAACCTGCTGTCCGTTCTGGAGCCTGCGCTGGCCGAAGTGCGCGCCACCAATCCCACCCGCCCGGTGGTGATCGGCGGCGAGTTCTGGAGCGGGATCAACTCGCTCGCCACCCTGCCGCTGCCCAATGACGCCTATCTGGTGGCGACGTTCCATTATTATGACCCGTTCAACTTCACCCACCAGGGCGCCAGCTGGATCGACAATCCTCCGCCGATGGGCACCACCTTCGGCAGCGCGTCGGACCTTGCCGAACTGAACGACAATGTCGCCAAGGCCCGCAGTTTCATCTCCGCCACGGGCCGTCCGCTGTTCCTGGGTGAGTTCGGCGCGATAGACCAGATCCCGCTCGACCAGCGCGCCCATTACTACAAGATGGTGCACGACGCCTTCGCCGGCGCGCAGGTGGACGGCTGCGTATGGGGCTACACCAACAGCTTCGCCTTCCGCGATCCGGCCACGCTGGAATGGAAGACCCCGCTTCTGCAGGCGCTGGGGTTATAGAGGGCAGGGTGCCGGGGGCGTGTTCGCCCCGGCATCGGCGGAGTTAACAGAGTTGGGCCGCGGAGCAGGCTAGCAGGACCCTCTCGGAATTCGCCGAGATGCGAGGATGATGACCTAGGCCAGCTTCCTCATATGTCCCCGGACTGCCTTAGCCAGTTCGGCCATCACCGACTTGCGGTTGCTGACCGCCGAAGGACCAGAAATCAGGGTCTTTTCGACCGCCGGATTGGTGATGAACTCAAGTTCGACATAGGCTGCAACGCATTTGGCGGTCCGCGTGCTATTGCCGAGCGCGGCATCGCTCAAAACCCCGAGTGAACCGGGACCTGTGTCAGTATCGGGCTTGAGGCCGCGATTCTTGGTGCCCGGATTAACCGCTTTCAATCCTTTGAACAGGGCATCCTGAACAATCCGGCCAAAGGCCTTATCGTCTGCAAGATTGGCATTTCCGTTGACCGCTGCCCGATAGTAGGTCTCAACGCCGCTCACGCTTGGCTTTTTATCACCATTGAAATGCATGCAGATAAATGCCTGCGCCTGATGTTTTGCTGCAACGGCAGCACGATCCTTGATTCCGATGTTCACGTCGGTTTCGCGGGTCAGCACGACTTTGATCTCTTCATTGGCCACACCAGCCTGCCTGATCAATTCATCGCGCAGCAAGAGGCAAAATTCGAGCGCCAGCTTCTTTTCTTTGACGCCGCTGATGCTGGTTGCATTGTTCGGACTGCTGCCGCCAATTTTTACAGTGCCGCCATGGCCAGGATCAAGCACCAGTGTCCCCAGCTTGGTGGTGCCACTATTTGCAACCGTACCGTCACTGGTCACCGCCTCGAACAGAATCGACTGAGCCTCGGGGACAAGCGCGAGGACCTTGTCAGCATAACCAGCAGAGGGCGTATAGATCGGGCCAATGTAATGGATATACTGTTCTGGCGTATCAACGTGGCTTTCCCAGCCTGAATAGGGAGCGCGATCAATGAACGCCCAATAGCCGCGAATAAAGTTCTCAAGAGTCGCGAATTTGCAATATGCATCGGTGCCATCATGCGCCGCATAGTTCACACGGGTCGCGAACAATCCCATCTCTGGCCGCCATTTGAGTCCGGCAAAATTGTAATGATCTGTGGCCAGCGGTGATGTTGCTCGCCCACTCTCAAGCATCCATTGGGCGAAACTGACTGCGCGCAAATTGGGATAGCGAATAGTCTCTCCAGCATAGATCGTTGCAAGTCTTTTCAAGAGTTGATTGATTGCCATCATGAAGTTTCCAAAAACTGAAGAATCGGAATTATGACATATTATTCGCTGGGGTAAAGTAGATAACGTATACTTGAAGTTTGTAATGGTTTGCAGGATACTTGGTGGTACGTTACCGCATAGTCGCAAAATTTCTTCAAGGTTTAGAAGTTCTTATCTACCCGCGATTCTGAAATGCTAGCGTGAAACTCGGACAGGCATGGCCGAATGCGCACTTCCGCAGTAAGTCAAAGTCGTCTAAACCCCTCCCATCCCCGGGGAGTCATGTGACTGAGAGGGGCGTGTAACGCCGCCCGACCCGTTGAACCTGAACCCGTTAGCACGGGCGGAGGGAAGGGTGGCCCCGGCCAGCAACCGGGACAAAGGCCGCCCATCCTCCTGCCTGTCTGGAGAGGAACGCGCGCATGGCCGAGACTGCCGATATTTCCGCCTGGATTGCCCTGTTTACCGGGATTTACGCGCTGGGCGCTGCCATTGGAGAGCTGCGATCTCCGGGCAGCTGGGCCGCCATGCTCGAAGATTTCGAGAAGCGCGAAGGTTTGCGCTTCGTGACCGGCATCGTGGTGCTGGCACTGGGCGCGGCGATCTACCTCGTCAATCCGTTGCGGCCTGATGACTGGCTGTCCGTGGTGGTTACTGTGCTGGGTGGCGGCATGGTGATTGAAGGGTTCATCCTGCTCGGCTGGGGCCGTTCCTACCTCCATTTCGCCAGCAAGCTGCTGGGCCTGGTCAACCGCATCTGGGCGATGATGGCCGCCGGGATTGGCATCGTGCTGATCTGCGTGGCCATGCTGCGCTTCTAGCTTCCGGCTTCACACGCAATATCCTCGTACAAGCCAATATCCTCGTACAAGCCAATATCCTCGTACAAGAAAGACTTTTCCCATGGCTGATATCCCCTCCCACCTCGAAATCGGCGTTACCACCGGACCTATCCGGGGCAGCCGCAAGGTCCATGTCGGCCCGCTGAAAGTGGCCATGCGCGAGATTGAGCTGGAGCCTTCCTCGGGTGAGCCGCCGCTGCGCGTGTATGACACCTCCGGCCCCTATACCGATACCGCCGCGCGCATAGATATCGCCGCCGGCCTGCCGCAGCTGCGCCGCCAGTGGCAGCTGGATCGCGGCGATATCGAGGAATACACCGCCCGCGACATCAAGCCGGAGGATAACGGCCAGCTTGGGCCTGATCGCAGCGGCGGCGTGCCTGCCTTCCCCAATGTCTCCAAGACCGTATACCGCGCCAGGCCGGGCAAGAACCTCTCGCAGATGCATTACGCCCGCCAGGGCATCATCACGCCGGAGATGGAATATGTCGCCATCCGTGAGAACATCGGCCGTGAAATGGTGCGAAACCACGTGCGGGACGGGCAAGACTGGGGCGCTGAAATCCCTGACTACGTAACGCCGGAATTCGTGCGCGATGAAGTGGCGCGCGGGCGGGCGATCATCCCCAGCAACGTCAACCACCCGGAAGCCGAGCCGATGGCCATCGGCCGCAACTTCCTGGTCAAGATCAACGCCAACATCGGCAACTCCGCCGTCGCGTCCGACGTGGCGAACGAGGTGGACAAGATGGTCTGGTCCATCCGCTGGGGCGCGGACACGGTGATGGACCTTTCCACCGGCCGCAACATTCATGACACGCGCGAATGGATCATCCGCAACAGCCCCGTGCCCATCGGCACCGTGCCCATCTATCAGGCGCTGGAAAAGGTCGGCGGCGTGGCGGAAGACCTGACGTGGGAAGTGTTCCGCGATACGCTGATCGAGCAGGCCGAGCAGGGCGTGGACTACTTCACCATCCATGCCGGCGTGCGCCTTGCCTATGTGCCGCTGGCCGCCAGGCGCGTGACCGGCATCGTCAGCCGCGGCGGATCGATCATGGCGAAATGGTGCCTCTCCCACCACAAGGAGAGCTTCCTGTACGAGCATTTCGACGAGATCACCGAGATCTGCAAAGCCTATGACATCGCCTATTCACTGGGTGACGGCCTGCGCCCCGGCTCCATCGCCGATGCCAATGACGAAGCGCAATTTGCCGAGCTGTACACGCTGGGAGAGCTGACCAAGCGCGCCTGGGCGCAAGACGTGCAGGTGATGATCGAAGGCCCCGGCCACGTGCCGATGCACAAGATCAAGGAGAACATGGACAAGCAGCTGGAGGCATGCGGTGAAGCGCCGTTCTACACGCTCGGGCCGCTCGTCACCGATATTGCGCCGGGGTACGATCACATCACCAGCGGCATCGGCGCCGCGCAGATCGGCTGGTATGGCACGGCGATGCTTTGCTACGTCACGCCCAAGGAACACCTGGGCCTGCCCGACAGGGATGACGTTAAAGTGGGCGTGGTGACCTACAAGCTGGCCGCCCACGCGGCAGACCTCGCCAAGGGCCACCCGGCCGCCAAGGTGCGCGACGACGCCCTGTCCCGCGCCCGCTTCGAATTCCGCTGGCGCGACCAGTTCAACCTCAGCCTCGACCCCGATACGGCCGAGCAATATCACGACCAGACCCTGCCCGCAGAAGGCGCCAAGACCGCCCACTTCTGCTCCATGTGCGGCCCCAAGTTCTGCTCGATGCAGATCTCACAGGAAGTGCGCGACTTCGCCGCCAAGCAGAACCAGCCCAGCGATGCGTTTATCGCCGCAGCGGGCGACGTGGTGGCCGAGGCGAAAGCGGGGATGGAGCGGATGAGTGCGAAGTTTAATGAGGGCGGGGAATTGTATGTGAAGGCGGAGGATTAGTGGCTGAAGTACAGCTGATCCATTTTCGATAGTTATTGCGATATTTAGCAAATATGTGGTCTAAATATTGGAACTGATGGCGTGAAAGATAAGCGCTAGATTTGAGTGGATAGTTGGGAGATTTTAGGTGGCGCGACGCGTGGCATTTATCAGTGAGAAAGGCGGTGTGGGGAAGACTACCTGCTGCTATCACATTGCAGCAGCTCTGGCTCGCTACCACGGGAAAAGAGTCTTGGTGGTTGATGCTGATTATCAAAGGGGGGGTATCACTGGCCGGTTTTTCCCTGCTCTGATTGAGCAGTTCGATGATGGCTCTATGTCCGGTGAAACTCTTTTTCACAAATATCAGCAGCTCTACAGTGCGTCTAAATTAACGCCGAACGTTGATCTATACGAGTGGAAACACGGGAACCTCTCAGTAGATTTGCTTCCATCTGATCCGCGCTTGTCTGCGGTGTCCGTGGACAAGCTTCCAAGCTCGAACAACATTCGTGCGAATAACAAGGCGCTTCTAGCGCACCTTCGAGTCTTGGATGATGTGCTAAAGGCTCTCGATAATGAATATGACTATATCTTGATAGATAGTCACCCAGAAGTATCTGACATTCTGAGGTCAGTCATTTTTGCAGCTGATTATTGCGTGTCGCCCGTCAAGTTAGACCGTCAATCATCGGTCGGTGTGGCTACGATACAAGGCGAAATCAACAATGTGAATGACGATGTTGAGATGATAAAAGGAGCGGTGGGAAGCTTTGACTACTCGCCTACTGAATTTTCCGGTGCGATTGGCATGATGTGTCGGGAGTGGGGCGAGGCTTTGAAAGGGTCTGAGCAGACCGAATTTAATCGCCTTCGCCAAACTGGCAGCATGTACACAAATTACGTCACCGAAGGTGATGGTCTTCGACAAGCCGCAGCTCAGAGAGTGCCAGTTTATGACATAGGCATCTCGAATGCAGTCAAGCAGTCCGGCCAGTTTAAGAATTTGACCGTGGAGTTTTTGGTTGAGTGCCCATGACGGATATCAAAGTTGAAAAACTCGTTGAATGGCTCGGTCCAGAGGGAGCCGTTGCGGGATTGGATAAAAGCGATCTTACCAACGCAGATCTGATGATGGTCGCACGCCGTGACGGAATTGATTTTGAGCCGAAGGCCTCAAGAAAGCAATTGACGATTGAACTCGTTATGTCGCGCATTCAGCGTATCCATAAAAATACCGATCAACTGCTTGAATTATCTCGAGATGAGCTAAAAAGGTATTTTACTGAGCGTTTGGTTTCTAACGCCGAGATTCTTTCTTTGCTCAAGCAGTTAGAGATTGCGCCAAGTAGGAAAATAAGGGGGAGAATGCTTGATTTCGCAGCAGGTGAAATAAGTGATTTAGGGATGTATGCGAGAGTCGCTAAAGGGCGTGGCTCGCGCGAGGAAAAACAAGGGCATACTAGCAATTTGGTGCCTAAGAAGAAGTCGCAGTAATCCCGCCTGCTCCCTAGCCACCTCACCCCTCCCGCACCGCCTCAAAATAAACCCCCACACACGCCTGCACATGGCGGAACCTGTCGCCGCCCAGATGCTTGCCACCATACCATCGCGTCACCACCACCAGATGATCGCGCAACCCCTCGCGCTCCAGCATCCGCAGGATGATCATGCCCGCGCCGCTTTCGCCGTCGTCATTCTTGATCGGGCCTTCGTCGCAAATCAGGCCCCAGCTGTTGTGCGTGGCCTTGGCGAATTTCTTGGATTTGCACAGCATGGCAATCAGCGCCTTGGCCTCTTCACCCGAGCGGCACGGCGCGCCGGATACGGCGTATTTCGATCCGCGGTCGGAAATGATTCCATCGAGCGTCAGCATGGGGGCGGCGTAGGTGGCGGTGCGCATTTTTGCAAAGTCCGGGGTGCGCCAGCCCTTCCATCCCGCCCAGAAATCCCCATCTCGGGTGAACAACAGAAACAACCGAGAGGACTTCCACCTATGCAGTTCCAGTTCAATTCCGATAGCTCGGTCATGGGCACTGAAAACGTGGCGGAGCGGATCGAGGCGCAGTTGCGTGAGCGGCTGGCGCGGTTTGAGGACAGGCTTTCGCGGCTTGAGGTTCATGTGCGCGACGAGAACGGCCCCAAGGGCGGCGGCGATGACAAGGCCTGCATGATCGAGGCGCGGATCAAGGGCGAGAAGCCGATTGGCGTAACCGGCCATGCGGGCGATGTGGACAGCGCCGCACGGATCGCAGCCAACACGCTGGTCCAGCGGCTGGAACGTCATTTCGGCAAGGGTGATCGGCACAAGCACGATCCCTCGCCCGATAAGGTGATCTGATCGATAGCGCGCATTGATAGGGGCATCGATAAGGGGCGGGGGAGGCGCTGCTGACCCCGGCCCTTTGGCCCCTGTCCTTTTGTCCATATCGAAACGCGCCGGGGCGCTCTTACCTTTCCTGTGCTGGGTTCATCCATTCGGGGCCCAATTGGAAAGGACCACAATGACCAAACATATCCTCACGACCCTGCTCGCAGGCGCCGCCTTCAGTCTGTCCGCATGCAGCGAAGCCGCTGAAGCGCCTGTTGCAGACGATGCCGCGATGGCGGATCAGACCGCCAATTCGCAGGCCACCGGAACCATTGTTGATGTTGCAGTCGGCAATGAAGATTTCTCCACCCTTGTCGCTGCCGTTCAGGCCGCCGGCCTGGTGGATACGCTGTCGGGCGCCGGACCGTTCACCGTGTTCGCACCGACCAATGCAGCTTTCGCAGCGCTGCCCGAAGGCGTGGTGGAAGAGCTGACCACCAATGACACCGAAACCCTCGCCAGCATCCTGACCTATCACGTGGTGGCAGGCGAAGTGCTGGCGGCAGACGTGCTCGCCGCGATCGAAGGTGCCGGCGATGCAGGCTTTGCCATCACCACCGTCAATGGCGCCACGCTCACCGCCACGCTGGTGGATGGCAATGTCGTGCTGACCGATGCCGCAGGCAACACCGCCACCGTCGTTGCGACCGATGTCGATGCTTCCAACGGCGTGATCCACGTGATCGACACGGTGCTGATGCCCGCTTGATTAGCGGGTGGATCATGGGGCTGACTTTCAGGCCCTGAATTTGCCAGGCTACATGAGCTACACTGCAGGGGCGGGTCTTTGACGAGGCCCGCCCTTTTGCGATCTGCACCCGCGTGGCAGGCTGTGTGTCTGCTCGCGCTTGCGGAGTGTCAGTCTCTTGGCCGATCAATCAAACAGGTATCGCATCTGGATGGTGATCGTGCTGCCCGCGGCCAACGGAACCTGCGATCGGGCATAACGCGGCATTCCGCCCGGATTGCCTGAAACGCCCACGCCCTCTGTCGGCATGCCGATGAAGTTCTGGCCAAGGCGGCCGTTGCGGTTTTCGTCATGGAATACCGTCACGGCATAGTTGCCCGCAGCGGGCAGGGGCACCTGGATGCGGGTGGTGGCTCCGGTGATCGGATAGGTGCGGCGCCACGTGCCGTCGCCTTCTTCGCATTCGGGGAAATCGGCCTTTTCGCGGAACAGGCAGACGATCAGCTGGCCATTGGTGGAGCTGAGCTGCGTCACCGTCAGACTGAAGCTGGCACCCGGTTGCTGCGCCACGGCGGGGGACGATGTGATCGCGGCCAATGAGATCAGCGAGCCAAGCGCGGCGAGCGAGGCAAAACCGGCGTGGGTGATCGGTGAGCGTGTCATCATGGCCCCGCCTATTTGCGCGAAAGACGGGTGATCAGCGAGACGAAGAAGGCGGTGGACCAGCCCATCAGGATGATACCGTTCATCCCTTCGATGGCGGCAACCAGCTGCCAGTCATGCGCCAGCCCGGCATCGTCATAACCGATGGTGGAATAGGTGATGGTGGAGAAATACACCGCCGTGTGCAGATCGGGCAGCGCGTCCAGCACCAGGTACACCGCCGCATACAGCCAGATCTCCGCCCCGTGCAGCAGGAACAGGCCGACCACCAGCGCCAGGGTGAAGGCAATTCCGCGCGCACTGACGGGGGAAATCGATTCGAGCTGCTCCTCCTCCCGCTCTATCCGCAACACGCGCGCCAGGCCGAGCAGGCCCAGCCCGTGCATGATCACGGTGAGCAGGACCATGAAGGTGGCAACGGCAAGGGCGGGAAACATGGCGTCACCTTGTCTGCTTGCCGGGCGCCGGTCAATCGCGAAGCGGGCAGGGCGGGCTGCCCGGTTCAACCAACGCCCGGTTCAACTAGCGCCCAGCCTCTAGCGACCAGCCTCTACCGCTCGGCTCCCGGGCGCGCTATGGCGCCGCCAACCCCGCAATCAGGAAGTGTATATGGCCGATCTCTATCTCAAGGCGCTCGAATCCGAACGCAAGGCGCTGTGGGCGACCTGCCGGCTCAAAGGCCTGGCGAAAGACACCAGGGAACGCCTGCGCATCGCCGAGCTGGACCGCCTGCTGGCCGAGCACAAGGCCAAGGCCGGAACCAAGGCTGATACCAAGGCTGATGCCAAAGGCGGCACGAAAGAAGGCGCGAAGAAGGTCTAGCCGTTCTTCATGTTCTCCAGCCCCTTGATGCCACCGGGCTTGGTGCTGGGCTGAGAGGCGTTCTTCTTGGGGCCCTTGTCCGCCTTGGGCTTGCGCACTTCGCGGTTCGATTTCTTCTGGCTCTTGGCCATGACTGTTCCAATAGAGGCGGAATGCCTCGCCCCGCCATACGCCTGATGCGGGCAGGACCCGGCATCAAATCGTAAGTTCAGGTCGTAGGTTCAGTTCTGGCGGGCGATCCTGTGCAGCTGCTTGTCCAGCTCCTGCAGGAAGCGCGAGCGGTCGGCCTTGCTGAACGGGGGCGGGCCACCGCCAATGCCGTCTGCGCCCACGCGCAGGTCCGCCATGATCGCGCGCGTGGCAATCGCCCCGCCGATGGAGCCTGTGGTGAAAGGCTTGCCATTGTTGCCAATGACGGTCGCACCCGCCTTCAGGCAGCGATCGGCCAGCAATATGTCGGCCGTGATGACGATGCAGCGGGCGTCGGCCTGCTCGGCAATCCAGTCATCGGCGGCGTCGAACCCGTCGGACACCACCACCCGTTGGACCCATTTGCTTTCGGGAATGCGGAAAGGCGAATTGCTGACCACCTTCACCGGCACCTTGTGGCGCAGGGCGACGCGGTAGATTTCCTCCTTCACCGGGCAGGCATCGGCATCGACCAGGATCTGCAGCTGGCTGGCTGTCATCGCGGGATCATTTCCTGGCATCATCAGAGTGTTCCTGTGTCACTTTCCCAGTCTATTTCCAGGCATATTTCTACGTATATTTCCGAATGGAAAGCAGATTGCAGCCCTGCGCACCTTCTGGCTTCAATCGTGTGAGGAACCACAACCATGAACAAGTCCGTAGCGTCCTTTATCGCCCTTGGCGCCATTGCGATGAGCGCTGGCTGCGCCCCGGTGGACGGGGAAACGCGCGCTTCTGGCGATGGCTCGGCGCGCCAGTGCTTCTTCACCAGCCAGATCAATTCCTATTCCGACGCGGAAGACGGACCGGATGGCGAAGAGCGTTTCTACATCGAAACCGGCCCCAACGATAACTGGCTGTTCGAAGCGATCGGACCCTGCAACGATCTGGACTTCACCATGCAGATTGCGCTCGACACGCGCGGCATGGGCAGCGTGTGTACCGGCAATACGGAAACCTTGCTGATCCCCCGCACGCCCACCGGCACCGGGCGCTGTTCGGTGCGCGTGCTGCAAAAGATGACCGATGATGAACGCGATGCCTTCGAAGCCGCAGCAAAGGCAGCAGTGGAGGCGCGCCGCGCCCAGTAGATCGGGCAGTAAATCGGGCAGTAAATCGGGCAGTAACTTCGGCGCCTAGCGCTTGCGGACGAATTCGGCGCGCAGGACCAGACCCTTTATGCCCGGATAGCGGCAGTCGATTTCCTGCGCGTCGCCGGTCAGGCGGATGCTCTTGATCAGCGTGCCCTGTTTCAGCACCTGGCCCGCGCCCTTGACATCAAGGTCCTTGATCAGCGTCACCTGATCGCCATCGGCCAGCAGATTGCCCACCGCATCGCGGACCTCCACCTGGCCTGCCGCCGCCTGCTTTGCGGCCAGCTGGGAAGCGGGCATCCATTCGCCGCTGTCCTCATCAAAGACATAGTCCTCGTCATCGCCGGCCATCTGTTCTGCTCCTGAAGTTCAGCAGTGCGCATGGCAGTGCGATGGCGCTTTGACCAGTAAATCTACGGCAAATCTACGGCAAATCTCCGGCAAATGTGGGGCGTTTACCCCGCGTTTCCGCCGGACCTGACCTGCGTTTCCAAGGATAATTAGGTAAAGCGGGCCATGCGTGCTAGAAGCCCCGTGCTGACGTCGAAATTTGCGACGGACTTCGAGATTTGACGACCGCCGCTTGCCCACCGGTTCCAACCGCACGGCCCCGGCGTAAACCAGACGACGACTTCCTTTCATCGGACGATTTGACGCCTCCTGGTCGCAAAAGCGGCCCGGTTGAACCTTGAATGGCCGGGATCACACAATCGTGTCCTTGCCGATACTAGTTTCCGTGAAAGGAATACCCCATGTCAAAGACTGGCACCGTAAAATTCTTCAACACCGACAAGGGCTATGGTTTCATCCAGCCTGACGACGGTTCGGCTGACAGCTTCGTACATATCTCTGCCGTACAGGCAGCAGGCATGACCACGCTCGATAAAGAGCAGCGCCTGAACTACGAAATCGAATCCGGCCGTAACGGCAAGGAATCGGCTGTTAATCTGTCGGCTGCCGACTGATTGAATTCGGGCTTTCCCGGGTGGCGCCATGCGCTGCCCGGGGCACCCATTCCGGCGCGCCCGGTACAGTGCTTACGTACTACAGGCCGCGTCCACCCCGTTATCCGCCCCAGATTGCAGCCCTAAGGACGAACATGGCCCAGACATTTCAATTCTACGATGATCGTGCGAATGAAGCTTCTGCCGAAGCTGCCTCTGCCACGCTCGACAATGTCCGGGAACGGGCTCTGCGGTCTGAAAAGGCATGGCGGGGCATGGCCGATCAGGCGCTGAAGATCGAAGAAGATCGCGCCCAGGCCGAACGTGACCGTGCCGAACGGCGCGAAGCGGAAAAGCAGGCCGAAGCCGAAAAGCGCGAACAGGCCGAACAGATGATCCTGGCGCAGGACGGCTGAGCGCACCAGCGCCGCCTCTCCCGACTACCAGATCCGGCAAACAAGTTTCGGCAGATCAGGCCGGAACCCTATTCCATAAGTTCAAGCGGCTGGGGCAATGTCTCCAGCAAGTCTTCTGAAAACCGTGCATCGATGTGGAAGAACGCCATGCGGGTGACCGCGTCGCTGCGATTTTCCCACGCATGATCGGTGCCGCGCTGGACCACCACATCCCCCGCACGCATCACCACTTCGCTGTCGCTGAGGTGCAGCACCACTTCGCCTTCGATCACCAGCGCATAATCCAGCGTGCGGGTGCGGTGCATCACCGTTTTGTGGCCGCCCGCACTGGCGGGATAAAGTTCGATGAAGCGCATCAGATGGCCCGATGGCGGCATGATGGTGAAGGGGCGCTCGTTCGGTTCGGCTGCTGGCTGCGCGGTCAGTTGCGGCACCGGATCGCCCTCGTGCCAGATTTCGATGAAGTCGGCGCCCACGTCGGGGCCGCTCATCGGGTGGTTTTGCGGCGGGCGGCCATCGCTCAGCACGATCGACTTGCCGCTCGCATCATGGCCCGTGACCACGCGCCGTCCCCAATTTGCCATATGCCCTGTTCCTCTGCCTGAAAGAGCCGGGACGATAGCGGGAGGCGCGAAGCTGGCAAGAGGATGGCAAGCGCCGTGCGCTTGTGGGCCGCTTCGTCCCTCTCTACGCTTGTGCCGGGACACAAAACGCGAACAGGGGGATCAATCATGCAAGGGGCAATCACCGTGCTGCTTTGGGGAGCAGCCATTTCCGCCGGACTGATGGCGGGAATTTATTTCGCCTTCTCCACCTTCCTCATGCAGTCGCTGGCCGCGCTGGCAGGCGATAGCGGCATGGCCGCGATGCAGAGCATCAACCGGATCATCCTGCGCTCCCCCTTCCTGCCGCTGTTCTTTGCCAGCAGTGCTGTGTGCGCCGTGCTGGCGGTGGCGGGCCTTGTCGATCTGAAGGCTGCGGGCGGATGGCAGATGACAGCCGGGGCCGGTATCTACCTGCTGGGAATGCTGCTGGTGACGATCGTCGGCAATGTCCCGCTCAACAATGCCCTGGATGCGGCGACACCCGGCACGGCCCAGGGGGCGGCAATGTGGACGCAATATCTTGATCGCTGGACGGTGTGGAACCATGTGCGCACTTTGGCCTGCACGCTTTCCATGGCCATGCTGGTATGGGCCATTGCATTGAGGTGGAACCTGACATGAGAATTATTGCAGCCTGCCTGCTGGCAGCGATGCTGGCGGCCTGTTCGGCAGACCATGACGCGGCCATTCCCGGCAATGCGCAGGACGATCAGCCCTTCGCCGGTATCGGTGAGGATGAGGTGATCCGCCTGACGGGCACGGAGCCGTTCTGGGGCGGAGAGATTTCAGGCGGCCTGTTTACCTACACCACGCCCGAGAACATCGAGGGCCAGCGCCTGCCGGTGACCCGTTTTGCCGGGCGCGGCGGGTTGTCTTTCAGCGCAGAGGCTGACGGGGTGGCGGTGGACATGGCAATCACGCCCGCCGCTTGTTCGGACGGGATGAGCGATCGGACCTATCCCTTCACCGTCACGCTGCAATGGGGCGAAGATCAGCGCATCGGCTGCGGCTGGAGCGATGTGCACCCCTTTTCCGGCGGCGCGGAGCAGGAGCTTGAGGCCGCCGAATAGCGGCCCGGTAGATCAGTCTCCCACCCGATCGATCTTCCCGCCTAATCGGTCAGCGTATTGGCGATCACGGCAATCGCCTGCGCCATCTGGTCCAGCGGCATTGTTCCGGCAGCGGTGGCGGCAAGGTCGGACCCGTGCACGGCGGGCAGGTGCACGAACAGCACCTGCGTGGACAAAGCGCGGTCGGCAATCTGCCGCAGCGCATAGTGATAGGAAAAATTGCACAGATATTCGCCCGCATCGGCGGAGATGCTGGCCGAGACATTGGACCGCGACAGCACTTTTTGCAGCCGGCCCAGATCTATGGCTGTCATCAATGGAGCTTGCTCGGCATTGGCCGGGGGCGGGACATATCCGGCATTGTCGGGCTTGTCCGCGGCGCACCGGGCGCTGGCGCGGCTTTCCAGCGTCACCGCCCGTGCGACATTGCTGTATCCGGTCAGGATCAGTGCGCGCGGCGGCTGTGCCAGCAGCGCATCGATCTGCGGCACCACGCGGCGATAATCGACATCCAGCAGGCTGAGCAAAGTGCTGTGCGGCAGGCCAGACCTGACCGCGCCGAAATATTCGATCACCCGCTGGGTGGGATTGTCAGCCACGCCGGGGAAGGCGCGAAAGCCGGTGATGACGATCCTTCGTCCGGTGCCTTCTGACCGTTCCATCAGGGGTTCCCCTTCCAGGCCGGCCGGTCCGGTCAGAAGATGCCCGGAACGTTGCGCTGCGCGGTATTGGGCTGTTCGCGCTGCAGGAAGCCGCGATCGACCACCGCCTGCGTGGTGGCGGGGCCGCCCGATATCGGTGTGCACGAGCGCCCGGCCAGGAAATCCAGCGCGACCGACAGCATGCCTTCATTCGGATCGCCCAGCTGTGCGGTGAGGTCGTCCTGCGCCCGGCAGCTGTTGGGAATGGTGGAGGCAAGGCCGGTGTAATAATCGCCATTGCGGTTGGCATTTTCCACCCGCAGCGCGATCACCCGCAACCGGTCATCGCAGGCCGCCTGATCGAGGGCAATCTGCCCCACCGGCTTGCCAAAGGTGTTCTCGCCGATCAGCGCGATGCTGGTGTTGCCAAGATAGGGCTGCATGCCGTTGATGACCATTTCGCTGGCCGATGCGGTGCCGCGCGTGGTGATGAAGGCGATCTTGGTCGGCTGGATGGATTCGGGCTGCGCATTTATGCGATAGGTCGAATCATTGGCGGATTTGGAGGCGCGGAAGGTGATGTAATCGAACACCTGATTATCGTTGTCGCGCCCCATCATGTCGCCCATGAACTCGGCAATGGAGATCAGCCCGCCGCCGTTATAGCGCAGGTCAATCACCAGTTCGGTCACCCCGGCAGCGCGGAAGGACTGATAGGCGCTGCGCAGGTCCGGCCCGGCGGTATCGATGAAGGTGCGCAGGTTGATATAGCCCACCTTCTTGCCACCATCGTTGATGATCTTGAAGCCATAGCGATCGGATACCGGGTCCAGCGCATATTCGGCCTTTGACAGCGATATGGTGCGATCGATCCCGCTGGCATCGCGGATGCGGATCACCCGCGTGGTGCCCGCCGTATCCGGCCCCAGCGCGTTGATCACGGCAGATGGTCCACCATTGGCCATCAGCGAGTTGACCGTCTGCAAATTCGCCTCGCTCGTGCCGATGGCCAGCAGTTCGCTGCCGCGATCCATGTTCTGGCCCAGTGCGGGCGCATTCTCGAACGCTTCGATCACATAGACCCGGCGGGCAGCGGTGTCATAGCCCAGCCGGATGCCGAAACCGGCGCTGGCCCCCTGCTGGAAGAAGGCGTTCTCCTCCGCGATGGAGGTCAGATAGGTGAAGTAACGATCGCGCGATGCATCACGCGCCGGCTTTACCAGCGCATCGATATAGCTCTGTACGCTGGAATAGTTCGCCGGGTTGACGGTGGTGTCGAGCAGGTCGGGGAACAGGTACCATTCGTTGAGCTGCGCCAGCGTCCAGCTTTGCCGCGATGACAGCGAGCAGGTGCCCGATGTGGGCGTGGGCGTGGGCGTTGATGAAGGCGTGGGCGTGGGAACATTGCCCGTGGGCGCGCCGCCGCTGGACGTACCCCCGCATGATGCCACCATGGCTGCGCAGGCGAGGGTCAACGCGATCTTGGAAGTTTTCATGGATTCGGTTGTCCGTCTTGCCGCGCACTCGGGGAAGTTGCAGCTGCGACGATATCGACGCCCCGCCGCACTGGCAAGTATGAAGCGGACGGCCGCAGGGGTGAAGTTCGCGCGCCAGACGCTTGAAATATCACGAACAATCGCAATTCTTCTACAGGAGAAGGGGCCGATGCCCTTGCCAAGGCGCTTGTGTGGCGGCACATCGCGCACTCACTGTCCGTATCAGGGCGTAAATTACCGCATCCGCAAACGGATGCATGCTGGAGGAATAATGTCGGACAACCTGCCCGACTGGCTGAGCAAGGCGCTGCACTCGCCACGTGCAGGCCATGCAAAACTTATGGTGGCGCGGCTGGCCAATGAAGCCATGCTGGGCCGCGGCGGCTTCACCTTGTCGTCGGCTGCCTTCCGCAATGGAGAGGCGCTGGATCCCAGCTTTACCGCTGACGAGGAAGATTCGGTCGCTCCGCCGCTGGAATGGACTGCGCCGCCGCCGGGAAGCCATGAACTGGTGCTGGTGGTGGAAGATCCCGATGCGCCCAGCCCTAATTCAAAGGGCGAACAACCTTTTTGCCATTGGCTGGTCTGGGGCATGCCCGGCCAGAAAGGCATGTTGCTTGAAGGGGAAGTCCCGCCGCGCGTGGGCAAGAACTCCTTCGGCAATTCCGAATGGCTGCTGCCCGATCCACCGACGGGCAGCCAGCCGCATGATTACGTATTCCAGCTCTTCGCACTTGACCTGCCCCTGGTACTGATGCCGGGTGCAAGCCGGGATGAACTGGAAGCGGCCATGAAAGGCCACGTAACCGCTGTCACGCTGCTGACCGGGACTTACACCCGTGAAGAGGGCGGTGATTATGACTGGGACGCCGAGGACGAGGGCGAGGATTGATTTCCCCTTGCACCCGGCAGGATTTTTTGAAGGGAAGGAAAGTATTATGGCTGCAAAGAACAACGCGCTGAACAAGCCGGTAACGCTCTCGGGCGAACTGGAGAACGTGATTGGCAAGGGTCCGATGACCCGCGCTGAAGTCACCTCCAAGGTGTGGGTCTACATCAAGGCCAACGACCTGCAGGACGCCAAGGACAAGCGCCAGATCAACCCCGATGCCAAGCTTGGCGCGGTGATCGGCAAGGATCAGATCTCCATGTTCAAGATGACCGCTGCGGTGTCCAAGCACCTGAGCTGATCGCCTGATGGCAGGGGGCCTTGTGTGGCCCGTTGCCTCAAGCTGGAAAATTGCGGGCGGGGCGTCTCACGGCGCTCCGCCCGTTTCCTTTCGGATATGTGAAAACTTCATGCATCCGTAAAATTGACTTGTCGCCGGGCGTGGCCACATGGCACTATACGGACAAATTGACAGGATCAGCGCTGCACACCGGCGCGATCGAGAGGAAAGGCCCGGAACAATGGCTACTATCGTCGGCGGCGTCGCCACATCGCACACTCCCACCATCGCTTTCGCCAAGGATGGCGGCAAGCAGGATGATCCGGTTTGGAAGCCGATCTTCGAAGGCTATGAGCCGGTGCAGAAGTGGTTTCGCGAAAAGAAGCCCGATGTGCTGGTCTATATCTACAACGACCACATGACCTCCTTCTTCGACCATTACAGCCACTTTGCGCTGGGCGTGGGCGCGAAGTTCGAGGCGGCAGACGAGGGCGGTGGTCCGCGCGATATTCCCGCCATCATGGGCGATCCCAAATTTGCCGAACACGTGGCCAAGGTGATGGTCGCCAATGAATTCGACCTGTCCTATTTCCAGGGCAAGGGCCTCGATCATGGCGCCTTCAGCCCGCTGTCGGTGATGGTCGATTACAACGAGCAGGATGGCTGGGCCTGCAAGCTCCTGCCCGTGGTGTGCGGCGTGCTGACCGTACCGCTGCCTTCGGCTCGGCGGTTCTACAAATTCGGCAAGAGCCTGCGCCAGGCGATCCTGTCCTATCCCGAAGACATCAAGGTGGCGATTGCCGGCACCGGCGGCCTGTCGCACCAGGTCCACGGCGAAGGCTGCGGCTTCAACAATCCCGAATGGGATATGGAGTTCATGGAACGGCTGGAGAAGGACCCTGAAAGCCTGCTCGACCTGTCCATTGCCGAACTGGCCCGCCGCGGCGGCTGGGAAGGCGCCGAAGTCGTGATGTGGCTGATGATGCGCGGCGCGCTCTCGGCAGAGGTGGAGTGCACGCACAAGACCTATTTCCTGCCCTCCATGTGCCCCATCGCCACGATGATCATGGAAGAGGTTTCCAACGATGCGCCGGTGGAGGCTCCCGCCGAAACGCTGAAGCGGATCAACTGGGATTATGAAGGCGCGGACAAGATGGAGGGCACCTATCCCTTCACTATCGAGCGCAGCGTGCGCGGCTTCCGCCTCAACCACTTCCTCCACTCGCTTACCGATCCGGTGGTGCGCAAGCAGTTCCGCGAGGACGAGGAAGCCTGCATGTCGGACGCCGGGCTGACCGATGAGGAGAAGCGCCTTGTGCGTGAGCGCGACTGGATCGGCCTGATCCATTACGGCGTGATCTTCTTCATGCTGGAGAAGCTGGGCGCGGTAACCGGCATCGGCAATATCGATATCTATGCCGCGATGAAGGGGTTGAGCGTTCCGGACTTCCAGAAGACCCGCAATGCCGCGATCAATTACGGCGTGGCTGGCAAGGAAGACTGAGGCTGCCTATATTGCCTGTCTGCCGGGGCGTTTTCCCGGCGATCCGCTGACACCGGGCACTTGGTCCACCTTGTGTTCCGGGCAGCGGAGGATAGGCAATGCGGCCCGTTTCAATTCACTTTTCTACAGGAAATCCCATGTCCAGCACCGCCCAGACTGCTTCCGATCTCTCCGCTGAGATTGCCCGCGTTTTCGCCCTGCAGCAGGCGCATCAATGGGATGTGAAGGCGACCAAGGCAGCGGCGCGCAAGGCCAAGCTGGAAAAGCTGAAAGCCGCAGTGGAAGCCCACGCGGACGATATCGTCGCTGCCGTGCTGGAAGATACGCGCAAGCCCGCGGGCGAAATTCGCGTTACCGAAGTGCTCAACGTCACCGCCAATATCCAGCGCAATATCGACAACCTCGATGAGTGGATGAAGCCCACGCAGGTCACGCCATCGACCAACCCCGATGACAAGGCGCAGATCATCTATGAAGCGCGCGGCGTGTGCCTGATCCTGGGCCCGTGGAACTTTCCGCTCGGCCTCACCTTCGGTCCGCTGGCAGCCGCCGTGGCGGCGGGCAATTGCTGCATGCTCAAGCTGACCGATCTGTGCCCGGCCACCGCCAGCATCGCCGCGAAGATCGTGCGCGAGGTGTTCGACGAGAACGAAGTGGCCGTGTTCGAAGGCGATGTCAGCGTGGCCACCGCCCTGCTCGACCTGCCGTTCAGCCACATCTTCTTCACCGGCAGTACGCGCGTGGGCAAGATCGTGATGGCCGCTGCCGCCAGACATCTGGCCAGCGTGACGCTGGAACTGGGCGGCAAGTCGCCGGTGATTGTCGATGATGGCGCGGATATCGACAAGATCGCCGCCGCGCTGGCGGGCGCCAAGCAGTTCAACGGCGGACAGGCCTGCATCAGCCCGGACTATGTCTTCGTGAAGGAAGATCAGCAGGCCCGGCTGGTCAAAGGCTTCAAGGCCAACGTGCAGAACAACCTCTACACCGAAGATGGCCAGATCAAGAAGGAAGCCATCGCCCAGATCGTCAACAAGGCAAACTTTGACCGGGTCAAGGGCCTGTTCGACGATGCGGTGGCGCAAGGTGCAACCGTGGCCGTGGGCGGGCAGATGGATGAGGACGACCTGACCATCCATCCCACCATGCTGACCAATGTCACCCCGCAGATGAAGATCCTGCAGGAAGAGATTTTCGCTCCGGTTATCCCGGTGATGACCTACGATACGCTCGATCAGGTGATCGGTTATATCGAGGAGCGCGACAAGCCGCTGGCGCTGTATATTTTCAGCCCGGACGAGGGCAATGTGCAGAAGGTTCTGGACCGCACCTCATCGGGCGGCGTGACCGTCAACGGCGTGTTCTCGCATTATCTGGAAAACAACCTGCCCTTCGGCGGCGTGAACCAGAGCGGCACCGGCAGCTATCACGGCTATTTCGGCTTCAAGGCGTTCAGCCACGAACGGGCGGTCTATATCCACCAATAGGCCGGTCATGCTGGCCAGGTCCGGGAGTTTCGGCTGAGCTTCAGCCGCGCTCTGACTTAACCAGCAGCGCCTCCAGCATTTCCAGCATGCGCGCCTGCCGTGCCAGGATCAGTTCGTGCTGTTCGCCGCGCAGCCGGTCCAGCTTTTGCTGCATCGCCAGAATCTCGATCTCGGATCGCAGATTGACCTCGTAGTCATGGGCGGCGGCCACGCGGTCCTTTTCCGCCTGCCGGTTCTGGCTCATCATGATGATCGGCGCCTGGATTGCGGCGAGCATGGACAGGATCAGGTTGAGGAAGATGAAAGGGTAGGGGTCGAACGGCTTCGCACTTGCCAGCAACAAGGTGTTGCCGCCCACCCACAGGGCCAGGAACAGGAAAAAGCCGCCGATAAAGGGCCATGATCCGCCGACCCTGGCAACGCTGTCGGCCAGCCGGTCCCATCCCGATTCGGCCACGCTGGAAAGCTCATTGGCATCGCGGCTGAGCGGCTGGCGCGCGTCGATGTGCCTCAGGATGTTTTCATGCTGTGTACCGCGCGGGCCACCTTCGCCAAGCACCCGCCGGGCAATGTCGAGCGCGATACGTGTGGGATTGTTCATCTGGGGCTCCTCCTGAATCTGGCCATGAAATCGCGCCTTTGCGGTGGGGCCGTCAAGTCGCGATCGCGCAGTTGCGGGTGATTGACCCGGCGCAAAGACTGCCAGCCCCGCCCGGCATAACCGGGCATGAGCAAGAGTTCCGAGCGCCCCAGGGCGGCTCATCGGGGAGAGAGATCATGGCTGAAATCGTCGGCGGGTTCGCCGTTTCACACACGCCCACCATCGCCTTTGCGCAGGATGCGGGCAAACAGAACGATCCGGTGTGGAAGCCGATTTTCGACGGGTTCGAGCCGGTCAAGCAGTGGCTCGCGGACAAGAAGCCGGACGTGATCGTCTATGTCTACAACGATCACATGACCTCCTTCTGGATGAAGCATTATTCGCATTTCGCCATCGGCATTGGTGAGGAATATGCGGCGGCGGATGAGGGCGGCGGGCCGCGGCATATTCCGCCGATCAAGGGCGATCCCGATTTCGCCCAGCATCTGGCCTTCGGCATGGTGGCCGATGACTTCGACCTGTCCTACTGGCAGGGCATGGGGCTGGACCACGGGGCATTCTCGCCGCTGTCCGTGCTGTTGCCGCATTCGGATGAGGAGGGCTGGCCGTGCAAGATCGTGCCGCTGCAATGCGGTGTGCTGGAACTGCCGATCCCCAAGGCGCGGCGCTTCTGGGACTTTGGCCGCAGTCTGCGCCGGGCGATCCAGAATTATCCCGCCGATATCAAGGTGGCGATTGCCGGCACGGGCGGGCTCAGCCACCAGGTGCACGGTGAGCGCTGCGGCTTCAACAATGTCGAATGGGACCATGAGTTCATGGACCGGCTGGCCAATGATCCCGAAAGCCTGACCCGCATGCCGGTGGGCGAACTGGTCAGGCTGGGCGGCATGGAAGGCGCGGAAATCGTGATGTGGATGCTGATGCGCGGCGCGCTGGCACCCAAGGTGAAGGAACTGCACCGCAGTTTCTTCCTCCCCTCGATGACCTCCATCGCCTCCATGGTGTTCGAGGATGCAGAGCCTGATCCCAGCCCCGAGAGCAAGGAGGAATATGCCAGCCGCATCTACTGGGATGTCGCCCCGGCGCTGGAACTGGAGGGAACCTATCCCTTCACCATCACCCGCAGCGCCAAGGCGTGGCGGATCAACAACTTCCTCCACAGCATTGTGGAGCCCGCCTTCCGGGAGCGCTTCAAGAATGATTTTGAGGCGCTGGCTGCGGAATACGCGCTGACCGAGGAGGAGAAGACGATGATCCGCGACCTCGATTGGATCGGCATGATCCATTACGGCGTGATCTTCTTCAATCTGGAGAAGCTCGCTCCGGTGGTCGGGCTGGGCAATATCGATGTCTATGCGGCGATGAAGGGGATGAGCGTCCCCGACTTCCAGAAGACCCGCAATGCCGCGATCAATTACTCGGTCGAGGCGGAGCCGACCTAGGTCAGCGTTTCCAGCTGCTCGCCCAGTTCCAGCCAGGCGGCTTCGGCAGTTTCCAGCCGGGCGGCCAGCTGGGCGCGCAGCTTCGCCAGCTCTGCGGCTGACTTGCCGCTGAGCCTGCCCGTGGCCGCGGCGGGATCGATCAGCGCGGCATCCAGCGCGGCGCATTCGGCGGTCAGGCGGGCAAGATCCTTCTCGGCAGAGGTGATCTGCGCCTTGACCTGCTTGGCCTGCTCCCACGCCTGTTCCTTTGCCTGCGCGGCGGCCTTGCGTTCCTTCTTGGAAGGCTTGGCCGCGCCGCCCGCTGCGCCGTCGCCCTTGGGCTGGTTCCGGCCGAGCACGAAGTCGATGTAATCCTCCATCGATCCGTCATAATCGCGCGCGGTGCCGTCATCGACCAGCACCAGCCGGTCTGCGGTCAGCTCCACCATATGGCGGTCATGGCTGATCAGGATCACCGCGCCCGAATAGTCGTTGAGCGCCTGCACCAGCGCTTCCCTGGCATCCACATCGAGGTGGTTTGTCGGCTCGTCCAGGATCAGGATATGCGGCGCTTCATAGGTGATCAGCGCCAGCGCCAGCCGCGCCCGCTCGCCGCCTGACAGCTTGCCGACCATCTGCGTGGCGCGGGCGCCGGAAAAGCCGAAGCGGCCCAGTTGCGCGCGCACAGCGCCGGGTGTCTGGCCCTTCATGGTGCGGGTCATATGTTCCAACGGAGTATCGTCGCTGGAAAGCTCCTCCACCTGATACTGCGTGAAATAGCCGACCTTCATCTGGCGCGAGGTGAAGATCTCGCCTTCCATCGGCGGCAGTTGCGCGGCCAGCAGGCGCGCCAGCGTGGTCTTGCCATTGCCGTTGCGGCCCAGCAGCGCGATCCTGTCATCGGGATCGATCCGCAGGTTCAGACGCTGCAGGATCGGCTTGTCCTGCGTGTAGCCCACGGCTGCCAGGTCCAGCGTGATCAATGGCGGCTTGAGTTCGGCGGGATCGGGGAAGCCGAAGCTGAGGCTGGGGTCCTCGATCAGCGCGGTGATCGGCTGCATCTTCTCCAGCATCTTGGCGCGCGACTGGGCCTGCCGCGCGGTTGAGGCGCGAGCGCTGTTGCGCGCCACATAGTCCTGCAGCCGGGCCATCTGCGCATCCTGAGCGGACTTGGCGGCGGCCAGCTGGGTGGCGCGTTCGGCGCGCTGGCGCTCAAAACTGTCATAGGCGCCGGGATACAGCGTCAGCTTGCCGCCCTGCAGGTGCAGGATGTGATCGACCACATTGTTGAGGAGGTCGCGCTCATGGCTGATCACCAGCAGCGTGGCGGGATAGGACTTGAGGAAGTTCTCCAGCCACAGCGTGGCTTCCAGATCGAGGTGGTTGGAAGGCTCATCCAGCAGCAGCACATCGGGCTGGGAGAACAGCAGGCTGCCCAGCGCAACGCGCATCTTCCACCCGCCGGAGAAACTGTCGAGCGGCTGCTCCTGCATTTCCTCGTCAAAACCAAGGCCGATCAGGATGCGCGATGCGCGCGCAGGCGCGGTGTAGGCATCGATCGCGATCAGCCGCTCATACAGGTCGCCCAGAAGCTCAGGATCTTCGCAATTCTCGCTCTTTTCGAGAAGCTCCAGCCGCTCGACATCGGCGGCCAGCACGGTTTCCAGCGGCGTGGCGCTGCCGTTGGGCGCTTCCTGCGCAATATATCCCAGCCGCGTGCGGCGCGGCATCTCAACGGAACCTTCGTCACCCTCGATCTCGCCAATGATGGCTTTCATCAGTGTGGACTTGCCCGCACCATTGCGCCCGATCAGCCCCACGCGCCCGCCGGGCGGCACGGCGGCAGTCGCGCGATCAAGGATGGTACGTCCGCCAAGACGCACAGTGAGGCCGTTGATTGTCAGCATGGCGGCGCCCCTAACAGGGGTGGAGCGAGAATTGTAGCGCAATGTGAAGCATCCCGACTGCAAATCCCCATGTACAAAAAATTTGACAGTCGAATATTTTTGACTATGTTAAAGATATTCGACATTGGAAAGAGGAGTTCGCAAATGTCCTTCAGGGAAAAATCCGCATGGGCGATGGCGCTGATCATGGCTCTCAACGGCCTGCTTTTTCTCGGTCTGGCCCGGTTGATTCCGGCCGATGCGCCGGGGCAGGTGCAGCTGGTGGCTTTCGTACCGTTCGTGGCGGCGGTGATCATCGGCTCAATCGTGGTGCAGGTAGTCCTGGCGATCTATTCGCCGCGCGACGCGCAGCGTCCTGCCGATGAGCGCGAGAGGGCGGCGATTGCGGTTTCGGGCAACTGGTCGGGCATCGTGCTGGGCGTTGGCGTGGTGTGCGGCATCCTCGATTATCTGTGGTGGGGGCAGGGCAACCGCCTGTTCTTCTTCGCCATCGGATCGCTGATCGTGGCGCAGGTGGCGGAATATGTGTTCCAGATCATCCTGTTCCGCCGGGGGGTGTGATCGATGGGCAAGGCTCCCCCCATCACCAACCGCGTGCGGGACCTGCGCGAGGCGCATGGCGGGATGAGCCAGCAGGCGCTGGCCGATGCCATCGGCGTCACCCGCCAGACGGTGATTGCGATAGAGCTGGGCAAATATTCGCCCAGTCTGGAAAGCGCCTTTCGTATCGCCCGCACCTTTGGCGTGGGGGTGGAAGATGTGTTCGGCTGGGAAGGCTAGGCGCGCCCGGGCTCTGGATCAGCCAGCCCTCGGATCATGCGGTCTGGCTGGGTTCTGCTTCGGGATCGATGATCTTGCAGCCATGATCATCGGTCTTGCGAAAGCCCCACAGGGCCATCTGGTAGATCGGCTCCTGCCATTGTTCGAACACCGCGACACCGGGCAGAAGCGTGCACACGCTGGTACGCTCCGGCCCCGCGCCGATGGCGACTTTCAGCGCCGCATAATCCAGCGCTGCGGGATATTTGCTCAGGACGGTGAGCATGATCTGCCCGCGCTCGACTGCGCTCAAGGAAAAGCTGATCTGGTTTTCGGCCAGACTGCCATCGCGTGACGCAGCGCCCGTGCTGATCAGGAACGGGACCAGCAGGCCTTCGACCTCAACAAGTTCTATGGTGATGGCTTCGCCCGGTGTGATCATCACATTGCCCTGCGACAGGAATGGCAGGGTGATGTCGGCATCAACCTCCACAACTTCCCCATCGGGAGTTTCGAAGCTGAATTGCGTGATCGTGCGGCACATGCCCTCGATTTCGCAGGGATCGACCGTTTGAACCGGTTCTCCCCCCTGCGCTGCCTGCGCGGAAGCTGCGGCCAGGAGCATCGGTGCCAGCAGGGTGATCATCGGCAATTCCTTCTCATTCTTCGAACATCAGCGGTGGATCAGCGCCGGAAGGGCCAGTCCACCACCCGGCCAGTCCACAAGGCCAGCCAGATGATCAGCGGCTGCGCGATCATCCGCGGGATATGATAGGCCAGGCCAAAGCCGCCATCGGCAGAAGCCAGGTCCATCATCATGTGATTGATATTGGCCGGCCACACGCACAGCGCATACAGCGCCAGGCCAATCGCTCCTGCCCGCCGCAATGGCGCGGAGATCGGCTGGGCCAGCGCCGCTGCACCCAGCAATTCCGCAATACCGGTCCACAGCACAACTTGCTCGGGCCAGGGTATCATCGGCGGCATGATCTGCAGGAATGGAGCGGGCGTGGCGATGTGGGCATAGCCGGTATAGGCATAGAAGATGGCCAGCAGCCAGCGCAGGGCCGTACGCATCACAAGCTTGTGCGGATCATTGGCCGGGCCGCCAATGGGCATCGGCCAGAGTGAACCCGGCGAAATCGAAGGCCGGGGCGACCACGCAGCTGACCAGCGTATAGCCATGCGGACCATTCACAGGTTCGGCCGCCTGCCATTCATGCGGAGCGATCACATGCTGCGGGCTGTGGCCTGCCAGAATATCTGCGCCAAGAGTGACCTGCTGAACCGGTCCGGCATCGGTTGCCGCCAGCGACAGCAGCAGCGGATCGCCCGCGTGCCACAGCCAGATCTCCGCCGCATCGACCTTGTGCCAATGGCTGCGTTGTCCGGCTTCGAGCAGGAAATGGATCGCCGTCGCCTGCGCCCGCTTTCCCGCCTCTGCATCGGCGCGCCATGTCTCCCGGTACCAGCCGCCTTCGGGATGGGGGGCAAGGTTCAGCGCCTCTATCAGCGCCGGGGCGGCCTGAATCTGATCAGTCTCCTCACTCATGCCTCACGCACTTCCACGCCCTTCCAGAAGGCGATGCGGTCCTTGATCTCGATCGCGGCCTGTCTGGGGTCGGCATAATACCACGCGGCATCGGTGTTGCGCGCGCCGTCGACCACCAGCGAGTAATAGCTGGCATCGCCCTTCCACGGGCAGTGGCTGGTGGTCTGGCTGGGATGGAGCAGCCCGGCATCAACGGCCGCGGGCGGGAAATAGTGATTGCCCTCCACAACCACGGTATCATCGCTGCGGGCGATTACCTTGCCATTCCAGATTGCCTCGATCGCCATCGCTATCCTCCCTTGCGCCTATTGCGGCCCCAGTCCGAATTCCTGCCGTTCGCGGTTGATGTAGGGGCGGCACAGATCCCCGATCTGCAGGATATAGACTGCGACCGGGGAGAAGCGCGCATATTGTTCCTGATCATAGGCTGCGGTGATCTGCGCGGCCAGAACGGCAGCATTCACCCGCTGTTCGATCAGGCAGCGGGTGCGCCCGCGCTTGGCCAGTGCCTCGGTCAGGGAATCGTCGACGAAGAAATAGTTCAGGCTGTCATTGAGGCCCTGCACATACGCCGCCTTCGCTTCGGGTGTCAGCGCCAGCCAGCCGCCGCGTGTGTTCACAAATCCTTCCGCCTGGGCAGGAAATGCAGTCATCAGGCCAAATGCCGCCAGCGCAATTCCAAAGCCACCTATTTTACGCATGTTTACCATTCCCATTTACCCTGAATTCAGGATGACCTCTTCCCAGAGCCAAAGCCTTGGTTAGCACCATCGCAACAAACTGTTTTGATTCAAGACTTCTCTGCCCTCCAACCTTGACTCTCGTACCCGAACGATAAAGTTAGAGGATAACAGCAGGTTCATGATATGATTCGATTTGAACTATGTTGATTTGCCTTATTGAAGCAGGCAACTGGGGAACAGGGGGAGACTAGACCAATCGTTAACTAGCAGCCGGATTGTGGTGACGTGGTGCTTTGGGGCACGCGCTTCCGCATGAGAGCAGTTGAAAAATAAGGTGTGGGATCACGCAATCCAGCCAGCGAGGGTCTGTGTCTTTTTGTATTGGAGATTGAAATGAATAGCGTCAGAAAATCGATACTTTGCGGTACAGCACTGTCCGCAATTGCCTTTGCTGCTCCTGCCCAAGCGCAGATTGTTACGATTGGCGGTCAGACCGTCGAAGTGACCAGCCCGGCTGGCGACAGCCCCAACAACGGCGGCACTCTTGATACCAACGGCGCCAATATCGAAACCGGCAGCGGCAGCATCTTCACCCAAGGTGGTGACGTCAATGCCCTCAACTTGAACGCACAGAACATTGTGTATGCCGCCAATGACGTGAACGCGGGCGACGATGTCAACGCGGTCAACGATGTGAACGCTGGCGTCAATGTTATCGCTGGCAATCTGGTCCAGGGTGCCAATGTTCAGGCCATCGGTACCGTTTCGGGTGCATCGGGCAGCTTTGGCACCGTGAGTGCGACCACTGTCAGTGCAACCGGCGCCGTGAGCGGCAGCTCTGTCACTACGACGGGCAATGTGAGTGCTGGCAACGATCTGTTTGTTGGCAGCAGCGCCTATGTGACCAACAGCGTCCAGGTGGGCCAGAACGTCCTCGTCGATGGTTCGGCCATCGTCCAGAATACGGTCCAGGGCCAGAATGTTGACGCTCTTGTCGATGTGTCCGCAGTGGTGGACGTGAACGCCGGTAACGACGTGAACGCAGGCAATGACGTCAACGCCGATGTCGATGTCAATGCCGGTAACGACGTGAACGCCGACAATGACGTGAACGCTGCCAATGACGTCAACGCCGATGTCGACGTCAATGCCGGCAACGATGTGAACGCCGTGAATGACGTGAATGCAGGCGGAGATGTCAATGCCACCAATCTGGTCGCATCGGGCGACGTGTCTGGCACCAATGGCACTTTCACGACTGATGTGACGGCAGGCAACAATGTCAGTGCAACCAACAATCTGGTCGCCGGCAATGACGCCAACATCACCAACAACGCCAACGTGGGCGGCGATCTGAACGTGACGGGTGCCAGCAACTCCAACGGCATCAACAACACCGGCAATATCGCAACCAACAGCCTGTCGGGCGTGGGTGGCGTGCTGACAATCGACGCCGACAATGCGGCTGGTGGCAGCTATATCGAGGTCACCAATGACGACCTCATCCTGCACGGTGGCACCACCTCAACCAATGTTGTGGTCAACAACGATGGCGTGACTGTCAGCGATTCCGTCAACGGCACCACCTTCACTCTGGATGATGCCGGTAACGGCACCTTCACCGGTGACGTGAATGCGGTCAACGTGGCGGCATCCAACGATCTGTTCGTTGGCACCAGCGCCTATGTCACGGATACCGTGGTGGTCGGCAATAACGTGCTCGTGAATGGCTCGGTCATCTCGCAGGCAACCGTACAGGGCGAAAATGTTGACGCCGTGGTCGATTTGTCTGCGGGCGTGGATGTGAACGCCGGAAATGATGTGAATGCGGGCAATGATCTGAACGCCGTTGTCGACGTGAACGCAGGCAACAATGTCAACGCAGCGGTCAACATGACTGCGGGTAACAACGTTGCCGCCGGCAACAACATTACCGCTGGCAACAATCTGCGCGCACTCAATGACGTGATCGCCGTGAACAACGCCGAAATTGGCGTGGATGTGAACGCCGGTAACGATGTGAATGCTGGCAACGATGTGAACGCGGTTGCCGATGTCACCGCAGGCAACGACCTGAACGCTGGCAATGACGTGAACGCAGTCGTCGATGTGAATGCCGGAAACGACCTGAACGCTGGCAATGACGTGAACGCAGTCGTCGACGTGAACGCCGGTAACGACCTGAACGCTGGCAATGACGTGAATGCCGTTGTCGATGTGAACGCCGGCAACAATGTCAACGCAGTGGTCAACATGACCGCTGGCAACAACATTACCGCTGGCAACAATCTGCGCGCACTCAATGACGTGATCGCCGTGAACAACGCCGAAATTGGCGTGGATGTGAACGCCGGCAATGACGTGAACGCTGGCAACGATGTGAACGCCGATGTCGATGTGAACGCCGGTAACGACGTGAACGCTGCGGTCGACGTGAATGCGGGCAATGACGTGAACGCTGCGGTCGACGTGAACGCAGGCAACAACGTGAACGCTGCGGTGAACATGACCGCTGGCAACAACATCACCGCAGGCAACAACGTGCGGGCGCTCAACAACGTGATCGCCGTCAATGACGTGGATGCTGGTGTCGATGTGAACGCCGGTAACGACGTGAACGCTGGCAATGATGTGAACGCCGATGTCGATGTGAATGCAGGCAATGACGTGAACGCTGCGGTCGACGTGAACGCGGGCAACAACGTGAACGCTGCGGTGAACATGACCGCTGGCAACAACATCACCGCAGGTAACAACGTGCGGGCGCTCAACAACGTGATCGCCGTCAATGACGTGGATGCTGGTGTTGATGTGAACGCCGGTAACGACGTGAACGCTGGCAACGATGTCAACGCTGACGTCGATGTGAATGCCGGCAACAACGTAAACGCAGCAGTGAACGTGACTGCCGGGAACAACGTTACCGCCGGTAACAACCTGCGCGCGCTCAACAATGTGATCGCCGTCAACGATGTGATTGCAGGCGGCGACGTGTTTGCCACCAACGCCACGCTCACGGGCAATGCCACCATCGGCGCTGACCTTGCCGTGGCTGGCAATTCCACCATGGCTGGCACGCTGACCGTCACTGGTCTCACGTCGGCCAATGGCGGCATCGTCACCAATGGCGCTTCGATCAATGCCGGTTCGGGAACGATCTCGACCACCGGTAGTGTCAATGCAGGTACGCTGGCAGTGACCGGCGGCGCCACGATCGGTGCAGACCTTGCGGTAGGCGGCAATATCTCCTCGGATGGTAACATCACCACCACCGATGGCGATATCGTCACCGTCAATGGCAATGTCAGTGCCGGTTCGATCACCCTCAACGGCGCCAATGGCCGTATCACGGGCGTCTCGAACGGTGTGGCTGCCAGCGATGTGGCAACCTTCGGCCAGCTCACCAGCGCGGTGAACACGCTGAATGCCCGCATCGATGTGATCGATAGCCGCATAGGCAATCTGGAATATCGCTCCAAGCAGGCATTCCAGGGTGTGGCCATGGGCTTCGCCATGAATGCCGCTCCGATGAACCTGGAGCCGGGTCAGGGCGGTATCGCCTTTGGTGCCGGTACCTTTGAAGGCGAATATGCCGGCTCTGTCCGCGCTCAGTTCGTCACCGAAGGTGGCTTCGGTCTGGGCGCCAACGTCGGCTTCTCGGAAGATGCCGTCGGCGGCGGTGTTGGAGCCAGCATCGTTTTCTGATTCGCTCCAACGGATAAGTACAAGACACAAGACCGGCGGTCCTTTCCACAGGGCCGCCGGTTTTGTATTGTCTGGCGATGAACACGGATCCTCCTGCCGGCTGCCAGCTGCAATGGGACGATCGGAAACACAGGATAGGCTCCCGATGAAATATGCCCTGCCAGCTCTCGCGGCGCTCTGCCTTTCGTGTTCCGCCAATGCCCGTACCGCAGAAGAAACCGCCGCAGCCGCGCTTGATGCTGCGCCGGTGTGGGATGGCCACAACGATACGCCGGGCCAGTTGCGCTGGCGTTATGGCAATGTGATTGCCGAGTTCGACTTCACCGATACGCGCTCCACCGGGGACGGCGGCGGCAGCATGATGAACACCGACCTGCTGCGCCTTCGGCAAGGTCATGTCGGCGCGCAATTCTGGTCCATCTTCACCTCTGCCTCAACACCGGGACCAGAGGCCGTGCAGGCAGCGATCGAGCAGATTGACGTGACCAAGCGGCTGATCGCCCAAAATGCCGATGCCATGGCGCTGGCGCTGACGGCAGACCAGGTCGAGGCGGCAATGGCCGAGGGGAAGATCGCTTCCCTGCTGGGCGTTGAAGGCGGGCACATGATCAACAACAGCCTGGCCGTGCTGCGCCAGTTCGATGAGCTGGGCGTGCGCTATGTGACGCTGACCCATTCGCGAAACACGCAGTGGGCGGATAGCGCGGATGAAGATCCCGCGCATGACGGGCTGACCGATTTCGGCAGGCAGGTGGTGCGCGAGATGAACAGGCTGGGGATGCTCGTCGATCTTGCCCACGTCAGCGAGGGGACGATGCTGGACGCGCTGGAGGAATCGCGCGCGCCGATCATCTTCAGCCATTCCAATGCCCGCAGCGTGACGCAGGAATCGCGCAATGTGCCTGACAATGTGCTCGATCTGGTGCCCGTTAATGGCGGTATCGTGATGGTCACTTTTGTCGGCGGCTTTGTCAGCACCACGCGCAACATCTGGCTTGCCGATCAGGCGGCCGAAACCGCGCGTCAGCAATGGCTGTGGCAGGGGCAACCGGGCAAGGTTGCGCAGGCGATGGCGGAGTGGTTGCGGGACCATCCCGAACCGGTCGCCTCTGTTGCCGAAGTGGCGGACCACATCGATTACCTGCGCGGCAGGATCGGCATCGATCACATCGGCGTGGGCGGAGATTATGATGGCTGGCCCAGCCTGGTTGCCGGGATGGAGGATGTCTCCGGCTATCCCGCGCTGTTCACCGAACTGGCCCGGCGCGGCTATTCACAAAATGATCTGGAAAAGATCGCCAGCCGCAACATGATGCGGGTGATGCGCGCGGCGGAAGCCTATGCCGCCAGCCAGGCGGGCATGCCGCCTATTGAAACACCGGCGGGATAGGCCAACGACGGCCGCTCCCGACCGGTGCATCAGCTCAGTGCGGGGATGATCCACACGGCGGACAGGCCGATCACCGCCAGCGTCATGCTGGCGGCCAACACCCAGCGCACCACGTGCGGGGTCGAGCCGCCGCGCGCTTCATTGGTCTCGATACGGACTTCGTTTCCCTGGCGTTTCATGGCGTTTTCCCTTTCGTATTTCTGCGATTTGCTTGCAGATTCTACGGTTGGGAAGGCGCGATGTTCCGCTTTGGGGGCATGGACCTTATACGGTATTCGGCCCGTTTCAGTCCCTGAGCAGCTCGTTGATGCCGGTTTTAGACCGGGTCTGCGCATCCACGGTTTTCACGATCACCGCGCAATAGAGCGAGGGACCGGGAGAGCCATCGGGCAGCGGCTTGCCGGGCATCGCGCCGGGCACGACCACTGCATAGGGAGGCACTACGCCGCGGTGCACTTCGCCCGTGGCGCGATCGACGATCTTGGTCGATGCGCCCAGATAGACGCCCATGGACAGCACAGCGCCCTGGCCCACGCGCACGCCTTCGGCCACTTCGCTGCGGGCACCGATGAAGGCACCGTCCTCGATCACCACCGGGCCTGCCTGCAATGGCTCCAGCACGCCGCCAATACCCGCGCCGCCGGAGATATGCACATTCTTGCCGATCTGCGCGCAGGAGCCGACCGTGGCCCACGTATCGATCATCGTTCCTTCATCGACATAGGCGCCGATGTTCACGAAGCTGGGCATCAGCACCACATTCTTGCCGATGAAGCTGCCCTGCCGCGCCACAGCGCCGGGCACCACGCGGAAGCCCGCATCGCGGAAGCGGTTCGCATCCCAGCCGGCAAACTTGCTGGGCACCTTGTCAAAGCCGGGAGCGCCCGCCGCGCCATAGTCCACAACCGTATTGTCATTGAGGCGGAAGGATAGCAGCACGGCCTTCTTCAGCCACTGGTTGACCTGCCAGCCGCCATTGCCATCGGGCTGCGCAACGCGGGCCTGGCCGCTGTCGAGCAGGGCCAGCGCTGCGTTGACATGTTCGCGCACGTCATGGCTGGCGGTGGTGACGGTCTCGCGTGCATTCCACGCCTGTTCGATGGCATTTTCCAGATCGGCGCTCATGGCCATCTCCCCTGCAATAAATCCTGTTCCAGCGCCGCTAGCTTGCATGGACGCGGCGGGCAAGTGTGATGCAGAACGTTGCAATTGAAACTGCGGAGTCGCATGTTCAGCGCGAATTAGGAATGTGTCCGCATAAGTTGTGCGAGCGCAGGAAAGGTCGGCATGAAGCACAAATCGGGATTTGCAGCGACTTTCGGACGCGGTCTGACGATTGCCGGTGTGACCATGCTGGCTGCGTGCGGCGGTGGCAGCGGCACCACCGTGGTCGCACCGCCGGTCGCGCCGACCCCGACCCCGACGCCAACCCCAGCGCCAACGCCAACACCTTCGCCCACGCCCGCCCCATCCGGGTTCAACCAGATCAGCGTGCCGACCTTGTACAACACTGCCGAATTTCGCCGTTCGGACGGGCCGAAGCAACACAATGCCCATGCCGCATGGGACGCCGGAAGCAATGGCGCCGGGGTGACCATTGCCGTGATCGACACCGGCATAGACAGCGACAGCCCCGAATTTGCCGGACGAATCCTGCCGACTTCGAAGGATATGTATGACAGCCGCGATGCGCTGTCCGGTCCTGACGACCACGGCACCAATGTCGCCATGGTCGCCGCCGCCGCGCGCGATAACACCGGCGTGCTGGGCATCGCCTGGGGCGCAAACCTGCTGGCAATCAGGGCCGATGAGCCAGGGACATGCGCAGGCGATAATCCGCAGGACCCGGCCACCACCTGCGGCTTCCTCGATTCCGACATCGCCAGGGCGATCGACTATGCCGTGGCCAATGGCGCCAGCATCATCAACATCTCGCTGGGCGGTGAGGGGGGAGCCAATGCCGCGCTTCAGCAGTCAGTGCGCGATGCAACCAGCGCCGGCGTGCTGGTGGTGATCGCGGCGGGTAATGATGGCTTTGCCCAGCTGGATGATTTCGCCAGGCAGATGATCGGCGCGGGCAATTCCGGCCTGATCGTGGTGGGATCGGTTGATGAAAATTACCAGATGTCGGATTTTTCCAACCTGCCCGGAACCGACACGCAGTTCTACCTCGCCGCCAGGGGGGAGGCCGTTTGCTGCACCTATGACAATGGCACGCTCTATGTTGATAGCGAGGGCTTCGTCTATCTCTACTCCGGCACCAGCTTTGCCTCCCCGCAAGTGGCGGGCGCGGCGGCCCTGCTGGCACAGGCCTTCCCCAATCTGACCGGGCAGCAGATTGCCGAGATTCTCCTGCGCACGGCATTCGATGCCGGGGCAACAGGCGATGATGCCGTTTATGGCCGGGGTATTCTGGATATCAACGCGGCCTTCCAGCCGATCGGCACCACCTCGCTGGCTGGCTCTGTCAGCGCCATTGCGCTGGCGGATGTCAGCGGCACCGCGTCCCCTGCCATGGGCGATGCGCTGAGCGCGGCATCACTGCCCACCGTGATCACTGACGAATATGACCGCGCCTATGCCACCGATCTGGCCGGAACATTGCGCAACGCCGCCCTGCGCAGCCCCTTGCATGATGCGCTGGGCAGCCAGCAGCGCTATTTGTCCGCCGGTAATGAGCGCGGTTCAGTCGCCTTTTCCATCGATGCGCGCGGTAATGGGCCGCTGCGCATGGGCAGGCTGGACCTGTCGCCGCAGGATGAGACGCAGGCGCGCGTGCTGGCCGCAAGGGCGACATTGCAGATTGCCAAGAACACGCAGTTTGGTTTTGCCTATGCACAGGGCGCGGACGGACTGGTCTCCCAGTTGCAGGCCCGCCAGGGACCGGCATTCATGATCGCCGGATCGAGCAATGGCGATGCGGGCATCTCGCGCAGCAGCGATGTCTCCTTCGCGCTTCGGCAGGACCTTGGCGGATGGGGCCTCACGCTCAGCGCCGAGAGCGGCAAGTCCTTTAGCAGCGCGGTGGTGCGCCGCGCGGCACAGATGCGCGGCTACCGGGCCGAGCAGCCGGTGGCGGGGGCAGGCCTGTCGTTCGATCGCCGCTTCGGCAATCTGGAAACCGCGCTCGGCGTGGACTGGATGGGGGAGGAGCGGACCTTCCTTGGCGCTCACCTGCATGAAGGTTTTGCGCTGGCCGGGGCAGACAGCCTGTTCGTGGACTTTTCCGCAGGCTGGCAACTGGCGGACAACTGGCGGCTGGGCGGTCAGATTCGCCAGGGCTGGACGCAGGCTCGCATGGGCGGCAGCATGGGCCCCGGCTCTCAGCTGACCAGCCGCGCCTTTGCGCTGGACCTGTCACGGCGCAATCTGCTGAGCGCAGGAGATACGCTGGCCATCCGCCTGTCGCAGCCGCTGCGGGTGGAACATGGCCAGCTCAACCTCAGCCTGCCGGTCTCCTATGATTATGAGACGCTGACCGCACAATACGGCATCAGGAGCCTGTCGCTGGCCCCCAGCGGACGCGAGCTGGATGCGGAGATTGCGTGGAGCGGGCCGTTGCTGCTGGGCAATGCCACCGCCAGCCTGTTCTATCGCAAGGACCCCGGCCATTTTGCCCGCACGGCTGACGATGGCGGCCTGGCCCTGCGGTGGAGTACCGGATTTTAGCGTCGGATTCTAACGCCGGATTCTAATGCTGGCCTTTAAGCCATCAGCTTGCGGGTAAAATCGACCAGTCCGGTCTGGCGTGCGCGGCGCAGTCGTTCGGCTTCCAATATGTGCAGCACGCTGTCGTAGCAGCTCTCTATGTCGTCATTGATGACCACATAGTCATAGCCGTCCCAATGGCTGATCTCGGCCTTGGCGCGGTCCATCCGGCTGCGGATGACCTCGTCACTGTCGGTCCCGCGAGAGCGCAGGCGATCTTCCAGTTCGGCAATGCTGGGGGGCAGCAGGAATACGCGCACCACATCCACTTCCATCCGCTGGTACAGCTGCTGCGTGCCCTGCCAGTCGATATCGAACAGGTAATCCTGCCCCGCTTTCAGCCCAGCCTTGATCTGCGCCTTGGGCGTGCCGTAGCAATTGCCGAACACCTCCGCCCATTCCAGGAACTCGCCGTTCTCGACCATCTGGCTGAAGGTATCCCGGTCGACAAAGTGGTAGTCCTTGCCCTCGACTTCGCCCGGCCTGATCGGGCGGGTGGTGACAGACACCGACATGCCAAGCCCATCGACTTGCGCCAGCAGCTTCTTTGCAATGGTGGTCTTGCCAGCGCCCGACGGCGAGGAAAGGATGAACATCAGCCCGCGGCGGGCGAGGTTTTTGAAATCGGCCATATGCGCTCTTGCCGCAAGCGGGCCTGTTTGATCAAGTATCGGTGCGATCAAGCAGCTCGTTATTACCCTGCATGCGCGCATCGCGGCGGCGCTTGCCGCGCTCATACAGCGTTTTTGCCAATATGCCGGTGCCCACCAGCGCTGCCCCGGGAACAGAGCGCGTGGCCACCCTGGCGATCACCACCGATGTCAGCGTGCTGGACAGCGATTTGTTGCGGACAATCTGGCGGGCTGCATCGGTGCCATAGCGGCCCTTGAGGAAGCTGCGTTCCACAAACCGGCGCAGGACATAGGAGCCCGCGCGCATCACGATATCGGCCATCAACAGATTGGTGGCCGGATTGGCAGTCAGGCCGGGAACCGTTGCGGCCTGATCCGTCTCATCACGATTGATGGTATCGGTTCTGGCGGCGGCACCGCGCCCTGCTTTTCGCCTTGTGCTGCGCAGGACCATGCCGACCGCGCCTACTTCTTCCGGCCGAAATCGACCGTCACGACGTTGGACCCGTCTTCCGCAGTGGCGCCATCGGGCTTGTCTTCGACGATTTCACCGCCGTCATTTTCAGGCTCGTCATGATCGGTGGGTTCGATATCGCTGGCCGCGGCCTGGAATTGCAGGCCGAAATCGACCGCCGGATCAACAAATGCAGTGATCGCGGCGAAGGGAATCACCAGGTCTGCCGGACGCTGGTTGAAGCTGAGGCCTACGGAAAAGCCGTGATCGGTCACGTTCAGGTCCCAGAACTTGTTCTGCAGGACGATGGTCATCTCATCGGGGAACCGCTCGCGCAGATCCTTGCGGATGGTTACCCCCGGCGCGCCGGTCTTGAAGGTGATGTAGAAATGGTGATCGCCGGGCAGCACGCCGCCCGTACGCTCCACTTCACCCAGCACACGGCCGACTACGGCGCGCAGGGCCTCCTGCACGATCTCGTCATAGGGGATCAGGCTTTCGGGCGTATCGTCGCTCATAACTGCCGCTAGGTGACTATCGAAAGGCGCTTGGTCAAGCCGCAAAGGCAAGTTGATCCACTGCGATTACTTGCGAAAGACGGCCCGCAGCCTATAGGCATTTTGCATGAGAACAGGCCGTATAGAGCGAAAAACAGCCGAAACCGACATTCTCGTCGAGGTGAATCTCGATGGGACGGGGGCGTATGACATATCCACCGGGATCGGGTTTCTCGATCATATGGTGGAGCAGTTTTCGCGCCATTCGCTGATAGATGTCACCCTGAAGGTCAACGGTGACCTGCATGTGGACCAGCATCACACCACCGAAGACAGCGCCATTGCGCTGGGCCAGGCGCTGGCTCAGGCGATGGGCGACAAGGCCGGAATCGGCCGATATGGTGAAGCGCATTCGCCCATGGACGAAACGCTGGCCCGCGTTGTGCTGGATATCTCCGGCCGGCCATTTCTGGTGTGGAAAGCACGTTTCACGCAGGAAAAGCTGGGCGAGCTGGATACCGAACTGATCGACCACTGGTTTCATTCGGTGGCGCAGGCTGCCGGGATCACGCTGCATATCCAGATCCTGTATGGCCAGAACAACCACCACATCTGCGAAGCCATCTTCAAGGGCTTTGCCCGCGCCATGCGTCAGGCAGTGGAGCTTGATGCGCGCAAGGGCGGCGCGGTGCCGAGCACCAAGGGGCAGCTGGGTGGCTAGGTATTACCAACCGGCTGCCCTGCAGTCGCAAGGCCGACCGGCCGCCCGCAACGGGGGCAGCTGGCCTGCCCGCAAAGTGAGGACCGCGCGCCCGGATGGGCGTGCGCAAAACCAATATGTCTGAAGCAATTGCGCTGATCGATTACGGCGCTGGCAATCTGCACTCGGTCCATAATGCGCTGAAAGCTGCGGGGGCCGGGCATATCGCCGTTACCGCCGATCCCGATATCGTGCGCGGTGCGCGGCGCATCGTGCTGCCCGGCGTGGGCGCTTTCTCGGCATGCAGGAACGGCCTGTGGTCCATTCCCGGCATGGTCGAGGCGCTGGAGGAGCGGGTGATCCGCGGCGGCGTGCCGTTCCTGGGCATTTGCGTGGGCATGCAATTGCTCGCCACGCGCGGTCTGGAACATGGCGAAACGCCGGGTCTGGGCTGGATTCCTGGTGACGTGAAACGGATCGAACGCACCGATCCGCGCATCAAGGTGCCGCATATGGGGTGGAACGATGTCGCCCTGACCGCGCACAAGGGTGCGGCGGACCTGATCGAGGAGGGCGAGGCCTATTTCCTCCATTCCTATCACTTCGTGCCCGATGACGGCCATCACGTGGCTGCCATGACCGATCACGGCGGCGGCATCGTGGCCGCAGTGGCGCGAGACAACTTGCTGGGCGTGCAATTCCACCCGGAAAAAAGCCAGGCATACGGGCTGGCACTGCTCGCCCGCTTTCTTGAATGGGACCCGCAATGATCGTTTTCCCTGCCATCGATCTGAAAGGCGGCCAGGTCGTGCGTCTTGCCGAAGGCGATATGAACCGCGCCACCGTCTATGGTGACAATCCCGCCGCGCAGTCGCTGATCTTTGCCGAGGCGGGCGCGCAGCACCTGCACGTGGTCGATCTGGACGGCAGCTTTGCCGGGCGGGCGGAAAACCGTGAGGCCGTGGAAGCGATTATCGAGACTTTTCCCGGATACGTGCAACTGGGCGGCGGCATTCGTACGCCTGAGGCCGTGGAGGGCTGGTTCAACCTTGGCGTTGCCCGCGTGGTGATGGGCACGGCAGCACTGAAGGACCCCGATTTCGTCAAGGCCATGGCGCGCGAATGGGAAGATGGCATCGTTGTCGCCGTTGATGCGCGCGATGGCATGGTGGCGACCGAGGGCTGGGCCGAAGTGTCCAACGTGCCCGTGGTCGATATGGCCCGCCGCTTTGAAGATGCCGGCGTTGCCAGCCTGCTGTTCACCGACATTGGCCGCGACGGCATGCTGAAGGGCTGCAACGTAGAGGCCACGGTGGATCTGGCGCGCAGCGTGGATATTCCGGTTATCGCCAGCGGCGGCGTGAAGGGGCTGGATGATATCCGCATGCTGGCGCTTCATGCCAATGACGGGATCGAAGGGGTGATTACCGGCCGCGCATTGTTTGAAGGGCGGCTGGACCTGGCAACAGCGATCGCCATGGCGCAAAGAGCATGAGGAAGCGGGCATAATGGCATATCTTGGCGCAATCATCTTGGCCGGCGTGATGCTCTATGCGCTGTATTCGGTGTTCACCGGCGCGCGGGACCGGCGGTTCAACTATTTCGGCAAGACGATCACACTGGATGAGCATCCGTGGGTGTATTTTCTGATGATGGCAGTGCTGATCGTGGCCCTGCTGATGGGCGCGCGCGCCTTGCCGCTGTTTCTGGTGTCGATCCTGTGACCGTCCGCATCCGCGTGATCCCCTGTCTCGACGTGGCCGATGGCCGCGTGGTCAAGGGCGTCAATTTCGTAGACCTCAAGGATGCTGGAGATCCGGTGGAGCAGGCGCAGGCCTATGATGCCGCCGGTGCGGATGAGCTGTGTTTTCTGGATATCTCCGCCAGCCACGAAGGGCGCGGCACGCTGCTGGATATCGTCCGGCGCACGGCGGAAGTGTGCTTCATGCCCGTTACCGTGGGCGGCGGCGTGCGCACGGTAGAGGACGCGCGCGCGCTGCTGCTGGCGGGCGCGGACAAGGTGGCAGTCAATTCCGCCGCCGTTACTCGTCCCGAAGTGATCGGCGAAATTGCCGAGAAGATGGGCAGCCAGTGCGTGGTCGCCAGCGTCGATGCGCGCTGGGTGCACGATCACTGGGAAATCTTCACCCATGGCGGCCGGCGCGAAACTGGCATTGATGCGGTGGAACACGCCATCCGCATGGCCGAACTTGGCGCGGGCGAGCTGCTGGTCACATCGATGGACGGCGACGGCACGCAGCGCGGCTATGACCTCAAGCTCACCCGCACCATCGCCGATGCGGTCTCCGTGCCGGTGATCGCCAGTGGCGGGGTGGGCAATTTGCAGCATCTGGTGGAAGGCGTGACGCAGGGCCATGCCAGCGCGGTATTGGCGGCGTCGATCTTCCACTTCGGCACGCATTCCATTGCCGAGGCGCATGCAGCCTTGCGTGCCGCGGGCCTGCCCGCACGCAGCTAGGACTTTTAGCGGCATCGGTGCCATCGCGGGACGTTAACACACTGCCGATTGCGTCAGGGCGGCGCGGGGCAGAGGGGCACTCGCATGCTTGCCCGTATCCTCCTTGTTCTGGCCCTGTGCCTGGTACTCGTCAGCGCGCCTGCGGCAGCTGCCAGTGGCAGCGCGCAGGTTCCCGAAGGATCGAGCCTCACCTTGTTCGCACTGGGTCTGGCAGGCCTGATCATCGGCCGCCGTTTCGCGGTGAAGCGCGACAAGGACGATGGCGCCGATCAGTAGGGCGTCTTGACTGTCTGTCTTGACTGCGGCGCGGCTAGCTCGCATCCCGCCAGCATGGATATACTGACCCATCTCGAAGCCGTGATCGCTGAGCGCATCACCGCCGCGCCCAAGGATAGCTATGTCGCCAGCCTCAATGCGCGCGGCCTGCCGGTCATCGCCCGCAAGCTGGGTGAGGAAGGCGTTGAAGCCGCCATCGCGCTGCTTTCCGGCAGTGACGAGGATCTGGTGGGCGAGGCAGCCGACATCATCTTCCACCTGCTGGTGGCGCTGAATGCCCGCGGCCTGTCTCTGGCCGATGTCCGCGCCGAGCTTGAACGCCGCGAAGGGGTGTCGGGACTGGCGGAAAAGGCATCACGGAGCGAGTGATGGCGATCGATCCCACGCAGCCTTACGATCCGGCGAATATCTTTGCGAAAATCCTGCGCGGGGAGATTACCTGCAACAAGGTGTTCGAGGATGAGCATGCGCTCGCCTTTCACGATATTGCCCCGCAGGCGCCGGTCCATGTGCTGGTGATCCCCAAGGGCGCCTATGTCAGCTGGGACGATTTTGCCGCCACGGCCTCCGACCGGGAAATTGCCGGTTTCATCCGCGCGGTGGCCACGGTGGCGCGCGATCTGGACCTGGTGCAGCCGGGCTATCGCCTGCTGGCCAATGTGGGCGCAAACGGCGGGCAGGAAGTGCCGCATCTGCATGTGCACCTGTTTGGCGGCAGGCCGCTGGGCCGGATGATTTCGGGCTGAATCAGCCCCCGGGAAGTGGTGGGCAGGGCAATTGCCGCTTGCCGCATGACTCCGCCCGCCGCTAATGCGGCCAGCGGAGATGGAAAAGTATCCGCAACCCGATGATGGCTGCTTTCGTGGCCAGCAGCACCTGTTTCCGGTGCGTGTCTATTATGAAGACACGGACCTGTCCGGCGTGGTTTATCACGCCAACTATCTGAAATTCTGCGAACGGGCCCGGTCCAGCCTGTTGCGCCTGCTGGGGATAGACCAGCGCGCGGCGGCGGATGCGGGTGAGGGCAACTATGCCGTGGCAGAGGCCAATATTCGCTATTTCGCGCCCGCCCGGCTGGATGATTCACTTGTCGTTCAAACGCGATGTGTGGAACTGCGGGCCGCCAGCGTGCGTTTGGCGCAGGATGTTCTGCGGGGGGAGGATCTGCTGGTGCAAATCAATATTCGTGTCGGCTTTGTTTCCCCCACCGGCCGTCCGCGCCGCCAGCCCGATGGCTGGCGCGCTGCCTTCGATCAATTCTTTGCGAAAGATAATGCATGACCACGCTCGATCTCCTTGCTGCCGGCAGTGCAATTGCCCCCACGCGGCTTGATCCGCTGCAACTGTTTCTTGATGCCGATATTGTCGTCCGGCTGGTGATTCTTGGCCTCGTGCTGGCCTCCGTCTGGGTGTGGACGATCATTTTTTCCTTCTCGCTGCGGATCGGGCGGCTCAAGCGCTCGTCAGCCAAATTCGAGCAGGAATTCTGGACCTCTGACGAGCCAGAGAACCTGATTTCGCGCGCCAAGGCAGACAATGCATCGGGCCGCGTGGCTGCCGCAGGACTTTCCGAACTGCGCCGCTCGACCAAGTCAGGGCTGAAGGATCGCCCTGCCGCGATGGGCCGCATTGCGCAGGCGATGGAAGGTCAGGCCGCGGTTGAGGCAGACAAGCTGGCGGAGCGGCTGAATTTCCTTGCGACCACCGGATCGGTCGCGCCCTTCATCGGCCTGTTCGGCACCGTCTGGGGCATCATGAACAGCTTCTTCCAGATCGGCATGCAGCAGAACAGCTCGCTCGCCGTGGTGGCGCCGGGCATTTCGGAGGCGCTGTTCGCCACCGCCATCGGCCTGTTCGCCGCCATTCCCGCAGTGATCGCCTACAACCGTTTCTCCAACGTTGTGAACGGCTTTGAAGCCCGTCTGCAGCGCTTTGCCGACCGTGTGCATGCCAACATTGGCCGCGAGATGGAAAACAGCTGATGGCGATGGGTCTGCACGCCTCTTCCCGGCGCGGGCGCTCCAGCCGCCGCGCACCGATGGCGGAAATCAACGTCACCCCGTTTGTGGACGTGATGCTGGTGCTGCTGATCATCTTCATGGTCACTGCCCCGCTACTGGCCAGCGGCGTCCCGGTGGAATTGCCCGAAAGCCGGGCCAATCCGCTGGATCAGGAACCCGATCAGGTGACCATCGCAATCGATGAGGCCGGCTTCATCTATATCGATGATGTGCCGGTGGAGCGCGGCGGTCTGCCCGATGCGCTCGACTCGGTGATGGCCAGCGTTGCCGGGGAGCCGCCGCTGGTGACCCTGCGCGCCGACCGCCAGCTCGATTACGGCAGGGTGATGGCTGTGATGGGCGAGTTGAACCGCGCGGGTTTCAATACGATATCGCTGGTCACCAGCGGTTCAGCAAACGCGCCATAGGCGACGATTTGTATGGCCACTCTCGCCAATCTTTCCCGTGAAGAGAAACTCGGCCTTCTGGTCGCAGGCGCAGCGCACGTTGCCCTGGCCGTGGCGCTGATGCTGCAGGATGATAGCCGCGCGCCCTATGAACCGCCGCAGCGCATCGATGTGAGCCTGGCAACTGATGTCAGCCTGACATCCACAGCCCCCGATCCCAGTGCCGAACCGGCCGCATCGATGGCGCCCGAAATATCCGACCAGCCGGTTCCCGATCCTGCGCCGATCATGGAAGTGACCCCGCCGCGCCCCGTCCCCGATCCGCCAAAGCCGCCGCCCGTCCAGCGTACCACGCCGCAGCGCACAGAGCGCACGGTGACACGCCCGACCCCCACGCCCACGCCGCGCGCCACGCAGACACAGGCGCCGCGCCCTCAGCCGCGCCCTCAGCCCACAAGCCAGGCGACACGGATGAACGATCAGTTCCTGCAGGGCATGAGCGATGCCAGCGGCGACAGCGGCTCGCCAGCGCGCACGGTGGGACCGGCAGAGCAGGCTTCGATCGGTCAGGCGATCATCCGCCAGCTCAAGCCGCACTGGAATCCGCCTTCTGGCGTGGATGTGGAACGACTTGTCACCGTGCTGCGTTTCCGGCTTAATGAAGACGGGAGCCTTGCAGGCAATCCCGAAGTTGTACGCCAGACCGGCGTGACAGACAGCAATCGGGCGCAGGCCGGTCGCCATGCTGAACAGGCTGTTCGCGCCGTACGCCTGGCATCGCCCTTCCGTTTGCCGGAGGAATATTATTCCGGCTGGCGGGTTGTGACATCGAATTTCGACAACAGGTTGGCCCAATAATGCTCAGATTCGCTCTCGCCTTTCTCGTCTCCGGCCTTGGCCTGTCTGTCGCCGCGCCAGTCGTTGCTCAGGAACTGAGCCTGCCTCCTGTGGAGCAGGCAGAGGGGTTCGATGCCGAGGAAGGTATCTCTGTCACCGTCACTGCGGACGCATGGCAGGACCTGGGCATTGCCATCCCCGCCTTTGCCACCAATGAGGACGTATCCACCCCCGCCAATGCCAATGGCACGGGCGCGCTGGGTCAGGAACTGGCGCGCGTTGTCTTCAACGATCTGCGCAACAATGGCCTGTTCCGTCCGGTTGGCCCCGATGCCCTGCCGCGCCCCACCTATCCGCAGATTACTGCACCGGCCTATGCCACATGGCGCGGACGCTCGGCAGAAATGCTGGTGCATGGCTATGTGCGCGCAAATGCCGACGGGCGGCTGACGGTTGGCTGCTATCTGTACGATGTGATCCTGCAGGATGAGCTGGTGCGCGAGGGCTGGGTGGTCCAGCCCGCAGAATGGCGCCGCGCCGCGCATAAATGCGCAGATCTGATCTATTCACGCCTGTCGGGGGAAAGCCCCTTCTTTGACAGCCGCATCGCCTATATCGCCGAAACCGGACCCAAGGATAACCGCACCAAGCGGCTCGCCATCATGGATAGTGACGGGGCCAACCACCGCTTCATCACCAATGGCCAGTCCACCGCGCTGACGCCGCGCTATTCGCCCGATTATTCGAAGATCGCCTATCTCTCCTACCAGGACGGCAATCCGCGCATCTATGTGTATGATGTGGACAGCGGGCGGCAGACGCTGGTGACGCAGAGCAGCAATCCGACCTTCGCGCCGCGCTGGAGCCCGGACGGGCGCTATATTCTCTATTCGATGGCGGTGGCGGGCAATACCGATATCTACCGCGTTCCTGCCACCGGCGGCACGCCTTTGCGGCTGACCGATTCACCGGGCATCGATGTGGGCGGTTCCTATTCGCCCGATGGCAGCAAGATCGTGTTCGAAAGCGATCGTTCGGGCACGCAGCAGGTCTATATAATGGACGCTGACGGCCGCAATGCGCGCCGCATCACCTTCTTCTCTGGCCGCGCCGGCACTCCTGAATGGAGCCCGCGCGGGGACCAGATTGCCTTCACCCACATCGTTGGCGATTTTCATATTGCGGTGATGAATACCGACGGGCGTAACATGCGCACCCTGACCAATGGCTGGCAGGACGAGGCCCCCACATGGGCTCCCAACGGACGCATCATCCAGTTCTTCCGTACTGAGCGGGGCTCAGGCGAAACCTCCATCTGGCAGGTCGATCTGACCGGCGAGAATGAGCGCCGCCTGCAAACCCCAGTGGGAGCGTCAGATCCGGCTTGGGGACCGGTTTTGCCGTAACTTCGTTGTTTCCCTGTAGGGTCCAAAAATCACCACATCCTTTTTTGGAGGAGTCTGAAATGCAACGTCATGCCGTCATTCTCGCAGCTACCAGTATTCTGGCTCTGTCTGCCTGTTCGAAGAAGGCTCCGGAGGAACTTCCACCGCCGCCCGTAGCCACCGCCCCGGCACCCGCTCCGGCACCCGCACCCGCACCTGCTCCCACCGGCCCCGTTGCCGGAAGCCAGGCGCATTTCTCGCAGGCCATGGCTGGCCGCGACGTGATCCTGTTCGATACCGATCGCTTCAATATCGATAGTGAGGATGCAGTGGCTCTTCGCGCCCAGGCCGAATATCTGCTGCAATACACCAACGCGCGCGCCACCGTTGAAGGCCATGCCGACGAACGCGGGACGCGTGATTACAACCTTGCTCTGGGTGAGCGCCGCGCCAATGCGGCCAAGAATTACCTGGTCAGCCTGGGTGTTGCGGACAACCGCCTGCGCACGGTCAGCTATGGTGAGGAACGTCCGGCTGCAACCGGATCGAACGAAGGTGCATGGGCCCGCAACCGCCGCGCGGTTACGGTCATGATCAACTGATCATTCGCTGATAAGAGGCCCGAAGAATGCTTGGGCCGGGACATAGTGTCCGATGGCGGGCGCGGAGGCTTGGGCTTTCGCGCCCGTCATTTGTCCGCCAACCATCTGGCCATGGTCACCAGCCGCAGCGGGTTGCGCCGTGCCAAACAGGGCGAAAGCCGACATAGCAAGGATGGAAAAGGCAGCAGAAATGGCCAGTTGCTTGCTCATGTCGATCCTCGCATAGTATCTTGGTAACTGGCAGATAGGCGCAAGAGACCGTATTGCAATGCAGCATTTTGTACGTATTTGTAACGGATGCAGTTGATTGTGAACTTGCGGTTCCAACGCTGCCTTGCGCCCCCTATAGTCCCGCAATGCTCAAAACAGGGTTAATCTGATGGCCGGTTCGCGCCGCAAAGACAATTGGGGTTTCCCCCGCTGGGGCGGCTATGCCGGCAGCCGAGAGGCTGTGAATGTGCGGATATGCGACAGGCACAATTGCAATGAACGGGGCGATTGCCCCGCGCCCAAAAGCCCCAACAGCCCCGACCGGTGGTATTTCTGCCAGAAGCACGCGGCGGAATACAACAAGGGCTGGGACTATTTCGAAGGTCTCGACAAGGAAGAGGCGGACAAGCGTGCCCGGGCCGAACAGCAGGAAAGCGCCGGCTATGCCGAGGCCCAGCACTATGGCTGGGGCGGCAGCGGAGATGGCACGCGCAGCAAGGATGAAATGCGCGCGCTGGAAGTGCTGGAGCTGGACAGCGACGTCGAATTTGAGGCGGTGAAGAAGGCATGGCGCGCCAAGGCCAAGGAAGTGCATCCCGACGTGCGCCCCGGCGATGAGGAGGCGGCCAAGGCCTTCCAGGCCTTCCAACTCGCCTATGAAGTGCTGCGCGCGGCCGAGGAAAGGCGCGAGTGGAAAGGGTGAAAGCCCGCTCGCTGGTGCTAGCCGCGACGGCCTTCTCGCTGTTCGCGGTGGTCGCTCAGGTTCAGGCCCAGGCACAGGCACAGGCACAGGCACAGGCACAGGATGCAGGAGCCCCGATCCTGCTGGAGAGGCAGGGCAGTTTCAGCGTTGGTGGCGCCGATGTTTCGGACGAGGGCGGGGCGACCCAGTCGTGTGACCACGGCTATGTTGAGTATCAGATACCGGCGGATGCGCGGGCCCTGCCGCTGTTCTTCTGGCATTCCTCCAGCACCTTCGTGTGGCAGAACCGCTGGGATATGGGGGAAGGTTTCCAGAGCCTGTTCCTGCGCCGCGGTTACCCGGTGATGTTGTGGGATGGCCCGCGCGTGGGCCGCGCGAACTGGGGTTGTGACAGCCAGACATATAACGCCATGGCCGGGCGCGATCAGCAGAACTTCACCTCCTGGCGTTTTGGTCCGGCGTGGATGGAATGGTTCGACGGCGTGCAGTTCCCCACCCACAACCGCAGCGCCTTCGATCAGGCGATGCGCGCGCGCTACGATGAATTTGACCGGCTGGAGAATATCCGGCTGGAGGCCGCCGCGGCGGTTGAGGCGTTCGGGATTATTGGCCCGTCCATCGTCGTCACATCATCGGCAGGCGGCATGCGCGCCTTGCTGGCCGCCGCACACGATGGGCAAATCGCCGCTATCGTCGCCTATGAGAACCCCGGCTTCCTGTTCCCGCCGGGCGAGGGGCCGGGCACGGCCGACAGCCCGTTTGGGCCGATGCAGGTGAGTGAGGAGGAGTTCGCCCGCCTGCTCACCATCCCCATGCAGTTTGTCTGGGGCGACAATATCGAAGCCTCCCCCGTGTGGTCCGCCAAGCTGGAGGAATGCCGCCAGTTCGTGGCGCTGATCAATGCGCGCGGGGGCAAGGCGGAGATCGTGATGCTGGAGGATGAAGGGCTGACCGGCAACACGCACATGCCCTTCGCCGATCTCAACAACCGGGAAGTCGCCGCCTTGCTCGACGACTTCCTCGCTCGTCACGGTCTGGACGGGCGCTAGGGATTTCTGCCGCCAGCCCGGCGCGCGACAGGCGTTCGCATGCTGGAAACGCAGCAACCTCCCGGCTCAGCGCCGGTTTCGGTGTTTCCCTGCGCAGGCCTGTTGCCCTTAACCGCCGATATAGCTGCCCACATATCTGCGGCCATCGGTGTGCGATGCCGAGAACACGATGATCACTTCCTCGCGATTGGGTCCTGCCAGCTCGCCCGCGAAATTGCCGGTGAAGTTGTAGGTGGTGTCGGTGATTGTGCCGCTGAACGATCCGTTGGCCGCCACCGTGCCGGTAAAGGCCAGTGCCGCCTTCTGCGTCAGCACACTGTTGACGTCCTCAAACAGCTTGATTGTACCGGCCAGGGTCGGGTCGGTCGCCGTCGGCGTGACGGTGAAAGTTGTGCTCTGGGAGACCACGATGTCGGCTGGCGTGGTGCCGCGTATACCGCCAACGGCATGGGCCAGGCCGGTGTATGTCAGTACGCTGGAAATGGCATTGGTGGTGGTGATGCGATTGGCGAACAGTGATACGCGGCGGCTGCGCAGGATACCCGGCGTGGTTCCGCTGATGATCGAATCCTTGCGCTCATAACTTGCGCGCAGAACGTGCTGGAAAGGCAATTCCAGGAACAGCGCTTCATCACCCTTAACATAGGTGCGCAGGGTGGCTGATGTGGTGGTCCGGTCAACGCCTGCAAAACTGGCTGCGGGGTTGAGATCGGTGAACGCGTAGCCAATCGATTCCGGCGAGAAGACATAATTCACCGCGCCTGCTCCGCCGCTGAGGCGTGAGGCATCGGCGAACACTTCCGCACCGCCAGTGGTGGGCGTGAAATTGCCGTAGATATAGACTAGGTTACTGATCGAGGTGAAATCCTGCGCGAAATCAATCAGCGTTGGTGCCGTTGTCGGCGTTGGCGTGGGCGAAGGTGTGGGAGTGCTGGTCGGAGTAGGCGTGGGTGTTGGCGTGGTCTTGCCGCCGCAGGATGCGACCATCGCGCTGCAGGCTGCGACGCCCAATACCAATGTGAATTTGCGGAGCACGAGACACCTATCCTTCTTCGACTGACTGATTGATCCGGATTTTTCGGAATGAACGGGTTGATAGCTGCACTGGACAATCATGGGCAAGGAGTTTCGCCTGAATGTCCCCAAGGGTCAGCACTGGCGAGCGGGAAAAGAACAAGCATCAAGGCAGGTGGCATTTGCCACGCGCAATAGCGGCGGGGCAGAACTGCCCTGCGCGTTCACGCTTATAGCAGGCCCGCCACCACCCAGCACACGCCCACGATCAGGAAAATCCCGGCGATATCCAGCATGACTCCCGCGCCCACCATGCGCGGCAAAGCGATCCTGCCGGTAGCCCAGGCGATGGCATTGGGACCGGTGCCTGCGGGCAGCATGAAGCCCCAGCTGGCGGCAAGGGCGGCGGGCAGGGCCAGCAGCAGGGGATCTCCGCCAAGCGCCGCAGCAAGGCTGGCCACCACCGGCATGATCCCGCTGGCGGTGGCGACGTTGCTGGCAAATTCGGTGACCAGCACCACCATGGCAACCAGCGCCAGCGCCACCACGATCAGCGGGACGCCCGCCAGTGGCAGCAGGGCATTGCCCAGCCATTCCGCCAGACCCGTGCGGGTCATGGCTCCGGCCAGAGCCAGTCCGCCGCCGAACATCATGATCACGCCCCACGGCGCGCGGTCGGCCTCTCTCCACACCAGCAGGCGGCGTCCGGTGCCATCGGGCAGGATGAACAGCGCGAAGCTGGCCAAAATGGCAATAGTGCCGTCGGTATAGGAATCTTCGGGCAGATATTCGGCCACCCACTGACGGGTCATCCAGGCGACAAAGGTGATCGCGATGATCGGTACCAGACGCCGTTCCGCGATTGTCCACGGCCCGTGCGGATCGATGGACTGGCGCGCCGAAGCTGCATCGAAGGGATGCAGCGCAACCTGCTGTACCTTGCTGATGATGAAGGCGGCCAGGGGTATGCCCAGCAGCACGATGGGCACGCCGAACAGCGCCCACAGGGCAAAGCTGACATCCAGCCCGATGGTCTGCCTCAGCAGCGCCACGCCAATGGCATTGGTGGGCGATCCGATGATCGTGCCAAGCCCGCCGATGCTGGCGGCAAAGGCGATGCCCATGGGCAGGGCGCCCGATAGACCCATCTTGTTTTCGTCAAATCCCGATGCCCCGCCGCCAGCCAGCACGGCCAGCGCCATCGGCATCATGATCAGCGTGGTGGAGGTGTTGGAGATGATGTTGGAAAGGATCGCCGCGGCAATCATGAAGGCCAGCAATATGCCCGATGCGCCGCCGCGATCGCCCACCAGCTTGAGGATGAACATCGCCAGCCGCCGGTGCAGCCCGGTGCGCTCTATCGCCAGCGCAATGAAGGCCCCGCCCAGCAGCAGGAACAGGATGGGTGAGTAATAATCGCCCGCCACCTCGCGCGCGGTTCCCCCGCCGCGAAAAGGCAGGACCACGAAAGGCAGCAGGGCGGTGGCCGTCAGCGGGATCGCTTCGGTCATCCACCAGGCGGCCATCCACACCACCAGCCCTGCCACATGCCACGCCTCTGTCGGCATGGTGGCAGGCGCGGGCAGCACCAGCGTGGCGGCAAAGCCAGCCAGCCCGATCCAGAATCCGATACGGCTGGCCGTCATGGCTAGCGCTTGCCCTCCCGTTGCAGTGGCTTATCATCCTACCGCACTGATTGGCGCGGGCAAGGAGCGGGTGATGAGCAAAGGCAAGGTTCTGGGGATTGGCGGTGTCTTCCTGCGTTCGGCAGACCCGGCGCGGCTGGCCGCATGGTACCGTGACAACCTTGGTTTCAACGCCACGGTCAGCGGCAGTCCCACGCCCGATGGCGAATGGACATGGCAGCAGCAGGCCGGCCACACCGTCTTCGCCGCTTTCAATGCAGACACAGATTACTGGCAAACGGACCGTCAGATGATGCTGAACCTGCGCGTTGCTGGACTGGACGATCTGGTGGAGAGCCTGGCCGCAGCCGGCATAGAGGCCACCCACCGCGAACAGATGGACGGCGTGGGATGCTTTGCCCGTATCCACGATTGTGACGGCAATCCGGTGGAGTTGTGGGAACCGGCCTGAGCGCGCCGATCGCTAACCCTGCTGCGTAACGATCCGGTATTGTGAGTCACGCGGGACATAGAGCACCGGCGGCTCGTCGCCCGGTCTGATCAGCACCTGATCGATCGGCACGGCGTCTGCTCCGCTCTGCGCCAGGAACACCTGCACCAGCCGCACGCCTTCATCGGGCACCATGTCTGCTCCAAGCTGAAAGGCCACGCGACCCGTGCGCGCCAGCCAGTCTGGCCGGCCGCCCAGCACGGCGATGGGCGGATGGACAACCTGCAGGTCCATCAATTCCGCGTTGAAGCCGACATGCGCGGGCTCGCCGCCCTCGAAGATCACCACCGGCGCAGTGCCCTGCTCCATGCCGATCGCGGCATATTCCTGCGGCATGTTATATTCGGACAGGTCGGTCTGGTTGATGGTCAGCGGGTCGATGCCCGTCAGCGCCTTCAGTCGCGACGCCATCCATTCCTGCTCTTTGGAGAAAGGCCGTTCGGCTGCATGGCTATAGCCGACATGAATCAGGAATTTTGCGTCCGGACCTGCCGCTTCCAGCGCGGCGGCAAGGTTGCGCGCCTGCGCTGCTTCACGCAGGGCGATGCTCTCGTTCGGGTTTTCCGGGCGCTCACCCGCTTGCGGGACATATTCATAGGCGACCGGCTCATACCCGGCGACCAGCACGCGGTGCAGCAAATAGGCAAAGGCCGGGTCGGCCAGATAGTAGCCATCGCCAAAGGCGGCATAATCGCGTTGCCGCACCGCATCGATCGGTGCCTTGGCCTGTTCCGGCGAATAGCAGCAGTTGGTCAGCGCCTCGGCGGCATAATGCGTATAGCCCAGCGGGCGCAGCGCTTCGGCCACATCCATGACGAAGGCCCGGTCACGCGGGTTGTCATGTGCTTCGTTGATGATGACGATGCGGGTGCGGGCTGCGTGCTCGACGATGGCTGCAATGGCTTCGCGCCGCTCCAGCGCAGCAAAGCGTGCGGCAACTTCTGCTGTCAGCGGGTCACGGCGGGAGCGGGGAATGTCACGGTCCGCCACAAAGCCGTCTAGCGAGGGGCGGAACTGCTGCCAGATGGACCGTGCCGGACTGTCTGCAGCTATGGCATCGGGATCACCGAATATGGCCAGTGCGGCAAGGTAATCGCCTTTGCCATATGCGGGGCTGAGTTCGCTGGAGATGCGCTGGAAGGTTTTATCGGCAAATGGGTCCTGCTGTGCAGCTGCTGGTTGAAACAGCAAGCTCAGCGCTGCGCCAAGCACGCCAATCGCTGCAAGTGCAGATAGACACCTCATGAAACCCTCCCCGGCAAGGCCAGCGAAAATGGTCTGCCATGCCTGAGCCGAAAATGAACGGGGCGCGATCTTGCGACCGCGCCCCTCTGGTGATTTCAAATAAGTGCGCGCCGTTACTTGGGCGACAGCACCATCAGCATCTGCCGGCCTTCGAGGCGCGGATAGGCTTCGATCTTGGCGGTTTCCGCCATGTCTTCCTGTACCCGCTTGAGCAGGTCCATGCCCAGGTGCTGGTGCGCCATTTCGCGTCCACGGAAGCGCAGCGTGACCTTCACCTTGTCGCCATTGTCGATGAACTTGTTCATCGCCCGCATCTTCACATCATAATCATGATCGTCGATGTTGGGACGCATCTTGATTTCCTTGATGTCCTGCGTCTTTTGCGTCTTGCGCGCGGCATTGGCCTTTTTCTGGGCCTCATACCGATACTTGCCGACATCGAGGAACTTGCACACGGGCGGGTCTGCGTTGGGCGAGACTTCGACCAGGTTCATGCCGACTTCGGCAGCCTGTTCGATCGCTTCTTCAGTGTACATGACGCCGATGTTCTCGCCATTTTCGTCAATGACGCGAACTTTTTCGGATTGGATGAGATGGTCGAAACGGGGGCCGGACTTGACCGGCGGCGCCATCGTGCGGCGGGGTGGACGTGGTATGGGCTATGCTCCTGTAGGTTATTTCTGGCCCCCATGTAGTGGCAAACACGGCGGCGCGCTAGGGGTGAAAGCTAGGCCTCCTTGCGCCACAGCGCGAAGCGGGCCAGCCTGCTTCCCGCAGGCACCACGGCATCGATGGCACTGGCGGGCTGCATCGCGGAAAGTATCGCCGGATCGGCTGCATTCATTCCGCCTGTCAGCGCGCCAAATGCCGGCAGGATCATCCGTCCGGACCCTTCGCCATCGCTGCTGATCACGGTGCACGGGCGGCGAATATGGCGATGGTGCACCTTCACCTGCAGGCGTGGGTGGAAATGGCCGGAAAGTTCTGGCCGTGTCTCCCCCTTCATGGCCTGATGGCGCAGGACCATTCCCGCCAGATCCAGCTCCTCCACAAAGGTGCCGCCGCACGCGGCCCGTCCTTGTGCATCCTGCCCTTCGTCATGATTGCCGGTGATCCACACCCAGTCGAGCGCGGTTGTCAGCGCGCTGAGCATGCCCGCCGCATGCGGCTCCAGCCGGGAAGCGCCCGCCGCATCATGGAAATTATCGCCCAGCGTATAGACCCGCCGTGCACCCGTTTCCTTCACCGCCAGCGCCAGCCGTTCCAGCGTTTCGCGGCTGTCATAGGGGGGCAGCATCTGCCCATGCCCGGCGAAAAAGCTCGATTTCTCAAGGTGCAGATCTGCCACCAGCAAGGCATTTTCGCGCGGCCAGAACAGCGCGCGGCCGCCTTTGGGGCTGCCCGTTTCGCCCGGCACCAGGCGGAACTCCTCCCCGCAAAAATCAAAGGCGAACGAAACAAGAACCATGCGCACCACTTGCCGCGCGCCACCTGCTTTGGCAAGAGCGCTTCCATGGAATGGAAACCTTATACCGATCAGGCGCGCAACTGGTTCGAAACCCTGCGTGACCGCATCTGCGCAGAATTTGAAGCGATCGAGCGCGAGGCAGGCAGCGATGCCAGCTTCGAGTTCACGCCGTGGGACCGCGATACCGACGATGGCACCGAAGGCGGCGGCGGTGTGCGCGGGGTGATGAAGGGCAAGGTGTTCGAGAAGGTGGGCGTCAACGTCTCCACCGTATCGGGCGAGTTTGCCCCGCAGTTCGCCGGCACGATCAACGGTGCAAGCGTTGAGCAGCCGGGCTTTACCGCCACCGGCATTTCGCTGGTTGCCCACATGGCCAATCCGCATGTCCCCGCCGTGCATATGAACACCCGCTTCCTGACCACGCAGTCCGCATGGTTCGGCGGCGGAGCGGACCTCAACCCGCCGATTGAATATGATGAGGACACCGAAGCTTTCCACGCCCGTTTCCGGGCGGCCTGTGCGGCGCATAATCCCACCTATTATGACCGGTTCAAGAAGTGGGCGGACGACTATTTCTTCATCCCCCACCGCAATGTGGCGCGCGGTGTGGGCGGCATTTTCTACGATCACCTGGAATGCGCCGATGACGCCCAGTTCCAGCGCAATTTCGCCTTCACCAGGGATGTGGGTGAGGCCTTCCTCGACAGCTTCCCGCATATCGTGCGCAAGCGCATGGGGCAGGAGTTCTCAGAAGAAGAAAAGCGCCAGCAGCTCGAATGGCGCGGACGCTATGTCGAATTCAATCTGGTCTATGACCGGGGCACGCTGTTCGGTCTGAAAACCGGCGGCAATATCGATGCGATCCTGATGAGCCTGCCGCCAGAGGTGACGTGGAGCTAGAACTTACCGTGTGGTGGGTGTCGCGGGGCAGGTGAATCCTGCTGCTCTGCTGGCTGCGGCTTATTCTTCCCGCGTGGCATCCCTGTCCATCAGGTCGCCAATGCCGCCAAGAGCCCTGTTGCCAGGTGTGTTGGCGCGGCTGCGATAAAGGCTGCGCAGGTAGGCCAGGTCGAAGCTGGTGATCCGCTCGGGTGCTTGTGCGGGATTGTCGAACAGCGCCAGGATGGTGCCATAGGCGGCATCTGCGTGCGGCGGACTGGTGCGGGCCAGCGTGCGCATGGTCACGTAATCGGCCACGGCCACGCCGTCCAATTGCGCGATTGCGCCGCTGTCGATCATCACCACGGACAGTTCCAGATCGGTCCGCGTGCCGGAATTGAGGCGCGAGATTTCGGTGGAGTCGAACACGGGTGGGCGACCCATGCGGGCCTGGCCATCGCGCGTCCGGGTGGTCACCACGTTCCATGCGCGAACGGGTCCTTCCTGCTCGGAAAGACGCTTGCTCTCCCAGAAGGACAGTCCGGAGACGAGATAATGCCTCGCCTCGCGCAGTTGATCCAGCTCATCGCGCGGATCGGCAACGAACAGCACCAGCACATTGGGCGGGCAACCCGGTTCCTCTTCCAGATCCACGCCGATTTCTTCCGCGTTGGAGTAAATCCGGTCGATGATCAGCTGCGCGCTTTCGGGGTTGAGACCCCACACGCCCGCGCAGATCGGCTGTTGAAAGCGGGCCAGCGGATCGCCGAATGCCTGGCTGCGCGGCGTGATCGCCCGCGCCTGGGCGCGAACCTCGCTGCCGTCGACGGTGCGATCCAGCCGCCCGGTCACAATGATGGAGTTGTCACCGTCCGGCGTGTCCTGCGCCGCGATCGGCGCGGCAAGCGCCAGGATGCTGGCGGCGAACAGGCATCTTGTAAGACTATATCTATGCATGGTTGCCCGCCGTGTGGTTGATTGAACTGCACGTTCCAGGACCTGATTCATCCATTTTCGTCCATGTCCGACAAGCGCAGCTGGCGCCAGCACAGACCAGTCCAAGCGCGCTTTTCGCTCGACGAATGAGCCCGGGCCGGATTTGTCTGAGGCAGGGTGATCTGCAACTTTTGCGCTTACAGAACCCGGTATCCGATCGGTTTGAAGTTGCCGCCATTGGAGGCATAGGCTGAACAAGCGGTGAGGCCAATTACCAGGTCCATCATCGCTTCCAGCCGCAGGATATCACCCTTCTTCGAAGGCGGAGGCTCGACCGACAGCTTTCCGCTTTCGCCGTCAAACGGCACGTTCATGAACACATTGAAAGCGGTGGGGATCGCGTCTTGCGACACGCCGAAGGGTTCCAGCGCTTCTGCCAGATTGCCGAAACAGCCACGGTGCACGGGCTTGTCGGGATAGAAATGCGTGAACGTCGCCTCACTACAAGGCGTCAGCAGGAAATCGTGGCAGCCAACATCGTCGCGGGTGATCTTGAGCATGGGATTGGAACGGTTTGACCACAGCGTATTGCCCGTGGTCAGCTTGAGCGTTTCCTCATAATCGAACGTGCGCCCGTTGGAGATGACTTCGCGCGTGTCTTGCGCATTGAAGGCGAGCAGGTCGGCAACCTGGCAGCCCATGACATCCACCACGTCCAGCATCTGGCCGCGGGCGAGCAGGAAAGCTGTGCCACTGCGCGGGGGAATGATCTGCATGTCCATCATGCGCGCTTGTCCTCGAAAGGCGGAATCCAGTCTTCACCTACATTGCGGCCTGAATATTGCCGCGCCTCGCTGCTTTCGCCGTGGCGGGCGAGCATCGGGTTGATATCGCCTGCCAGTTGTTCGTCGCGTGCGAGGATCTTCTTGCGCATGCCTTCATAGCGTCCTTCCTCGCGCAGTTTTTCGAATTGATCGTGCAGGTTGAACACCAGCGTCGGCCGTCCAAAGCGCCGCGCCGGGCGTGAGGCATGGGGGTGCAGGCCAACCACGAAATACGCCTCACCGCCAAAGCTGAGCGAGAAATGGGGGTTGGCAGGATCGGCACTGACTCCGGGATCATAGGGCTGGCCGCGCCAGTGATCCTTGTCGGCCAATGACTGGATGCGTTCCCACATCGCGGTTTCGAAATGTTCTTCGGTCAGGTCGCGGGGCCCTTGGAACACCACTGCAAGGCTGCGCAGGCCGCCCGGATCATCGCGATAGGAGTAGGCCCATTGCAGCAATTCATCGTGCAGCTTCACATCGTTCCATGCACTGGTGATATCGCGCGCGGCCACGACCTTGAGCGTGCCGCGCGCCATGGCCGATTTGGCCCCCACACAGGGGAATTCACGGCTGCCAATCCATTCTTCCAGTTCACCGCGCAACTGCTCGCTACGGTCATGATCCTCACGGACCTGTTCCTTCAGCATGGTGACGCTCCTGCAATTGCGTGGTCATTGTGGCAGGTGCAGGCCTGCGCAACACTGGTTGCAGAATGTGCGGTACGGCGGCCCATGGTCCAGTTGTTCTGAAAGCGAACCTGCGGATTGGGGGCGCACCAGATCTCGCCATTCTCGTCCAGCGCGGTGACCCAGATCAGGTGATGTTCCGGGCCATAATCGATAATTCCGACGGCCTGCCCGCGGCCGCGATCAAGAACCTGAACCGGTAGACTGGGATTGAGCTGCGTGAACATGGTTGGCCTCTTGCGCTGCATGTCCATGATAAATGGTCGAAACCTTCTGTGGTTCCAGCAGCGGCCAGGATGCAACGAGGGGATCAGTCAGGCGCAGAGCTCGTTCCAGAAAGCCGCCTCTTTTTCGATCAGCCGTTCAATATAGCTCGCGTCTCTGGGTACGCTGAAAAGGATCGGTGGCCGGTCTGGCAGATAGCAGAAGAAGTCCATTTTCAGGAGGCCGGTCACCGCCATCGTGTGCTGGAGCTGACCGTACAGGGCGCGCGGTACTGTGCGGCTGCGGCCGGTGCGCGCATGAATGGCAGGACCGCATTTGATCTCGACCGCCTGCATCGTGTCCACGCATATTCCGTCGAGACTGCAGCGCATCCATTCATGAGCGCGGCTTTGAGCGCATAGCGGCCGGACATTCACGCCGCGAATTGTGCAATAGGCCGCGCGTGCCCTTGGCTCCAGCATCACCCCTCTGGTCATGGCACTGGTGACTGTCTGCCGCCGCCGGGCAAGTTCTGGATTGCGCCGCTCAAACAGCAGGTCCTTTGCGGACTTCCACGGGTTTTCGCCCATGATGGCCGGTGCATCGGACGCCCCGATGCCGCCTGCGCGCCATTGCCGCCAGCTTTCGGTGCCCTGCACAAGATCCACAATCGTGAACGGAGCGCTTTGCGGCGCGGTCATGATCTTTGCTGCTCTTCCAGATCGAACAGATCCTCCACCGGCACTTCAAGTGCGCGGGCGATTTTGAGCGCGACGATGGTGGAGGGCACGAAAACCCCGTTCTCCACCGTGTTGATGGTCTTGCGGCTGACCCCGATCTGGTCTGCCAGCTGAGCCTGAGTCCAGCCACGCGCAGTGCGGGCATCGCGGATGGTGTTGGTAAGCGCCTCGGTCATTGCTGGTAGGATTTGCGCTCAAGCAGAGCGAAGCGCAGTGCGGCGACGCTGACCGTTGAGGTGAGGATCAGATGGGTTGCCTGCCGCAACATCAGTTCACCAAAATTGCTGTAAATGAAGAGGGCGAGCGTTGTCAGAACCGATGCCAGGAAGCCGGCGGCGATCGCTTTGCTGCGGTTTTGCCGGGTCACCTCGTCATCGATCAGGGGCAGCAACCCGGGGCGGGATTTGGGGAATTTACCGCCGGTATAGAGGACGATTACAAACGAACTGGAAAGAATGATCCACGCGACCACTTGGACCGGTTTGGCAGCCCATCCGACATCGGCAAGAATGGTAGAAAAGTTGATCTGGATCGCCACATAAGCAATCACCAGCAAGAGCAGCGCGCGGGCGCGCCTGCGCCCAACCATTTCGGCGGCTTCCTGATCGCTCGCTGGCAAGTTTTTCATACGCATCGTGAATCTCCGTGTAACCCACGGGTTACATGTAACCTCTAAGTTACAATTCAGTCAAGCGCCCGTGGAAATCTCGCCCATCTCCGCGATTTCCCTTGCCTGTTTTCTGCCCGATGGCGCACTATCTTGAATATATGCTGCGCCAGTACGAACTTGTTGAACGGGTCCTTGAATATGACCCCGATGCCGATGCGGCGCTGCTCAACCGTGCCTACGTCTATACGGTGCAGAAGCACGGCAGCCAGAAGCGCGCCAGCGGCGATCCCTATTTCAGCCACCCGGTAGAAGTTGCCGGGTTGATGACCGACCTGAAGCTGGATCAGGCAACCATCATGACCGCGCTGCTCCACGATACGGTGGAGGACACGCTGGCCACGATCGAGGATATCGAGCTGAATTTCGGCAGCGAAGTGGCGCGGCTGGTGGACGGCGTGACCAAGCTCTCCAAGATCGAGCAGATGCCGGAGAATGAGCGCGCGGCGGAAAACCTGCGCAAGTTCCTGCTGGCGATGAGCGAGGACCTGCGCGTGCTGCTGGTGAAGCTGGCGGACCGGCTGCACAACATGCGCACGCTGCATTTCATCAAGAACCCGGAAAAGCGCCACCGCATCGCGCGGGAGACGATGGATATCTATGCCCCGCTGGCAGAGCGTGTGGGCATGTATGAATATATGCGCGAAATGCAGCTGCTGGCGTTCGAGCAGCTGGAGCCAGAAGCCTATGCCACCATCAACGCCCGGCTGGAGCAGATCCGTTCCACCGAAGGCGGGCAGGTTGATGCCATCGCGCTCAAGATCAAGCAGGCGCTGGCTGAATCCGGGCTGGATGTGGAAGTGTGGGGGCGCGAAAAACACCCCTATTCGATCTGGAAAAAGATGGCCGAGCGCCATGTGAGCTTTGAACAGGTCACCGATATCATGGCCTTCCGCGTGCTGACGCGCGATACCGATGATTGCTACCGCGCGCTGGGCGTGCTGCACCAGACCTGGAAGATGGTGCCCGGACGGTTCAAGGACTTCATCTCCACCCCCAAGACCAATGGCTATCGCTCGCTCCACACCACGCTGATCCATGCCGGATCGATGCGTGTGGAAGTGCAGATCCGCACGCGCGAGATGCACCGCACCAATGAATTCGGCCTGGCGGCGCACTGGGCGTACAAGCAGGAAGACCGGCCCGATGGCGAAGTGGGCTGGCTGCGCGACCTGATCGAGATTGTCGATGCCAGCCATGATGCCGAAGAACTGCTCGAACACACCAAGCTGGCGGTTTACCAGAACCGCATCTTCGCCTTCACGCCCAAGGGCGCGCTGTTCCAGCTGCCCAAGGGATCGACAGCGGTGGATTTTGCATTCGCCGTCCACACCGATCTTGGCGCGCAGACCGTGGGCGCCAAGATCAATGGCCGGCACATGCCTTTGCGCACACCGCTCAACAATGGCGATGTGGTGGAGATCATCAAGGGATCACACGCCCAGCCGCAGCTCAGCTGGCTGGGGTTTGTCGTCACCGGCAAGGCTCGCGCCGCCATTCGCCGCGCGGTGCGGCTGAAGGAACGCGGAGAGATTGCCGAAATCGGCACCAAGCTGTTCGAAGAAATTGTCGAGCGTCTGCCTGCCAAGGTGGGAAAGAAGGCAATTTCCGCCGCGCTTGAACGGCTGGAGCTGGATCACAAGGAAGACCTGATGTTCGCCATCGGGTCCGCCAAGCTGACCGACCGGGAAGTGATGGAAGCGCTTGTTCCCGGCAGCACCAGCGATTTGCCAGCCCCGCCCGAACAAGGGCGCGCCATCAGCATCAAGGGGCTGACGGCGGGCATGGGTTTCAGCCTGGCAGACTGCTGCCATCCTGTTCCCGGCGACCGCATTGTCGGCCTCAGGCGCAAGGGGCAGGGGGTGGAAGTGCACGCCATCGATTGCCTTGAGCTGGCCAATGGCGAGGATGTCGACTGGGTCGATCTGTCATGGGGCGAACGCTCTCACGGTGCGGTCGGACGGCTGCATGTCGTGCTGTATAACCGCCCCGGCACTCTGGCTGAAATGGCCGGCGTGTTCGCCAAGAGCAATGCCAATGTGATGAACCTGGAACTGACCCAGCGCGACGATCCGTTTCACACCTATGAGGTGGATCTGGAAGTGCAGGACCTGGCGCATCTCACCCGCATTGTCAGCAGCCTGCGGGCGAGCGACAGCGTGGCACAGGCAGACCGGGTCTGATGTCTCACATTACCGGGCTCGATCATGTCCAGCTGGCCATGCCTGCTGGTGGTGAGGCGCGTGCGCGGGCATTCTATGTCGGCGTGCTGGGCATGGCGGAGTTACCCAAACCTGCCCATCTGGCGGTGAATGGCGGCTGCTGGTTCACCAGCGGCGATGCGCATATTCATCTGGGCGTGGAGCATGGCTTTGCGCCAGCGCGCAAGGCGCATCCCGCGCTGCTGGTGCACGATCTGCCGGCCTATGCCGAGCGACTGGAAAGTGCCGGAGTGTCCTTTGCGCCGGGCAAGCCGCTGGATGGCTATGTGCGCGGCGACATTTCCGATCCCTTCGGCAACCGGATCGAACTGATGCAGCGGCTCTAGCCTGCCTGCAGTGACAGGTCGGCGGCAATCGCCTCCTCGAAATCGGCGGCGATGGGCCATGTGCTGGCGGGCATGTACTGGGTGTAGATGGCGCAGCGCCGGCCGCTGACCATGTCCACAAAACCAACCGTCCCGGCGCTTCCGGCCCAGCCATAGGCGCTGTCCATTCCAGCCCAGCCCAGCCTTCCAGCGGCGCCGAATGCAAATCCTTCCACCCATGATCCCAGCGAAACCGATGGATCGGGCCGCAGGTCCGATGTGCCCAGCTGTACCGCCGCTGCGGGCAGGATGCGCGTTCCATCCAGCTCGCCCAGATTGGCGACCATGTGCAGGAAGCGGTCATAATCATGCGGAGAGGACACCAGCCCGGTGCCGCCCATGGGGAAATAGTCATCCCCGGCAAACACCGTGCCCTGCGCAGGATCGAGCAGGACCGGGCTTTCCCCGCGCACGTCATAACTTTCGGTCAACCGGCTGCGCGCGTCTTCCGGCACGCGGAAGAACGTGCTGTTCATCCCGCAGGGGGCGAAAATCTTGTCAGCCAGGAAGCTCTCGAAATCCTGCCCGCTGACCACTTCGATCACCCGCCCGATCACGTCCAGTCCGGTGGAATAGCTCCACTGCGTGCCCGGCTGGTGCGTCAGCGGAAAAGTGGCCAGGCGATCGGCGAATTCGGTCAGGCTGGTCACCGGCGTGCCCCGCGCCAGTTCCGCTGGCGGGTAGGGGCCAACCAGCCCGGTCACCACGCCTGCGGCCTTCATCGCCTGCGACAGCGGCCCCTGCTCCACAAAGCTGTATCCCAGGCCGGAGGTGTGGGTGAGCAAGTGGCGGATGGTGATCGGCCGTGCGGCGGGCTCCAGATTATCGGCGGTGATCGGGCCGTCATATTCCTTCTGCACCTGCATGTTGGCAAAGGCGGGCAATATCTCGGCCAGCGGCTGGTCGAGCGACAGCCTGCCCTCTTCCACCAGCAGCATGGCGGCCATGCCGACAATCGGCTTGGTCATCGAATAGAGGCGATAGATACTGTCAGCATCGCTTTGCCGCTGGCCGCCCAGACGGTCTGTTCCGCCACCGATCAGCAGGCTTTCCTCGCCCTTGCCGATCATTGCCAGCATATTGGCGATCATGCCCCGGCTGCGGTAGCGCGCCACCATTGCGGACAGGTAAGGCCAGTCATCGGCGCTCATCGGCGCGCTGCCGGCGGCGGAGGTGCAACCGGCCAATGGCAATGCGGTCAGCGCCAGTCCCGCGCCCGCCGTGCGGCGCAGCATGGCGCGCCTTGTGTGCCAGCCCTTGGGGCCGCCGCGTCCGTCCATCATATCCCTCTCCCCCTCGCGCTGCCTGCCCGCCTGCTGGGCTTATAACAAGGTCAGCTGCGCCGTAATCTCGTCACCTTCCGCCACACCCTGTGCCCGCCGGGCCACCGCCTTGATCGGCAGGAACCAGCCATAGTCCTGCGGGAAGACGGAAGTGCTCCACTCGCTGTCGCCCAGCTTCACCTCCACCTTCACCGATCCGAAGCCGCGGCGCTTGCCGCTTTCGATCCGGCGCAGCAGTTCATGGCCGGAAATCTCCTCCGCCGCCTTGCCTTCGATGCGGATATAGGTTGCCAGAACGCCGCTATCGTTGCGCCAGCCCAGCAATGTGCCCGATACGGTGATCTGGTCGCCGCTCTGCATCACTTCTACTCCGTCAGGGGGTCGATGTGGCGGATCGGCACCGGCACGTTGCAGATGTCCACGCCGCTCGCGGGCACGGTGTAGAAGGCGTCATTGCGATTGGCGCGCACTGCCACATAACGGGCGAAGCTTTCGCTTTGGGTGGACAGATACTGGTAGCGCCAATGCTCGGCCTCCTCCGTCTCGCTGGCAAGCCGGACCGAGAGGATCGGCGTATCCTGATCGCGGCTTTCATACACGCCAGCATCCCCCGTGCCGCGCCTGAGCGTGGAAAGATGCTCGATCCCGTCGATCACCCGGCCGACCACGGCGATGTTGCGATCAAGCTGGCGCGGCGCATGGCCGATCACGGCGTAGAGTTCGGAGCCGGTGCCGGTGTCTGGCGCAAGATCGCGGGCGACGCCGACGGATGCATAGCAGTGGACGGGCCAAGCCGTGGTGCTGCGCTGGGTATCGGGCCCCGACCCCATGGGCCATCCACCAACAAAAGCGGTTTCCAATGCATAGCTGTCGCCCTTCTGGCGTGCGATCGCTTGCTTGATAGCGTCGGCATTTGGTGCCTCGACAATCTCACCAGTAACAAATTCTTCGATCCACATCGATCGGAGCATAGCAGTGAGCGGAAAGACCGCTTGATCGAACTCTGGCGCTGGAGGAAGCACAGAAGCATACTCGCTTTCTGGCGACACCACGCCCTCCGGCAGCGGCCTGTCCTCGCTCACATCACCCCATTGCGCCACCCAGTTATCGACCACGCGATAGACGCTGGTGCCATCCCACCAATGGGCGCGGGCGAGGGTGCGGATGTTCTCCACCCACGGCTGGCTGAACGGCGCGGGAATCAGCTGGATCACCACGAAGCGCGGGCTCTCGTCATCACCGGGGGCCAGAACCATCACCAGCAGATCGCCGGGATCAATCTCGGTCCATTCCTCCGGCGTGGATGCCGCCACGATGCTGTCGGGCGTTACCGGGTTGGCAGGCGTAATTGGCGCGGCATTTTCCTGTGCTGCCAGCGGTGTGGCAAAGGCCAGCGAAACGGCGGAGAGAAGGGCAAGGCGGCTCATGGCCTGGAGTGTGCCACCGGTATGCGCGAAGGCAAGGCCTATCCCGCTTGTCATCCGCTCATACTGCGGCTAGTGGCCTGCCTCTGCCAAAACAGGCATGCGGAGCGGTGGCCGAGTGGTCGAAGGCGCACGCCTGGAAAGTGTGTATACGTCAAAAGCGTATCGTGGGTTCGAATCCCACCCGCTCCGCCACCCACCCCCAGCACTCGTCTCTGGTTTCAGGGAGGGCGCGCAAGCCCGCGGAACAGGCGGCTTTGCGTGGGCCATTCCGTAACAGCGACATCATTGTGGCCGTCTCCTGGACGATATCAGCCGGCATTTGCGCGGCCCGTCTCCGGCCGTACCTGCATCGGTCCGGTTTGCCTGTTAAACAGGGCAGAACAGGGAAAAACGTGAATTTGAGCCCGAATACAGGCCATCTGCAGCAATTTGCGCAAGATTCTACCTGAGAAAATAACGCCTTTTCGGTAGCTTAAAGGGCACGAAAAGCCGTTTTCCTGTTAATCGCCCGAACAGGGTATTTAAACCCCCCGAACAGGTGCCTCAATCGCCACTATCAGGGTGTTTGCTCGCCGGAACAGGCGTTTTGTTATTGCCCGAACCGCAGCACCTCGCGCTGCCGCGACCAGCTCAGCGGCAGCGCGATGTTCCTGAGCACCTCAAGGTTGAGATGATACGGCTGGCGTCCGTCGAGGATCGCCTGCTGGATATCGGGGGCGAGGAAGGCAAGCCGCAGGATGCCGCGATCGTAGGGAGAGCTCGGGCTGGCACCGAGTATCGGCAGACCCCGCTCGGTGCGGAGCATGGCGTGCGCCTTGCGCAAGGCAGCAATCAGCACCCGATCGGGCTGCGCGGCAGGCGTAGCGCCGCGCGCGATCATGCGCCGCCCACCGCGCAGCGGCAGCGCTAGAGGAAGGAGGATGGTCGCGCTGTCCCTGGCCTCATGGAGCAGGCGCTCTGGTCCTGTCAGAGCAAATGCACCGGCTAGCGAAATGCGCGTGATCGGGTAGGGCAGGGTGATGCCCAGACCCAAGAAAGCAGCCAGTCCGTTTCGCTATTTCAACTCTTCACCTGAGGTGATCCGCCTGGTCGTGATGATGTACGTGCGCTTTCCGCTGAGCTTGCGGAACGTGGAAGACCTGCTGTTCGAGCGGGGTATCGACATCTGCCATGAGGCCGTGCGTCACTGGTGGAACCGGTTCGGTCCGCTGTTCGCAGCCGATGTGCAGCGCCAGCGGGTAAGCCGGATGCGAGGGTTTCGGCAATGGAAGTGGCACCTCGATGAGGTCTACGTGAAGATCAACGGCGAGATGCATTACCTGTGGCGCGCGGTCGACCAGGAGGGCGAGATCCTCGAGAGCTACGTCACGAAGACCCGCGACAAGAAAGCTGCGCTGCGGTTCATGAAGAAGGCGCTGAAGCGCCACGGCTCGCCGGCGGAGATCACCACCGACGGTCTGCGCTCGTACCGGGCGGCAATGAGCGACCTCGGCAACACCGACAAGCAGGAGGTGGGACGCTGGGCCAACAACCGGGTGGAGAACAGCCATCTGCCGTTCCGACGACGAGAGCGGGCCATGCTGAGATTTCGACAGATGAAGAGCTTACAGAAGTTCGCCTCGGTTCACGCCAACGTCCACAACCATTTCAATCAAGAACGCCACCTGATCGACCGACAGACATACAAGACCCGCCGCTCGGCCGCCCTGGCCGAGTGGCAGAACCTCATGGCCTGATCGACGCGCCATCAAGACACGGTTATGTCGATCGGAGACGAGTTGCGATTAGACTGACAGCACCGTTGCGATTGGACTGACAGCACCCTGCCGCTCAATCGCCTTGGCTGAGTGGCAGTTCCTCATGGCCCGATCAACGCGACATAAAGACACAGCTCCGTCAATCGGAGGCGAGTTGCGATTAGTCTGGCAGCGTTCTATTCACAGGCGGGCCACAAACGTGTTCTGGCGGCACACACAATAACAAAACCGTGGCACTGGGGGAGTATGACAGTTTTCATCGATGACGATCTGCCGCTTGCGCTCGATAGCGCGCAGATGAGCTCGTTCATGGATATTATGCCGATTGCGATCATTCTGGCCGACCAGCAGGGTATCATCCGCGCAGCGGGCCGTGCAGTCGAGAACCACATAGGCTATGCGCCCAAGGAACTGGTGGGGCAGAACCTCAAGATCCTTATGGCATCACCTCACCGCGAGCGGCACGACGGCTATATCGCCCGCTATCATGAGACCGGCGAACGGCGCATTATCGGCAACCCACGGATCGAGAATGCGCGACACAAGAATGGCCACGCCATCGCGGTCGAAGTGAATGTTGGCGAGACGATGATCGAAGGTCAGCCCTATTTCCTGGGATTCCTGCGGCTGATCGAAGCTGACGCGACCGACCGCCAGCAGATCCAGACCATGCTTTCCGAGTTGGCGCACGTCTCGCGGGTATCGGCAATGGGCGCCTTGGCAGCCGCCATTGCGCACGAGTTGAATCAACCGCTGACAAGCATCGCCAATTTCGCCGCGGGCGCGCGCGAAAGGTTGCTTGCCCGGGATGATGCCGAAGAACTGGCCGAAGTGACTGACGTCCTGGATATCTGCAGCCGCCAGGCGGTCCGTGCCGGGCACCTGCTGCACCAACTGCGGGATTTTCTGCGCCCCGCAGAAGCCGGGGCCGAACTGGTGTCGGTCGAAGCGCTGGTTGATGCGACGATTTCGCTCGCGCTCATCAATGGCTATCGCCGCACTATCGAACTCGACGTGGATGTTCCCGGTAATCTGCCGCTACTGATGATCGATCATGTGCAGGCCGAACAGGTGTTGTTCAACATCGTGCGCAATGCTTTCGAGGCGATGCAGGACGATCATGAACGACCACACAAGGTCCGCATTACTGCGAGGGCGCTGGATGCTGGCATGATCGAGATTGCGATCGAGGATTCAGGGCCGGGTATCGACCCTTCGGTGCAGGGGCGTGTGTTTGACAGCTTCGTGACCACCAAGCCGCGCGGCATGGGTGTGGGCCTGACCATCTGCCGCCAGATCGTGGAGGCCCATGGCGGCAGTATCGATGCTGACAATAGCACTGCGTTGGGCGGGGCGCTCTTCCGGCTGCAACTTCCTGCCCAGCCGACTGACAAGCCGCAGGTTGCCTGATGGGCGGGCGCTTTGTGCATATTGTTGATGATGATGAGATGGTCCGCAGATCGCTGGCCTTCATGCTGGCATCGGAAGGTCTTCAGACCACGCAGCATGACAGCGCCGCATCATTTCTGGCCGCGCTGCCCGAGCTCGAAGAAGGCTGCCTATTGCTCGACCTTCGGCTGGGTGATGCAAATGGGATCGACCTGCAACGTCGGCTGCACGAGAACGGGTCTGTTATGCCGGTTGTCATCATGACCGGGCAGGCCGACGTGTCGAGCGCTGTCGCCGCGATGAAGGAGGGCGCAGTCGATTTCCTGGAGAAGCCTTTTTCCAAGGCTGACCTGCTCACTGCGCTGCGGAGCGCGTGCGAGAGGCTGGCGCGGGAGCAGAAGGGGGACATCGAAAGGGACAACGCCCGCCACCTGATGGAACAGCTTAGCCCGCGCGAGCGGCAGGTGTTAAAAGGTCTTGCTCGCGGCAAGGCGAACAAGAACATCGCCTTCGATCTGGGTATAAGTCCACGCACGGTGGAAATTCACCGCTCCAACGCGATGAGAAAGCTCAATGTGCGTTCGCTACCCGAACTGCTGCATTTGGCCTTTCGCGCGGGTGAGATGGACGATTAGCGACCACGCCATTTGCTCCGATCATCAGACCGCTGACGTCATTAGTCTTAGTAAACCTCCTTAGTTTCGGCGCTGTTCTCGCCGGAATTCCGCCGAAAAGCACGGTGATCCTCTTAATTGCTTCCCATCGGTTGTGGCCCGACATTCCCTGTGTCCGGCCAGCTTTGGCCGTGGCGGATTTCAATAGGCGGGGGATGTCTGGTGACTTCGCTCGCATTAACAGGAGTGGTTACCATGAAAGCCTTTCTTCAGACCTTCATGCGCGATGAATCAGGCGCCTCGGCGGCCGAATATGCGCTGATTCTGGCGATCGTTGGCATTGGCATCGCCGCAGCGGCGCTGGGCCTTGCCGTGTCGATTCAGAATGCGATGGACGATGCTGCGGACACGATCGACGCAAAGGGCGAAGGTTCAGAACCTCTCCCCTCTAATTAATGCCGCATACCGCAGCAAGATGCGGGTTACTCGCGGCCAATGCGGCTGCGGGTAACCCACCCATAAGAATGCAATAATCGGGAGAGGTGTTGTGCAGGGGCGCAATTGGGTCTTGCTGGTAATAGCAGCAGTAGTGGGCATAGTCGCGGTGATCATCGCCAATGCCTGGTTCTCGGGCATGGAGCAGCGACAGGACGAGGCGCAGATAACGCTGCGCGAACAGGAGACTGTCCAGATCGTAGTGGCAACCCAGCCGCTCGAATACGGCACTGCCCTGTCGGATCAAAACCTGCGCCTGCAATACTGGCCTGCTGCCTCCGTGCCGCAAGGTGCTTTTCTCACTGTAGACGCGGCCCTGCAGGACCGCCGAGTCGCAATACGCCCGATTGTTCCTGGCGAGCCAGTGCTGGCCAGCAAGGTGAGCGGCGCCGACGGGAGGGCCACACTGGCTGCCCTGGTGCCTGCTGGCATGCGTGCCGTATCCTTGCCCGTTGACGCGATCCGCGGCGTCGCCGGCTTCGTCGTCCCCGGCAGTTCGGTTGATGTGATCCTCACGCGCCGCATCGCCGGCGGCGGAGCACGCAACGAGGATTTGCGCTCCGACGTGATCCTTGAAAACGTGCAGGTTCTCGCAGTCGATCAGACTGTTGACGATACCGAAGGCGAGCCACGCGTCAGCCAGACGGCGACAGTCGCGGTATCGCTGGTCGATGCCCAGCGTCTGGCGGTGGCGCAGGGGGTTGGCACGGTAAGCCTTGCCTTGCGCAGCATCACTGAGTTGGCGAGTATTGGCCCGGATGGCCAGGCTTCTGGCATGGCCACTGTCACCGCTGCCAACCTCGGTTCACGGGCGATGTACATCCCCGCCACCGCACTGGCACCGCCACCGGTGACCCAGACGACCTATATCAGCCGCGACGATGACAGTTCGAAGCGCGCCGGTTCCGCATCGGCCCCGGTCGCAGTGTCGGTGCCGCAAGGCCCGCGCATGGAAATCGTGCGCGGTACACAGCCGACCAGCTATCCGGTCGGTCGAGCAAGGGGTGAATGAGATGAAGTTCAGCAAAGCCTGCGCGATAGCCCTCGCAACGATCTCGCCCATTGCGCTTGCCGCCACGGCGATGGCGCAACAGGTTCAGGCCTCGGTCCATGCTGGCACTCTCGAAGTGCCGGTTGATCACAGCCTGGTGGTAAGTGCTGACGTGCCCATCGCACGCGCCATGATAGGCAACGCCGATATTGCCGATGTGATGCCGATTTCCGAACGCCAGATCTACGTGCTGGGCCGCCAGTTCGGCACCACCAGCCTGACGCTTTACGACCGGCAGGAGAGTGTCATCGCAGTGATGGACGTCTCGGTTGGTCCGGACATCGGGGGCCTGCGCCGCCAGCTTGAGCAATTGCTTCCTGGCGAACAGATCGATGTCCAGCTTTCCAACGGCAATGTGCTGCTGACCGGCATGGTCAGCGATGCCGGGGCCGCGACGCGGGCAGCGCAATTGTCGGGATCTTTTGCTGGAGAGCGGGTGATCAACCTGCTCAGCATGGGCGGCAGCCAACAGGTGATGCTGGAAGTCCGCTTTGCAGAGGTCGATCGTTCGATTGGCGAGCGGCTGGGCGCGAGCGGTTTCGGCCTGTCCAGAGGCGGCGATTTCAGCGCCGTGCTGGGATCGAGCGCGGGGCTGGGCGCCGGTTCGCTCGGCGATCCCGGTACGCCCACGACCGGACCGATCACCGATGCCTTCGGCATTCTCAGCCATGCCTTCAGCCTCGGCGGGCTTGATATCGATGCCACGCTCGACATGCTTGAAAGGCGCGGCCTGTCGCGCACTCTGGCCGAGCCGACACTTGTCGCTCTTTCGGGCGAACCGGCCAATTTCCTCGCCGGCGGTGAATTCCCGATCCCCGTGATCGCCAATTACGGCGTCGGCCAGACGGGGCAACAGAATCTCGGCGTCGAGTTCAAGTCCTTTGGTGTCAGCCTCAGTTTCACCCCTACGGTGCTTGGCAACGACGTGATCAGCCTGATGGTAGAGCCGGAAGTGTCCTCGATCGACGAAAGTACGACGGTTTCGATCAACGGCATCACCATTCCCGGCCTTCAGACGCGGCGGGCACGCACGACGGTGGAGCTGCGTGACGGCGAAAGCTTCGCCATCGCCGGGCTGCTGCGCGAGGACTTCCAGACCACGGTGCGCCAGATCCCCCTGCTCGGCTCGATCCCGATCCTCGGCACGCTGTTCCGTTCAACAAGCTTTCAGCAAGGTCAGACCGAGTTGCTGATCGTGATAACCCCGCACCTCGTAGCGCCGATCCGACCCGACCAAGTGCGCCTGCCCACCGATCGGATCGATCCGCCGCAGCCACTCGACGTCTTGATCGACGGGGAGGGCTATCACCCACGTGCCGCCGACGATGCGGGCAGCGACCCAAGCGCAGAGGAATCCGACTATGAATATTGATCGCCGCACCTGCACGATGGCAGCGCTGCCGCTCATGCTTGTGGGCTGTACGCAGGGTATGATGACCGGCGGGAAACCTGTGGTCGAGTTTGGTGAGTACAACCGCCAGACAATGGCCTCCCAAGTGGTCAATCCCGAGCCGCATTATGACACGACTGTACCCGTCACCAGTGCCGAGCATGCTGCGCAGGCGGCAGAGCGTTACCAGCAGGATGCGGTGAAACCCCCGATCCACACGCCCAGCACCACGCCCAGCTCGGGCAACTGACCAAGAGAGGAGGCTCGCGTCTGATATGGCCGGGGCATCGCGCAATTTCGCCAAGGATGCGGCCGCAGCCATTTCGGCGCTTTACGCCGTCGCGCTGCTTGGACTGATCGCGATCGCGGGCATCGGCCTGGACTATGGTCGGCTGGTGACCATGCAGAGCGAGTTGCAGAATGCAGCCGACCAAGCCGCTCTGGCCGCCGCAACGCAGCTGAATGGGGCCGATGATGCGATGGTGCGCGCGCGCACCGCCGCTAACGCCGCCTTCGCCAGCGCAGCCAGCGCTTATGTCAACGAGACGCGCGTAGCGAATGATGGCGGGGGCTCCGCAATTACCGGACTGACTTTCACCTTTTACGACGGTTACGCAAACGACCAACCGGGCGAACTGCTCGCCAACGATGCGGATGGTGCGCGCGCCAAGGTGGTACGCGTGACGGTCAACGACCGCGAGGTCTTCTATGCGCTGACGCCCGTCGTCGGGGCACTGTCTTCTGGCGGGGTCGAGGCAGATGCAATGGCAATGCTCGAACGCGCGGTGTGCAACCTGCCGCCGATCATGGTTTGCATCGAGCGTAGCGACTTCTTCCTGCCCACGCTTGAAGGCGACGGCCTGAGAATGCGCTGGCTCGACAGTTCGGTCGATGCACTGGCACCGGGCAACGTGGGCTTCCTTGACCTTTATGGCACACACGATTCACAATATGAACTGGGTGAAAACCAGCCTTATGGCGAGTGCGGCGCGATTGAGAACGTAACCACCGAACCGGGCTTTCGCGCCACAGAGACGCGGGCGCTCAATACCCGGTTCGACATACAGAGCAATCCGCTGTCCTGCGATCCATCGACCGGCGACTTCTGCCCTGCACAGAACGTGCGTGCTAATTCGGTGCTGGTCGAGCAAAGCACGATCACGACCAATTCGTCGACACCTCCGCCGCCGCCGACCTGCGGCAGCTACCAGAACCGCTCGCGCAGTTGGGAGCCGATGACCCAGGCCGAGGTGGCAACTGCTGGCACCTTCACCCGTGACAGCTGCTTTGATGACGGAAGCTGCACCTATATGGGTGATGGTGAGTGGGACATTGCCGGCTATCTGGCCCGCAATCATCCCGGCGTCAGCCCGGCAATCTTCTCGCAGGGCTCACGCTACGAAGTCTACAGATGGGAGCTTGAAGATCCGGCCAACCGGATGCCGCCGCGTCTCGTGTCGTCAACTGTGGAATCGCGTCGGCGCGGCAACAGCGGCAATTACGAGCACACCTTTACCAATCGCTGCTCATATCCGCAGCCGCAATTCGCCAGCCCGGTGGTGCCCAGCAATACGCAGAAAGATCGCCGTTTGCTGTCGGTGGCTGCGGTTGACTGCACCGGGCTGACCGGCCGCTCGGCAGTAAACATCCTGGGCTGGTTGGACGTATTCCTGACCCAGCCCGCCGATGGATCGGAGACCATCCATTCCGAGATCGTTGGTCCAGCACTGCGGCCCGACAACCTGCCGACCTTCCAGTATTTCGGTCGCAACCGTGCAGTGCTGATCCGGTGAGTGCGCGCAGCTTCCTTGCCGACCGTTCGGGTGCCTCGGCTTTCGAGTTGGCCTTGCTACTGCCGCTGCTGCTGGTGCTGCTGTTCGGCGGGATGGAGGCCGGACACTTCATCTGGACGCAGCACAAGTTGACCGAGGGGGTTCGCGATGGTGCGCGCTTTGCCGCGCGGTTGCCGGTTGAGTCCTACTGCATCGCAGGCGCGCCCGTGACCGGGGCCGACACTATTGCGGCGATCCGCCGCGTGACGCGCACCGGCCAACTCGAACCGGGCGGCCATGTCAGGGTGCCCGGCTGGAGTGATGAGGAGGTCGATGTCGAGGTAGCCTGTGCCGCCTTCGTCGATACCGGTATCTATCACGACCTCGATACCGCCGGCCCGATCGTTACCGTCGCGGCGCGTTCGGTTGCCTATCCCTCACTGTTCGGCGAGCTGGGCGTGCTCGATCCCGATCTGACCATGACCGCACGCTCCAGCAGCGCGGTGACCGGGCTGTGAGGGCGTTTCGCGCCTTGCTCGCCGATCGGCGCGGTGCCAGCGCAGCGGAATTCGCGTTGGTTATTCCGCTGGCGCTACTGTTCCTGTTCGGCATTATCGATGCGGGCCGCTACGCTTGGCTGGTCAATCAGTTGGAGAAGGGTGCGCAGCAAGGCGTGCGCTATGCCGTGGTGACCGATATCGTCCCCAACGGCCTCAACAGCTACAACACCGTCGGCCTGAATTGCGGCGGCGCGCCGCTGCAAGTGTCCGACCGCATCTGCGCCGAAGCGTTGGGGACGGTTACCTGTACCGCATCGGGTTGCAGCTGCACGCGCGGCCCGTGCCCGCCTTTGGGCGCAACCAACAACGCCGCTTTCCAGAACATCGTCACGCGCGTCAGGCGCTTTGCCCCGGTTGGTGCCGAGCGTGTTTCGGTCACTTACTCTGGCTCGGGCATCGGCTTTGCCGGAGATCCTGCGGTCAGCGACACCGGCAGTCCGCTGAGCGATATCGCCCCATTGGTCACCGTTGCGATCAGCGGAGTGGAGATGCGCGCGATGCTGCTGTTCGGTGGTACGGTCGACATGCCCGAGGTGCGTTCGTCGCTCACGCTCGAGGATGGCAGCGGAACTATAGGATACTGATGGCATCATGAGCGAATTCGTCACTTCCACTATCGATCCTGCCGCTCCTTCGGCGGGTCTGCCTGAGGGCCTCGTCATCGCCGCCAGCCAGGCGGAGATCGACGGCCTGGTGGCTGCCGATACGGCGGGCCGGTTCGCCGGGGTCCGACTATGCCGACTGGCCCCTGACGATCCGCTGCCCGCCGACGTCCTCTCCGAGGCGCGGCTGCTGGTTCTTGAGGTCGATACCGCCAAGCCTGCCTCGTTGCAGCGCATCCGCGCGATCCGCAGTCAGCGCCGTGCACTGCCCGTCATTGCGGCGCTGCGCGGGATGGATGTCGCTGCGGTCCGCATGCTGGTGCATCAGGGCATTCTCGATGTCACCGAACTACCGTTCGAAGCAGACGAACTTGTGTCTTGTCTCGAGGAGGCACATGCACGGCTGGCTCCGATACCCGACAAGTCGGGCATCGCCCCACTTATCGCGATGGTTGGCGGTGTGGGTGGTAGCGGCACGACCACCGTACTCACGCATTTCGCGGCTCATGTCGCACGTGGAAGGGCGCTCGATACTTGCGTGGTCGATCTTGACGTGCAGTCTGGCGAGGTTGCCTATTACTGCGGCCATACGCCGCGCATCACCATTGAGGCGCTGCTGAGCGCAGGCGACCGTCTTGACAAGGATCTGATATCCAGCGCGGTGATCGACAGCGGACACGGATTTGCCATCATCGCCGCGCCCGAGAAGGTCTTGCCTCTCGATGAGGTGAACGTGGACCAGTTGCTGAACATGCTTGCTATTCTGCGGCGCCGTTACGCTTTGGTGCTGGTCGATCTGCCGACCGACTGGACGAGCTGGGGGCTGTCAGTGGCCGATGCCTGCACCGCTGTGGCACTTGTCACCGACATGTCTGTTGCGAGCTTGCGCCAGGCGAAGCGGCGGCTCGACTTGTTCGAACAGGTCGGCATCGGCAGCGATCGTTTGCAGCTTGTTGCGAACCGGGTCGAGCACAAGGTGTTCAAGTCGTTCGACCTTGATGACGCGGCAGAGGCGCTGGGCCGTAATTTCATCGCTGCCTTGCCAGATGCCGGGCACGAAATGACCGACGCGCAGGACGAGGGGCTGCTGCTGTTCGATACGCGTCGGCGCACAAAGTTCGAGGAAGCGATAGCAGTGCTTGGCAATGCTCTGCTGGGCCCGGCGGAGGATTATCGATGAGCATGTGGAACGTAAGCAAGTCACCTGGGAAAATGGTTGAAGGGCAGGTCGAACGCGATCCGGCTTTGCTGCCCGATCCATTCGAAGAATCGCCGGAGCTTGATCCGGCCATCGCCCGCAACCTGCGGCTGAAGGTCTCGATTCACCGCTCACTGCTCGACAAACTCAATCTCGCCGCGCTCGACCAGCTCAGCCGCGAACAGATCCGCAGCGAAATCGCCGAAATCGTAACCGAACTGCTCAATGCAGAAGGGGAACCACTGAACGCCCGCGAGCGCGAGGAACTGGTGACCGAAGTGCTCGACGAACTGCTGGGCCTGGGGCCTCTTGAACCGCTGCTTCAAGACGACACTATCACCGACATTCTCGTGAACGGTTACGACGAGGTATTCGTCGAACGCCGCGGCCTGCTCGAAGCGGTGCCCACGCGCTTCCAGGACGACAAGCACCTGTTGCGCATCATCCAGAAGATCGTGAGCGCAGTCGGCCGCCGTGTCGACGAAAGCTCTCCCTACGTCGATGCGCGCCTTGCCGACGGGAGCCGCGTGAATGCGATCATCCCGCCGCTGGCGATCGACGGACCGGCGCTGTCGATCCGCAAGTTCGCCCGCAACTGGATCAGCATGGACCGTCTGGTCGAGCTCGACACGATACCTTCGGCCATGGCAGAGGTGCTCAAGGCGATCGTGGGCACTCGTCGCAATGTCCTGATCTCGGGCGGCACTGGCTCGGGCAAGACGACACTGCTCAACGCCATGTCGTCCTTCATCGGACACCGTGAGCGGATTATTACGATCGAGGATTCGGCCGAACTGCAATTGCAGCAGCGCCACGTGGTGCGGCTGGAGACGCGCCCGCCCAATATCGAGGGCAGGGGCGAGGTCACGCAGCGCAACCTAGTCAAGAATGCGCTGCGGATGCGCCCCGACCGCATCATCGTGGGCGAAGTGCGATCTGGCGAGGCCTTCGACATGCTGCAGGCGATGAATACTGGCCACGACGGCTCGATGACCACCGTCCACGCCAATACGCCGCGCGATGCGCTCAGCCGTGTCGAGCAGATGATCGGCATGAGCGGCGTCGAAATCTCGCCGCGCGCGGCGCAGGCGCAGATCGCCTCGGCGATGAATGTGGTGGTCCAGATCGAGCGACTGGTGGACGGCCATCGTCGCGTGGTCAGCCTGTCGGAAATTACCGGCATGGAAAGCGACACGATCACCATGCAGGAGATATTCCGCTTCAAGATCAGTGGCATGTCGGACGAGGGCAAGGTGCTGGGCCGGTTTGAGGCGACTGGCATCAGGCCGCGCTTCCTTGATGTCACCGCAGCTTACGGCATCTCACTCAGCCCCGATCTTTTCCGTCCCGACCGGGCGTTGGAGTAGGGCCATGACTGAAATCTTGATCCGCATCCTCGTGTTGCTCGGCGTATTCGCCTCGGCCTTCCTTCTCACGCAGGTGCTGGCGGGCCTCGCCTGGCGCCACCGTCAGAAGTTTGCCGCGGTCAACCGGCGGCTCGAACTGATTGCGCGCGGGCATGAGCGCGAGGAAGTAACCGCGCGGTTGCGCAAGAATGCGCCCTCGACCGACTTTGCGCTGCCCAGCCTGCTGGCTGCACCCGCACAAGACTTGCAGCGCATGATGTTCGCTGCCGCCCTGCCGATCACCGCGCGGCAGTTGTTGCTGGTGATGGCGGTACTGTTCGCGATCGTCTTCGTACTGGCACTGCTGGCGGCGGGCATGGCGGGCTTCGGCTGGTCGCTGGGTGTCGTCTTCCTGTTGCTGGTCATCACCGCGTGCATCGCCGTGGCATTCCCGCTCGCTTGGGTGAACATGCGGGCGCAGGCGCGCCGCAAAAGGGTGGTGGAACAATTCCCCGTCGCACTCGACGTATTTGTGCGCGCGCTGCGCTCGGGCCATCCCGTCTCGGCTGCAATCGATCTGCTGACGCAAGAGATGGAGGACCCCATCGGCAGCGAGTTCGGCATTGTCGCCGACGAGGTCGCCTATGGTGCCGATCTGACGGACGCGCTGCAGGAGATGGCCGACCGCTGGGATAATGCCGACATGCGGATGTTTGTCGTCTCGCTGGCGGTGCAGAAGGAGACCGGCGGCAACCTCGCCGAAATCCTCGAAAGCCTCGCCGCTGTCATTCGCGACCGGGCGGTAATGTACATGAAGGTGCGTGCCCTCAGTGCCGAGGGTCGCCTGACGGGGTTGATGCTGACAGTGCTACCCGTTCTCACGCTTGTCGGAATGTTCCTGGTTAACCCCTCATTCTACCTCGAAACCGCACGCGATCCGATCTTCATCATCGGCTTTTCCGTGCTCATCCTGCTCTTTCTCGGCGGTGTCTACTGGATCCGCCGGCTAACGGACCTGAAGGTGTGACCATGCTCGAATTCATCGCCGCCAACACCATAGTCCGGCTGATCGTGCTCGCGGTCATCTTCGCCGCCGTGCTGGGGGCGGTGCTGTTCGCGGCAAATATCTACCTGCACCGGCAGGCTCGCTTGACCCGTCTGCATGAGATCGACGAAGCCGAGCCGGTTGCGGTCACAGGCATGCGCAGCCTGCGCAGTTTGGCGAACGATGGTGCCTGGTCGCGGCTGGCAGCGGCTGTGGAAGCAGCGGGCATTGACCTCAGTGATACGCGGCAGGATCGCCTGGCGGGACATCTCCAGTTGGCAGGCTACACCTCGACTGCGGCACCGCGCGTGTTCACGCTGGTGCGACTGCTGCTGGTCTTCGCCCTGCCGATCGCCTACCTGCTGCTCGACTACTGGACCGGCGATCCGCCCGGATTCATGCGCGCCTATATCGTCAGCGCGCTGCTCGCGGTCATCGGCCTGTACCTCCCCAATCTGTTCGTCCAGTCGCGCATTGAGCGGCGGCGTGAGGCAATCCGCAACGGCTTTCCCGATTGTCTCGAACTGCTGATCGTGTGCGTGGAATCGGGACTGGGGCTGGAAGCGGCGATTGACCGGGTGGGGCGCGAAATGGTGCGTTCGCATCCGCGCGTTGCAGAACTGCTTTCAATGACCACCCTGCTGCTGCGCGCAGGTGCCTCGCGCGACGAGGCCTTTCGCAAGCTGGGCAAGGCTGCCGATGTCGAGGAAGTCCGCAGTTTCACCACGCTGCTCATCCAGTCGGACAAACTGGGCACCAGTATCACCGCAACCCTGCGCGTCTACGCCAGCGAGATGCGCGAACGCCGCAAACTGCGCGCCGAGGAGCGCGCGTATCGCCTGCCGGTGCTGATTTCGATACCGCTGGTCGTGTGCATGTTGCCCACGATGATCGGTGTACTGATGTTGCCTGCGGTCATCCGCATGGTGCGCGATGTCATCCCCGCAATGTTGCAAGGAGGTTGAGATGAGGATTGTTTCACGGCTGCTGGTGCTGGCTGGCGCCGCTGCCCTTCTGAATGGCTGTGCGCTGCTTGGGATCGGTCACAAAGGCGCACATATCGAGGCGCTCTCGACCCTGCCAGGCGATGCCGAGGCCTTCGTGCAGTTCGAATCCGGGCGTGATTCGTTGGCGAGTGGAAACTACGCCGCCGCGATCGCCGAATTCAGTCATGCGCGCGCTGAACCGACGCTGCTTGGACCTGCGCTCAACGGCATGGCGGTCGCTTATGCCCGGCTGGGCCGCGAGGACCTAGCGGAACGCTACTTCCGCGAGGCGACAATGGCTGACCCGGCCGACACGCGTTTTGCAGCGAACCTGCTCCGGCTGCAGCAGGCTGGCCAGAAGGCCGCCAGCCAGGCGGCAACGCTCGCCTTTGACGCGCGCTACGTGCCCACACCCATGGTTGTGCGCGCCGGATCGGGGACGGCGATGCTGCCGACGGGCGGCGCCGCGCCTCGCTTAACGGTCACGCAGTCACAGCAGCAACTGGTGCGGATAGATGCCGCTCAAGTACAACTCTCGGCCATGGTTGCAGAGCCATCTGTGAACGGCATGCAGGTACACCTGCAGTTCGGCTGGCCCAATCATCTAACCAATGGCGGCGGCAGTTCCCGGGTGCACGTTGGCCTGCCAGCTGGCGAGGATGGCCCGGTGCGCATAGCGGCAGGTCCGGCTATCAGCGGGCACGTAGCTTGGGCTTGGCCCTGATCCGGTAGGTAGGGAGAACGCTGTATGTCACCTGCGGAGACAGGATTGCTGGTCACGCTCGTTATGATCGGCCTCGTGGCGAGCTATCTCGATGTGGTTAGGCGTGTACTGCCCAACTGGCTGAGCGCGGTAACCTTCCTGACTGGCATCGCGGCCAGTTTTGCGCTGGGAGGGTTCGAGGCCGCTGGCAGCGCGCTGCTGCACGCCGCAATAGCGCTGGCGGCAGGTATGGGGCTGTTCGCCGCCAAGGCCATCGGCGGGGGTGACGCAAAATTCTATGCGGCGCTCGCAGCTTGGTTCGGCCTTGACCACGCCCTGTTTCTGTTCGTCAGCGTGGCGCTTGCGGGATTGGTGCTGATCCCCGTCTGGCTGGTGGCCCGCCAGGTGAAGAAGCCCGCAGGTCCGCTGTCCGAGCGCGACGATGCCTTTTCCAAACTGCCCTATGGCCTCGCTATATCGCTGGGAGCGTGTATTTCCTTCGCGATGCTGGCGAACGCTGCCTGACCGCTCCTACCCAAGCGTTTTCAAAGCAAACGCACCTGATTGAAAGGTAAGGAGGCCAGGGTCGGCGACACCAATGCCCGGACCCAGAAAACCGGCGAATCCGTTCCGCTATTTCAACTCCTCGCCCGAGATCATCCGCTTGGTTGTGCTGATGTACGTCCGGTTTCCGCTTTTGGGTGGAAAGCGGACATCACAGTACAGTTAGTTGGCTTTGCCGGACCAGATGGCATGCTCGTACCATGTTACGTCTGCGTGAGCCGATCGAGCGCGGGAGAGATATCGTCCTCGCTTGCGATCGCGTTGGAGGCATCGGGCCCGTCCAGCTTTTGCAGCGAAGTATAGATGCTCGGTCCGCTACGGTCGCCGGAAGCGATCTCCTCGCGCCAGCGCAGCGCCGGCTCCGGCAGGTCGCCGTCGCGTTGCTTGTGTGGGGGTTGGCCTCGGGACTTATCTGCTGACCGTTATATTGGCTTGCATATCCAGTGGACGAACCGGCATGACCGGAGCCTCGGTCACTACCAGTTTGACCCAGAGGGCGTCCTCGCCGCTGAACCAGGAAGTCTCGTTCGCATTGCGCAATGCGTTCATGCTGTCCTGCTGCGTTCCGGAGACTGCGTTTGCGAAACTCGGCAGTTCAAATATGACCCAAGAACCCTGGTCCATTTCACTCACACTGAGAGAGACCTCCTGCCTTTCGGTCACCACCTGTATCTCGGTGCCGGCACGGACCGTGCTCTGGTTGCCCGTAATGTGAAATTCCGTGCCATTGCGAACAAGCGCGATGGGTTGCTCCGCCGGAGCGGTTTGAGCGCCGATTCTCCCATTTCGTTGCGCAAGATAAAGGCGTCCGACATCACCTGTGCAGACAGATGCGTTCCAGCTGGGATGAATCTCACAGCTGTCGTCAGTGGCGACGCTGTTATTCTCGCCGTCGTGGAGCATGATATGGGAATCGGCGATGCCGGTCACCGAACCGTCCAGATCGTGGATCGACAGGGTCCGATATGCCACGCCGCCCCGGTTATCATTGTCGAATCTGGGTTCGATATTCGGAAAATACACAGGCTTGGCATTGACGAACTCAGCACCCTCGATGGTGCTTGCGGTAGTGACCCCCGAGCTGGTGAACAGCAGCCAGGAAAGCGCTCCTGTTTTTCGCCTGTCGTTGTCCTGGAAATTCACGAATGTCGTGTTCACCACTTCATCACGGTAGTCATAGTATTCATAGGCGCGGATCGGGAAATCCGGAATTGGGGGCTTTGGCAGACTGCGGCCATAGGCGACTTCCTCTGGCGTTGTGGGATTGCCGATATTGTCGGTTTCGCCCACGATCAGTGAATCAACCAATCGTGAGGTAAACCTCTGGCTGCCGAAATCACCGGATGAATGCGTCATGCCAATGGCGTTGTCCGCGAGTTTCAGGTTGCGGAATATGTGAAGTTCACCCCGGCCCCAGAGGCCGCCATTGCGGTTCTTGTAGCTGGTCAAATCCTCGATGAGCGTTTCCACGAAATCGCTTTCCGGGTCAGCTGGATTTTCCCGTGGCATGAATGCGTTGCCGGCCAGGCCGAAGGTGTTGTCTTCATTGATGTTGCGGTCAAACATGAACCCGTCGAAGTTGGAATGGGCCACGTTGCCTCTGAATTCGCCCAACGGCGTTCGGCGCGGCCAGGTGTTGAGGCTGACCTCCGTTCCCAGATGAGCACCATTAGGGTGTTCGGGCAGAGACAGCCAGAAACCGTTCTGATCGGAACCGGCCGCCACATTGTCTATGTAGCTATTGTCCGGGTTGGTGATCCAGTAGGACGACACTGTGTTGTCCGAAGGCAGCAGGGTGGCCCCGCCGGAGAAGCTGATTTGCCTGACGGTCATGCGATTTGCATACGTGTAGTTGTTCTCTCCGTTGGCGGCGAGGTTGGTGGGCACGCAGTCCAATGTCGGATGACACTTGGTCTGGATTGCCAGGTTTCGGATAAATTCGTTGCCGTGCTCGATGCCGTCTTCCAGGAAGAAGCAGTGGCCGACCGTGTTGAAGGTGACGTTGTTTTCCACCTGCAGGTTGTTGGTGCCGTGCACCGTCACGCAGCGGTTGAAGGTGTCGTGGATCGCGGCGTTGCGGATATACTGGCCGTGGCCTTCGCCAATCACGTGCCAGTGGATCGGATAGCGCGCCAGCGTCAGGTGCTGGCCCATGCGCGAAAGCTCGACGCTGTCGATATACATTTCAGAGCCGGCCATCGCCATGATGTGACCGCCGAAAAAGTTCGTCGCCGCATCTTCGGAGGCCTGAATGCGGATATTGCGCGTCAGATTGGCGACCTCTCCGCGCTCGTCGACGCCGAAAGTGATCTCGCCGAAATGCATATACTCCAGCGGCGCATCGATGGTGACGGTGTTGCCGTTGACAGCAGTAACGGTGCGGCGCTCTGCCTGACGCGGATTGAAGTCGGTAGAGGCGAGCACGATCTCGTCACCCGCGCGCCAGCCGCTCGCATCTAGTACGGTGAAGGAGGTGCTGCCAGCCTCAGCCGTGGCGGAAAGTTTCGACCACGTATGCTCGCGGTTGCCGTGCATGTTGAGCGTACCGCGCAGCATCATGATGCCGCGATCGCCCATGGTGTTGATATCCTCACCCTGGACGTTGTCGGTCAGCGTGATGGTGGCGTTGTGCTGGAAAGGACTGGCCTCGGTGCCGATTTGCAGTTCGCCGCCGGGGACGTAGATCCACTCGGTGGTCAGCGCCAGGTCACGCTCGTCGACAAAGGTCAGCTTGCCCTGCACGGTCAGGCCGCGCAGTTCGGGCGGGCTGACGTCGAGCATCATCTCGGTACCGCGCGGAATGGTCACTTCCTCGCCAGCCACAGGCACCTTGCCTGAGGGCCATGCCGAGGCGTCCGACCACTTCACGGTCCGCGTCATTGCCGAAGGGGCGGCCACGTCCATCGCCATGCTGGCGTGATCCGCGCTATCCTGCGCGGCGATGCTCGTACCCATGGCGAGCAGCACGGAGGCAGGAACGAGGCGAGTGTAAAGGAACAGGTGAAACTGTTTGCGCATGACTGGATTTTCCCTCTCCGGGGACGACGAGTCCCTCTTATATTCCTGGTTTGCGGAGGATTATGAGACGAGTGA
>NZ_WTYY01000002.1 GCF_009827405.1 Alteraurantiacibacter aestuarii
TCACTCGTCTCATAATCCTCCGCAAACCAGGAATATAAGAGGGACTCGTCGTCCCCGGAGAGGGAAAATCCAGTCATGCGCAAACAGTTTCACCTGTTCCTTTACACTCGCCTCGTTCCTGCCTCCGTGCTGCTCGCCATGGGTACGAGCATCGCCGCGCAGGATAGCGCGGATCACGCCAGCATGGCGATGGACGTGGCCGCCCCTTCGGCAATGACGCGGACCGTGAAGTGGTCGGACGCCTCGGCATGGCCCTCAGGCAAGGTGCCTGTGGCTGGCGAGGAAGTGACCATTCCGCGCGGTACCGAGATGATGCTCGACGTCAGCCCGCCCGAACTGCGCGGCCTGACCGTGCAGGGCAAGCTGACCTTTGTCGACGAGCGTGACCTGGCGCTGACCACCGAGTGGATCTACGTCCCCGGCGGCGAACTGCAAATCGGCACCGAGGCCAGTCCTTTCCAGCACAACGCCACCATCACGCTGACCGACAACGTCCAGGGTGAGGATATCAACACCATGGGCGATCGCGGCATCATGATGCTGCGCGGTACGCTCAACATGCACGGCAACCGCGATCACACATGGACCAAGCTGTCGAGCACGGCAGAGGCCGGTGCCACCAGCATTGAAGTGCTCGATGCGTCGGAATGGCGCGCGGGCGACGAGATCGTCCTCGCCTCGACCGACTTCAATCCGCGGCAGGCCGAGCGCCGGACAATCACCCGCGTCAGCGGCAACACGATCAGCTTCGCGGAGCCGCTCGAATACATGCACTTCGGCGAGATTACCTTCGGCGTCGACGAGCGCGGCGAAGTCGCCATGCTGACGCGCAACATCAAGGTGCAGGCGTCGGAAGACGCGGCGGAGAGCTATTTCGGCGGGCACATCATGGCGATGGCCGGATCGAAAGCCTATGTCGAAGGCGTGGAACTCAACCGCATGGGCCAGCACCTGACGCTGGCCCGCTATCCGCTGCACTTCCACGTACTGGGAGAGGGTGCCGGCCAATACATCCGCAACGCATCGATCCACGATACCTTCAACCGCTGCGTGACGGTGCACGGCACCAACAACCTGCGCGTCGAGAACAACGTGACCTTCAACACCGTGGGTCACTGCTTCTTCATGGAAGACGGGATCGAAACCGGCAACGAGTTCATCCGAAACCTGGCAATCCAGACCAAGTGTCATCCGACATTGGACTGCGTGCCCACCAACCTCGCCGCCAATGGGGAGAGAGACCCCAGGGCTGCGGATCCTGCGGCCTACAGGGAAATGAGCTTCCACAGTGGCAACACATTGCTGCCTTCGGACAACACGGTGTCGTCCTTCTGGATCACCAACCCGGACAATAGCTACATCGACAATGTGGCGGCAGGCTCCGATCAGGTCGGTTTCTGGCTGTCCATACCGCAACACCCCAATGGCGCCTTCCTGGGGACGGAAATCTCCGCCAACACCTGGCCGCGCCGCACGGCGCTGCGCGAATTCAGGGGCAACACTGCCCATTCCAACTTCGACGGGTTCCTGATCGACCGGCACATCGACCAGGACAACACGTTCGGGCTGGCCTCCATTCCGTTGCTGCCCTTGGCAGACCCCACCGATCTGGAGAGCGAAGTGAAGGAGACGCACTTCGAGAATTTGACCAGCTACAAGAACCGCAATGGCGGGCTGTGGGGCCGGGGGGATCTCTACGTCTACAGCAATGCCAGATTCGCAGACAATGCCATTGGCATGACGCAGGCCGCTGGCGACATTGGCAGCCTGCCGTTCAGTTCACGACTGGTGGACGCGCTGGTCGTGGGCGAAACCGACAATATCGGCAATCCAGCAACGCCGGAGGAAATCGCCTATGGCCGCAGCCTGCCGAAGCCTTCCATCCCGGATTTCCCCATCCGCGGGTACGAATATTATGATTACCGCGATGATGTGGTGAACACGACATTCGTGAATTTCCAGGACAACGACCAGCGAAAGACAGGCGCGCTGTCCTTCCTGCTGTTCACGAGTGCGGGGCTGAGTACCCGAAGCACCATCAGCGGCGGGGAGTTCATCAACGCCAAGCCGGTCTATTTTCCGACATACGATTCCCGCTTCGATAACGACAACCGCGGCGGCAACGCATATCGGACCCTGTCGTTTCATGACCTGGACGGATCGGTGACCGGCATCCCCGGTTCCCAGGTATTGCTCCACGATGGCGAGAACGACAGCGTCGCCACCGATGACAGCTGCGAGATCCATCCGACCTGGAACGCCGCGGTGTGCACGGGCGATATCGGACGCCTGAACCTTTCGGATGCGAGGGGCGAACTTCCCGCCGCAGTCGATCTGGAGAGCCGCACCGCCCGGTTCGCCCTGCTCTCCTCGCTCAGCCCTAATGCGCCGGACACACCCCTCGTTCAGGCCCAGCGCGCCGCCCTGTTCTCCCGCCGTCCTCCGCAGGCGCCCATCGCGCTTGTTCGCGGTGGCAGGGAATTCAAGATCAACGGCGATCAGAGCACTGTGCGCGCCGGCACCGAGATCGAGGTGAAAACCGCAAGGCCGGAAGTCACTCTCAGTCTGGCTGAAATGGACGCGGGCTCATGGGTCATGTTCGAACTGCCGGGCTTCGCCAGCGCAGCGTCCGGAACGCAGCAGGGCAGCATGGGTGCATTGCGCGCAGCGAATGAGACGTCCTGGTTCAGGGACGGGGATGCCCTGTGGGTCAAGCTGGTGGCCGAAGCTCCGGTCATGGAGGTCATTCGTCCAACGGATCTGCAAGCCAGTATAACGGTCAGCAGGGAAGGGCTCGGCGGCTGACGCAGTGCGTATTCGACATCGAGCCCGAGATAACGAACTGCATTCTCGATCTTCGTATGACCCGGAAGAATCTGGATCGCACGAATGTTACAAGTGGCTCGCTCCAGGCGGCGAAGTGTGAGGCACTAACCCGCTGCCTCTCCCGCTTCATTCCGCCCGGTGCGCGCCTTCTCGCGATAGGTCACGATGAGCCGGAAGATCGCCCAGACGGGGCCGGTAATCGCTGCGGCGACCATCGCCTGGGCAAAGTCTGGCTGGTACAGCAGCAGCGTGTCCAGCGATCCGCCGAACATGTACGGGATCAGGATCAGCAGGACAGCTGCCACCGCGAACATGGCGAAGAGAGGGAACCACAGGCTGAACAGGCCGGAGACACCCGATTTGGCCGCCAGCTTGCGGCGATTGCGCCAGGCCCAGGCGATGCTGGCAAGGAAGAACAGCGGCAGCAGCACGACCATCAGATAGGTCACCTTCGGCCACAGCCGCGCGCCCTCGCCTGCATAGTCGAAGCCCAGCGCCTTGGCGGTGATGGCGTTGCGCAGTTGCAGGTTCTCACCAAAGCCGATCCCGCCATTGGCGTTGACCAGCACGGCCACGCCCTTGCCCTGCGATGGCAGTATGGTGGCCAGCGTCTCTGTTCCCGGTACCAGGCCGCTGTGGCTCGCGGTGCCGGATTCGCCATCGATGAACCAGCCCAGCCCGTAGAATGGCGATGCCTCGCTGGCCGGGTGCAGCATTGCGGCCTTGCTGGCAGCGGTGATGATATCGTCCTCGCCATTCACCATCATGGCGAGGTAGAGCGCAAGGTCGTTTGCGCTGGCAAAGATGCCGCCTGCGGGCGCATTGATCCGCTCTGTCAGGCCCTGACGGAATGGCCGGTGGCCACCAAACCATGGCCGGTGACCCACCGCCATCTCTCCCCTGGGACCTCCATCGGCGACCGAGCTGTTGTCCATGCCGAGCGGCGCCAGAATGTGCGATTCCACGTAAGTGGCGTAATCCTCGCCGCTTGTCTGTTCGATCAGCGCGCCCAGCACCTGGTAATTGGCGTTGGAGTATTCCCACACGGTGCCGGGTTGATGGGCTGGGTTCCACTGCGCGATGCGCGCGGCATAGGCGGCCAGCTCCCCTTCGCCCGCGGCGCTATCGCCGTGCATGGCGTTGCCCTGCACCGTGGAATATCCGCTTGTGTGGCTGAGCAGCTGGCGGATCGTTATGGCTGCTGATGGCTGCCCGCGAAAAGCACCCAGATAAGTGCCCACACCGGCATCCAGATCGATCCGCCCCTGTTCGACCAGTTGCATGATCGCAAGGGCGGTGAAGCTCTTTGAAATCGACCCGATCTGGAAGGGGGTGTCGGGCGTGACCGCTTCGTCGCTGCCCGCAAGCACCGTGCCGCGCGCGCCTGAGGCGATCTCGCCATGATCGACGATGGCATAGGCAACCCCCGGCGCGCCAGACGCGGGCCATTCAGCGTCCACCAGCTGTTCCATGGGCGCGCCCGGCACGCTTGCATGCAGGCTGCCCGTCAACATCAGCGCCAGAAAGGCGAACACAAACCGCATAATTTCCCCCCCCACATCGCAAAACCTAGCACCTCGCTCGGGTTTTACAAATCGGGCGGGCTGAGGTCGCCATGGGGACCAAAGCGAAGCAATCCAGAGCAGCACGGGCCGCCCTGGATCGCTTCATCTCGCTCGCGGTGGCGAGGTGCGGGAGCTAGGCCGCTGCCACCTCGTTATCGCTCCGCCCCACGGCGGACCAGTTCACGCCTCTGGTGGCGTACATGATGCCGGCAAGGGCCACGAACAGCAGCAGTGCGCCGATCAGCAGCGAATATGTCTCCATGTTCAGCAGCACGAACAGCACGGCATACAGGCCCGCCAGCATCGCGCCGACAAAGCCCGCCCTGCGCCATGTGCCCAGCACCGCCGCGCTGTATGCGGTCAGCAGGCCGATCACGGCGCCAGCTGCGATCACGTAGGCCCAGCCGAAGCCGGTCACCTCGGCAAAGGCCAGCAGCAGCACGAAGAACAGCACCAGCCCCGCACCAGTCAGCAGATATTCCGCCGCCGCCACGCGCGCGCCGCCGACAATGTCGAACATCAGGAAGGTGGCGAAGGTGAAGCCGATGAACAGGAAGCCATATTTCACCGCGCGGTCCACCTGGCTGTACAGATCGACCGGATCGGTCAGGCCGATGGTGGCGGCAAGGCTGGTGCCGCCCTCTCCCCGCTCATCGGCTACATCGATGGGAGCCTCCCATCCTGAAGCGACGGGCGGCCCGTCATCCTGATGCGCCACCAGCGCGCGGCCCAGCGCCAGATTGGTGATGCCATCATAATTTGCGGTGAAGCCCGCATCGGTAATCTCGCGGCTATCTGGCAGGAATGATCCGCCAAAGCTGGGATGCGGCCAGCTGGAGGTTACTGTCCATTCTGTCTCCCCCCCGCGCGGAATTACGGAGAGTGACTTGCTGCCGCGAATGCCGAATTCCCATGCCACATTCAGCGGGGCGGAAGCGTCCCACGTCGTGAAGGCCGAAAAGCCCGATCCATTGGTGGCCGCAGGGCCGTTGCCCGGCTGCAACTGCTGGGCCTCCCCGTTCACGCTCACCCGCACATCGTCCTTCAGACCGCGCGGATCGGATACGCCGAACAGCAGCTCCACCTGATCCAGCAGCAGATCACCGGGTTTGACGCCGTAGCGCTCAAGATCATCGGGCATTTCGAAACGCGCGGTGCCCGACATCGCCGAGTCGTAAACCACGGTCTCGTAAATGGCGTAGCCCTTGCGGTCAGGATCGATCTGCGTGGCGATGGACTGGTGGGCGGGAGAGAAGAACAATTCGCGGCGATGACTTGTGGTGGTGGTGCGATCCTCGCCATCGATCGTCTGCGTCCGGGTGACTTCCTGCATCCACGGGACAACCAGCACTGGCCCGGTCACAGTTTGCGCCCCGCCCCATCCCGCGGCGATGGAGGCCTGCGCGGTCTGGGACTGGCTCTCCCGATCATAGACGAGACTGTAGACCATCATCAGCGGGATCATCAGGACAAGGGCGACAAGCCCCGTCAATGCCAGTTTTGCTCCGGGTGATCGTTCCGGACGGTGTTCGGGGCGGTGTTCGGGGTCCATCGGCTTACTCCCTCAAGTTGTGCGATGAACCGTTCTCTGGGCGCGACGAACTGAATTTCAGATGAACTCGCGCGCGCGTGTTGCGTGCGCGCGTAAAGCAGGCATGATCGGCCGATGACGTTGAAACGATTCGCCATTTTCGCCCCGCTGCTGGCGCTCGCCACTCCCGCTCTGGCGCAGGAGGCGGAGGGGCAGGCAACGCCCCCGCCCGCGACCACGCAGGTGGTGCTGGAAACCACCATGGGGGACATCGTCATAGCGCTGGAGACGCAGCGTGCACCGATCACCGCCGCCAATTTCCTGCGCTATGTGGAGGAGGACCGGTTTGACGGCACGGTGTTCTACCGCGCCATGCAGCTCGACTGGGGGGAGCAGCCCAACGGCCTGATCCAGGGCGGCGCGCAGAATGACTGGGACCGCATCCTGGACCCGATCGCGCATGAGCCGACCAGTGAAACCGGCGTGCTGCACACGCGCGGCGCGATCAGCATGGCGATGGGGGAGCCGGGCACCGCCAATGGCGATTTCTCCATCCTGCTGCGCGACCTGCCGCAGCTGAACGCCAACCCCGATGCCGAAGACCCCGCCAGCCGCCCCGGCTTTGCCGCCTTTGGCCATGTGGTCTCAGGCATGGACGTGGTCGAAGCGATCCACGCCGCGCCTATCGATCCCGAAAAGGGCGAAGGATGGATGCTGGGCCAGATGCTGGCCGATCCGGTGGTGATTGTGGATGCGCGGGTGGTGGGCGACAGGCCTTAATCGGTCGTGGTTTCAGGCTCAGCCATGAAGGTGATGGTCACGGAAATGTCCCCCATCAATTCAAGATGATGAGGCCGTTCAGGCGGCACCATGATGACTGCCGGGGCGACCAGATGTTCCGATGTATTGGAACCATCGTCCCAGACGAAATCCAGCTCGCCCTCGCTCAGGCAAAGGCGCGCCCATCGCCCGGGTTTCAAGCGGTGTTCCGCCAACAGGCCGCGCGGGATGGTATCGGCATTGAACGGGCCGATCTCGCGCAGGGCTTGCAGGTTTTCAGGCACCTGGGACGTTCCGAATTCGTCAGACATACGGCAGGTTCCTTCCCTTGCTGGCGCCCGCCATACCTTCACGGCGCATGGCGATTCCGGTGAGCAGACTGTCGGCGATCATGCGGGCGCGGCCTGCGAATATCTTGACCGCCTCCTCCTCAGTGCATTCTTCACGCAGAGTGGCGTAAAACAGATCGAGCCAGTGGCTGAAATGGCGCTCATCCAGAGGCGGCAATTGCTGGTGCCTGACCATCGGATTGCCCGAATATTCGGCGGTGCTGAACAGGATCGAGCGCCAGAACCTGTTCATCTGTTCAAGGTGTTTTGGCCAGTCCTGTATTTTCCCGGTGAAGATCGGACCGAGCAATTCGTCGTCGCGGATCTTGCCATAGAAAGATGCAATCACCCGGCTGACGACCTCATCCGTCAGGCCAATCCGCCCCGCGTCCTCACGCTTCTTCTGGCGAGCAAGCGCCGCGTGGGGATTGGTTTCACCGGTTCTGACAGCCTGCCTGCTCATGCGTCCAACTCGAAAAAGGTGATCTACATGCTTTAATTAAGCCACTTGCCGCTAAAAGCAATATATCATATACCTCTTTTATGCAGCTAAGCCTCCACACCGATTATGCCCTGCGCGTGTTGATGGCGCTGGCCGCAACTGGCGAACAGATGACGATTGATGATGTGGCCGGACGCTATCGCATCTCGCGCAACCATCTGGCCAAGGTCGCACAAAGCCTGCAGGGTCAGGGCCTGATAGAGACCACCCGCGGCCGCACCGGCGGAATGCGCCTCGCCCGCGACCCTGGCGATATCAACGTGGGCGCAGTGGTCCGCAAATTCGAGAGATTCGAAGGGTTTGTGGCGTGCATGGGCGGCCCGCAGGATTGCGTCATAGATGGCGCATGCGGGCTAAAATCACCGCTGGCAGGCGCGCTGCAAGCCTTCCTCACCCACCTCGACGGGTTCACCTTGGCCGATCTGGTCGGCGATCAGAAGAAAGCGCTGCTGGCGAGGATTGGCTGAGAAGATCGACCTAACAGACCGCCATCAATAAACCCGCTTCTTCGGCTTGATGTACTCTGCATCGTCGGTGAGCGTGTATTCGTGGACCGGGCGGTAATCGATCTTCACATCGCCGCCGGTGCCGCCCCAGCCGGTGAACCATGCGGCGGTGTGCTTCATCCATTCCGCATCGTTGCGATCGGGGAAATCCTCATGCGCGTGGGCGCCGCGGCTTTCCTTGCGGTTTTCGGCAGAGGACATGGTGACCACGGCCTGCGCCATCAGATTGTCCAGCTCCATCGTCTCGATCAGATCGCTGTTCCAGATCAGTGAGCGGTCGGTGACGTGGATGTCCTGCATGCGCTTGTTGGTTTCCGCCAGCTGCTTGACACCTTCGGCCATCAGCGCGCTGTCACGGAACACGGCGGCGTGCTTCTGCATGGTCTTCTGCATTTCCGCGCGGACTTCCGCCGTGGGCGAGCCACCCTTGGCAGTGCGGAAATGATCGAGCCGGCCGAGCGCGAAATCGGCGCTGTCCTTGGGCAGTTCCTCCTGAGCCGCACCCGGCTTGAGGATATCGCGCAGGCGGTGGCCGGTTGCGCGGCCAAACACCACCAGATCGATCAGCGAGTTGGAGCCGAGGCGATTGGCGCCATGCACCGAAACGCAGGCCGCCTCGCCCACGGCGAACAGGCCTGGCACCACCGTATCGGGATTGCCGTCTGCGCCAATGGTGACGACTTCGCCGTGATAATTACAGGGGATGCCGCCCATGTTGTAATGCACAGTGGGGGTCACCGGCAGTGGCTGGCGCGTCAGGTCCACGCCGGCGAAGATCTTGCCGCTTTCGGTGATGCCGGGAAGACGCTCTGCCAGCACCGCCGGATCGATATGATCGAGGTGGAGGTAGATGTGGTCCTTTTCTGGCCCGACGCCGCGTCCTTCGCGCATTTCCAGCGCCATGGAGCGGGACACCACATCGCGCGATGCCAGGTCCTTGGCCGACGGGGCATAGCGCTCCATGAAACGCTCGCCTTCGGAATTGGTCAGATAGCCGCCCTCGCCGCGTGCGCCCTCGGTAATCAGCACGCCTGCGCCGTAAATGCCGGTGGGGTGGAACTGTACGAATTCCATGTCCTGCAGGGGCAGACCGGCGCGCAGTACCATGCCGCCGCCGTCGCCGGTGCAGGTATGGGCAGACGTGGCGGTGTAATAGCAGCGGCCATAGCCGCCCGTCGCCAGCACCACGCTTTGCGAGCGGAAGCGGTGGATCGTTCCGTCATCCATGCACATGGCGATCACGCCCACGCACGCGCCATCCTTCATGATCAGGTCGATGGCGAAATATTCGATGAAGAAGTCGGACTGGTACTTCAGGCTCTGCTGATAGAGCGCATGCAGCATGGCATGGCCGGTGCGGTCTGCCGCGGCGCAGGTGCGCTGCACGGGAGGACCCTCACCCATGTTCTGCATGTGGCCGCCAAACGGGCGCTGGTAGATCGTGCCGTTTTCATTGCGGCTGAAGGGAACGCCCGCGTGCTCCAGCTCGTAAACGGCTTCGGGCGCTTCACGCACCATATATTCGATCGCGTCCTGGTCTCCCAGCCAGTCTGACCCCTTCACGGTGTCATACATGTGCCATTGCCAGTGATCGGGCGTGTTGTTGCCCAGCGAAGCGGCAATGCCGCCCTGCGCTGCAACCGTGTGGCTGCGGGTGGGGAAGACCTTGGAGATATTGGCGGTTTTCAGCCCGGCTTCGGCGGCGCCCATGGTGGCGCGCAGGCCGGACCCGCCAGCACCCACCACCACCACATCATAGATATGGTCGATGATCTTGTAGGCGGGCTGTGTGGTGTTATCGGTAGCCATCAGGCAGCAGCTCCAAGGGCAAGGCGGACAATGGCGAACAGGCCAAATGCCGCGCCGGCAAAAGCGAACAGGTTGAGCGCGAGAACCGCGGCGAACTTGGTGCCTGCTTCATGCAGGTAATCCTCTATCAGCACCTGCAATCCCAGACGGGCATGCCAGAAGGTGCTGATCACGAACAAGGCCACCAGCGTGGCCTGCACCGGGCCGGAAATCCAGTCTGTTACCGTGGCGTAGGACAGGTCCGGCAGCAGCACGAAGGCGAACGCCAGATACAGGCCCAGCAGCAAATTACCGGCAGCGGTAAAGCGTTGCAGCAGCCAGTGATGCGCGCCGTGCTTTGCCGAGCCCAGGCCGCGTACCCGGCCAATGGAGGTTCCTTCACCCATTACGATTGCCCCTGTTGACGCTTACAGCCACATCACACCGGCCCAGAAGGCAACGGTGAGGACGATGGCGGTGCCGATCGAAACGATCGAGAAAATGCGATTGATGTCGAGTTCATAGCCTGCGCCCATATCGAGCACGAAATGGCGAATGCCCGAGCACATGTGACTGAAGAATGCCCATGAAATGCCCACCAGCACGATGATGCCGTACCAGCTCATCGCGTGATCGGTGAAAGTCGCATAAGCTTCCGGCCCGCTGGCCAGTGCGCTCAGCCACCACAGCAGGATCGGCAGCCCGACCAGCGCCATGCCATCCCCGGCAACCCGGTGGAGGATGGATACCAGCATATGCGGGCCCCATTTCCAGATCTGCAGATGCGGCGATAAAGGGCGATTGCTCATGTTCTGTCCCATAACCCTGTTTGCTTGCCCCACTTAACGAATGTTGATCGCCGTTCAAGCGGACCATCGTCCGTATTCGAGGCTGGTCATATTCCCCTTCCTGCCCTTTTCGCACCGGCAAGCCAAGGCTAAGACCAGCGGCAATGAAGAATATTCTTGTGACAGGCACCAGCCGCGGCATTGGCGCGGCAATTGCGGCGCAGCTGCGCCTACGCGGCGCGACGGTGATCGGCCATGCCACCACCGCGCATGATGATCAGACGGTGGCCGCAGATTTCGCCCAGCCCATCGCCCCGCAGATGCTGTGGCAGGAAGCGCTGGAAAAACTGGGCGGCAAGGTGGATGTGCTGGTCAACAATGCCGGCCTGTTTGCGCCCAATCCGGTGGAAGGATCGGACTTTGAATGGCTGGACCTGTGGGAAGACACGCTGCGCATCAATCTGACCGCCGCCGCGCAATTATCCCGTTTTGCGCTGCGATACTGGCGCGCCAGCGGGCGCAAGGGACGCATCGTGCATATTGCCAGCCGCGCGGGACACCGGGGCGATTCGCCCGATCACTGGCATTATGCCGCGGCCAAGGGCGGGATGCTGGCGCTGCACAAGACCATCGCCCGCGCCTATGCCAGCCAGGGTATTCTCAGCTTCGCCATCGCGCCCGGCTTTACCGATACGGCGATGGCGGGCGATTATCTGGCCAGCCGCGGCGGAGCGGGCCTGCTGGCGGATATTCCGCTGGGCCGCGTGGCTACGCCCGATGAAATCGCCAGCATCGCCACCTTCTGTGCGCTGGATGCACCTGCCAGCATGACCGGCGCGGTGATCGATGCCAATGGAGCAAGCTATGTTCGCTAGAGCCTCCCTGCTCCTGCCAGTATCGCTGCCGGTATTTCTGATTGCCTGCGCGCCCGCGCCCGGGCCTGCCCCACAGCCGCAAGTCGCGGCCGACCAGGCGCGGTGGACCCAGCAATGCGAGGACTGGGACGATTGGGACAAGCCGGGCCCGCCATTCCGCATCCACGGCAATTCCTATTACGTGGGCACCTGCGGGATCGGCGCCATCCTCGTCACCTCCGATGCCGGACACATCCTCATCGACAGCGGCACGGATGCCGGTGCGCGGGTTGTGGCGGGCAATATCCAGGCGCTGGGATTTGCGCTGGAGGACGTGAAATATATCCTCACCAGTCACGAACATTTCGATCATGTCGGCGGGATTGCCCGCCTGCAGGCGCTCACCGGTGCGCAGCTGATCACTTCCGCGCCCGCCGCCGAGGTGTTTCGTAGCGGCGAAGTGGCGCTGAACGATCCGCAATATGGCGAGATCGAAGGGCCTGCGCGGGCGCGGGTGGACCGCATCGTTGGTGGCGGAGACGTGGTCACGCTCGGCCCGCTCAGCCTGACCGCCATCGCCACGCCGGGCCACACGCATGGCGCGCTCAGCTGGCAATTGACTGCGCGCGGCGGAGCTGAGACGCGCCAGATCGTCTATGCCGACAGCCTCTCCCCCGTCAGCAACGATGATTATCGCTTCTCCGACCATCCGGAATACGTGCAGGAGTACCGCGATGGGCTTGCGCGGCTGGCGGCGATGTCCGGGCGCGACTGCGATATCTTGCTAACCCCGCATCCCTCCGCCAGTGGCATGCGTGACAAATTGCTGGCGGGTGATCTGACTGCCAGCCCGACCTGCGCCGAATACGCCGCCTCCATCACCACCCGCCTTGATGCGCGACTGGCGCAGGAAACAGAACAATGAGCTGGAAACTGACTGCCTTTGGCCCGCGCGAGATGATCGAGGCCGCGCTCGCCCGCCATGAGGAGGATGCCGACCGCGACGAGGGGATCGTCATTACCGCCTTCGAAGTCGCCCTGGACCAGCCCGAGGACTGGCGGCTCGACGTCTATCTGGAAGCCAAGCCCGGCCAGGCACAGCGCAATGCGGTGAAGGCCCTGTTCGCGGGTGAGGCACCGCGCCTCACCCTGGAAGAACTGCCCGAAACGGACTGGGTGACCGAAAGCCAGAAGGGCATCGATCCGATCCGTGCGGGGCGCTTCCATGTCCGCACGCCCGATCATGCCGCGCTGGACGAGCCCGGGGTGGTCGATTTCTGCATTCCCGCCGCGCAGGCCTTCGGCACCGGCCATCATGAGACGACTGCGGGCTGCCTCACCATGCTCGATGCGATGAAGCGGCGCGGCGTGCATGCGCGCCATATTGCCGACATTGGCACAGGCACCGGCCTGCTGGCCTTTGGGGCGATGCATCTGTGGCCCACCGCCCATGCCACGGCCAGCGACAATGATCCGCTGTGCCTGCCCGCCGTGCTCGACAATGCGGAGATGAACGCCATTCCGCTCGGCACCGCGCCGGGGCAGCTGGCGATGGTAATTGCGGACGGAATGAAGGATGATTTCCTGGTCCAGCGCGCGCCGTTTGACCTGCTGATCGCCAATATCCTGGCCGCTCCGCTGATCGAGATGGCGCCAGAATTCGCCGCCGCCGTGGCACCGCGCGGGAATATCGTTCTGGCCGGTCTGCTGGCCACGCAGGAAAGCCGCGTGCGCGCCGCCTATATGCACGCGGGCTTCCGCCTGCAGGCGCGCATCATCAATGGCGACTGGTCGATATTATGGCTGAGAAAACGCTTCGCCGGCTGAACCTTGGCGATATCGGCCGGTTGCTGCGGGCTATATTGCTGGGCGTGGTGCTCGCCGTGGCGCTGTTTCCGGTGCTGGGCTGGATCGGCAGTTCCATCCCGCGCAACGCCGGAGCGGTTGAACCTGCCGACGGGGTCGAGATCATGGTCGAGACCAACGGCACGCACACCGGCATCGTCATGCCGATCGTCACCCCCGAGGTGGACTGGCGCACAATATTCCCCAGCGCCTCCACATTGGTGAATGGCCAGCTGCCCACCCACATCGCGGTTGGCTGGGGCGAGCGCGAGATTTTCCTCAACGTGCCCACATGGGATGACCTGACAGCCGCCACCGCCGTGCGCATCGCGCTTTTCGGCGGCGATTCGATCATGCGGGTGAGCCATTATGTGCGCCCCGCCCCCGATGAGAACTATCGCCCCGTCACCATCAGCCGCGCAGCCTATGCCCGCATGGCCACACGGATAGAGCAAAGCCTGGCGCCGCCCGGCCCGGACGGATCGCGGCAGATCCTGCGCGGCACCAATCCGCGCGATGCCTATTACGATGCGCGGGGCCATTACACCCTGGCCAATTCGTGCAATAGCTGGGTGGGAGACATGCTGGCGGAAGGCGGCGTGGAAATGGGGTGGTGGACACCGTTCGCCGGGGGAGTGATGAAATGGATCGAAAAACCGCAACCGGGCTGAAGTTCGCTCTCGCCATGCTGGCCGCGCTTACCGCCCTGCCCGTATTGGCGCAGGTGACGCCTCAGGTCACAGCGGAGGATGTGCACCGCGCGGAACGGGCACAATTCGGCTTTGGCGATCTGCGCGCCGGGGCCGATGGCAATAATCCTGACGCTGCCAATGCCGCCAACAGCAATGAGATGCTGGTGGGCAATTATGTGCTGCCGCCGCTGTTTGAAAATGCCCGCCAGCAGACGCCCGCCGGATGGCCCGCGCGCCGCGCCGAACTGGCGCGCATGGTGGAGGACAACTGGGTTGGCCGTATCCCCGCCGTGGTCGATGATTTCCGCATCGAGTGGGATAAGGTTCCGGTGGTTACGGCTAGCCTGGTCCATTTGTTGAACGACAATTTCGTTGAGGATTGGACCGGCAGGATCGTTACGAGCGATGGCCGCTCAGGTCCGGTGATTTCCGCGCGTATCTATCTGGCCAAGCACAACAGACCGCGCCCGGCGATCATCAATTACACCTATGTCTGGCCCGGCGGCGTAACTCCCAATTTCGGCGGCACGCCCGCGCCCGATGCGATCCGCCAGGCGTTGGATAATGGCTGGGTCTATGTCGAATATCGCCCGCAAATGTTGCAGGCAGACAATGGCGCGCAGATGGAGCAAGGGATCATCGGCCTGGCCCGCTGGCCGCGTCAGCAATATGACTGGGGCGCGTTGCGCGCATGGGGCTGGGGCGCCAGCCAATTGCGCGAAGAGCTAAGCCGCGATCCGCGCATCAGCCCTTCCCGCATCTCGCTCACCGGTCATTCGCGCTTTGGCAAGGGCGTGCTGGTGGCCGCCGCATACGACCTCGAATTCGCCGATGCCCATGTCTCCAGTTCCGGCGCGGGAGGGGCCAAGCTGATGCGGCGCGATTTTGGCGAGCGGTGGGAGAACCTGGCCGCGAGCGGGGAATTTCACTGGTTCACGCCCAACATCATGAACTTCGCCCGCGATCCGCTCAGCGTGGATGACCTGCCGGTGGATGCGCATATGCTGATCGCCCTGCGCGCACCGCGCCCGCTGTTCATCACCAGTGGCCTTGCGGAAAAGGGCGACAGCTGGGTCGATCCCGCGGGCATGTGGACCGCCTTCATGCTGGCCCAGCCCGCGTGGGAGGTTTTCGGCGCATCGCTGCCGCCGTTCGGCATGCCGGTGCCCGAGAGCCGCGAACAGATGCCCTATCCGCTAGGCTGGTATCAGCACGGCGAAGGCCATGTGCCGTGGCCCGCCTATGACGAGTTTTACGAACATGCGGAGCGCTTCTTCGAGGATTAGACCCTCAAGGGCTCAGAACCAGGTCCTGATCCCCACCAGCACGGCGGTGGCGGACGGATCATCGCCGCCGAGCCGCGCGATATCGGCTGTCCGGCCCAGCTTGCGGGACCATTCCACGCCCACATAAGGCGCAAATTCACGGACGATTTCATAGCGCAGGCGCAGGCCCGCCGCGAACGAGGTGAACCCAGCGCCAATATCGCGCTCGGCAATATCCTGCGCGGCCAGTTCCACTTCCACGCGTGGTTGCAGGATCACTCGCTGGGTGATCTTCTGGTCATATTCCGCCTCTATCCGCGCGGTCACATCGCCGCGATCTGACAGGAATGCCGCTGCATCGAGGTGGATCATATATGGCGCAAGGCCCTGCACTCCCAGCACCGCATGGCTGCGCGTGTCCGGCTCCACATCCAACCGCGCGCCCATTTGCAGATCGAAGAACGGCGTGATGGCATGGCTCCACAGCGCCTGCACTTCGGCATCGTCCAGCGCGCCGCCAAACTCGCCCTCGCCTTCGGTCTTGATCACCAGCCGGTCCAGATCACCGCCGATAAAGCCCTGCATGTCCCACAGATAGGCATCGCCAGATCCCAGCCGCGCCTCGAATCGTTCGACCAGCAGCGATGCGGTGCGGAAGGTGCCGTTCTCGATGGCCATTTGTTCGCGCGCCGGCCGCATTGCCGCCTCGCCCCAGATGGCATCGGCGGCGTGCAGCGGCCCTTCCAGCGCGCGCGCGGGAGGCGCGCTATTGCTGGCTGGCGGCATGTCATGGCCCATCGCCGAATGGTCCATCGTGGAATGGTCCATCGTGGAATGATCCATCGTGGAATGATCCATCGTGGAATGGTCCATCGTGGAATGGTCCATGGCCGAGTGGTCCATCTCGGAATGGTCGCTGGGGGCAGGTGCCGGTTCGGCCTGATCGGGCGCAGTCTGGCTCGTGGCCGAATGATCGTGGTCCTGCGCCGCCAGCGGAGCAGCCAGCGCCAGCAGCGGAAGGGCGAGAAGATATCTCATGCCAGCGGCCTCACCGTCACCACCTGCATCATCCCTGCGTGCATGTGATACAGCAGGTGGCAGTGGAAGGCCCAGTCGCCCGGCTCGTTCGCGGTCAGGTCGAACGTCGCCTTGCTGCCGGGCTGCACGATCAGCGTGTGTTTTCTGGGCTGGTGAGTGGCATCCGCGCCATTGACCAGTTCGAAGAAATGGCCGTGCAGGTGGATCGGATGTGCCATCATCGTGTCATTCACCAGCGTCACGCGCACCCGCTCGTCAAAGCCGAAGCGGATCGGATCGTCGGTGACAGCGGTGAACTGCTGTCCGTCGAACGACCACATATAGCGTTCCATATTGCCGGTAAGGTGGATCTGCAGCGTCCGTTCCGGCGCGCGCATCGGGTTGGCGCTGGCGGCGCGCAGATCGGTATAACGCAGCACGCGGTGCGATACGGCGTCCAGCCCAAGGCCGGGATAATCCATCCGGTCCGCCGACATGGGAGCGACCATGTCCACCCCCGGCCCGGTGGCGACACTGTCTGGCAATAGCGAGAGATCGCGCATCGAATGATCCATCGATCCCTCGCCGTGATCCATGCCCGCCATCGAACCACCCGCCATCGCGCCCATACCCATGTCGGCCATCGTCAGCGTCACTGGTTCTCGCAAATCCGGCACTGGCGCCCGCGCGCCCGGCTGGCTGGTCAGCGTGGCCACGCCCATACCGGAGCGGTCCATCGCCTCTGCCACCAGCACATGCGCGCCATCTGCGGGCTGGACGATCACGTCATAGGTTTCTGCCGCGCCGATCTGGAATTCCTCCACCGCCACCGGATCGACATCCTGCCCGTCAGCGGCCACCACCAGCATTTCTGCGCCGGGAATGCGGACGTTGAAGAAGGTCATGGCGCTGCCGTTGATCACCCGCAGGCGCACCCGCTCACCGCGGCGGAACGTCAGTTCCAAATCGTCCGCCGGGCCGTGACCGTTGATGAGATAGCTGTATTCGCTGCCTGAAACGTCCAGAATATCGCGCGGGTTCATCCGCATCCGGCCCCACATCCGGCGGTCTGCCCCCGACATTTCACCGCTGGTCGCCGTCAGCATCTGGCGGTTGAAGTAATGTTCACCCACCTTCAGCTTGCGCATGATGTCATGCGGATGCATCGGCGTGAATTCGCTCAGCAGCAGCACATATTCGCGGTCATGGGCGGGGCCGTGATAATGCGCCGGCTCAATCACGATCGGGCCGTAGTGGCCGCTCTGTTCCTGCAATCCGGAATGCGAGTGCCACCAGTATGTGCCCGACTGGCGGATGGGGAACTGATAGGTGAACGTCTGCCCCGGAGCGATGCCGGGAAAGCTGACGCCCGGCACGCCATCATACTGAAACGGCAGCAGCAGGCCGTGCCAGTGGATGGAGCTGTCCTCGGCCAGATTATTGGTCACATGCAGGCGCACGTCCTGCCCTTCGCGCAGGCGGATCAGCGGGCCGGGGATCGATCCGTTGACCGCAATCGCATGGCCCTGCCGCCCGCCGGTGGCAAAATGACTGTCACCGATGGAGAGGCTTATGTCCTCCCCCGACAATTCGCCCGACCCCTTGCGAGCCGCGCCCATGCCTTGTGCCCAGCCCGCCATCGGAATGCCCGCCAGCGCGGCAAGCGACGCGGTGGAGCGGATCAATGTGCGGCGCGAAACGCGGCGGGAAATAAGGGGAGCCATGCTCATGGTCCCCTGCACCTAGGCCTTGTGCGCGGCCTTTCCAATACCGCAAACAGCCCATGCCGGGCGCAGGTTCAAATGCTGAAACTGCGCCCGGCCAGCTGCGGCAGGATCAGAAGCTCAGATTGGCCCTGACCCACACGCCGCGCCCTGCCCCCGGCAGCTTCTCACCAACCAGTACATCCGATGCACCGACGCGGTTCAGGCCCGAAAGATGCGGGCGATAGAGCTTGTCGAACAGGTTCTCGATCCCGGCATTGATGGCAATGTCAGGCGTGACCTGCATCCCGCCAAACAGGTTGAAGACCGCATAGCCGCTGCTCGGCGCTTCGCTGTTGGTGGCCGAGACATCGTGCTGGGCCGCAGCCGCCACCATCTCTGCACCGGCGGACCACCTGTCCTGCTGCCAGATCGCGGCCAGACGCAGGTTGGACGGCGGTACGCGGTAGAGATTGTCCGCGATGTCCCGGCGCTTGCCCCGCACCCAGCTGGCCGTGCCTTCCAGCGCAAAGCTGGCGGTCAGGTCAGCGCGGAAATCGAGGTCCATCCCGTACAGTTCCGCATCGACATTGCGGAACATCAGCGGCGTGGCATCGCCGTTCATGGCGGCGACCATCTCGACCGGACTATCGACCACGCCCGGCGTGGCATCGAACGGCGTGCCCTGAATGTAATTGTCGACCCGGCGATAGAAGATCGTCGGGCGCAGTGACACGGTGCCGCTGTCGATATCGACCCCGGCCTCGGCGATATAGGCTGTCTCTGGCTCAAGCGCCTGATTGCCGACGTAGATATTGCCATCGGCCAGACCATAGCTCGCCTCTGTCGGCAGCCATGCGAAGCGTTCCAGCAGGCTGGGCACGCGCTGCTTGCGCGCCAGTGTGAAACGCGGCGTGACGACTTCGCCCGGCACCCAGCCGCGCAGCACCACATCCACAGTCGTGTCAGAGGCTTCGCGGGGCGTGGCGGCAAAGGCCGCAGCCAGATTGCGCGGCCCCATCGGCACCGCGCTGCCCACACCGGGAATGCCCGCATCCTGCGTCGTGCGATCCAGCCTTGTGCCCAGTTCGAACTCCGCGTTCCCCACGCCCCCGCGAAGCTGGACAAAGCCGCCAAAGCGGTCCGCGGCAAGGTCCGCCTGCGCATCGAGGTAGAAGTCCGCATTGTTCGGATTGGTGATCTGGACGAATTTGTCGACCAGCTCAAAATCCGCGCCGATGGTGACGTTGCGGTTGTCACTGCCAAAGCGCAGGCTTGCCTCTCCCGTCGTGCTGTCCGCATCGGCAAAGGTCGCGCGCGCCATCATCGCGGACGGCGCGGGACTGCGCAGGGTCTGGTTGTCCATCAGATGACGCACGGCGACATGGCCGATCCGCAGGTTCAGGCTGACATCATCGGCCACTTCACCGCGATATCCCGCCTGCATGAAATCGGTGTTGAAATAGATGATGTCCATCGCGAAGGACGGGTTGCCGCTGGGGTCGGTTTCGCTGCGGCGATATTCGGCGAACACCTCACCCTCGCCCAGTTTGAACCCGCCGTTCACGCCATACAGATTGCGCTCGAACGCGGTGTCTGCGGCGGTTCCGCCCGGAAATTCATAGTCATCGCCTTCCTCCCGGCTGGCGATGACGCCAAGGCGCCAGTTCTGCGTGGAAATGCCGACAGTGCCGCCAAGCGCATAGCTGTTGTCCACGCTGCGATATTGCGCCGCCAGAGAGCCGGTAAGCCGGGCATCTGGTCCAGCCGAATACGGCACCTGCACCAGCTGGGCGTTGACCGCGCCCGCCAGGCTCGGGCCCTGGGAGACCGACGCGACGCCGCGCGCGATCTCGATCCGGTCCACCAGGATGGAGGGCGCATAGTGCAGCGGCGGGTCCATCGCATTGGGTCCGCCCGATGCAAAGCGCTGGCCGTTCACGCGGCCCAGCACACGCTCCCCGAACAGGCCGCGGTAGGACAGCTGGCCGGACAGTGCGCCATTGCCAATCACCGCCGCGCCGGGCGCGCGGGCGGCAACAGCCACCGCATCTGCCGGAAGGGCGATCTGGCGGGGCGCTTCAATCTGGTCCGTATCCTGATTACTGCCGGTGGCGGTGACGACGATGACATCGGTCAGAATGTCAGCATCGGCAGGCGCATTATCCTGCGCGAACAGTGGCAGGGGGGACAGGGCAACAGCGCAAAGGGCGAAAGGCGCAGCGGCTGCCGCGCACAGCAAATCGTTTCGAAAAGTCATGGTCATATCTCGTCATGAAAAAGCACAATAGACGCTGCCAGCGCCCGGTTGAGGGCGCATCGCAAATGGCAGCAGGGCAGGTTCAGACGAGTGTGGGGGGTGCCCTTGCAGGCGGCAGAATGCGCGGCGACGTGGGCGACAAGGCCCGTTCGCGCACGGCATCGTAAGGGGCCAGCGCCAGTTGCGGCAGCGGCAGGCTGACGGCATCATCCGGCGGTGTGGCGGGGGATGAGTGACCGGCAAAGGCGCAGGCCTGGCGGCCTTCATCCTGCCCATCGTCACCGGGATGGCCATCCTTCATGGGGATCACCCATGTGCCATCGGCGTTGCACAGGCTGACCTGGATACCGCCGGAGCCATCCTGCTCCAGCATATAGCCCTGCGGAACCAGCACGCGCAGCATCAGCGCCGCCACGATCAGCAGCCCCCAGGGCATCTTACGCCAGCCTTTGCCTTGCGCCTTCATTACGTGGGCGATTTAGCGCCCTCAGCCTGTTTTGCCAGCACGAATGTCAGCGCGGCGCCGATTATCGCAATGCCGGCCATGACCAGGAACGCCAAAGTTCCGTCGCCATCATTCCCCTCGCGAATGCGGCCCAGCATGTCTGGTCCGACAAAGCCGCCCAGTTGTGAAAGCGCGTTGATCCAGGCAATCCCGCCTGCCGCCGCCACGCCGGAAAGGAAGGCGGTGGGAATGGTCCAGAACACCGCCAGCCACGCCATCGCCCCCGATGCCACCAGCGTGAGCGCAAGGATCGAAACGACGACCGATCCGCCGCCGAATGCCAGCATCAGCAGGCCGATCATTGATACCAGCAGCGACGCGGTGGCATGCCAGCGGCGCTCTCCCGTGCGGTCCGAATTGCGCGCCACGATCACCATCGCCACCGCGGCAATTGACCAGGGGATGGCGCTGACCAGCCCCACTTTCAGGAAGTTGGCGCGGTCTATGCCGATCTCCTGCACCAGCGTGGGCATCCAGAAGTTGAGCGCATTGTTGATGATACCGCGCGAGAAATCCGCCAGCGCCAGCGCCCAGATGCGCCAGTCGAGGAAGATGGCGGAGAAGTCATGGCGCATACCCACGGCGTGCTTGCGCACTTCATCCGCGGCAAGCTGGCTCTCCACCAGGTCGCGTTCCTGATCGGCCAGCCAGGCGGCATCGCGCGGGCCGTTGGGCAGGACTTTCAGCACCGCAAGGCCCAGCAGCACGGCGGGAATGCCCTCTATCAGGAACAGCCACTGCCACCCGCGCAGGTTTCCCATGCCATCGGCAAATTGCAGGATCAGCCCGGATATGGGGGAGCCGACCGCGCTCGCCATCGGGATCGCGATCAGGAACAGCGCCACCACATGCGCACGCCGCGCAGCGGGGAACCAGAAGGTGAGGTAGAGGATCACGCCGGGAAAGAAGCCCGCCTCGGCAATGCCAAGGGTGAAGCGCAGCAGGTAGAAGGTGAACTCTGCATCGCTGGTGCCGAACCAGGCGGAGATTCCGCCCCAGCCGACAGAGCCGGTGAACATGAAACAGACAGACAGCAGCCCCCATGTCACCATGATCCGCGCGATCCACGCCCGTGCGCCGACCTTGGACAGGATCAGGTTGCTGGGCAGTTCGAACAGGAAATAACCGATAAAGAATATGCCCGCGCCAAAGCCATATACGGCATCGGACAGCGCCAGATCGCTGGCCATCTGCAATTTGGCAAAGCCGACATTCACCCGGTCCAGAATGGCAAGGAAATAGCCCGCGAACAGGATCGGCAGCAGTTTGAGCGCGATCTTGCGATAGGTGGCGTCTTCAAAGCCTGCACCTTCAACGCTGCTGTGCTGCCGTGTGCTGTCCATCAATCCCCCTGCAATTCCCCTGTGACGGCTCTAGCACGGGTGCATGCGCGCTTGGAATGCCGGAAACGGCCCCCACCTGACAGGGATGGAATGGCTGCTCGCAATTCTGGTTCTCGGCACTCTGCTGGCGCTGTTGCCACGCCTGTTGCGCGCCAGTCGCAAGGCCCAAGGCAAGTCCCGGCGCAAGGGCACTGCGGGCGGCATCATGATGGGCATGGGCCTCGCCTTCATGACCATTTTCGACCCCGGAAAGTCCGATTCGGTTGAGGAAATCCAGCGCCGCAAGGATCTGGGCGATGACGATCAGGGTGAGAGCGGCGCGGGCAAGGACTAGCGCCTCCAGCGTATAAGATTTGACAAGCTAGCTTTTCATTGCGACAAGTGTGCTTGGCAAATTGATTCGCATGAAGGGCGCAGTCACATGGCAAGCAAGATTACAAAAAAGGGCGCGGCGGTGGATATTGCGTTCCTCGCCTCGATGATCGGTTTCGTCGCGGTGATGATCAACCAGCGGGCATTCACGCCGGGCGTTCACAGCGTCCTGCTGATCGCTCTGGTGGCAGTCGCTCTCGCGCTCAACATCAGCCGCGAAGCGCGCAAGGAAAAGCAGCTGGATGAGCTGGAACTCGCCAGCGCCAGTTTCGGCGCCCGCTGGGCGGTGACGGTGCTGGGCATTGTCATGATGCTACTGCTGTTCGTCACCCCGATGCAAAGCGCTGTCGCGCATCTCGCCAATGCCGTGGAGAACGGCAGCGGCGTCGCCATGGTCCGCCCCAGCAAGACCTTCCTGATGGGACTGTGCACGGCAATGGTCATCCAGCTGGGCGCCAAATCCGCGCTTGCCTCTATCTGGAAGTGGACCAAACGGTGAAGAACTCCATCCGCCTGCTGCGCGCAGAAAAAGGCTGGAGCCAGGCCGAACTGGCCGATCAGGTGGGCGTGTCGCGCAATTCGGTCAATTCGATAGAGAACGGCAAGTTCGACCCGTCCCTGCCGCTGGCGTTCCGCATCGCCCATGCCTTCGGGCTGACGGTGGAGGAGGTTTTCGACAAGGAGGACGCCTTCACCTGACCGGCGCGCCGCCCTACCCCGCCGCCGCCACGATGGCCGCCCAGCCTGCCTCGTCAATCACCTCTATCCCAAGCTCGGCAGCCTTCTTCAGCTTGCTGCCCGCACCGGGGCCAGCCACCACCAGATCGGTCTTGGCGCTGACGGTCCCGGCGGCCTTGGCACCCAGCCTTTCTGCCTGCGCCTTGGCCTCGTCGCGGCTCATCGTTTCCAGCTTGCCGGTGAACACCACCGTCTTGCCGGAGACGGGGCTGTCGAGAGTTTCAACTTCATAGCGCGGCACGTCCAGCTCGCTCAGCAGGTCTTCCCACACGGCGACATTGTGCTCCTCGTGGAAGAAGTCCCCCAGCGCCTCCACCACCACCGGACCCACGCCATCGATGGAGGACAGCGCGGCGGCCGCATCCTCATCGCCCGCGCGGGCTTTTTCGGCAGCGTCCCGCAGAGCGGGCAGCTCGTGAAAATTCTTCATCAGGTCGCGCGCGGTCACCGCCCCCACATGGCGAATGCCCAGTCCGAACAGCAGCCGCGCGGCATCGGGGCGGCGCTTGGCCTCGATACTGGCGAGCAGGTTCTCGACCGACTTTTCCTGCCACCCGTCCAGCGCCAGGATCTCTGCCTCACGATCGCGCAGGGCAAAGATATCCGCGGGGCTTTTGAGCCAGCCGAGCGCGAAGAACTGGTCGATGGTCTTGTCGCCCAGCCCGTCAATGTCGAGCGCAACGCGGCTGACGAAATGCTTTAGCCGTTCGGTGCGCTGTGCCGGGCAGATCAGGCCAGCGGTGCAGCGCACATCGACCTCGCCCTCCTCGGCCACCGCCTCGCTGCCGCATTCGGGACAGTGATCGGGAAAGTGGAACGGCGGACGGTCGGCATCGCGGGTGAGATTATCGACCACCTGCGGGATCACATCGCCCGCCCGCTGCACAACAACCCGGTCACCCGGCCGCACACCCAGCCGGGCGATCTCGTCCCGGTTATGCAGGGTGACATTGGTGACGGTGACGCCGCCCACCAGCACCGGAGCAAGCCTGCCAACCGGTGTCAATTTGCCTGTACGGCCAACCTGGATGTCGATTGCCAGCAGCGTGGTTTCCGCGCGCTCTGCCGGGAATTTGTGCGCCATCGCCCAGCGCGGGGCCTTGGCCACAAAGCCCAGCCGCTTCTGCCAGTCGAGCCGGTTGACCTTGTAGACCACACCGTCGATCTCGTAATCCAGAGCGTCGCGGCGCTGATGAATGCTGCGGTATTGCTGCAGCATTTCTTCCACCGAATGGCACAGGACCAGATCGGGAGAGATGGGCATGCCCCATTCGGCCATGCGCTGCATCACCGCCATCTGCGTGTCGCCGGGCAGTTCGCTCGCCGCGCCCCAGCCATGCGCCCAGAAGCGCAGGTTGCGCCTTGCCGTGACGCTGGCATCCTTCTGCCGCAGCGATCCCGCCGCAGCATTGCGCGGATTGGCAAAGAGCTTGTCGCCTGCCTCTGCCTGGCTGGCATTAAGTGCGGTAAAGTCCTGTTTCGACATGTAAACTTCGCCGCGCACTTCAAACACATCGGGCACATTGCCGCGCAGCATTTGCGGGATATCGGCGATATGCGCGACATTGCCGGTGACGTTTTCACCCACCTGCCCATCGCCGCGCGTGGCGGCCAGAACCAGTGCGCCTTTCTCGTAACGCAGCGAACAGGACAGGCCGTCAATCTTGTCCTCCGCAGTCATCACCACAGGCTCATCCTCGGCCAGAGCGAGGAAGCGCCGGACGCGGGCGACGAAGTCCATCACCTCCTCATCGGAGAAGGCGTTGTCGAGGCTCATCATGCGGACTTCATGCTGCACCTTGGACAGCGGCGAGGCGGCGATTTCAAAGCCCACCACCTTGCTGGGCGAATCCTCGCGGATCAGCTGCGGGAACTGCGCCTCCAGCTCCGCATTGCGGCGCACCAGCGCATCGAATTCCGGATCCGAAATCTCCGGATCGTCCTTGGCGTGATAGAGCCTGTTGTGATGCGCAATCTGCTTCGCCAGCCGCATCAGCTCATTGGCAGCTTCGGCTTCTGTGATGTCGGCCATGCACTTTTCCTGCGCGATTTTATGATCCGCGCAAATCATGGTAATTTGCGCTGGAGGGGGAATTAGCATGATCGACCGCAGCTTGAAGGCTCTGTTTTCGCTTATCGCCGGATTGATGGCCCTGGCATACCTGGTCCACAACCTTGCCAATATCGGCCCGGCCTATGAATTCTTCGTCTATATAACCAGCCATTCCGACCAGGAGGCTTATCCGGTAACGCTGCTGCCGGTACCGCCATCGCCGCTGATCGTCCTGGCCATGGCGCTGGTCTTCGCGCTGGAGCTGGCTGCGGGTGTCATGCTGGTCTGGGGTGCATGGAAGCTGTGGTCTGCGCGCGGAGCCGATTCAACGGGTTTCGAAAGCGCCAAGCGATTTGCCAAGATCGGTCATGGTTGTGCCATCGCCAACTGGTGGGGGCTGTTCCAGGTCATCGCCATCGCCGGATATCAGGCGTGGCAGATGCCGGCCGGTGCAGGTCCCGATCACGGCAGCTGGGTCTATGGTGCGATCAACATGCTGGCGCTGATCTACCTGGCGCAAAAGGACGACTAGCTCTCACCAATCAACCGCGGATCACGGGTGAAGGTCCAGCCACCATCCGCAAACGCCATCGTGTACTGGACGCTCATCGAATTGGTCTGGCCGGCGACATAGCCGCCAAAGCCGCTGCAATGGTCAGCGTCGGGGCAGGAGAAGCTGTGGATGGTGAACACCATCGCCGGTCCGCCCGTTTCGCTGTCCTGCCACACGCCATCGATAGACGCGCAGCGCGCAAACGGAGCCAGCGCCTCATAGCGCGTCATCAGCGCCAGTTCCGCCTCAGGCGCCAGCGCCACTTCGGAGCGCCCGTCATGCGTGCTGGCGCAGATCGTGGGACGCAGCGGCACATCGCTGGCGAAATAATTGCCGAGAATATGATCCATCAGCGCCAGCTGGGGCTGCGAGCGGTCCGCGGCGAGCGAGGGCAGGCCATTGTCCGGCGTTGGCACCGGATCTTCCGGAACGGCACACGATGCCAGAAGCAGCACCGCGCCTGTGGTCAGCAACCTGTTCATCACACACCCTCCAGCAATCTGTCCGCCTGCGCGCGGGCTTCATCGGTAATCTCTGCGCCCGATAGCATGCGCGCAATCTCTTCCTTGCGGCCCAGCGCATCGAGCAGGACGACCGAGGTCTTTGTTACCGTGCCTTCGGACGATTTGGCGATCAGATAATGCGTGCCGCCGCGCGCGGCGACCTGCGGGCTGTGCGTGACCGCCAGCAATTGCCCGCCGCCATCCACGCCGCCGGCCAGCCGCGCCAGCCGCTCGCCAATGGCGCTGGCAACCGCCCCGCCCACGCCGCGATCAATCTCGTCGAATATCACCGTGGCCGCCCCGCCCTGCTCCGCCAGCGCCACTTTCAGCGCCAGGATGAAGCGTGACAGCTCGCCGCCCGAAGCGATCTTGTTGAGAGGGGCGAAATCGGCGCCGGGGTTTGTGGCAATGAGGAATTCCACGCTGTCCATGCCGTGCGCGCCCCACTTCTCCTCTTCCAGCTGGGTCACGGCGGTGCGGAAGCGCGCGGCATCCAGCTTGAGCGGAGCCAGCTCGCCCGCCACCGCCTCATCCAGCTGCATGGCCGCAGACACCCGCGTGGCGTGCAGCGCTTCGGCCTGTGCGATGTAATTCTGCCGCGCCGTTTCGGCGGCTTTTTCCAGCTTGGCGAGATCGGCCTCGCCATTCTCAATGGCATCGAGCCGGGCGCGCAGGTCGATCATGGTGGCGGGCAGGTCATCGACCTGGCAGCCATGCTTGCGGGCCAGCGCGCGCAGTTCGAACAGGCGCGTCTCTATCCGGTCCAGTTCGGCGGGATCGTGCTGCATCGCCTCGGCAGCGGCCTGCAACGACTGCTCCGCCTCGCTTGCCTCGATCACGGCACGGTCAAGGCTGTCGAGCGCCTGCTTCAGCAGCGCGTGTTCGGGGGCGATCCGGTCCAGCCGCCGGGCGGCGCTGCGCATCTGGGCGAGCGCTGAATCCGACCCGTCCCAGAACAAACGCAGCTCTTCCAGATCGCCGGACAGCTTCTCCCCCTTCTGCATATCGGCGCGGGCATTGGCGAGAGTGGTTTCCTCGCCCTCCTGCGGTTCGATCGCGGTCAGTTCCGCCAGATGGGCCAGCAGCAGGTCCCGGTCCGCCAGCGCCTGGGCAATGTCCGCGCGGGCCTGCGTCAGAAGGCCATCAGCGCTGCGCCATGCGGCATGGGCGGCGGCCACGCCCGCCACGTCATCCCCGGCGTAGCGATCGAGCAAGGCGCGGTGGCCGCGCGGATTGACGAGGCCGCGGTCATCATGCTGGCCGTGCAGTTCCACCAGCGCAGGTGCCAGGCTTCGCAGCAGGGCAATGCCCACGCCCTGATCGTTGACGAAGGCCTTGGACCCGCCATCGGCCTTCAGGCTGCGGCGGATGATCAGCGGCTCACCCGGCTCCAGCTCAACCTCCGCCTCGTCAAGCGCATCGCGCACGGGTGCAGGCAGGGCGGCAAATTCGAAAGTGGCGGTAACGCTGGCCTTGTCCGTTCCGGCGCGCACCAGCGCATTGTCGGCGCGATTACCCAGCACCAGACCCAGCGCATCGAGCAGAATGGATTTGCCCGCGCCGGTTTCGCCCGTGAGCACGCCCAACCCCGGCCCGAAAGACAGGTCAAGCGCCTCGATCAGGACGATATTTCGGATCGCAAGCGAGGTCAGCATGGCTGGTTGCAGTCAATAAGGCGCACATGGCCAAATCGCAATGACCGCCGCCATCGTGACGGTGGATGCTCCAGAGAATCTTAACCAATAGCTGGCTCAATCAGGCATCGGCCCCGGTGCGGCCAGCAGAGGGGATTCGCGCAAACCATGTCTGTCCTGACGATCAGAGCACATAAGCGCTATGCCCTGCGCCTGCCGGTGGAAGTGGTCATACCTGGACGCAAGCCCGCACGCGGCCTGCTGATCGAACTGTCGCAGCAAGGTGCGCGGATCAGCAATCTGGGGCGCCGCACATATCAGCCGGGCGACGAAGTGACGGTGATGACATCGTGCGGAAAGGAACTACCCGGAACCATCCGCTGGGCGCATGATGGACTGGCGGGAATCATGCTGGCGCGGTCGATGCACCTGCCCGAACTGACGCAATTGCTGGAAGCCAACCGGATTGCGGTGAGCGAAACCTGTTACGGCACCTGAACAGCGCCGCACTGGTCGGCTATCAGCCGCCCAGGCCGACTTCCGGTCCGTGCTTCTCGATCAGTTCGAAGGCCTTTTCATACCATTCGTTGCCCGGATAGTTGGCCCCCAGCACGGCGGCATAGCGCTGTGCTTCCTCGGGGATACCCAGCGCCAGGCTGGTTTCCGTGAGGCGATACAGCGCCTCAGGCGTGTGGCTGGTGGTCTGGTAGGTTTCCACCACCTTTTCAAAGTGCAGTTGCGCTGCCAGCCATTGGCCGGTGCGTTCGTAGAAGCGGCCAACTTCCATTTCCTTGCCCGCAAGGTGATCGTTCACCAGATCGATCTTCAGCCGCGCATCGGCGGCATAATCGCTGCGCGGATAGCGGCGGACCACTTCGTTCAGCGCGCGCAGGGCCTGACGGGTAATCGCCTGATCGCGCTCCACATCGCTGATCTGTTCGTAATAGGAAATGCCGATCAGGTAATAGGCATAGGGCGCATCGCGGTTACCCGGGTGGATCGACAGGAAGCGCGTGGCTGACTGGATCGCCTGATTGTAACTGCGGCCGGCATAATAAGCGAACGCGCTCATCAACTGGGCACGGCGCGCCCAGGGTGAATAGGGATGCTGGCGCTCCACCTCGTCAAACAGCGCGGCGGCGACACGCAGGTCCCCGCGGTCCAGCCGGCCCTTTGCCGCCGAGTAGAGCGATTCCACGTCGCGCGCGACATAAGCCGTCTCACGCGGGCCAGAGCCGCCGCCCATGCCGGAGCAAGCCGAAAGAGCCAGCGCCACGGCGGCCAGCGATACTGTCTTGGTGTAAGAATGCCTCATGACAAGCGCCTATAGCCAGCGCTTTACTGAACGCCAAGTGAAGTCAGTCATGTGGATCGCGGATAAAATCCGCCGCGGGCACTTTTGGGCCGTGTCACATCTGGACTCTGCCTCAAACCAATCCATACTCGCGGCTTGCAGACCACCGTCAGGTGGCGCGTCCTTGGGGGAGGACATTCTATGTGTACGGGGCGATGAGCACGGGAACTGGCCGCAAGGGACTCGTCCTGTCAGAAAACCGCCTGTTGCGGCTGTTTACCTTCTTCTTTTTCTATTTCGGCCAGGGACTGCCGGTGGGCCTGACCATCGTCGCCATTCCTGCCTGGGTGGCGGCAAATGGCGGATCCAGCGCCAATGTCGCCACGCTGGTTGGCGTTGCCTATCTGCCGTGGAGCTGGAAGTTCGCCGTTGCCGCGCTGATGGACCGCTATTCCTACCTGCCCATGGGGCGCAGGCGCGGATGGCTGATATTTGCCCAATTGCTGATGTCCGGCGGATTTGTCGGCGCCGCCGTGCTGGCTCCCGGCCCGCAAGACATCGATGCGCTGATCATGGTCACATTCCTGGTGATGGCCGGCGCGGCCACGCAGGATGTGGCGGTGGACGGGCTGGCCGTGGACCTGCTGCCCGAGGAGGAACAGGGTACTGCCAGCTCCTTCATGTTTGGCGGTCAATTCATCGGGCGTGCGCTGGCTGCGGTATCCAGCGGCATCGGGCTGGTCACGCTGGGTCCGGCAATCACCTTCCTGCTGTTCATCCCGGTGCTGCTCGCCCCAACCCTCTATGCCGTGATGATCCGCGAGCATCCGGGCGAAAAGCGCTTTCCGTGGAGCGAGGGGCAGGCCTCCGCCGCCACACTGGCCGTGCAGACCAGCAAATGGCTGGGATGGGATGGACTGATCTGGGTGACGCTCAAATCGCTGCTGCGCGGCGCCAGCCTGTGGTTCGTGATCAGCCAGAGCCTGCTGCGCGTTGCCGAGGGCATGCTGATCCCGATGTGGCCGCTGCTGGCCGTGACATTCCTGGCGATGAGTACCGAGTATTACACCTCGATGGTGTCCACACTGGAGCTGATCTGCGCCATTATCGCTCTGGGTCTGGGCAGCGCGCTGACGCTGAAGCTGGGTGCGCGCTGGTCTGTTGTGCTGGTGTGCGCGCTCAATATCGGCCTGGTGTTGGTCCTGATGACGGCGCAGCCTGTATGGGCACAACGGCCGTTCTTCATCGCCCTGACCGCATGCTGGGCGCTGCTGACGATCCTTTCCAGCATCACGACCAACCCGCTGCGCATGCAATTGTCCGACAAGCGCGCGTCGGCCACGCAGTTCACCATCTACAATTCGATCGCCAACTTCCCGGTGGCGATCGGCGCGTGGACCTTCGCCTGGCTGGGCGGCATTGAAGACCATGTGCGCACGCTGACAGGTGCGGCGGTGATCTTCACGCTGGCAGCAATCAGCTTCGCCCTGCTGCGCATGCCAAGGCCGTCACCGCCCCCGGAAGTGCAGCCCATGCCGGCCTGAACGGGTTGCTCCAGAAGCTTTTGGCCAGAAGCTATTGGCCAGAAGCTTTCAGATCCGCCGATCTACTCCCAGAAGGCCACGCTGCGGCATTCGATGCTTTCGCGAATATGCGGGTTCACCGCGCTGCTGTCGATGAAGGCGGAGTGCGGGCAACGCCAGGTGCGGTCATGATCGCTGTCATGGAATTTGAACAGCAGCACGTCATCGGCCTGCATCCCTTGAAAATACCACCAGCGGTGGCCGTGATGATAGGAGAAGATCGTCGCGGCGAGGATGTCCTCCTCACCCTCAATCGGCTTGACCAGATCATCGCCGGTGGGGAATTCATCGACAATGAACAGCGTGTTGCTCTTCTCTTCCCCGCCAAAGCTGGTGCGCCCGTCGCACACCGCCAGCGGCACGTCCTGCGGCGGAGGCGAAAAGGTGCGCCAGTAGCTGGTGACCAGAAAGCGCTTGAAGCCGGGGCCATCGGGGAAATGCTGCTTGTAGGTCGCCTCTGCCATGCGCCGCGCGGTGTTGGTATTGGTATCGACATGCGCCTCACCCGCAGGTGGCTGGATGCCGCCCTGATGCTGATAATTCTGCGCCTTCTGCTTTGCCCTGGCTGAAAGATCGGCGCTGGTGCGGATCATCCAGCCGCGCGCCACGCATTTGTCGGCACCGGTCAGGCGCATCACATCGCATTCGACCTCCTTTTCATACAGCGCATCGACCATCGCCTTGTCATGAAAATCGGTGACGGCAGACGGGCATTTGGTAATCATGAAGCCATGCGTATCGAGATCGAAATGGTCACGGATCGGCATGCCGTCACGGATGGTGATCTCATGGTCCGAATAGGTGCCGGTGTTGATCTCCGCCCCCTGGCTGACATAGCGGCGGGTGACGAAATCGCCCTCATCGACATAACGCATCATGGCGCGAACCTGGCGTGCATTATCCTCGATATTGTCCAATGCTGCGGTGGCCATCGGGCCTCTCCCCATCTGTTTTGTAACGTTCGTTAGGAATATGCCATGAGGCACTGGCGAACTGCAAGCTTGCGCACTAACCTCCATCACTGAAAACAATGAGGGAGGGATTCGATGGGGCCTTTGCCACCAAGCGCGGATGACCGTGCAATCTGGGATATGTGGGAATCACAGTTTCGTCTGCCAGTGGCGACCGTGGCCGATGAAGTGGGGACGTTTCGCGCATTGGGCAATACCCCCATGAACACTGCCGATCTCGCTGCCGAACTGAAGGTGGACGAGCGTGCGCTTGGCATCCATCTGGGCGCGCTGGCCGCGTGCGATCTGGTGGAAAAGCGCGACGGCAAATGGGCTGCCACGCCCGCTGCCCGCACCTGGCTCCATCCCGACGCGGTCGGATACTGGGGCGGTTTCCTGTTCCGCTTTCGCGAAACCAACCCGCTCCACGCACAATTGCTGGAGACCCTGAAGACCGGCAAGCGTCCCGTGGGCAACGTCTCTGGCGGGCCGGAATGGGAACGCGGAACGATGAGCCAGGAAGTGGCTGAGCGGATCGCCATCTTCATGCACGCCCATTCAATGGCTCCGGCGCGCGGTGCGGCATCGCAGCAGCTGTTCGCCGAGCTGGACAGCCTGATGGATGTTGGCTGCGGATCGGGTGTCTACGGGATCGAGATCGCCAAGGCCAATCCACGGATCAAGGTGACGCTGCTCGATCTCAAGGAAATGTGCGCCGAGGCGCATAAATTCGTGGAGGAAGCCGGCCTTACCGGGCGTGTTTCCACCGCCGGTGTGAACATGTTCGAGCAGGAATGGCCGACCGGACACAGTGCGCACTTCTTTGCCAACGTGTTCCACGACTGGTCGGAAGAGACCAATCGCCTGCTCGCCAAGAAGAGCTTTGACGCGCTGCCATCGGGCGGAAAAATCCTGCTTTCCGAAGTGCTTATGGATGATGACGGGGCCGGTCCCTGGCAAGCCGCCGCGTTCAGCCTGATGATGCTGGTGGGCACGCTGGGCAAGCAATATTCGCTGCCCGAATTCCGCGCCATCCTGGAAAGCGCGGGCTTCACCAATGTGCAGGCCACCCGCACCGGCGGCGGCTATTACTCGCTGGTCAGCGCGGTCAAGCCCTGAGAGGCCTCGCAATGGCCCTGCACTGGCCCCGCACTGTTTCCTGCGCTGAGCTGCTGCCTCTGACATGCTGCCTCTAGGGGTTCACCCCTAGGGGCGCATCAGCCATATCTGGAAGCCCCGTCCCCTATGGCTTCTCACGCGGCAGACCATTCTGTCGCCGGGACCAGGGGAAACAGACATGCAATGCAGCAAGAACCGGCATTTGCTGGCCGATCAGGCTGGCGCGACCTCCATCGAATATGCGCTGATCGCAGCGCTGATCGCGGTTGCGCTGGCAGGCACATTTTCCTCGCTTGGCGGCGAAGTGACCACCCATTACCAGAACATAGAGACGTCCATCGACGAGGCCGTCAATGAGACCGAGGCGGAGCCTGCCCCTTCGCCCACTTGAGCCTGCGCCATGGCCTGCCCATGACCTCGCACGCGCGCCTGACGGTCCCCGCCACGGATGTGCCACACATATTGGCACGGGCTTGCCGGACATAGCTAATTTCACCTTAAGGCCAACTGGTAGCACCGCCGTAACCGCATCTGGCGCACACATGGTAACTGCACCGGCTCTGTTTCGAAGACCCGAGTCGGTGCGGAGACATGGGGAAACATGATGTTCAACACTCTGGCCGCGCTATGCGCAAATACGGACGGCACGACAGGTATCGAATATGGCCTGATCGCCTCGCTTATCGCCATGACAGTCGTCGGCGGGATATCCTCGCTGGGAACCGAAGTGGGCGGCTTCTACGAAGCCATGCAGACCGGGCTGCACGATTCCAACGAAACGCCTTGAGCCAAGCGCCTGATTGGCGCTTTCCTGATTGGGCGGCAGCGCACCATGCGGACAGCCCCAACCTTGACAAAAATCAATGCCTCCACGGTCCAAGTGTGGCCCACTGCTTCCATCAGGTGTCATACCAGACGGGCCTGGTGAGGAGGTGCCATGACGCTGCGGTTTTCCAGGTACACAGCTGCCGCAATCAGCATGGCCATAGCCGGAGCAGCGAGCGGGGTATCGGCTCAGCAACTGGAGACCCGGCCGACACTGCGGCCCGTCTTGCGCCCTGAACTTCAGATCGAGGCGCCAGCGACCCAGATTGTTCCGCCAGCAGATGTGGAAAGCTATGACGATCCGGAATCGGTCACACTGAAGGCCGGTACAACAGGCGATCTGATCAGGTCGCTCGAAATCAGGCGATCCTTCTCGGTCGAGGAGCTGCGGCGCAATCCGGAAATCCAGATCGGCCCGGTGCGGGCGAATATGCGCCCCGTGCTGCAAAATCCCGATGCGCCGGTAAATCTGGCCAGCCGCCTCAGGCAGCGCAGCGCACTGGTGACGGATGTGCATGACAGCATGGACGTCATGGAAGCCAGCGGTGGCCTGATCATCCGCCAGTTCCTGACCTATCGGATGCTGCCGCGCTCCTGCTCCGACAGCCGCAACAGGCAAGAACTGGCGCGCGCAGGGGCATCCTGCTTCACGCGCATGAGCGAGCAGGAACGCACAGCCGCCCGCGCCAATCCGGCCAGCGCGCGCTATGTTTCCGGGACAACTATCCCGCTCGGGAACAGGACGCTTGGGGCAAGACGGGAGGCCGAAGCCGCGGAGATCGCCACCGATATGGCCAGCCTGCGCGCCATGCTGCGCGACCCGGCGCAGCGGGCCACGATTGAGCGCGAGATCGGCGCGGAAGATGCAGCGCGCTATGCCAGGCTCACCGATGAGGAGCTGGAGGCCGAACTCGTCAACACTGCCGTGATCCAACTTGAAGAGACCATGTTTGTGCCGTCTGCCGAACAGATGAGACCGATCTTCCTGCAACGGCCAGGTTTCACCATCGCCACTCCCGGCGTGGCCGCGCGCGATTTCTTCCTGCCGCAGCCGATCGAGGTCGTCGACGCCGAACATGCCATTCCCGACCGCATCTTCCTCACCGGATTCACCGTCAATCGCTCGCACGAATGGCGCAAGCGCGTGTCGGTCACGATCAACTGGTGCGTGGTCAGTTGCAAGAAGACCTATTACGTCGAAATGAATGCCGGCTTCGATTACGGCTTTGGCCTGCGCCTGCCGATCGAGGTTGGCGGCACCTACAGCTACAATCGCACCGGCAATAACGAGCAGGCGCATTTCACCGCCACGATCGCGCCGGTAAACGGCTCCGCTGCCGATTTCAGCTCAACCGCCCTGCCCGCCGACCAACTGTTCAACGGTCAGGAACTGGTCGCCGAAGTGGGTGCCAGGGCGGGCTTTGGCTACAAGGTTCCGGCGATGGGAACCGGCTCGGTCGGTTTTTCGGTGACGCATGATTTCACAGATGGCCTGCCCTCGCCCTTCACCAACGGCCAGTTCGCGCCCCCGGCACCCGGTCAGGCCTCACCGCCATCGGCCGAGCAGGTGTTCCGCAACATAGACCTGATCGGAGGACGCGCCAATTTCTGGTTCGTGGGCGCCAGGATCCATCCCTCCGTCAAGCTGGGGCTGACTTCGGACCGGCTGGAGATGCTGCTGACCGATAATCTGGCAGGAACGCAAATGCACATCACCCGGCCCGGACAGCGCTTCGATCTGGCGGTCGATCCGATCAGCCATGCCAGCAGCTTCACCATCGCCGAACCGACCTATAATCTGGGCTTCACGCTCACCCCCGGCATCACCGTCAACGCCTTTGTCGACGTCAAGGCGTGGAGCAAGGACTGGGACTGGGACATCTGGTTCCCGCAGCTGAGCCTGACCTTGCCGCCGGGCGGGCACGATTTTGGCTGCCATGCCGAAACGATCTGTTCGCGCAGCTATAATTACTCGCCCGACGTCCAGCAGGAAGAGGCTGCGCAAGCCTCGCTCCCCAGCGATCCGTTGCAGGCGATGATCGTCCAGTGGCAGCGCGAATTCCTGGCCGAATGGCAGCCCAGGTGCCCCTATCAGGAGGTGAAATTCTGCGAGGTTGCGGTAAACTGGGTCTCGCAGAAATACGGCTATCGCATGACCGAGGCCATTCCCGAGGCCTTTGGCCAGGACGTGATCAACCTCGACATGCTGAACGCGCCCGAGGCCCGCTCAATGTTCGAATCGCTCAAGCATCAGGCCCGGCAGGAAGCCATCGCGATCATCGAGGACAGTGAGGAAATCAGGTAGGAGCCGCAGGAATTGCAGGCGCTCCTGACCACGCAGAACCAGCGGCGCTACGGCGTCACTGCGGCTGGCAATATTCGATCTGGCCGCTTTCGCACAACGCCACGCGGCGGCGCCAGTCGGCCATGGCGTTTTCATGGGCGATACGCGCGTCTTCGATCGCCCGCTGGCGGTCACGCTCCATTTGCTCAAGTTCGCGAATCCGCAGGTCCCTGGCTTCCACCGCAGTCTCGTAATCGCGCTGCTCGATCTCGTGACGGCGGCGTTCGACGGCATTGAGCTCGACAATGGCGGCAGCATAGAGGGACATCTGGGCATTGGCCGCGCAGGCTTCGAGTATTTCATCGCGGTTGCGGGCAGGTTCACCCGGCGCCACCGGCTGGAGCATCACCGCGTGGGTGCGCCGCTCGCATTCCAGAATCCGCTCGGTCAGGGCGCTCTCGTAGTCGATGCCCTTGTCTTTCAGCAGCGCCTTCATTCTTTCCATGTCCTGCGACACGTCGAAGGCGAAAGCGCGGCGATAGGCCTCGCAATCCTCGCTCATGACGATGTCGGCCGCATCACTGTCGCGCCCGTCCGTCTCGGCCAGCACCGCCGTGGCCGCGCGGCACTGCTCATGAGTATAGGGCCCGGCCTGCTGCGCCGCCGCCGGACTTGCGCCGATCGCAAGGGCAAACGAGGCGGTGATCACGGGGAATGCGAGTGCGGCTTTCATGGTAACTCACTCCATCTCTGGGACAGCGAAGAGACCACCATTGCCGGCAAATGTGACGAGCGCATTGTTTCTGGTCAATCCGGCCGGCGCAACCGGACCGGCATGGACCTGCCGTGGGACCGCAAGGTGGAAGAGGATGAGGGCTGGCAATGGATCGACCCCGACAAGGAGCGCGACGAATGACCAGCAAAGATCGCGAGAACCGGCCGAGGCCGGACGCGATCAGGGTATGCCGGGGGTTACTGGAGTTGAGGGATTGGACGCCAAAGGTCTGCCACGCAAGCGAATCCGGAGCGCGTCGAATCTAGGCTGTTCAGCTAGCCTTTGAAGCAATACTCTCGATGCCATTGGAGAAATGTCGGATGCGGACGCGAAGCCATGCGCTCTGGCGTAAGAGCCTTTCCAGTCTTGTTGAGAATGGCCTCCACACTACTTCGATCATTCACTTGCCGAGAGATGAGAATATCCAGATCGTCGGATAGACCAATCAATCCACGATCAAACATCCAATGGACTGTGCCTGACAAGGCAATGCCATTTTGGATGCTATCGGGGCCTTTGTGCTCGACTGGTCGGATATGCGCGGCTTCGGTCTCTGCCCGCCCTCCTCCATTAATGAGCTTCCAACCCGTCATGGCGCACTTGCTATCGTAAGCGGCTAGGACTGCCCGCCGAAAGAGGCGGTCGCGTTTTTTTCGTGAGAGCAGCGTCTGAACAATCGGCCTCTCGATCTCGAAAGACGTTTGCACTTCCCGAACGCGGTTCTCATCCTCCCCATGGTCAATTCTAGGGAGAATGTCCTCATCATCTGGCAAGCCAGCCTCGACGATGCGGGCAAAGTCGGTACCAGATAGTGGCCGCACCGCAGATTGAGCGCGACCTGAAAGAGCGCCCGCATCGTTGAGCAGACCTCGCTCTATCGGTCCTTCTGGTCCGCTGAATGGAACCCTATTTGCGAAGTCAATGTAAGTACCGGGTTCGATTAGCGCGAGATACATACCCCGATTGGTGGGGTCCGGAATAATCTTCTCGACCTTCGCGGCAGCGAAGTAGCCCCTGGAATTCGGGACTTTTGTCGGTTCAAGATAGACTATCCAATTGCCAATGCTCGGCTCAGCACGACCCAGATATTGCGGAGGGAATTGATAGCGCTCAGCCGGACTGTCGTTGTAAATTGAATCTGCTCGATGGATGAACACGCCGAACGACATTTTCTTAGACTCCACCCCTCACCCATCCGCAAGGCAGCGATTAACGCCGCCTGCGGATTGCTCACATCACCGTTTGCGCTTCTTCCTCGCCGCATAGCGGGCGTCGCGGGCGGCTTTCAGTTCTTCCTCGGTTGGTTCTGGCACCTTGGCTGCGTTCGCGGCGGCGATCTTGTCGGCTTTGGCCTGCTCGATCGCGGCCTTGCGGGCGCGGCTCTTTTCGGCGGCGGCGGCTTCGCGGGCGAGCCTTGCTGCCTTGCGCTGGGCCAGGACCTCAGGATCCACGGGCGGCTTGTCGGCGAGCTTTTTCAGCGCCTTTTCGCGTGCCTTCTGGGCCAGAGCAGTGCGCTCCTCGAAACCGGGTTCTTTGTATGCAGCCATGATTAATTGCGTTCTTTTCTGGTTAGCCGGGGTTGGACCGGCCGGAAATTCAGGCGTGACCGGGCAGGCGTTCGCCTACTCCTCGCCCATCCGCAGGGCTGCGATAAACGCCTCCTGCGGGATGCTGACATTGCCATATTCGCGCATCTTGGCTTTGCCCTTCTTCTGCTTTTCGAGCAGCTTTTTCTTGCGGCTGATATCGCCGCCATAACATTTGGCGGTAACGTCCTTGCGCATGGCGGCAATGGTTTCGCGGGCGATGACCTTGCCACCTATAGCAGCCTGCACGGGAATTTTGAACAGGTGACGGGGAATGAGGTCCTTCAGCCGCTCGCACATGTGGCGGCCGCGTGCCTCGGCCACGCCGCGATGGACGATCATCGACAGCGCGTCCACCGGATCGCCGTTGACCAGAATGCTCATCTTCACCAGGTCGCCCTCACGCAGGCCGATCTGTTCGTAATCGAAGCTGGCATAGCCGCGGCTGATCGATTTCAGGCGGTCGTAGAAGTCGAACACCACTTCGTTGAGCGGCAGTTCATAGCTTACCTGCGCGCGCCCGCCGACATAGGTCAGATCGGTCTGGATGCCGCGCCGGTCCTGGCACAGCTTGAGGATCGATCCGAGATATTCGTCGGGCGTGTAGATGGTGGCCTTGATCCACGGCTCCTCGATCTTCTCGATCCGGCTGGGATCGGGGTAATCGGCGGGATTGTGGAGCATGATCTCCTCCGCCGGATCGGTTTTGGAGGCGCGCAGCTGGATGCGGTAGAACACCGATGGCGCGGTGGTGATCAGGTCCAGATCATATTCGCGGGTCAGGCGTTCCTGGATGATCTCCAGATGCAGCAGCCCCAGGAAGCCGCAGCGAAAGCCAAAGCCCAGCGCGGCGCTGGTTTCCATCTCGAAAGTGAAGCTGGCATCGTTGAGGCGCAGGCGCGAGATGCTTTCGCGCAGCTTCTCGAAATCGGCGGCATCGACCGGGAACAGCCCGCAGAACACCACCGGCTGCACTTCCTTGTAGCCGGGCAAGGCCTCGCTCGCACCGTTCTTCACCGTGGTGATGGTGTCACCCACGCGCGCCTGCTCGACTTCCTTGATCTGCGCGGTGATGATGCCGATTTCGCCCGGCCCCAGTTCCGGCAATAGTTCCAGCTTGGGGCGCATGCAGCCCACGCGGTCCACCAGATGGTTGGTGCCGCCCTGCATGAAGGTGATGTTCAGCCCCTTGGTGATCACGCCCTGCATCACCCGCACCAGGATGACGACGCCGAGATACTGGTCATACCAGCTATCGACCAGCATGGCCTTGAGCGGAGCGTTGCGATCACCCTTGGGCGGAGGAATCTTGGCCACGATGGCTTCGAGCACATCCTTGATCCCGATGCCCGATTTGGCGCTGGTGAGCACGGCATCGCTGGCATCGATGCCGATGATGTCCTCAATCTCCGCGCGCACCTTCTCCGGCTCTGCGGCGGGCAGATCGATCTTGTTGATGACGGGCACGATCTCATGGTCGTGTTCGATCGACTGATAGACGTTGGCAAGCGTCTGCGCTTCCACGCCCTGCGCCGCGTCCACCACCAGCAGCGCGCCTTCGCACGCGGCCAGGGAGCGGCTCACCTCATAGGCGAAATCGACGTGGCCGGGCGTGTCCATGAGGTTGAGCTCATAGGTCCTGCCGTCCTTGGCGGTGTAGTTCAGGCGCACGGTCTGCGCCTTGATGGTGATCCCGCGCTCGCGCTCAATATCCATATTGTCGAGCACCTGCTCGCTCATCTCACGCTCCGTCAGGCCGCCGGTCTCCTGAATCAGGCGATCGGCCAGCGTGCTCTTGCCGTGGTCAATATGGGCGATGATGCTGAAGTTACGGATCAGCGACATATCTGTAGACATGCGCCGCCTCTAGCCGCCCTTCTCCCCCGTGTCAGCAGTCAGACGCAAGCAACGCGCCTTTTTATGCTGCGCGGCTCGATGCGGATGACACATCCACCTGCATGAAACGCCGTGCGCGGGCGGGCGCGGGGCTTACCGGGGCGGTGCTGTCTGCGCTCAGCGATGCCAGCGGCATGCCCGCTGCGGCCAGCTGATAGGGCGATACGCGGTGGCGCGTGCACAGGCCATTGGCCCCGTCGCTGATCAGCGGTGTTTCAAACTGCACGCCCTGTGTGGCATCCTGCGAACGCCGCACCATTGCCACGGCCAGCTGGCCGCCGCCCAGGTCCAGCACCAGATCGGTGCCGATGGGAACATCCAGCAGCCCTTCGATCATCGCACCGGTGCGCGACAGATTGCGCAGCACGGCATCATAGCGGTGATCCTCATGGATCACACCAATGCGCCGATACAGCGTGCGCCGGTCTGACCGGTGCTTTGCCGGACCGACCGGCTCGTAGATGAAATCACCCGATGCGAGCTTTTCCATCACCACGTCCTGGCAGACCGGGCGGGAGAAGATGAAGCCCTGGATCTGCGTGGCGCCAAGTCCCAGCAGCAACCGCAGCTCGTCCATCGCCTCCACGCCCTCTGCCGTGGTCTGCATGTCCAGCGCGTGGGCCAGGCTGATGATGGCAGTAATGATGGCGGCGTTGGGATTGCCTTCCTCGCAGCACCCGCGCACGAAATTCTGATCGATCTTGATCTTCTCGAACGGGGCGCGGCGCAGATAGGCGAGCGAGGAATAGCCGGTGCCGAAATCATCCAGCGAGAGGCGCACGCCCATTTTGGTCAGCTTGGCGAAGATGGCGTCGACCATGGAGCTTTCCCCCATGAACACGCCTTCGGTAATCTCCAGCTCCAGCCGGTTGGCGCGCAGGCCGGTTTCGTCCAGGATCGTGGCCACCAGCGATGGCAGGCCGCCGGCAAAGAACTGCTGGGCCGAGATATTCACCGAAACGCGGATGTCGCCCGGCCACTGCATTGCATCCGTGCACGCCCGGCGCAGCGACCATTCGCTGATCCGGCTGATCAGGTTGATCTCTTCGGCCACGGTGATGAAGGTGCCGGGGCCGATAGCCCCCAGTTCCGGATGATCCCAGCGCATCAGCGCTTCGAATGCGATAACCTTGTGATCCGTGCTGCGGACGATCGGCTGGTAGTGCATCGTCAGTTCATCATTGACGATGGCGTCGGCCAGTTCCTCACCGATCTCGCGCTGACGGCGGGCATCATTGGCCAGGTCGCTGGAATAAAAGCGGTATTGCCCGCGCCCTCCGGCCTTGGAGGCATAGAGCGCAAGGTCGGCGCTCTTGACCAGTTCCTGCCGGTTCAGCCCGTCATACGGAGCAATGGCGATGCCGATTGACGCGCCGATGGTGGCCCGGTCACCGTTCAGCGAATAAGGCTGGGAAACCATCTGGATGATTTTCTTGCACAGTTCACCCAGCTTCCCGCGATCATCCACATCGGGCACGATGATCTGGAATTCATCGCCGCCCAGCCTGCCGATCTCCGCAGGTGCGACAACAATGCGCTGCAACCGCTGCGCGACCTGCCGCAGCAATTCATCACCGGCCGGGTGGCCAAGCGTGTCATTGACCTTCTTGAACTTGTCCAGATCCATCATCAGCAAGGCGCAGGACCGTTTGGCGACGCGATAGGATGCGAGGATGGAATCGAGCCGCTTTTCCATGCGGTGACGATTGGCCAGACTTGTCAGCGTATCGTATTGCGCCAGCTGCGATTCACTGCGCTGGCGGACAAATTCGGATGAAATGTCCTTTGCGCTGCCACGAAAACCGATGAATCTTTCCGCCTCGTCGTAATGCGGCCGCCCGGTGATGCTCCACCATTGCGCGTCATCCTCGCCTCTCAGCCGCACTACAAGATCGCGGAATCTGGTGCGCGATCCGAGGAAGAAGCTTAGCGGTCTCTCACCCTCCTTGTCGCTGCTTTCATCGAAAGTCTCGATCAGCTCGGCAAGCGACTGGCCGACAACCTGCTTGCCGTCGCCAAATTTCTTGGCCGCGGAGTTGGAGAGATAGGTGAGCCGGTTCTCCGCATCGGTGGCCCAGAACCAGCCGATCTCGTTCTCTTCGAAGGCATCAAGCATGGCCAGCCGTGCGGCCTGGTCGATCTGAACCTGAGGGGATTTTTCACGCACAGCTGCGGAGTTGGCGGAGCTGCCACCCACTTTCCGCAACATGTTTCGTACAACCATTTCCCGTCGAACCCCCCAAGGCACTGCCAACGGGGAAAGACCCCGACTGATGGGGATCAAGTGTAAAGGATCAGAGTTACCAAATCCTTAATTCGTCACTTCGGCGGCGATTGCGCTAGCTGGCCTTCTTGAGTTCACCGTTAACCACGGGCTGTGGAGAAGCCCCCAGAACTGCCAGAATACGGCCCGCGGCATCGCGCTGCAGCGGGTTTGCAAACTCCACGCCCATCTTGTTCTCCTCGCACCAGCGCGATGTGCAGGCGACGTAATAATCCTGTGAAATCTGGAGCTTGAACACCGTTCCATCGGGCACATTCCACAGGCCTTCAATCAAGGCGCCAGTGGTCGAGATATTGCGGATGGTGCCGTTATACAGCGTATCGCAATGGTCCAGAACAACCCGGCGCAGCATGGACTGTCGCGGCGCACGGGCCGAACGCGGACCATTGGCAATTGCCGCAAGACCCGATTCCAGCCGCTCCAGCGCCGCCTCGGCATTGAGCGGACGCTCATAAATATAGCCCTGCACGTGGCTGCAACCATGCATGCGCACCAGTTCCAGCTCGTCCAGCGTCTCCACCCCTTCGGCGGTGGTTTCCATACCCAGCGCATGGGCCAGGCTGGTAATGGAAGCGATGATGGCGCCGTTGCGGCTGCCTTCCTGCGTGGCCCCGCGCACAAAGCTCTGGTCAATCTTGATCTTGTCGAATGGCGCTTTCTTGAGATAGCCGAGCGAGGAATAGCCCGTGCCGAAATCATCCAGCGCCAGACGCACGCCGATCTGCTTGAGCGCGGCGAACATCGCATCGGTGCCCTCATCGTCGGACAGAAACACGCTTTCAGTGATTTCCAGCTCCAGCCGATCGGCACAAACGCCGGCCTGAGCCAGCGCGCTGGTAACCACGCCCGGCAGATTGGGACTGGAGAATTGCAGCGGTGAAACATTGACGGCGACCCGCACATCTTCCGGCATCTTTGCCATGTCATGGCATGCGGTGCGCAGCGCCCATTCGCCCAGTTGTGCAATCAGCCCGGTGTCCTCGGCAGTCTGGATGAAGCGGGACGGAGGAATCCAGCCCTTGACCGGATGATGCCAGCGCAACAGCGCCTCGAACCCGGCAATCTTCTCCGTCGCGGTGCAGATGACCGGCTGATAATAGACCTGCAGGTCACCCTTGGCGATGGCATCGCGCAGATCCTCTTCCATCTGCGCGCGGGCCTCGGCCTCGGCATGCAGGTCCTCGGCATAGAAGTGATAGCGGCCACGGCCCGCATCCTTGGCGGCATAGAGCGCAAGATCGCCATTGCGGATCAGGTCGTCGCTCGTCTCACCGTCTTCGGGGGCAAGCGCAATGCCGATGGAAACGCCGATCACCACCCGCTGGCCATCAATGGCATAGGGCTGCGAAAGCGCGTGAATGATCTCGCGCGCCAGATCGGCCAGTATCTCGCGCTGGTTGCGGCCCGGCACGATGACCTTGAATTCATCGCCGCCCAGACGCCCGACCTGGCCCATCTTGCCAACTGCCCGCTCCAGCCGCTTGGCGACCTGCTTGAGCAGGGCATCGCCGGCCGGGTGGCCCATCGTGTCATTCACCTGCTTGAAGCGATCCAGATCCAGCAGCAGCACGGCGCATTCGCGATTGGCGACCTGCTGGGAGGTGAGGATCTTTTCCAGCGCCTGGGTAATCTGGAAGCGATTGGCGAGGCCGGTCAGCGAATCGAACTTGGCCAGCCGCGAAGCCTCTTCCTGGCTGCGCCTGCGCTCTGTCAGATCGGTTCCGGAACCGCGAAAGCCGACAAAATTGTTGAAGCTGTCATAGATCGGCCGACCGCTGACAGACCACCACAGTTCCTCCCTCCCATTGGCCGCGCGTACCGGCAGTTCCTTGAAGGCCGACCGGGCGGATAGATGGAACATCAAGGTTCGCTGGCTCTCATCACCCGATACGTCGAGGTTGAACAGCTGCACCAGCGGCTGACCGATGAGGTTTTCGGAATTCAGGCCCAGCGATTCAGCGACCGGTCCCGAAACATAGGTGAGCAGAGAGCGGCGATCGGTTTCCCAGAACCAGCCCTGCCTTGTGCCTTCATAATCGGACAGAATGTCTCGCGCCCGCGTCTGCGCGCGTTCCTGCGCGGCGCGCAATTGCTGTTCACTCGATTGTTCGGCCAGCTGTTCGCGGTTCACAAAAATGGCAAGAACGGCTGCGGCCAGCAGCGCGGCAATGCCTGCCAGCGAGAAGCCGGAAATAATCGCCGAGCTCCAGATGGAAAATTGCGCGGCAAGGATCATGCCCGGCTGGCGGCGCAGATAGGCCGCGGCAATCGCCCCAACGCCAAGAAGACCGGCGCCCGCAACATCCCAGGGAAGATTCCCCTGCACTGCCCATTGGGTCATGCCAAAGCCGAACAGCAGCAAGGGGGTGATAACCACGGCGAAAGTGCATGCTATCCGGCCAAACTGCGAAGCGTGGCCGGCAAAGCGGTGCGCGCGCCCGACCAGCGAGGCAATGGCGACGGCGGCCAGCAGGGTGATGGTGGTGACGACGCCCGGTCGCTCTCCGACAGTGACCATTCCCACGCCAACCGCCATCATCAGCGTCAGGACCAGATAGGGCCAGCGGTGAGGAAACAATTCCTCGAAATTCGGCTGCGGCGCGGTCACCACCAATGCGCGCTCTGGCTGCACGTCACGGCGGGTGGTCATGCGCCTGTCAGGCGCCATTGCGGGTTTGCCGGCATTACCGGGATAGGCGGGACCGGGATAGGTAGAGGTAGAGGTAGAGGTAGAGGTAGAGGCTGGATGGGGCGCCAGCGCCTTTGAAATCGCCTTGATCTGCGGGGCAGAACCGGGAGGTTGCGCACGCACGGGGGCATCGCTCACGGATGATATATCCCGTGCGCCGCGTATGCGCTGCAATTGTTTCGCCCCAACCATGCCGGATGCATTGCAGCAGTTGGCTTTGAAAAAGAGTTAACCGGCAGGTGAGAAACGGTCGCCTGCCTGAAGGTAATTCCTCGCCTTCGCGGGCACTTGAGTGGCCGCGCTTTCGAGTTACTATCGCCCCACCTGCCAGTTGAGGGGGTATTGATGGCCATTCGTCACATCGCGATTATCGGTTCGGGGCCAGCAGGCTATTATACGGCGGAAGCTGCGCAGAAGGCCTTTGGTGACGATTTACGGGTCGATATTTTCGATTTAATGCCAGTACCTTACGGGTTAATCCGTACCGGCGTCGCGCCCGATCACCAGTCCATCAAGGGCGTATCCCGGCGCTATGAGAAAGTCGCGCTGACCGACAATGTCCGCTTTGCCGGCAATGTCATGCTGGGCCGCGACGTCTCTCTGGATGAGCTGCGCGGGCTTTATGACGCAGTTGTTCTGGCCACGGGCGCGCCAAAAGACCGTGAATTGGGGATAAGTGGGCAGGATCTTGGCAATGTGTTCGGCAGTGCCGCCTTTGTCGGCTGGTACAATGGCCACCCGCAATTCACCGATCTGAACCCCGATCTTTCGGGCAAGACTGCGGTGGTGATCGGCATGGGCAATGTCGCGCTCGACGTGGCGCGCATCCTGGCCAAGACCCGCTGCGAATTTGCCGGCAGCGATATTGTTTCGCACGCGCTCGAAGCGATCTGCGCCTCGAAGCTGGAGCGGATCGTGATCCTTGGCCGGCGCGGGCCGCACCAGATCATGATGACGCCAAAGGAACTGGGCGAACTGGGCCACCTGGAACGCGCCTGCCCGCATGTGTCGCCCGGCGACCTGCCCGATGAGGCGGAGGATGCGCTGCTGGAGCCGGGGTTGCGCAAGAGCGTCACCATCTTGCGCCAGTTTGCCGCCATCCCGGAACATATCCGCGCCGAAAAACCCATCGCCATCGAGTTCGCCTTCTTCGCCCAGCCCGTGGAACTGCACGGCGACGGCAAGGTGCAGGAAATCGTCGTCGAACAGACCGCGCTAGTGCGCGGGCGGGCGCAGGGAACGGGCCAGAGGGGCACGATCAAGGCGGACATGGTCGTGTCCTGCATCGGCTATCGCACCGTGCCCATCGCGGGCGTGCCGTTTGATGAGCGCGCGGGCCATTTCGCCAATGACGAAGGGCGCATCCTGCCGGGCATATATTGCGTTGGCTGGGCGCGGCGCGGACCGTCGGGCACGATCGGCACCAACCGCCCCGATGGCTATTCCATCATTGACCGGATTACCGAGGATATGGCCAGCGGCGCGCTGGGCAGCGCCGACAAGAAAGGCCGCGAAGGCTTTGATCTGCTGGCCAGGGAGCGCGGGCTGGACGTGGTCACTTTCCGCGACTGGAAGAAGATCGAGGAAGCCGAGGAAAAGCTCGCCCGCGAAGGCGCCCCGCGTGAAAAATTCGTCGATGTGGCGGCGATGATCAGGGCGAAGGATTAAGCCGAGATCGAGGCTTCCGGCGCTATTTCGCGTCTTGCGCCGTCTCGCTGCCGAACTGGCTCAACCACTCGCCCCACGCGCTCATGCGTGTGCCGAAGCCTTGCATGTGGGCACCGCAAATCTGTGAAAAATCCGCAAACCGGGTTTCGACTGCGGCAATCGACTCTTCATCTTCAAGGTCACCGATACCCTGTCCGGTTGTGCCTTCGTAATAGCCGACGAAATAATTGACCGCGTAGATGAATGCCTGCCGCGTTTCCTCGTCTTCGAATTGCGTGCTGAACATCGATGCCCAGACGGCACATTGCTTGGCCTCGATCGGGTCAAGAGCCACGTCCTGCGCCATCGCCGCCCCCGGCAGCATTGCCAGTGCAGCGCCCGCGAATGCCAGCTTGCGCATCATCACACGCGCATCGGCATAAGAACGTAGAGCGCCGGGCTGTTTTCATCCTTGCGGATCAGCGTGGGCGCTCCGGCGTCGGCGAGGTGGAGTTCCACCACATCGCTGTCGATCTGGTTGAGGATGTCCTTGAGGTAATTGGCGTTGAAGCCGATTTCCATCGGCTCGGACTTGTAATCGGCGGGCACTTCTTCAGCCGCATTGCCGTTGTCCGGGCTGGTGACGGACAGGGTGACCTTGTCCGTTTCCAGCCCCATCTTCACCGCGCGGGTCTTTTCCGTGGCGATGGTGGCCACACGGTCGACACCGGCGAAAAATGCCTTGGGATCGACGCGCAGCAGCTTGTCATTGCCGGTGGGAATAACGCGGCTGTAATCGGGGAAAGTGCCGTCGATCAGCTTGCTGGTGAGGACAACGCCGCCCTCCCCGCCCAGCGTGAAGCGGATCTTGGAGGCGGACAGGTCCACCAGCACATTGCCGTCCTGCGCCTCTTCCAGCAGCTTGCGCAATTCGGCCACGGCTTTGCGCGGCACGATCACGTCGGGCATCCCCTCTGCGCCTTCGGGGCGATCGATGGTGAAGCGCGCCAGGCGGTGGCCATCGGTAGCGGCAGCCTTCAGCACCGGCTTGTCATCTTCGGCGACATGCAGGAAAATGCCGTTGAGGTAATAGCGCGTTTCCTCGGTCGAGATGGCAAAGCGCGTGCGGTCGATCAGTTCGGCCAGCAGGCTGGCGGGAATTTCGAAACTGGTCGGCAGGTCGCCTTCCACGATTACCGGAAAATCATCGCGCGGCAGAGTGGGCAACTGGAAGCGTGCGCGTCCGGCCTTCACCACCATGCGGTTTTCCGCCGTTTCCAGACTGACCTGCGATCCATCGGGCAGCTTGCGGGCAATGTCGAACAGCAGGTGGGCCGAAACGGTGATCGATCCGGCATCTTCCACCGATGCGGCATCGAGGCTTTCGATGACCTGCAGGTCGAGATCGGTCGCCATGATCTTTACCGTACCGTCTGACGACGCTTCGATCAGCACGTTGGACAGGATCGGGATCGTGTTGCGCCGTTCCACCACGGATTGCACGTGGGACAAACAGCGCAGCAACTTCGCGCGTTCGATGGTGGCCTTCATTGCGTACTAACCCCTATTCGCGCGCTGGCTGTCCGGAGGGGACCGGAATCGCCCAAAAGCGCCGGAAATGATGCGGACAGTCTTAACGGGGGAGCCAAAGGGGGCAAGGATTGAACGACGTTAAGGCTGATTCCTTGGGGATAAAAGCGTGTTTCTGGTTTCGGTCGCACGCGCAATTGCCCTCAGGCGCGCACGCGAAAAGAACAGGATTGACCGCTCTCCCATATATCAAGTATTCATGATATATGGATTCGATAAACCCGACCGCCATGTTTGCCGCGCTCAGCCAGGAAACCCGGCTGCAGGTGTTTCGGCGATTGATAAAGGCTGGGCCGAAGGGCCTGCTGTCAGGTGAAATCGGCGAGCAGATGGGCGTGCGGCAGAATACCATGTCTGCCAATCTGGCGATCCTGCTGAATGCCGGACTGATCAGGAATGAGCGGCAAGGCAGATCGGTCCGCTACTTTGCGAATATTCCGGCCATATCCGATCTGCTGCGCTTCCTGCTGGAGGATTGCTGCGGCGGTGACAGCGCCCTGTGCAATCCGCTGGTGGCCAGCCTTGCATCCGTATCCGAGGACCAACGATGAGCATTGTAATCTACCACAACCCGGACTGCGGCACATCGCGCAACGTGCTGGAGATTATCCGCCAGTCGGGCGCAGAACCCACGGTGATCGAATATCTCAAGACGGGATGGACGCGCGCGCAATTGCTGGGCCTGTTTGCCGCTGCCGACCTGACTGCCAGGGAGGCGCTGCGCACAAGCAAATCGCCTGCGCAGGAGCTGGGACTGCTGGATCCGGAAGTGGATGAGGACACCTTCCTTGAGGCGATGGTGGAGCATCCGGTTCTGGTCAATCGCCCGATTGTGTGCAGCCCTGCAGGCGTGGCCCTGTGCCGTCCATCCGAAACGGTTTTTGCCTTGTTGGGGACGCCTTCGGGGACAGAATTCACCAAGGAAGATGGCGAGGCAATCACGGCGCCATGACGCATGACATGCCAAATATCGATGCTGACAGTCTGCACCCTATCGATGCTGCACGTCTGACACTGGCGGGGGAGCCCGATCATGCTCCGCGCATATTGATGCTGTATGGCTCCATGCGGGAACGGTCATTTTCCCGGCTGCTGACGCAGGAGGCGGCGCGTGTGCTGCGCAATTTCGGGGCACAGGTGCGCATATTCGATCCCGCCGGGCTGCCTCTGGTGGATGACGCATCCGAGAACCATCACAAGGTGCAGGAATTGCGCGAATTGTCCCTGTGGTCAGAGGCGCAGGTCTGGTGTTCGCCTGAACGTCACGGTGCGATGACGGGGCTTATGAAAACCCAGATTGACTGGTTGCCGCTGGCCCCCATTGGCGGCTTTCGCCCCACACAGGGCCGCACCCTTGCGCTGATGCAGGTGTGCGGCGGATCCCAGAGCTTCAACACACTCAACCAGATGCGCATTCTGGGCCGGTGGATGCGGATGATTGTCATTCCCAACCAGTCCTCGGTTGCCAAGGCCTTCCTTGAATTCGATGACGATGACCGGATGAAGCCATCGCCCTATTACAACCGCATGGTGGACGTGATGGAAGAACTGATGAAGTTCACCCTGCTGACGCGTGGCCGCGCGGATTACCTGACCGATCGCTATTCCGAACGGGTGGAAAGCGCCGAGGCTGTTTCGGCAAGGGTCAACCAGGCTTCAGCCTAGCTGATCATCGCCATGCCGCCGTTCACGTGCAACGTCTGGCCGGTGATGTAGCCTGCTTCCTTGCTGGCCAGGAAGGCCACGGCGCTGCCGATATCCTCGCCCTCGCCCATGCGTCCCATCGGGATGCGGGCGTTGAGCGCTTCCTTGACGGTATCGGGCAGGACGTCGGTCATCGGCGTGCGGATGAAGCCGGGAGCCACGCAATTGGCGGTGATGCCGCGGCTGGCCACTTCCTGCGCAAAGCTCTTGGTCATGCCGGTGATGCCGGCCTTGGCGGCGGCGTAGTTCATCTGGCCCGGATTGCCGGTGGCGCCCACCACGCTGGTGATGGTGATGACGCGGCCGAAGCGGGCCTTCATCATCGGGCGGGCGGCGGCGCGCATCAGGCGGAAGGTGCTTTCCAGGTTGAGCGAGATCACCTGGTCCCACTCCTCATCCTTCATCCGCATGGCGAGGTTGTCGCGCGTGATGCCGGCGTTGTTGACGAGGATATCGAGACTGCCCAGCGTATCGATCGCGGCGGGGATCAGTTCCTCCACCTGCACCTTGTTCGAAAGGTCGCAGGTGATCTCCACATGATCGCCCTGATCGTGCTCAAACTGATCGTTCAGCTCCTCGCGAAAGGCGCGCAGCTTGCTGCCGTTGGAGCCTGACAGCGCGATGCGCGCGCCCTGCGCGGCAAGAGCGCGGGCAATGGCCGAACCGATCCCGCCACTGGCGCCGGTTACAAGGGCATTCATTCCGGTAAGGTCGAACATCGTCAAATCTCCGCGATCAAATGTCTTTGGCCAGTGCTTCGATGTCTTCCATCGAAATCAGGCTGGTCTGCGTGCTGTCGGGCAGAATCTTGCGCACCATCGGGCCAACCACCTTGCCGCCCACTTCCACGAAATGGGTGATGCCCGCATCGCCCATCGCCATGATGCTTTCGCGCCAGCGTACGCGGCCGGTCACCTGCCTGACCAGCAGGTCCAGCTCGGTTGCCGGATCGCTGGTGAGCGTGGCGGTAAAGTTGGAATAGACCGGCAGCAGCATTGGCGCGGGCGGCGTGGCGGCCAGCGCCTGCGCCATCGCATCCGCCGCAGGCTGCATCAGCGAGCAATGGAAGGGCGCCGATACCGGCAGCGGCACGGCGCGCTTGCAGCCAAACTCCCTGGCCATTTCCACCGCGCGCTCAATCGCGCCGGTGTGGCCGGACAGCACGACCTGCCCCGGGTCATTGTCATTGGCGACTTCGCACACTTCGCCCTGCGCAGCGGCTTCTGCCAGCGCGGTGGCTTTCTCCAGATCGGCACCGAGCAGGGCGCACATGCTGCCCACACCCACCGGCACGGCGGCCTGCATCGCCTGTCCGCGCAGCTTGAGCAGGCGGGCGGTATCGGCGAGGCTGAACGCACCCACGGCGGCCAGCGCGCTATATTCGCCCAGCGAGTGACCGGCGACGGCTTCGCCCTTCTGCGCCAGCTTCACGCCGAATTCGTGCTCCATCACACGGGCAATGGCGATGGAATGGGCCATGATGGCGGGCTGCGCGTTCTCGGTCAGCGTCAGCTGGTCTTCGGGTCCATTCTTCATGATGGCGAAAAGCTTTTGCGAAAGCGCATCATCCACTTCCTGGAACACTTCGCGCGCAGCGGCGCTGGCTTCAGCCAGTTGTGTGCCCATGCCCACTTTCTGGCTGCCCTGTCCGGGAAATAAAAATGCGATCATGTGAAGCTCCTCTGTGGCGCGCCGGATATTGCGGGCTGTGCGATCAGGCAAGGCCGAAGGGGACAATCCTGTTGGCAGCATCGTGGCCGATGTCGGCGCGGCCAAGATAGGCGATGCCGGCCTTTTCGCACCAATATTGCGCAATCTGCTCCTCATCAAAGCCGAACGGGCGATCATTTTCGGGCACCTCGGACACGCGCCCCAGCCTGATCCCGGCAATGCCGCGCAGGTGCTGGGTGACGTGGAAGAACAGGCGGTCAACGGCATACAGATGCTCGGCCACTTCCTCCACAAGCACCACGTGGCCGGTCAGGTCGGGCATGAAATCGGTGCCCACCAGCATTGCCAGCGACATCAGGTTGAAGGCGGCCACCGGCTGGTCATCGATGTCCGGCTCCAGCCCCGAATCCTCGCCCGACAGGTAATCCAGCACGCGGCGCACCGCATCTGCGCCGCCCGCCCGGCGGATATCGCCTGCCAGCGGACCATGCACCGGCCTGCCGATTCCATGCTTGTACAATGCACCCAGAATCGTGCCGCAGTCCGAATAGCCAAGGAATGTCTTGTCATCCGCGCAATCGGCCAGCCCCGCCAGCGCATCGCCGACGATGCGGTTGGAGCCATATCCACCCATCGCGAACCACACCGCATCGGTGCCCGGATCGTTGGCACAATCTAGGAAACCGGCCAGCCGCACGCCGTCGTCCCCGGCGAAATGTCCCGATTCTTCAAAGCACTGCGGATGGAAGTGCAGCTCCGCGCCGGGATACTCGCGCCGGGCCAGGTCCAGCACGGCGTCTGCGCGCTCTCGCAAGATCGGTTTTCCCGGACAGCAAAGGGCAATTCGAAGTGTCATGAGGCCTTTCCTAACATCCGCTTCACAAAGCGCCACTCCCCGAATAGGTGAGGGGCAATGAACAGCTTCGCCTCTATCCCGCTCCTGTCCCGACCGTTCTTCTTCTGCGGCATCGGAGGATCGGGAATGCTGCCGCTGGCGATGATCGTCAAAGGCCTGGGCTGCGATGTGGCCGGCTCCGATCGCAGTTACGATCAGGGGCGCACGCCGGAGAAGTTCGCCTGGCTGGCACAACAGGGGGTGGAGCTGTTTGCGCAGGATGGCAGCGGCATCACTTCCCCGCAGCAGGTTCTGGTGGCCTCTGCCGCGATTGAAGACACCGTGCCCGAAGTGGCACGCGCGCAGATGCTGGGCTGCGAACGGCTGACCCGGGCAGAACTGCTGTCCCGCCTGTTCAACGCCGCCCCGCTGTCGCTGGCGGTGGGCGGCACCAGCGGCAAGAGCACGGTCACCGGCATGCTGGGCTGGATCCTGTACCAGGCGGGCACTGATCCCACGATCATGAACGGGGCGGTGATGAAGAACTTCATCTCCCCCACCAACCCGTTTGCCAGCGCGCGTATCGGCCACGGCAAGGCGTTTGTAAGCGAAGTGGATGAAAGCGACGGATCGATCGCGCTTTACCGCCCTTCCATCGCGGTGCTGCTCAATGTCAGCCTCGACCACAAGAGCATCGAGGAACTGCGCATGCTGTTCGGCAATTTCGTCAAGGTTGCGGGCAAGGCGGCAGTCAATTTCGACAATGACGAGGCGCGTTTCCTTTCGGAAAAGGCCAGTGATGTGATCTCGTTCGGCATCAGGCATCCGCAGGCCATGATCGGGGTGGAGCCGGGCACGATTATCGAGGATGCCGACGGCATAGCCGCGCTGGTGGTGGACCGGCGCACCGATGTTGGCCATTCGCTGCGCCTGCCCATGCCCGGCATGCACAACCTTTCCAACGCGCTGGCGGCGATTGCCGGGGCGGTTGCGGCAGGGGTGGAAGTGCACGATGCGGCAATGGCGCTGAGCACTTTCAAGGGCCTTGCGCGCCGTTTCGATGTGGTTGGCACCAGTGCGCGCGGCGTGACGGTGATCGACGATTTCGGCCACAACCCGGAGAAGTGCCGCGCCACGCTGAGGACGCTCAAGCGCCACAATGGCCGCGTGATCGCTTTCTTCCAGCCGCATGGTTACGGCCCGTTGCGGCAGATGGGCCATGAACTGGCGCATACTTTCGCCGCCGAGCTGGGCGATGATGACATCACCATCATGTGCGATCCGGTCTATTTCGGCGGCACTGTGGATCGCAGCCAGGGGACCGAGCGGATCGTGCAGATGATCATCGATGCCGGCGGCTATGCGGAACATATTGCCGAGCGCGCGGACTGTGCCGCCAGGATCGCGGCAATCGCCCGCCCGGGGGACCGCGTGGTGGTGATGGGCGCGCGCGACGATACGTTGAGCGAATTTGCCAGAGAACTCCTTGATTCGATGGATTAACCATTGATCGGCGTCAAAGCGCCCTGCCCCGCCGCCACATACACTGACCCGGTTCGGCAAACGGGAGACATGGCATGGCACTGACAAACCAATCGATGGTCGGCAACTGGGTTACGCATGGCAATCAGGAAGGCTGGAGCTACCCCGCATCAGGCCAGTGGAAAGGCAATCTGGTGGTTTCCGCAGGCGGCACCACCACCATGCGCTTCACCGATGGCAATATTGCGCCCACGCGCAGCGGGAACTGGAGCCTGAACGGCAACAAATTCTCCATCATCGATACCGAAGGCACGCGCTGGATGGCCACCGTCGCGCCCAATGGCAGCACGATGAGCGGGCCGTATGATTCCGGGCCTCCGGGTGCGGGTGATGGGTCCTGGGGCGCGCGCAAGCTCTGAGCCGCAGCGGGCGGCAAGACTTTTGCAACGACTTTGCGCCTATCCCTACCCTCACGGGACGCAGGAAGGGGCACAAGGACTTGATCAAGAATTATCGCCCGGGCGGTATCGGCATGATCCAGGCGGAACCTGGCACGTATCTGGTGCACGCCTATTTTGATGACAACCAGGTCGATCTGGTGAAGGCCAATGTGGTTGGCTGGCAGATCGGGTCCGAACGGATTTTGACCCCGCTGGTGATCGATCCGCGCGCCGCGATGGACGAGACATGGTTCGTGATCCATCCCGATGGCCGCGTGGAATGCAACGATGGCCGCTGCTGGAATGACGTGGACAGCTGGATCGTGGAAGAACGCCGCCTGCGCCGGGATGCCGCCTGACGCCGGAACTCTAGTGCGCGCCGATCCGCAACACCTTGTGCAGCAGGAAAACGATCACCGCGCCCAGCACCAGCCCGAAAATGGCTGACAGCCCGGCATAGGTCGCCCAGCCCAGAATGCCGCCCAGCGGACCTGTGACCACTTCCACGCTATGCTGCATATCATGGGCGAAATGCGCCGGCAGCGTCACGCCGACCTGCTCCAGTCCGTGCAGCACAATGCCGCCGCCCACCCACAGCATCGCAATCGTGCCTATGAACGCCAGTGCGGTGAGCAATTTGGGCATGGCATTGACGAGGCCGCGCCCGATCGACTGGACAATTGCCGATGGCTTCCTGGCCAGATGCAGGCCGACATCATCCATCTTCACGATCAGCGCCACTGCGCCATAAACCACCAGCGTGATGCCAATGCCCACCACCGCCAGCACGCCGGCACGGGTGATCAGGCTCTCATCGGCCACTTCGCTCAGCGTAATGGCCATGATTTCGGCCGACAGGATCAGATCGGTGCGGATGGCGCCTGAAACGCGCTGCTTTTCGAACTCCACCACATCGTCGATATCGTCCTCAAGTGTCTCGCCGTGTTTTTCCGCGCCCAGCTTCTCCAGTACCTTTTCCGCGCCTTCATATGACAGGTAGCAGCCGCCCATCATCAGGATCGGAATGATCGCCTGCGGCAGGAAATAGCTCAGCAGCAGGGCACCGGGCAGCAGGATCAGCAATTTGTTGATCAGGCTGCCGCGGGTGATCTTCCAGATGATCGGCAGTTCACGATCAGGGGTGAAGCCGGTGACATAATTGGGGGTTACCGCCGCATCGTCCACCACCACGCCAGCGGCCTTGGTCCCCGCCTTGCCCGCGGCCACGCCGATATCGTCCATCGAAGCGGCGGCCGCGCGGGCGATGATCGCGACGTCATCAAGAAGAGCTACGATGCCACTTGGCATGGGGATTCCTTGCTATTGCGTTGTGGGCGCTGTGTGCGTTGTGCCGGAACTGCTGGCGAGGGGAGCGGGCGTACCCAGCCTATCGCGCAAGACAAGTCAATTGGCGCGCCGGATCAATTTGCCCGATAGACCACGATCCTGACCGCAGGCCCGTCTGCTCCCGTCGCCAGGCCCAGCGTGCCGATATAGCCGCCCTGCCCCAGATACTGGTATTTCCCCAGAGGCGCCTCGAACACCGGGCTGGTCCGCACCGGCACTGGTCCGTCTTCTCCCGGCGGGCAGATGGTCCCGGTGTTGACCACGTTGATCACCACGCCATCATCTGTGCGCAGGAAATAATCGGCCACCACATCGGTGCAGCCATCGGCGCGGTCGAGCTGCCAGTCCCAGCCCATCGGCAGGATCTCTCCGCGTATGTCCGGCCCTTCGAATGTGCCGCCGGTGATGGGGATGATCCGCCGTGTGCCGCGCGCGGTTTCCCCCACTTCCACGACCTGGCCCAGCGTGACGGTGGATTCGTAGAGCAGTTCCAGGCCCGGATCGGGAGCATCCTGCGCTGCGGCCCCTGTCGCTGTCGCTGTCGCTGTCGCTGACGCTGCGCAAAGGCAAAGCGCCGCTGCCCTTATGTACTTGCCGAACATGTATTTCCTCCTCAAGACCGTGGCGCGCACGCTAGCGGTGCTTGCATTGCTGCGCAATTTGTCTATGAGCGCCGCTTCCACAGGGCCGACGGGCCTTGTGGAAACCACTCTTACGGGTGGAAATCTCAAAGAAAGCCGGAGGGGCCCCGCGATCCGCGCGGACAAGCCAGCGATCGGCATGGTAGTGAAAGGAAGCGCAAGATGGCTCTGTACGAGCATGTCTTTCTCGCGCGTCAGGATCTGAGCCAGGCTCAGGTTGACGCGCTTGCCGCAGCCGCCACGGAAATCGTGGAGGCCAATGCAGGCAAGGTCACCAAGACCGAAACATGGGGTCTGAAAAGCCTCGCATACAAGATCGACCGCAACCGCAAGGCGCATTTCGTGATGCTCAATATTGAGGGTCCCGGAAGCCTGGTGGCTGAGCTCGAACGCCAGAACCGCATCAATGAAGATATCATCCGCTGGCTGACTATCGCCGTGGATGAGGAGGAGGAAGGCCCCTCCGTCATGATGCGCAAGAACGACCGCGACCGGAAGCGTCGCTCTGACCGTGAGGAGCGTAACTGATGGCTCGTCCGTTTTTCCGTCGCCGCAAGTCCTGCCCGTTCGCGGCCAAGGATGCCCCCAAGATCGATTACAAGGATGTGCGCCTGCTTCAGGGTTTCATGTCCGAGCGTGGCAAGATCGTTCCCAGCCGCATCACTGCCGTTTCCGGCAAGAAGCAGCGCGAACTGGCCAAGGCGATCAAGCGCGCCCGTCACCTGGGCCTGCTGCCCTACATCGTGAAGTAAGGAGGACTATACCATGGAAATCATCCTCCTCGAACGTATCGAGAAGCTCGGCACCATCGGCGACGTCGTCTCCGTGCGTGACGGCTATGCCCGCAACTTCCTGCTTCCGCAGAAGAAGGCCCTGCGCGCCAACGAAGCCAACAAACAGGTTTTCGAAGCGAACCGTGGCCGTCTGGAAGCCGAAAATGCGGAACGCCGCACCCATGCCGAAGCGGCTGGTGAAAAGGTCGCTGGCGAAGAGATCATCCTGATCCGCGCCTCGTCCAATTCGGGCCAGCTGTACGGTTCGGTCAACGTGCGTGACGTTGCTGCCGGTCTGGTCGAAAAGGGCCATGACATCGACAAGAAGCAGGTCATCATGGGCGCTCCGATCAAGACGCTGGGCATGTTCGACGTGACCATCGCCCTGCACCCGGAAGTCCACGTCACCGTGAAGGCCAATGTGGCCCGTTCGGAAGACGAGGCTGCGCTGCAGAGCCAGGGCATCGACGTCATCTCGCAGATGAACGAAGATGAGCGCGGCGAGGCCGAAGGCTTCACCGAAGAACTCGATCCCGATCGCGAACTGGGCGAACTGCCCACTTCGGAAGACGAAGACGCTGCTGCCGAAGGCGAAGCAGAGGCTGGCGAAGAGGAACTGGGCTGAGCCCACCCTCCGCTTGCACACAAGCAATGAAAAAGGGCGCTATCCTTCGGGATGGCGCCCTTTTTCGTGGCACAAGTCCTTGTCGCGGTCAGTCGATCACCGCCAGCCCGTCTCCGCCGGTGCCGGTGGGCAGGCGGCGCAGCACTTTTCCGCTGGCAAAATCGATCTCGGCAATCGTGTCACGGGCGGTTTCGGCGGCATAGATGCGCTCGCCATCGCTGGACACCACCAGCGTCACCTGCACCGCCTCTTCCTTGCCCGAAACGAGGATCGTGCGTGAAACAGTGGCGCTTGCCTCATCAATCACGCTCAGATCGCCATCGCCAAAATTGCTGGTGACCATGCTGTCAGTGCCGGGACCGGCATCGCCCGGCACAGCGGCAAGGCGGATCGGCACTGCGCCGGTCAATACCTGCGCCGTCACCTCCAGCGTGTCGGGATTGAGGCGATAAACCTTGTCATCCATGTTGGAGCCGACCCACAGATCCTCTCCATCGCTGGACAGGGCGACCGCCTCGGTCTCTCCGCCCAGCTCCCGGCGGGCGGTTTCCTCCCCGGTTTCAAGGTCATAGCGGATCACGCTGCCGTCAGCGACAACCGTGCCCCAGGCGACTTTCCCGGCCTCGTCCACCGCCACCATATGGGGGCCGGAGCCGCCCTTGCCAATTTCCTCAACTTCGGGACGGGCCGACAGCGGACGGTGGATCACGAACAATGATCCGCGCCCTTCGGCGGTGGCCACCAGCATGCCGTTTGCATGCCAGACAACCGCATGCGGGCGGGCACCGGCACCCAGATCAATATGCGCCACCCGCTGCAGATCGCTGGTGTTGTATATCTCCAGAGAACTGCCCCCGTAGCAGGCGAGCGCAACATGCGCGCCGTCTGGTGAGACCGAAAGTTCGTGCGGATTGCGACAGGTGGGAACGTCAGCCGTTTCCCGTCCGCTGGCCAGATCGATGCGCGAAAGGCTGTTGCCGCGCTTGTTGGCAACGAAAAGAGTGCCGGTGACGTCACCTGACGAGGCGGCAGGCCCGCCGCCAGCTTCAAGCACCGAACAACCGGCCAACAGGCCCAGACAGACAATTGATGCCGCAATCCTCACTGGCTTCCTCTCACCTGGAGAAGGTCCCACGCGATCTGCGCTAGCTTAACCTCACTCAGTTCACCCATCGGGTTTCGACAGAATGCTTCCTAATCCGACAGAGAACGCACGATTGCGCGGCCAAGTTCCGGTTTTGTGACGCTTCCCATGTGATCGCCGGGTATTTTGACCAGAACGGCATCGGGTAAAGCCGCCGCCAGTGCATCGGGTGAACCGTTGTCGCGGTCATCCTCTCCGCACACAACCAGCGTGGGCATGGTGATGGATGCAAGATCGGCGCGTTCCATGTCCTGCACCGATTGCAGCAGCAGGCGCGCGGCCACGCGGTCAATCTTCATTGTCTTCATGAACTGCACGGCAAAGAACGCCGGATCGCCGCTGCGCACCGTGTCAAAACGGTCGATCGCATCGATGAAGAAGGTGGAGCGTGCGTGCCAGTTGTCGAGGCTTTCCAGCCCCATGCCCGCCAGCACCAGCCGCCGCGGGCGCAGGCCCGCAATCACGCTGCCCGCCGCGGTGCGTCCGCCCAGCGAGAAGCCGGCCAGGTCATATTCCGCCAGCCCCAGCGCTGCGACGAGGGCCTGCACATCGCGCACCAGCACATCGGGCGGATAGGCTGCGGCATCTTGCGGCGCGGCGCTGGCCCCATGCGCGCGCAGATCGGGCATGATCGCGGAAAATCCGGCATCGGCCAGCATTTGTGCATGGCCGAACCTGATCCAGTTCATCTGCGCGCTGGAGAACAGGCCGTGGAGCAGCAGCACCGGGCGTCCCTCCCCGGTGTCCGGGTCCAGCCGGTGGACGGCGAGCGCGGTCCCGTCAAAACTCTCTATCTGGCTGGTGGCAATGTGTGACACGCAATTCCTTCTCGTTTCGGTTGTTAAGTGAAACCAATATGCATATGTAGCCCACCACACTGACAATAGGCCGGAAACACGCAATGGCGGAAGCTGATCCGCAAATTTCCCAGGAAAATGCCGACGTGCAAGCCGCCGCGCCCCAAAAGCGCTCGATCAGGCCGCTGCGCATTGCCCTGATGCTGGCGCTGCCGCTGGCGATTCTGGTCGCGGGCGTGTTCTACTGGCTGGGCCTGCAGGGCAAGGTCACCACGGACAACGCCTATGTGAAGCAGGACATGGTCGCCGTCAGCAGCGAAGTGGGCGGCAAGATCGTGGACGTGCTGGCGCATGAAGGCGATATGGTGGGCGCGGGCGACGTGCTGTTCCGCATCGATTCCGAGCCATACCAGCTGCAGATCGCGCAGGCCGATGCCGCCATTGCCACGGCGCAGGCCAATGTCACCGCGATGGAGAACGATACCGACCTGACCGGCGTGGACATTGCCGCCGCGCGGGAGGATATCGCCTTTGCCCGCAGCAAGCTGGAGCGCCAGCAGGCACTGTGGGAGCGCGGCTTTACCACGCGCGCCGATTACGATGCGGCCACTCATGCGGTGGCGCAGGCAGAAGAAGCGATGCGCCAGGCGCAGGCACGCCAGACAGAGGCTCGCGCCCGGCTTGCCCGCGGGGCAGCTGTTCCCGGCACCGACCCGCGCATTGCCGCCGCGCAGGCGCAGCGCGCCAGTGCAGAGCTGAACATGCGCCGGACCGAGGTGCATGCACCGTTCGCCGGTCGCGTGGCGCAGGCAGACCGCCTGCAGGCCGGCCAGCAGGTGCTGCCCAACCTGCCGGTGCTGACGCTGATTTCAGAAGACAGCACTTACGTGGAGGCGAATTTCAAGGAAACCGACCTTGCGCAAATGGCTCCCGGCCAGCGCGCGGAGGTACGTTTCGATGCCTATCCCGATCTGGTTCTGCGCGGGCACGTGGCCTCCATCGGCGCGGGCACGGGCTCGGAATTTTCCGTCCTTCCGGCACAGAATGCGTCCGGCAACTGGGTAAAGGTGACGCAGCGCGTACCGGTCCGCATCGCGCTGGATGAAGCCAGCCCGCGCGCGCTGATCGCGGGCCTTTCCACCCATGTGACGATCTACACCGAAGAAGGCGAGTAAGCTTGGCCAGCGCGGCGCAGGGCCGACCGGGCGCAGGCAAGCCGGGTGCGGCAGGAGGAGCAGCGCCGCCCGCAGACATCGCCCAGCTGCCGGTGCGCAATCACATATTGCTGATCATCGGAGTGATGACGGCATCGCTGCTGCAAGTGCTCGATATCACCATCGCCAATGTGGCGATCCCGCACATGCAGAGCACGCTGGGCGCCTCCCCCGATACCATCAGCTGGGTGCTGACCAGCTATATCATCGCCAGCGCCGTTGCCATGCCGATCACCGGCTGGCTGGCCGACCGGGTGGGATCGCGGCGGCTGTTCCTGATTTCGGTGACGCTGTTCGTGCTCGCTTCCATGCTGTGCGGGATGGCGCAGAACCTTGAGGAGATGGTGCTGTTCCGCGCTTTGCAGGGCGTGGGCGGGGCCTTCATCGCTCCGCTCAGCCAAAGCTCGCTGCTCGATACCACCCGCCCCAGTCGCCAGCCGCAGATCATCGCGCTGTGGGGCATGGGGGTGATGATCGGCCCGATCCTTGGGCCGGTACTCGGCGGCTATCTGACCGAGACGATGAGCTGGCGCTGGGTATTCTTCGTCAACGTGCCGGTGGGCATGGTGTGCATCGCCATTCTGCTGTCCGAACTGCCCAGCCGGCCCATCCGGCGGCGGCGTTTCGACCTGTTCGGCTTTTCCATGATCGGTCTGGCACTGGCCTCGCTGCAATTGCTGCTGGACCGGGGCAATGTGGTCGACTGGTTCACCTCAATGGAGAGCTGGATCTATACCGGCCTGACCATTTCCGCCGCATGGGTGGCGGTGATCCACCTGTCCACCGCCAGCAATCCGCTGTTCGAGCGGCGGCTGTTTGCGGATGTGAATTTCGTCATCGCGCTGGTGTTCATGGTGGTGGTGGGCGTGGTGATGTTCGCCACCATGGCGCTGCTGCCGCCGATGTTGCAGCAATTGTTCGGCTATGACGTGATCGATACCGGGCTGGTGCTGATGCCGCGCGGCGTGGGCGTGCTGGTATCGATGCAATTGTCCGGCCTGCTGATGAAGCGCGGGGTGGATGCGCGCTGGCTGGTGGCGCTGGGCTTCCTGACAGGCGCATGGTCGCTGCATGAGATGGCCGCGTGGTCGCTGGAGGCGGACCGCATGCATTTCATCATAACCGGACTGGTACAGGGACTGGGCATCGGGCTGGTGTTCATCCCGCTCAACGCCACGGCCTTTTCCACCCTGCCCCCGCATCTGCGCACCGATGGATCGAGCCTGCTCAACCTGATGCGCTCGGTCGGCTCATCAATCGGCATTTCGGTGGTGATGACCTTGCTGGCGCGCGGCATTCAGCGCAACCATGAACAACTGGCCGCCCACGTCACACCGCAGTTGTCGACCGCGCTCGATCTGTCCTCGCTCGACCGTTTCCAGCAATATGGCCAGGCGGCGCTGAGCGTGGCGGATATGGAAGTCACCAGGCAGGCGGCGATGATCGCCTATCTCAATGATTTCGAGATGATGAAATGGCTCAGCCTGGCCGCCGTGCCGCTGGTGCTGCTGATGCGCAAATCGCCGCGATACGGGCGCTGACCCGCCCTCCCCGCCAGTTGCGGCGGGAAGAGCGGTCAGTTGCGCCGCTCAGCCCTTCTTCAGGTGCCTGCGGCCCAGCAATTCGGCGATCTGCACGGCGTTGAGCGCGGCGCCCTTGCGCAGATTGTCGGACACGCACCACAGGGCGATACCGTTCTCCACGGTCGGGTCTTCGCGCACGCGGCTGATGTAGGTGGCGCCATCGCCGACGCATTCCACCGGGGTGATGTAGCCCCCGTCTTCGCGCTTATCGACCAGCATCAGGCCGGGTGCCTCGCGCAGGATATCCTGTGCCTGCTCGGCAGTGATTTCCTTCTCGAATTCGATGGTGATCGATTCGGAATGGCCGACAAACACCGGCACGCGCACGCAGGTGGCCTGAACCTTGATCCTGGGATCGAGGATCTTCTTGGTTTCCACCACCATCTTCCATTCTTCCTTGGTCGATCCATCGTCCAGGAAAACATCGATGTGCGGAATCACGTTGAAGGCGATCGGCTTGGTGAACTTGCTCGGCTCAATCTTGTCACCCACGAAGATGGCACGGCTCTGTTCGAAAAGCTCGTCCATGCCCGCCTTGCCCGCGCCGGAGACCGACTGATAGGTGGACACGACCACGCGCTTGATCGTGGCGAAATCATGCAGCGGCTTGAGCGCCACCACCATCTGCGCGGTGGAGCAGTTGGGATTGGCGATGATGTTGCGCTTCTTGTAGCCGTCAATCGCGTCCGGGTTCACTTCCGGCACGATCAGCGGCACATCGGGGTCCATGCGGTAGAGCGAGCTGTTATCGATCACCACGCAGCCCGCAGCCGCCGCCTTGGGGGCATATTCCTTGGCCGGGCCGGAGCCGGCGGCAAACAGGGCAATATCCCACCCTGCCCAGTCAAAATGTTCGATGTTGCGGCACTTGAGCATCTTGCCGGTATCACCCAGCTCAACTTCCGTCCCATGGCTGCGCGGGCTGGCCACGGCCGCCACTTCGTCCATCGGGAATTCGCGCTCGGCCAGAATTGCGAGCATTTCACGCCCGACATTCCCCGTCGCTCCAACCACTGCCACACGATAACCCACACGCGTTCTCCGTCCTGGTTCAAGGTGCGGGCAGCAACAGCGGCCTGACACCTATGGTCTTGTTAATTCCCCGTTTTCTTTAAAACTTCCACGGGCCTTAATGCTTGTTAGCTAATAGATATCTCGCAGGCCGATACAGACACCCTGGTCCCTGTTCTAAGTCCCTGGGCCTGCACAGGATCGATACTCGAGACACAAGAAAGGGGCGGCTCCGCTAGCGCGGAACCGCCCCTTTTTCTATTCCGCTTGTCGCAGCGAAATGGGCGATTACTGGCTAACGTTCTCGCGACGCTCTGCAATACGTGCACGTTTGCCGGTACGGCCGCGCAGGTAATAGAGCTTGGCACGCCGCACAATACCACGGCGTACCACGGTAATGCTTTCAATGTTCGGCGAGTACAGGGGGAACACGCGTTCCACGCCTTCACCAAAGCTCATCTTGCGGACGGTGAAATTGCTGTTGATGCTGCGGTTCGACCGAGCGATCACAACGCCTTCGAAATTCTGTACACGGGTACGCTGTCCTTCGACAACACGCACACCGACACGCACGGTATCACCGGCGCGGAATTCGGGGATGGTCTTCCCCTCGCTAAGTGCTCCGATGGCTTCTGCCTCGAGCTCCTGAATCAGACCCATGGTCTCAATCCTCATTATCGCGCTGCGCACCAGAGGCAGGCTGGTCCCGAACATCATTATGACGTTCCCAAAGGTCCGGCCTGCGTGATCGTGTGTCTTCTTCGGCCCTGTGCTTTCGCCAGGCCGAAATCTTCGCATGATCCCCCGATCGCAGCACTTCAGGGATCGTGCGCCCTTCCCATTCAACGGGCCGGGTATATTGCGGATATTCCAGAAGCCCCGTTTCGAAGCTCTCGTCCATGCCGCTTGAAGGCGCGCCCATTACGCCGGGAAGCAGGCGAATGCAAGCATCTAATATGGCCAGAGCGGCAGGTTCTCCGCCCGACAGAACGATATCGGCGAGCGATACTTCCTCCACCGCCCTGCCCTCGAAAATGCGCTCGTCAAATCCCTCGAACCGTCCGCACAAAATGGTCACGCCGGGACCTTGGGCAAGCTGGCGGATGCGGGCCTGGGTGATCGGCTTGCCGCGCGGGGTCATCACCAGCACCGGACAGGCCGGATGGCGGGCCACGGCATGGTCTATGACCGCGCCCAGCACATCAGCCTTCAGCACCATGCCTGCGCCGCCGCCAGCGGGTGTATCATCCACCGTACGGTGCTTGTCGGTGGCAAAATCGCGGATCTGCACCGTATCGAGCGACCAGCGCTGTTCCTCCAGCGCGCGGCCGGCCAGCGAAATACCCAACGGCCCGGGAAACATCTCCGGATACAGCGTGAGGACGGTGGCGGCGAAGGTCATTCGTCGACGTAGTCCGCGCTGATCACCAGACGCTCGTCATTCCATTGAGGAACGGCAACGGGGTTCATCGGGACCATGAAGCGCTTGCCTTTGGCACCGTCTTGCGCGGGGCGCTCAATCTCGATCACGTCGCCCGCGCCAAAATTCTGCACATCGACGACCTTGCCCAGCGCTTCTCCGGTGTCGGAGACGGCGGCGAGGCCGATCAGGTCCATGTGGTAATATTCGCCCTCCTCCAGCGGAGGCAGGGCAGAGCGCGGCACGCTGAGCGTGGTTCCGCGCAGGGCTTCGGCGCCGTTGCGATCGGTGACCTGTTCCAGGCGGGCAATCGCGCCGCCCTTCTTGTCATCGCGCAGATTGGTGATGGTCAGCGCGCCATCATTGAAAACTGTATGCTGTTTGAGCGCGGACAGCCCGTCTCCAAACAGCTTCAGGCGGACTTCGCCCGTCACGCCATGCGCGCCGCTGATGGCGGCAAGGGTGACGGGCTTATCGCGTGCCAAGGGGGATTAATCCTCGGACTTGTCTTCGTCAGCAGGCTTTTCGTCCGCTGCCGGTGCTTCGTCAGCAGCAGGTGCTTCCTCGGCGGGAGTTTCCTCGGCGGGTGCTTCCTCGGCGGGTGCTTCTTCAGCCGGAGCTTCTTCAGGAGCGGGAGCAGCGGCAGCAGCCTTGGCTTCTTCTTCGGCGGCCTTGGCAGCTTCTTCGGCTTCGGCAGCCTTGGTGGCCTTCTCTTCAGCGCGGGCCTTGGCGTTTTCGCCCGGCTCACCCTTCACGGGGTTGTTGCGTGCTTCACGTTCACGAATGCCGGCAACATCGAGGAAGCGCGCCACGCGGTCGCTCGGCTGGGCGCCAACGCTCAACCAGTAACGGATGCGGTCTTCGTTCAGCTTCACACGCTCGGGATCGTCCTTGGCCAGCAGCGGGTTGTAGGTGCCGATCTGCTCCAGATATTTGCCATCGCGAGCACGGCGGCTGTCAGCAGCCACGATGCGGTAATAGGGGCGCTTCTTGGCGCCGCCACGCGAAAGACGAAGAGAAATTGCCATTTAGTATAACCTTTCGAAATTAAATCTTTGAAATCACTTTTTATTCAGGAAATTCTGTAAGTCAGGTGGGAGGCCGCCTGCACCGCCGCCCGGCAGGCCGGGAAGCCCGCCGCCGCCCATTCCGCCTGGGCCACCGGGACCGCCGCCGCCGCCAGCGCCGAACATTGCTGCCAGGCCCTTCATGCCGCCCATCTTGCGCAGCTGCTTCATGGCGCGGCCCATTTCCTGGTGCATCTTGAGCAGCTTGTTCACTTCCTGCACCGACGTGCCGGACCCGGCCGCCACGCGCTTCTTGCGCTTGGCATTCATCAGTTCGGGGCGCTTGCGTTCCTTGGGCGTCATCGAACCGATGATCGCATCCATGTGCACCAGCACCTTGTCGTCCACGCCGCTGCTGGCCATTGCCGCCTTGGCCTTCTTCATGCCGGGCATCATGCCCGCCAGCATGCCAAGGCCGCCCATCTTCTGCATTTGCGCAAGCTGGCTGCGAAGGTCGTTCATATCGAACTGCCCCTTCATCATCCGCTCGGCCAGCTTCTCGGCGTCTTCCTTGTTGACGACCTCTGCGGCCTTTTCGACCAGCGAGACGACATCGCCCATGCCAAGGATGCGGTCGGCCACGCGTGAGGGGTGGAAGCGTTCGATCGCGTCCAGCTTCTCACCCGTACCGGCGAACTTGATCGGCTTGCCGGTGACTGCGCGCATCGAAAGCGCCGCGCCGCCGCGGGCATCGCCATCCATGCGGGTCAGCATCACGCCGGTCAGCGGCACTTCATCGCTGAAGCTCTGCGCCACGTTGACCGCGTCCTGCCCGGTCAGCGCATCGACCACCAGCAGCACTTCTGCGGGGGTGGAGACGCTGGCGACAGCCTTCATTTCCGCCATCAGCGCTTCATCGACATGCAGGCGGCCTGCGGTATCGAGAAGCAGCACGTCGACGTTCTGCAATCTGGCGGCTTCCAGCGCGCGGCGGGCGATATCGACCGGCTGCTGGCCTTCGATGATAGGCAGAGTGGCCACGCCAACCTGCTCACCCAGAACCTTGAGCTGTTCCTGCGCCGCGGGACGGTTGACGTCGAGCGAAGCCATCATCGGCTTCTTGCCGCTCTTGTCCTTCAGCAGCTTGGCAATCTTGGCGGTGCTGGTGGTCTTGCCCGAACCCTGCAGGCCGACCATCATGATCACCGCCGGAGGGCGCACATCCAGATTGAGCGGCACTGCATCGCCCGAATCAGCCTCATCCCCGCCAAGCATGGCGACCAGCTCGTCATTGACGATCTTGACGACCTGCTGGCCGGGCTTGACCGATTTGAGCACCGATGCACCCACGGCCTTTTCGGTAACGCGGGCAATGAAATCGCGCGCAACGCTGAGCGCCACGTCCGCTTCGAGGAGCGCCACGCGCACTTCGCGCATGGCATCGCGCACATCCTGCTCGCTGAGCGCACCGCGCCCGCGCAGACGATCGAAAACGCTGTTCAGATTATCAGAAAGCGTATCGAACATGTGCCTCGTGTCACTCCTTTGCGCTGTCCTTGCGGACAGCAAATGCGAAAAACGCCGGCGGACGAAACCTCGTCAGCCAGCGTGGGACTTTCACCCAGTTGTCAGTTGAATGGTGGAGCCTAGCGGGATCGAACCGCTGACCTCAACACTGCCAGTGTTGCGCTCTCCCAGCTGAGCTAAGGCCCCGTACCATTCATATTGCGGTGCTTGTAACACAAGACACCACCCTTGCGGGAGGGGCCATTTATTGGCCTTGCCCCTGCGGTGCAAGTCTTTTGTTTGCCTCATTCGCCGGCAGCGGCATTCACCGCCTTGGCTATCCTCGCAAAAGCTCGGGCGGCCGCTTGGCCTTGCGGTCCGCTGACAGCGGAACCGACCGTTCAAGACCGGCCAGTCAGTCCCCGAGTTCCTGGTCGCACCAATACTCCTGGACGCGGAAGCCAGAGCGCGAACGCGCGTCGGGCATTAGCCCGGCAGCCAAGCGCGCGGATGCGCGCGCCCGGCGCCTGAGGTGAAGCAAACAAATATCGTTAAATCAGCTATCGCTGTCGTCATCGTCCTTCTTGGCGGGTGCAACGCCCAGATCGTCGTCACCGCCCAGGTCGACATCGTTGTCCGGCGAATCATCGTCGTCGTCGATATCTTCCAGATCGTCATCGGCGAGATCCGTATCGGGAGCCTCGTCCTCTTTCTTCTTCTCTTCCTCGAAGGGAATCGGCTGCTTGGACTTGAGCACGGGCTCCGGCGTCCACACGTTGCCGCAATCGATGCAGGTGACCGGATCTTCCTGACCCAGATCGTAAAAGCGTTCACCGCATTTGGGGCAGGTGCGCTTAGAGCCCCATTCTGGCTTGACCATATTGATGTCCTCGTATTGCCCGCCCTTTGGCGGACAGAATAAATCTGGTGACTTGATGGATGCCGCCCATCCCCGATTCAAGTGGGCAAATCAAGGGGCCAGCGTCAAGAGCGCGCGCGCCTTGCCATAGGGCCATGCCGCTGTCAAAAGCCCGCGCACTTTAATACCTCTCCTGCTGGAGCCTTCGCTTGTCCGCTTCTCCCGATACTTCACCCCAGCCGCGCCGCTTCATACCGGCGGGTCCGCTGACCGGCAGCATCCGTGTTCCGGGTGACAAGTCGATCAGCCACCGATCGCTGATGCTGGGCGCGCTGGCGGTGGGGGAAACCCGCGTGACCGGCCTGTTGGAGGGTGAGGACGTGCTCGCCACCGCGGCAGCCATGCGCGCCATGGGCGCCACCATCACGCGCGAGCAAGACGGCACGTGGAGCATTTTCGGCGTGGGCGTGGGCGGGTTGCTGCAACCTGCCGAGCCGCTCGACATGGGCAATAGCGGCACCTCCACCCGGCTGCTGATGGGTCTCGTGGCCAGCCACGCGATCACCGCGACTTTCGTGGGCGATGCGAGCCTTTCCAGGCGGCCGATGGGCCGGGTGATCGATCCGCTATCGCTGATCGGCGCGGAATTCGAAGCGTCGGAGGGCGGCACATTGCCCCTCACCCTGCGCGGGATCAGCCCCGCCGTTCCGATCACCTATCGCCTGCCCGTTGCCAGCGCTCAGGTAAAAAGCGCGGTCCTGCTCGCAGGTCTCAATACTGCCGGGATCACCACGGTGATCGAACCTGTCCCCACGCGTGACCATTCCGAACGCATGCTGCGCGGTTTCGGCGCGGAGCTGACGGTTGAGGAAGTGGACGGTGCCGACGGGCCAGAGCGCATCATCACGCTGACAGGCGAAGCAGAGCTCAAGCCGCAGACGATCGAGGTTCCGGGCGACCCGTCCTCTGCCGCCTTCTTCGTTGTCGCTGCACTGCTCGTGCCCGGCAGCGATCTGCTGGTAGAGAATGTCGGCCTCAATCCCACGCGCGCGGGGCTGTTCGAAGTGCTGCGGCAGATGGGCGGCAGCATTGAGGAAGTGAACGCGCGCGAAGTGGGCGGAGAGCCGGTGGCAGACCTGCGCGTGCGCCATTCGCAGCTGACCGGCATCGAAGTGGACCCGGCCATCGCGCCCGCCATGATCGATGAATTCCCGATATTGTTCGTCGCCGCCGCGCTGGCCAAGGGCACCACCACCACCAGCGGCCTGGACGAATTGCGGGTGAAGGAAAGCGACCGCCTGACCGCGATGGCGCAGGCGCTGACCGGCGCAGGCGCCAGCGTGGAGGAGCGCGAGGACGGGCTGGTCATCCACGGCACCGGCGGCGCGCGCCTGCGCGGCAGCGCCAACAGCCGCGCCAGGACTCACCTCGATCATCGCATTGCCATGTCCATGGCGGTGGCAGGCCTTGCCAGCGATGACGGCGTGCTGGTGGACGACGTGCGTCCGATCGCCACCAGCTTCCCCAACTTCATCGCCCTGATGGAAGGTGCCGCAGCGGGATGATCGATCCCGATCTCGCCAATTACATCGGCTTTGTCGGCATGGCCTGCATCCTTGCCGCCTATGCCTATCAAACCGCCAATAATCGCCCCAACCCGTTCATCCAGCATGGTGCAAACCTGATCGGTGCGGTGTTGCTGGTGATATCGCTGACGGTGCACCATAATGCGCCCAGCATGGTGCTGGAGGCCTGCTGGGTGGTGATTGCGGTCTTTGGGCTGGTGCGCGCGTGGCAGGCGCGCGGGAAGGTGAAAGCATGATCATCGCCGTCGATGGGCCAACCGCCTCTGGCAAGGGCACGATTGCCAAGGCGCTGGCTCGGCATTTCCGCCTGCCACATCTCGATACCGGGCTGCTCTACCGCGCGGTAGGTTATCAGGTGTCGCTCTATAATGGCGATCCCGATGATCCTGCGGATGCTCTGGCGGCGACCAATTTTCCCGATGAACTGCTCGGCCATCCTGACTTGCGCAGCGAGGCCACCGGCGGGCTGGCCAGCCGCGTCTCGGTGCACCCCGCTGTGCGGCAGGCGCTGTTTGAGCGCCAGCGCAGCTTTGCCACGCAGAGCGCGGGCGCGGTGCTGGACGGGCGCGATATCGGCACGGTGATTGCGCCCGATGCCGATGTGAAGCTGTTCGTCACCGCCAGCGTGGAGGCGCGCGCGCATCGTCGCTGGATGGAGATGACGCGGCGCGGAGAAAGCCACACTCTGGCCCAGATCGAGGACGACCTGCGCCGCCGTGATGAGCGCGACACCGCGCGCAAGGATGCCCCGCTGGTGGCCGCGCCCGATGCGATCATGCTGGACACGTCAGACATGGACAAGGATGCCGCAATTGCCGCTGCGCTGGCGATCGTCAATGATCTGACCGGGCAGACGCCCTGCCCCTGAGAACTGCGCCCGAAAGAGACCCCGCTCAGGTGGCGGCGGGCTGCGGGGCGCGCAGCCGCAACCCTTCCAGCACCAGCCTGCGCCAACGCGGATCCACCGCCATGCCCAGCACTGCGGCAATGATCAGGCTGGCGGCGAGCGTCGGCATCCAGCCCAGTTCCAGCCGGGCAATGCCGAATTGGACCGGGTAATGGATCGCATAGAGCGGGAAGGAATAGGCGCCCAGCCACAGCGCCAGCCTGCCCCTGTCCAGTGACAGCGCCGCCAGCAGCACCAGCGGATGGACCAGCAGCACGAATGCCACTTCCACCGCGGTGGGAAGTCCGGCGGGAATCAGCACCAGCGCCAGTGCGTAGGCGGCCAGCGCCGGCCACACCAGGCGCGCCGGAAGCCACAGCCGGTCCCCATTGATACGGTAGAGCAGCACGCCAAGAGTGTAGGACATCATCACCCGCGGAATGCCGAACCAGAACATCTCGCCATAGCCGACGTCGAGCCGCGCCTCACCCGTCCCAAGTGCCAGCACTATCGCACATGCGGCAACGATGGCGGCAAGCATCGGCTGTGACAGGCGGCGCAGCAGGGCGGCGTGGATGGCATTGGCGACCAGTTCGAAGAAGATCGACCAGGCGGGCGGATTCAACAGGATCGTGCCGCCGATCACCGGCAGGATCGCCAGCCCGGTGGCCAGAGCCATCACCATTCCGGTCCAGTCTCCATCGCCGATCACGCCCGAAACCGAAAGATAGAACGCACCCACCAGCACGCCGCAGGCAACAGGTGGCCACAGCCGCACATAGCGCTGCACGGCAAAGGTCGCGGTCGCAGGCATCCGCTGTTCGTAAGTGCGCGTCAGCACAAAGCCGGAAAGCAGGAAGAACAGGTCCACCGCCAGATAGGCAACGCCGAACATCTCGTCCGCAGCGGCGGGAAAGGGCGCGACATTGTTCACATGATACGCCGCGACGATCAGCGCCGCGATGCCCCGGATGGCTTCAAGTCCGTAAATTCGCCCCATCAGCCCGACACTAGCCAACAGGGGTTACATTTGCGTCAATGCGGTTGGCTCCAGTGAGATTCACCGCACGTCTGCCAAGCGCCATCATATATCAATAGTTGCAATTGAATTCGGCAATTTCGGCAATGCCCAGATCGATATCCGCCTCCTTACAGGCGTATGCGGATTTCTCGTTGAATGTGATCGGAAAGTTTCAATTACATTCTATCGGTAAATGATTATGTATTGCTCAGCCACTTCGGCTTCACATAATTTGACATTATGAGGTAAACACGATGACCGAGATCGCTTCCCCGCCCGTCACCCACGGCCCGCGTTTGAACGAGCCCGCGCCGGATTTCACCGCCAAGACCACCGAAGGCACCAAGAGCCTTGCCGATTACCGCGGCAAGTGGCTGATCCTGTTTTCGCATCCGGCTGACTTCACCCCGGTGTGCACCACGGAATTCATTGGCTTTGCCCGCCATGCCGATGAATTTGCCGCGATGAATGCCGAACTGCTCGGCCTGTCGATCGATTCCAATTACGCCCATATCGCCTGGCTGCGCAGTATCGAGCAGAACTTCGGCGTGCGAATACCCTTCCCGATTATCGAGGATATCTCGATGAATGTGGCCAGCGCCTATGGCATGGTCCACCCCGGCGCATCGGACACGCAGGCAGTGCGCTCCACCTTCTTCATCGATCCGCACGGGATCCTGCGCGCAATGGTGCATTATCCCATGTCGAACGGCCGCTCGATCCCGGAATTCGTGCGCCTGCTCACGGCGATGCAGACCAGCGACGAGCACAAGATCGCCACGCCGGAGAACTGGCAGCCGGGCGAAGACGTGATCGTCCCGCCCCCGCAGACCGCCACCGCCGCGCGTGATCGCGAGAGTGAAAGCGATGGCGAAGGCTACAAATATACCGACTGGTATTTCAGCAAGAAGAGCCTCTGATCCCCCCTCCCATCCATGGAGGCTCTTTGACGAAGGCCCGGCCCTGCGAGCAGGTGCCGGGCCTTTTCATGCCGGAGCGCTTCCCGGGACTCATCCAGAGGCAGCGCGTTTCGCTTGCTTTTCGAACCGTTTTCGCCTAGCTGCGCCCCGTTCGATGGACAGGAACATGTCTGCGGCACGCTAACCTTGCATGGTCGGCATTCCACCGGGGCGCAACGTCGCCTTTTGCCATGCCTGTTTGCTGCTGCTGAGATGCCCTGTTCAAGGAACGCCTGTGCGGCATGCGGCCACACGGGCAGATCGGCCCCTTTTGGCCCGCCAAGGCAATTCCGCCAAGGTGGAGAAAAGACCCCGGAAAACAACCCGGTGGCCGGAATACAACTGAAACAGGAAACTGTCTTTTATGGCATCTACAGCCAATCCGACCCGCGATGATTTCGCGGCAATGCTCGACGAACAGCTCGGCGGCGCCGATGGCGGCTTTGAAGGCCGCGTGGTCAAGGGCACCGTTACCGCAATTGAAAACGGCATGGCCGTTGTCGACGTAGGCCTCAAGAGCGAAGGCCGCGTCTCCCTCAAGGAATTCTCGCGTGGCGATGACGACCACGGCCTGACCGTCGGCAGCGAAGTTGAAGTCTTCGTTGACCGCGTCGAAAATGCCGATGGCGAAGCCATGCTCAGCCGTGACCGCGCCCGCCGCGAAGCTGCCTGGGACAAGCTGGAAAGCGAATTTGGCGAAGGCAAGCGCGTCGAAGGCCGTATCTTCGGCCGCGTGAAGGGCGGCTTCACTGTCGACCTCGACGGCGCCGTGGCCTTCCTGCCCGGCAGCCAGGTCGATATCCGCCCCGTGCGCGATGTTACCCCGCTGATGGAAATGCCGCAGCCGTTCCAGATCCTGAAGATGGATCGCCGCCGCGGCAATATCGTGGTATCACGCCGCGCCGTGCTGGAAGAGACCCGCGCCGAACAGCGCAGCGAGCTGATCGAAGGCCTGGCAGAAGGCCAGGTTACCGAAGGCGTGGTCAAGAACATCACCGATTACGGTGCGTTCGTGGACCTGGGCGGTATCGACGGCCTGCTGCATGTCACCGACATGAGCTACAAGCGCGTCAACCACCCCAGCGAAGTGATCGAGATCGGCCAGACCGTGAAGGTCCAGATCATCCGCATCAATGCCGATACGCAGCGCATCTCGCTGGGCATGAAGCAGCTGGAAAGCGATCCGTGGGAAGGCGTCGCCGCCAAGTACCCGATTGGCATGAAGGTCAGCGGCAACGTCACCAACATCACTGAATATGGCGCATTCGTGGAACTGGAAGCGGGCATCGAAGGCCTGGTCCATGTTTCCGAAATGAGCTGGACCAAGAAGAACGTCCACCCCGGCAAGATCGTCTCCACCTCGCAGGAAGTGGAAGTCGTGGTTCTGGAAGTGGATTCGGAAAAGCGCCGCATCTCGCTCGGCCTCAAGCAGGCCCAGCGCAATCCGTGGGAAGAATTCGCCGAAACGCATCCGGTCGGCTCGACCGTGTCGGGCGAAGTCAAGAACGCCACCGAATTCGGCCTGTTCATCGGCCTGCCCGGCGATGTGGACGGCATGGTTCACATGTCCGACATCGCGTGGGGCATTTCGGGCGAAGACGCACTGGCACTTCACCGCAAGGGTGAAGAGGTCAATGCCGTGGTGCTCGATGTCGATGTCGAGAAGGAGCGTATCTCGCTCGGCATGAAGCAGCTTGAAAAGGGTGCTCCTGCCGAAGGCGGTTCCACTTCCGGTGCGCACAAGCGCGGCGATGTGGTTACCGTTACCGTGCTCGAAGTTCGCGATGGCGGCCTCGAAGTGCAGGTGGGCGACGATGGCGCAACCGGCTTCATCAAGCGTTCTGACCTTGGCCGTGATCGTGACGAACAGCGTCCCGATCGCTTCCAGACCGGTCAGAAGGTCGATGCGATGGTTACCGGCTTCGATCGTTCGAAGAAGCCCAACTTCTCCATCAAGGCCCGCCAGATCTCGGAAGAGAAGGAAGCAGTGGCACAGTTCGGTTCGTCCGATTCGGGTGCTTCGCTGGGTGACATCCTCGGCGCCGCTCTCAAGAAGGGCGAAGGCGAGTAAGCCTTTCGCTTCACAGCGACCAGAAAAAGGCCCGTCCGCGACATTCGCGGGCGGGCCTTTTCTTTTGCCGGCAGGAAAGCATAGACTGCGCGCCATGAGAGCAAGCTGCCAATGCGGAAAGCTGAGCGCCAGCGTGGCGGACAGGACGGACGCGGCCACCGTGCTGTGCCATTGCAGCGACTGCCGCAAACGCAGCGGGTCGCCCTTTGGCGCGATGGCCTATTTCCCCAGAGATGCGGTCAGTGTGGAGGGTGAGGCGCGCGAATTCACCCGGCCAAGCGACAACGGTTTCACGTTTACCACCGGTTTTTGCCCCGATTGCGGCAGCACCGTGTATGGCCTTGCAAGCCGCATGCCCCAGATCATGGGGCTGACGCTGGGAACGCTGGAGGAAGGGGCACAGCTTGCGCCCACCCGGTCCGTGTATGAACAGGGCCGCTTCGACTGGGTTCAGGTGCCCGGCGGCATCCCCCGCCACCAACAGGGACGAGGAAGCTGATATGAGCCAGATTGAAATCCACCAATTCCCCTGCCTGTCGGACAATTACGGCTATCTGGTGCACGATCCGGCCAGCGGCGAGACGACCTGCATCGATACGCCCGATGCCGATGAGTACCTGCGCCAGGCGGCGCTGAAGGGGTGGACGATCACGCAGATCTGGAACACCCACTGGCATCCCGATCACGCCGGCGGCAATGAAGCGATCAAGGCCGCGACCGGATGCACCATCACCGCCCCGCTGGGCGATGCCGAGAAGATCGCCGGGATTGACCGCACCGTGCGCGATGGCGACCTGGTGAAGCTGGGAGATCACACAGCGCAGGTGATCGACGTGAGCGGCCACACCATGGGCCACATCGCCTATCACCTGCCCGGCAGCGACATGGCTTTCGTGGGCGACAGCGTGTTTGCGCTGGGCTGCGGGCGGATGTTCGAAGGCACCGCCCCGCAATTCTGGGATTCGCTGGTGCGGGTGCGTTCGCTGCCGCCGCAGACCGTGCTTTATTGCGCGCACGAATATACCGCATCCAACGCCCGTTTCGCGCTCCACGCCGATCCTGAGAATGAGGCGCTGCGGGCCTATGCGGATGAGATCGCCGACAAGCGCAGCCGCGATGAGCCGACGGTTCCCTTTGTGCTGGAGCGTGAATTGCACACCAACCCGTTCCTGCGCGCAGACGATCCATCGTTGCAAGCCCGCTGGGGCGGCGATCTGCCGTACCAGACTTTCGCCGCACTCAGGGCCGCGAAGGACAGTTTCTGATCCGCGCCTGATTTACGGCTGACGGGGCGCCATCAGCCCGCGATCGACCATCCAGTCCTCGATCCGTCCGGGCCAGCGCTGGAGCGAGACCAGATCGCTCGCCTCGCCCATGTTATAGGCGTGGCCGCCCTCCTGGTAGATGTGCAGTTCGGCAGAACCGCCAGCGGCGCGGTAGGCGAGGAAGATGTCGATGACGGGCTGCGAACAGCATTCATCGTCGGCAGCGGCGGATAGCAGCAAGGGCGGCGCGCCGGGCCCGGTATCCTCCACATCGCCGTGCATCGGGCCGGGAAATACCAGTATGCCGAAATCGGGCCGCGCATCGCCCCGGTCCAGCGCATCGCCTGCCCCTTCGGGCGGCACGGGCGGACTGAGCAGCGTCATGCGCGCCAGTTCCCCGCCTGCCGAAAAGCCCATCACGCCGATCTTGTGCGGATCGAGCGCAAATTGATCGGCCCGCGCGCGGATCAGTCGCACGGCGCGTTCTGCATCCTGGCGCGCATCTTCAATATCCCACGGCGACACCTCCTCATTGGCAAGGCGGTAATAGAGCACGAAGGCGCTCACTCCGCGGGCGGCGAACCAGCGCGCCACATCAGTGCCTTCGGTCGTGGTGACGAGGAATTCATGCGCCCCGCCCGGCATGATCACGACAGAAGCGCCGGTGCCCGTTCCGGCGGCAGCGGGGAAATGGACGATGGCCGGATCGTTGACCTGCCGCGTCCAGTATTCTCGCGAGACCTGGGCGATCTCTCGCCGCTCCTCATGGCCGGGAACGCCATTGTCCCACAGCGCGATGCGCGTGCCGGGGTCCTCTGCATCCTGAGCCACAGCGCTTGCGGCCGGCAGCAACAACAGCGCCGGCAACAGGCCGCGCACACATCTCATCATCCACCCTCTCCCACAGTGAGCGGATGGTGCTGTGCGCGGGTGCTGCCGTCAAGCAGCGCACGGTTTATAGTTCGGAGATGACCTTGTCGGCCAGCGCTGCATCGGCAGCAGCATCATGCTTTTCGGCAATCAGCGCGGCAGCCGCAGCGGTGGAGGCATCGGCCGCGCGGGCGCGCAGGTGATCGATAGCCAGACGTTCGGCAGCGGCGATCTTCTCGCCCGCCATCTTCTCACGCCGGGCGATCATGGCCGCGGTGTCGCTTTCGGCCTTGGCGATGATCGAATCCGCCTCAACCTGGGCGTTCTCGATCATCGATGCTGCGTCCTTTTCCGCATTGGCGATCTTGGCCGCATATTCGGCGCGCAGCGCTTCGGCTTCTTCGCGCAGCTTGCGGGCTTCATCCAGCTGTTCGCGGATGGTGGCGATCTTGGCGTCAAGACCGCCGGCAATGGTCTTGTGCACCTTGGCGCCGAAAATGGCGATCAGGATCAGCACCAGCATGGCCAGCGAAACCCACTGGAACGGCACCAGGCCGAGCAGCTCGGGTTCGGCATGCTCCACTGTTCCGCCGTGGCCTTCTTCGACGAAGGTCTGGGCGGCTTCGGTTTCAAAAACCTGCGGCAGAGGAGTTTCCGGATTAGCCATTGGCCATCATCGCCTTCTTAACAGCGGCACCAGCCACAGACTTGGTCACTTTGACACCAGCAAGGCGGGCCACGATATCCTGCGCCGCTTCGCTGGCGACAGCTTCGATCTCGGCCGCAGCAGCATGGCTGGCAGCGGCAATGCGCGCTTCGGCCTCAGCTGCCTGTGTGTCGATCGCAGCCTGTACGGTTGCGAGTTTCGCTTCTGCAGAAGTTGCGGCCTTGGCCTTGGCTTCATGCACCAGAGCCTGCGCGGCGGCACGATTTTCATTCTCGCGCTTGCGCCAGGCATCTTCCTGTTCGTCCGCAGCATCACGGGCGGCCTGCGCTGCGGCAAGGTCGTCGGCAATCTGCTTGTCGCGCATGCCGATGTTATCCATCACACGCGGCACCATGCCCCGTCCGATGACGAAGAACACCGCGCCAAACACGACCAGCAACCAGAAAACCTGGCTGGACCATGTCTCGAGGATTTGGGCAATCTGGGGCATGGACGGATTCCGTCTGTCAACAGGAGAACAGGTTCAAACCCCGGCCAGACGATGATCGCCCGGCCGGGAAGGATTTGGTCGATCAGGCGACGAAGATCAGGATCATCGCGACGACGAAGGCCAGCAGGCCGAGCAGCTCGGCAGCGGCGAAGCCGATGAACAGGCGGCCCTGCTGGCCGTCTGCCGCACCCGGATTGCGCAGTGCGCTTTCAAGGAACGAGCCGAATACGTTACCCACACCGATGGCGGCCATGCCGGCACCGATAGCAGCGAGACCCGCACCAACGAGCTTTGCAGCTTCTGCGTCCATTATTATAACTCCTTTGTGTAAATTCTATTGGTCGAAACAGGCGATTAGTGAAGGTTCTCGGCGTCGTTTATATACAGCGACGAGAGCAGTGCGAAGACATAGGCCTGGATGCCCGCAACGAGGATTTCCAGGGCGCAGATGCCAATCATCAGGATGAAGCTGAGCACGCCGACCACAGGGCCGATGCCACTGGAAAAGGCGTTCATGCCATCGATCACGAAGCTGGACAGCACTTCAAGCAGCACGTGTCCGGCCATCATGGCCACGAACAGTCGCAGGCCGAGGCTGAAGGGACGCACGAGGAAGGAAATCAGTTCGATCGGGAAGATGATCGGGATCATCGGCAGCGGCGTGCCCTGCGGCACGAACAGGCTGAAGAAATGCAGGCCATGCTTCCAGAAACCGACGATCAGCACGATCGAAAAGCTCATGATCGCGAGCACGCCGGTGACGGTGAAGTGGCTGGTGAAGGTGAACGGGTGCACGCCGACAACGCCCAGCGGCATCAGCCCCAGCAGGTTGGCGAACAGGATGAACATGAACAGGCTGAAGATATAAGGCACATATTTGCGCCCCGCCTTGCCCACATTGGCTTCCAGCATGTCATCGACAAAACCGGTGAAGCTTTCCACAGCCATCTGCCAGCGGCCGGGCACCAGCTCGCGCTTCATGCCGCCAAACATGAAAACCCACAGCGCGATGGCAGAGATCGCCATCCACAGCGCACTGTTGGTAAAGGCAATGTTGTAGCCTGCCAGTTCCCAACCACCGGAGCCGAAAAGCGGCTCGATGGTGAACTGGTGCATAGGATCGACCTTGGCCGTTTCGCCTGCCACTGTGTTTCGCTTCCCTAAACCTGCCAGAACCTTGAAAACCGCTCGCCCGAAAATCAGTCCGGGCGGCGGTTCGAAATTCGTATTATGTTCCTGAAGGCGACAATTATCCCGAAGAACAACATCACCAACAGACCCCAGGGGCTGGTACCGGCAAGCCTGTCTATGGCCCAGCCGATAACGGCCCCTCCAAGAGGCCCACCGATTAGCTGCGCAAGCACCTGGTTACCGAGCCGGTAATTGGCATCGGCACCCTGGACCTGCGGCCGGTTGCGCTGTTCTTCCCGCTCGCGTGCAGCCTTGAGCCGCTCTTCGAGCGCGTCGATCCGCGCATCCTCACCGATGGGTTCCCGTGCGGGACTTTCTTCGCTCATGCCTACTCCTCTTGCAAGGCGACGGCACGGGCAACGAAAGGTGCCCGCCAAGGGCGCCGCCCCCTTAGGCGGGGGTCATATTCGAGTCAACCGGTGGGGTAGCAATCTTCCCGCTTTTAGGGGCAACGCGCATCGCGCAACGGGGGCGCAGAGGTGCGCCTTTGCCAGCTGCCATCGGGCGCCTGATACATCTCGCCCACTTCCGTGCGGGAAATGGCGAGACAGCCGGCGGTCAGCGCGTAGCTTTCCAGCGTGGCATTTTCTGCCTGCGCACGCTCGGTATAAACGGCGCGGCGGCGATTGTTGAGATCATTGACCATGGCCTGCAATTCGGGCGTGGCATTGCCGACGATGCCCAGATAGCCATCCATCTTCTCGCCTATCTGGCCATTGGCGCGCGCCGCCGCATAGGCGGGATCGCGCTGTGCCGAAGCTGGCACGGCCAATGTGCCCACCATCATGGCGGCCATCGCGGCATGCAGGGCAAATCGGCGGATCGGGTTATTGTTCATGTTTCGGCTCCGTCAGAAAATGTCGGCGTTTTCATCAATCGCATTCCCGGCGTCCTCTGCCAGGCGGTAAATCACTTCCTGCGTGATGTTGATGTTGAGTTCGATCACGATCGGTTCTGACGGCGCGTTCACCGTTATACAGCCCGATAGCGCCAGCAAACCCGCCAGCAAGCCTGGCAACAACACCGCGCTCCGCGTTGGAAATGCCTTAAGGTCCCTCATCGGGTCCTTATGCGCTCCGCAGCGTTGGTTGGTCAATTTGACGGTGTTCATGGCATTGCCTCGCTTTCGGGGGGCTGAATATCGGATTCATCTGGAAGTGTGGCTGGACGTTGCCTGTTGCCGGGCACGAACCGTGTGCCGTCATCGCTCATCAGGCCCAGAGTGCGCGGATCGCGCACGGCGGAAGGATCATACAAGGAACGCAGGTCTGTCATCATCTGGTAGAACGGCGCGCGCACGTTGACGATGAAGCGGATCGGCAGGTTGGCGATGCGCCGGGTGATGAAATTGCTCTGAGTCCCCTGGCCCTGGCTGACCCCGTCAAAGCGCACGCGGGTGACCAGTTCGCCGGTCAGCGGGCCATTCATGGCAATGCTCATTTCCCGGTAATCGAGGCTGCGTAGCGCGGCGAAGGCGAAATTCACCATCGGCGTCATGTCCTCATAGGTCAGCTCCCCGACATAGGAGACATTGCCACCGGGCGGCCGCGCCACAAGTTGCCCGCCTTCCAGCTGGCCATTGCCCATTGCGTCAAACACAATCGGTATGGTGCCGTCAAACATGCCCGACGCGCTGAGATTGTTGAGGTCCATGTGATCGATGAAGCGGGATGCTTCCAGACCCCTGAGATCGAAAACATAGCGCCGCACTTCCTCCACCCCGATGGACATGGTGAGCGGCCGCATGGTCAGTTCCCCGCCCATGAACGGCCAGCGCGCTTCCTCCAGCTCCAGCAGCGTGCCGCCGCGCAGGGAGAAGGCGACCTCGCCATCATAGACCTCGATCCCCGGGTTGATGGCGTCGATGTAGATGCGCTGGCCGGGCGCGGTGGTCAGGCCCAGCAGATCGGTGAAAACCACCGTCCCGCGCGCGCCCTTTACCGGGCCGAAGGCTGCGGCAAGATCGAGCCTGTCGCTGGAGAATGTGCCGGTGCTGGTGATCGCCTGTGCATCCCAGTCTATCCGCCCGCGCCCGGTGACCGTGCCATCCACCAGGCTGACCACGCCATAGGAAAGTTCGGAAAGGTCGCGGGGCTGAAAATCCGGGCGGAAGGTCAGCGCATTGACCAGCAGGTCCGCATGGCCCGCCGCCGTGCCAAGGTCATGCGCCATCGTCACGTTCACCACTCTGGCATCGCTGGCCGGATGATGCAGTTCGAAGGCGCTGGTGATGCGGTTGTCTGCCAGTGAGAGCGTGGCACCTTGGGCGGTGAGCGGGTTGAAGCGGTCTACCGCCTGGCGATCTTCCAGCGTGAAGCGCGCGTCCGATATGTCCAGCCTGCCAGCGGTAAAGCGCCAGTTGCCACTGGCCCGCAGGACATCCAGCGGTACGGCATCGAGCAGCACGTCCACGCCGGTGAATATCCCCGAAATCTCCTCTCCCAACTGGGCCGAAACATCTTCCAGCACGAACTTCATCGGCGACGCTACTGGCCCCATCTCGATATCGAGGTTGCGCGCCGACAGGGCGCCTGGATAGGCGATTCCCACCGGCCCGCTGGCAATGCGGATCGGCGTTTCCCCCAGCATACCCGCCAGTTGCAGCGAGGGCGTGCCCGCCGCCAGTGCCAGTCCGCCCGGTCCATAGCTCAGGATGGGGGAGCCGGACGGCGGACATAGCGTCACCTGCTGGCGGCCCAGTTCAAGGCTGGAGACAACCAGCCGGTCAAAGCGAACAGCGGTGCAGCCATCCCACATCGACAGCGCGCCGGAGGAGGATATTCTGCCCGTCAGCGGCACGGCCAGATCGCTGGCAAAGCCACCGGGCAAGGCTCCGCTCGCCACCAGATTGCCGGTGAAGGTCAGGGCACCATTGCGGCTTTGCGTCAAATGCAGGTCCGGCAGCGCCAGATGCGCATCGCCGGCGGCATAATCGGGCATCTGCATGCGCAGTTCCAGCGCGCCACTTGCGCCTTGCTCCATCCGCCCGGAAATGCGCGGCAGTCCGGTGCCGCCGGTGATGAAATTGCCCGAGAACAGCGGCAGGCCGGAATCGCCGCCAGAATCCGGGCCAGAATCCGGTCCAGTTTCAGGAAACGCCAGCTGCGCGCGGGAGAGCGCCAGCAGGCTGGCTCCGCTGCGTCCGCGCAGATTCGCTTGCGGCACGGTCAGGCTCAGCCGGTCATCCTTGCGCCGGGCGATGAGACTGGCCGAGAACGTGCTGCCGCGCGTTTCTGCCGCCAGTTGCCGCCCCAATTTGCCCAGCAGCGGGGCAATCAGCGTGCCCTCTGCCGCCTGCGCGCTGTCTGCCAGCGTCTGCATCAGCGCGGCGCCGGGGATGATATTGGTGCCGCTGGCCTGCGCCTCCACATCCACCATGGCGAATTGATCGCGCCCGCGCACGGTGCCTTCGATCGCCAGCGCGGCGATGCGCGCGGCAGGCGTGGTAATGTCGCGCCCCTGCACGTCGTAGCTGGCGATCAGATTGCCGTCGCGCCAGGCGAAATCGCCCTCGCCCTGCATCGCGGCGATGCGATTGCCGACCAGGTCGCTCTGACCCAGCCGCATGCCCACCTCGCCCTCCAGATCGGCCAGATTGCGATCAGCGCGCAGAGTCAGGGCGATGGCCCCATCCTGCATCGCCAGACCGCCATCGGCGCAGGATAGCGCATCGAAGCGCACCGGCCCTTCAAACTGCGGGCGCTCGGCATCTATCTCCAACGCGCCGAATATGGTCGCCTGCCGCGCTTCACAGCCGGGCAGGTGCAGCATGGGGGCCACGCCCGCCAGTTCGCCGGCAAAGCCGCCGCGCAAGTGCCCCGCCCCTTCCAGCCGCAGCGCCAGCGGGCCATAATCGCCTTCCACCAGTGCGCGGCCATCATGCACGGTCAGGCGCATGTCGGGAAATTCGAACGGTCCCTCTTCGCCGGTGAACACCAGCGGGTCGAGCGCGCCGAAGCTCAGCTCGCCATCGATGATGGTGCCGAACAGGCGCGGCTGGTCGAGGATCAGATGGCTGACGCTGGGAAGGCCAAGGCGCGGCTCCAGGCGGATCTCGGCGCGCTCAATGGTCAGGTCAGGCGCGGCGGGATCACCGATCACGATATTGGTCAGAACCTGCGCGCCCGGCTCTATACTCTCGATATCGTAGGTCGCCTCCACCCCGTAGCCATCCAGCATATCGGTGATCAGCTGCTGGGCGATCTGCTCCCGCCTGATCCACGCAAGCGCCAGCGCGACCACCAGTGCCAGCAGCAGAAGCAGGGCAATAGCGCGGCCAATGCGCCGCTTTCGGCGCGGTGCGACCTCTGGGGCTGCGTGGGAACTTTCATGCGCCATGAAGCGCAACACTTGCGCGAGGCGGGCGGCAAAGGCAATGCACATCAATCGATAAAGGGAGCGCCCGATTGCCGGAGAAACAGCCAGAAGCCGCTGAAAATCAGCAGCATGGCGGGATTGGCCACCGCGCGCGCCTGCGCGATCGGCTGCTGAGCGGCGGGGCAGAGGCGCTGGCCGATTACGAAGTGCTGGAATATCTGCTGTTCGGTGCACGCGCACGCGGTGACACCAAGCCGCAGGCCAAGGCGCTGCTGGCGCGCTTTGGCACGCTGGCGGGCGTGCTGAATGCCGAACCGGAAGCGTTGAAACAGGTCAAGGGCCTGTCCGATGCCAGCGTGGGCGCGCTGAAGATTGCCGCACTGGCGGCACGGCGTATGGCCCGTAGCGAAGTCTCGCAGAATGCCATTCTGGGCAGCTGGCAGGCGCTGCTGGACTATCTCGCCATCGACATGGCGCATCTGAACCATGAGCGGGTGCGCGTGCTCTATCTCAATACGCGGAACCGGCTGCTGCTGGACCACCTTGTGCATGACGGCACGATTGACGAGGCATCGATACACCCGCGCGAAGTGATCAAGCGCGGGCTGGATATCGGCGCCAGCGCGCTGATCCTGGTGCACAACCACCCCAGCGGCAATCCCGAACCCAGCCGCGAGGATATCCGCATGACGCACCGCATTGCCGAGGCCGGACAGCTGCTGGGCATCACCGTGCACGACCATGTGATCGTGGGCAGCGAAGGGCAGGTCTCGCTGCGCGCCAAGGGCCTGCTCTAGCGCGCCACTATCAACGCGCCCCTATCAACGCGCCAAAATCAACGCGGCGGTATTACCCCGTGGCGGGCGTAGAATTCCGCCAGTTGCGGCAACATGCGCAGGGCAGTGGTGATATCGTTCGATCCATCCTCGTCCCCCGCAGTCAGACGCACGACCCCCCGCAGATACATTGACGGCGCCAGACCCGGCGCCACTTCCAGCGCTGCGTCCAGATCATCTATCGCCTGTTGCAGATCGCCCAGTCGAAAGCGCACCAGCGCCCGGCTATCCAGCGCAGGCGCGGAATTGCTCGAGCGCTCGACAGCGCGGGTGCACTGGTCCACCGCATCGTCCAGAGCGACGTTGAACAGGCCGCGATACCAGCAATCGGCATTGAGCGCGGTACCATTGGTGGGCTTGTCCGCCACCTCATCCGCGATCAGCGACAGGCCGCTTTCAACATCGCCATCAAGCCCGGATACGGTTGCCATCACGTCTGTCAGGCTCAGCCGGTCCTCTTCGCCCACGGGCAGGAATTCGAGCAGTTCGTTGGCCTCTGCGGTGTGGCCATCATAGGCCATCATCCGCGCGAGCGAGAAGGCCGTGCCATTTTGCGGATCGAGGTCATAGGCGGCCTGAAGGTCGGCAATCGCCTCCTCGCGCCGCCCCAGCGCTTCCAGCACGGAACTGCGGTTGTGCAAGGCCCACGCAGAGGGTGTTTCCTCCACCAGCAGGTCAAAATCGGCCAGCGCCTGTTCGAATTCATAGATATTCATCAGGAACATCGCGCGCGCTTGCAGCGGGCCGTAATCATCCTTGTCGGCAAAATCGATGGCAGCTTCATATGCAGCCAGGATCGGCGCGGCGCGGCGGCGGCGCTCCTCTTCAGAAAGGTCCCAGCGCCAGGTCACCTGAGTGGGCGTGGCGAGCGAGACGATATCGCTTTCCAGCCGCCTGGCCGCGCGCTTGGCCGCGCCCAGTTCGGAGGCGGGGATTTCTCCCAGGGCGAGGAAATTCTCCGCCTGCACATGCAGCACACCGTCTTCGATCCGGGCATCGCGGGTGATCCGCAGATTGCCAAAACCGCTATCCATCTGCGCATCGCCGGTCAGCGAATAGCCTGCGCCGCCATCGGGCAGCGTGAGGTTGGTTTCAAACCGCTGGCGGCCCGGACCCGGCGTGGCAACGGGAATTTCACGCCAGCTTGGCCGGGCACGGTCGGGGTTGAAGCCGGAAGGATCAATGCCCGAAGTAACGTCCATTTCCATGCGTCCGTCGCGCCATTCGAACAAGGTCGAGGCGACGCCTTCCAGATGCACGGTGCCGATGGCCTTCTCGGCATCATAGGTCACATCGATGGCGGATATGCGCACGCCCTCCAGCCCGTTGCCGGGTCCAAAGCGCGCTGCCAGCTGGCGAAGAACTTCAGGACTGTCGGCATCGACAATTGCCCGCAAGGGCACGCCGCCGGGACCGAAAATGCGCATGTCGCCGGTGAACAGCACGGGGAAATCGGCACCGGCGGAATGATCCACATTCATGGTCATGATCATTTGCGGACTGGCCAGATCGCGCTGCTCCATCGGCATCAGGCCAGAGCCGCCTTCGCGCAGCGGCAGGGCGTAGAAGAACGGCGGCACGTCGGCGATATTGGCCAGACGCGTGGCGGCGCTGGTCCCGTCGAGCCAGTAATCCGTGCCATTCAGCTCCGCATGCACAATCATGTGGTTGAAGGCCGCGGGCAGCGGCAGCAGTTCAGGAATGGCATCGCCGCCCTGCGTGGTGACCAGCACCACTTCCGACGTAATGCCCATTTCGCGCAGCAGCGACAGCAGCAGCACGGATTTGGCCTTGCAGTCGCCGTAGCGCTTTTCCCAGGTATCCTCGGCCGCCTGCGGCAGGTAATTGCCGCCGTCCAGCCCATCAAGAAGATAGCTCACTTCGTCCTGCACCAGCCGCACGGCCAGCGCCATGCGCTCCAAAGGATCGCTTGTGCGGGCCATGATATCGGCGGCCTGCCGTGCCACGGCGGAGCCGGGTTCAAGGCGGGCTGCCTCCTCGAAATGCGGGGTCATCACCGCGGACAGGTCCTGCCAGCTGGCAAAACTGCCCACGCGCAACACTTCGGGCCGGCGATAGCGGGTGGGCGCATCGCGCGGCACGGGATCGCGCTGAGACAGCGGAAGGTCTATATCAAGAACGAGGTAGTCGCCGCGCTCGAAAGGCTCACCCAGATTGATGCGGTCCTCTGCGCGGAAATAGATATCTTCGTCCTTGGGCCAGCTGACGATGGCGCGGGCCATGCCCACCTGCCACGGCGCGGAGGGCAGGAACTGGGTGACCTGCACGTCCTCTCCCAACGCCTGATCGTCAGTGGTGATGGTGTAGGCAATGCGCAGCACATCGCCTTCGCGCAGGCCCGGCACCGCCAGCGTGGCAGTCAGCGCGCCATCGAGCAGACGCTGTTCCAGCCCCTGTTCGCGCCGCAGCACATCGAAGGTCACACCCTGCCCCACCAGATCGAGCACCGTGCCATCGCGGTGAATCTCCAGCCGGTGAATGGTGATATCGCCCTTGTCGGGCATCCACTGGAAAGTCAGCGTGCCCTGCTGCATCAGCGCCTGCGGATTCTCTATGCGCACCGCATGATCGGTATAGGCATGGACCACCCCGCCCTCGATCCGGTGCTGCCAGTCATACAGCAGTTCCGGAGGGCCGTTTTCTTCCAGCGCCATGTCGAAATCAGCCTGATCCACCCAGTCGGGGACATCGCCGTAAAGCACTTCGTCGCCAGCATAAGCAGGCGCGGCCATGATCACGGCCGAACAGAACAGGGCGGCGCGCAGACTTTTCATCAACAAATCCTCAATCGCCGCAGCAACGGCTGGTTTTGCAAGAGACTATAGCACAAGCACAATTATGCAATCGGAGCTGCAGCGCGGGAAATCACCGGTGCGCCCCCTTGCCATCGGGCCGCGCGCGTCCTAGCCGCGCGGCTTACCCCATTTGCGCAAGAGAGATATCCATGGTCCCCCGTTATGCCCGCCCTGCCATGACCGCGATCTGGGATCCGGAGGCGAAGTATCGCATCTGGTTCGAGATCGAGGCCCACGCCACTCAGAAACTGGGTGAGCTGGGCGTGGTCCCCGAAAGCGGGCCAAAGGCGCTGTGGGACTGGTGGAACACCAATCCCAAGGTCGACGTGGAAGCGATCGATGCCAAGGAAGCCATCCTCAAGCATGACGTTATCGCCTTTCTTGACTGGGTGGCAGAACAGGTCGGCCCCGAAGCGCGCTTCATGCATCAGGGCATGACCAGTTCGGACGTGCTCGACACCACTCTGGCGGTGCAGCTGGTGCGCGCCACCGATCTGCTGCTGGAAGACATGGACGCGCTGCTGGCCGCCATCAAGCGCCGCGCGCTGGAGCATAAATACACCCCCACCATCGGCCGCAGCCACGGCATTCATGCGGAGCCGACCACTTTCGGCCTCAAGCTGGCGCAGGCCTATGTCGAGTTCGAACGCGGCAGGAAGCGTCTGGTCGCAGCGCGTGAGGAGATCGCCACCTGCGCCATTTCCGGCGCGGTCGGCACCTTCGCCAATATCGATCCCAGCGTTGAGGAATATGTCGCCGAGAAGCTGGGGCTGGCGGTGGAGCCGGTCTCCACCCAGGTAATCCCGCGGGACAGGCATGCGGCATATTTCGCCACGCTGGCGGTAGTCGCCAGCTCGATTGAGCGGGTAGCGGTGGAAATCCGCCACCTGCAGCGCACCGAAGTGCTGGAGGCGGAGGAATATTTTGCGCCCGGCCAGAAGGGCAGCTCGGCCATGCCGCACAAGCGCAATCCGATCCTGACCGAAAACCTTACCGGACAGGCGCGCATGATCCGCGCCTACGCCCTGCCCGCGATGGAAAACGTGGCGCTTTGGCATGAGCGGGATATCTCCCACTCCTCGGTCGAGCGGTTCATCGGCCCCGACGCCACCATCACGCTGGACTTCGCTCTCGCCCGCCTGACAGGCGTGATCGACAAGCTGCTGATCTATCCCGAACGGATGCAGAAGAACCTCGATAAGATGGGCGGGCTGGTCCATTCGCAGCGCGTGCTGCTGGCGCTGACGCAGGCGGGTATCACCCGCGACAACGCCTATCGCCTGGTTCAGCGCAATGCGATGAAGGTGTGGGAATCGGATGGCGCTCTGTCGCTGCTGGAACTGCTCAAGGCCGATCCTGAAGTGGCCGCCGCGATGAGCGAGCAGGAGCTGGAGGAGAAGTTCAACCTCGATTACCACTTCAAGCATGTGGATACGGTGTTTACCCGCGTGTTTGGCTAAGCGGCTTCACAAGGCCGGACTTCACAAGGGGAAACATTGCCCCTAGCATCGCCGAAGAGGTATTGAGGAGGAGAGAGCCATGCAAATCGTACGCACAGTCATATGGGTGCTGCTGCTGGTTGCATTGATGGTGTTTTCCTATGCCAACTGGCAGCCGATATCGGTGCGGATCTGGGATAACCTGCTGATCGATACGGTGCTGCCGGCCATCGTGGTGGTCTCCTTCGTGATCGGCTTCCTGCCGATGTGGCTGTATCACCGCGCCGGGAAATGGCAGCTCAAGCGCCGCATCGCCGCGCTGGAAAGCGCCGCGCGCACCGCCGCTGCCACGCCCATCGTGCAGCCGGTGGTGGACGAGGAGCCGACACCGCTTTCGGCAGACAGCGATACGCGCGACACCACGCCGGGCATGCCGCCGATATGAGCAACCCGGTCTATCTGGCGCTCGACCTGCCGCAGCTCGATGCGGCAAAGGCCCTGGCCGAGAAGGTCAAGGGCCACGTCGGCGGCCTGAAACTGGGGCTGGAGTTCTTCTGCGCCCACGGTGCGCATGGCGTGCATGAAATTGCCCACGTCGGCCTGCCGATCTTCCTCGACCTGAAACTGCATGACATCCCCAACACCGTGGCCGGCGCGATGCAGGCGCTGCACGTGCTGGAACCCGCCATCGTCACCGTTCATGCCGGCGGCGGGCGGGCGATGATGGAAGATGCCAAGGCCGCTGCGGGCGAAAACTGCAAGGTTGTGGGCGTGACCATGCTCACCAGCATGGATGAGCGCGATCTGCTGCGCACCGGCGTATCGGGCACTCCGCATGACCATGTGATGCGGCTGGCAGAGCTGGCACAGGATTCGGGCCTCGATGGGATCGTGTGTTCCGGGCAGGAAGTGAAAGCGGTGCACAAGCAGTGGAAGAACGGCTTTTTCGTCGTCCCCGGCCTGCGCCCCGCAGGATCCGCGGTGGGCGACCAGAAGCGCGTCGTCACCCCGCGCGCCGCACGCGATGATGGTGCATCGGTGCTGGTCATCGGCCGCCCGATCAGCCGCGCGGAAGATCCCGCACAGGCCGCAAGGGATATTGAGGCGACGCTGTAAGCGCGCCCATGGCCGACCACGCCACGCCCAACCTGCCCGCGCGCGATTTCCTCAAGGCAGAGCGATTTTATGCCAAACTGGGCTTTCGCGCATCCTTCCGCTCCGGCCACTGGCTGATCCTGAAGAATGGCGGCGTGAGCATGGAATTCTTCCCCTGGCCCGATCTCGACCCGGCAGAAAATTCACATGGTTGCTGCATCCGGCTGGATGATCTGCACGCGATGGTAGCGCAGGCCAGCGCCGCCGGGGTTCCCGAAGCGCGTACCGGCATACCGCGCCTCGTCCCGCCGCAGCGCGATATCAGCGGGCTGACCATCGCCTATCTGGTCGATCCGGACGGAAACCTGCTGCGGCTGGTGCAGAACCCGCCGGAGAAGGGGCCGGAGAAGTGATTGCCGTCCCCTCGTCACCCTGAACTTGTTTCAGGGTCCATTTGACGGCAAGGAAGCGCATCCCATGTAAGGCGCAGCTTTTCATGCCCGGTGGATGCTGAAACGAGTTCGGCATGACGCGATCGGGATCAACCGGATTTTGTATGCAAGACACTTTGATCAAGATTTGCGGCCTATCCAGCCGGGAGAGCATCGATGCCGCCGCTGCTGCGGGCGCAACGCATGTGGGCTTTGTCCATTATGAACCCAGCCCGCGCCATCTCTCGCTTGCCGATGCCCGCGCGCTGAGTGAAACCGTGCCCGATCCGCTGCTGACGGTGCTGCTGCTGGTGAGCATGGGTCCCGACGAAACCGCCCGCGCGATTGATGCCGTGCAACCCGATGTTGTGCAGCTCCACGGCGCGGAAACGCCCGAATGGTGCGCCGCGCTGAAACAGGCGCTGCCGATCGAGATATGGAAGGCCGTGGGGGTCAGGGACCAGGCCGGTATGGAGCACGCCCAGCGCTATGTCGGCGCGGTCGACCGCATTTTGTACGATGCCCCCGCTGGCGCGCTGCCGGGCGGCAATGGGCTGGCGCTGGACTGGTCGCTGCTGTCAGGCTTCACGCACAATGCGCCGTGGGGCCTTGCGGGCGGTCTGACTCCTGCCAATGTGGCCGATGCAATCAGGCAGACCAAAGCCCCCCTTGTGGATACCTCCAGCGGCGTGGAAAGCGCGCCCGGCATCAAGGATATCGACAAGATACGGGCCTTCTGCCAAGCGGCCCGAAACGGCTGAACCGAAAGCCAGAGTGGAAACATGACCGAACAACAGCCCAACTCCTTCCGCAACCAGCCTGACGAGCGCGGCCATTTCGGCCAGTTCGGCGGTCGCTATGTGGCCGAAACGCTGATGCCGCTCGTGCTCGATCTGGAGCGTGAGTATAAGGCCGCCAAGGCAGACCCAGCCTTCAAGGCGCAGTTTGACGATCTGCTGGAGCATTACGTGGGTCGCCCAAGCCCGATGTATTATGCCGAGCGGCTGACCGAGGAACTGCGCAAGGACGCTCCGGCAGGAAAAGGCGCGCAAATCTGGTTCAAGCGCGATGAGCTGAACCACACCGGCGCGCACAAGATCAACAATTGCATCGGGCAGATCCTGCTCGCCATGCGCATGGGCAAGACGCGCATCATTGCCGAGACCGGCGCGGGCCAGCACGGCGTGGCCACCGCCACCGTGTGCGCGCGCTTTGGCCTGCCCTGCGTGATCTACATGGGCGCGACCGACGTTGCCCGCCAGCAGCCCAATGTGTTCCGCATGAAGCTGCTGGGCGCAGAAGTCGTCCCCGTCACCAGCGGCGCGGCCACGCTGAAGGATGCGATGAACGAAGGCCTGCGCGACTGGGTCGCCAATGTGCATGACACGTTCTACATCATCGGCACCGCCGCCGGCCCGCATCCCTATCCTGAACTGGTGCGCGATTTTCAGAGCGTGATCGGCACCGAAGCGCGCGCGCAACTGCTCGCCCGCACTGGCCGCCTGCCCGATCTGCTGGTGGCAGCCATCGGCGGCGGCAGCAACGCCATCGGCCTGTTCCATCCCTTCCTGGATGATCCGGATGTGAAAATGCTTGGCGTGGAAGCGGCAGGACATGGGCTGGACAAGGAACACGCAGCCAGCCTCGCAGGCGGCTTCCCCGGCATCCTGCACGGCAACAAGACCTATCTGCTGCAGGACGAGGACGGCCAGATTACCGAAGCGCATTCAATCAGCGCCGGTCTCGATTACCCCGGCATCGGCCCCGAACATGCATGGCTGAAGGAAACGGGCCGCGTGGATTATACGGCGGTCACCGACACCGAGGCTCTGGACGCCTTCCAGCTGCTGTGCCGCACCGAAGGCATCATCCCCGCGCTGGAACCCAGCCACGCGATTGCTGCTGTGGCGAAGGTTGCGCCGACCATGGACCGCGACGCGATCATCTGCGCCAACCTTTGCGGACGCGGCGACAAGGACATCTTCACCGTGGCGGAAGCTCTGGGGACGCAAATATGAACCTCATTCGTCATTCCGGCGAAGGCCGGAATCCATCCTTCTATCCTGCGCTGCTGGCCCAATGGGTCCCGGCCTTCGCCGGGATGACGAGAGTAAAATGACCCGCTTCCAGACCGCCTTCTCACCCACCCGCTCCGCGCTCGTCTGCTTTATCACGGCTGGCGACGGCGACACTGCGGCCAATCTTGACGCGCTGGTCGAAGGCGGCGCCGATGTGATCGAGCTGGGCATGCCGTTTACCGATCCGATGGCCGATGGTCCGGCAATCCAGGCGGCGAATCTTCGCTCGCTGGCGGCTGGCACCAAGACCAAAGACATTTTCGCCATCGCCACCGCATTTCGCGCGCGGCATCCGAATGTACCGCTCGTGCTGATGGGTTATGCCAATCCGATGGTACGGCGCGGGCCGGAATGGTTCGCGGTTGAGGCCGAGAAGGCGGGCGTGGACGGGGTGATCTGCGTCGACCTCGCGCCGGAGGAAGACCCCGATCTGGGGCCGAACCTGCGCGCGCATGGCATTTCGCCTATCCGCCTTGCCACCCCGACGACTGATGCCAGGCGGCTGCCCACCGTGCTCGATGGCTCGTCAGGGTTCCTCTATTACGTCTCCGTCGCCGGGATCACCGGCAAACAGCAGGCCGCGCTCGCTTCGATTGAGGAAAACGTGGCCCGCATCAAGCAATCGAGCGACCTGCCCATCGTGGTCGGCTTTGGCGTGCGCACACCCGAACAGGCCGAGCAGATCGCCCGCGTGGCAGACGGCGTCGTGGTCGGCTCTGCCTTCGTGGAAATCGTCGGCAAATACGGCAATGACGCACCCGAATACCTGCGCGAATATACGGCGAGCCTTGCCAAGGCAGTGCATAATGCGCGAGAGACAGCCGCATGAGCTGGATTTCCCGTGTACGCAATGCGCTGCCCTTTGGGTCCAAGCGCGAAACGCCTGACAATCTGTGGGTCAAATGCCCGCGTTGCCAGGAGATGTTGTTCGCCAAGGAATATGAGGCGAACCTGTCCGTCTGTCCGCGTTGCGAGCATCACGGGCGGATCGGCGCCGATGCACGTCTGGAGCAATTGCTGGACGCCGGGTTCGAACTTCTGCCCGCCCCGGTTGTGGCCGAAGACCCGCTGAAATTCCGCGATACCAAGCGCTATACGGACAGGCTGAAAGCCGCCCGCGCCGCCAATCCGCATCCCGATGCCTTCACCGCTGCCGTGGGCACGATTGAAGGCAACAAGGCCGTGGTGGGCGTGCAGGATTTCATGTTCATGGGCGGATCGATGGGTATGGCGGTGGGCAATGCCTTCTGCGCCGCAGCCCAGCGCGCTCTGGACGAAAAATGCGGCTATATCGCCGTTACCGCCGCTGGCGGGGCGCGCATGCAGGAGGGCATCTTGTCCCTGATGCAGATGCCGCGCGCCACGGTGATGACGCGCCGCCTGAAGGAAGCCGGCCTGCCCTATATCGTGGTACTGGCCGATCCCACCACCGGCGGCGTTACCGCATCCTATGCCATGCTGGGCGATGTCCAAATTGCCGAACCCGGCGCATTGATCGGCTTTGCCGGACAGCGGGTGATTCAGGAAACCATTCGCGAGAAACTTCCCGAAGGCTTCCAGCGCGCCGAATATCTGCACAAGCACGGCATGGTGGACATGGTGGTGAAGCGTGCCGACCTGCGCCCCACGCTGGCCCGCCTGCTCGATTATCTGAGCGGCGCCAAGGCCGCCTGATTCCAGGACACGCAGCAGCATGAAGGACTTCGCCTCTTCCGGGGACCCCGAGGTTCAGGCGCAGCTTGATCGCCTGTCCGCCCTGTCTTTGCCGCAGGGCCGCATCGGGCTGGAGGTGATCCACGAAATTCTGAACCGGCTGGGCAATCCGGAGCGTGACCTGCCGCCGGTGTTCCACGTTGCCGGGACCAATGGCAAAGGCTCCACCTGCGCCTTTTTGCGCGCCATGCTGGAGGCGCAAGGGCTGACAGTCCATGTCGCCACCAAGCCGCATCTGGTGCGCTATAACGAGCGGATTCGCGTTGCCGGTTCGCTGATCTCCGATGATCTTCTGGCACAGTTGCTCAAGGAAGTTCTCGATATTTCCGAGGACCTTGGCCCCAGCTTCTTTGAAGTGACCACAGCGGCCACACTGCTCGCCTTCGCGCGCATTCCGGCCGATGCCTGCGTGATCGAGGTTGGCCTTGGCGGCCGGTTCGATGCCACCAATGTGATGGTCAGGCCCGCCGCATGCGGCATCTCGTCTCTCGGCGTCGATCATCACCAGTTCCTGCTGAACGAAGACCCGAGCGCCCCTTCTCCCGGCAATCCCGAAGTGCGCATCGCCTTCGAGAAAGTGGGCATTGTCCGCGCCGGATCACCGATGGTGACGCAGAATTACCGCGCCGACATGGAAGCCATGATCGCCCAGCGCTGCACGCAAGAAGGTGCGCCGCTGTTCATGCGCGGCAAGGCGTGGTTTGCCGATGTGAGCGCGGACGGCATTGCCTATCGTGACGCGCAAGGCGAACTGTCCCTGCCCCTGCCGCAAATGCCCGGCAGCCATCAGGGCGATAATGCCGCGCTGGCCGTGGCCATGCTACGCCATCAGGACGCGGTGACGGTTTCAACCGAGGCGATGGCGAGCGGAATCCGTTCCACCGTGTGGCCCGCGCGATTGCAGCTTCTGGCCGATGGCCCGCTGACGCAGCTTCTGCCCGGTGCGACTTTCCTGCTGGACGGCGGTCACAATCCCAATGCCGCGCTGGCAATGGCGAAATATCTCGAAACGCAGGCGCAAAAGCCGGTGCATGCGATCATCGGCATGCTCAGCGCCAAGGATGCGCGCACCACGCTGACGACCATCGCGCCGCATCTGGCCAGCCTGACCGCCATTCCCATCGACGGCAGCGAATATCATCCGCTGGAGGATCTGGCAGCAATCGCCCGCGATGCCGGCGTGGCCGAAACCACCACCGCACCCAGCCTGGAAGACGCAGTCCGCGCCCTCGCCCCGCATGCGCAGGACGGCGGCACGATACTGATCGCGGGATCGCTCTATCTGGCGGGGCAGGTGCTCAAGGCCAACGGCGAAGTGCCAAACTGATCAGCTCCGGACTGATCAGCTAGGGATCGGCCCGCGCGTCGCCCTCACCCACTTCACCCGCCGTGCCCATTGCGGCATCGACCAGCCCCGTCCGCATCATCCACCAGAACAGCACGATGCCCGGCAGCGCTGCGACGGTGGTGAGGACGTAGAAATTGAAATAGCCGATCCCCTCTATCAGCGCGCCCGCCGTGGTGCCGGTGAGAAAACGCCCGACCACGCTCGCGCCCGCTGAAATCAGCGCATATTGCGCGGCGGTGAAGCGCAGGTCGCACAGTGCAGAGAAGTATGCGACGACCACTACGCCGCCATAACCGCTGGCGAAATTCTCGAACCCGATGGCGCCCGCCATGCCCAGATTGCTCTTCCCCGAAGCGGCGAGGAAGGCGAAGCTGAGGTTGGAAACTGCCATCAGCACCAGCGAGATCAGCACCGATTTCTTCAGGCCAAGGCGGGCATAGATGATGCCGCCCACAAACACGCCGATGATCAGCGCCCAGAAGCCCACGCCCACATCGTACAGTGCGATTTCGTCATTGGTGTAGCCCATGTCATCGAACAGCAGGCGGAAGGTGAGGTTGGCCAGCGTGTCCCCGATCTTGTGAACAAGGATGAACAGCAACACCATCATGGCTCCGCTGCGCTGGAAGAATTCGGCGAATGGCCCGGAAACGGACTTCCACATCTCGGCCAGACCCTTGCGGGCTATTTCCACCTTGCGGCGCGGCGGTTCGCCCAGGATCAGCGCCGTCAGCATCGCTGGCAGCGCAAACACCGCGCAGGCAATATAGGCAATGGACCAGCCATATCGCGCCGCCATCACCAGCGCCAGGGCAGCCGCAGCGCCTGCACCGATACGCCAGCCATACTGGCTCATCCCCGAACCCGTGCCCAGCTGGTAGGGCTTGAGCGTCTCGATCCGGTAGGCATCGATAACAATATCGAAAGTCGCGCCCGCAATGCCGACCATCACCGCGCTGGTGGCGGTCCACACAATGTCTGCGCCGGGATCCGCCAGCGCCAGATTGACGACGGCGGCGATGACGAAACAGCCAGCGACCAGCATCCACGAAACGCGCTGCCCCAGCCTGCCAAGCACCGGAATGCGCACGCCATCGACGACCCAGGCCCACAGGAATTTCAGATTATAGACCAGAAATGCCAGGCTGAAGGCGGTGACCGTGCTCTTTTCGATGCCGTCCTGCGCCAGCCTTGTGGTCAGCGTGGCGGCGATCATGGCGAAGGGAAAGCCGGATGAGACACCCAGGAAAAAGGCCGCCAGCGACTCCTTTTCGAAATAGGGAGCCACCGATTGCCAGATACTGCGCCGGCCCCCTGCGGTGTGTGCTTCAGCCATCCAATGTCCCTCGTCCCAAATAATGGTCAACCGGAAGTCTATGAACCAATACCTATTGGGGTCCAATGCCGGTCAGTGGTAGAAGGGAGTTGTTAGAGGATAGCTGAAGGCGAGCCAACGGAGTCTCGCAATGTTGAACAAAATGATCTGTGCATTGGTCAGTCATTCGATCAACCGCAACCGGGTGTGGCATGATGGCCTTGATTTCCGGACCAAATGTGCGCGATGCGGCAGGCCGCTTGTGCGTACGGAACATGGCTGGCGACAATTCAGTGATCAGGAAGATGAGGATTCGCGGCGTCAGCCGCATCCGGAACACTGATTCGCCGAGCAGCCCAATGGCAACGCCAGTCTGTGCCTGCCTCTCGCAGGTGCTGATGATTGTTGCGCCCGAGGCTCCCAGCCCCTAGCTGCGGGGCATGTCACCACCCGACCATAAGAACAGCGACGATCTCCCCCCGCGCAGCGGCGACCGGATCGCCAAATTGCTCGCCCGCGCAGGCATTGCCAGCCGCCGAGAGGTGGAGCGGATGATTGAGGCGGGCCGCATCAAGATCAATGGCGAGGTGCTGACCACGCCCGCCACCGTGCTGACCAGCCTTGCCGGTGTGACCGTGGATGACCAGCCGGTGGGCAAGGCAGAGCGCACGCGCCTGTTCCGCTTTCACAAGCCGCCCGGCCTGCTGACTGCGGAGCGCGATTTTTCCGGTCGCCCGACGATCTATTCCGCGCTGCGCAATTGCCTGCCCGCCGATGCCCCGCGGCTGATGCCGGTGGGACGGCTCGATCTCAATACCGAAGGCCTGTTGATGCTGACCAATGACGGGGAGCTGAAGCGGGCGATGGAATTGCCGTCCAGCCAGATAGAACGGACTTACCGCGCGCGCACCTTTGGCGATATCAGCCAGGCGCAGCTGGAGGAACTGATCCACGGCATCACCATCGAAGGCGTGCGCTATGGCAAGATCGACGCCAATCTGGAGCGGCGGACAGGCCGCAACCAGTGGGTCGAGATGACGCTGACCGAAGGCAAGAACCGCGAAGTGCGCCGTGTGCTGGAGCATCTGGGCCTCAAGGTCTCACGCCTGATCCGCACCGCCTATGGACCCTTCCAGCTGGGCGATCTGCCGCGCGGGCGTGCCGATGAAGTCATGAAGCATGAGCTGCAACCGTTCGAAAGCTCGCTGAAAAAGGGCGGCCATCTGTGAGGATCATCGCTGGCGAATGGAAGAGGCGGCCCGTGCGCACGCCTGCCGGTGACGTCACCCGCCCTACCGCAGACCGCGTGCGCGAAACGCTGTTTTCCATGCTCGCCAGCCGTCTTGGCTCTTTCGAGGAGCTGAAAGTAGCCGACCTGTTCGCCGGGTCGGGCGCGCTGGGGCTGGAGGCGCTTTCCCGGGGCGCAGCGCATTGCCTGTTCGTGGAACAGGATGCCGCCGCCATCCGCTCTCTGAGAGAAAATATCGCCGCCTTTCGCGCGCAGCCGCGCTGTGACGTGCGCGCCGCATCGGTGATGACACTGGGCAAAGCTCCGGCTCCGCTCGACCTGATCATGCTCGATCCGCCCTATGGCACGGGCGCGGGACAGGTCGCGCTAGACAAACTGGGCCGCCTTGGCTGGATTGGCCCTGCCACGTGGATATCGCTGGAAACAGAGCGCGATGAGGAGCTGAAACTGCGCGGCCTCTCGCTCGAGGCCGAGCGAAAGGTGGGCAAGGCCAAATTGTCGCTGCTGCGGCTGGATGAAAGCGAAGACTGACTGCGGCAGCCTTGCGCGCCGCGTTCATGTTCCCTAACTGTTCACAAGTGAACACCGCCCCTCTTCCGACCTCCGGCCTCACCGCCGGACAGGTTCCAGAATGGCTGGCGCGGCTTAACGATCCGCAGCGCGAAGCCGTGCTGACGACGGAGGGGCCGGTGCTGATGCTGGCAGGTGCAGGCACGGGCAAGACCGCCGCGCTGACGCACCGCATGGCGCATCTGATCCGCGAGCGGATGGCATGGCCCAGTGAAATCCTGTGCGTCACCTTCACCAACAAGGCCGCGCGCGAAATGCGCCACCGCGTGGGCCAGCTGATCGGCGATGCGGTGGAAGGCATGCCGTTCCTTGGCACCTTCCATTCAATCTGCGCCAAGATGCTGCGCCGCCATGCCGAACTGGCGGGGCTGCAAAGCAATTACACCATCATCGATACGGACGATCAGCTGCGCCTGATCAAGCAGCTGATCCGCGATCAGGATCTGGATGAAAAGCGCTGGCCGCCCAAGCAGCTGGCGGGCCTGATCGACGGGTGGAAGAACCGCGGGCTCAACCCCGGTGAGCTGGAGCCTATCGACAATGAGGCCTATGCCAATGGCAAGGGCCAGCAGATGTATGCGCTGTACCAGGCACGGCTCAAAGCGCTCAACGCCTGCGATTTTGGCGATCTGCTGCTGCACATGCTCAACATATTTCGCCAGCATCGCGATATTCTGGAGCAGTACCAGACGCGCTTCAAATATGTGCTGGTGGACGAATATCAGGATACCAACGCGGTCCAGTACCTGTGGCTGCGGCTGATCGCCCAGAATCGCAAGAACATCTGCGTGGTGGGTGACGATGACCAGTCGATCTATTCCTGGCGCGGCGCGGAAGTGGCCAACATCCTGCGGTTTGAAAAGGATTTTCCCGGCGCGAAAGTGATCCGGCTGGAGCAGAATTATCGCTCCACTCCGCAGATCCTGGCAGCTGCATCGGGGCTGATTGCGGCCAATTCGCAGCGCCTCGGCAAGACGCTGTGGACACAGATCAATGCTGGCGAAAAAGTCCGCGTGATCGGCGTGTGGGACGCACCAGAAGAAGCGCGCCGCGTGGGCGAGGAGATCGAACGGCTGGAAAGCGAAGGTGCCGACCTTGAACAGGTGGCAATCCTGGTGCGAGCGCAATATCAGACGCGCGAGTTTGAGGACCGCTTCATCCAGATCGGCCTCAATTACCGCATCATCGGCGGCTTCCGCTTCTATGAACGCGCCGAAATCCGCGATGCCCTCGCCTATCTGCGGGTGATCGCGCAACCGGCGGACGATCTGGCTTTCGAGCGGATCTATAACCAGCCCAAGCGCGGCCTGGGGGCAAAGGCGCTGGAGAAGATGTACCAGCACGCCCGCCGCCGCCAGATGCCGCTGGCCGCCGCCGCGCTGGAACTGGCCGACAGCGATGAACTGGCCGCCCGCGCGCGGCGGACGATTGCCGATCTGATGGGGGATTTCCTGCGCTGGCGCGAACTGTCCGAACAGGTCACCCCGTCGGAATTGCTGCGCACGGTGCTGGAGGAGAGCGGCTATGACGATATGCTCAAGGCCGATCGCTCGGCAGAGAGCGCAGGTCGCTCCGAAAACCTGACCGAACTGGCGCGCGCGATGGAGGAGTATGAAACGCTCGGCGATTTCCTCGAACATGTGTCGCTGGTGATGGACAATGAAGCCGCCAGCGATGGCGAGAAGATCACCATCATGACCATGCACGGCGCCAAGGGGCTGGAATTCAACCACGTGTTCCTGCCCGGCTGGGAAGAAGGCGTGTTCCCCAGCCAGCGCTCGCTCGACGAAGGCGGGCTGGCATCGCTGGAGGAAGAGCGCCGCCTGGCCTATGTCGCCATCACCCGCGCACGGCGGCGCTGCACCATATTGCATGCCGCCAACCGGCGCATTTACGGCCAGTGGACCAGCTCCATCCCCAGCCGCTTCGTGGAAGAACTGCCCGAGGATACGGTGGAGGTGGAAACCACGCTGACCGGCGGCGCCAGCATGTGGCGCGCCAACTGGAGCGAGAGCGAAGACCCCTTCGCCCACGTCTCCACCAGCCGCCCCGAGCGCTCGCAGCAGCGCGGCCCGGGCTGGCAAAGGGCGCTCGCTACAGGATATGACAACAAGCCAAAGCGCCTGGCCGAACCCGGCCGCAGCGCCGCCAGCTTCGCCGCCAAGCCGCGCAGCGATGTCGCCATCGGCGCGCGCGTGTTCCACGACAAGTTCGGCTATGGCACGGTCATGGGCCAGGACGGCAACAAGCTGGAAATCGAGTTCGAGAAATCGGGCACCAAGCGCGTGATCGACAGCTTTGTGCAGACCGCCGATTGAGCCGCTGATCGCACCGGGTTGCGGCGCCGTTGCAGCCCGGTTGCGGACACAATATCTTCGGCTTGCCGGATTTCCAGTTCAGGTGTATTACTCACCCAATACACCTGAAAGGACTCTGTTTCATGATTGCCAGGCTTTGTGCGTTGCTGCTCGCGATGGGAACCATGACCGCAAGCCACGCAACCGCTACCGCGCAAGATCAGACGGCCCCGGAACCTCAGGTGATGTTGCTTGGGACCTACCACCTCGCCAGCAGTAATCGCGACCTCATCAACCTGCCTGTCGAGGACGTTCTCGTCCCAGAGCGACAACAGGAAATTGAGCGTCTGGTTGACGGGCTTGCACGGTGGCAGCCCACGCGCGTGGCCATCGAATGGGAGCGTTCCGATCAGGCAGGTCTGGACCGGCGCTATGCAGATTATCTGGCGGGCGACCTGGATGTTAGCGCGAATGAACGCGATCAGATCGCCTTTCGTCTCGCCAGAAAGCTAGGCTTCACAAAGATTTATGCGCTCGACTGGAACGGACAGGCTCCGGGCGATCCAGCGGAATATGATTTCATCGATTGGGCCGAACGCAACGGCCAGAGCGACCGGTTCGATGCATTTGTCACCAATGGGCAGGCGCAAGCCGACCAGACTGCATCAGCCATGAGCGCACAGACGGTTGGCGAATGGTATTATGATCTGAACGGACCGGCAGCGCGCCTGCGGCAACATGAACCGTATTTCGAGATGGCCGCCATTGGCTCCAACGATGACAATCCCGGCGCTGCCTGGGTGGGCACGTGGTACGCACGCAACTTGCGTATCTTCAACAATCTGCGTGAAACGCTGGGGCCAGGCGAGCGGGTCTTCGTGCTCTACGGCGCCGGACATGTTTACCTGCTTGAGCAGTTCCTGCGCGAAAGCGGCGCGGCGGCCTCTGTCGATCCGCGCCCGTATATTCAACGCCAGTAATCGGCACGGCGACGGTCGGCATCCCGCCGACAGCCCACCGCCCCATCGCGGCGGCTCCATGTGACCCTTGGCTCCCTCACACGCAGGCGCGTGTGCCGGGGGCCAGCGTCACGTTTCGCTAGCGGGTCCGAATCAATCGAAGCCGAAGTTCAGAAAGCTGGGCTTGGGGCCGTTCCATTCGCCTGCATCGCCCTTTTCGCCTTCGTCGGCGGACTTGCGAGGCTTGCGGGCGGGCTTTTCAGCGCGGGGCTTTTCCTCACGCGGAGCAGCTTCGCGGGGAGCAGCCTCACGGGGCTTGTCTTCCCGAGCGCGTTCCGGGCGGGCCTGCCTTGCGCGCGGCTCATCCTGAGCGGCTTCTTCCTCGCGCGGGGCAGCTTCAGCCCTGGGTTCGTCCGCCTTCTTGCGGCGCGAACGCCTGGGCTTCTCGTCCCGCTCGCTATCACGGCCAGAATCGCGAGCTGAGTCACGGCCAGAATCGCGACCTGAGTCCTTCGCGGCCTTGGCCTTGGCTTCGATCTCGGCTTCCTTGACGCCTTCCTGGCGGCCTTCGTCGCGCTGGGGCGAGGTTGCGCTCCAGTCGAACGGAGGCACCTTGATGCCGGTCAGCTTCTCGACATTGGCCAGCGCCTCGGCGTCTTCCGGGGTAACCAGAGTGATCGCGCGGCCCTTGGCCCCGGCACGGCCGGTGCGGCCGATGCGGTGGACGTAATCGTCCGGGTGCCATGGCGTATCGTAATTGAACACGTGGCTCACGCCCTTGATGTCCAGTCCGCGTGCGGCAACGTCTGATGCGACGAGGATGTTGACTTCGCCCGACTTGAACAGGTCAAGCTCGGCAATGCGGCTGGACTGGTCCATGTCACCATGAATCTCGCCGCTGCGGAAACCAGCCTTGCGCAGTTCCTTGTTCAGCTCACGCACGGTCGTCTTGCGGTTGGCGAAGATGATCGCGGTGGAGACATTGTCCACTTCCAGCAGATACTTCAGCGCCTGCTTCTTCTTGCGCGGGCTGATTTCCACCTTGAACTGGGCGATATTGACGTTGGCCGTGGCTGCGCGGGCAACCTCGATCGACTTGGGATTGGTCAGGAACCTGTCCGCCAGCTTCTTGATCGGCGGCGGCATGGTGGCACTGAACAGCAGCGTCTGGCGCTGGGCGGGAAGTTTTTCGCAGATGAATTCGATATCGGGGATGAAGCCCATGTCGAGCATGCGGTCAGCTTCATCGATCACCAGCAGGTCGCAGCCGGTCAGCAGGATCTTGCCGCGTTCGAACAGGTCCATCAGGCGGCCCGGCGTGGCGATCAGCACGTCAACGCCCTCGTCCAGTTCCTTCAGCTGCGTGCCCATCTGCACACCACCGATAAGCAGCGCCATGTTGAGGTTGTGGTTCTTGCCGTATTTCTCGAAATTCTCGGCAACCTGCATCGCCAGTTCGCGCGTCGGCTCCAGAATCAGGCTGCGCGGCATGCGCGCACGGCGCCGGCCATTGGCGAGAATGTCGATCATCGGCAGCACGAAGCTGGCGGTCTTGCCCGTACCCGTTTGCGCGATGGCAATCAGGTCGCGCATCATCTGCACCTGCGGGATTGCTTCCGCCTGGATCGGGGTCGGCTCGGTATAACCGGCGTCTTCCACGGCTTTGAGCAATTCGTCGGAAAGGCCGAGATCGGCAAACTTCATATGTATCGCAATGTCCGGATCAATGGCCTGCCACTGGGGTCGCAGGCGAATGGAGGTGGGCAAACGGCCCAACCTTAACTGCTGCGCCCTATGCAGCAACAGGGGAAAAAGTCAAGAAATGCGGCCTGACGCGGCAGGCGCAGCACGCTTTAATCGCCAGCAGCGACAATCCGTGTCAATCCGGCAACTTCGCAGGAGGCCCCGGCGCGCGATTGCAGGCGGTCACGGCCGATGCACAGGCGGCCATCGTCGCTGCGCTCGACATAGAAACCGGAATAGAAGGCGCGCGCGGTGCAGCTGTCCTCCAGCGCTGCCGCCAGCACGTGCCGGTTGCGCATGAACAGCAGCAGGCGGTTGTCCTGCGTGGCGGTTACTCCGGCAATATCGTCAATCTCGACGCAGTCATCATGCGCCACTTCCTCGAACGCGTCTTGCGAGGCGCGGCGCGGCAAGGTTGCCAGCATCCTCTCGCGCGTATCGGGCGTGCTGGGAGAGATGCGGATGATCACCCGCTGGCGAATGCGCATCTGTTCAAGATCGTCGGTATGGCGGGCATTCTGCAACACCCGCAGCGGCGGAGTGGCGATGCCCTGCAGGCCCAGTTCAGGCCGCTGGCGTTCTGGCTGCGCGCTCAGATTCACCTCTGCCGATTGCGCGCGCAGAGGTGCCTCTGCGGCCAGGGCAGGCAGCAGCAGGACCGGTGCGACGAGAAGAAAGGCGAGACGTTTGTTCAAGCTTTTGCTCTGGTGCAGGCGCTTGATGCGGCCTGCTTTCCCGTCCCCAATACCAGCTGACATTGAATAGTGGCTTAACCTGCAGTTTGCCCTTTGCAAGCTTGTGGCTGCGCTGGCATGAGCGGCGCCATGAGCAAGAGACCCGAATTTTGCGATGCCGCGCGCCAGTTGCTGGGCGAGCGCGGCTTCACGCAGGACCCCGAACTGGTCGATCCGTGGCTGACGGACTGGCGCGGACGCTACACCGGCCGCGCGCTGGGCATGGCCTCGCCCGCCACCACGCAGGAAGTTTCCGCACTGGTGAAACTGTGCGCGGCGCATGGCGTGCCGCTGGTCCCGCAAGGGGGCAACAGCGGCATGTCCGGCGGTGCCACGCCCGATGACAGCGGCGATGCGCTGGTAATTTCACTGCGGCGGATGAACCGCATCACCAGGCTGGACGAGGATGCCCGCGAGGTCACCTGCGAGGCGGGCGTGATCCTGCAAACGCTGCATGAGGCGGCAGAGGCTGTGGGCCTGCGCTTCCCGCTGACTTTGGGCGGAAAGGGCTCTGCCACCATCGGCGGGCTGATTTCCACCAATGCCGGGGGCACGCAGGTGCTGCGCCACGGCTCCATGCGCGCGCAGGTGCTGGGCATAGAGGCGGTGATGGCGGACGGGTCGGTGTTCGATTCGCTGGTTCCGCTGAAGAAGGACAATCGCGGATTCGACCTCAAGCAATTACTGATCGGTTCCGAAGGCACTCTGGGCGTGATCACCGGCGCCACTTTGCGGCTGCTGCCTGCACTGGCTGACCGCGCCGTGCTGTGGGCGGGGCTTGATGACATTCGCGCTGCCCGGCGGCTGCTGGTGCACACGCAAAAACAGGCGGGCGATGCGCTGGAAGGGTTCGAAGTGATGCCGCGCCACAGCCTGGACGCCGTGCTGGCGCACAAGCCCGGAGCGCGCGCTCCGCTGCAGCAGGCGCATGAATGGCACGCGCTGATTGAACTCGCCGCCGATGCCTCTGACGTCGATACGCTGCATGACCGGGCGCAGGCGCTGCTGGAAAGCGCGTTCGAGGCCGGGCTGGTCGAGGATGCGACCATCGCCATGAATGAGACGCAAGCGGAGGAATTCTGGACCTTGCGCGATGAAATTGCCCCAGCAGAGCGTGCGCTTGGCCCGGCGATGCAACACGATATCTCCGTCCCAGTGGCGCAGATGGCCGAATTCGTGGCGGAAACCGTGCCGCAGGTCGAGGCGCACTTTCCCGGCGTGCGCGCGGTTGCCTTTGGCCATCTGGGCGATGGCAATGTGCATTACCATGTGCTGGCGCCCGCCGGCGCGGTTCCGGGAGAATGGGAAGCCAGCCAGGGCAAGGACATCAGCGCCTATGTGCATGACCTGGTGACCCGCTGGGGCGGATCGATCAGCGCCGAACATGGCATCGGGCAATTGAAGCGCGATGAGCTGGGCAGGCTGGGTGATCCGGTGCAGCTGGCGATCATGCGGCAGGTGAAACAGGCGCTCGATCCCCGCGGCCTGCTCAATCCGGGCAAGCTCGTGCCGCTTGCACGAGAGGCGCACAGCCACTAAAGCCCGCGCGCATCAAACTGGTGTATCGCTGCGGGAGGGGCTCGCTACCGATTGCGCCAGACAGGAAAATCCAGATTCGGAGAGAATGAAATGGCCACCGCGCCGAAGCAAGGTTTGCCCGTCCTTTACAAGGACCTCGTCCCGCTCAACAGCGCAGATCATGGTAGCTGGAAGTCCATCAGCGTGGACAAGGCCCCGTGGGTCGCCAAGCAGCATGCCATTCCGCTGACGGTGGAGGAATTCCCGCAGGCACAGCGCGATTTCCCGATCGTGTTTTCCGCTGGTGACAATCCCGTGCCGCTGGCGCTGATGGGCCTGAATGACGGCGTGAACGTGTTTTTCGATGACGACGGCTCGCCGCTCGACACCTCCGCCTATATGCCGGCCTATATCCGCCGCTATCCGTTCCTGCTGGCAAAGCTGGACCGCGATACCACCAATCTTTCGCTGTGCTTCGATCCGACCAGCGGCCTGCTGGGCGAATTCGAAGAAGGTCGCCCGATGTTCGAGGCGGACAAGCAGCCTACGCAGCACACCACCGAACTGTTGCAGTTCTGCGAGAAGTTCGAGGAAGCGGGTGCCAAGACCCAGCTGTTCATGGAAGAAATCCAGAAGGCCGGCCTGCTGATGGACGGCGAAGTTGCCATCAACCGCAATGACAACCCCGGCCAGCCGTACATCTATCGCGGCTTCCAGATGATCAATCAGGAAAAGCTGCGTGAATTGCGCGGTGACCAGCTGCGCAAGTGGAACGAAAACGGCCTGCTGCCGCTGATCCACGCCCATCTGTTCTCACTCGACCTGATGCGCTTCATTTTTTCCAAGCAGTCTGCACAGGGCAAGGGTCCCTCGCTCCCCGCCGGGACCGCTGCCGCCGCCAATTGAGGCCAGCGCGCCTGACAGGTGAAAAAATCTGGAAGGGGTCGGCATGTCCGGCCCCTTCTGCACTTGAAAGGCCCTGAACCGCACTTATTTTGGAGAAGTCCCGTGGGCTGCCCTCATGGCCCGCCGGATAAGTGCACTTTGGTGTACTTCCTCCCAGAACCTTGGCCACCTCGTACCTTTGTGTACGGGGTGGCTTTTTCATGTGGGCATTGGGGTGCCTATTCGGCCGCCTGCGCCAGATTGCCCGATCCGGCGAGCAGGTCCTCCGCCAGTCGCCTGACCAGGCCCGACAGGACATTGACCACGTTGCCCAGCCCGTCTCCCGCCTCACGCAAGGCCGGCTCCAGATAGGTGGTTCGGCAGATCTCCACCTGCATTGCATGCAAGCCGCGCGCCGGAGAAGCGTGGCGATCGAGCACATAGCCGCCGGCATAGGGGCGGTTATGCGCCGCGCGCCGCCCGCAGCTGGCGAAATGGTTGAAGGCCGCAAGGCTGAGGTGAGCGCTGCAGGCAGAGCCATAGCGATCGCCGATCACGAAATCGGGTGATGGGTCCTGGCCAGACTTGGGGCCAAGCGGCGGCATGGAATGCAGATCGATCAGCAGCGCCGATCCCCAGCGATCGCGCAGGCTTTCCAGCATGTGCGCCAGCGTGGAATGATAGGGGCGATGAACCAGGTCCAGCCGCGCGGCCAGGTCTTGCGAGCTCATCCGTCCCTTCCACAATTCGCCCATGCCCGGCAGGCGGCGCGGCACCAGCCCCAGCCCGCTGCGTGCGCGCCGCCCGGCGGCAAAGCGGGTCAGGCCCGGTGGCGGATCGCCTGCCACCATGTCCCAGTCCATGTCCTCCGGCGCGCGGTTGAGATCGATCATCGCGCGCGGAGCATGGGCCACCAGCAGAGCGGCCCCGGTCTCTCGCGCCACGTCGCGCGCCACCAGATCGGCCAGGCGATCCTCCAGCCGCACGCAGGCATCATCGGGAAAGCGCATGCGGGCGAGCAGGGCTTCTGGATAGGTTCGCCCGGCATGGGGCACGGCAATCAGCACCGGAATAGGCGAAGGCCTGCGCGCAAGCATCTCGAATGCGGGCTTGCCCTCATCCCCCGGCAAGTGACCGCCGTGGCTGCCACCCGAATCGCGCGCCTGTGCTGCCTCATCGACCATCCATGCTTGCTGGCCTCGATTATCCACGAAGTCAAAATTCCTGTTTCAAAGCTGGGCACATCCAAATCGGCACGGGAAGTTAACGGCTTTGTGGTTTAGGCCGCGACCTGCACCAAAAGAGGGGACCGCAACATGATCCGTATCCTGCTGGCCGAAGACGATCAGGCTATGCGCACATATCTGGCGCGCGCGCTTGAAAATGCAGGATTCTCGGTGGTTCCCGTTAGCAGTGGCATCGAGGCCCTGCCCTATATGCAGACCGAGATTTTCGACCTGCTGCTGTCCGACATCGTGATGCCGGAAATGGACGGGATCGAACTGGCCCAGCGCTGCAACGAGATCAGCCCCTCCACCAAGGTGATGTTCATCACCGGCTTTGCCGCCGTGACGCTGCGCGCCAGCCGCGAAGCACCCCATGCCAAGATGCTGTCAAAGCCCTTCCACCTGAAAGACCTGGTGCTGGAAGTGGAGCGCATTTTCGAGGATGCCATCCCCGTCCGGATGTAAGGCCTTGCAAGGCAGCCGGGGCGGCGCTAGATGGCCCGCCTGCCGCAACCATACGGCGTGAAGAATGGCTCGGGCGTATAGCTCAGTGGTAGAGCACTATGTTGACATCGTAGGGGTCGCAAGTTCAATCCTTGCTACGCCCACCATTCTTGAACACTGAATACGGGACCCGTCGCAATTGCGGCGGGTTTTTCGTATCGGCCCCGGATCGTCTTCCGATCATCTGGCCCCGCGATGCCCCCGCTTTGGCCCACCATAGTCAAAGAGCCATCTTCCTATTGCGGGGGGCAGTCCCTATCTTGCCCGAATGCAAACATTGCGGCCCGTCCCGCGCATCAACGCGATTGCGACCGCCCTGCCCGACGGTGAGATAGACAGCCACTATCGCAACTGGGCGCAGGCCCAGCTGCGGCAGGACAAGCAGAGGCGTGTATTTGCGCGCATGTCCGCCCGCGGCGGCATAGACCGGCGCTTCAGCGTGCTGGGCGCTGGCCAGTCGCACTTCGATGCCGGCAGCTTTTACGGCGGCGATCAGGCCCCCGGCACGGCGCAGCGCATGGCGATCTATGCCAGCGAGGCGCCCCGTCTGGCGCTGTCTGCCATCGCCCGCCTGCCCGATATTGCCGGTGTCACCCATATCGTGGTGGCCAGTTGCACCGGCTTTCTTGCGCCGGGGCTGGACCAGATCATTGCCCGCCAGCTGGGCCTCTCCGCCGATGTGGAGCGAATCTCCATCGGCTTCATGGGCTGCTATGCCGGAATCACCGCGCTGCGCACCGCCGCCCATATTGCCCGGTCGGACCCCGATGCCCGGGTGCTGACGCTGGCGGTGGAGCTGTGCACGCTGCATTTACAGGAAACCGAAGATCTGGAAGCCTTGCTGGCCATGGGGCAATTTGCCGATGGTGCGGCGGCTGCCATCATCTCCACCAGCGGAGCGGGCCTGGCCATGGGCGAAGGGATTTCCGCCGCGCTGGAGGAAAGCAGCGACCTGATCACCTGGACCATTGGCGATACCGGCTTTGCCATGCATCTTTCGGGCGCAGTGCCGGGCCGTTTCGGCGCCGCGCTGGAGGATAGCGACCTGGTTTCCCGGCTGGGCAATGGCACCCCGCTCGACCGGATAGACGCGTGGGCAGTCCATCCCGGCGGCAGATCGGTGCTGGATGCGGTGGAACGCGGCCTGAGCCTGCCCGAAGACCGCCTGCAAGTGTCCCGCACCATACTGCGCGAATGCGGCAACATGTCCTCTGCCACCGTGCTGTTCGTGCTCGAACAGATACTCAAACAGCGGCCCGAGACCGGGCTTGCGCTGGCATTCGGGCCGGGACTTGCGCTGGAAGGTTTCCGCTTCGGCTGGACCGGCGATGCTGGATAAACGCCGCCTGTGCGATGAACTGATGGATGACCCCGCGCTGGATGCGACCATTTATGGCGCGGTGCTGCGCGATCTGTCTCAGGTCAACCGCCTGACGCTGGCATACCGCCCCACGCTGAACTTCCTGCAACGCGCCATTGGCGACAGGCAGAGCTTCACCCTGCTCGATGTCGGTTTTGGCTGCGGTGATACGCTGCGCGTCATTGCCCGCTGGGCGAAGAAACGCGGGATATCGGCGCATCTGGTGGGCATTGACCTCAATTCCCGCAGCGCAGGCGTGGCCCGCGAGGCCACACCCGCCGATTACCCAATCGAATATCGCACCGGCGATTATGCCGATCTGGCGGGCGAGAATTTCGATATCGTCATCTCCAACCTCGTCGCCCATCACATGACGCAGCAGCAATTGCTGGAATTCCTGCGCTTCATGGAGAGTGAGGCGCGCGCGGGATGGTTCATCAACGATCTGCATCGCCATACGCTGAGCTATGTCGGCTATCCGTGGCTGGCCCGGATCATGCGCTGGCATCCCATCGTGCGCAGCGATGGCCAGACTTCGATTGCCCGCTCCTTCCGCCCCGATGACTGGCAGCGCCTGCTTGGCGATGCCGGCATCACTGCGGCACGAATCGAGCGCTTCTTCCCCTTCCGGCTATGCGTTTCGCGGACCCGCTGATCATCGGCGCAGGGCCTGCGGGATGTGCCGCAGCCATCGTGCTGGCGCAGGGCGGCGGCGTGCCAACTTTGCTGGACCGTGACCGGCAGGTGGGTGATCCGCTGTGCGGCGGGTTCCTGAGCTGGAAGACGGCGCAGCAATTGCGCGCACTGGGGGTCGACCCAGACCAGATCGGCGCGCATGGCGTGCACCAATTGCGGTTGTTTACCGGGCAGCGAGAGGCGCGCATCGCCCTGCCCGCGCCTGCCTATGGCCTGTCACGCCATGCGCTGGACACCGCCATGCGCCAGCGAGCGCAGGATCTGGGCGCGGTGCTGGTTCATGACACCATCCGCCACATCGAAGGCACGATTGCCACCGGGCAGGACAGGACGTGGCAGGCGGAGACTATCTTTCTCGCAAGCGGCAAGCACGATGTGCGCGGCCATTCACGCCCGCGTCAGGCGCGCGATCCGGCCATTGGCCTGCGCCTGCGCCTGCCTTCCACTCCGCAACAGAGCCTGCTGCTGGCCGGAGCGATCGAGCTGCACCTGTTCGATGCAGGCTATGCCGGGATCATCATGCAGGAGGATGGCAGCGCCAACATCTGCCTGGCGGTGCGCAAATCCATGCTGGCACGCGCCGGTGGCGATCCGGCCAGACTGCTGGAGATGCTGGCCGGGCAATCGGCGCATTTTGCCGCGCGTCTGTCTGGCGATTGGCAATCGGGCCGAATCGATAGCATTGGCGCTGTGCCCTATGGCTGGATCGCGCGCACCACGTCCCCCGGCCTCTACCGGCTGGGAGACCAGGCCGCAGTGATCCCCTCGCTTGCCGGAGAAGGCATATCCATCGCGCTTGCCAGCGGTCTTGCCGCCGCCAGCCACTGGATGGCCCACGGTCCGCAGGGGGCGGCGCAATTTCAGGCCCGGTTCGCCAGTCAGGCGGCAGCCCCGGTGGCGATGGCCCGCATTGCCCGCAGACTGGCGGAAACGGGCACGGGGCATGATATTGCCATGGCGCTGGCCCGTGTTGCACCGCGCCTTGTCACGCTTTTGATGCATCAGACGCGGATCAGTGTTTCGCCTGCCCTTGCGTGAGCCGCTTTGACTGCTAAGACCCGCCCCAAATTCCCTTCAGAATCCAGACAACACAGGAAGCCCCGATGGCAAAAATTCAGGTCATAAACCCGATTGTGGAAATCGATGGCGATGAGATGACGAGAATCATCTGGCAGTGGATCCGCGAACGGCTGATCCTGCCCTACCTCGATGTTGACCTGAAGTATTACGATCTCTCGGTCGAAAAGCGCGATGAGACCGATGACCAGATCACCATCGATTCGGCCAATGCCATCAAGAAGTATGGCGTGGGCGTGAAGTGCGCCACCATCACTCCTGACGAAGCGCGCGTTGAGGAGTTTGACCTCAAGCAGATGTGGCGCAGCCCCAACGGCACGATCCGCAACATTCTGGGCGGAACGATTTTCCGTGAGCCGATCGTGATTTCCAACGTGCCCCGCCTGGTGCCCGGCTGGACCGATCCCATCGTGGTTGGCCGCCATGCCTTTGGCGATCAGTACCGCGCCACCGACACGCTGATTCCCGGTGCGGGCAAGCTGCGGCTGGTTTTCGAAGGTGCCGACGGCAAGAAGATCGACCTCGACGTGTACGAGTTCGAAGCCCCCGGCGTGGCCATGGCGATGTACAATCTGGACGAATCCATCCGCGATTTCGCCCGTGCCAGCTTCAATTACGGGCTCGACCGTGGCTGGCCGGTGTATCTTTCCACCAAGAACACCATCCTCAAGCGCTATGATGGCCGCTTCAAGGACCTGTTCCAGGAAGTGTTCGACACCGAAGGCTTCGATGCCAAGTTCAAGGAAGCCGGAATCTTCTACGAACACCGCCTGATCGACGACATGGTTGCCGCCGCCCTCAAGTGGAGCGGAAAGTTCGTCTGGGCCTGCAAGAACTACGATGGAGACGTGCAGTCCGATATCGTGGCGCAGGGCTTCGGCTCGCTGGGCCTGATGACGTCCGTGCTGATGACGCCAGACGGCAAGACCGTGGAAGCCGAAGCCGCGCATGGCACGGTTACCCGCCATTACCGCCAGCATCAGCAGGGCAAGGCCACTTCGACCAATCCCATCGCCAGCATCTTCGCGTGGACGCGCGGCCTGATGTATCGCGGCCGTTTCGACAACACGCCCGATGTGGTGGCCTTTGCCGAAACGCTGGAGCGGGTCTGCATCAAATGCGTGGAAGAAGGCAAGATGACCAAGGATCTGGCGCTGCTGATCGGCCCCGACCAGGCATGGATGACCACCGAGCAGTTCTTCGAAGCCATTGTCGATGGTCTGGAAGCGGAAATGGCTGCGCAGGGCCTGGGTTGAGGTTCTGGGTTGAAGTTCTGGGCTGATCAGGTTCTGGACTTTCCAGAGCTTGTCAAAAACTGCCCGCGTACCGTCTGTTCCCGGTTGCATCGCCTGTGCGATGGCCTGACTCTCGTCCAATGATCAATCAGGAGCATATATGAGCAAGGCCCGTCTCGAAATCCGCCAGGCAGCACCGTCTGACATTGCCGCCATCGGCGCGCTGGTGCGCCGGGTGTATGACGAGTTCGCGCCCTATCCGCGGCGCAAGCTGGTGGGTCAGCTCAACAATTATCCCGAGGGCTGCTTTGTGGCCATTCTGGATGGCACGGTGGTCGGCTATTGCGCCACCATGCGGATCGGCGGCGAAAAGGCGCTCAAGCCGCACAGCTGGAGCGAGATTACCGGCGATGGATACGGCAGCCGCCACGATCCCACCGGCAACTGGCTGTACGGCTATGAGATGTGCGTCGATCCCAAGGTGCGCGGCACGCGCATCGGGCGTCGCCTGTATGAAGAGCGCCGCAAGCTGGCGGAACGGCTGGAACTGAAAGGCATCGTGTTTGGCGGACGCATGCCCAATCTCAAGAAGAACTGGCGCCGGGTCAAGGGCTTCCAGGACTATGTCGATCAGGTGGTGGCCGGCAAGTTGCACGATCCGGTGATCCGCTTCCAGCTGGCCAACGGGTTTGAGCCTATCGGCATTCTGGAAGACTATCTGCCAGATGACGTGCAGAGCCGCGCCGCATCTGTCCACATGGTCTGGCGCAATCCGTTCGTGGATCAGGAAGACGATGCCCGCCACAAGGTTCCGCGCGGCGTGGAAGGTGTGCGCATTGCCACCTGCCAGATGCAGGCGCGGGCGGTGAAGGATTACGAGGAATTCATCGGCCAGGTGCAATATTTCGTCGATGTTGCAAGTAATTACGAATCGGACTTCATACTTTTTCCCGAACTCTTCACGCTCATGTTGCTGAGCGCGGAGGAGGAAGAACTGTCTCCCATCGAAGCCATCGAATGCCTCAGCAATTACACGCCGCGCATTCGCCAGTCGCTTTCGGACATGGCGCTCAAGTTCAACATCAACATCATCGGCGGATCGCACCCCACACGCATGGCGGACGGCGACATTCACAATGTCGCCATGGTCTGCCTGCGCGATGGATCTGTGCATGAGCAGGAGAAGATCCACCCCACCCCGAACGAAGCCTATTGGTGGAACATCAAGGGCGGCGATTCGATCGACGTGATCCAGACCGATTGCGGCCCCATCGGCGTGCAGATCTGCTACGATTCAGAATTCCCCGAACTCACCCGCCGCCTGGTGGATGAAGGCGCGCGGATCATCTTCGTGCCGTTCTGCACCGATAGCCGTCAGGGTTATCTGCGCGTGCGCTATTGCTCGGCCGCAAGGGCAATCGAGAACCAATGTTTCGTGGTGCTCAGCGGCAATGTCGGCAATCTGCCCAATGTCGCCAACATGGACATTCAGTATGCGCAAAGCTGCATCCTGACGCCTTGCGACTTCCCCTTCGCGCGTGACGGCATTGCCGCCGAGGCGACCGAGAATGTCGAGACGCTGACCATCAGCGACGTGAACCTGGCTGACCTCAGCTGGGCGCGCGCCGAAGGCACCGTGCGCAATCTGGCAGATCGCCGGTTCGACCTTTACCGCATTGAATGGGCAGACAACGCATCGGGCAGCACAGAACCCGATGGCCCTCCCCCGGTCCGCCAGCATGGTCCCGGCGGCGGCTAGTCTGCCCCAAAGGCGTTGGGTGACTGCACGCTCTCGCGCCGCACGCCCAGCCCGATAATCCTGCCGGGAATACGCCGCAGCAGCGGAACCGCACCGAGCAGGCGCACCGGCCATGGCGCGCGCGTGATCGGTCTGCCGGAAAGCACCGCGCCGATGATCGTATCCTGCGCCGCCTTTTGCCCGCGCTGGATCACCCGCGTGGGAAACAGGCGCCGCTCCTGCACCAGATGCAGCATGTCATCGACATTGCGCCCCTGCGCCAAGGGCGTGGCCAGAATATTCGCGGCGGCGACAGCGTCCTGAATCGCCAGATTTATGCCGATCCCGCCAATCGGGCTCATCGCATGGGCGGCATCGCCAATCGCCAGCAGGCCGGGCCTGCACCATTCCTCCAGCCGGTCGAGCGACACGCGCAGCAGGAACAGATCGTCGAGGCTGGAAAGGCCACCCTGCCCACCGCTGCCCTGCCCGCCGCCGCCCTGCCCGCCGCCACCCTGCCCGCCAAGGTCCAGCTCCGGGAATGCCGCCTGCACTTGCGCCTTTATCCAGCCCACACCCTTTGCGCGCACCTCATCGGCGCTGCCCTTGGGAATGAGGAATGCCGCCTGCCAATAGGTGCGCCGGTCGATCAGCACGATCATCCGCCCGGTATCGATCGCGCCGCGTAGCGCCTCGCCATTGTGCGGGGCCTTGGGCAGGTGGAACCAGAACACGTCCATCGGCGCACCGATCTGGCAAAGCGGCAGCAGCTTGCGCTTGCGCACCAGTGACCCGCGGCCATCGCACATCAGAGTCAGCAGGCGCGGCCGCAGTTGCCGGCCATCTGCCATCGTGACCCCGGCGATCCGGCCATCCTCCTCGATGAAACCGGTCGCTTCGGCCTCCATTGCCAGCGTGAAGCCGGGATATTTCTCGGCCTCATCGCGCAGAAAATCGAGGAATTCCCACTGCGGCATCATGGCGATGAAGGGAGCCGCCACGTTCAGGTGCGAAAGATCGCCAATCGTATAATCGATCCCGGCAATGCGAATTTGCGCGCTGGCGACCTTTTCGTGCGGGCGCTGGAGGAATTTCTCCAGCAGACCCAGCTCATGCAGCGCCTCCATCGTCGAGGGATGGACAGTGTCGCCGCGAAAATCGCGCAGGAAATCACCGTGCTTTTCCAGCACCGTCACGCTGACCCCAGCCCGCGCCAGCAGCAGCGCGCACATCATTCCGGCCGGGCCGCCCCCAACAATTATGACATCTGGCGAATTGTGCGTTGCAGCGTTCATGTCCTATCTGACATAGTGAATTTGTAATGCACGGTGAAGCAATCTCTCCCATGATGTCCGATGCCCTGGTGATCCTGGGCGCGGCTGGTCTTGTCATCCCGCTTTTTGCCCGCTTCCGGATCACGCCGATCATCGGCTTCATCCTGGTTGGTCTGCTGGTGGGTCCGTTTGGGCTGGGCCGGCTGGTCTATCAGTTTGAATGGCTGAGCTATTTCACCATCACCGATCCGGTGCGGCTGGAGCCTTTTGCTGAATTCGGCATCATCCTGCTGCTGTTTTCCATCGGGCTGGAGCTGAGCTTCAACCGCTTGTGGGAGCTGAGGCGGCTGGTCTTCGGGCTTGGCGCGCTGGAATTGCTGATCATCGGTTCGCTGCTGGCGGCCTTCCTGTCCATGCTCGGCCAATACTGGACCGGCGCGCTGGGCCTTGGCCTTGCGCTCGCCTTCTCCTCCACCGCACTGGTCCTGCCCATGTCCGGAACCACGAACCCGGTCGGGCGCGCGGCGCTGTCCATGCTGCTGTTCGAAGACATCATGATCGTACCGATCATCTTCCTGCTCGGCGCGCTCGCCCCCTATGCGCAAAGCGACGGCATGACCGGCCTGTTCGATACGCTGTGGCAAGGCGCGCTGGTGGTGATCGCGATGATGGTTGTGGGCCGCTTTGCCCTGCCGCGCCTGTTCGCTCTGGCAGCGCGCGCGAAGAGCCCCGAACTGTTCCTGGCCGCCAGTATGCTGGTGGTGATCGGCGCCAGCCTGGCCACGGCTCTGGTGGGTCTTTCCCCCATCGTGGGCGCGCTGATCGCCGGACTGCTGATCGCGGAAACTGAGTACCACACCGAAGTCGAAGGCATCATGGAGCCGTTCAAGGGCCTGGCGCTGGGCGTCTTCCTGATCACCGTTGGCATGGGAATCGACCTGACAACGATCTGGGCCAATCTGTGGACCATCACGGCTGCCGTTGTCGGCGTGCTGACATTGAAGGCGCTGGTCACCGGCGTGTTGCTGCGGATGATGGGTGCGCGGCGCAGCACGGCGACGGAGACCGGCATTTTGATGGCCAGCCCGTCGGAGACCACGCTGATCGTGCTGGCCGCGGCCACGCAGGCGCTGCTGATCCAGCCCGGCACGGCGCAGTTCTGGCAGATCGTCACAGCAATCGGCCTCACCATCACTCCGTTGCTGGCCAAGCTCGGCAAGCACATGGCGCGCCGGGTGGAGCCCGCACCCGACATGACGCAAGCCATGGCCCAGGATGGCAGGCCGCGCGTCATCATCGTCGGCCTTGGCCGTGTGGGGCGGCTTGTGGCGCAGATGCTCGACAAGCATGACCAGCCCTATATCGGCATCGATTCCGATTCAGACCTGATCGAAAGCGCCCGTCGCGACGGCTATAACGCCATTTTCGGTAACGCGGCGCGCGGCGATATTCTCGACAAATTGGGAATGGCGGATTGCCCGGCGGTGATCCTGACCATGGACGAACATATCCTGGCGCAAAGTCTGGTGCGCAGATTGCGCACTGCCCACCCGGACCTGCCGATCATCGCCCGCGCGCGCGATTCCTATCACGCGGCGGAGCTTTATCGCAGCGGGGCAAGCACTGCCGTGCCCGAAACGCTGGAAAGCTCGCTGCAATTGTCAGAAGCGGTGCTGGTGGACCTGGGCGTACCGATGGGTCCGGTGATCGCCTCGATCCATGAAAAGCGTGACGAATTCCGCGAACGCATCCAGCTGGAAGGCGCGCTTGAGCACAAGCCCAAGCTGCGCACATCCACGGCGGAAACCTGAAGTCGAACGACCTGAAGTCAGGCGAGCTGAAGTCCGGTCCTAGGCCAGCAGAGCTTTCGCAGCGGCAATCGCCTCATCGGCCTTGTCCCCATCGGGTCCGCCGCCCTGTGCCATGTCCGCGCGGCCACCGCCGCCCTTGCCGCCCAGCGCCTCGACACCCGCGCGCACGAAGTCGACCGCGCTGAAGCGATCGGTCAGGTCATCGGTCACTGCTGCGGCAAAGGCTGCCTTGCCATCATTGACCGCGCAGATTGCCGCGATGCCCGATCCCATGCGCTGCTTTGCTTCATCCAGCAGGCCGCGCAATTCCTTGGGATTCATGCCATGGAGGACCTGGCCGGAGAATTTCACCCCGCCCACTTCCTCGTCCGCAGCAGGCGCCGAACCGCCCCCGCCGCCAAGCGCGAGCTGCTTCTTCGCCTCGGCCAGTTCGCGTTCCATGCTCTTGCGCTCATCCATCAGCGCAGCAACGCGTTCGAGCACTTCATCGGGCGCGGTCTTGAGCGTGGCGGCGACAGCTTTCAGCGCATCCTCGCGGCCGACAACCCATTTGCGCGCGGCTTCACCCGTCAACGCCTCGATCCGGCGCACGCCCGATGATACCGCGCTATCGGAGATGATCCGCAGCAGGCCGATATCGCCGGTCGCCTTCACATGGGTGCCGCCGCACAGCTCGACCGAGTAATTGCGGCCCGAACCCTGCCAGTCGCCGCGGCCCATGGAGAGGACGCGCACTTCGTCGCCATATTTCTCGCCAAACAGCGCCATGGCTCCCGCCTCGATGGCGTCATCGGGGCTCATCAGGCGGGTGGAAACCGGTGCATTGTTGCGAATTTCGGCATTCACTTCGGCTTCGATCGCTTCCACTTCATCCGCATCGAGCGGCTTGGGATGCGAATAATCGAAGCGCAGCCGGTCGTTCGCAACCAACGAACCCTTCTGCGTCACATGGTCACCCAGATGATTGCGCAAGGCGGCATGCAGCAGATGCGTGGCGGAGTGGTTGGCGCGGATGCAATCACGGCGCTCTGCATCGATCTGCATATGCACGGTGTCGCCCACTTCCACAGACCCGCCGGTGATCCGCCCATGGTGGGCATGCAGGCGGCCGAGAGGCTTGGAAGTGTCGCTGACAACCATCTCCAGACGGCGATCGCCACTGATCGTGCCGCTGTCACCGGTCTGGCCGCCGCTTTCGCCATAGAAGGGCGTCTGATTGGTGAGCAGGATCACTTCCTGCCCCGAATCGGCGCGCTGGACTTCCTTGCCATCAACGATCAGCGCCACCACACGGCCCTCGCCCTCGGTGGCGGCATAGCCGGTGAATTCGCTGGCGCCTTCGCGCTCGGCAATATCAAACCACAATTCGCCATCCGCAGCTGCGCCCGAACCCTTCCACGCGGCACGGGCAGCGGCCTTCTGCTGCGCCATGGCGGCATCGAACCCGTCGCGGTCCACGGTGATGTTGCGTGCGCGCAGGGCATCCTCGGTCAGATCGTAGGGAAAGCCGAATGTGTCATACAGCTTGAAGGCGGTTTCGCCCGGCAGGCTGTCGCCATCGCCCAGCTGCGAGGTTTCCTCATCGAGCAGCCGCAGGCCCTTTTCCAGCGTCTGGCGGAAACGGGTTTCCTCACGCTCTAGAACTTCGGTGATGAGCGCTTCGGCGCGCGGCAATTCAGGATAGGCCTGGCCCATCTCGCCCACCAGAGCGGGCACCAGGCGGTGCATCAGCGGCTTGTCCGCACCCAGCAGATGCGCATGGCGCATGGCGCGGCGCATGATCCGCCGCAGCACATAGCCGCGCCCTTCGTTGGACGGCAGCACGCCATCGGCAATCAGGAAGCTGGTGGAACGCAGGTGATCGGCAATCACCCGGTGACTGGCGAGCTGCTCACCCTGCGCCTTGGCACCGGACATTTCCTCGCTGGCGGCGATCAGTTCGCGGAATGTGTCTGTCTCAAACACATTGTGCACGCCCTGCATCACGCTGGCGATACGCTCCAGCCCCATGCCGGTGTCGATGCTGGGGCGCGGAAGGTCCCCGGTGATCTGGTCCGCTTCCTGCAGGTGCTGCATGAACACCAGGTTCCATATCTCGACGAAGCGGTCGCCATCCTCATCGGGCGATCCGGGCGGGCCACCGGCGATTTCAGGACCGTGATCCCAGAAAATTTCCGAACACGGGCCGCACGGTCCGTCCGAACCCATGGCCCAGAAATTGTCCTTGGTGGCGATGCGGATGATGCGGTCTTCGGGCAGGCCGGCGATCTTGCGCCACAGGTCGAACGCCTCATCATCGGTGTGATAGACGGTGACTGAAAGGCGCTGCGGATCAAGGCCCAGTTCCTTGGTGATCATGCCCCAGGCGAGCTCTATCGCGCGCTCCTTGAAGTAATCGCCAAAGCTGAAATTGCCGAGCATTTCGAACAAGGTCAGGTGCCGCGCGGTATAGCCGACATTGTCCAGATCGTTGTGCTTGCCCCCGGCGCGCACGCATTTCTGGCTGCTGGCAGCGCGCGGCGCGGGCGGTGTTTCCAGCCCGGTGAACACGTTCTTGAACGGCACCATGCCCGCATTCACGAACATCAGCGTCGGATCATTATAGGGCACCAGTGGCGCGGATGGCACCACAAGGTGATCATTGGCCGCGAAATAGTCGAGAAACGCGCGGCGGATATCGTTGGTAGAATTCATGCCAGCCGAGTTAGGACGTGGCGGCGACCTCGACAAGCGCATTAAAGCGCTTGCAGCAATCGCCGCGTTCGATTTTGCACAGAGTCAGGCCCTGCGCGCGGTGACGATCCACCCGGCGGCGGGCAGAGAGACGATGCCTTCCCGGCAATTGCGGCTGGCCAGATCGCGAATCCGGTCAAGGAAACGCTCCCTGTCACTCTCTTCCATCGCCCGCGCGGCGGTGGCTGCCGGGCCAATGGTGGAGAAATAGCCGACGGCATCTTCTACCGGATCCGGGCCAGCCCCGGTCACCATGGCAAAATCGAACGGATCGATGGCGATGGATTCCCAGCCACCGGCGGTCAGGATTGATGTCATGCGGTCCTTGTCGGCAAAGGCAAACGGGCCAGGAGTACCGGGTGGCGGAGGCGGCGGGGCCTGCGGCAGGAGACGTGCGACATCGGTGAAGAAAGGATTTTCCGCTGGCGAACGAAAGCATGAAAACAGCAGATTGGCGCCTGCATCCGCGGCGCGCGCAAGATTGGCGAAAGCTGCCGGCGGATCATCGAAGAACATCACCCCGTGACGGGAGACGAGCAATTGCGGAGCGAATCCGGCAGGTGGTGCCCATGTGGCGGCATCGTGCAGATCAAAATCCACATTGGCGAGATTGACCGCGCGCGATCGGGCTGCCGTGACTAGCGCCGGTGAGACATCGACACCCAGCACGCGCACTTCCGGCCTGCCGCGACCAAGGGCAAGCGAAAGCTCCCCTGCCCCGCAGCCAATATCCAGCAGTTGGCTGAAATTGAAACTGCGTGTCCGCTCGATCAGCTTGTCGGTTACCGCGATAAAGCTGCGATCGGTTCTGCGCCATTCCGCCGCCCAGGTGTCACCAGCGCTGGTTTGCCATTCGCTCTTGTCCATTATCCGTCCATCCCCGCTGCCCGCTGGCAGCAAATTGTCAGTTGCAGCAGGTGGATAGCACCCAAGGCCTGCACAATTCCAGTGCAACGAATGGATCGGAATTGAAACTAGGCCAGCAGCACCGGCAGCGATTTCAGAACGAAAGAAGCCGACGCTCTGCCCGATTGGGGCATTGCGCCGGCTCCGTTTCCATAAGCGCACCCCAGGGACCGAAATCAACCGGCCGGGCGCAGCTTCTTGAGGATCAGACTTCAGGCTCCGCGTCCGGGCCTGCCATCATTTCCTCGGCGACAACGTCGATTTTACCGCGAATGGCGGCTTCCAACCTGTCGCAAACCTCGGGATTTTCCTTCAGATACTGCTTGGAGTTCTCACGCCCCTGGCCAATGCGGATGCTGTCATAGCTGAACCAGCTACCCGATTTCTCCACCAGACCGGCCTTCACGCCCAGATCGAGGATTTCACCAAGCTTGGAGATGCCCTCGCCATACATGATGTCAAATTCGACCTGCTTGAACGGCGGGGCGACCTTGTTCTTGACCACTTTGACGCGGGTGGAATTGCCCACCACTTCGTCCCGGTCCTTGATCTGGCCGGTGCGGCGAATATCGAGGCGGACCGAAGCATAGAACTTGAGCGCATTGCCGCCGGTCGTGGTTTCCGGATTGCCGTACATCACGCCGATCTTCATGCGCAGCTGGTTGATGAAGATCACCATGCACTTGGAACGGTTGATCGAACCGGTCAGCTTGCGCAGGCTCTGCGACATCAGGCGGGCCTGCAGGCCGACATGGCTGTCACCCATCTCGCCTTCGATTTCTGCACGCGGCACCAGTGCCGCAACAGAATCGACCACCAGCACGTCAATCGCGTTAGAGCGCACCAGCGTATCGACGATTTCCAGCGCCTGTTCGCCGGTATCGGGCTGCGAGATGATCAGTTCATCAATGTCCACGCCCAGCTTGCGGGCATAGACAGGATCGAGCGCATGTTCGGCATCGACAAAAGCGACGGTGCCGCCATTCTTCTGCGCTTCGGCCAGCACATGCAGCGCCAGCGTGGTCTTGCCCGAACTTTCAGGGCCGTAAATCTCAATCACCCGCCCTTTGGGCAGGCCGCCAATACCAAGCGCGATATCAAGGCCGAGCGATCCCGTGGAAATCGATTCCACGTTCATCGTTTCCTTGCTGCCCAGCTTCATGGCCGAGCCTTTGCCGAATGCGCGATCAATCTGCGCGAGCGCTGCGTCGAGAGCCTTCTGACGGTCCACCTTGGATTCCTTGTCTACCAATTTCAGACTTGCAGCCATGACACGGCCCTCCAATCATTCCTAGCGTTGCATTCGATTCATCAACTGGAACACTATGTACCCACTTTGTTCTATTAGAACAAGAGCGGAACAGAATTTTTGTTGGATTTGCTGAAAAGGGTGGTTTTTGGCGCTATTCGGCCAGCGCCGGGCGGACCTGCCAGTCAATCACCCGCTCCCCATTGGCAGGGATTGTCACTTCGACGATTCGCCGGCCGTTCTTGACCGTGCTGCCCACTCCGCGCAGGTCCCATTCCACCGGACTGCCCAGGACAACCCGCATCGAAACCGGCGCAGGATTGGCATTGGTGAGAGTGGTGCGCATCTGCGACCAGGTCTTTTCTTCATAGGGGTCATGGCTGGTCAGGCGCTGGCAGCGGGCAAAGACCTGGCTGCTTTGCCCCAACCCGATCTCGACGTCCTGGCCGCTGGCATAATCGCGCAAATTCTCCTCCCCCACCAGCAGCTCACCCGTGGCGGAAGGTTCAAAGAAGGCGATGGAACCCGATGGCAGCGCAACGCCCAGCCCATGCTCCTCGTCATTCACCGTGGCGAACAGGATATCGGCCGCCTGTGCTTCTTCGGTCTCATAAAATGGCTGGCACGTGGTTTCATAGAGGAAGCGACCGGCCACCTCATCGCGGTCGAGGAAGGCGACCTGCTTGAGGCCCTGGGCAGAGACGGTGACGTTTTCCGGGATGCGATAGAGCTTGAGGTCGCCCAGCTGCTCCTCCTCCGCCTTGAACTGCGGCATCTCGTTGGAGACATCGGCCATCCGCGCGCCGGTGACCACGATGCTTTCGCGCATTGCCATCATCGGTGCGGGCGGAGGTGGAACGGCGTAGTCATAGCCGAAATAGGGTTCAGGCGATCCCGCTGCCGTGCTGCCGAAAGGGTAGCAGGTGAGTTGCAAGGGCCGCGCATCAGGCGGATCGGCCAGCTGCTGAAAATCGCTGACCACGTTGAGCGTGCCAGCCACCGCCATCAACTCTGCGCCTTCAAAGCTCTGGTTGTTGTCGTTGAGGATGGTCAGCCAGCTCATCAACCGCATGCGCACATCATCGCCGCCGCCGCCCTCGCCAGCACCGCGCCCCTGGCCATTTTCGTGCAGGGTAGCGACATAATTGGCCTGCCAGTCGAAGCCCCAGGCAAGATAGGTGAGCGTGATCTGATAGGTGCCGCCAGCAGCGTCGCGCGTATCGATGGAGAACACCGGCTGCGCGGACAGGCCATCCGGCACGGCATCGAAGGTCAGCCTTTCGGGCAGGCCCGAACAGCGCACGGCTTCAAACCCTTGCGACGTCTGCAGCACCAGTCCGCCGTCGGCCCGCGTGCGGATGATGGCGCTTTCGCTGGCCTCCTGCCCGGTGCCGGGATTGGTGCGGGTGATGCGCACGCGGTTGCCAAGCGTCCCGTCCACTAATGCAGCGGGGCTGAGCAGGTCGGCATTGCGGTTCTTCTCTATCGTCCCGCCCGGCAGGCCGGTGACGATGGCGCTGACGGCCACCATGCCCTCTGCCACGCCGGTAAAGCGGATGGTGGATTCGCCCGGAGGCAGGGTAACCTGCCGCGTCTCGCTTATCATGGCGAAGCCTTGCGGCCAGTCCCGGTTCATTTCACCATAAAGGCCGCGGTTGGGATCGCGGTAGACGGTAACCGCCAGATCCTGCGGCGCGGAGGCATCCACCACCTCGCGGGCACTTGCGCCGCCGCTCCACAACAGCAGCGGCAGGATCAATGTGTGGAGACGCGCCACCGGCGGCTCCTCAATACCTGGTTTCGTATGTGACCCGCACAATGCGCGTCCCGTTGGCGGGAACGCTGACGACATAGCGGCGCGTTCCGGCATTGAGCTGCTCACCCGCCACATCCTCATTCACCACGCGGAAATCGCGGCTCCACCAGCCCCGGTCCAGGCCAGACTGGACAAGGTCCACGTCCACCGCCTCCGGCTTGGCGTTGGTGAAGGTGTAGCGCATGGTGGTACGATAATAATCGACCGCACGCTCCACCTCCACGGTGCGGGTAACCTCGCCATCCTCGATCACGCGGTAACGCGCACTGCGTTCATATTCCGCCGCGGTGATGCGGTCGCGCTGCTCCACTTCGGCCTGGACGAAAATGTCGAAGGCATCGCCCGTGCGCAGGCTGAGCACGCTGCCCATCGGCGTGTGGCCAATGCCGTTCTCACCGATGAACTGCGGGGTACCCTGGCTGTCATTCTGGTAGAAACGCACCGTTCCCGCTGGCAGAGCATCGCCCAGCCCGCCCTCGCGGCTGGAGGAGAAGCTGATCGCGCTGGAGGCGTTGACCGGATCGGAATCGCTCGTCAGCCAGCCGACATTGCGGGTGTAGACGCGGCGCGCGGGCACGCCCTGCACATCCAGAAAGCTGACCTGCTTGGTCTGGTTGTTGGCGATCGTGGTGCGCTCCGCGATCGGATAGAGATAGAAGTCCCCCAGCCGCTCACGGTCCGCAGTTTCGGTGCCGGGCCGCACCAGATCGCGCCGCGCGGGGCTGAAACTGCCGCTGACATTGCCTGCCACCAACAGAGTGTCCGCCGCGTGAAAAGTCGTGCCGGTGGTGTTGGTCAGCGTGACCCAGCCCTGCATGTCCACCGTGCCGCGCTGTTCATCATAAAGCGCGACATAGTCAGACGACCAGCCAAGGCCGGGCGTGAGATAGCGAATGGATGCAGGCCGCGTGCCCGACCGATTGCTTTCCAGCGTGACCGAAAGCGTAGGCCGTGCGCGCAGGTTTGGCGGCACTTCATCGAAGATCACCCGCACCGGCAGGCCATCATCGCGCAGCACCTCTATGTGGCCATTGATCCGCACCACAACGCCGCCCACGGTGGAGAGCACTTCGGCCCGCTGCATCGTTTCTGCGCCAGTGGCCGGATTGGTGCGGATAAGCGTGACCGCCTGGCCAATCGCCTTCTCCATCAGTTTTTGCGGGGTCAGAAGGTCGAAATCGAAGTTCTGCTCGACGATCGAGGTGTTGGCCGCGGCAAAACTGAGCGTTTCGGGCCGGATCATGGCGGAGACATCGGGAAATGTGACGACCGACCTGCCGTTGCGGATATCGAGCTGGCGGATATCCTGCACCAGCGACTGACCGTTGTTATAAATGGTGACCGAAACGTCCCCTTGCGATGTCTCGTCGCTGGCCGGGTCCGTCTGGGCAAAGCTGGCAGCAGAACCAAGCGTGGTGGCGGCAAGCAGGCCTGCCAGGGCAATAGCGTGCAGTTTCATATCGATCCTCTCCCCCCGATTGCGGGAATTCGATGTAATAATGTAACCTTCACCTTTATCCGTGCTGAACAGAGGGACTACGGCTGTTTGCGTGACAGGGCGAGGACCTCTCCCACCTTGTCGGCAATCTGCTGCACGCTGAACGGCTTGGGGATGAAATGCATCGCCGCCATGTCGATCTGGCTGCGCAATTGACCTTCGGCATAGCCGGACATGAACAGCACCGGCAGGTCCGGCTGCAACTTGCGGATTTCGCGCGCCATGGCCGGGCCATCCATGCTGGGCATCACCACGTCGCTGACCACGAGATCGAATTTCTCGCCCGCCTGGACCTGCTCCAGACCTTCATCGCCATCGCTGGCGGTGACGATCTCATATCCCTGCCGCGATAGAGCACGCTCTGCCACGGCGCGGACCATATCCTCATCCTCCACCAGCAATATGCGTCCGCCGCCAGACCAGTTGCGCGCCGCTTCCTCCACCTCGGCCTTGGCCAGTTCCTCTTCGGTGGCATTGTGGACGGGCAGGTAGATGGTGAAGCGCGCGCCTTTTGTCGTGCCATCGGCGGCCTTCGTGTTGCCGGCGAAGATGAACCCGCCCGATTGCTTGACGATGCCATAGACGGTGGAAAGGCCCAGACCGGTGCCCTTGCCCTGTTCCTTGGTGGTGAAGAAGGGTTCGAAGATATTGCCGATCACATCGGGCGGGATGCCGCCGCCGGTATCCTCGGCAATCAGCACGGTGTAATCGCCAGCGGGGATGATCTCATTGCCCATGCGGCGGATGTCCCTGGCTTCCACCCTGCGCGTGGCGAAGGACAGCGTGCCGCTGCCACCTTCCCCGGCCTTGCCCGAATAGATCGCATCGCGGGCGTTCACGGCCAGGTTGATGATGACCTGTTCCAGCTGTCGCGGATCGGCCCGGACCGGACCCAGATTGCGATCATGGTGGACGCGCAGGGTGATCTTGGCGCCCAGCAGCCGCTTGAGCAGTTGCGAGACTTCGGACAGGACATCGGGCAGTTGCAGCACTTCGGGTTGCAGCGTCTGCTGGCGGCTGAATGCCAGCAATTGCCGCGTCAGGCTGGCGGCACGGTTGGAATTGGCCTTGATCTGCTGGATATCGTCATAATCGCTGTCACCCGGCGTATGACGCAGCAACATCAGGTCGCAATAGCCGATGATGGCGGTCAGCACATTGTTGAAATCATGCGCCACGCCGCCTGCAAGCTGGCCCACCGCCTGCATCTTGGTGGCCTGCGCCACCTGCCTTTTCAGGCGCGTTTCCTCGGTCGTATCGGCCAGGCTGAGCAGCACCGATGCCTCTCCCAGACCGCGCACACCGGCAAGGCCCAGCGATACAGGATCGTCCGGTTCCTGCCGGAGGCGCACGGCAATATCTCCGCTGTTGGCCGGTCCCTGGCCATAACGGCGCACGGCATCGGACATGGCGGTCTTGTCGCGCGGTATCACCAGGTCGGAGGGATAGGGCGGAAGATTGCGCCCTTCGATCCCGGCAGCCCGGCGGAATGCGGGATTGGCGAACAGGAAGTGGCCGTCCCTGTCGGTCATCGCCAGACCAAGCGGCAATTGTTCCAGCAAGGCCTCAAGCTGCGGCACCTGGCCGCGCGTCTCCCCGCCCCAGCCGCCCAGTCCGACACCGCTATCAAGCAGCAGCATCAGCGTGGGCGCCTCGTCTGCGGATTTGTCGGCCCCGCCCTCCACTGCGGCCGGGTCGCTCAATGGCACGTGGACGAGCGTCTGGGGCGAACCCTTCTGCGCCTCGCGCGTGAAATAGATGCGGTCGCGGTCGTCGGAGCGCAATTGCGCCACGAATTCCTGGCCCACCATGCTGGCGCCTTCATCGCCGTGAGCACGCCTGGCAAAAGCGGGATTGACCGCGCGAATTGTCCCGTCGGGTCCCACCAGCGCGGCGGCGATACCGGCTGCACCCAGAATGCGGCCAAAGGTGCCGGAAAGATATTTGCTGATGGCAACCAGCGGCTCGGCCCGCAGCACCGGGTTGAAACGCCAGATCAGGAAGTCGTCCCCGCGCCCGGCGCGCACCGCTTCCGCCGTCCAGGAATGGCCTTCATCGGCGATCGTCACCACTTCGCCGCTGCTGCCATCGCGCCAGGCATTGCGGGCGATCTTGGCGAGCAGTTCGGACGATCCGCCATCCACCGGCAGGCGCGGCGGTGCCATGCTGGAGCCGAACCACAATTCGAACGCCGCATTGGCGCAGACCAGCCGGTTGGCACGGTCGGTAATCGCTATGGCCTGTCCGGGCTGCTCGATTGCGGCGACGGTTACGGACCAGTCGGGTGCCGCCAGTTCCATCGCCTCGCGTTGTGCAGGGCGATAGCGCGCGGCGGTATAGGCCAGCAGGCCCAGCACCGTCAGCCCGCCAGCAAAGGCCAGCGTGACGATGGTATTTCCGGCGACAAAATGGATCAGCGCGATACTGGCCAGCACGGCGGCGGCCACGGCAAGACTATCCACCAGACTGCGTGATTGCTGTATGCGTGCCACGCTCACTGCCCCGTTCCCTTCCCCTGCACGCGGATCATTCCGCGGGGTCTAGCACTTTCCGGCGCCCCGGTCGCCTGGTCCATTTGCGTGCCACCATCAGGCGCCAGGTGAAACTGGAAAGCACATAGCCCAGCGCAGCCGTGACCACTGACAGGATGACGAAGCCGAATGCGGTCACTCCCACGCCTTCAAGCACCTGGAACCAGCCGAAACTTTCCCACCTGCCACTGCTGAGTTCAGCCTGGGCGGCACCGCCGGCCACGGCATCGATCTTCAGCACGAAGCGGCCGACCTTGTTGGCCACCACGATCCAGAAGGGCACGGTGAAGGGGTTGGTGATGAAGGTCAGCAGCGCTGCCACCGGCACATTGGCACGCGCCGGCAGAGCCAGGAATGCAGCGAGAAAAATCTGCCCGAACGGCACGATAAAGGCGGCGAACAGACCCAGAGCGGTGCCGCGCGGCACAGAACGGCGGGTAAAGCGCCACAATTCCGACCGCGCAAAGCGGTGCGCGATTGGCGCAAGCCAGCGGTTGCGAACCATCTCCTCGCGCGTCGGCATTTTGGGCCGGTACCAGCTCTGTTTCTGGGCAGTCATGCTGCGGTGTCCCTTACACCTTTAATATCGCCAAGGAAGTGACACTTACTGTCCATTCGACGAACGGGCGCTTAACGGCGACCTACCGGTGCGATCAGCCTTTTTCGCGCATTAATCTGGCCTTGTCGCGCTTCCAGTCGCGATCCTTGATCGATGCGCGCTTGTCATGCGTCTGCTTGCCCTTGGCCAGTGCAAGTTCCACCTTGGCCCGTCCGCGTGAGTTGAAATAGACCGACAAGGGCACCAGCGTCATGCCCTTGCGCTCTACTGCACCGAACAGCTTTTCTATCTCGCGCTCTTTCAGCAGCAGCTTGCGCGGGCGGCGGGGTTCGTGATTGTGGCGGTTGCCGTGGCTGAATTCGGGAATATTGGCATTGATCAGCCAGACCTCGCCATTGCGGATGTCGGCATAGCTTTCGGCGATCGAGCCCTCGCCAAAGCGCAGCGATTTCACCTCTGTGCCTTGCAGCGCCAGACCGGCCTCATACACGTCCTCGATATGATAATCATACCGCGCGCGGCGATTTTCGGCGACGATCTTCTGCTTGTCGAAAGGGGTGGGTTTGGGACGCGCCATGGTGAGCGGGCATGTAGGCGCGCCCGCAGAAAAAGCAAATGGCACAAGGAGAAATGGGCATGCGCACTTGGTCTTATGCTGGCGGGCGATAGACTGGCGATCAAAGCGAGCCATCGACTCGCCGGGGGAGAGTTCAAACCAATGGCAAGTGTTGCAACGCCAGCCGCAATTTCCGGTGATCTGAGCGCCGGGCAGATCCTCGCCAATGCGCATATGATGGCGCCCGCCATCGCCGCCCGTAGCGCAGAGATCGAGCAGTTGCGCCGCCTGCCCGCCGATCTGGTGGCCGATCTGCGCCGCGCCGGTTTCTTCCGCATGGGCCGCGCAATCAGCAAGGGCGGCCCGCAGATGAGCCTTCCGCAGCATCTCGAAGTGATCGAAGTGCTGGCGCGGGCAGATCCCTCCGTCGGCTGGTGCGTGAAGATCGGCACGGACAGCGGCCTGCTGGCCGAATTGCTGCCGCCCGGTGCCTCCGCGCGCCTGTTGCCAGATGCGGACATGATCACCGCGGGCCAGTTCACCGCCGGGCGCGGCGTGCTGGAACAGGTGGAGGGCGGATATGAGCTTTCGGGCCGCTTCCCCTTCGGCAGCGGGATCACCCATGCCGATGTGGTGATGACGGGCGGCATCATCCATCAGCATGGCCAGCCGGTCACCGGCGCAAACGGCATGCCGGAAATCCGCCTCGCCTTCTGCCGCGCGGACCAGCTGGAAATAGAGGATAGCTGGCACACGCATGGCCTGCGCGGCAGCGGCTCCAACCATTACCGCGCCCAAGGCGTGTTCATTCCCGAAGATCAGGCGATGCGGATCGAGGCGGCGCTGTTTGAGGGCAAGCAGGCGCTCTATTCCAGCGGTTTCAACTGGGTGACCACCATGGCCGCAGTGCCGCTGGGCTGCGCAGCCAAGGCGCTCGATGCGGCCAAAGCAGCCATCGCCGAGAAGCAGGGCGGCATCCCGCCGCGCCCGATGGGAGAGCTGGAAAACGTGCGCATGGCCATCGCTCGCGCGGACACCCGATATGGCGCAGCGCGGGCCTTTTTATACAGCGCCGCCAATGATTTCTGGGCCGAACTTGAGGCCGGATCACCATCGGTCCGGACCAAGGGCCGCCTCGCCCTGGCCAATGTGGAAAGCTTCCGCATGGCGGTGGATGTCACCCGCATGCTGTTCGATCTGATGGGCGCCAATGCGGTGTTCCAGGGACAGGTGCTGGAACAATGCACCCGCGATGCGCTGACGCTGAACCAGCACATGATCGTGTCCGACGCGGCGCTGGCGACGTATGGCGCTATGATGCTGGGTCAGGAACACCCGAGCCCGCTGTATTGAGCGATCAGCGCTTTGCCAACACTGCAACCTGTTCGGCCTGACTGCCCCGGCGATCAAACGATTCCAGCGATCTCCATTGCCGCATCCACCGCTGCCTTGCCCGCATCACTGCATTCCACGATCGGCAATCGTACGTCGGGCTGCCACCAGTCATGCAGGCGGCTGAGCGCATATTTGGCAGGGGCCGGGCTGGGATCGACGAACATCGCCCGGTGCAGCGGATAGAGCCGCTCATTCATTTCGCGCGCGGTCACGTAATCGCCCGCCAGTGCTGCAGCATGAAACTCCGCGCACTGCTTTGGCGCGACATTGGCCGTCACCGAAATGCACCCTGTCTGGCCCAGCACATATCCCGCGAGCGCCAGCGGATCATCGCCGGAAAGCTGGCAGAAATGCGGCCCTGCGCCCATGCGCTGGGTCACCACGCGCGACAGGTCGCCGCTGGCATCCTTCAGCGCCACGATCTTGTCCGGGAAGCGGCGATGCAGTTCGATCACCGTTTCGGGCAGAATGTCCGTCACCGTGCGACCGGGCACATTATACAGCATGATCGGCAGTTCGGACCGCTCCGCCAGATAGCTGAAATGCGCCAGCAGGCCCACTTGGCCCGGTCGGTTGTAATAAGGTGCGACCAGCAGCACCGCATCGGCCCCGGCCACCTGCGCTTCCTTGATGTGCCACAGCGCGGTCTGCGTATCGTTGGACCCGGCACCGGCAATCACCGGCACACGGCCGTTCGATTGCTGGGCGCAGGCGGCGATCACCTGGTGGTGTTCATCATTGTCCAGCGTGGCGGATTCACCCGTGGTGCCGCACGGCACCAGCGCGGATGAGCCATTATCAATCTGCCAGTCGACGAAACGTCGGAAGGCCACTTCATCAAACGATCCGTCGCGAAAAGGAGTCGCCAGAGCCGGAATCGAGCCTGAGAACATGGGTATACCTCTTGCATTGTCCCCAAAAACGAGGCCTTTGCCCCTCAAACACCCTGTATGGGGAGCACTTGTTCAGCCCCTGATAAGGAGAGGCCCACCATTATGTCCAGCATGGTTCGTTCTGCTATGCCCCCCCTTGTGATCGCCCTGCTGCTTGGCGGCACGGTCGCCCTTCCCCTTTCGGCCTGTGCGCAGCCCGCGAACGACGCGGCGAATAACTGGGAGGAAGCGCGCGCCAGCCTGGTCGCCAGCGGCCCCGGACGGATGGCTCCTGAAATTGCCCGCTGGGAACGGCTGACCGGCAATGCGGATCTCAACTTCGCCGATTATGCCAATTTCCTGCTCGCCAACCCCGGCTTCCCCGATCAGGACCGGCTGCGCGGCTATGCCGAGGGCCGCCTGCGCGAGGAATTCGTGCCGCCGGAACAATTGCTGGCCTTTTTCGCCCGCTATGAGCCGGTGACCAATCAGGCCAAGGCGCATTATGCGCTCGCACTGGCCGGGGTGGACCCGGTGGCCGCGCAGGCAAGAGCCGTCAACGCCTGGCGCGAGGGTGAGATGAGCCCGACGGCCGAAGCAACCATTTCCGCCATGCATGGCGACGCCTTGTCTCAGGCAGACCATGATGCGCGCATGGATGCGCTGCTGTGGCAGCGGGACCGCGAAGCCGCAGAGCGCCAGCTGGTGCGCACGTCCGACGCGCGCCGCCCGCTGTTCGAAGCGCGGCTGGCCATCCTGCAGGGCGGTGATGGCGCCACCACCGATCCGGCGGCGCTGACCGATCCGGGCTATCTGTACAATCGCAGCCGTGAACTGCGCCAGGAAGGGCGCCGGTCAGAGGCGATTGCCCTGCTCACCAACCGCCAGCCGCTGGCTCATCTGCCATTCGACCAGACCGCATGGGTGGAAGAACTGCTCACCGTTGCGCGGCTTGCCGATGCCCGCAGCGCGCAGGCGATTGCCGCGTCGATCGACGATGCCTTCGTGCCGGGAGAGGATATCTCCCGCCAGACATACAAATTGCGCGACGATTACACCTCGCTGATGTGGCTGGGCGGGACAAGGGCGCTGTGGGAACGCGGCGCCAGTGCCGCTGCCGCTCCGCTGTTCTATCGCTACGGCGCCGCCGCGCGCACGCCGCAGACACGCTCCAAGGGCTTTTACTGGGCCGGCTATGCCGCCAGCCAGGCAGGGGATACCGCCGAGGCGAACCGTTATTACGAGATGGCGGGCCAGTATGGTGACCGCTTCTATGGCCAGTTGGCGCTTGCCGCGATGGGCCGCGACCTGCCCAGCTTTGCCGGATCGCCCGAAGGTGCCATCGCCCCTGACGAGCGCGCCGCATTCCTCTCCGCCCCATTGACCGCAGCCGTGGCCGAAGTGGCCCGCGATGCGCCGTGGCGCACCGGTATCCGCTTTTACCGCGCGATTGCCGACCAGGCCGAAACCATGAGCGAGCATCTGCTGGTGGCGGAACTGGCCCGCGACATCGGCAGGCGCGATCTGGCCGTGAACCTGGCCGATGCGGCGATGGCCGATGGCCACGATGGCTTCACCCAGATCGGCTATCCGCGGCTGGATGTTCCGGCCGGAACGGACTGGACGATGGTTCACGCCATTACCCGGCAGGAAAGCCAGTTTGCCGAAAATGCCATCAGCCATGCAGGGGCCACCGGCCTGATGCAGCTGATGCCCGGCACCGCGCGCGAGGAAGCGGGCCGTGCAGGCATACAGTACATGTCCGCATCGCTGATCGATGATCCGGCGTATAATATCCGCCTTGGCTCCAACCATATCCAGCGCCTGCTGGCCCGCTATGACGGGTCCTATCCGCTGGCGGTGGCGGCTTACAACGCTGGTCCCGGCAATGTGAACAAGTGGCTGCGCGAGAACGGCGATCCGCGCACCGGGCAGATTTCATGGACCGAATGGATCGAGAAAATCGGCTTTTTCGAGACCAAGAACTACGTCCAGCGCGTGCTGGAAAACGCCGTGGTCTATGAACACCTCTATCCCGATCAGGCCGGTCGCACCCGCACCCTGGCCGATTTCCTGCGCTGAGCGCGCCCGCCGGATTCGTGAAGCCCGCCAGCAATCCCATCACGCCAGCCGGTCTTTCCGCGCTAAAGGCCCGCTATGACCATTTGCTGGGCACGGAGCGGCCCGAGATTGTCGCCATTGTAAGCTGGGCGGCGGGCAATGGCGATCGCAGCGAAAATGGCGACTATATCTATGGCCGCAAGCGCATGCGCGAGATCGACCGCGAACTGGCTTTTCTGGCGCGGCGGATGAAGGCGGCCAAGGTCATCGTCCCTTCCGAACAACCCGACCACAGCCGCATCTGGTTTGGCGCCCATGTCACCATCGCCGATGAGGATGACAATCAGCGCAGCCTCACCTTGGTGGGCGATGACGAGCAGGATGCATCGAAGGACATGGTCGGCTGGAGCGCCCCCATCGCCCGCGCGCTGCGCGGGGCAGCCATCGGCGATCTGCGCACCGTCCGCCTGCCCGGCGGCACGAAGGAATGGGAAGTGGTGGAAATATCCTATCCGCCCTCACCCCAACAGGGAAACAGCTGATGCGCTCGACATTCTCAGAGGCCACCGTGCGGCTGTATCATCTGGACGGCGCGGCGGAGGGCGGCGCGGTCACCACATTGTTCTACGGCACGCTGGAGCAGGCGCTGCAGATGGCCGCAAACCAGCCCGAGGATATGCAGGAGGGCCTGTATCTGGCGACGGACAATGATGTGGTGGCCTATCTGGACATGCATGAGGGCTGAAAGGCTGGCTTAAAGGCTGGCCGAACCACGGGCTGAAAAGTTTATTTCAGAACCTGTGTGACAAATCCCCCCGCAGGTGGACTATCCTTGCACCAGGGGAGGAAATTTCCGCAGTGCAACGCGCCCACATCAGCCAGGATGAACAATATGCCGAAGCGGCTGCCAGTTTTGGCGCCGCCATCCAGCGATTGGCGCGCGGCTATGAAGCCGATGCCGATCTCTGCCGCGATCTGGTGCAGGATATTCACGCCGCCCTGTGGCGCAGCTTCGCTTATTTCGAACAGCAGTGCTCCATCCGCAGCTGGGTGTACCGCATCGCGCATAATGTTGCCGTCAGCCACATCCAGCGCAGCCGACGCCAGCGCGGCGGTGGGCTTGAAACGCTGGAGGTGATCGAGGAACTGGCCGCGCCGGACAACCCGGAGGCCGAGACGGGTGAAGCCCAGATGGCTGCCCGCCTGCTGGCCACCATTCACCGGCTGGCCCCCACTGACCGGCAAGTGATGCTGCTGTTTCTGGAAGATCTGACCGCTGCCGAAATTGGCGAAGTTACGGGCCTTTCCCCCACCGCAGTCAGCAGCCGCATCCACCGGCTGAAGGCACTGCTGGCCAAGCCCTATGCCGACAAGGAGATCGACTGATGTCACCTGAAGATGAAGCCCGCCGCAGCTGGCAATCAAGCGGCTCCGCAAGCGCACTGCCCCCGCTGGAAGAATTGCGCACCCGGGCCGACACATTCCGCCGCAAGATCCAGCGGCGCAATCTGATCGAGTATCTTGCCGGCGTCTTGGTGTTGCTGGGCTTTGGATGGATGGTGATTGTCGGCCCGCTGCCGTGGACCCCGGCGGTGATCCCCGCGGCAATCATTCGCCTGGGGTCAGCGCTGGTCATGATCGGCACGGTCTTCACCCTGTGGCAGCTGCATCGCCGCACCGCGCCGCTCGATCCACCGGTGGATGGCGGGCGCAATTCGGTGCTCGACTATCAGCGTGCGGAACTGGTGCGCCAGCGTGACGCGATAGACAGCGTGTTCTACTGGTACATCCTGCCCTTCGTGCCTGGGCTGGCTGTGCTCCTGCTCGCCCCTCTCGCCCTGTCACCGCAGATTGGCGAATTGTCCTGGTTCAAGGTCGTGCTGAAGGTTTCGCTTGCGCCGCTGGTGTTCGCCGCAGTGTGGTGGCTGAACAAGCTTGGCGCCCGGAAGCTGCAGGCCATGATCGACGAGATCGACGCGCTGCGCCGCGAGTAGTCCCTGACCCGGCAGTAGCTTACTCAAAAGCAAAGGCGGGCGCGGAGGGTATCCGCGCCCGCCCTTCCTGTGTGAACCGCGCGGGGCCTATTCGGCCTTGTCGGACTTTCCAGCCTTCTGAGCCCCGCCCTTTTCCGAAATCTCGGCTACCGGCGGAGTATCCACCTCCAGCGCAGCGCTGGCCTGCGCCAGCGGCGCTGCGGGTGCATATTCGCTGCTCGCCGCGCCTTCGACCAGCTTGCCGAGCGAGGAACCGTCCAGTCCCAGCTCCTTCATCAGCCCGTCCAGGACCGGCGCCTGCGCGCGGTAGGACAGGGCTGCTGCCACCGCATCGCTGGCCAGATTGCCAGTGCTGCCCCCGCCGCCAGATGTGGTGCCCGGCGCGCCGCTGCGCTGGGTCAGGCCGTCAACCTGGACGATCTTGATTGAATCGATCGCTTCCAGCGGCTTGGCACTTTCGCGCACCAGTTCGGGCAGGACCTTCAGCAGTGCCAGCTTGGTTTGCAGGCTGATCTGATCGGACGAAAGCAGGTTGGCCGCTTCATTGATCGCCCGCTGACCGGCTGCTTCCACCTCAAAGCGAACGCGGTCCGCTTCGGCGCGCAGGATTTCGGCATCGGCATCGCCCTTGGCCGCCAGACGGCTGGCCTCGGCGCGGTTGGTGGCGGCATCCTTTTCCGCCTCGGCCTGGACCTTGACGCCGATGGCGTCGCGCTCAGCCACCTTGGCGGCCTCGATCAGTTCGATGCGCTTGTCGCGCTCGGCAATCTCCGTCTCGCGGCTGGTGGTCACCGATTCCTCGGCTGCCACGGCCTTGGCGCGGGCGGCATCGGCTTCGGCCTTGGCCTGGCTTTCCTCCCGGCTCTTGTTCTGAACCGCGATCTGCTGCTCCTGACGGGCGATTTCGAGCGCGCGGGCCTGATCGATCCGCGCCTCTTCCACCAGCCGGTCGGCCTCGATCTGCTGCGCATCGACCTGCTTCTTCGCCTCGATCCGGGCGGAATCCGCTTCCCGGCTGCGTTCGGCCTGCTCTCGCGCCACTTCGGAGCCTTGCTTGGCCCGGCGCATTTCCACTTCGCGCTCCTGCTCCAGCCGGGCGAATTCGTTGTCGCGGCTGATTTCGAACGAGCGCTGGTCGGCTTCGAGATTCTTGGTCTCGATCTGCACGCGCGTGTCCATCTCGATATCGTTGCGCAGCTTCTTGCGCGCCTCGATCTGCTCGGTCAGCTTGGTCAGGCCCTCGGCATCAAAGGCGTTGTTGGCATTGAAGTGTTCGATACTGGTCTGGTCCAGCCCGGTCAGCGAGACCGATTCCAGCTCCAGTCCGTTCATCGACAGATCGTTGGACGAAACCTGCTGCACCTTCTGCACGAAGTCGGCGCGCTGTTCGTGCAGCTCATTCATGGTCATACCCGCCGCGACCGAGCGCAGCGCATCGACGAACTTGCCTTCCACCAGATCCTTCAGCGCCTCGGGCTGCATGGTGCGCTGGCCCAGCGTCTGCGCGGCCATCGCAATGGCCTCGGCATCGGGCTTTACGCGCACGTAGAACTCGGCCTTCACGTCGATCCGCAAGCGGTCGAGCGTGATCAGCGCCTCGGCATCGCGCCGCACCACGCTCAGCACCAGCGTGTTCATGTTGACCGGCATGGTTTCGTGGAACACGGGCAGCACCAGCGCGCCGCCGTTCATCACCACTTTCTCACCCCCGGCACCGGTGCGCACAAAAGCGGTCTCCTTGGACGCGCGCTGGTACAATTTGATGATGAAGATAAACATCGCCAGGAAGCCGATGACTCCGGCACCGCTCAGTATCACGGTGGTGCTCAATAGATTTTCCATGTCCTCTCCTTATTCGTAAACTGGTCAGCTGAGCGGGGCGAGCGTGCGCTCAGCCACCGAAATGCCAAAGAATATCTGTGCTTCGCGGCGCACCAGCAGCAGCTCGTCGCCTTCGTGCAATTCACTGTTCGCGTCGTGCGGCTCCACCATCACGTGGTGCGTATGGCCGAACTGATCGCGCACGCTGGCCCGCGCCGGATAGCCCGTGCGCGCCGTGCCGGTGGTGATCTGCGCCCGCCGCCCGACCAGCGTATTCAGCGCCACCGCACTGGTCTCATCCCTGGGCAGAATGCGCGCCAGCGGCCGCACCAGCGCGCTGGTGACGGGCAAGGTCGCGCCCAGCGTGATCACCGCTGCCAGCCAGCTGTACAGCGGCGCGCCGGTCAGTCTTTGCGCCAGTGACTGAATGCTGACACCAATGCCCGCAAACAGGAACAGGAACACAATCAGCCAGATCAGGAACGGCACCCGGCCAATACCCAGAAGCGTGGTAACCGCGCCCAGCACGCCCACATCCGGCAGACCATCCGCCGATGCGTGCGCATCCAGGTCCGCGCTGACATCAGCGTCCAGATCGACATCCACATCAGAACCGGAATCCAGATCACCCAGACCGATGATCTGCAGCAGCGAAAGCAGCAACATCGCGCCCAGCGCTATGGCGAACGGCAGGTTGTGATCGGCCAGTAAACTCATGGTAATACCGGCCACTGGCAACCGCCTTCGGCCCCTCCCCTGTTCTTTGCTTCTGCCTCAATCATTTAGCGGAAACAGTGGGATAAAGCCAGATAAACCGGATTTGGAAGTATCGATTCCGGAGCTACTTGATCGCCGGAATACGGGATCGATCGCGCGGGCTGAATGCCCGGCTGAAAACCACCACGAATGCCGGGACGAATACCGGGACGAATGTCGCGCCCCCTTGCCCGTGGACCCGGGAACGCTAGAGCAAGGACATGCGCTTCATTCTTGCAGCATCTGCCCTGATCCTGATCGCCGCTCCCCTTGCGGCGAAGGACAGTCTTGGCGTGTTTGGCGACTGGGGCGCGTTTCGCGATGCGCAGATGCCGCGCTGCTATGCCATTGCCGCTGCGCAGGGCACGGGAGCGGGAACGCGTTCGAGAGAATACGATCCCTTTGCCAGCGTTGGCACATGGCCAAGGCGGCAGGTCCGCGGGCAAGTGCACTTTCGCCTGTCACGGCAGGTTCGCGATGGTGCGGCGATCACGCTGACAATGGGCAGCAGCCGGTTCGATCTGAGCGGTGACAACGGCAATGCATGGGCGAAGGATGCGCAGATGGATGCCCGGATCGTGGCCGAAATGCGTGTCGCCTCGACCATGCGCGTATCTTCGCGCGATAGGCAGGGGCGCCGGTTCACGGACAGCTACAGCCTTGATGGCGCCGCCACGGCGATGGATGCCGCCAGCGTGGGCTGCGCTGCCGGCTGACACGAAAAGCGGGCCGGAGATTGCTCCCCGGCCCGCCATTTCACCTGTTCATTCTGATCAGGAACGCCTGATCAGAAGCGATATCCGACACCAACCACGAACTGGTGACGGTCGAGATCGACATTGAAGCGATCGCTTTCCAGCCCGCTGGGAGCCTCGAATTCGCCTTCCTTGTAGTTCGAATAGCGATATTCGCCCTTCAGGAAGAGGTTTTCGTTGATGGCATGCTCAATGCCGGCACCCACGCGCCAGCCGTCCAGATCGACGTCGGTATCGACATCGGTGGTGTTGTCAGTGGCCAGGATGTTCATCTGCGCATTGGTGTAGCCACCCTTGGCATAGATCAGCGTGGAGGGCGTGGCGAGAAAGCCGACACGCGCACCGACATAGAGATCACGGCCAGCTTCGACATTGCCGACACCGAAATTGGTGAAACCGGTGGTGTCAAAATCGGTCGAGGCTTCGGATTCCATCCATTCGCCTTCGACACCCACGACCACGCCATTCATGGCGAAATCATAGCCCAGGCCGACGCCGTAAGTGACGTCTTCGATCGACTGGTCGACATCGTTGTTGTTGTCGATGTCGGTCGTGCTGCCGGGGCGCACGATGTCATATCCGGCCAGAACTTCCGCGCGCGGGCCGGTGAAGGCCGTGTTGTCCTGCGCGGCGGCAGGCATTGCGACAGCACCGGCAGATGCGGCGGCGAGGATGATTGCGAGACCCTTGTTCATAGTAAACTCCATTCATTGGTCCACACGGTCTTGCCGTGCTTGGACTGGCTGAATGGGTAGAAACGCACTTGGTTTCCTGAACCTCACACAACAAATAAATTGTTGTTTTTTAGCAACATACTTGTTCGACCAACTGCATTTCCTGATCGACAAACGGTTGGAACCGCTTGCTGCCTGCGACGTTCGCGCGAGCAAAATTCAGGCAAATTTTTTTCGTGGCACCGGGAACTGGCGAACAAGTTTTGCGTCGGGCGGCGCGCCACCCTATATGCCCCCCATGCCAGACACTGCCCTTATGCCGATTGCCGGACAATTCGATCCGGTTCCCGTCGCGCGCGATATCACGCCGCGTGCCGATGGCCGCGTCGATGTGCTCGGCCTGCCCAAGAAGCGGATAGCCGAACTGTTTGCCGAGGCCGGGCTGGACGCCAAGCAGGCCAAGCTGCGGGCCAAGCAGGTCTATCACTGGCTGTATCACCGGGGCGTGACAGACTTTGGCAAGATGACCGATATCGCCAAGACCATGCAGCCCTGGCTGACCGAGCGCTTCGTGATCGGCCGTCCCGACGTGGTTGAAGCGCAGCATTCCACCGACGGCACGCGCAAATGGCTGCTGCGGACCGATGACGGCCACGATTATGAAATGGTCTTCATTCCCGATGCCGATCGCGGCACCTTGTGCGTGTCCTCGCAGGTTGGCTGCACGCTCAACTGCACCTTCTGCCACACCGGCACGATGCGGCTGGTACGCAACCTCACTCCCGGTGAAATCGTCGGGCAGGTGATGCTGGCGCGCGATGCGCTGGGCGAATGGCCCAAGGGCAAGATGGATTTCGCCGACGATGAGAGCGAGAGCGAATACACCGCCGATGGCCGCCTGCTGACCAACATCGTGATGATGGGCATGGGTGAGCCGCTTTATAATTACGAGAACGTGCGCGATGCGCTCAAGCTGGTTATGGACGGCGAAGGTCTGGCCCTGTCCCGCCGCCGTATCACGCTTTCCACCAGCGGCGTGGTCCCGATGATGATCAAATGCGGTGAGGAGATCAACGTCAACCTCGCCGTCTCCCTGCATGCCGTGACCAAGGAAGTGCGCGACGAGATCGTGCCGATCAACAAGAAATACGGCATAGAGGAATTGCTCCAGGCCTGTGCCGACTATCCCGGTGCCAGCAATGCCCGCCGTATCACGTTCGAATATGTGATGCTGAAGGACAAGAATGACAGCGATGCCGATGCGCGCGAGCTGGTGCGCCTGATCCGGCACTATAATCTGCCTGCAAAGGTGAACCTGATCCCGTTCAACCCTTGGCCCGGCGCGCCGTATGAATGCTCCACGCCGGAACGTATCCGGACGTTTTCCAACATCATCTTCGAAGCGGGCATCAGCGGCCCGATCCGCACCCCGCGCGGGCGCGATATCGATGCCGCCTGCGGCCAGCTGCGCACCGCCGCCATGAAGAAAAGCCGCGCCGAGCGTGACCGCGAAGCGGCGGAGAGCGCGGCGCAAGAATAATAGGCGATAATAATGGGCGATAGGGCAACCCTTGATTTCTATGAGCGCGAAGCTCCCAGCTACACGCTGAGCGGGCGCGAAGGGCCTGCCCGCCACCTCGATAACTTCCTCAGCCGCCTCGCGCCCGGCGCGCGCATTCTGGAACTGGGCTGCGGCGGTGGCAGGGATGCTGCGCATATGCTCAAGCGGGGCTTTGATGTGGTGCCGACAGACGGTTCTGCCGCGATGGCGAAGAAAGGTCAGGAGCGGATCGGCATTGCCGTGCAGGTCATGCGTTTCGATGAGCTTGACGCGGTAGAAGAGTACGACGCCGTCTGGGCGCATGCCTCGATCCACCATATGCCCTTCGACGGCCTTCCCGATGTCCTGCGCCGCATCGCCCGCGCACTGAAGCCCGGTGGTTGGCATTATGCCAATTTCAAGCTGGGTGAAGGCGAGGCGCGCGACACATTCGGGCGGCTGTATAATTTCCCCCCTGAAGAGGAATTGCGCGCCGCCTATGCCGCCATTCCCGATTGGGACTTTGTCGACGTATTGCGGTATGAAGATGGCGGGCTGGACAAGGTGATGCGTGACTGGATGGCGATAACGATGCACAAGAAACCTGCATGAACCATCAGGTGCTCGCCCTGTGCACCGGTTCCGCCCGCCCCTTTCGCGGCGATGAGCAGAGCGCGATCGCCAAGCAGGCCGTTACCGGCACATTGCCCATTACCGCCGCCGGGCTTGCAGGCGATGAGCAGGCGGACCTGGTCCACCACGGCGGGCCGGACATGGCGCTGCATCACTATCCGCTCGACCATCACGATTTCTGGCGCGAGCAATTGGGCGATCATCCCTTGCTGGGCGAGCCGGGCTCCTTCGGATCCAACCTGTCCGTGCACGGCCTGACCGAAAGCGAAGTGCTGCTGGGTGACCGCTACCGCCTTGGCACGGCGCTGATCGAAGCCTGCCAGCCGCGCCAGCCGTGCTGGAAGATCGAGCACCGCTTTGGCCGCAAGAAAATGGTCAAGACGATCATGGCCAGCGGGCGCTGCGGCTGGTTCTACCGCGTGATCGAGGAAGGCGAGGCGCAGGCCGGGGACACGCTGTGCAAGGTCGATGATGGCCTCGAAGGCTGGAGCATGGCGCGCATCTTCGAAGCCATCTGGGGCACCTCCACCCCGCAGGACCCGGCCTTGCTGCGGGAAATCAGCGAACTGGGCCCGCTGGCAGACAAATTGCGCGCCAAATTGCATGCCAGGCTGGCGGCGGAATAGGCGGGCAGAGCCTCCACTCGTCGCAATATTCGAACTTTTTGCCCTGACTTGCCTATTACAACAAGCCGTTCATCTGACGTTGGGGATACATGAACGATTTCGAGCATTCGGGATTTAACAACAACCGGATTCGAAAGGTTCACATCATGCGAAAGAGCATTCTAGCAATCGCCGCTGCCGCTATGGTTCTTCCCGCAGCACCTGCGGCCGCTGACCCGCCCCGCTGGGCGCCTGCCTATGGCCAGCGCGACAATGATCGTCATCACGGCGATGACCGGCGCGATTACCGGCGCGACGATCGCCGCCAGAGCCGCGTTTATGATGATCGCGGGCGCTACATCGAACCGCGCCGTATCAGCCGCAATGACCGCGTCTGGCGCGGCGACGACAACCGCTATTACTGCAAGCGTGATAATGGCACGACCGGCCTGATCATCGGTGCCGCAGGCGGCGCCTTGCTGGGCCGCGAGATTGACGGCGGGCGCGACCGCGCCGTCGGCACGATCCTTGGCGCTGCCATTGGTGGTCTGCTCGGCCGCGAAATCGATCGCGGTGAGGCGCGCTGCCGCTGATAATACGAGCAACTGCCCGGTCCTGATCTTTGCGGCGTCCTCTCTGTCCCCTCGAGAGGGCGCCGCAAACTCTTTGGGGAAAGTGCTGGCCCCGTGCCCTACCCGCATGCCCTGCCCGCTTTCCTTCCGACCTGATCGCAGGTGCCTTTTGGAGGCATGGTCACGGCGGCAATGTTAGTATACGGACAAAGTCAAATAGTGACACCGGAGAGTCCCCGAATGATCGAAACCGCTTTGGTCTCCTGCGATGACCACCTCGATTTGAACATGCTGCCCGCCAATGTGTGGGCCGATCGCATGAGCGCGAAATGGGGCGACCGCGCTCCTCGCATCGCGGTGCAGGAGAACGGCTCTGCCCTGTGGATGGCCGATGGCGAGAGCTGGGGCTTCTGGTCGGGCAAGCCGATGGGCTTCAAGGGTCCCAAGCCTATCCACACCGCCTATGATCGCGGTGGGATAGAGGATGTGACCGATCTGCGCGCGGGCAATCCGCAGCTGCGCCTGCAGGACATGGACCGCGACAATGTGTGGGCGCATCTGGTGTTTGGCCCCGTTACCAGCATCAAGACGCAGGATGAGGCTTTCATGAAGGCCTGCTATTCCGCCTATAATGACTGGCTGTATGAGGAATTCTGCCCGGTTTCGCCGGATCGCCTGATCGGCGTGGCCATGCTGCCCCCGCATCCAGAAGCGGCGGTGGAAGAACTCACCCGCCTCGCCAGGAAGGGCGGATGCCGCCAGGCCAATCTGCAGATCGCCGTGGCCGAGCCGCGTCTGGACGACAAGCGGTGGGAGCCGCTGTTCGACCTGCTGGAGAAATCGGGCATCGTGCTGTCCTTCCACGTTACCGTATTCCCCGGCGTGACCAAGGCCTTCGACAAGTACAAGGGCAGCCCCGGCGCCACTTTCCTGCACGCCAAGATGTTCATCGACCAGTTCCTCGATCCGTTTGTGGATCTGTTCGCCTGGGGCATTCTGGAACGGCACCCGGATCTCAAGATCGTGATTGCAGAGGCTGGCATCGGCTGGGTTCCGTGGGTGGTGGAAGAGCTGGACTACCGCCATTTCCGCCTGTGGGAATGCAAGGAATTCTGGGACGACAAGGGCGGTATTCCGCACAAGATGAAGCCGTCAGAAGTGTTCAAGCGGCAGGTCTATGGCACCTTCCAGCAAAGCCCCACGGCGATGCGGCTGATCGAGTTCTGGGGACCGGAAAACATGCTGTGGGCCAGCGACTATCCGCATCCCGACAGCATCTGGCCCAACTCGGTCAAGACCATTGCCGAGACGATGAGCCAGCTGGACCAGAGCACCATCTGCGGCCTGGTGGGCGGCAATGCTGCCAAGCTCTATGGCCTCGATCTCAGCCAGGCGACGGTGAAGGCCCGCCTGCCAATCGGCAACGAAAAGGCCGCCGCCTGAGCTGAGGCTGTCAGGCCGGCTTTTGCGGGGTGTCGTCTATCGGAGTGGCCGGTCCATGCTCCGGCATGGGCAGGATCAGGCCGAGCAGCGGCAGGACGATCATCGCCGCGCCCGATACCAGGAAGGCGGTGGCGATGCCGTGTGCGTCGGCGAAATGGCCCCACAGCCAGCTGCCGATCGCTATGCCGCCAAATGTCACGCTGCTGACGAATGCGGTCACGCGGCCCACGATGGCGCGCGGGGCCCACATCTGGCCTGCCACGGCAAAGCCGGAAAGCGCCTGAACCCAGCCCGCCCCGGCAAGAACCAGCAGGATCAGGATCGGTATCAGACCGGGGTTGAGCGCCACCAGAACGCAGCCGGAACCGTACAGAATGCCCGATGCGCGGATGATCTGCTCGGCATTGAAGCGGGAACGGAAGTAGGTTGCGCTGGCCGCTCCGATCACTGCCCCGCTGCCCAGCGCTGCCAGCAAGATGCCATAGACGAATGAGCCTGCGCCCAGCGTCTGGCTGGCGAACAGCGGCATCACCGCCCACGCCGCCGCACCGGTGCAGGTGAAGGTGAAGCCGCGGATCATGATATTGCGCACTTGCGGGGACGCCACCGCGAAGCGCAGCCCCTCTGCCATCACCGGCCAGATCCTGCGCTTGGGCTTGGGTTCCGCAGGCGGCAGGCGCCAGCGCCACAGCAGCGCGATCACCAGCGCATAGGCCGAGGCATTGGCGATGAAGGCCGCGCTGGCCCCGCCCCACGATGTGATCGCCCCGCCCAGCGCCGGACCAAAGCTGCGCGCTACGTTGAAGCCAAGGATGTTGAGCGCCACCGCCGCGGCCAGCTCTGCGCGCGGGACCACGAAATTGACCGAGGATGCCACCGCCGGAATGATGCAGGCGACCCCGCAAGCCAGCACTGCGGTGAGCACGATGATCGCCGCCGGTCCCGCCGCATCGGCCTGCACCAGCACCGCCAGCAGCAGCGACGCCAGCAGCATCACCGACAGCGCGGCCATGAGGATCTTCTTCTTGTCGACCATATCCGCCCATGCCCCGGCGGGCAGGCCCAGCAACATGATCGGCAGATTATAGGCGGTCTGCACCAGCGCCACGATATCGGCAGGCTGGCCCGCCTGTGTCAGGTGCCAGGATGCGCCGACAGACTGGATGGTATTGCCCAGATTGGCCATCAGACTGCCGGCGATGAGCACCAGAAAGGCGCGGTGCCGCAGTGGCGCGAATGTCTTGGAGTTCTGCATCGCAATGGGTGTGGCGCGATTGCCTGCCGTGAGCAAGATGCCGCGCCGCGCCCGGCAGATATATGCACATTGTCTTTCGTATCCTTTTAGGATACTTGAACATCATGCATCTGGCCGGACAGAAACTGCGCGCCTGGCGTGAAGCGCATCAGCCGCCGCTTTCGGCGGAGGACTTTGGCGCGCGGTTCGGTGCGCCCAAACCCTGGCCCAGCCGCACCATCTATGGCTGGGAAAGCAAGGGCAAGATCGCCCGCCCGGCCATTCAGAAACGCCTGGCCCAGTTGGGCATATGCCATCCCGCAGACTGGCTGGAACCAGCCCCCGGAACCGATACGCCAATTTCGAAAGCAGCGCCCCGCATGACCAGCGACACCCATCCCTTTTTCGACATGCACCGGCACGGCTATGTCCGCGTGGCCACCAGCACGCCGCAGGTCCGCACCGCCGACATCGCCTATAACACCGCCGGTATCATCGAGGAGTCGGAGCGCGCCCATGCGGCGCATGTGGACCTGCTGGTCTATCCGGAAATGTGCATCTCCTCCTACATGCTGGATGATCTGGTGATGCAGACGGCGTTCCTCAAAAAGGTCGAGAGCGCGGTGGCGCAGATCGTTGCCGCCAGCCGCGACCTTTCCCCCATACTGCTGGTCGGCGCACCGCTGCTTGCCAATGGCCAGCTGTATAATTGCGCGCTGGTGATCGCCGCGGGCAGATTGCTGGGCGCTGTGCCCAAGAGCTTCCTGCCCAATTACCGCGAGTTCTATGAGAAGCGCTGGTACGCCTCCGGTCGCAATGTCACCGGCGGCACGATCACAGTGAATGGCGAGGCTGTGCCGTTCGGCGTGGACCTGCTGTTCGCATCGACCCGCGATGAGCGTTTCAAGCTGCATATCGAGATTTGCGAGGACATGTGGTCACCTGCCCCGCCCTCCATCGCAGGCGCGCTGGCAGGCGCGACGATCTGCGCCAATTTGTCCGCTTCCAACATCGTGATCGGCAAGTCGGATGAGCGGCACCTGCTGGCGCGCAGCTCATCCTCACGTCTTGCCTGCGCCTATGTCTATTCCGCCGCCGGACATGGCGAGAGCACCACCGACCATGCGTGGGACGGCGAAGGCATGATTTATGAGCTGGGCGAATTGCTGGCGGAAAGCGAGCGCTTCCGCCGCCGCCCGGAACTGTGCATCGCCGATGTCGATTGCGAGCGCATCTATGGCGACCGCATCCGCCACAAGACTTTCGACGATGCGATCGATGAAGCGGGAAGGCCGGAGAAGCGCTTTCGTTTCATAGATATGCCGCATAATCCCGAACATGGCGATATCGGCCTGACCCGGCCTATCGCCCGCTTTCCCTTCGTGCCTGACCGGGAAAACCGGCTGGACGAGGATTGCTATGAAGCCTTCAACATTCAGGTGGACGGGCTGATGCGGCGGGTCGAGGCGACCAGTCCCATGAGCCTGGTGATCGGCATTTCGGGCGGGCTGGATTCAACCCATGCGCTGATCGTGGCGGCCAAGTGCTGTGACCGGCTGGACCTGCCGCGCAGCATGATCCGCGCCTATACCATGCCCGGTTTCGGCACCACGGAGCACACCAAGTCCAACGCCTGGAAGCTGATGGAGGCATTCCACGTCACGGCTGAGGAAATCGACATCAGGCCGGCGGCCAACAAGATGCTGGAGGATATCGGCCATGCCTTTGCCGATGGTCACCCGGTCTATGACGTGACGTTCGAGAATGTGCAGGCGGGCATGCGCACCGATTACCTGTTCCGCCTGGCGGGGCAGCACAATGGCTTTGTGATCGGAACGGGCGACCTTTCGGAGCTGGCCTTGGGCTGGTGCACCTATGGCGTGGGCGACCATATGAGCCACTATGCGGTCAATTCCGGCGTCCCCAAGACGCTGATCCAGCACCTGATCCGCTGGGCCATCCGCTCCGAGCAGTTCACTCATGAAACCGACGCGATACTGGATGCCGTGCTCAATACGGAGATCACGCCAGAACTGGTGCCGATCGGCGCAGACGGCGCGGTGCAAAGCACCGAAAGCGCCGTGGGGCCTTACGAGCTGAACGATTTCTTCCTGCACAATATCATGCGCTGGGGCCTTAGCCCGTCAAAGGTCGCCTTCATGGCATGGCATGCCTGGCGCGATGCGAGCCGCGGTGAATGGCCGCCGCATTTCCCGGCGGATCTGCGCAATCAGTACGATCTGGCCACGATCAGCAAATGGCTGGAGAATTTCCTGCGGCGCTTCTTCCAGTTCAGCCAGTTCAAGCGCAGCGCCATTCCCAACGGCCCCAAGGTATCGAGCGGCGGCGCCCTGTCCCCTCGCGGAGACTGGCGCGCGCCGAGCGATGCCGTGGCCGATGTGTGGCTGGAGGAATTGCGGCAGAACCTGCCGCATTAGGGCTGGCCTTCCGCAATAGGGCTGGCGCTAGTTCGCCGGACTGATCCTGAGCACCACCCCATCGGCCATGTCCGACAGGACATACAGATTGCCGTCCGGGCCGTTGCGAACATCGCGCCAGCGCTGGCCGAGATCCTTGAGCAGAATTTCAGGCTCACCCCGCGGCATGCCGACAACGTCCGTGTCATAGCGCAGCAGGCCCTGGGTGAAGCTGGCGAGGAACAGGTCGCCGTGCCAGTTTGCGAACTGCGTGCCATCGTAGAATGCCAGATTGCCCGGATTGAGCGAGGGCGGGCCATAGACCAGCACCGGATCGATCATGCCGGGACGGTTGCGGATGCCTTCCTGCTGTGTCCCATCGTAATGAAAACCCTGCGTCACCGTGATCCAGCCGTAATCGCCGCCGCGCGTGATGCGGTTGACCTCGTCCCCGCCGCGCGGACCGAACTCGCTCTCCCAGATTTCGCCGGTCAGCGTGTTGTAGGTCAGGCCCAGCGGGTTGCGGTGGCCGGTCGACCACACTTCTGACGCGTGACCTGCCAAGCCCACCCACGGATTGCCCGCAGGAACGGAACCGTCATCGTTGAGGCGCAGGATCTTGCCGATGTGGTTGCTCGGATCGCGCACCAGCTCACCGTAATTGCGATCGCCGCTGGTGATGTAGAGATAGCCGTCCGGATCGAACAGGATGCGGCCGCCGAAGGAGCCGAAGGCCGGCCCCTGCCCGCAGCAGCGTTCTGGCTGCGTCTCGGAGCCGTACCAGGGCGTGGACACGAAGATATCCTCGACATTGGTCAGCGCGTGGGCGCCATCCCAGCGCGCCCGCATCACGGCCAGCGCCTGTTCCTTGCCGTCAGGACTGTTCTTGGAATAGGCCATGTAAACCAGCCCGTTCTCGGCAAAATCGGGATGCAGGGCGATATCCATCAGCCCGGCGATGCCGACCGCGAACACATCCGGCAGGCCGGAAATCGGCGTGGGATCGAGCACGCCATTGCGAATGAGGCGCAGACGGCCCGGGCGTTCCGTCACCAGCATTCCGCCATCGGGCAGGAAGGCCAGGCCCCACGGATGATCCAGTCCGCGCGCGACCACATCGACGTCAAAATCGGCCTGTGCGGTCTGGAACGACCATGGCCCGGTTGCCAGATCAGTGCCCTGGAATGGCGGCGGACCGGGAGGCGGCGCTGCCGGCGCATCCTGTGCCATCGCCGCGGCGCTCCACATAGCCAATGCCGAAACGGCAGCCAGAGCCTTCAAACCCTTCATATTCAGTCCTTTCCCTCCGCCGGTCCATTCATCGGGACCGCCCTTTGTCCGTATCCTATGCACTTGCTGCGTGCGGCACAATGACTCTGTCCGAAATGAACCACAGCGGCTTTACTTTCTTATCCCGGCTGGCTGTGCTGGAAGGAGCCTATGCAGGAATTCTCGCCCACCACGACCAAGGCCGTCCTGATCACCGGGGCCGCGCGCAGGATCGGATCGGCAATCGCCCGCCGCTTTGGCGACGCGGGCTGGCATGTGGTGGTACATTGCAACAGATCCCTCGATGCAGCCCAGGCGCTCGCCAGCAGCCTGCCCAGCGCGCAAGTGGTGCAATGCGACCTTGCCAATGGGGATGCGGCCAAGGCCATGATCGCAACTCTGGCCGGGCAACTGGCTGACTGGCGCGTGCTGGTGAACAATGCATCGGTTTTTGCAGAGGACGATGTAACCGCCCTCGATCCGGCCACGAACACAATGGCCATGCAGGTCAACGCAGTCACTCCCGCCATCATGGCACAGGCCTTCCTGAACGGCGCCCGATCATGCGCGGGGCGGCGGGTGATTCAGCTGACCGACCAGAAGCTGGCCAATCCCAATCCGGATTTCTTCAGCTACACGATGAGCAAATATGCCGCCGATGGCGCAGCGCGGATGATGGCCATGGCTTGCGAGCCCGATGACCGCGTCTATCGCCTTGCGCCCGGCGCCATTCTGGCCAGCCATGACCAGACCCCTGCCGAAGCCGAAACATCGCACCGGATGAACCTGCTGGGTCGGCGCACCGCTGCGGCGGAGATTGCCGATGCGGCGCTGTTCATGGCCGCAGGACCGCTCACCAGCGGGCAGGCGATATTTGTCGATTCAGGCCAACATCTGCTGTCGCAACCGCGCGACGTGCTGTATCTTGCGCGTGGAGAGGATTAACAATGGCCAATCCGAACAAGCCGAAGAAGCGCCACGCGCTGTCCACGCGCATCTGGCACTGGGTCAACGTGCTCAGCGTGAGCATATTGTTCATGTCCGGCCTCAACATCTCCAACGCCCACCCGCGCCTGTATTGGGGCGACTGGGGATTTGCGGCGGAGCAGGCATGGCTGTCCGTCCCGCGCTTTCCCGGCTGGGCCACTATTCCGGGCTATTACAGCCTCGCCTCCGCGCGCGACTGGCACGTGGTGTTCGCCTGGGTCTTCGCCCTTGGCCTGCTGGTGTTCATGATCCGCGCGGTGATGAACGGCCATTTCCGGCGCGACCTGTTCACCCGCCTGGCCGACTGGAAGCCGTCTGCGATCTGGCATGACATTCGCCAGCACCTGAAGCTGAATTTCGATCATGGCGCGGGCAAGTTCAATTTCCTGCAAAAGGCGACCTATGGTGCGGTGATCTTCATCCTGCTGCCGCTGATGATCTTTACCGGCCTGGTGATGAGCCCCGGCGCGGAAGCTGCCCTGCCCTGGCTGGCAGAGCTGCTGGGCGGCAGGCAGAGCGCGCGTTCGATCCATTTCCTGTGCGCCTTCGGACTGTTCGGCTTCTTCGTGGTGCATGTTGTGCTGGTCCTGCTGTCGAACCCGATCAAACAGCTTCACGAGATGATTACCGGAGGCGAGCACGATGAAGCGGCGTAATTTCCTGGCCGCAATGGGCGCGGCTTTCGTGGCCGGCTGTTCGAAGATCGGTGACAGCGAGCTGTTCGGTTCGGTTGTCGATACCGCAGAGAGCTGGCATCGCGGCATTCACCGCGCGCTGGGCATGGGGCGTATCACCATGGCGCCGGAATTCACCCGGGCGGACATCTCGCCCTTCTTTCGCGGCAATGGCAGCACCAATGTCGAAACACCCGAATATGCCGAAGCACTGGCTGGCGGTTTTGCCCAGTGGCAATTGGCCGTCACCGGCCTTGTCGACAATCCGCTGAGCCTGTCGATGGACGATATCCGCGCCCTGCCCCAGCGCACGCAGATCACCCGGCATGACTGTGTGGAAGGCTGGAGCGCGATCGGCGAATGGACCGGTCCGCAGCTGTCCGCCATTCTGGATATGGCAGGCGTGGAGGACGGGGCGAACTTCGCCATCTTCCATTGCGCGGACAAGCTCAGCGGCGCTGACTATTACGAGAGCTGCGACATGGATGATGCCCGTCATCCCCAGACAATCGTGGCGCATCTGCTGAATGGAGAGCGGCTGCCGGTGATCAATGGCGCGCCCTTGCGCATGCGGATCGAACGGCAGCTGGGCTACAAGCACCCCAAATATCTGACCGGAATCGAACTCGTCTCCAGTCTGGAGCAGGTGGGCGATGGCAAGGGCGGATATTGGGAAGATCGCGCCGGATACCAGTGGTATGCGGGGATCTGACGCCTAACCGGGATAGCGCTCCAGCGAATTATTCCACGACAGCGCGATCATCTGCTCCAGCACGGCCAGATCGATATCGGCCAGCTTGTTGACATACAGACAGCCCTTGCCGCGACTGTATTTGCCCATCTTTTCACGCAGGGCAGCGAATGGCGCCTCATCACCAGCGGCCGAACAGCTAAGCAGGTAGAGCGAATGCTTTGCCTTGCGCGGTGAAAAGCCCACGCGGCAGATGTCACCTTCACGCCCGCTGTCGTATCTATAATGATAGCTGCCATAGCCGATGATCGTTGGCCCCCACATCACCGGATCGACGCCGGTGACATTGCGAAATAGCGCATCGAGGACTTTTGCATCCTCGCGTTTTCCAGGGTGTTCCACCGCCGCGATAAAGGCATCTGCGCTGGTCTGCGTTGGCTGGGTCTTGTTGGTCGACATGGCGCGGCATCTTATCGGGCGATTGACAGGCTGCAAGGCGGCATTCAAACCTGCGTACTGACATTCCAACTGGGGGAGACGTGCCGCTCATGTGGCTGCTCGACAAAATGCTGAACAAGCTGATCCGTAGCGGACAGCTGATAATCACCGACTATGATGGCAAGACCTATGAATATGGTCCCGGCGGCGATGGCGATCCGATTCATGTGCGCCTGACCAACAAGAAGGCTTCGGGTCATATTGCCCGCTATCCGCAGGTTGGCGCTGGCGAGGCTTTCATGTGGGGCTGGCTGCACGTCGATCCGCCGCATGACATTCGCGACATGATCCTGTTCGTCACCGCCCAGTCAAAGGCGCATGGCGACCGCGCCCTGCAACCGCAGGGACCGCTGAAGCGGATGGCGCAGAAGGCCGCCGCCAAGGCCGACAGCATCAATCTGAAAAGCAAGGCACGCAAGAATGCCGAGCACACCTATAATCTGACGCGCCGCCTGTATGAGCTGTTCCTGGATGAGGACCGGCAGTACACCATGGGCTATCACCGCGACCTGAATGACAGCCTGGAAAAGGCCCAGCTGGACAAGAAAGCCCACATCGCCGCCAAGATGTATATGCAGAAGGCGCGAGAGATGGATCGCCCCTTGCGCGTTCTGGATGTCGGCTGCGGCTGGGGCGGCCTGGCGCTGTACCTGCACAAGCATTACGGCTGCGAAGTGCTGGGCGTTGCCCTTGCGCCTGACCAGATCGCCTTCTGCAAGGAACGCGCGAAGGCGCTGGGCGTGGATGACAAGGTCAAGTTCGCGCTGATGGATTACCGCGATGTCGAGGGCGAGTTCGATCGCATCAGCTCTGTCGGCCTGCTGGAGCATGTCGGCACGCCGCACTACCCGCAGTTCATGAAGAAGACGCATCAGCTGCTGGTCCATGACGGGGTGATGTTCAGCCATTGCTGCGGCCGCGCGGGCCCTCCCGGCTTTACCGATGCGTGGACGCGCAAGTACATCTTCCCCGGCGGCTATATCCCCGCCCTGTCCGAATTGGTGACGGAGAGCGAGAAGGCCGGCTGGCAGATCATGGACGTGGAGGCGATGCGCTTCCACTACAGCCACACGCTGGAGGAATGGTACAAGCGCACCGTCATGCACCGGGAAGAAATTACCGAGATGTATGACGAGAAGTTCTACAAGATGTGGCTGTTCTACCTCGCCGGGGCCGAACAGAGCTTCCGCAACGGCACGCTGGTCAACTGGCAGATCCAGTATGTGAAGGACCGCGCCGCAATCCCGATGACAGGCGACTATGTCTATGAGGAAAGCGCCCGCCTGCGCGCACTGGAAGAGCCGCCCGTGTGGCATCTCGATCCGGCACTGAAGGAAGCGGCGGAGTAGGAAGCGGCGGAGTAGGCCAAAAGTAGGGAACAAGCGCGATGAAACGACGATCTGCTCTGGTTGCGCTTGCTCTGCTCAGCCCTGCTGCCGCGCTGGCCCAGCAGCCCCCGCCCGTGGGCATTTCTCCGGTCACGCTGGCGGCAGAGCCTTATCACTTTGACACCGCCGAAGTGCACGGCATCGCCGTATCCGTGGTGGCGAAGGATTTCGGGCGCCCGTTCGCGATGGAATTCCTGCCCAATGGCGATCTGCTGGTGGCGGAGCGCGCAGGCAATCTCAGGATCATCCGCGCGGCGATCACACCGGGCGCGGTGATGGACACCGCGCCGATTGCCGGAATGCCGCAGCCGGGCACATCGCAGGGCAATTTCGGCCTGCACGATCTCGCCGTCGATCCCGGTTTTGCCAGCAACGGCCTGATCTACTGGACGTGGAATATTCCCGTTCCCAATGCCGAGAACCCGGAAGAACCGCCCCAGCAGGGCCGCCTTGCGATCATGCGCGGCAGGCTTACGGCTGATGGCCTGTCCGGCGTGACGACCGTCTTCGCCATGGAGGAACCCGGTTATGCGGGCGGATCGCGGCTGCAGGTCACCGCCGATGGGATCATCTGGATTGCCACCGGGGCGCCCTTTGGTGCCTCCGGACAGGACATGGCCAGCCCGCATGGCAAGGTGCTGCGGATCAACACCTATGGCTCGATCCCGGCGGACAATCCCTTTGTGGGGCAGGCAGGCGCGCATCCCGCCATCTACTCGCTTGGCCACCGGGACCAGCACGGCCTGACCATTCACCCGGCAAATGGCGATGTGTTCACTGCCGAGCATGGCCCCAATGGCGGCGATGAGGTCAATCTGATCCGTGCGGGCGGCAATTATGGCTGGCCCGCCTATACCTTCGGGCGCAATTACGATGGCACGCCGATGGGTGTCCCCATGCAGGGAGAGGGCATTACCGATCCGCTGTTGCTGTGGCAGCCGTCCATCGCGCCCTCCGGCCTGCTGTTCTATACAGGCGCGGCATTTCCGGCGTGGCAGGGCAACCTGTTCATCGGCAGCGCCCGGCGCGGAGAGATCAACTTTACCGGCGGGCTGGAGCGGATTGTCTTCAACGACCAGTTCGGCGAGCTGCGCCGCGAGCGCCTGCTGACCCAGCTGCACCAGCGCATTCGAGACGTGGTGCAAGGCCCCGACGGGCTGATCTATGTTCTCACCGATGGCAATGAGAATGCCGTGCTGCGCATTGCGCCCGGCGAATAGCGCGCTAGGGCGCATGATATGTCTGCTTCTGAAAAACTGATCGATCGATTGCTCGGCAAGCTCGTCCGCAAGGGCAGCCTGCGTGTCACCCATGCCAGCGGCGTTACCCGCACATTTGGAACGCCGACGCAGGGCTTCCCCGATATTGGCGTGCGCTTTGTCGACAAGAAGGTGGCGCGCGACATCTTGCTCGACCCCCGCCTTGGTGTGGGGGAGGCCTTCATGGACGGGCGCATCGTGATCGAACATGGCGATGTGATGGGTCTGGTGTCGCTGATGCGGGCCAACAATCGCTGGGAAGACAATATCCGCCTCGCCCCGCCCTCCCTGCCGCGGCGCATAAAGGGCCGGATCAGCTCTGCCCTGCGCAGCGTCAACAAGCCGGGCAGCAGCAAGAGCAACGTCGCCCATCACTATGATATCGGCAATGATCTGTACCAGCTGATGCTCGACCCGGAGCATATGCAGTACAGCTGTGCCTATTGGACGGATGAGACCGAAACACTGGCGCAGGCGCAGGAAGCCAAGCTGGCGCATATCGCCGCCAAGCTGAAACTGCAGCCCGGCAACACGGTGCTGGATATTGGCTGCGGCTGGGGCGGCATGGCGATCTTCCTTGCCAGCCGCGCCGATGTGACCGTGCTGGGCATCACGCTGAGCGAGGAACAGCTCGCACTGGCCCGCAAGCGCGCAGAGGCCGCCGGCGTGGCCGACCGCGTCACCTTCGAGCTGGTCGATTACCGCGATCTTGCCGCGCGCGGGGCCACATTCGACCGGATCGTTTCTGTCGGCATGTTCGAACACGTCGGTGTGCCGCAGTTCGAGACGTATTTTCGCGCCTGCGCCAACATGCTCAGCCCGGACGGCGCCTTCCTGATGCACACGATCGGCCGCATGGGAACGCCCGGACGCACCGATGCCTTTACCGACAAATGGATCTTCCCCGGCGGCTATATCCCCGCGCTGAGCGAGACCGTGGCGGCGAGCGAGAAAGTGCGCCTGATCGCCAGCGATGTGGAGACGCTGCGGCTGCATTATGCGCGCACCATTCGTGAATGGTATGTGCGCTGCGTGGACAAGCAGACCGAGATAGAGGCGCTGATGGATGCGCGCTTCTATCGCCTGTGGACCTTCTATCTGGCGGGCGCGGCCACCGCGTTCGAGCATGGATCGATGTGCAATTACCAGATTCAGTATGTGCGCGATCGCCACGCCCTGCCGCTGACGCGCAGCTATATCGAAGAGGCAGAGAAGCGCCTGCTGAACAGCTGAGGCCCGCCGCATGGCCCAGACCGCCCATTCCCAATCCACACCGCTGACCCGCGCGAGCATTTTCGCGCAGGCCTGGCCCATCATGCTGGGGCAGGCCTCGATCCCGCTGGTGGGCGTGGTGGATGCCACCGTTATCGGGCGCACGGGCGATGCTGCCGCGCTGGCCGGCGTGGCACTGGGCGCGACGGTGATCGGCCTGATATTCTGGAGCTTTGGCTTTCTGCGCATGGGCATGACCGGCCTGACCGCCCAGGCGGATGGAGCGAATGACCGGCAGGAGGTGGAGGCGCTGCTGCTGCGGGCGCTGCTGATCGGCTTTGGCATTGGCCTTGCCCTGCTGGCGCTGCAATGGCCGCTGGGCAGCCTTGCCTTCTCACTGCTGGCCGGGGGCGAGGATGTGACGGCTGAGGCCAGCCAGTATGTCTCCGCCCGCTTCTTTGGCGCGCCCGCTGCCCTGTGCGTCTTTGCCATCAATGGCTGGCTGCTGGGCCTTGGTCGCACGCGGTCCGCGCTGGTGCTGCAAATCGTCATGAACATCGTCAACGTCATCGCCGATCTGGTGCTGGTGTGGGGATATGACATGGGCGCGGCTGGCGTGGGCATCGGCACCGCGCTGGCAGAATGGACCGCGCTGGCAGTGGGCCTTGTGCTGGCAGGCCGCGTTGCGGGCGGGTCCTTTGCCGCCATCATCCGCCGCATGCCGCGCAGCGCCATCATCGATCCTGCAGCCTTGAAACGGCTGTTCGCAGTCAACCGGGACATCATGATCCGCACGCTCGCGCTGCTGTTCATGTTCACCTGGTACGCCAATGCCGGGGCGCGGCTGGGCACGGTGCAGTTGGCGGCCAACCATGTGCTGCTGCAATTCATCAACATGGCCGCCTTCGTGCTCGATGCCTTTGCCTTCACGGCGGAGAGCCGCGTGGGCAATGCCATCGGCGCGCGGTCCAAGGCCACTTTCCTGCGCGCGGTCAGGCTGGCGGGCGAGTTTTCCCTGGCCGCGGCGCTGGTGCTGAGTGCGGTGTTCCTGATTGGCGGTCCGGCGGTGATCGGCTTCATCACCACCGATCCGCTGGTCCGGGCAGAGGCGATGCGCTTCATGCCCTTCGCTGCGCTGGTGCCGCTGATCGGCATGCCCAGCTGGCTGCTCGACGGCATCTTCATCGGCGCCACGCGTGGCCGCGCGCTGCGCAATGCCGGCGTATTGGCAACGCTGCTCTATCTGGCGCTGGACCTGGTAATGAGGCCGCAAGAAAATCTGGGCGTATGGATCGCCTTTTCAGCGAGCTATTTCTTTCGTGCCGGTGCGCTTGCGCTTTACCTTCCGGGCCTGCTTCGTTCGCTAGATTGCGGCGATGCAGCAAAGATGCTTGACGAGGGACCCCACAACAATGCTCAATAGGACCATGAACATGGCTCACCTGCGAATCAAATCGATAACCCGATGGCTTGGCGCGCTGGTGCTGGTGCTTGGCATCAGTCTCATGGCCAGCGTGCCCGCGCAGGCCGCTGTGCAAGTGTCCTTTCACAGCTTCAACGGATCGGTCCTGTGGGGCCGCTATCCGCACACCTTCGTGGTGTTCCAGGGCGTGCTGGATGACACCGGCCAGATGGTGAATGAGAATTTCGGCTTCTCTGCCAAATATACCACGCAGGCGATAACCAGCGGCCCGGCTGAACATGAGATCATCGTGGAGGAACAGCGCACGATCGCGGACACCAACCGCCACTTCACCATCACCGTATCCGATACGAAATACCGTGAACTGCGGGCCGAGGTGGAGCGCTGGCGCAACCATCCGGGGCGATATTACGATCTGGACGAGCGCAATTGCATCCACTTCGTTGCCCGCATGGCCCAGCTTGTCGGCCTGCAGGTCGATGTGCCCGAAGACTTCCTCCGCCGCCCGAAGGCCTGGCTCAATTACATCACCCGCAACAACCCGCAACTGCACGCCCGCGAGATTGATTGACCATCTGATTGGTGATCTGCGTTGCGACAAGCCGCGCCGCCTGATAGGCGCGCCGCGACCCGAATTGCGGAGCAACCAATGTCCGATATCAAGCGTGTAGTCCTCGCCTATTCCGGCGGCCTCGATACCAGCGTGATCGCCAAATGGCTCGAAACCGAGCGTGGCTATGAAGTCGTCACCTTTACCGCCGATCTTGGCCAGGGTGAGGAGATCGAGCCTGCGCGGATCAAGGCGCGCGCGATGGGTATTCCTGACAAGCACATCTACATCGAAGACGTGCGCGAGGAGTTCGTGCGCGATTTCGTGTTCCCGATGATGCGCGCCAATGCCCGCTATGAAGGCGATTACCTGCTGGGCACCAGCATTGCCCGCCCGCTGATTTCCAAGCGACTGGTGGAGATCGCGCATGAGACTGGCGCCGATGCCATTGCCCATGGGGCCACCGGCAAGGGCAATGACCAGGTACGGTTCGAACTCTCCGCCTATGCGCTCGACCCGGACATCAAGGTGATCGCCCCCTGGCGCGAATGGGAACTGACCAGCCGCACCGCGCTGATCGCCTGGGCCGAGGCGCACCAGATTTCCGTGCCCAAGGACAAGCGCGGCGAAAGCCCGTTCTCCACCGATGCCAACCTCCTGCACACTTCGTCCGAAGGCAAGGTGCTGGAAGACCCGTGGCAGGAAACGCCGGACTATGTCTATTCGCGCACGGTCAATCCGGAAGACGCGCCCGACCAGCCCGAATATATCGAGATCGGCTTCGAAAAGGGCGACGGCGTGTCGCTCAATGGCGAGGCCATGAGCCCCGCCACCCTGCTCACCGCCCTCAATGACCTTGGCCGCAAGCACGGCATCGGCCGGCTCGACCTGGTCGAAAACCGCTTCGTCGGCATGAAGAGCCGCGGCATGTATGAGACGCCCGGCGGCGAGATTTACGCCCGCGCGCACCGGGGGATCGAACAGATCACGCTGGATCGCGGTGCCGCCCACCTCAAGGACGAGCTGATGCCGCGCTATGCGGAGCTGATCTACAACGGCTTCTGGTTCAGCCCGGAGCGGGAGATGCTGCAGGCTGCGATCGACCTCAGCCAGCAGAAGGTTGAGGGCACTGTCCGGCTCAAGCTGTACAAGGGCAATGCCATGGTGGTTGGCCGCAAGAGCCCCGCCAGCCTCTATTCCGAAGCGCATGTGACGTTTGAGGACGATGCGGGTGCCTATGACCAGAAGGACGCCGCCGGCTTCATCAAGCTCAACGCCCTGCGGCTGCGCCTGCTTGGCCAGAGGGACCGGCGCGGCTAACGGCGCAATGATTTCACCCGGTGCGGCGAGCTGTTGAGTTTTCCACCCTTGTCCACCGGCAAAATCACAAAAAGTGGATAAGTCGGCTGCCCCGGTCTTGCCCGACTCGCCTCCCCTGCGCATCTTCAGGTCATCGAAAGCGGAAACGGATTTCCACCCAGGATCGCCTGCCGATCCGAAGCGGAGAAACCAGCCACGATCGACGCGGCGCTGGTAGCCAGCGTGGAGTAGGAAAGAGGACCGGATCACCCGCAAGGGAGGCCGCAATCGGACTGTTGATCCCACCTGGAAATCAACGACGGAAAGGCCGGATCTGCAAATCTGGTTGCCGATGGAAAGGTGATGCCCCCTGGCACCCCCGTTCCGCTCGAGGCAGCAGGACGCGCGATACGGTCTCGGATCGAAGCGAGGCAAGGGACAGGTCTTTCGAGATCACACCCGGCCAAGACAAGATCCGGCACCGGCGCGAGCGCCGGACGACAGAACCATCGGCTTGCCGAAGGTGATAACGTCAGGCGTAAAGTATCCTCCGGGATCCACACGTCGGTGAGAGTGGGGTCGGCAGCAATGCCGGCCCCATTTCTCTTTTCAGACGCCTTTCCTGCCCGCCGCATCTTCATCGATTCTCCTTCGCCTGCGGGCCAATTCGTTCCTGGCGGGGCACGGTTCTCCCCAAATTTGCGACCGGATGCCCCTTTCCAGCGTTCACTCGCCCGCCGCCGGGTGGCGCATTTCCACCCCGCAGCGTATCTGCACCTCCCATGACGGCCCCTAAAGCCCACTCGCTGCGCACGCAGCTGGCCTTTGCCGCCACTGCCCTTCTGGCCCTTGGCGGGGCCGTGGGCGCTGGCCACGCGCAGACCGCGGATTCGGTTGCAACGGCGTCCAGCGCGGCGCTCACCAGCAACCCGTCGCTGCCGGTCTTCACCCCTTCTGCCGAGCCTGCTTTCGACCAGGCGTTCGACCATCTGGACGGCGCCGCCGCCGATCCCGTTCTGCCGCCCCATGCGGTGGACATCACCGCCATCGACCCGGCCGTGGAAGGCGAGGCGCAGAGCCTGGGGCGCGGCGTTGCATCCTATTACGGCCGCCGCTTTGCCGGTCGCCCCACCGCCAGCGGAGAGGCGTTCGACCCGCAGGACCTCACCGCCGCACACCGCAGCCTGCCATTTGGCAGCCGCGTGCGGGTGACCAACCCGCATAATGGCCGATCGGTCGTGGTGCGCATCAACGACCGCGGACCGTTCGTGGCGGGCCGCCTGATCGATGTCTCGCGCATCGCGGCAGAGCAGCTGGGCATGATCCAGTCCGGCCATGCCACGGTGGAGCTGGAACTGCTCAACGGCTGATCGGTTGCGCGGGCGCGCCGTGCCCGGTAGCATTGGCGCACCATGTTCGTGCCCTTGTGGATCATCATCGCCAACGCCATGCTTGTGGCCTTTCTGATCACCAGAGCCATGCGCTCTGGCGGGGGTGACATGCTGGAGCGCCAGCGCCGCACCGCCCCCACCCACTCCGCTGCCGACGAGCACCGGCTGATGACCCTGCCGCAGGTGCAGCAGGCGATGGCCAATGGCCACAAGATCGAGGCGATCCGGCATGTGCGCGAAGCCAGCGGCATGGGCCTGAAGGACGCCAAGCAGATGGTCGAGCGCCACTTCCCGCGCTGACGCCCCTCCCCGCTTGCCCCCTTGCCCGGAGCGGCCGGGGTTTACACAAGTGACACGGTGTCAACTCCGCGCCTCTCCCGATTTTGCTGTTATCTCAGTGTCTTGCGGTGATTTCCGGGCGGAGCGTATCCTACAGGCGAAAGAAATATCCTTAGCAATGTAGGAAATTATCCTGCGTGCATTGCCTTGGCACGCCCTGGCCCGACCTGGCCCGCCCTGGCCCGACCTCAGCCCACTCCGCCCGCCTCAGCGACTGGCGGCGCGCTTGCGGCCCCCTGCGGCATCGGCGGCGTACCAGCTGGATTTGTTGACGAAGGCCCCCTCGGCGGCCTGCGTGTCCTGCGGCGAGGCGCCCAGATCCACGGAGGTACCCGGAAGCCCCTCGCCCGCTTCCCAGTCCAGAGAGGCCACTTCGATCCGTTCCAGCAGCCGGTCAAACGCGGCGGACGAATATTCGCGCGCCACCTGCGATCGCCCCACGCTCCAGGGGTTGGAGAGCACCCACGTGGCCAGCCGGTTATCGAACTTGCGCACCGTGCCCACCAGCTCCCCGTGATAGAAACGCGGCTCCTCCATCCCGTTGATCGCCCGGTCCATCACCGCATGGGCGAGCTGGTGAAAGCCCATTTCCAAGGCCACCTCCCACCCCAGGTCGAACGGCGTGTTCCGCAGGCGATTGCGCAGGGTGTAAGCCGAAGTCCGGCTCATCCCCACATGCCGCGCCGCGCAAGACACCGATTGCGTCGCCGCCAGCTCACGCAGGAACAGCACCATCTTCTGGCGGGTCCACTGGTTGTGGCGGGGTTTGGGGGCGGATGTGGGGAGTTTGCTCATGGCCGGAACACCTCTTCATTGCGCCGATGGCGAGCGAGCTGCTCGGACGTGGTGCTGGGACCGATGCCAATGCGACCAGCAGTGACTTGAACCACCCAGCGACACACATGCTCGCGCATTTCGGGCTCACTGGCCGGGGACTTTGGGAAATACATTAGCTTGCCTCATGGATTGCGGTTTGAGGCAACGAGTGAGGCACATTTACGAGGGTGTAGGAAACTAAAAATACCTAGCAAAAATGTCCTGCGCCATGCGGTTATATTGGCTAGAATGATAATCCTTGAATTTGAATTTCCCAATGTCCCCGAGTTTAGCTCTGACCACCGAACCACTTGTCGACTGCCCATTCTCAATAAGAATGCGCATCAATATAAGAAAGCTGTTTATGTATGTGACAGTCAGAACGCGCTCAGGCACGTTTCGATCTGTAACCCAACGGGCGTTTCCAATTTGACTCTTGAATGCAGCCAAGACTTCATTGATTGCTGACTTGCAAAACTCGACATAGTCCTCAAGCGCAGCCTCATCGTGGTCGAGCAAACGCTCCTGTGTTTCAGATGTTAGCTTCGCAAATAAGCTGTCCGTACCGCTCAACTTTACGAGAGGGGCTAAGCCATAGCTTACAATAGAAGTAGTCTTTAATAGACCCTGCTCATAGAAAAAGCGCTCCACATGTCCTTCTAATGGCCCCTCATCTGCCAAACGCTGCATAACTTTTTTAGCTATCGCCTCGTTGCCGAAGGGCTTCAAAATCGTTTGAATTTCTTGCCGGAGAGCCTTCGGAGCGTTGGTTTGATTCGAGTTAATGTTGAGAAACATGCCAGCCTCAAAACGCTCGCGTTCAGCAGTCGATAGGTTGCCCGGAAATATAACTGCTGTGACGAGAAGGTTTTGGTTATTTCGCAATCCAGCAATTATCGGATCATCGTCCTTTGCTACATAGTAGGAATAGAGCCTATGCTGACCGTCAATCACTCCCAATGAATTCGGAGAGCGAGGAAGTCCAATTTTTACAGGAGATGTTTTTGTAAGCTTCGAAATATCTACCGTTTTGCCATGTTCATCAACTGGATGAACATTATCCGGAAGGGTCGCGACCAGATTGTTTATAAAAACGGTTTTCTCGGTACGCAATTTCTTGCGGATTTGTTCGACTTTACCTTTTTGCAGCATACGTTGATAAGATTCTGAGGAGCCTCTCCAGCCGTCGCGACGAACAACATAGGCTCGCTCCAAAAGCGAAGCTGGATCAGCATAAAATGAGACGACCTTAAAGCCTTTAGGAAAACCCGACGATGCTTCCGGAAGTATCGATCCATCATACGGATCAGAAGCGCCTTTTTTGGGAAATGCGCCATTCACACCAACATCATCAGGATCAATTCCTAAAAATTGGAGTACCTCTTTCTTTGTTGATAGTTTTGCTATGCCCGTAATTTTCTCAAAATACTTTAAGTTGGGATATTCCATATAGATTGGCTCAGGAACATTCGCCTTCGTCACAGAACTTGGCGGATTTACTGTATTATAGACGATCCTTATGATAAAATTGTCTCGATGGTATGAAGTTGAGACTGCATCCGCGAATTCCTTTGACTTCGAGACAAGAAAGTCAAAGAACTTCAGGGGATCCGACGCTATTTTTTGAAATAGGATGTGTTTCTTTTTTAGATGATCACCGACCTTACCCATTGCGGATATGGTATGCTCAATCAAAATTACGACGTTATCGCCGACGTAAATGTCGTCGAAGTCGCCCGTACTCCCGTCATAAGTAAACTCACGATCAGAGAGGCTTCCAATCCTCTCAAAACCGATATTTCTGAAGACGGCGCGCCCCGAGGTGTAGTGTCTACGGCGAAACCGCTCCTCTTTGGATATCTTAGGCTTCTTTTTCCGCGGCATTTGTCCAGAGCCCTTCATTCTCTTCCAGCCATTCTTCAGGAACCTTTGCGACTTGCTGGCCCGGCCTTGGGTGGGCAGTTGGCTTGCCGAAGTCCCTAATAGAAAGGTCGCCATCAAGAGCCAAAGCCACTCTTTGCCGCGCGAGCTCTGCGTAACGTGGATCCCGATCTATCCCGATTGCGTTACGCCCGTTGATAACTGCAGCGACTGCGCTGGTGCCAGCACCTACAAACGGATCGAGGACTGTGTCCCCAGGCTGAGTTAACGCTAAAATGCATCTTTCAGCCAGCTCGACGGGGAATTGACACGGATGAAACGTTTTCTCGGGATGATTCGCTTTAACATTTGGCAAATCCCAGATCGGCTGAAGCTTAAGACCAACCTCTGGCTCGAAGGTCCAGAAATCTGATGGATTCTTCCCTTTTGAGTTGCCACTAAGCCTTCCCGCCTTCGCACCCTTAGTAGAAGGATGCCGCTTGCCTGGATAAAGCTGCCGAACTCGCACCTTGTCTAAATTAAAAACTGGCGCGTCGGACTTACTCCACCAAAGCAGTGTTTCATATCTGCCTGAAAATCGCGAGGTTGCGTTCAACCCGAAATTGAAATGCCAAATAATCCTATTTTTTAACTTAAAACCGAGATCTTTAAAAATTGAATAAAAGAAATAGTCTAATGGAAAAACTTCTCCTCCTTCGACATAATTCCCAGTCTGCCAACAGATCGATCCGTTGTCGGAAACTTTTTTAGCTGTTTGCTGAATTATTGGCTTCAACCACTCAATATATTCATCAATCGAGCGGCGATGGTCCCGCTCGTATTCCTTCCCGATATTGTATGGGGGGGAGGTTAAAACCAGACGGCAAGATTTGTCTTCAATATCCTCCAAGGCATCCTCGGCTGCTGACGATATTATCTTGCCAGTCGGAGTGCTTGCTGCTTCTTGGTTCAAATTCCGTTCCATCCAAATGCTAATACAAATAAAAATCGATTCAGCTGCAAATCTCTGACGTTATATCCTGTGGATAGACTTTTTCTTCATCGACGGTCTACTGAGCTACCACCTACCGCCGCAGCATCCCCGCAAGGTATTGCCCGGTAAAAGACCGCACCTCCTTCGCCACCTGCTCCGGAGTCCCCTCCGCAACAATTTCACCCCCGCGCACACCGCCATCCGGCCCCAGATCGATCACCCAGTCGGCGGTCTTGATCACGTCGAGGTTGTGTTCGATCACCACCACGGAATTGCCCTGGTCCACCAGGCGGTGCAGAACTTCCAGCAGTTTGCGGACGTCTTCGAAGTGGAGGCCGGTGGTCGGTTCATCGAGGATGTAGAGCGTCTGCCCGGTGCTGCGCCGGGCGAGTTCCTTGGCGAGTTTGACGCGCTGCGCCTCTCCGCCCGAGAGCGTGGTGGCCTGCTGGCCGACCTTGACGTAGCCCAGCCCGACCTCGTTCAGCATGTGCATCTTGTCACGGATGGGGGGCACGGCCTTGAAGAATTCCTCCGCGTCCTCAATCGTCATGTCGAGCACGTCGGCGATGGACAGGCCCTTGAACTTCACCTCCAGTGTTTCGCGGTTGTAGCGTTTGCCGTGGCATGCCTCGCACGTGACGTAGACATCGGGCAGGAAGTGCATCTCTATCTTGATCAGCCCGTCGCCCTGGCATGCCTCGCACCGGCCACCCTTGACGTTGAAGCTGAAGCGGCCCGGCTTGTAACCGCGCGCGGCGCTTTCGGGCAGGCCGGCGAACCAGTCACGGATATTGGTGAAGGCACCGGTATAGGTGGCGGGGTTGGAGCGCGGGGTGCGGCCGATGGGCGACTGGTCGATCTCGATCACCTTGTCGCAGAATTCCAGCCCGGTGATCTTCTCATGCGGGCCGGCGATGACGCGGGCGTTGTTGAGCGTGCGGGCGGCGCCGGCGTGCAGCGTATCGATGGTGAAGCTGGACTTGCCGCTGCCCGATACGCCGGTGACGCAGGTGAACGTGCCCAGCGGAATGGCGGCGGTGACGTTCTTGAGGTTGTTGGCGCAGGCGCCGTGGACTGTCAGCTTGTGGCCGTTGCCCTTGCGGCGGGTGGCCGGAATGGCGATTTCCCGCGTGCCGTTGAGATAGGCGGCGGTGAGGCTGTTCTTGGCCTTGAGCACTTGCTTGAGCGTGCCCTGCGCCACCACCTCGCCCCCGTGCACGCCTGCGCCGGGGCCAAGATCCACCACATGGTCCGCCGCGCGGATGGCGTCCTCGTCATGCTCCACCACGATCACGGTATTGCCCAGGTCGCGCAGGCGCTTGAGCGTTTCCAGCAGGCGATCGTTGTCACGCTGGTGCAGGCCGATGGAGGGTTCATCCAGCACGTAAAGCACGCCGCTGAGGCCGCTGCCGATCTGCGATGCGAGGCGGATGCGCTGGCTCTCCCCGCCCGAAAGCGTGCCGCTGGTGCGGTCCAGGTTGAGGTAATCCAGTCCGACGTTGTTGAGGAAGCCGAGCCGCTCGACAATTTCCTTCAATATGGCCTTGGCGATCTGGTTCTGCGTGTCGGTAAGCTGCGCGGGCAGCGCCTCGAAGAACTCCAGCGCATCGCCCACGGACAGGCGCACGGGCATGGAGATATCGCGCCCGGCGATCTTCACCGCGCGGGCCTTTTCATTCAGGCGCGCACCGCCGCATGTCTCACACGGCTGGGCGGTCTGGAAGCGGGACAGCTCCTCGCGCATCCACGCGCTGTCGGTCTGCAGCAGGCGGCGGTTGAGGTTGCCGATCACCCCTTCGAAGGGCTTGTGCACGGTATATTCCTTGCGCCCGTCCTTGAAGGTGAGCGCCACGCGCATGCCTTGCGTGCCGAACAGGATGATGTCGCGCTGGTCGCGCTCCAGCTCGTTCCACGGGGTGGTCAGGTCGAAGTCATAGGCCTTGGCCAGACTGCCCAGCACCTGCATGTAATAGGGGGACGGCGGGTTGGACTTGGCCCACGGCACCACCGCGCCCTTCTTCAGGCTCAGCTCCTCATTGGGGACCACAAGCTGCGGATCGAACAGCTGCTTTTCACCCAGCCCGTCACAGGTGGAGCAGGCACCCTGCGGCGCGTTGAAGCTGAACAGGCGCGGCTCAACCTCCTCGATGGTGAAGCCGGACACCGGGCAGGCGAATTTCTCGCTGAAGACGATGCGGTTGGCGGGCATGCCGGCGCCTTTCATGGCACCCCCCGCAGCGCCCTCTTCCTCACGGCCCGGCACCACGCCATCGGCCAGGTCGATATAGGCCAGCCCGTCGGCCAGCTTCAGCGCCTGCTCGAAACTGTCGGCCAGCCGCGTTTCCATGCCGGGCTTGACCGCGATCCGGTCCACCACAACCTCAATGTCGTGCTTGAACTTCTTGTCGAGCGCGGGCGCCTCCTCGATCGGATACATCTCGCCATCGATGCGCACGCGGGTGAAGCCGGATTTCTGCCATTCGGCCAGCTCCTTGCGGTATTCCCCCTTGCGGCCCCGCACCACCGGCGCGAGCAGATAGGCGCGCGTCCCCTCGGGCAGTTCCATCACCCGGTCGACCATGGTGGAGACGGTCTGCGCCTCAATCGGCAGGCCGGTGGCGGGCGAATAGGGCACGCCCACCCGCGCCCACAGCAGGCGCATGTAGTCATATATCTCTGTCACCGTCGCCACGGTGGAGCGCGGATTGCGGCTGGTGGTCTTCTGCTCGATGGAGATGGCGGGGGAAAGCCCGTCAATATGCTCCACATCGGGCTTCTGCATCATCTCCAGAAACTGCCGCGCATAGGCGCTCAAGGACTCGACATACCGCCGCTGTCCCTCGGCATAGATGGTATCGAACGCGAGGCTGGACTTGCCGCTGCCGGACAGGCCAGTGATCACGATCAGCGCATCACGCGGCAGATCGATATCAAAACCCTTGAGATTATGCTCGCGCGCGCCGCGCACGGAAATGTGTGTGAGAGCCATAGAAGCTGAATGTTCCGCAAATGTTCAATTGGGTCAAGAGGGACGTTTGGTGGTAATCAGCCAGCGCCCGGCAGTCCCCAGACCATGTGGGGGACGCAGGGAGGATTGCAACTTGGCAAATAATATTCCCAGCGTGCTTTGACGAGCGCCGGGGTTAGGGGTGCCGCATTCATGCTGGTCAGGATATAGGACCCTCCATGACCCGCCTGATCCTGCTCAACAAACCCTTTGGTGTCCTCTCGCAGTTCAGCGGGGGGAAGGATGATTCTCCGCATCCTACTCTGGCGCAATATGTCGATCTGCCAGGGATCTATCCGGCGGGCAGGCTGGACCGCGATAGTGAGGGCTTGCTGTTGTTGACCGGCAATGGCGCGTTGCAGGCGCGCATTGCGGAGCCGAAGCACAAGATGCCCAAGACCTATTACGCGCAGGTGGAAGGCGTGCCTGATGCCAAGGCTCTGGCGCATTTGCGCCACGGGGTGCGGCTGAAGGACGGGGTGACTGCTCCTGCGCTGGTACAGGCGATTGATCCGCCCGCATTGTGGGACCGCGATCCGCCGATCCGCTTTCGCAAGAACGTGCCCGACAGCTGGATTTCTCTGACCATCACCGAAGGGCGCAACCGGCAGGTGCGGCGGATGACGGCGGCGGTCGGCTATCCCACCTTGCGGCTGGTGCGCTGGCAGGTGGGCGACTGGAGCGTGGAAGGCCTGGCGCCGGGCGAATGGCGCGAGATCAGCGTGTAGGGCCCGGAGCATGAGCCACCGCCTGTTCATCGCCATCCGCCCGCCCGTGGCCGTGATCGACAGCCTGATCGATACGATGGAGGGGCTGGACAACGCCCGCTGGCAAAGTGAGGAGCAGCTGCACCTGACCTTGCGCTTCGTGGGCGAGGTGGAGCGTCCGCAGGCCGAGGATCTGGCGCTGGCGCTGGCACAAATCCGCTTTGCGCCCTTTGCCATCAGTATTGCCGGTGTCGGCCATTTCGAAACCAAGGGCGCACCGCGAACCCTCTGGGCACGGGTGGAGCCATCGCGGGATCTTTCGGATTTGCAGAAGCGGGTTGAACAGGCCTGCCGCGCCGCCGGGCTGGAGGATGAGACGCGCAAGTTCGTGCCACATATCACCCTGGCCCGTCTCGACCGGTCCGCCGCTGGGATCGGCGCTTGGCTGGCGCGTCACGCCCGGCTGCACGCGCCGCCGTTCATCGCCGAGAATTTCGTGCTGGTGGAAAGCCACCTGTCCACTGGCGGATCGATCTATCAGGACGTGATGCGGTTTCCTTCCTGATGCCCCAACAGGCGGGGACGCGGCCTATTTCACTGGCGACACCGATCGATCGTACCTATGTGCAGGTTTCAGCTGAAACTGGCCCCGGTGGCCCAAAAACAACGGATCTCGCCCCATGAACGATGCCTCGACTGCACCAGTCGTCCCGTCCACCGTCCCGCAAGCCACCGGCGCCTTTGCGCAATTGTCCGCATTGCCGTTCCACGCGCCCGATTTCACGGCCATTGCTGACGATGAATATGAGGCCGCCATCGTGCGGGCCATTTCCGTCTATCTGGCCGAGATCGAGCAGATAGCCGCCAATCCGGACGCGCCGTCATTCGCCAACACAATTGTGGCAATGGAGCGTGCGGGACAGGTGTTCGGCCGCATCTATTCCGCCTTTTCGCAAAAGGTCAGCGCCAATATCAATCCCTCGCTGGCCGCCGCCGATACCGCCATCGCCCCGCAAGTGGCGGCGATGATGGATGCGATCTACCTCAATGCTGATCTGTTCGCCCGCGTGAAGGCAGTTTTCGATGCCCGCGCGGCCCTGTCGCTGACGGGCGAGGATGCCATGCTGCTGGACGTGACCCATCAGGATTTCGTCCACCGCGGGGCGATGCTGGATGAGGCCGCAAAGACGGAGCTGCGGCAGATCAATACGCGGCTCTCCACCCTGTCCTCTGCCTTTTCCAAGACGCTGACCGCAGGCAGCATCGCCGGGGCACTGGTGGTGGACAGCCGCGAGGAACTGGCCGGGCTGACCGAGGCCGAAATCAGCGCCGCAGCCGGTGCCGCCCGCGAACGGGGTCTGGCGGGGAAATATGTCCTGACATTGCAGAACACCACCTCGCAGGCGCTGCTGTCCAGCCTCGACAATCGCGACGTGCGCGAGCGGCTTTACCGCGCCAGCATCCAGCGCAACCAGGGCGGCGAATTCGATACGCTGGCCTCCACGGCGGAAATGATCGCGCTGCGCACGCGCAAGGCCCAGCTGTTTGGCGAGCCCGATTATGCCAGCTGGGAAATGTATGACCGCATGGCCACCAATCCGGCCAGGGCGCTGGATTTCATGCGCCAGATGGTCCCCGCGCTGGCCGCCACGCAGGAACGCGAAGCAGCCCTGTTGAACGATCGGATCGCGCAGGACGGCCACAACTTCACCGTGCAGCCGTGGGACTGGCCCTATTACGCGGAGAAGATCCGGCAGGAGCGCTACAGCCTGGATGAAAACGCCATCAAGCAGTATTTCGTGGTCGACCGCGTGCTGGAAGACGGCGTGTTCTACATGGCCGAGAAGCTCTATGGCCTGTCGTTCGAAAAGCGCACCGACATCCCCGTCTATCACCCCGACGTGAGCGTCTATACGGTGTTCGACGCGGACGGATCGGAGCTGGCGCTGTTCTATTTCGATCCCTTCGCGCGCGAATCCAAGCGCGGCGGCGCGTGGATGAACAGCTTCATCGAACAGAGCCACCTGCTCGGCCTGAAGCCCGTTATCGGCAACACGCAGAATGTCTCTCCGCCGGCCGAGGGCGAACCGGCACTGGCCAGCTTCGATGACGTGACCACCATGTTCCACGAATTCGGCCACGCGCTGCACGGCTTCTTCGCCGATCAGCAATATCCCTCGCTCTCGGGCACCAACACCGCGCGCGACTGGGTGGAATTTCCCAGCCAGTTCCATGAAAACTTCGCCGTGCTGCCCGAAGTGCTGGGTAATTATGCTCGCCACTGGCAGACCGGGGAGCGGATACCCGATGCGCTGATCGATGCTGTCGACCGCGCCAGCAAGTTCAACCAGGGCTATGCGCTGGGCGAGAATCTCACCGCATCGCTGCTGGACATGGAATGGCACGCGCTCAAGCCGGGTGAGGCACCCGATGACGTGATGGCGTTTGAAGCGGCAGCACTGAACGGTCTTGGCCTGCGCACCGATCTGGTCCCGCCGCGCTATCGCACGCCATACTTCCGGCACATTTTCGAACATGGCTATTCGGCGGGCTATTACTCCTACCTGTGGACCGAGGCGCTGCACCACGATGCCTATAGCTGGGTCCGGGAAAATGGCGGGATGACGCGGGAAATGGGCGAACATATCCGCAAGACCTTCCTGGGTCTGGGCCATTCCAAGGGCTATGAGCAGATGTACCGCGATTTCACCGGGCGCGATCCGCGCGTGGAACCCCTGCTGGAGGCGCGCGGCCTGCTGGCCGCCTGACCTCAGCTGATTGAAAGTGCGCGCGTGCCCGGCTCTCCCAGCCAGCGCGCGCGGGTTTTCCAGACCTGACCTATCGTATCGGGCGAAAGCGCCACTTCAGGCGGCCCGCTGGCGTGCAGCGCGCCGCCATCCAGCACCAGCACATGATCGGCATGGTTCATCGCCAGCGGCAGATCGTGCAGCACCAGCACCACGCCCACTCCGCCCTGCGCGGCTGAGCGCAGGTGCCTGAGCATGGCCAGCTGGTGCCCCAGATCGAGCGCGGCGAGCGGCTCATCCGCCAATATCCAGCGTGGGCCACTCGCCAGCACGCGCGCCAGCAGCGCCCGCGCCTTTTCGCCGCCGGACAATGTGGCGATGGGGCGCTGCGCAAAACCCGCCATCCCGGTGGCTTCCAGCGCGGCGTGCACCGCCTGAATGTCGCTGTCCCCATGTGGTAGGCGGCCCAGCGTTGCGAGCGCTTCTACCGACAGGTTCCACGCCACTTCACCCGCTTGCGGCAGGTAACCGATGGCACGGGCGCGCTGCCTTGCGGGAATGGCGGAGAGCGCCTCCCCATCGAGCAGAACCTTGCCCGATGCAGCGGGCAACAGCCCTGCCAGCGCGGCCAGCAGCGTGGATTTGCCCGCGCCGTTGGGGCCGCAGATTGCCGTGACTGTTCCGGGCCGGAAGGTCGCAGTAATACCCCGCAGCACACTTGCTCCGCCCAGTTCCACACACAGGTCCTGCACTTCCAGCATCACGCCAGCTCCCGCCGCATTTTCAGCAGCAGCCAGAGGAAGAACGGCGCGCCGATCAGACTGAGCGCGATGCCGAGCCTGAGTTCGCTCACCAGCGGCAATATACGGCACACCATGTCCGCCACCAGCACCAGCAGCGCCCCTGCCAGCGCACTGGGCGCGATCAGCCGCGAGGGGCGTCCGTCGGTGAGCGGGCGCACCAGATGCGGCACGATCAGGCCGACAAAGCCGATGATCCCGGCCACCGCCACGCCGCTGCCCACGGCAAGACCGGTGCCGACGATCATCGCCCAGCGCAGCCGCGCCGGGTTGATGCCGAGCGAGCGCGCAGCCGCCTCCCCCAAGGTCAGCGCGTCGAGCGATTTGCCTGCCAGCATCAGAACGCCAATACCCGCCAGCGTCAGCGGCGCGGCCAGCCAGACATCGTTCCAGCTGCGGTCTGTCAGCGCGCCCATCAGCCAGCTGACGATCTCGCTCATGGCAAAGGCATTGGGGGCCATGCTGATGGCGAGCGAGGTGAGCGCACCGGCCAGGCTGGCGATCATCATGCCCGCCAGCGTAAACAGGGCAATACCGCCGCTGCGGCCCGCGATCAGCGCCAGCAGCGCCATCGCTCCGCCCGCGCCGACCAGCGCGAACAGCGGCAGCAGCAAGCCGCTCGCAAGCCCCAGCCACAGCGCCATGACAGCGCCCAGCGCCGCGCCCGGGGCGATGCCGAACAGGCCGGGATCGGCCAGCGGATTGCGCAGATAGCCCTGCATCGCCGCGCCTGATGCGCCCAGCCCCGCGCCGATGACGATCGCCAGCAGCCCGCGCGGCAGGCGCAGCTCCATCACGATCAGCGCGGCATTGGGGGTGGCAGCAGGATCGATCCACACCCGCCCCGCCAGCAGCGAGAGCGGCAGGGCAATGGCCAGCAGCAGGGTGAAGAGGAGGACAGGCCGGGTCATATGCTGGCGCGCACCTGAGCCAGCCGCGCCAGCGCGCGGATGATGGTGGGGCCGCCGCAATACAGCAGCGCGGGATCGAAATCGCGGTATGCAGTGCCTTGCATCTTGCCCAGGACCTGATGGGTCAGCATGCGTTCGTCACTGGCGGCAAGAACCAGCGCGGGCGGATCGGCCAGCACGGCTTCGAGCGGCAGATAGGCCCCCTGCGCAAGCCCGCGCGCGGCGGAATGAAGCGCAAAGCCGCTGTGATCCAGCATTCGGGCGATCAGGCTCTCAGGCCCCGGTACGATGCCGCCTTCCTGCCACATCAGGGTGGACATGGGCGGGCCGTAGTGGGCGGATTGCCGCCATGCCGTCTCCACCTGCCGGACCAGCTCCTCTCCCGCCGCCGCATCCCCCGTCAGCGCGGCTAGCTGGCGGATCTGCGACAGGCTGTCCTCCAGCGTGGAGGCAATGCCGATGGTCTCCACCTGAATGCCCAGCCGGTCGAACGCGGCGCGGCTGGCGGGCGGCAGGAAGCTGCCCGCCACCACCACATCGGGATCGAGCGCCAACACTTCCTCCACCGTGCCGCCGGTGATGGCGAAGCGGCGCGCCTGTTCCAGCGGCATCGATGTGGCCGCCGGATCGTGGCTGTAATGCGATATCGCCAGCAATTGTCCCGGCGCGGCGACTTCTGCCAGAATCGCATCGCTGCACGGGTTGAGGCTGACGACGGTGGGCGCATCGCCCTGCTCGCGCTTTGGCGCGGATTGGCACCCCGCCAGCGCCAGCAGCAGCAGGCCAGCCAGCACCCTCAAAGCCTCACCCTCACGCCGATGTAGGCCGCGCGGCCTTGCGTGCCATATCCGGCGGCGGTCTGGTATTGCTCATCCCAGATGTTCTCAATGCGGCCATAGATCTCGAATACTTCAGAGACGTTCCAGTGCGCGCGCAAATCCACCAGCGCATAGCTGCCCAGCCGCACACTGTTGGCAGGATCATCGAAGCTGGCAGAAACCACGCGCAGATCTGCGCCGAGATAGAAAGCTTCATATCCAATCGCCTCCCAATCCAGCGTGAGAGTGCCCGCATGGACGGGGCGGCGCGCCAGCCGGTTGCCCTGGTACAGCGCGCCTGCCGTACGATCCCGCGTATCGATATAGGCCCATGCAAGCCGCGCATTCACGCGCTGGGTGACACCGGTTTCTGCCTCTACTTCAACACCTTGCGCGCGGGCCAGACCGGTGTTGTCATAAGTGCCGAACGGCCTGTCTGTGCAAATGCCCGTGCTTTCACCAAAGCAGGAAACAAAGCCGATCAGGTCCGAACTTTCACGGCGGAACAGGGTGACAGCCATGGATGTGCGGAAGTTCTGCACACCCTTTTGCAGCGAAACGTCAAAGCTTCGGCTCCGCTCTGGCCGCAGGGCAAAATTGCCATAATCGGAATGGAGCTGGAACAGGCTGGGCGCCTTGAACCCCTCTCCATAGCTGGCCTTGGCCTGCCAATCAGGGGCGAAGGAATATGATGCATCCGCCCCAAGGTTCCAGACCCCGCCAAAATCCCGATGATCCTCGCGGCGCACGCCTGCATGGACCTGAAAAATCTCCCCGCGATGGCCCACTTGGACAAAGGCTGCACGGCTTGCGGTGCTGGCCGGCGCATCGAACAGCGTGGCAAAGCGGCTGCGGTCCTGTTCCGCGCCAAATTCCAGCCATGTCCGGTCTGCGCTGTAAAGACCGCTTCCGCCCAGCTGCCAGTCGCCGCGAATCTCCACCCGCTCGCTGCGGCCATCGCTGTTGAAATTGGCATCCGGGCCAACATCGCGATCAAATATCGCCCGCCTTGTTTGCGAGCGTGAATAAGCCGCGGTGATAGTCAGCCGATCGTCCCAATAGGTCAGCGCAGCCCTGCCCGCCCCCAGCTTTGAGCGCTGATGCTCATTGGTATCCGCCAGCTGATAGTCAGGAGCGGGAAAGCCATCGAGATCGGCCCGCGCATCCGCATGACGATAGGATGCTCGCATCTCCAGCCCGTCCACAATCCGGGCGCGCATCTGTCCGCCAGCCTGCCACTGGCGCAACGCATCGGCCTCCGTGCCGTTTGCAGCGGCGGAGATGCCTCCACTTTCCAGAAAGGCGGCCTTGGCAGACGCTTCAAAGGGGGAGGAATAATATCCGCCAGCTGCCTGCGCCGTGAGACTGTCAGGCCCGCCATATTCCGCAGACACTGGCACTTCATTCCACAGGTGATCAGTGGACATGGCAACCACGCCGCCCATCGCCCGGCTGCCCCAGACCGTACTGTTGGAACTGCGCTGAATCTCGATCCTGGAAATTCCCGCCGGCAACATGGCGGCAAAATCATAGCCGCCACCCGGAGTAGCCACATCATTGATCGGCACACCATCCAGCAGCACCAGCGTCTGATCAGCCTCTGCCCCGCGAATGCGCAGCGACGTCAAGCCTCCCGGCCCGCCATTGCGAGAGAAGGTAACCCCCGGTGCGCGTTGAAGAATGCGGGTAAAATCGCTGCCCTGAACCGCATAGATCTCTTCGATGCCGATAATCGATACTGGCACGTCCAGATCATCGACATGCGTGCGCCGACCGTTGACGACGATCGCGTACATATCGTCAGGTGCCGGATCAGCGAAAACGATGGAGGTTCCTTCCTCCTGGGCCTCCTCGTCATCCGCTTCCTGCGCATGGGCAGGCGCGGCACAACAAGCCATCAACCCGAAAAAGGCCAGAATTCTTCGCACAAGATCCCCCACACCGTGAACGCACAAGAGCCGTTCAGGGCTGGAGGCTTGCGCGCCGCGCCCATGCGCCGCGCGTCCGCTTCCGCTGGCAATCGGTACACCCCGCCCGCTGCCGAACGACCGCCTGACGGAACAGGTCTCCTGGCTCGCCGGATCGCCGCGCCCTCCCGCCTTCCCGGTGCCATCCTTGCAGAGGGCGGCCAGTGGCATGATGGGAAAGCGCTCCCCGGTCACAGTTGCGGGGGCAGCGCAGGATTTGAACCTGCTTCCCTCACCGCCCCATTTTGCAAAGGAGCAGCGGTCCGGCCTCCCGGACATTCCGTGACGATGCGGCAGTGTTAGGCCGCGCGCACTGTTCGGGCAAGTTTAACACCTCACCCCTATACGTCCCGATGTGAGACGCGCGGATCGGAGCCGAGGCGCGATGTCAGGATTCGCGATACGCGCCCAAGCGCGAGTTATCGCATGTTTGGGATTTGCCGCGCTGACCTTTGTTGATGGCCTTGATGATGAACGCCCACGGGACTTTTCGGCGCGGATGACGCGCCGGGGTCGCTCGCGTTCCATCGCCCGGCCGATGCAGCGCAGGATCATCTATCGGCGCATGGGCATTCTGGCCGCAGCGATGGCTGTTCCGGCGATGGCCGCCCCTCCCGGCGGTGACGCGCGCGATCATGTGCAGGTGCGCTTTGCCCTGGCCGATGTGCCGCAGGTCATGGCGCGGCAAGAGCCGGCCCGGCTTGTCCAGACAGAGAGTTCCGCCCTGCCCGCAGCGCTGGAGCCGGCATCCCGCCTTATGCCGCAGCCCGCCAGCGGTCCGGCGGCTCCATCCCTGACGGTGACCGGAAGTCTGACCGACATCACCCGGGCAGAGCAATGCATGACCATGGCCATCTATTACGAAGCGGCGAGCGAAAGCGTGGACGGCCAGCGCGCGGTGGCGCAGGTGGTGATGAACCGCGTCAGCCATCCCGCCTATCCCAACAGCGTGTGCGGCGTGGTGTTCCAGGGGTCGGAGCGTGCTACCGGCTGCCAGTTCAGCTTCACCTGCGACGGATCGCTGTCACGCCAGCCGGGACAGGCCGCTTGGCTGCGTGCGGGCCGCGTGGCGCGCGCGGCGCTGGGCGGTTTTGTCTATGAGCCGGTTGGCCTGGCCACGCATTATCACACTGACGAGGTCAGCCCCTACTGGGCCGCCAGCCTGCAACAGGTGAGCCATATCGGCGCGCATCTGTTCTATCGCTGGCGCGGTGCATCGGGCCGCCCATCGGCATTCACCGCCAGCTATCGCGGCGGCGAACCACTGCCGGTGCGCAATTTTGCCAGCGCCACCTATGTTCCGCAGCGCGAACTGATCCCGGCGGCTCCCGCCGCTACGCCGCCCGCCAGCGAAGCGCTCGCCGCTTCCACGACCAGCGCGATCAGCGCGATCAGCGCGCCGCCTGCGCCAGTGCGTGCAGCGTCAGCGGTACAGGAAAATCTTCCCATGCCTGGCAGCGTGCGGTCTGAATATCAGCAAAGCGGGCAGTGGCTGAAGCAACCCTGACCCCGCCACGCGGTGCCTGCAAGCCATTGAAAAGGCTGACGCGGAAACCGCCGATATTTATCGACAATAAATCGGAAACCATTTGCGCGAACCTTCGCTTAGCCTAGGCTTCCTATAAGGCTGACCCCGGCGCTGCGCATGCGGTGCCCTTGATCGTCAGGACGCCCTAAATGACCATTCGCTTTGCCGCACCCAGATCTTCGATCCGCAACCGCATGGACGAAGTCGAGGTGCACCAGGCAATTGCGCTGCCTGCAAATGACAATGGCACGCGCCACGCCAGCGAGACGATGCTGCACGCCGCCCTGCGTCATTTTGCCCAGCACGGACTGGCCGCTGCCAACCACGCCAGCAAGCAGGCGCAGGATGCCCGCGATGCCGGGGACGAGCAGGCCTATGCATGGTGGCTGGACATTTGCCGCGCGCTCGACCGCCGGATGGCTGGCAGGCTGGAAAAAGGCGACGCTTCTGACCTGCAGATTAAGGCCAACTAGGCATTTGCCCGGAAGATGGCTGGTTAACAAACCAGTGACCTATCCACAGTAAAGGTGAACGCGACAAAAAAAAGGAGTCGCGAGATTACCAGCCTGGAGGACTTTCTGGCCGCCAAGTGCGGTTTTGATGCCAAGGACATGAGCGTCCGCGACCAGTTGTCGCAGACCCTGCACCTGCGCCCTACCGGTCTGGCTATCGGTGCTGTCTGCGGTGCCGGTGCAGGGCTGGTCACTGCGATAACCACCTCTTCTAAGACATTGTTCTGGTCTGCCTGCCTGTTGATTGCGCTGGCAGCCATCCGTGTCGGCATGGCTTATGGTGCGCGATCGCTGCAAGGAAGCCTGGGTGACTGGCTGCGCTATGTTTATCCCGCCGGAGCGCTGGCCTATGCCGCAATCGCCGGTTTCACCGCAGCAATGGCCATCCATCATGCGACCAATCCCGATCTTCAGGTGCTGCTGGTGGGGTATGCGCTGCTGTTTGGTGCAGGGATTGCGGTTGGCAATGCCGGGCGCCCGTTGATCGCGCTGGGGCAGATGGGACTGACCTTCCTGCCCATCGTGGTCGCATCGCTTGTCAATGGCAGCCCCCCCTATCTCGTGCTCGCGGCAATCCTTCCAACCCTGACCATCGGCCTGTCAATCGTGACGCTGAATGTGTTTTCAACGCTTTCTCGCCAGGTTCGCAGCGCCCGGCGCAACGCCGAACTGGCCGAGCACCTTCACCTGCAATCGCGCACGGACATCGTTACCGGCCTGCTCAACCGCACCGGCTTTTCTGCCGAGGCCAAGCAGGTTCTCGGCCGCGCCGATCCGGATGCCCGCATCGCCCTGTTCTGGCTGGACATGCACCGCTTCAAGGAAGTGAACGATTCACTGGGTCACAAGATGGGTGACAAGGTACTGAAGGAAACAGCCCACCGTTTGCGCGCGCTTACCGCACCCGGAGCGGTGCTGGCGCGCTTTGGCAGCGATGAATTCCTGCTGCTGGACACATTTGCCAGCGCTCGCGAAGCGGAAAATCTCGCCGGCCTGCTATCCAGCGAGATGGCTGCCCCCATGCGGCTGGGCGGACACCGGATCGAATCCGGCGCTTCGATCGGCATGACTTCGCGAATTGATGGCGAGCAGACGCTGGACGAGATGATGCAGCAGGCAGATCTGGCGCTGTATCATGCCAAGGCCGCAGGCAGGCATCAGATCTGTCAGTTCGCCCCTTCGATGACGCGCATCCTGGTGCGCCGCAAGGAGATTGAGGCAGAGCTGCGCGCCGCGATCCAGCGAGATGAACTGTCGATCTATTTCCAGCCGATACTGGACCTTTCCAGCGGTCGCATCCGCAGCTTTGAAGCGCTGGTACGCTGGTTCCACCCGGAAAAGGGGGAGCTGGCACCGGAAGAATTCATCCCCGTGGCCGAGGAGACCGGCCTGATCATCACGCTGGGCAACTGGATCACCCGGCAGGCTGCACTCGCCTGCGCCAAATGGCCCAATGACATCACCGTGGCGGTCAATCTTTCACCCATCCAGATCAAGGCGCCGGGCGCGGCGCTGGGCATATTGCGGGCACTGGACGATGCCGGGCTATCCCCCGAGCGGCTGCAACTGGAAGTGACCGAAAGCCTGTTCCTGGAAGACGATGAATCCACCGCCGCCTTCATGGATCAGCTGTCTGGCGAAGGCGTGCGCTTTGCGCTCGATGATTTCGGAACCGGCTATTCCTCTCTGCACTACATCAACAAATATCCTTTCCGCACCATCAAGGTGGATCGCAGCTTCGTGTCCGGTCCCAATATCGGGCGCCACAGCGATGCGATCATTCGCGCGGTGGCGGAAATGGGATCGACGCTGGGCATGGAGATTGTCGCCGAAGGGCTGGAAACGGTCGAACAGGTGCAGATCGTGCGCCGGGCGGGCTGCACGCTGGGCCAGGGCTATTACTTCAGCCGCGCGGTGCCAGAGCATATGGCGGCCATCCTGCTGACCGAAGAGGCAGACCGCCTGGGGCTGACGCGGCTCGCCAGTTGACTGGCGCGAGCCAAAGGGGTCAAGCCGGGCTATAATCGCCTTGAAGCGATCAATATTGCACCGCAAAATCGCTATTGCGAACTGATAGCAGAAAACTCTGCAAAATAAGGGACTTTCGCGGTTGCAAAGGCCGGGTGGCGCGCTTAGGGCCGCTTCTGAACTTGTGCCGAATCCCCTGGCGGACGCGGGGCGGCACACCATGTTTTCGCCTGCATACGCGCCCGCGCAGGATGAAGGACACAGGTTGCTCATGGCCCGTAACAAAATCGCGCTCGTCGGCGCCGGCATGATCGGCGGCACATTGGCTCACCTCGCAGCGATGAAGGAAATGGGCGACGTCGTCCTGTTCGACATTGCCGAAGGTATGCCTGCGGGCAAGGCGCTGGACCTGTCGCAGGCCGCTCCGGTTGAGGGTTTTGACTCCAGGCTCAAGGGCACCACCGATTACGCCGATATCGCTGGCGCAGACGTGGTGATCGTTACCGCAGGCATCCCGCGCAAGCCGGGCATGAGCCGCGACGATCTGCTGGGCATCAATCTGAAAGTGATGAAAGCCGTTGGCGAAGGCATCAAGGCCAACTGCCCCGATGCGTTCGTGATCTGCATCACTAACCCGCTGGATGCGATGGTGTGGGCGCTGCGCGAATTTTCCGGCCTGCCGCACAACAAGGTGGTGGGTATGGCAGGCGTTCTGGACTCTGCGCGCTTCCGCCACTTCCTCGCCGATGAATTCAACGTCAGCGTGGAAGACGTTACCGCCTTCGTGCTGGGCGGCCACGGCGATACCATGGTGCCCGTGCTCGAATATTCGACCGTTGCGGGTATTCCCGTGCCAGACCTCATCAAGATGGGCTGGTCCACGCAGGAAAAGATGGACGCCATCGTCCAGCGCACCCGCTCTGGCGGCGGCGAGATCGTGGCTCTTCTGGGCAATGGCTCGGCCTATTATGCCCCCGCAACCTCGGCCATCCAGATGGCCGAGAGCTATCTCAAGGACAAGAAGCGCGTCCTGCCCTGCGCCGCCTATCTCGAAGGTCAGTATGGCGTGGACGGCCTGTATGTGGGCGTGCCCATCGTGATCGGCGCCGGCGGCGTGGAGCGCATTGTCGAGATCGAACTGGACGAGGCGGCCAAGGCCGGCTTCCAGGTCAGCGTCGATGCGGTCGAGGAATTGCTGGCGGCTTGCAAGGCACTGGATAGCTCGCTGGCGTAAATGAGCGGTCTCTGCCTCCCGCTCGGACTCTTGCTGAGCATCTTTGATGCAGCAATGACCCACGACGGGTGGTTCGCTCCCCGAGTTGGAGATGGATTGGGGCAGTTAATTCCGTGGATGGCAGGCCCTCCAGTTCTGCTGGCTGGGCTTATACTTATGGCAATTTCCTACCCATTTATTCGATCATCCGGCCATGCCAGCGACGATCAAGACAAGGACACAAGATGAGCATCCTCGTAAACAAAGACACCAAGGTCATCACGCAGGGGATGACGGGTGAAACCGGCACGTTCCACACGCAGCAGGCGCTCGATTACGGGACGCAGATGGTGGCGGGCGTGACGCCGGGCAAAGGCGGCTCCACCCACCTTGGTCTGCCCAATTTCAACACGGTGAAGGAAGCCGCGGCGGAAACCGGCGCGACGGCTTCTGTCATCTATGTGCCGCCGCCCTTTGCGGCAGACGCGATCCTTGAGGCTATCGACGCCGGGATCGAGCTGATCGTGACCATTACCGAGGGCGTTCCCGTGCTCGACATGGTGACCGTGAAGCGCGCGCTTTCGGGCACCAGGTCGCGCCTGATCGGCCCGAACTGCCCCGGTGTGCTGACACCCGGCGAATGCAAGATCGGCATCATGCCCGGCTCCATCTTCTCCAAGGGCAGCGTCGGCGTGGTCTCACGCTCCGGCACGCTGACCTATGAAGCCGTGCACCAGACCACTGCGGTGGGCCTTGGCCAGACCACGGCAGTGGGCATTGGCGGCGATCCGGTCAACGGCACCAACTTCATCGACGTGCTCGACCTGTTCCTCGATGACCCCGAAACGAAGTCGATCATCATGATCGGTGAAATCGGCGGCAGCGCGGAAGAAGAAGCGGCAGAATTCATCAAGCAGGAAGCCGCCAAGGGCCGCTCCAAGCCGATGGTCGGTTTCATTGCCGGCCGCACCGCCCCTCCCGGACGGCGGATGGGCCATGCCGGTGCCATCGTGTCCGGCGGACAGGGCGGCGCGGATGACAAGATTGCGGCGATGGAAAGCGCGGGCATCCGCGTTTCCCCCAGCCCCAGCGAGCTGGGCACCACGCTCGACGCGTTGCTGAAGGAACTGGTGTGACCTTCATCGCTTTGATGAAGGTATAATCACTTCCCAACCAAGGACCCGCCCCATGGGTAATGAAGCGCAAGATTTCCTCCCCGAACTGGATAGCCAGGACGGACCGCAGCAAGGCCCCAGCTGGGCCAGCACACGCTGGCCGCTGGATTTTGGCGGCGAGGATGATCTGACCGGGGCGATGGACCCCACCACCATGACCATCGCGGTGAAGCAGGCGGTGGCTCAGGCAGGCAAGGCGAGCGATCCCGAAGCGATCGAGAAGGCGGCGGATGCCTCCATCCGCGCCATGCTGCTGATCCGTACCTACCGCGTGCGCGGCCATCTGGCGGCGGACCTTGATCCGCTGCACCTGTCGCACCGCGAATTGCCGCGCGACCTGACGCTGGAATGGCACGGCTTTTCCGGCGCGGCGCTGGATGAAGAGGTGTTTATCGGCGGAAACCTGGGCTTCCACTGGATTACCCCGCGCCATCTGGTGGAGATCCTGCGCAAGAATTACTGCGGCCATGTCGGCCTGGAATACATGCATATCTCCGACGTGGAGGAGCGCCGCTTCCTGCAGGACCGGATCGAGGGGCCGGACAAGGTCATCCAGTTCACGCCGGAGGGCAAGCGCGCCATTCTGGGCGCGGTGATCCGCGGCGAGGAATATGAAAAGTTCCTCGGCAAGAAATATGTCGGCACCAAGCGCTTTGGCCTTGATGGCGGTGAGAGCATGATCCCGGCGCTGGAAGCGGTGATCAAATATGGCGGCTCACTGGGTGTGCGGGAAATCATCTATGGCATGTCCCACCGTGGCCGCCTGAACGTGCTCGCCAATGTCATGGCCAAGCCGTACAAGGTGATCTTCCACGAATTTTCCGGCGGCAGCGCCAATCCTGACGATGTGGGCGGTTCGGGCGATGTAAAATACCACCTGGGCACCAGCACTGACCGTGAGTTTGACGGTATTTCCGTGCACATGTCGCTGGTCCCCAATCCAAGCCACCTCGAAGCGGTCAATCCCGTGGTGCTGGGCAAGACCCGCGCCCAGCAGGCGATCCGCGACGATCTGTCCAAGCACGATCAGGTGCTGCCGGTGCTGCTGCACGGCGATGCCGCCTTTGCCGGACAGGGTGTGGTGTGGGAATGCTTCGGCCTTTCGGGCGTCCGCGGATATTCCACTGGCGGCTGCCTGCACTTCGTGATCAATAACCAGATCGGTTTTACCACCAGCCCACAATTCGCCAGATCGTCACCTTACCCGTCAGACGTAGCCAAGGGCGTGCAGGCGCCCATCCTGCATGTGAACGGCGACAATCCCGAAGCGGTGACCTTCGCCTGCAAGCTCGCCATCGAATACCGCCAGCGCTTCAAGCGCGATATCGTGATCGACATGTGGTGCTATCGCCGGTTCGGCCACAATGAAGGCGATGAGCCCAGCTTCACCCAGCCGCTGATGTATGAACGGATCAAGCAGCATCCGCGCGTGAGCGAGCTGTATTCCGAGCGGCTGAAGGCCGAAGGCGTGATCGAGGAAGGCACCGCGCCCGCGATGCGCCAGGAATTCATCGACCATCTCGAAGAGGAATTCGAGGCCGGCAAGAGCTACAAGCCCAATGAGGCGGACTGGTTCGCCGGTCGCTGGAGCGGGCTGCACAAGCCAGCCGATCCCGAAAGCGCGCGCCGCAACGTGCACACCGCGATCGAGAAGAAGCTGTTCGAAAGCCTTGGCCGCACGCTGACCACGGTTCCCGCCGAACACACCATCCACAAGACGCTGCAACGTGTGCTGGATGCCAAGGCAAAATCATTCGAAACAGGCACCGGCTTTGACTGGGCCACTGCCGAGGCGCTGGCATTCGGCAGTCTGGTGACCGAGGGCTTCGGGGTGCGCCTGTCCGGGCAGGATTCGGGCCGCGGCACCTTCAGCCAGCGCCACGCCATCTGGATCGACCAGAATACCGAGAGCAAGTACATCCCGCTCGCCACCCTGCCGCACGGCAAGTTCGAGGTGTATGACAGCACCCTGTCCGAATTCGGCGTGCTCGGCTTCGAATATGGCTTTGCCCTGGCCGATCCCAAGACGCTGGTGATGTGGGAAGCACAGTTCGGCGATTTCGCCAATGGCGCGCAGGTCATCATCGATCAGTTCATCGCATCGGGTGAGGCCAAGTGGCTGCGCGCCAATGGTCTGGTGATGCTGCTGCCGCACGGCTTCGAGGGTCAGGGACCGGAGCATTCCTCCGCCCGGCTCGAGCGGTTCTTGCAGCTGTGCGCCAACGACAACATTCAGGTGTGCAACATCACCAGTCCGGCCAATTACTTCCACGTCCTGCGCCGGCAGATGATGCGCCCATTCCGCAAGCCGCTGATCATCATGACGCCCAAGAGCCTGCTGCGCCATCCGATGGCCAAGAGCGATGCCGACAAGTTCATGGGCGAGAGCCACTTCATGCGCATCCTTTCCGACAAGTCGCCAATCGACGATGCCAAGGTGCGCCGCCTGGTGCTGTGCAGCGGCAAGGTCGCCTATGACCTGATGGAAAAGCGCGATGCGGAAGGGCTGGACGACGTGTCCATCGTCCGTCTGGAACAGCTCTACCCATTCCCCGGAGAGCCGCTGGCCACGCGCCTCAAACGCATGACCGGGCTTGAACAGGTGATCTGGTGCCAGGAAGAACCGCGCAACAACGGCGCATGGTTCTTTGTCGACAACCAGATCGAGAATGCGCTGACCGCCGCCGGACACACCGGCATGCGCCCGCGCTATGCCGGGCGCGAAGTGGCGGCATCGCCTGCCACAGGGTTCGCCAAACGCCACCAGATGCAGCAGGAGGAGCTGGTTGCCGATGCGCTCGGCCTGTCTGATCGCTCCGCCGCCGCAAAACGCAAATCCACAGCCAGCTAGTCAGGCCCAAGGGAAATCCAATCATGGCCCATGAAGTCAAAGTCCCCACGCTGGGCGAATCCGTTACCGAAGCCACTATTGGCGAATGGCTGAAGAAGCCCGGTGATGCAGTCGCCCTGGACGAGCCGATTTGCAGTCTGGAGACAGACAAGGTTGCAGTGGAAGTGCCCGCCCCTGTGGCCGGTATCCTCAGCGCACAGCTTGTGGCCGTGGGTGACACGGTGGAAGTTGGCGCAGCTATCGCGCAGATAGAGGCTACCGATGGCGCCGCCGCGCCTGCACCCTCGCCCGCGCCTGCCGCTGCTGCACCGGCCCCGTCTCCGGCCCCCGCTCCGGCCGCTATTGCCAAGGAAGCCGCGGACGATGATGCCGGCGATCCGCAGACGCTGTCCCCCGCCGTGCGCCGCGCGGTTCTGGAACATGGGGTGGACCCCAGCACCATCAAAGGCACCGGCAAGGATGGCCGCCTGACCAAGGAAGACGTGCTGGCCGCCGCCAAGGCCAAGAAGGATGGCGGCGCGGCAGCGCCTGCGCCCTCGCCCGCACCGGCCGCCGCAGATGCCGGCGCCACGGGTGAGCGCACTGTCGAGCGGGTGAAGATGACGCGCCTGCGCCAGACCATCGCCAAGAGGCTCAAGAGCGCGCAGGACAATGCCGCCCTGCTGACCACGTTCAACGATGTGGACATGACCGCGGTGATCGAGGCGCGCAACCAGTACAAGGACATGTTCGCCAGGAAGCACGGCATCAAGCTGGGCTTCATGTCGTTCTTCGCCAAGGCCGCCTGCCTGGCGCTGAAGGATGTCCCGTCGGTCAATGCGCAGATCGAGGGCGACGAGATCCTCTACCATAATTTCGTCGACCTCTCGGTCGCGGTCAGCGCGCCCAACGGGCTGGTTGTGCCGGTGGTGCGCAGCGTGGACCAGATGAGCTTTGCCGAGATCGAGCTGGCCATCGCCGAATTCGGCCGCAAGGCCAAGGAAGGCACGCTGACCATGGCAGACATGCAGGGCGGCACCTTCACCATCTCCAACGGCGGCGTGTTCGGATCGCTGATGTCGACCCCGATCATCAACCCGCCGCAGAGCGCCGTGCTTGGCCTCCACCGGATCGAGGATCGCCCCGTCGCCGTAAATGGCCAGGTGGTGATCCGCCCGATGATGTATCTCGCCCTGTCCTACGACCACCGCATCATTGACGGACGCGAGGCAGTGACTGCGCTCAAGATCATGAAGGAAGCGATCGAAGATCCGATGCGGATGCTGATCGACCTTTGAGGAAGAAGTGATGGCTGACAATTACGATTTCGACGTCCTGTTCATCGGCTCTGGCCCCGGCGGTTATGTCGGCGCGATCCGCGCGGCGCAGCTGGGGCTGAAGACGGCCTGCGTGGAAAGCCGCGAGACGCTGGGCGGAACATGCCTCAATGTCGGCTGCATTCCTTCCAAGGCGATGCTGCATGCGTCCGAATTCTATGACGCGGCGGCCAATGGCATGATGGCCAAGATGGGCGTGGACGTGACGCCAAAGCTCAACCTTCCGGTGATGCATGATCAGCGCAGGGATGCGGTCAAGCAGCTGACCGGCGGGATCGAATATCTGTTCAAGAAGAACAAGGTCACCTGGATCAAGGGCTTTGCCAGCTTTGTCGATGCGCACACGGTGAAGGTTGGCGATGCCACCTACAGCGCGAAGGAAGTGGTGATCGCCACCGGTTCCTCCGTCACCCCGCTGCCCGGCGTGGACGTGGACAATGACAAGGGCGTGGTGGTCGATTCCACCGGCGCGCTGGAACTTGCCGCCGTGCCAAAGCACATGGTGGTGATCGGCGGCGGCGTGATCGGGCTGGAGCTGGGTTCGGTCTGGCGCAGGCTCGGCGCGAAAGTCACCGTGGTGGAATTCCTCGACCAGTTGCTGCCCGGCATGGACGGCGATATCCGCAAGGAAGCCGCCAAGGTCTTTGCCAAGCAGGGCATGGAACTGAAGCTGTCTACCAAGGTCACCGGCGTTGCCGTGAAGGGCAAGACCGCCACCTTGACGCTGGAGCCTTCCGCAGGCGGCGCGGCAGAGACGCTGAAGGCGGACTGCGTGCTGGTTTCCATCGGACGCAGGCCCAATACCGAAGGGCTCGGGCTGGAGAATATCGGCCTGGAGACCAACAAGCGCGGCCAGATCGAGATTGACGGAGAATTCCGCACTTCGGTGGCCGGTGTGCGCGCCATTGGCGACGTGGTCCCCGGCCCCATGCTCGCCCACAAGGCCGAGGATGAGGGCATTGCGGTGGCCGAATGGATCGCCGGACAGACCGGCATCGTCAACCACGATGTGATCCCCGGCGTGGTCTATACCTGGCCGGAAATGGCCGGTGTCGGCCTGACCGAGGAAGCCGCGCTGGAGAAAGCCGGCGGCGACAAGGCCGCGATCAAGGTCGGCAAGTTCCCCATGCTCGCCAACAGCCGCGCCAAGACCAATCATGAGCCGGACGGCTTCGTGAAGGTGATCGCCGATGCGCAGACGGACCGCGTTCTGGGCGTGTGGGCCATCGCCTCTGTCGCCGGAACGATGATCGCCGAAGCCGCGCTGGGCATGGAGTTCGGCGCGACCAGCGAGGATATCGCCTATACCTGCCACGCCCACCCGACGCACTCCGAAGCGATCAAGGAAGCGGCAATGGCGGTGCGCGGCAAGCCGATCCATATGTAAGCGCCAGCATGGCAGAGCTTTCCCCCTTCCACCTCGCCTTCCCGGTGCATGATCTGGCGGCGGCGCGGGCGTTCTGGGGCGGCGTGATGGGCTGCCCCGAAGGGCGCAGCTGCGAGACATGGGTGGATTTCGACTTTTGCGGCCACCAGATCGTGACCCACCTCGTTCCCGGCTGCGACCGGCGCGATGAAGCCAGCAACCCGGTGGATGGCCACGGCGTGCCAGTCCCCCATTTCGGCATCGTGCTGTCGATGGTGGAATGGAAGGCGCTGGCCGCGAGGCTGACGGACGCGGGCGTGAAATTCGCGATTGCGCCCTACATCCGCTTTGCCGGCCAGCCGGGCGAGCAGGCGACCATGTTCTTCCGCGATCCATCGGGCAATGCGGTGGAAATGAAGGCCTTTGCCGACCGGTCAAAGCTGTTCGCGACACGCTAGCGCTGCGGCGCCCGCCCCGCTAATCACTGCCAATGGGTATCCAACAAACAATGCAGCGCTTCGCGCGCTGGCACATCTGGCTTGGCTGGCTGGTCGGCGTGCCGATCCTGATGTGGACGATCAGCGGGCTGGTGATGGTGGCGCAGCCTATCGAGACTGTGCGCGGCGATCACCTGCGTGCCGATCCTGCGCTGATCGAGACTGCGGGTCTGGTCTTCCCCACCCGCATCGGCACAGCGCGCAGCATCTCTCTGGTCAATCAGGTGGATGGCCCCGCGTGGATCGTGACCGAGGAGGATGGCGGGCAATATCGCTATTCCGCCACCGATGGCACTCTGATCCCGCCGGTGATCGAGGATGAGGCGCGGCGCATTGCGCTGGCGGCCTATGCCGGCGATGCCGCGCTGGAGACGATCACCTATTTCCCCTCCGACGTGGTGCCCGGCGATCTGCGCCTGCCCACCGCATCCTGGCAGGCCCATTTTGCCGACGGGACCAATATCTACATTCACAATTCCACCGGCCAGCTGCTGGCGGTGCGATCATCTTGGTGGCGCGTGTATGATTTCATGTGGGGCCTGCACATCATGGATCTGCAGACGCGCGAGGATACATCGCACCCGGTACTGATCATCTTCGCCCTGCTGGGCGTGATCGGTTCGCTGCTGGGCTGCGTGCTGATGTTCCGCCGCCGCAAGGCAAAGGTGCGGGTCAAGGCACAGGGTCAGGACTGAAGCATGACTCCGCCGCTGCTTCCTGCACTGCCGCCGTTGCTCGATCTTGCGGGCACGGCAGTGTTCGCGCTGACCGGAGCGTTGATCGCCGCGCGGCTGCGGCAGACATTCGTGACGCTGTGCTTCTTTGCGCTGGTGACGGGGGTTGGCGGCGGATCGGTGCGCGATGTGCTGATCGGCGTGCCCGCCTTCTGGCTGCGCGATCCGTGGGTGGCTCCGGTGATCCTGGCCACCGCGCTGGTGGTGTGGTTCACCCCGCACCGCATCTGGGACAACAGACTGCTGGAATGGGCCGATGCCGCCGGGCTTGCCGCCTTTGCGGTGCTGGGCACGGCCAAGGCGCTGGCCTTTGGCGTGGCGCCTGTTCCGGCGGTGATCCTGGGCGTGCTGACAGGTTGTGCGGGCGGCATTATCCGCGATGTGGTGGCGGGCGTGCCATCGATCATGATGCGGCCCGATCTTTACGTTACAGCCGCAGCACTTTCGGCCACGCTGACCGCGATCTTCGTCTATCTGGGAATGGGTGACTGGTGGAGCTGGGCCATCGCCGCATGCGCAGGTTTTGCCCTGCGCGGTGCGGCGCTGATTTGGCATCTTACCCTGCCCGCCTATTCGAGGGACACCTAACCGCCAAAACTGGCTTCGTAGCCCTCTTCACCGGGCAGCGGACCGCCGGGATAGGCCGGACGCGGATCATCGCGCAGGTCCTGGTCAATCACTGCGCTACTGCTGCTGCCTTGTGAACCGTGCGTACTGGCGCGGGCCGCAGCGTATTGATCATCGGACCACTGGCGGTCATCGCCCGAAAACTGCGTATCGCCGTCTGCGGAATAGGAGAAATCGTCACCCATATCGATGCTGCGGATACGGCCTTCATTGTCGATCCGGCAGGAGAAATAGTCGCCGCTGCTGAGCGATCCGGACACGTTCCAACCGCTGGAATCACGCGCGGCATTGTCCACGCTGTCCACCCGGTCACGCCCGCGTTCGACCTGATCCACGCACATGTCCACCGCGCGGTCCATGCCGCCCGACGACCAGGAGCGCTCAGGGCGGGCCGGTTCGCGGTAACGCACGTCATTATCGCGCACACGGGTGCGGTCATAGGTGCGGTCACGGTTACTGGAGGCAGAGCTGGCAATGGCGGCAATCGTACCCAGCACCAGGACGCCAGCGATCACATCGCCCGTATTCACTCCGCGACGATCGCGGCGCCAGCGGTGGTTCTGCACATTGCCGGCATCGCCATCATAGGCGACCACGGCGGCAGAGGTTCCACTGGCAACATGCGGGAGTTGCGCGGCGGCCACGGGGATGGCGGTCATCGACGTGGCGGCCAGCGTTGCGGCGGCAAGGGCGAATTTGTTGCGGATCACGGCCATTGGCGGCTTCCTATCTTCAGTCTGTTGCGCAGCCCCATCATATTGGGGGCCGACTTTGTCATTGACACAAGAGATAGGCGGCCCAGGCTTGCATTAGCCTGAACCGCCTTTCCCGGGAGATTCATGTCTCAGAGGCCGCGGATGCCGCGATAGTCGATGTCGACCACCCGGCCACGGCGGAAGTCGCAGGTGAAGCGCCCTTCATCCCAGCCTCTGTTGCGGGAATTGCGGCCACGATAATCGTTGGTGCGCACTGCAATCCTGCCGGTCACTTCGAAACCGCCGCGTTCACGCTCGACATCGCGGATCTGGGTCACGTCGGCACGGCCACCGCCCCAGCGTTCTGCCTGGCGTTCAGCGGCCCGTACGCACTGTTCTACCGCGCGATCGGGATTGCCGCGGCCATTGTAGCCATAGCGACTGCCCGAACGACGATCGTCATACCGATCCCGGTCGTTATAGCGCCGGTCATTGTAGTCGCGGTCATTGTAACGGCGATCGTCATAGCGCCTGTCGTCATAGCGGCGGTTGTTGTCGCTGGAAGCGATCACGGCGGCAAGGCCACCCAGGATCACCGCTCCGGCAATGACTTCGCCCGTGCTGATGTGATTGTTATTGCGGTGGTTGCGGTCCTGGGCGTTGGCAGGAGCTGCCATGCCCACGGCCAGCGCGCCAGCCGCGACGGTTGCAATCGTACCCTTGGCAAGAGCTTTGGAAATGGACTTCATGGTCGTTCTCCTCAATCGTCCAGGTGACCATCTGTCACCCATGAGGAGAGTTATAGGCATGCCACGGTGAGGTGACGCTGAACTCGCGTGTTAGCCAGCGTTCACAAAAGTGTTAGCTTTTATGAACAGTTATTCGGGTGCGTCCAGACCCGTCCAATATGCAAGAAAACCCATGATATCCGCGGCTTCGGCAATCGCCTTGTCGGTCGGCTTGCCCGATCCGTGGCCCGCGCGCGTCTCTATGCGGATCAGCTGCGGGCGCTCCCCGCGTTCAGCTTCCTGCATCGCGGCGATATATTTGAAGCTGTGGCCCGGCACCACGCGGTCATCGGTATCGGCAGTGGTCACCAGCAGCGCGGGATAGTCCACCCCGTCCTGAATATTGTGCAGCGGGGAATAGGCGCGCAGGATGCGGAAGTCCTCCTCGCGGTCAGGATAGCCGTAATCGTCCACCCAATAGCGCCCTGCGGTCCAGCGATCGAAGCGCAGCATGTCCATCACGCCCACGCCGGCATTGCCCGCTGCGAACAGGTCTGGCCGCTGGTTGACGACCGCGCCCACCAGCAAGCCGCCGTTCGATCCGCCCTGTATCGCCAGCCCGCCTTGCGCGGTGATGCCCTGTGCGATCAGATATTCACCCGCAGCGATAAAATCATCGAAACTGTTCTGCTTGCTGGCGCGGCGACCGCCATCGTGCCACGCCTTGCCATATTCGCCGCCGCCACGGATGTTGGCCACCACATAAGCCCCGCCCGCCTCCACCCACGCCAGGCGGCTGGCGGAAAAGCCGGGGGTGAGCGAAATGTCGAAACCGCCATAGCCATACAGCAGCGTGGGCAGCGGTTCTCCCGCTTCGGCCAGATCGCGGCGGCGCATGATGAACATGGGCACGCGCGTGCCGTCCTTGCTGTGATAGAAGCGCTGCTCGACCACGAAATTGTCAGGATCGAAGGCCATCTCCGGCTGGGCGAAGATGGTCGTCTCGCCGCTTGCCACGTCCATGCGATAGATGGTGGGCGGGCGGTTGAAACTGGTGAAGCTGTAGAACGCCTCATCATTGCCGGGGTGGCCGGAAAACCCGCCCACGCTGCCGATCCCGTCCAGCGCCACTTCGCCCGCCTCTGCTCCGTCCAGAGTGTAGATGCGCACGGCAGAGCTGGCATCGCGCAGATAGGACAGGATCAGGCGGTCCCCGACGATCGATGCCCCGTCTATCGGCTGGTCCTGCTGCGCCACCACTTCGCGCCACTGCGGATGGCCGGCCGCCAGATCGATGCTGACCACGCGGTAGAGAGGTGCGTCTTCGTTGGTGACGAACCACAGCCGGTCACCGATACCGTCGATGAATTTCCACGCATTGTCGAAGCCGGTCACCAGCGCACGTGCGGTCCAGTCCCCGCTGCCGGTATCGTCCAGACTGACCGCATGAATTTCATAGCGCGCATCGGTGCCGATGGATGAGGTGATGATCGCCCAGCGGCCATCATCGGAAACGCTGGCGCTGTGGTTGCGTTCTGGGTGATCGGGGGTGGAGAAGACCAGTTGGTCGCTTTCCTGCGCGGTGCCCAGGCGGTGGAAATAGACTGCCTGATTGTAGTTCAGCGCCTGAAAATCCTCGCCTTCCTCCGGCTCGGGGAAGCGCGAGTAGAGAAATCCCTCCTCCCCCACCCATGCAAGGCCGGTGAACTTGGCCCAGCGGATCTCATCCTGCCGGACCTCGCCAGTCGCCACATCCAGCACCCGCAGGATGCGCCAGTCGGTGCCGCCATCCTGCACGGAGTAGAGCAATTTGGAGCCATCGGGAGACGGCGCCCAGCCCGACAGCGCGGTAGCCCCGTCATCGGCCCACTGGTTGGGATCGATCAGCAGGCGCGGCGCCGCATCCAGCGTATCGCGCACATACAGCGGAGACTGGTTCTGCAGGCCCGAATTGCGCGAATAGAAATAGCGCCCGCCGCGCTGGTAGGGGGTGGAGAAACGTTCGAAATCGAACAACTCGCTGATGCGCGAGCGGAACCATTCGCGCGCGGGCAGCCGGTCCAGGAAGGCGTTGGTAAGGGCGTTCTGCCGCTCCACCCAATCGGCCACTTCCGGGCTGTTACGGACATCGTCTTCCAGCCAGCGATAGGGGTCGGCAATCGTCTCGCCAAAAATGGTCTCGGTCGCGTCGCCGCGGCGGGTCTTGGGATAATCTGGTGCGCTCATACCCAGCGCCTTAGCGCGATTGGCCAAGGCGGCAAGACGCGATGCACTGCGGACCGGCAGCGCCAAAGGGATCGGGGACATACAAAAAGGCGGTCGCAATCGGATAGAATGCAACCGCCTTTTGAAAGGGTCCGAAGGATCGCGTGCTTACGCGTCTTCGTATTCGTCCTCGGTCATCACCGGGCCGCTGTCCTGGCCCTTGGCGTCCACGTCACGGTCAACCAGTTCGATGATCGCGATGGGGGCAGCGTCCGAAGCACGGAAACCGGCCTTGATCACGCGGGTATAACCGCCTTCACGGTCAGCATAGCGAGCTGCCAGAACGTCAAACAGCTTCTTCAGCTGGGTTTCGTCCAGCAGGCGCGACTGCGCCAGACGACGGTTGGAAAGGCCGCCACGCTTTGCCAGCGTGATCAGCTTTTCAATATAGGGGCGCAGTTCCTTGGCCTTGGCCGTGGTGGTGGTGATCTGCTCATGCTTGATGAGGGCCGCCGCCATATTGCGGAAAAGGGCCTTGCGATGGCCGGTCTTGCGGCTCAGCTTGCGGCCTGAATGTCCGTGACGCATAATTCAATACTCCGTTCGATAAAGGCCCGTGTCAGGTAGCCAGTAGCCGGTGCCAATCAGGGCCGACACCTTCGCCCTTGTGGTAAGTCCCCGCCACTGGCGGGGACTCCCGAAAGGATTAACCCAAGGAGATTAACCGAGCAGCTCTTGTTCGAGCTTCTTGGCCATTTCCTCAATGTTCTCAGGCGGCCATCCGGGGATGTCCATGCCAAGACGCAGACCCATGGAAGACAGCACTTCCTTGATCTCGTTGAGCGACTTGCGGCCGAAGTTCGGCGTGCGCAGCATCTCGGCTTCGGTCTTCTGGACCAGGTCGCCGATATAGATGATGTTGTCGTTCTTGAGGCAGTTGGCCGAGCGAACCGACAGTTCCAGCTCGTCCACCTTCTTGAGGAGGTAACGGTTGAGCTGGTTGGTGTCGCTTTCTTCCGGCTGCGCGGCAACGCCGATCATGGCGCTGGTCGGCTGCGGAATGCCGTCTTCGAAGTGGACGAACAGCGTCAGCTGGTCCTGCAGGATGCGTGCGGCATAGGCCACAGCATCTTCAGGAGTGACGGTGCCGTCGGTCTCGACAGTCAGGCTCAGCTTGTCGAAGTCCAGTTCCTGGCCAACGCGGGCCTTGTCGACCTTGTAGCTGACCTGCTTGATCGGCGAGTAGAGCGAATCCACCGGGATCAGGCCGATCGGCGCATCGGCCGGGCGGTTCTGCACAGCAGGCGTATAGCCGCTGCCGCTGTCCGCGGTCAGTTCCATGTTCAGCGTCGCGCCTTCGTCCAGGTGACAGATCACCAGATCGGGGTTGAGCACTTCAATGTCACCGGTCACGGCGATGTCACCGGCGGTTACTTCAGCCGGGCCGGTGGCGGAAAGCTGCAGGCGCTTGGGGCCTTCACCTTCCATCTTCAGCGCGATCTGCTTCACGTTCAGGACGATATCGGTCACGTCTTCACGCACACCGGCGAGTGACGAGAACTCATGCAGCACATTCTCGATCTTGATCGAGGTGATGGCGGCACCCTGAAGGCTGGCGAGCAGAACGCGGCGCAGCGCATTGCCAAGCGTCAGGCCATAGCCGCGTTCGAGCGGTTCGGCGACGAAGGTGGCCTTGCGCTTCTTGTCGCTGCCTTCCTTGATTTCGAGGCTGTTGGGCTTCTTGAGTTCCTGCCAGTTCTTCATATTGACGGACATGGACTTCCCCTAAAGGCTTAAGTTTCGGCGGCAAAGGCCGCGGAGCGTCTGGGACGCCGCGGCCGATGCGAATGACTGTATGCGGGACCGTTTTACCGGCCTCGCGGGCAGGTTCGGATCAGACGCGGCGGCGCTTGGATGGCCTCACGCCGTTATGCGGTATCGGTGTGACGTCGCGAATGGAGGTGATGGTGAAACCCACCGCCGCCAGTGCACGAAGAGCGCTTTCACGGCCCGAGCCCGGACCCTTGATCTCAACTTCCAGGGTGCGCACGCCATGTTCGGCGGCTTTCTTGCCGGCGTCATCCGCAGCTACCTGAGCAGCATAGGGAGTGGACTTGCGGCTACCCTTGAAGCCCATCGTGCCAGCGCTGGACCAGCTGATTGCATTGCCCTGTGCGTCGGTGATGGTGATCATCGTGTTGTTGAAGCTGGCGTTGACATGCGCAACACCGCTTGAAATGTTCTTTTTATCGCGGCGCCTAACGCGGCCTGGTTCGCGTGCCATGGTACGTATTCCTCTTTATCTGCAGCAGAAGGGAAAAGCTTTGGGACTGGCCCGAAGCTTACTTCTTCTTGCCTGCGATAGGCTTGGCCTTGCCCTTGCGGGTACGGGCGTTGGTATGGGTGCGCTGACCACGGACGGGCAGGCCCTTGCGATGACGCAGGCCGCGATAGCAGGCCAGGTCCATAAGGCGCTTGATGTTCATCGCCGTGTTGCGGCGCAGATCGCCTTCAACGGTGACATCCGCATCGATCGTTTCACGGATCTGCAGGACTTCCGCATCGCTCAGATCCTGCACGCGGCGGGAATGATCGATACCAAGCTTGTCGGCGATTTTCTTGGCCGTGGTCGGGCCGATACCGTGAATGTAAGTCAGCGCCACGATAACGCGCTTGTTGGTGGGGATATTTACCCCGGCAATACGAGCCACTTAAATCTCCTGCTCCACAGGGGATAAATCCCCTATCTCATAGCGTAAAGGTCGAACGCTTGACCGAAAACTGCGCCACAACAGCAATCAGCCCGGATGGCGCGCATCTGTGGCTGCCGCCTGCCGGACCGGTTTCCGATTAAACGAATGGAAGCCGCAAGTAGGGCGATTCGCCACTCGCGTCAAGCGCGCAAAGGAGCCGCAGGAAAGTTCCTGCGCCTCTGCATGGCACTTGGTGACATCACTTATAGCGCGGCATTACCCGCTCGTCAAAAACACTGTGCTGAAATTGTGGATTCTAGGGAGCCGGGGCCGGTCCGCCCAGCGCAGCAACAAGTCCGCCGAGGAATTCCGCCTGCACCCGGTCAACCACCGGCGCCAGGGCCTCCAGCGACTGGCGCGACTGGCCGCCGACCACATAATCCCACGTGATCAGCGTCCCCTCTCCCGTATCGGCCAGCGTTACGGTGAGCGTGCCGGAAAGGCCTTCAGCCTGCAGCGGACCCAGCGCACCCACCATGCGCAGCGTCGATCCGGGCATGACCATCACCACCCGCATATGTTCGGCAGACCCGGGCGCGCGGTCATCTTGTGCGGGGATCACCTCGCAAAAACAGCCGCCGGCGCGCGGATCGAGCGAGAGATTGGCCGAATTGCCGGACCAGCTGTGGGTCCACCAGTTCTGCGGCTCCACCAGCATGGACCAGGTGGTGGCGAGATCGGCAGAGACTACGGCCTGGTTGCTGGAGGCAAAGCCCCCGCCAGCAGACGGAACAATGTCAGCAGATGCAGGGGATGCCGCCGCAATGGCCGCCAGCCCGACAAGAATTACCCGCATGATGAAAGCCCCTTGCGAATTCTCCGTCCCGGCGGATGACTAGCAAGTCTCCGCCGGATCGGAAAGCGCAGGAGCGATCAGCTGGCCAGGACTTTCTCGATCGCCTTGGTCACAACCGCGATATCGGCCATGCCATCAATCCGCGTGACGATGCCCAGAGCATCGTAATGCGGCAGGATCGGCGCGGTCTTGGCCCGGTATTCGGCCATGCGCGTGCGCACGGTTTCCTCATTGTCGTCCGGACGACGCTTGAATTCCTCGTGGCCACACTTGTCGCACACGCCAGCCACTGCGGGCTGCTTGAAGATATCGTGATAGCCCTCGCCGCAATTGGCGCAGGTGAAGCGACCGATGATCCGCTCAACCAGAGCATCCTCGTCCACGTCCAGTTCGATCACATGGTCAAGCTTGCGGCCGTTCTTGGCGAGCAGTTCGTCCAGCGCCAGTGCCTGCGCTTCGGTGCGCGGATAGCCATCGAAGATGGCGCCGACATCGGCGCCCATTGCGGCCAGCTCGGCATCGATCAGGTCGGAGACGATCTGGTCGGAAACCAGCTCACCCCGGTCCATCACCTGCTTGGCCTTGATGCCAACGGGCGTCTGCGCCTTCACCGCGGCGCGCAGCATGTCTCCGGTGGAGAGCTGGCGCATGCCGTGATGCTCGACAAGCAGGCTGGACTGGGTGCCCTTGCCCGCCCCTGGAGGGCCAAGAAGAATGATGTTCATGGCGTTCGAAACTCCCCCGTGCGGCACGTCCTTGCGCGGTTAGCGCAGGCGTCCCTTCAACTTGGCCTTCTTGATCAGGTCACCATACTGGTGAGCCAGCAGATGCGACTGGATCTGGCTGATCGTATCGACAGTGACGTTCACCACGATCAGCAGGCTGGTACCGCCAAGGAACAGCGGAACGCCGGTCTGCGCGATCATGTATTCCGGCACCACGCACACCACGGTGAGGTAGATCGCGCCGACCACGGTGATGCGGGTCAGCACATAATCGAGATAATCGGCGGTCCGCTTGCCCGGGCGAATGCCGGGGATGAAGCCGCCGTTCTTCTTCAGGTTCTCCGCCGTGTCTTCAGGGTTGAAGACCACTGCGGTGTAGAAGAAGCAGAAGAAGATGATGCCCGCAGCATACAGCGCCATGTACAGCGGCGCGCCGTGGGTCAGATACTGGTTGAGCGTCTGGATCACGCCGAAGAAGGCGCTGTCCGAATCCACCGAATTGCCGGCGAACTGGCTGATCGTCAGCGGAAGCAGAAGCAATGAGCTGGCGAAGATCGGCGGGATAACGCCGGCGGTGTTGAGCTTGAGCGGAAGATGCGAGCGGTCCGCCTGCATGCCGCCGCGCTGCTGGGCGCGCTTGGGGTACTGGATCAGCAGGCGCCGCTGGGCGCGCTCCATGAAACAGATGCCCAGGATCAGCACCACGATCATGCCGATCAGGCCGATAACGATACCGGTGCTGATCGAGCCTTCGCTGTAGCCTGAGAACAGATTGCTGGTGAACGTCGGGAACTGGGCGACGATACCGGCCATGATGATCAGCGATACACCGTTGCCGATGCCGCGGGCGGTGATCTGCTCACCCAGCCACAGCAGGAACATGGTGCCGCCAACCAGAGAGATCACCGCGCCGACGCGGAACATCACGCCCGGTGCAACCACTGCCTGAACGCCGCTCTGCGCGCCGAATGCTTCCAGGCCCGAAGCCAGGAACCAGCCCTGGATCGCGCACAGGAAAACCGTGCCGTAACGCGTGTATTGGTTGAGCTTCTTGCGCCCTGCCTCGCCTTCCTTCTTCAACGCCATCAGCGACGGGTGAAGAGAGGCGGCCAGCTGGATCACGATGGAAGCGGTAATATAGGGCATCACGCCCAGAGCGATCAGGCTCATCCGTTCCAGACCACCGCCGGAGAAGGTGTTGAACAAATCGAGGATGCCGCCGCGCGCCTGATCGTACAGCGTCTCCAGGATCAGCGGATTCACGCCGGGAAGCGGAATGAAGCTGAGGAAACGGAAAACGATCAGCGCACCAATGGTGAAGAAGATGCGCTCACGCAGCTCCGTTGCCTTGCTGAAATTGGCGAAGCTCAGCGAGCTGGCGATGTTGTCGGCGCGTGATGACATGGAAAGAATATGCCTTGCTGTGCGTCCAAACCGGACCGCGTTCCGGCCCAATATAGGGCCTGATCCGCGATGTCGAACCCCCCGGACAAATCATCCCCGCAGCAATTGGCAAAAAATGCCTGCTGCGGGGACTGATTGACCGGTTACTTGGCGGGCTTCAGGCCGACCTTGCTGTTGGCCTTGTTCACTTCGCGGCGGGCCGTCTTCTTCTCATGCTCGCTGGGCTGGGCAGCGGGAAGTTCGACCGAACCACCGGCCTTTTCAACCGCAGCCAGAGCGCCCTTGGAGGCGCCGGCAACCTTGAACGATACCTTGGCGGTCAGTTCACCCTTGGCCAGCAGGCGAACGCCATGCTTGCCGCCACGGGCAACGCCGGCAGCCTTGAGAGCTTCGTGATCGATGACCTTCTTGCCGTCGAGCTTCTTCTCGTCGATCAGCTTCTGCACGGTACCAACGTTCACTTCGGCATAATCCTTGCCGAACGGATTGTTGAAGCCACGCTTTGGCAGACGCATGTGAAGCGGCATCTGGCCGCCTTCGAAGCCCTTTACGGCAACGCCCGAACGGCTCTTCTGGCCCTTCTGACCGCGGCCGGACGTCTTGCCCTTGCCCGAGCCGATACCACGGCCCACGCGCATGCGGTTCTTGCGTGCGCCTTCGTTGTCACGGAGTTCGTTGAGTTTCATAGTTTGCACTCGCTTTCGCTTTGTTCGCGCTGAAATAGTGGCGGCCCGGTACATGCCCGGGCCTGCCTGGTCAAATGCCTTGCGGCTTAATCGACGACCACTTCCACCATGTGCGGGAGCTTCTTGAGCGCTCCGCGCACTTCGGGAGTATCCTGCAGCTCAACAACCTTGTGCATCTTGTTGAGGCCCAGACCGATGAGGATCTGGCGCTGGATCTTGGGACGACGGATCGGCGAACCGATCTGCCTGAGCTTGATGGTTTTCTTCTCGGCCATCTTGATTACTCCGCGATAGCTTCAGCAGCGGCTTCGGCCTCTGCTTCGCTCGCGCCGCCGCGACCCAGAAGGTCGGCGACTTTCTTGCCACGACGCTGGGCAACGGACTTCGGAGAAGTCTGATGTACCAGCGCGTCGAAAGTGGCGCGGATCATGTTATAGGGATTGGAGGTGCCGATGGACTTGGTCACAACGTCGGCAACGCCAAGGCTTTCGAAAACTGCGCGCATCGGACCACCGGCGATGATGCCGGTACCCGCAGGTGCCGAACGAACATTCACCTTGCCGGCACCGAAATGGCCCATGCCATCGTGATGCAGCGTGCGGCCGTCCTTGAGCGGAACGCGAACCATCTTCTTCTTGGCAGCAGCAGTCGCCTTGTTGATAGCTTCCGGCACTTCGCGTGCCTTGCCGTGGCCAAAGCCGACGCGGCCCTTGCCATCGCCAACCACGACCAGTGCAGCAAAACCAAAGCGCTTGCCGCCCTTCACCACCTTGGCGACGCGGTTGATGTGGACGAGCTTTTCGATCAGCTCCTCACCGCCATCATCGTCACGGCCACCGCGGCGATCGTCACGGCCACCACGGCCACCGCGTCCACGGCCACCTTCGCGGTTGCCATCACGGCCACCGCCGCCACCAGCACCGCCGCCACGACCACGGCCACCGCGATTGTTCTCGCGCGGCTGGGAAGGAGCGCCGGTATCGGCAGACTCCGTTGCCGCAGCTTCGGTTGTTTCGGCCACATTGGGTGCAACTTCTGCCGCAGCAGGAGCATTTTCCACCGGAGCCTGCGGGGTGGCGTTTTCTTCTGTGTTGTTCTCGTCAGCCATCATCAGAACTCCAGGCCGCCTTCGCGGGCAGCATCGGCCAGCGCTTTTACGCGGCCATGAAACAGGAACCCGCCGCGATCGAACACGACAGTGGAGACGCCAGCCTTCTTGGCGGCAGCGGCAATATCCTTGCCCACCTTGGCAGCGGCATCGACATTCGCGCCCGAGATCTTTTCACCCAGGGTTGAGGCGGCAGCAACAGTGCGGCCGTCCTTGTCATCGATGATCTGCGCATAGATGTGCCTGCCCGTGCGGTGCACGGAAAGGCGCGGCTTGGCGCCGGAACGCTTCTTGAGCGCGGTGCGCACGCGGCGGCGGCGGCGCTCGAACAGGGAAAGCTTTGCCATCTTACTTCTTCTTCCCTTCCTTGCGGAAGATATACTCGCCGCGATATTTCACACCCTTGCCCTTGTAAGGCTCCGGCTTACGGAATTCGCGGATCTCTGCGGCGAACTGCCCGACAGCCTGCTTGTCGATCCCGCTGACTTCGATCGTCGTCTGGTCAGGGGTCTTCACTTCAAGCCCGGCGGGCACGTCAAGATCGACATCGTGGCTGAAACCGAGCTGCAGCTTGAGCTTGTTGCCCGTAGCCGTTGCACGATAACCAACGCCGTTGATCTCCAGCACCTTGGTGTAACCCTCGGTCACACCTTCGACCAGGTTCGATACCAGAGTGCGCTGCATGCCCCAGTAGGAGCGGGCGCGCTTGGTCGAATTGGCCGGCTTGACGCGGATCACGTCGCCCTCGACCTGATAGTCGATATCATCGACCAGGCCGATGGTCAGGGTGCCCTTGGGGCCCTTCACGCTGAGCGTGCCGTTATCGATCTGCGCGGTTACGCCACCAGGGATGGCGACCGGCTGTTTACCAATGCGGCTCATCAGAACACCTCCGCGAGCACTTCGCCGCCCACGTTCTGGGTGCGCGCTTCGGCATCCGAAAGCACACCACGAGGCGTCGAAACGATGGAAATGCCAAGGCCGTTGCGCACCGGAGCGAGTTCCTTGGAACCCGAATAGACGCGGCGGCCAGGCTTGGAGACACGGGCGACATGCTTGATAGCAGGCTCACCCTCGAAATATTTCAGTTCGATACGCAACGCCGGGTGCTGACCCGAAGCGTCTTCGCTGTAGCCACGGATGTAGCCTTCGCGCTGAAGCACTTCGAGGACGTTTGCACGCAGCTTTGAAGCGGGCGAAAGGACGGAATCCTTCTTCGCCTGCTGGCCGTTGCGGATACGGGTGAGCATATCACCCAGGGGATCGGTCAATGCCATGTTCTAGATCCTCACCAGCTCGACTTGGTCACGCCCGGAATCAGACCCTTGTTGGCCAGATTCCGCAGTTCGATCCTGTTCAGGCCGAACTTGCGATAATAGCCGCGCGGGCGGCCGGTGGTGGTGCAGCGGTTGCGCACACGTGTGGGGTTACCATTCCGCGGGATCTCGGCCATCTTCAGGCGAGCCATCAGACGCTCACTCTCATCGAGCGATTCATCATCGGCAACAGCCTTGAGACGGGCGTACTTCGCCGCGTACTTGAGGACGAGAGCCTTACGCTTCTCGTTCTTGTTTATGGAACTCAGTTTCGCCATTGGACTTAAGCTCTCCTGCGCCGCTTACGCGGCAGCCTTTTCTTCTTCGGCTTCTTCAGCCGGGAACGGGAAACCGAACAGACGCAGCAGCTCGCGCGCTTCGTCGTCGGTCTTGGCGGTGGTGGTCACGATGATATCCATCCCGCGCACCTTTTCGATCTGGTCGTAGCTGATTTCCGGAAAGATGATCTGCTCCTTCAGGCCCATGGCATAGTTGCCATTGCCGTCGAAGCTGTTCGGATTCAGCCCACGGAAGTCGCGAATGCGAGGCATTGCGATCGTCACCAGGCGGTCGAGGAACTCGAACATGCGGTCACGGCGCAGGGTTACCTTGCAACCGATCGGCATGCCTTCACGCAGCTTGAACTGCGCGATTGACTTCTTCGCCTTGGTGATCACCGGCTTCTGGCCAGCAATCAATTCCATTTCTGCGGCAGCAATCTGGACCTTCTTCTTGTCCTGACTCGCTTCGCCAACACCCATGTTCAGCGTGATCTTTTCCAGCTTGGGCACCTGGTTCGCGTTGGTGTAACCGAATTTCTCGGTCATCGCCTTCGTGATCTGATCATTGTAGCGCTGCTTCATGCGCGGTGTGTAGACTTCAGCCATCGATCGTCTCCCCGGACTTGACGGCTACACGGACCTTCTTGCCGTCACGCTCTTCAAAGCGCACGCGGGTCGGCTTGCCATCCTTGGGATCGGCAACGGCAACCTTGCCAATCGCCATCGGAGCAGGAGCACGTTCAATGCCGCCCTGCGGGTTTGTCTGCGTCGGCTTGCGGTGACGGGCAGCGACATTCACGCCCTCAACCAGGACCTTGCCTTCTTTCGGCATGACCTTGGACACGGTGCCGGTACGGCCCTTGTCCTTGCCCGACAACACGACGACCTTGTCGCCCTTCTTGATCTTTGCGGCAGCCATTACAGCACCTCCGGAGCAAGCGAGATGATCTTCATGAAGCCCTTGGAGCGCAGTTCACGCACCACCGGGCCGAAGATACGGGTGCCGATCGGCTCCTCGCTCTTGTTCACGAGAACAGCGGCATTGCTGTCGAAACGGATCACGCTGCCGTCGGGACGACGAACGTCCTTGCGGGTGCGCACGATCACGGCACGGTGAACGTCACCCTTCTTAACACGGGCGCGTGGCTGGGCTTCCTTGATGGAAACCACGATCACGTCCCCGACAGACGCGGTACGACGCTTGGACCCGCCCAGCACCTTGATGCACTGGACGCGCTTTGCGCCGCTGTTGTCCGCGACGTCGAGATTGGATTGCATCTGGATCATTGATCCGGTTCCTTCTCATTGGCTTTCCGGGACTTGGCGGTGCCAGCCCGGGAGTTCCTAACGACTAAAATCAGTTGCTTGCTTCTTCGACTTCCAGGTCGGCCTCTACAGCCTGCCCCTTGCTCGCAGTCACACGGTCGAGGACCTTCCACGTCTTGGTCTTGGAGATCGGTTTGGTCTCCTCGATGCGGACGGTATCGCCTTCGCTGAATTCATTGGCTTCATCGTGCGCGTGATACTTCTTCGAACGCTTGATGATCTTCCCGTACAGCGGGTGCTTCACGCGGCGTTCGACCTTCACGGTCACGGTCTTGTCGGTCTTGTCGGAGGTGACGGTCCCGGTCAGGATACGCTTCGGCATCGTTAACTCCTTAAGCCTTGGCGGCTTCGGCAGAGGCGCTGTTGGCGCGCTCTACCTGAAGCGTCTTGATCTGCGCGATACCGCGGCGAACTTCCCGGACCCGAGCAGGACGCTCAAGCTGGTTGGTCGCGCTCTGGAAGCGCAGGTTGAACTGCTCACGCTTGAGCTCGGTCAGAGCAACAGCGAGCTGGTCGTTGGTCTTGGTGCGAAGATCTTCGATCTTGGACATGACTTATGCTCCCAGGTGCGAGGTGTCGCCCAGACGGGCAACGACCTTCGTCTTGATCGGCAGCTTCATCGCCGCACGGCTGAAAGCTTCAGCGGCCAGCGGGCCGGGAACGCCGTCGAGCTCGAACAGGATACGGCCGGGCTTCACGCGAGCGGCCCAGAATTCGATGCTGCCCTTGCCCTTGCCCTGACGCACTTCAGCAGGCTTCTTCGACACCGGAACGTCCGGGAAGATGCGAATCCAGAGGCGACCCTGGCGCTTGATGTGACGCGTGATGGCACGGCGCGCAGCTTCAATCTGGCGTGCAGTGATACGCTCGGGTTCCATGGCCTTGAGACCATAGGAGCCGAAATTCAGATCCGTACCGCCCTTGGCCAGGCCATGGATACGGCCCTTGAAGGCCTTGCGATACTTGGTTTTCTTCGGTTGCAGCATTGCTTTACCCTAACCTCAACGAGCCGGACGGACGCCGGAAGTCTGTGCTTCCATCATCAGCCGGTCCTGTGCCATCGGATCGTGGCCAAGGATTTCGCCCTTGAAGACCCAGACCTTGATGCCGATGATGCCATAGGCGGTGAGCGCCTCGGCTTCGGCGTAATCGACGTTGGCACGCAGTGTGTGCAAAGGCACACGGCCTTCGCGATACTGTTCCACGCGGGCGATTTCAGCACCGCCCAGACGGCCCGCACACATGATCTTGATGCCTTCGGCACCCAGACGCATGGCAGACTGCATCGCGCGCTTCATCGCCCGGCGGAACGCCACGCGGCGAACCAGCTGATCGGCAATGCCCTGCGCAACGAGCTTGGCATCGATTTCCGGCTTGCGGATTTCAACGATGTTCAGCTTCACTTCGCTCGACGTCATCGTGGCCAGCTTGGAGCGCAGCTTTTCGATGTCCGCACCCTTCTTGCCGATGATGACACCGGGACGTGCAGCATAGATCGAAACGCGGCACAGCTTGGCCGGACGCTCGATCACCACCTTGGAAATCGCTGCCTGGGGCAGGTTCGCCATGATGTACTTGCGGATCTCGATATCTTCCTTGAGCAGCTGACGATAGTCAGAGCCCTCGGCGTACCAGCGGCTGTCCCACGTGCGGTTGATCTGCAGGCGGAGGCCGATCGGATTGCTTTTATGACCCATCTTAAGCCTCCTCTTGCTCGCGCACGACAATCCGCAGCCGGCTGAACGGCTTGAGGATGCGGGTGGACTTGCCACGGCCGCGCGTCGCGAAACGCTTCATGGTGACAGACTTGCCAACACTGGCTTCGGCCACGACCAGCGCGTCCACATCCAGGTTATGGTTGTTTTCCGCATTGGCGATGGCCGATGCGAGAACCTTCTTGGCGTCAACTGCCATGCCGCGCTTGGAGAAGGAGAGGATGTTCAGAGCATCTTCTGCCTTCTTGCCACGGATCAACGCAGCCACCAGGTTCAGCTTCTGGGCCGAACCACGAATGGTGGTGCCAACAGCCAGCGCCTCGTTATCGCCGACGCGGCGGGGTGATTTTGCCTTGCCCATTATCGCTTACCCTTCTTGTCGGCAGCGTGGCCGGGGAAGGTGCGCGTGGGCGCAAATTCACCGAGCTTGTGACCGACCATGTCCTCACTAACGGACACCGGAATAAACTTGTGGCCATTGTAGACGTTGAACGTCAGGCCGACGAAATCGGGAAGCACGGTTGAACGGCGCGACCAGGTCTTGATCGGCTTGTTGCTGCTTGCTTCCTGAGCGTCCTGCGCCTTCTTCAGCAGGTGAAGATCGACGAACGGACCTTTCCAGACGGAACGTGCCATCTTCGCTTACCTCTTCTTTTTCGCGTGACGCGAACGGATGATCATCTTGTCCGTCTGCTTGTTCTTGCGGGTACGGGCGCCCTTGGTCGGCTTGCCCCACGGCGTAACTGGATGACGGCCACCCGAGGTACGGCCTTCGCCGCCACCATGGGGGTGATCAACCGGGTTCTTGGCGACACCACGCGTCAGCGGCTTTACGCCCATCCAACGCTTGCGGCCGGCCTTGCCCAGGTTCTGGTTCTGGTTGTCGGGGTTCGAAACCGCGCCAACCGTACCCATGCAATCACCACGAACGTAGCGCTGCTCACCCGAATTGAGGCGCACCATAACCATGCCGCGGTCACGACCGACCAGCTGCACATAGGTGCCCGCCGAACGGGCGATCTGGCCGCCCTTGCCCGGCTTCATCTCGACATTGTGGCAAATCGTGCCGACGGGCATCTGGCCCAGCAGCATGGCATTGCCAACCTTGGTGTCGACCTTTTCGCCAGCGATGATCGTGTCACCCACGGCCATCCGGTTCGGCGCGATGATATAGGACAGCTCACCGTCGGTATATTTGATCAGGGCGATGAAGGCAGTGCGGTTGGGATCATATTCGATCCGTTCCACGGTTGCTTCCATGTCCCACTTGCGGCGCTTGAAGTCGATAAATCGATACTTCTGCTTGTGCCCGCCGCCAATGCCGCGGCTGGTCACATGGCCCTTGTTGTTGCGGCCACCGGTCTTGGTCAGACCCTTGGTGAGAGACTTGACCGGCTTGCCTTTGTACAGGTCGGACTTGTCTACCAGGATCAGGGCACGGCGTGCCGGGCTGGTCGGGTTATAGTTTTTCAATGCCATCGGATCAGCTCACACCTTCGGTGATGTCAATCGACTCGCCTTCGGCCAGCGTGACAATCGCCTTCTTCATGTCGCTGCGCTTGTAGGGCTTGCCCTTCCAGCGCTTCGTCTTGCCTTTGTGGACAATGGTGTTCACGCCCGTGACCTTCACGTCGAAGAGAGCCTCAACCGCATCCTTGATCTGCGGCTTGGTCGCTTCTCCGGCCACCTTGAACACAACGGCGTTATGTTCGGAAAGCAGGGTTGCCTTCTCGGTGATATGGGGGGCGAGGATCACGTCGTAGTGACGCGCGTCCACTTCGCTCTTCTTAGCCATTGAAACGCGCCTCCAGCTTTTCGACAGCGGCCTTGGTCAGGACCAGCGTATCGTGATTGAGGATGTCATAGACATTGGCACCCACGGCCGGCATCACATTGACACCCGGCAGGTTGCCAGCGGCCAGGCGGAAGCCGTCTTCGACAGTATCGCCATCGATCACCAGCACCTTGCCGTTCCAGCCATTCTTGCCGAACGTTGCTGCCAGCGCCTTGGTCTTGGCATCCGAGAGCGACAGGCTGTCAACGACCACCAGGCCGTTGTTTGCCTTGCTCGACAGAGCCATGCGCAGGCCGAGAGCGCGGATCTTCTTGTTGAGCGACTGCTCGAAGTCACGCTTGCGGGCACCGTGGGCCTTACCACCACCGATGAAGATCGGAGCAGCGCGGTCACCATGACGGGCACGGCCGCCGCCCTTCTGCTTGCCGAACTTGGCACCGGTACGGGCAACGTCGGAACGTTCGCGCGTGGGACGGGCGGTGGCACGGCGGTTCTCGAGCTGCCAGGTAACAACCCGGTGCAGGATATCCGCGCGCGGCTCGAGGCCGAACACGGCATCGCTAAGCTCGATGTCGCCCGACGCCTTGCCGTCGATTTTCTGGACCTTGACCTTCACGATCAGGACTCCTTGCTCTCGCCGTCGGCGGCGCCGTCAGCGTTGTTCTCATCGGCAGCCACACCGGAATTCTGTTCCTCAAGCAGCGTTGCTTGCTGCTCCAGGGTCACTTCGGGCTGCACTTCATGCTCAGCTGCACCCTCGACCAGGCCGGGAGTTGCAACGTCATGCTCGGGCTGCGTGCTCTTCTTTTCCAGGATCGCACCGGGGAACGGCACGCCTTCGGGAAGCGCAAGCTTCACGGAATCGCGAACCATCAGCCAGCCGTTCTTCGAACCGGGCACAGAGCCCTTCACGAAGATCAGGCCACGCTCGGCATCGGTCCGCACAACTTCCAGATTCTGCTGGGTGCGCTGACGATCGCCCATGTGGCCGGCCATCTTCTTGTTCTTGAAGACCTTGCCCGGATCCTGGCGCTGACCGGTCGAACCGTGCGAACGGTGACTGATCGAAACACCATGGGTAGCGCGCAGGCCCTTAAAGCCCCAGCGCTTCATGGCACCGGCAAAACCCTTGCCCTGCGTGTGACCGGTGATGTCCACCTTCTGGCCGGCAATGAAATGCTCGGCAGAGATGGTGGAACCTACCGGAAGCAGGCCGTCTTCATTGTCTACGCGGAACTCGGCGACACGCTGCTTCAGACCGACTTCAGCCTTGGCGAAAGCTTCGCGCTGCGGCTTGTTGACGTTCTTCTGCTTGGCCTCGCCTGCACCAACCTGAACCGAGAAATATCCATCGCGGTCTTCAGTACGGTGAGCGGTGACCTGGCAATCCTCAAGCGCCAGAACGGTGACAGGCACATGCCGGCCATCTTCCTGGAACAAGCGGGTCATCCCGACTTTCTTCGCGATCACGCCAGTGCGCATGATCCAAACTCCTAAACAGAGGCCTGCCGGACCATCCGACAGGCTTGCACAGCCCAATATGTGATGCATCGCCCCGTCCGGGCTGAGGTGCCCTCCCCTGTGCGGGAGAGAGCGAGACGGGGGACGCAGACCCGGACCATGTTTTCCCGAAGGAAAGATCCGGCGGTATCCCAATGTCTTGCATGAACTTGCGATCATGCGGGGCCATTGAGGGCCCCTGGAATTTCGCGGTCCGTTTACAGTCCGGACCGAAGACCTGCGGCGAAATTAAGCGAGCTTAATTTCAACGTTCACGCCAGCTGCGAGATCAAGCTTCATCAAAGCATCGACCGTCTGGGCGTTGGGCTGCACGATGTCGAGCAACCGCTTGTAGGTGCGCACCTCGAACTGCTCGCGCGACTTCTTGTCGATATGCGGGCCGCGGTTCACGGTGAACTTCTCGATACGCGTCGGCAGAGGAATGGGACCCCGAATAAGTGCGCCAGTGCGGCGAGCAGTGTCCGCGATCTCACCAGTTGCCTGGTCGAGCACGCGGTGATCAAACGCCTTGAGGCGAATACGGATATTCTGAGCTTCCATGTCCATTACCGATGCGAAAGAGCCAAAGGGAGCCGAAACCCCCAAAAAACAAGAGACCGCCCCGCCTCACCGCGCCTCTTTCGAAGCTTCGGGAAGGGGCGGCCCCCTAGAAATCTCCACCGACCGAATCCCTTAAAGATCCGGTCGGTGGCGAGCCTATATTACTTAGTGATCTTGCTGACAACCCCCGAACCCACGGTACGGCCGCCTTCGCGAATTGCGAAGCGCAGACCTTCGTCCATGGCGATCGGTGCGATCAGCTTGACCGAGATCGTAACGTTGTCACCAGGCATGACCATCTCGGTGCCCTCGGGGAGGATCACTTCGCCGGTCACGTCGGTGGTGCGGAAGTAGAACTGCGGGCGGTAGTTGGCGAAGAACGGCGTGTGACGGCCACCTTCATCCTTCGACAGCACGTAGACTTCGGCACTGAATTCAGTGTGCGGGTTGACCGAGCCGGGCTTGGCCAGAACCTGACCACGCTCAACTTCTTCACGGCCAACGCCACGGATCAGGGCGCCAATGTTGTCACCAGCTTCACCGCGATCGAGCAGCTTGCGGAACATTTCCACGCCGGTCACGACGGTCTTGGCAGTGTCCTTGATGCCGACGATTTCAACTTCGTCGCCAACATTCACAATGCCGGTCTCAACGCGGCCGGTCACAACCGTACCACGACCAGAGATCGAGAACACGTCTTCGATCGGCATCAGGAAGGGCTTGTCGACCGGACGGTCGGGCTGCGGGATGAATTCGTCAACAGCGTCCATCAGGGCGATGATGGAGTTCTTGCCGATTTCATCGTCACGGCCTTCCAGAGCGGCCAGGGCGGAACCCTTGACGATCGGAATGTTGTCACCGTCGAAATCGTAGCTGGACAGCAGCTCGCGGATTTCCAGTTCGACCAGCTCGAGGATTTCCTCGTCGTCGACCTGGTCAACCTTGTTCATGTACACGACCAGAGCCGGCACGCCGACCTGACGGGCGAGCAGGATGTGCTCACGGGTCTGCGGCATGGGGCCGTCGGCAGCGTTCACCACCAGGATCGCGCCGTCCATCTGGGCAGCACCGGTGATCATGTTCTTCACATAGTCAGCGTGGCCCGGGCAATCGACGTGTGCATAGTGACGTGCAGCGGTTTCATATTCGACGTGTGCGGTCGAAATGGTAATGCCGCGCTCGCGCTCTTCGGGAGCCTTGTCGATGTTGGCGAAGTCGACGGCAGCGCCGCCGTGGATTTCAGCCATCACCTTGGTGATTGCGGCCGTCAGCGTGGTCTTGCCGTGATCGACGTGACCGATGGTGCCGATGTTGCAGTGCGGCTTGTTCCGCTCGAATTTTGCCTTTGCCATTGTTCCAATAACCTTCTTAGTTCGAATCTGATTTTTTAAAGATCAGGCGGGCACCCGCTGAATCAGGCGCCGCCCCTAGACGTTGAGCCGGCCTTACGCAAGCTTCTCCTTGACCTCTGCCGCAACATTCGCGGGCACTTCGTCATAATGGGAGAACTGCATCGAGTACTGCGCGCGGCCCTGCGAGAACGAACGCAGTTCATTCACGTAGCCGAACATGTTGGCCAGCGGCACGAATGCCTCGACCGCCTGTGCGTTGCCGCGCGTGTCGGTGCCCTGAATCTGGCCACGACGGGAGTTGAGATCGCCGATCACGTCACCCAGATATTCTTCAGGCGTCACAACTTCGACCTTCATCACCGGCTCAAGCAGTTTGATGCCGGCCTTTTCAGCCGCTTCACGCATGGCGCCGCGACCGGTGATTTCGAATGCCACCGTGCTGGAGTCGACGTCATGGTATTTGCCGTCGAGCAGCTCGATGGTGAAATCGATGATCGGGAAGCCAACGAGATAGCCGCTTTCGGCCTGCTCGCGCATGCCCTTTTCGATCGAGGGGATATATTCGCGAGGAATATTGCCGCCCTTGATGACATCTTCAAAGACGATGCCCTGCCCGCGCTCACCCGGGGTGACCCGGACCTTGGCTTCACCGAACTGACCCGAACCACCCGACTGCTTCTTGTGGGTGTAGGTAACTTCGACGGAACGACCCAGGCTTTCACGATAGGCCACCTGCGGTGCACCGACATTGGCCTCAACCTTGAATTCGCGGCGCATGCGGTCAACCAGGATGTCGAGGTGAAGCTCGCCCATGCCCTTGATGATCGTCTGGCCCGATTCATGATCGGTCGAAACGCGGAACGAGGGATCCTCGGCAGCCAGGCGGTTGAGGGCAACGCCCATCTTTTCCTGGTCGGCCTTGGTCTTGGGCTCCACCGAAAGCTCGATAACCGGCTCGGGGAATTCCATCCGCTCGAGGATGATCGGCTTGGCAGGATCGCACAGCGTATCGCCGGTGGTGGTTTCCTTCAGGCCAGCGATGGCGACGATGTCACCGGCAAATGCCTCATCGATGTCTTCGCGGTTGTTGGAATGCATCAGCAGCATGCGGCCGATCTTTTCCTTCTTGTCCTTGACCGAGTTGAGCACGGTGCCCTTGGCCAGACGTCCCGAATAGATGCGGGTGAAGGTGAGCGAGCCGACGAACGGATCGTTCATGATCTTGAACGCCAGTGCGGAGAACGGTGCGTCATCCCTGGACGGGCGCATTTCTTCGGTTTCACCGTCGAGCAGCACGCCGCGAATGGCTTCCACGTCGGTCGGCGCGGGCATGTAATCGACCACCGCGTCGAGCAGCGGCTGAACACCCTTGTTCTTGAAGGCAGAGCCACACAGAACAGGCACGAAAGCCTGCTCCAGCGTACCCTTGCGGATCAGGCGCTTCAGCGTGGCCGCATCGGGGATGTTGCCTTCCAGATAGCTTTCCATGATCTCGTCATCCTGTTCGACGACAAGCTCGATCATCCGCTCACGATATTCGGCGGCCTTTTCGGCCATGTCTGCCGGGATATCGACATAGTTGAAGGTGGCGCCCAGGCTCTCGTCTTCCCACACGATGCCGCGGTTGTTGACCAGGTCGACAACGCCGAGCAGATCAGCTTCCGCACCGATCGGGAGATAGAGCACCAGCGGCTTCGCGCCGAGGCGCTCCACGATGCTGTCCACGCAGTAATAGAAGTCCGCGCCGGTGCGATCCAGCTTGTTGATGAAGCACATCCGCGGAACCTTGTACTTGTCCGCCTGGCGCCACACGGTTTCGGACTGCGGCTCAACGCCGGCAACGCCGTCAAACACGGCGACCGCGCCATCGAGCACGCGCAGCGAACGTTCGACTTCGATGGTGAAGTCCACGTGTCCGGGCGTATCGATGATGTTGATGCGGTGCTCGGGGCCCTGGCCGTCTTCCGCCTTCCAGAAAGTGGTCGTCGCGGCAGACGTAATGGTGATCCCGCGCTCCTGCTCCTGCTCCATCCAGTCCATCGTCGCAGCGCCATCGTGCACTTCGCCGATCTTGTAGGACTTGCCGGTGTAGTAAAGGATACGCTCGGTAGTCGTGGTCTTGCCGGCATCGATGTGGGCCATGATGCCGATATTGCGATAGCGCTCCAGCGGATAGTCGCGGGCCATGTGAAATTCCTCGGTTCGTAAGGGGCAACCCTGGTCAGGCTGCGCCCCATATAGTTATAAATGTGACCGCTTGAAGACCGGGGACGCCGCCCCCGGCCCTCAACAGCGAAGCACTACCAGCGCCAGTCCTTACCAGCGATAGTGGCTGAACGCGCGGTTGGCATCGGCCATGCGGTGCGTGTCTTCGCGCTTCTTCACGGCATTGCCGCGGTTGTTGGCAGCATCCATCAGCTCTGCCGAGAGACGGGCAGCCATGGTGGTTTCCGCACGGCCGCGGGCAGCACCGATCAGCCAGCGAATGGCCAGCGCCTGGGCACGCTCGGGGCGAACTTCCACAGGCACCTGGTACGTGGCACCGCCAACGCGGCGGCTGCGCACTTCAACCGAAGGCTTGATGTTGTTCAGGGCCTCATGGAAAGTTTCCACCGGATTGGTCTTGGCGCGAGCCTCAACCGTTTCCAGCGCGCCATAAACGATGCGCTCTGCAGTGGACTTCTTACCGTCCAGCATGAGGTTGTTCATGAACTTGGACAGTACCTCATCACCAAACTTGGGATCAGGCAGGATAACCCGCTTTTCGGGACGACGACGACGTGACATATCTTAATTCCTTATCCCGAAAGCTTACTTAGGACGCTTCGCGCCGTACTTCGAACGGCTCTGCTTGCGATCCTTCACGCCCTGCGTATCGAGTACGCCGCGCAGCACATGGTAACGCACACCGGGAAGATCGCGCACACGGCCGCCACGGATCAGCACAACGGAGTGCTCCTGGAGGTTGTGGCCTTCACCGGGGATGTAGGCGATGACTTCGCGCTGGTTGGTCAGACGAACCTTGGCCACCTTGCGCAGAGCCGAGTTCGGCTTCTTCGGCGTGGTGGTGTAAACGCGGGTGCAAACACCGCGCTTCTGGGGGTTCTCTTCCATCGCAGGCACTTTGCTCTTGGCCTTGACGGGATCGCGGCCCTTGCGGACCAGCTGGTTGATCGTCGGCATATTCTCTCTTCACCTAGCTTGCTGCGACGACGACATTATCATCGCAGGTCACCTCATCCGGGCGCGAAAGCGGTACCCGCTCTCACATTGATGAGGTTCCGGCCTGGCCACACGGCTCACAAGGACTGGCCCTGCAAATCGGCGGTTTGGCCTGAAGGCACTACCGGCCCGAATGGATTGTTCTTGGATCGCGCTTCCGTCCGCTTCGTCATTCCCGCGAAAGCGGGAAGCCAGCGAAACAAGGGAGCCGCCGCAAGGCGACATCCCGTGAAGCACGAGCCGAAAACACTCCACCCGAGCACTTGAGCACCGGGTTACTTTGACAGGCCACCCCAATTGAAAAAGGAGCCTTGGCGAGTCTCCCCGCAAGGCCCCCGATTAAAAATGGGACAAAACCGCCAATGTTCAGCTCTGTTTGACCAAGGAGGAGCGAACTCCGTCTCGGTCGAGCGGGCCTTTAGGGTGATTCCCCCCTCCGGTCAATCCCGGTCCCGGTCGCGCGGCCGGTCCCGATCACGGCTACCGTCACCGCGCGCTGGGTAATTGGGCATCCGCGTTCCGCGCGGCGGCTCGTATGAGCGGCCTTCATAATGGCGATAGCGCTCCATATTGCGCGCGGGAGGCTGGCGGTAGAAATGGCCCGGATCGGCCCGGCGATAGGCGCTGGAGATCATGTCGAGCCGGAAATAGAAATATCCGTCCGTCCCCCAGTAGCCATCATAGAACGGTCCGTAAAACCCGTCATACCACACGCTGTAAGGGTGACTGTACCAGCTCATCCCCACGCCATAGGTCATGTGATTGGCGCAGCCGACAAGCGTCAGCGGAGCGGCAACAGCCAGACCGAGCAGAATGAGCGGGCGTTTCATCAAGGGTCTCCATATCTGCGCCCCACCCAGCGTGGGGCCCGATCCATGGAGGGCCTGCGCGACAAGCGCGTTAGCCCAGCTTGCGACCATGGAGAGTGTTCAATGCCCTATTGTGACGGACAACGCTTTGCGCGCGCGCAAAGTTGGTTTGGGAGGGGTGTTTGGAGCGCGGGACTTAACCGACAATGGCCTGCTCTATCTGACGTTGGAGGAGCGGACTCCCGTTTCGCATTAACGCGACTTGGGACGGGATTGGGGTCGGTGGCACAATACTGACATCATACAAAAATCACATTAACTCAATGAACCAGTCATCGCCATGCTGCCTCATATTCTTAAGCAGGGGGCGCTTTTCATCATCTGACAATGAGGGATGCTCTCTTACCGCAAAAAAAATGGCGCGCCTCACGAATTCAGGGACATTACCAAAAACATGAATTGCAAGCCGACGAATTCGCGCTCGGTCTAGGCAAGGATACCCCAGAGACACCACTTCACGAAAAAAGAGCATGCAGTCCAATTGAAGGTGATTGTCCACAATTTGGCGCACATAGCGCGTTTCTCTGAATGCATCATGCGCGGCAAGACGTAAAACCGGCACCTGAAGAGGGTAGGCACAATGCTCCCAAGCCATCTCATCAAATAGGACGCGCCTGATTTCATCACACTCTTCTGCTGAAAATTTGGCAGCTTCCTTTACAAGGGCGTCAGCTATGTAAAAGATGGCAGTCAGCCTGCGATCCAGTAATAACTTAAGAATCTCAACATCATGATCGACGTAAACAAAAAATTTTACTGCCAACTTAAGCTTTGACTCAAACTCATGTTCTTGACAAATATTTATTTCACTTAATATCGCCCCCTTTCCTATCTTCTTAATATTTTTTAGAGCATCTTTTCCTGGTTCTTTATAAAATTTTGATATTGATCCTTTCCCGCTAACCTGAGCCAGCCTCTGCACTTCGATCTTTTTTTCGAGGTCTATTGCCTCATGCTCACCACCCTGAAAAAGATTGGCAATCTCCGCCACTTCTTCCGGATTAACTATCTTCGAAATAGACGTCTTCCGACTGTTGAGCGACAAACCCTCTTCAGCCAGCAGAGTTGTCAATAACTCGACTGCCTTTAGTGCCTCGAAGCGCGTCTCTGTAAAGATACGAAAATCATCTACGTATCGAATAAAGACAATGTTCGAATCATTCAATTTTCGATCGACCTGGAGAAGTGTTGCCTCGGACAATATTCTACTTGCATCCGAGCCAACAGGAATACCAAAGCTCCGTCGATCACCTGCCCAAAACAGAAGCACTTCCCTTATCAATGCGACATATTTTGGCTCTATTCCAATATTGAGAAGATGGTTTTCAAGGGTGTGATTGCCAATTCGATCGAAGAAATTTGCGATATCGGTTATGATTTTCCATTTACCAATTCGCTCAGAAGAAAGTTCCGAAGACCGTCTTCTAAAACTGTCATAACCAAAATTGGCGTCAAAAATTTCCTCCGCAAGATCTGATTTTCTATGTGAATGTATCACATTGTCTTGTTTGCTAATTCTTTTACTCTCTATATTATCGAAAGTAAGCAATGATAGAGCCAAATACTTTACTGCATCAAAAGGATCGAGCCACGCCACCTCTCTAAAGGTACTCTCGTCTTTAGCGACCAATCCGCGGCGAGCAGAACCTATACGAGCATCTTGAAGGTTCGCGGACTTAAGAAATTTAAGCGTTTGATTATAAGCCTCTTTTCGGAAACTGTCTTCGTTTTCTCCTAGAATGCTGCTCTCGATTGAGCGTGAAAATATCGGTGGTCGAAAAACATCGTCTGTACCCTTATTGAGAATTCTAGCGATAGCCATGTCTATCGCAGATTTCACCTTTTCGAATTCGGCTTTGTCCAATTTCGCCTCCGCCTATTCTCAATTCTTACAATGCCACACAGACAGTAATTATCTTGAACTTTAAATCTAACTCAAATGACTACAATCACTAGATCAACAAATATCCACGCTTTCCTACACCCGTCCCCTTATGCCAGCGCTCATGGCATGAATACACGCAACCCCCGCAAAATCGCCCGCCAGGGCACGTCCTATATGACGACCCGCTCCGGTGAGGCACTCGATCCCGCTGATCCGCTACTGGATTTCGCGCCGGTTCCGCATGCGGCTCCGCGCCGCAATTCGATCACGGCGGAGCGGCAGCGGGCCTTTATTGCGCATCTGGCGGCCACGGGCATTGTCACCTCTGCCGCCAAACATATCGGCGCGAGTATGGAGGCGCTGTACAAGCTGCGGAAGCGCCCCGGCGCGCAGGAGTTTGATGCGGCGTGGGATGCGGCGGTGGACCGGGGGGTGGCGCGGCTGGAGGATACCGCTCTGGCCCGTGCAATCGAGGGGGAGGAGCGGCTGGTGGTCTCTGCGGGCAAGGTGGTGGGCAGCGAGCGGCGGCATAATGAGGCGCTGGTGATGTTCCTGCTGCGCAATCGCCGGGCGGATCGCTATGGCGCGGATATTCGCCCCGGCCACCCGCTGTATGAACGCATCCGCGCAGAGGTTCTGGCCGCATCCCAGCTGGAGCGGGCGCACGATGAGCGCAGTGTGCTCGAAAGCCTCAACGCCAAGCTCGACCTGTTTCGCCAGCGCGAGGAGGCGGTGCAGGTGTTGCTGGAGGACCAGCGCGCGGCCAGGCAGCCGCCGGGGACGTGACAAACTGTTACAAACAAAGTCAACGAGAGGTATGGCTTCCGGGAGAAAACTCCCATAAACTCCCCTGCAAACACCCTTGGGAGAGGAACCTTACCATGACCCGCAACGGTCTTACTTCACGTATCGCCATCGCCGCCGCCGCTCTGGCCGTGGCATTTACCGCACCTGCCGCCATGGCCCAGTCGCGCCCGGCGGACCTCACCGTCCTGCCTCCGGTGCCGACCGACTACACGCCGGAAAAGACCAGCTGGGGTGACTATAATTTCACTGGCACCTGGCCGATTGAAAAGCTCAACGAAGGCCGCATCCTGTTCCAGCGCCCTGCCCAGTATGGCAACCGCTTCTGGGTAACGGATGAGGAATTCGAGCGGCGGCTGGCAGCAGCGCGCGGCAATGACGGCAATTTCACCCAGGCCAATGAAAACGGCATCGGTGCCGGTGGTACGCAGGGCCTGGCCGAATGGTTCGAAGGCGCCGATTTCGGCAAGCGCACCTCCATGCTGGTCAGCCCGGCAGACGGCCAGCTGCCCGCCCTGACGCCGCATGGCATGGAACTGTTCCGCGAAGGCCGTTCCGGCTGGGTGCCCGGTCAGGCGTATGACTGGGTGGACGATTTTGACAGCTGGGACCGCTGCGTGTCGCGCGGCTTCCCCGCCTCCATGTATCCGTTCCGCTACAACAACGGCATCCGCGTGTTCCAGTCTCCGGGATACATCACCATCGTGCTGGAAATGCTCGGTACGCGGGTGATCAAGATCTATGACAGCAAGGAAGAGGCGCAGGCCGCCGGCTGGGACGATGCAGTGGAAGCCTGGATGGGCAATTCACGCGCCTGGTGGGAAGGCAAGACGCTGGTGATCGAGACGACCAATATCGTTTCCGGCGATGCGGCGACCGACGATGTGTCCAAGCGCTCTGCCAGCCCGCTCAACATGGCCACGCAGTTCACCGGCACGCTGGATGTTCCCGCCTTCAACACCGTGCCCATGAGCACGCAGGCGATGACGGTGGAGCGGCTGACCATGACCGGCCCCAACGCCATCGTGCACGAGCTGACCTATTCCGACCCTGAGGTCTATACCCAGCCCTGGACCACCCGCATCGAGTGGTCGCGTGACGAGGAATATGAATTCTTCGAATATGCCTGCCATGAAGGCAATTACATGCCGCGCGACTATATCAGCGCCAGCCGCGCACAGCAGGCGCGCATTGCCGCGGGCGAGGAAGAGGCGGTGACCGCCGAGAATGATGACCGCGCACGCTTTGCCCAGCCGTTCGACTGGGATCCGGGCGTAGGCCCCCGCCCCGGCTTCGGTGGCGGCTGATAAGCTGGGTCATGCAGGCCGGATCTGATCCGGTAGCCTGAACATCAAAAAGAGGCCCCGATCCACTGCGGATCGGGGCCCTTTTTCATGGCTTTTTCATCGCTTGCCGGATCTGAGCGACCTTGCGCCCTTCACCAGGCCCGGTCATGCCGAGGTCCGGGATCAGAGGCTGCGCAATCAGTCTGCCGGTGCAGGCCTGAATGTCGGCGGGCCGCCATCATAGTTCTCGTCGCCTTCAAAACCGTCATCGACAGGTTGCAGGCCTTCGACCACCTCGATCTCGAACGCACCGCCCGAACCGATGGAGCTGGCGTGCAGGCGCAGCCGTTCCAGCCAGCCCGGCTCATCCGCCAGCGGGCCAAGATCGATCGCGATGCGCGAATTGAGGCCTTCTCCGCCATCGTCGTCGCTCATCAGGCTGGCAAAGCCGATCGGCGTCTCCAGCCCCAGTTCGAGGTAGGCATCGACATTGCTGCCAAAGTCATCCTCCGCAAACAGCGGCGTGGTCATGTTGAAGGTCACCTCTCCGCTGCCCGAGCGGATGGCGGCGATGGCTTCCTCGGTCAGCTGGTAGGTGATCTGCGAGGGATCGATCGAACCGTTCTCATACCCCTCTCCCAGCGTACCGGACAGGCGCTCGCCCAGCCCGATCGCCTGCTGCGGCGATTGCAGGACGGGGAAACTCGCCGCGGCAACGCGCAAGGTGTATTCGCCAGACGTGCCTTCGAATGGTTCGGCCTTGATCGTATAGGTGCCGCTTTCGGGCAGGACGAAACGCAGCAGCGCGTTCAGCCCTTCCCCGCCATCGTCATTGCTGGCCAGCGGCTCGCCATCGGCCGTGCTGCCCTGAAAGATCGACAGCGTGGGATCGATCAGCTCATCATTGGCGATCATCGCCACTTCCAGCAGCTGGCCTTCCTCACCGTGGATGGTGAACAGGTGGCTGGTCCCTTCGGACAGCGTGTCCCGCGTGGTGGAATCGAAGCTCACCGCGCGGGTGGGCGCGGGGCGATAGGCGGAGGGGCGCAATTGCAGCTCAAACCTGCCGGTGGTCTCCTCTCCGGAGAAGAAGGCATAGGAACTGACCATGATTTCAATCTGCTGGCCTTCCTGCGAGAAGATGCGCGCGCGTGAGGCCAGGCCTTCGCCGCCATCGTCATCTTCGGCCAGCACTTCGCCGCTGGCGACATCGGTGACGGTCAGCATCGGATCAAGGTCCGACCCTGCTGCCGGGATCACATCGATCAGCAGCGATGTCATGGGCGCGATGGTATAGCGGTATCGCACAGGGGTGGTGCCCACCTCATCGGTAAAGATGCGCACTTCGCTGGCTGCGTCATCCAGATTGCGAACATCTTGTGCCGATGCACAAACGGGCGCGAGGATAGCCGCCGCGCCGGCCAGAAGTGCAGCCTTGCCAATCCTGAAAACCATGTAATTCCCCCTTCAGATCATTGCCCGCGCGGGCAATCACCCACAGGCACCATATTGTGCCTAGCAGGTCAAAGATTAATCGGGCCTAGAGGCTCCATTCATCTTCCAGCAGGCCCCATAGCCACGTGTCGCACCAGCCCAGATGCGTCTTCATCGCATCGCGCAGATGCGCCTCGCGGGTGAAGCCCAGCCCCTCCAGCAAACGGTTGGAGGGAATATTGCGCGGGTCGACATCGCCAAAGATGCGGTGGACGCCGTCAACCCGGAACAGATGGGTGATCAGCGCGGTCAGGCATTCACGGGCAATGCCCTGCCGTTCATGCCCCGGCACGATCATGTAGCCGATTTCCGATATTTCCCGTCCCGCCTCGCTGGCTATCACGCGCAGCACCGGATCGCCGCCGGCATGGGGCACCGCCACCCATGTGCGCCCGCCCCAGCCGCGATCGAACAACCAGCTGCGCAAATCGTTGACATTGTCGAACGGACCGCGGCTCCAGTACCGCATCAGATCGGGATCGCTGTAGGACTTGAACAGCACGTGCTCATCGCCCGGCTGCAATGGCCGCATGGTGAAGCGGGTGGTGGTGAGGGTCGGCACGGTTTCCATTGTGGAGAGCGATAAACGCTCACGCAGCGACCGCAAGGCCGAACGGTCGCCCGCAGCGGGGGCAGCCTGCCTGCCCGTCCAGTCACAGGATGGACGCGCGGATGCGCGGGCGAACACCTATTGAGTCAGATGCTCGACGAGCGCCTTGACCTTCTTCTGCCGCCATTGCGGGCGCGGGGCGATCAGCCAGTATGCGCGGCGGCAATCTTCTTCTTCGGCCAGCTTGATGAGGCGGCCATTCTCCAGCGCCTCCGCCACCAGGGGGAAAGGCATGATCGTGCGGCCAAGGCCCGCCAGTGCGGAGGACAGCGCCTGTCCGGCATTGCCCACCTGCAACAATGCATCGGTGCCTTCGGGCGCGGGGAAAGCGGGCCAGCTGATCCAGCCATCGGCGGCACCTGAAGCGATGGCACCGGGCGCGGCCACAGTCACGCGGCGTCCGGGGGCCAGTTGCACGCCTTCCAGCTCTCCCGGTCCCTCCACCAGCCGAATGGCGACATCGAGGTTGGCCTCGGTAAAGTCGGCATCCTCATCGGCGATCAGCTGATATCGCACTTCGGGGTTGTTCTGGCGGAAACTGGCAAGCCGCGTGGCCAGCCACTGGGAATAGAATTCGCGCGGCACGGCGATAGTATAGTTGGAACTGGACTGGCCAGACTGCATCGCCTGCACGCTTTCCTCAAAGCGCAGGAAGCCTTCGCGCAAGGGATCAAGCCCGCTGACCGCTTCATCGGTCAGTTCCAGCCCCTTTGACGTGCGCCGAAACAGCACCACGCCCAGCACATCTTCCAGCGCGCGGATCTGCTGGCCCACGGCGGCAGGCGTCACCGCCAGCTCATCCGCTGCACGGGTGAAACTCAGGTGCCGCGCGGCGGCATCGAATACGCGCAAGGCGTTGAGGGGCAGATGGGTGCGCTTCATGGGAAGCCGCGCTGTAATGCGGCGGACCTGCGGGGGCAAGCGCAACAGAGCTTGACCGATTGCACCTGAAACTACAGGAAGCAGCCAACCGTCCTTTCCTGCCGGAGCATATCATGAAGCGCCTGCTTGCTGCCTTCTCCCTTTGCATACTTGCCCTTGCCGGCCTTGCTGCCAATCCGGCGCAGGCACAGAGCTTGCTGGAAGGGCGCTTTGCGGATGATGTTCCGACGCTGGAACAGGTGGTGGGCCACGCCACCGGCACGCGCATCAGCTCTCCCGAAGAGGCGCTGAGCTATTTGCGGGCGCTGGAACAGGCTGCACCGGACCGGTTCCGTCTGGTCCAGTATGCCACCAGCTGGGAAGGTCGCCCGCTGGTTTATGCGGTGGTCACATCAGCCGCCAACATGGCCCGCATCGATGCGGTACGCGCCGATCTGTCGCAGCTGGCCAATGGCACCTCCCCGCAGGCGCTGTCGAATATCCTGCCGGTAACGTGGCTGTCCTATGGCGTGCACGGGGACGAGATTTCCTCCACCGATGCCGCGCTGGTGCTGGCCTATCACCTGCTGGCCGCACAGGGTGATGAGATGGTCGATACCATCATGGGCAATTCGGTGGTGATCATCGATCCCAGCCAGAACCCCGACGGGCGCGGCCGCTTCGTCAACAAGTACCGCGAGCAGCTGGGCATTCAGCCCTTCGCCGATCGCTATACGGCGGGCCATGACCAGCCCTGGCCGGGCGGCCGTTTCAACCACTACCTGTTCGACCTCAACCGTGACTGGTTTGCGCTGACCCAGCCCGAAACGCGCGGCAAGATCACCGCCGTGCGCGAATGGCAGCCGGTGGTGCTGGTGGATGCGCATGAGATGGGCGGCGATTCGTCCTATTTCTTCCCGCCATCCGCCGATCCCTTCAATCCCAATGTCACGCAGGGCCAGCGCGCCAAGCAGGTGCTGCTGGGCCGCAATGTGGCCGCTGCAATGGATGGGCTGGGACAGACCTATTACACGCGCGAGGTCTTTGACCTGTTCTATCCAGGCTATGGTGACACATGGCCCACGCTGAACGGTTCGATCGCCATGACTTACGAGCAATCCAGCGCGCGCGGGCAGGTGTGGGAACGCACGGACGGGTCCATGCTGACCTATGCCGACGGGGTGCGCAATCACTTCATCACCACGCTGGCAACGGCGGAAACGGTGGCGCGCAATGCCGACATGTTCCTGAACGATTATGCCGACTATCGCCGCAGCGCGATCGGCGGCGCGGCGGGCACGGGCCACTATGTGATCGATCTGGCGCAGCGACGGTGGAACGGTGAACAGCTCGCCCGGCGGCTGGCGTTTCAGGGAATTGCCGTGCGCCGCATCGAAGGCCCGGCCAGCGCCTGCGGGGTCAATTATCCGCGCGGCTATCTGGCGGTTGATCGCCGGCAGGGCGCGGCGCGGCTGATCCGCAGCCTGCTCGATGCCAATACCGATTTGCCGGCGGACTTCGTTTCCGAACAGGAATCGCGCCGCAACCGCGATCTGGAGCATGAGCTGTATGACACCACGGCGTGGAGCGTGGGCATGATGTCCGGTCTCGACGTCGCGCTGTGCAACACCGTGGCGGGCGGGACCGCCATCACCGCAGAGGACCCGCTGCCATCGATGGCGGCGGACGCGGGCGCCTTCGGGCTGGCCGTGCCGTGGACCGACAGCGGCCAGGTCAGGCTGGTGGCGCAAGCGCTGGCTGCCGGGCTGGAGGGCCGCTCCACCGATGCCGCATTCACCATTGGCGCGCGCGAATTCCCGCGCGGCACGGTGGTGTTCTCCCGCGCCGACAACCCGGACACCATCGGCGATCTGACCTCGCTCGCCCGCCAGATCGGCGCGGAAGTGGTGGCGCTGGACAATGGCTGGGTGGATGACGGGCCAAACCTTGGCTCGGACCATTTCGTGCGCCTCGCCATGCCCAAGGTGGCGATGGTGTGGGATGACGGCGTCAACCCGACATCGGCCGGCTCTGCGCGCTATACGCTGGAGCAGCGGCTGGGCATTCCCGTCGCCCCGATCCGCTCCGGCACCCTGCCCGTGGCCGATCTGGCGCGCTATGACGTGCTGATCGTGCCGGAAACAGAAGGCAGCCTGGATGAAGCCGCACGCGGCGCAATCGCCACCTATGCCCGCGAAGGCGGCGTGGTGGTGGTGCTGGGCAATGCCATGCTCGGCTTCACCGGCAGCGAGAATGCGCTGTTCGCCACCGCGCGCGAAACCGTGCTGGGCGGAGAGCCTTCCAAGGAGGAGGAAAACCCCGCAACGATGGTGGCGGGTGAAGCCATCGCAGACGAGGCCGCCTATCGCGCGGCCATAGCCGACAACGCCCGCCGGCCCGATACGCTGCCCGGCGCGCTGCTCCACACCGCCATCGATTCCGACAATTTCCTGTCCGCCGGATATGACGATGCCGCGCCGGTGGTATTTGCATCGGGCGATCTGGTGTTTGCCCCGCTCAACCGCGACGATGGCATGAATGTGGTGCGCTTTGCTGCCGCCGATAGCCTGCTGGCGAGCGGTTATGTGTGGGACGAAAACCGCCGCCAGATGGCCTTCAAGCCGTTCCTGATGGCGCAGGGTGCGGGCAGCGGGCTGGCCATCGGCTTCACCCATGATCCCACCGTGCGCGGATATCTGGACGGGCTGGACCTGCTGCTGGCCAATGCGGTGATTGTGGCGCCCGCGCGGGTACGCTGAGCCAGTTTGACCGGACCTGAGCTGAGTTGGGCTGAGTTGGGCGGAGTCAGGCTAAGCCTGGCTTGGCCTGACCCAGGTCAGATCGTCTCTGCCGGAGCGGACAGCGGGAAGAAGGGGATCGCCACTTCGAACAGGGTGCCGTCGCTTTGCGCAAAGGTGAAATGGCCTTCCATCGCGCCGTAATTGGTGGTGAGTTCGCAGCCGGACACGTAATCATGCGTCTGGCCGGGAGCCAGAATCGGCGTTTCGCCAACCACACCCTCACCATCGACCACATTCACCATTCCGCGCGAATCGGTGATGCGCCAGTGGCGTGTGCGCAGCTGCACCGTGTCTTCCCGGTTGTTCTCCAGCCGGATATGGTAGACCCAGAACCACCGCCCGGCCTCCACGCGCGATTGCTCGGGCATGAAGTTTACCGACACGCGCACCGTCACGCCGGCCGTGATGGCGACATGCTGGAACAGCAGGTTCATGGCGTCTTTGATCTTCATGAGTCGGGAGCGTAACGGGTTTGACGCCCGCGGCAAGGGGCCAGCACTCAATTCGTCGCAGCCGATTGCGAAAGTCCTGCCCTGATCATCGCCAGCGGTGCCTTGAGCGACCAGCTGATCCCGCTGCTGGCATAGTCAATGCCCGCCTCCCCGCCAAAGAACCGCCGTGGCACCTCGGCAATCAGCGTGCTGCCAAAGCCGGTCTGCTCGGGAGCGGTAACCTGCGGGCCGCCGGATTCGGTCCAGTGCATGGAGAAAAGCCCGCCCTCTTCGTCCACTTCCCAGCCGATCGACACCTGCCCGCCACCCGCCGACAAGGCGCCATATTTGAGCGAGTTGGTGGCCAGTTCATGCAGTGCCATGCCGATGATCTCCGCCGCGCGGGGGTTGAGCGGAAATTCCGATCCGCTGATGGTGATCTCACCGGGAGCATCCATCACGAATGCCAGTTGCAGGCGCGCCAGCTCTTCCACCGGAACTTCCCGCCATTCGCGCCGCACCAATATGTCCTGATTCACCGCCAGACTGCGTATCCGGTCCTGAAAGCGGGCGATGAAGCCGTCATTATCCTTCACGCTGCGGCGGATCAGCGCCTGGATTGTGGACAGCATGTTCTTGGAACGGTGGTTCACTTCCATCAGCAACAGGCGGATCTGCTCTGCCTGTTCGCGCTGCTCGGTAATGTCCGTATTGGTGCCGAACCACCAGATGATATTGCCGTGTTCTTCCCTGATCGGCTTGGCGCGGCTGAGGAACCAGCGATACTCGCCTTCCTTCGATCGCAGCGGGAAGGTATCCTCCCACTCCTCACCGCTTTCGAAGCAGGATTTGATATGCTCGCGCACGCGGTCCACGTGATCGGGGTGATGCACCTTGGTCCAGCCCCAGCCGCGCATATCCTCAAGCGTGGTGCCGGTGTAATCGTACCAGCGCTTGTTGTACCAGATGATGTTGCCACTGGGCTCGGCGATCCAGGCAAAAGGGGCGATATTGTCCGCCAGCATGTGGAAGCGCGCCTCGCTCTGACGCAACCGCCGCTCGCGCTCCAGAACCTGCGTTGCATCTCGGGCGATCTTGCTCGCCCCGACAACATTGCCGTCCTTGTCATGCACAGGCGAGACGGTGACCGAAACATCGATCAGCCTGCCCGACTTGTGCCGACGCTTGGTGAAGAACTGGCCCACGCGTTCGCCTGCGCGGATGCGGGTGAGGATATTCACTTCCTCGTCCAGCCTGTCATCCGGCAGCAATTGCACGATCGACTGGCCGACCATCTCTGCTTCGGAATAGCCGAACAGGCGCACCGCAGCAGGGTTCCATGACAACACCGTGCCATTGACGTCCTTGGCCACGATCGCGTCATCGGTCGATTCGACCAGTGCCGCGTAGAAATCCGAAATTTCAGCCACGTGCCATGCGTCCCAGCCCGTATGTTATTTTCCAGCGATCACAGATATATGAGGCTGTGACGCAAGGGAATTCAAATTGTTGACGGTGGGTTACAGCCCGGCCTTGCCCAGTGCCTGATCCAGATCCTCGATCACGTCGAGGGGGTCTTCCAGCCCGACATTGATGCGCAGCATGCCTTCGAACACGCCCATCGCATCGCGGCCCTCCTCGCCCATGTTGGCGTGGGTGGTGCTGGCGGGGTGGCACATCAGCGATTTGGAATCGCCGATATTGTTGGAGATATCGACCAGTTCCAGCGCATCCAGAATGGCGTGCGCCTGCGCCCTGCCATCGACCACGAAGCTGAAGATCGGGCCGAAATTGTCCATCTGCCTGGTCGCCAGATCGTGCTGCGGATGGCTGGGCAGGCCGGGGTGGAGCATGGTCGGCACGCGGCCTTCGATGGCGCGGGCCACTTGCAGCGCGTTCTCGCTCTGCCGTTGGGCCCGCAGGTCGAGCGTTTCCAGACCCTTCATCACCACCCATGCGTTGAAGGGTGAGCAATTGGGGCCGGTGTTGCGCTGGAACGGCAGCAGCACGTCATTGATCCACTGCGCGCTTCCGCACACGGCCCCGGCCAGCACGCGCCCCTGCCCGTCCATCAGCTTGGTGGCGGAATAGGCGACGACATCGGCGCCAAATTCCATCGGTCGCTGCAAGGCGGCGGTGGCAAAGGCATTATCCACCACGCTGGTGATGCCATGCGCGCGGGCCAGACCGCAGATGAACGCCAGATCGGCAATATCCATCGTCGGATTGGCCGGAGTCTCAAAGAAGAACACCTTGGTATTCGGCCTGATCGCGGCTTCCCATGCGGAATTGTCGCGCGCATCCACAATGGTGGTCTCGATCCCGAATTTGGGCAGCAGAGTGTCCACCAGCCAGCGGCACGAACCAAAGGCGGCGCGCCCGGCGACAACGTGGTCGCCTGCGGAAAGCTGGCACAGCAGGGCTGTGGTCATGGCGGCCATGCCGGTGGCCTGCATGCGGCATGCCTCGGCCCCTTCCAGCGAAGCGATACGCTCCTCGCACATCGCCACGGTGGGGTTCTGCAGGCGCGAATAGGTCATGCCCTCGGCCTCACCCGCAAAGCGCGCGGCTACCGTGGCGGCATCGTCATAGGTATAGCCGCTGGTGAGGAACAGCGCCTCGCTCGTCTCGCCCTGTTCGCTGCGCCATGTGCCCGCACGCACGGCGCGCGTGGCCGGGCGCCAGTTGGAAGTGATGGAGCGATCTGTGCCGGTGGTCTTTTTCATGGGTTGCGCGTTTAGTGGCACTGCGCGCGGCGGGCAAGCGTGCTCCTATGTCTCGCCCTGACGCAACCACTTGAGCGCACCCACCTCCAGCCCCTTGAACTTGGGCCAGCCATCGCGGTCATCGGCCAGAGGGGCCAGCAGCAGCGGAGCGTCATCGGGCAATTGCCACTTGGCCCGGTGATAGAGCTTTGAACGGGTAAGGTCGGATCGAACCAGCCACATGCCATCAGCTAGCGCCTGCGCATCGCCGTGAAAATCAAAGCCGGACGGCAGGCCTTCGGGATTATCGAACCACAACAGGTAAAGATTATCAGTCATATGCTTAAAAAGGCACGGTAAGGCGTGAAGTTCCAAGGCCGGTTGATCGGCGTTTGTGTTGGGCTGCGGGAATGCTATCGCCAGCGGTGATGAGCGAAGCGCCCCCGCATCCCGTTGATCCGATCCGCTGGAACATCGCGCTAGCGGCGCTGTTTGCGGGGTTGTGCGCAGTGCGGCTGACCCTGCCCTCCGCTCTGTTCTTTGATGAAGTGCATTACCTGCCTGCCGTGCGCAATCTGCTGGATTTGTCCACCGCCACCAATCTGGAACACCCGCCGCTGGGCAAGCAGATGATCGCACTGGGCGTGCTGGTGTTTGGCGACAATACGCTCGGCTGGCGGATCATGTCGCTGATATTTGGCACGCTGGCGGTGTTTGCCGGGATGCGCGCCATGTGGTTCGCCAGCGCCACCCGGGCAGCCAGCGTGCTGACAGGCTTCTTCCTGATCACCGGCTTTCCGCTGCTGGTGCAGGCGCGCATTGCCATGCTCGATATCTTCATGGCGGGCTTCATGCTGCTGGCGCTGTGGATGTGCGCGGGCGCGGTGCGAGAGCATGAGACCGCGCGCTGGCGGCTGGCGATTGCCGGCGTTGCCCTGGGCGCGGCGATGGCCTGCAAGTGGAACGCCATTCCGCTAGCGATGATGCCCGGCCTCGCCTTCATCATCGCCCGCACATGGCAGGCAAAATGGCACTTTCTCACCAGCAATCGCGGCTGGCCGATTGGCGGCATGACCTTGTGGGAGGCGGCCATCTGGCTGGGGCTGGTGCCGCTCGCCATCTATGCGCTCAGCTACTGGCCGTTCCTGTTCTATGCCGAGGTTTCGGGCAATCCATCGGGCCTGATCGCGCTGCATGCGCAAATGCTCGACCTGCAGACGCAGGTGCTCAAGCCGCATCCCTATCAGAGCCAGTGGTGGCAATGGGCGAGCAACTGGCGGGCGATCTGGTATCTGTATGAACAGGCGGACGGAGCGCAGCGCGGCGTGCTGCTGATCGGCAATCCACTGTCATCGCTGCTGGCCCTGCCCGCGCTGGCGTGGTGTGCGTGGGCAGGATGGAAGGACGGGCGGCGGGACTGCATGGCGCTGGCACTGCTGTATGCGGTCAGCCTGGGCCTGTGGATCGTGGCCCCCAAGCCGGTGCAATTCTATTATCATTACCTGCTGCCGCACTGCTTTGGCATGGCGGCGCTGGCGCTGGCGACGCAGCGATTGTGGCAAAGGGGGGAGCGGCTTGCCCCTGCCGTCATCGTTGGCGGATCTGCCGCGCTGTTCGCGTGGTTCTACCCCATTCTCACCGCGGCCCCGCTGGACGGCGAGATGGCGTTCCTGCGCTGGGCGTGGTTGCCCGGCTGGCGCTGATCTTCAGCCCGGTAAATGCACTGCGCCGCAGCAGCGCGGGATGTCCCGCACCACTGCGGCGTTTGCAGCCTCAGGCTTGTTGTACGGCGTTAGACGACAGCGCGGCCGCCGCCCTTGGGGCCGACCAGCATCCAGGCGATGAAGCCCACCACCGGGAAGACGATGATACCCAGCGACCACAGCAGCTTGCCGACAACGGATTCGCCGCTGGTGACCACGTTGTAGATTGCGTAAATGTCCAGAAGAAGGACCAGAACACCAATGATTTCCATGACTTGCTCCTGACGGTTTGAGGCGTAGCCTTGCGCCCTTCATGTCCGTTGGAACGGATGGAAATCGTTTCTGGTTCCGAGAAACTTAGCGGAAGCGGCCCCACACGAACTTGCTGGACAGGGCATAATTCCACACCGATGCCAGCACCACGCCCACCAGCGCGGCGATCCACCAGCGGAAGCCATTGGCTTCCAGCATCGATGATACGGCCACATTGGCGAAGGCACCCACGGCGCAGGTGGCGCAGAATTTCAGCCAGCCATAGAACAGACCCTCTGGCCCCGACAGCTTCTGGTCGCGGTAGGTGAGCAGGTTGTTGAGCCAGAAATTGAACGTCATCGCCACGATCGTGGCCACCGCCGTTGCCAGGGTGAACCCTGTCAGACCGGTGCGGAAAAGCGATGCCAGCACGGCCATGTGGACGAACACGCCCAGCCCGCCCACGGTGCCGAACAGGGCAAAGCGCGTGGGGATGTAGCGCCCGAAATAGCGCTCATACAGTCCGGCGACGAAATCCAGGACCACGCCGTGATCCAGCTTGCTTTCACCTTCGAGGCGCTCGGCAAATTTCAAGGGGAATTCCTTTACTGTCAGCTGCGGCTTGGCCGTCGCCAGAATGTCGAGCATGATCTTGAAACCAATGCCGGAAAGATGTTGCGCCTGCTTGCGCAGCTGATCGGTGCGCAGCAGGAAGTATCCGCTCATCGCGTCGGTCAGTTCGGTGCCGGTCAGCTTGCGCGCCATGGCATTGGCAAAGCGACTGCCCTTTTCGCGGCCCGCGCTGGACAGGCCATCGGCATTGCCGCCCTCGGCAAAACGGCTGGCATAGGCGAGATCGGCCTCGCCCGATTTGACTGCGGCGAGCATGTCTTTCAGCAGCGCCGGATCGTGCTGGTGATCGGCGTCCATCACCGCCACGAAAGGCGCGGCAGTGGCGCACATCCCCTCGATCGCGGCGCTGGCAAGACCGCGCCGGCCAATGCGCTGGATCACGCGGATGCGCGGATCGCTCTGGCCGATGCGGCGTGCCTCTTCGGCGGTGCCATCGGTGGAATTGTCATCGACGAACACCGCTTCCCAGCCCGAAGGGCCAAGCGCGTCTTCCAGCCGCCGAACCATCGGGGCGATATTGCCCTTCTCGTTCAGGGTGGGCAGCACCACCGCGAGTTCGAGCGGCAGGGCAACTGGCGCGGTGCTTTGTGCAGCTGGGCGCAGATCTGTGTGCGTCATGTCCATGGGCCGGTGCGGTACATGGTTAATGCTAACAGATCGTTGACGGTTTACAGAAGATCAACGATCGCATCGCCGATTTCTGCAGTTCCGGCGCCGCCGCCAAGATCGGCACCCTTCACGCCTGCTTCCAGCGCCTTTGCCACTGCCGCCTCAACTTGCTGCGCCTGTGCCTCCAGCCCCAGCGAATGGCGCAGCAGCATCGCAAGGCTGAGGATCATGGCCATCGGATTGGCCTTGCCCGTGCCGGCAATATCAGGCGCGCTGCCGTGGATCGGTTCATACAGTCCGAAAGTGCCGAAGTCCGTCTGCGCTTCCCCCAGCGATGCGCTGGCGAGCAGGCCGATGGAGCCCACGCACATGCTCGCCTGGTCAGACAGGATGTCGCCAAACAGATTGCCCGTTACCACCACATCGAACTGGCCGGGATTGCGGACCAGCTGCATGGCGGCATTGTCGACATACATGTGGCTGAGTTCGACATCGGGATATTCGGCGGATGTCTCTATCACCACGTCGCGCCACAGCTGGCTGGTTTCCAGCACATTGGCCTTGTCCACGCTGCACAGACGCTTGTCGCGGCCCTGCGCGGCGCGGAACGCCACATGGGCGATGCGGCGCACCTCGTCCTCGGCATAGGACATGAAATCGAAGCCCTGACGGCGACCGTCATCCAGAGTGCGGATGGCCTTTTCGCCAAAATACACATCGCCATTGAGTTCGCGTACGATCAGCAGGTCGATCTCGCGCGCCACTTCAGGACGCAGGGCAGACATGTCCTCCAGCCCCGGAAACATGGTGGCGGGGCGCAGGTTGGCGAACAGCGTCAGCGCCTGGCGCAGGCCCAGAATGGCCTGTTCGGGGCGCAGGTGCCGCTCCAGATTGTCACACGAGGGATCACCCACGGCGCCAAACAATATGGCATCGGAGGCCTTGCACAGCGCCAGCGTCTCGGGCGGCAGGGGATGGCCATGCGCCTTGTAGGCAGCGCCGCCGACATCGGCGTCAGCGGTCTCGATATCGGGCAGATCCAGTGCCGCCAGCACCTTCTTGGCCTCTGCCATGATTTCCGGGCCGATACCGTCCCCGGCCAGACATGCGATCTTCATTTGGCGACTTTCATTCTATTATCCGTCCCAGCAATTCTCTCAAGCGAGCGCGCGCGGCCATAACATCGCCGCGCCTGTCGGCAAGCAGGTAGTGCTCCAGCGGGGCCGCCAAAGCGTCCATTTCCACCAGTAATTGCGGCAGGTCGCCTTCGGGACGGGTGGCCTCCCCGCCATAGCCCAGCTCGCGCAGCAGCAGCACCTCATAGCCGATCAGCGCACTGGTCCAGCCGCGCGCCGACGGTGCCTGGCAGATCGCATCGAGCAGCCCCCCCAGCGCCGAATGCAGCGGCGGGTAGGGCTGGCGTTCGGGCAGGGCGGTGGCGGTCAGCGCGCAGGTCCAGCCAATGGCGCTGGCGAGCAGCGGCTCCGTGATGAAAGGCCCGCGGCTGGCGATCAGTTCGGGTCTGGCAAAGGGCAGCTGACTTTCAGACCGGGCGGAGATCTGCACCTCCACCAGATTGCCGGGGATCATCACCGGGCGCAGCTGCCGCCCGCGCCCGCCCGCGACATAGGCCGCCACCAGCCCGTATTCCTCGGTCAGGAAACGCGCGACGACCGCAGTTTCCCCATGCTGGCGGGATGCGACGAGGATGGCGGGGGCGCGGATGTGCATAGGATCATGCATGTGCCGCTTTCGCGCCAGAGCTGCAAGGAGAGCGGCCCGCAAGGAGGTGGCATTTGTGCGCGGGGCTGTATTTCGATATTGTCGGGCCCATCCCTGGGGAGAGGAAAGCATCATGTTGAAGATTGCAGCCATGGCAGCAGCCGCGCTTGCCAGCGCGGGCCTTTCATCGCCGCTACAGGCGCAGGAGGGCGCGCTCAGCCCGGTGCAGCAGGAATTTTATGCCGAATTGCTGGCGATGGGCGATGTGTGCAGCGAATTGCCGCAGTTCCGCGTACACAAGGATGACCTGCAAGGCTGGGTCACCCAGAACCTTGCCAGTTCCTCCGAAGATACGCTCGACACCGTGCTGGACCTGCGCGCGGCAAAGATCGAAGCGATGCAGGCCGATACCCTGGCCGTGCGCGAGATGCCGCCCGGGGCGAGCCGGACACGCGCGGTGAGCGAGCATTATGCCGATGTTGTGGGGCGCTGCCTGCGCATGGCCCAGCATGACGAGGCCGGACGCTTCTTCCAGCGCAACTGAGCCATTTGCGGTGATTGGCGCCTGACGGACTGCACCATCAGGCACACCCTCAGGCCGCGCGGCCTATTTGGCCAGCTTTGCCTCAAGCGCGGCGATCTTCGCTTCGAGCACGTCGCATTTTTCGCGCGCGTTGGCGGCCATGTCCTTGACCGCGTCAAATTCCTCGCGGCTGACGAAATCCATGCCGCCCATGGCCTCCCTCATTTTCTCACGCGCAGTGTCGCGCGCCTCGCGGGTCATGCCCGCAAAGGTGCCGGCCGCGCTGTTGGCCAGTTTGACGAAGTCGGCGATGATCGGGTTTTCGCTTTGCATGGGACCTATCTGGTATTGTGATGCGCTCTTGGCAAGCTTTCACAACTCGAAACGTTGCACGGCGTTGCTTACCTCAATCTCGCTGGCATCGGGATTGGCGTCAAGAAACTGCCAGTTGAGCACGCTGGCAAACAACACCCACGCCAGATAGGGCAGCAGGATGATCCCGGCCGCCGGGCGTACTTTCCAGAACAGCCACACAGTCACTGCCAGCGCCACGTCCAGCGCGATCAGTACCGCCAGCGCCAGTGCAATGTCATGTTCCGCAAAGAAAATCGGCGACCACGCCAGATTGAGCGCGAATTGCACCACGAAGGCGAGGATCGCCAGCACGCGCATGCGGGCACCCCAAGCGGCGCAGACCATCGCCAGCGCAACGCCCATCATCAGGTAGAGGGTTGCCCAGACAATGCCGAATGTGGCGGGGGGCGGATAGATCGCGGGCTTTACCAGCGCATCGAACCACGGATTATTCGCCGCGCTTCCAGCCACTTGCCCGGACAGGAAACCCAGCAGCAGCACGGTTGGCACCAGAAACAGGGACCAGCGAAGCAGGCTGGCGCGCAATTGCGCGGGGGACGCGAGGCGGTTCATTGAAGCTCCTGCATGTCGGGCGGTTTCACGCCGCGAGAATCACGTAAGTCATTGTGACCGCACGGGGCTGTTGGCGCAAGCGGGCGAAAGGCCGCATTCCGGGTGCGAGCGGTCAATCTCCGCCTCTCTGCGCCGATATGAGGAATTCCACGTTGCCTTCGGTGCCCTTGATCGGGCTTTGGGTGATGCCCTGGATCCGCCAGCCTTCGCCTTCCAGCCATGCCTGCACCTCATCGCACACGCGCTGGTGCAGCGCCTCATCGCGCACGATGCCGCCCTTGCCCACCTCGCCGCGCTCCACTTCGAACTGCGGCTTGATCAGCGCCACCAGCTGGCATGTGGGCGCAGCCAGTTGCAGCGGCACTTCCAGCACCTTGCGCAGCGAAATGAACGATGCATCGCACACCACCCAGTTGCAGGACCGATTGATGATATCGGCGGTCAGCGCACGGGCATTGGTCTGTTCCAGCACGGTGATGCGGTCATCGCCGCGCAGCTTCCAGTCCAGCTGGTTGGTGCCGACATCCACCGCGAACACATGCTGTGCCCCGTGATGCAACAGCACCTGCGTGAACCCGCCGGTGGAGGAGCCGATATCCATTGCCACCGCGCCAGACGGATCGAGTCCGAAATGCTTGATCGCACCGTCCAGCTTGACCCCGCCGCGCCCGACCCAGGGATGATCGCGGCCCTTGAGGACAATCTCGGCATCCACCGGAACCTGCTGGCCCGGCTTGGCCACGCGCTGTTCCTTCACGAACACGAGGCCCGCCATCACCAGCGCCTGCGCGCGGGCGCGGCTATCCGCATGCCCCAGATCGACCAGCAGCTGATCGATCCTTTTCCTGGCGGTCTTGCCTGCTACGTTCTTGCCTGTGGCCATGGGAAGGGCGATAGGGGGCGATGCGCTCTCGCGCCAGATTTGAATTGTCATAATGATAAGGCAGATGGGCGCCATTTTGTTGAGACTGAAGGATTGCAGACCCATGCATTTACGCAGCATTTCGGCCCTTTTCATCGGCACGGCACTTCTGGCCGCCTGCTCCTCCGGTGAGGATGTGAGCGAGGAAGAAGTGCAGGCTCCCGAGCCTGTGCTCACCTCCACCCCTGTTGCCACCGCCGCGCCCGATGGCTCTCCGCTGGCCGAAGGACAATGGACGATTTCGGAAGATGCCAACGGGGCGAGCGCCAGCTTTGGCCCGGCGGGAAGCGATGCGCTGGTGGTGATCGCCTGCACCACCGCCAGCCGCGCGCTGAGCATGACGGTGGCGGGCAGTTCCGATGGCACGCAGCCTTATGTGATCGAAGCGGGCGGCACCGCCGCGCGGCTGGATATGGTCTCCACCGGCGGCACGCTGCCGATGATGCGCGCCGATATTGCGCGCGATGCACCGGTGTTCGGCGGCTTCGTGATGCCCGGCCAGGCCGTGTCCATCACCGCCCCCGATGGATCGATCCTGCGCCTGCCCACGGCACCCGGCATCCGCCGCGTGTTCGAGGCCTGCGCATGAGGCCAGTGCTGACACGCAGTCCTTTTTCGGCGGCGCTGGCGGGCCTTGCCTGCATGGCGCTGTCTGCCTGTATCCCGGCATCGAGCGAACAGGCACCCGCGCCCAGCCCGGCCCCCGCGCCAGTCAGCGCGCCGCCGCCCCCGCCTCCGACGATCTCGGTCGTGCCCATCCTGCCGCTGCCGGATGACTGGGCAGAGCAGCCGCGCACGGCGGGCGACTGGACCTATGTCCGGAATGAAGGCGGCTCCGGCGCGCGTTTCATCGATGACAGCGGCGCGACGTTGCTGGTGATCGGCTGTTACACAGACACCAGGCGGGTGCTGATCGGGCGCCCGGCGCAAGGCCTGCCCGAAGCACCCAGAATGGATATCCGCACGGAAACCGCGCAGCGTGCCGCCAATCTCACCCGCGGGCAGGACGGCGCGAGTGTGACCTGGGCATTTGAGGGCAGCGATCGCTTCCTTGACGCCATCGCCTTTTCACGCGGCCATTTTGCCGTGGGCGTGACAGGCGCGGCTCCGATCTATCCGCCAGCCTATCCCGAAATCACCCGCGTGATCGAGGATTGCCGATAGAATTTGTGCGAAGCAACAATTCTGACTGTGAAAAAGATTTTTACAAGTCTTGTTTTGTGGCCGGCAAAGATTCACAACTGCAATCAAGGCCAGCGGTTAACGCGGTCTTCGCCCACGGTGATACGGCCCGGTAAAACGGTTTGGGGTGTTGGCTTAATAGCGCGAAAGGAGGTGATCCGATGTCTCATGGTTCAGCAAGGGGGTCGGTACAGTTCCACACAAGGCATTATCGGTACTAGAAACATTACCGGTAGAGGCTTTGTGGGCGGCACTTCCGGCCGCTGACCATGAAAAGGGCGGTTCCTCGTTTCGCGAGGGCCGCCCTTCTCATTTGCGGTCTGTCAATTGAAAGGCGTTTTGCCTGTGGCCATCGCAATCACTGCGAGTGGGCGCAGCCCGCGCCAGACGCTATTTCTTCTGGCCGCCGTCCGCACCCGCCTTCTTGTCGGCGGCTTCCTTCCTGGCGGCTATGGCAGCGGCTTCCTTCTTGGCGATCGCTTCCTTGTCATTCTGGTCAGACATGCGTTCCTCCTCCACTTGAATCGGTTGGCTGGAAGACGGTCATACACTGTCGCTGCACACCTTGCATGCATGTCCACTTTCTATTCGCCACTTTGCCCGCTAGCAGTCGAACAGCAAGAATAGCGGTTTTTACGAAAATTTCAAAATCAGCTTCCAATTTGGAATAATTGGTCATATCTGACGCCTGATTTGTAAGGATTGATAATAATGGCGACTTTCGCGGATTCCCCCGCACTCGATTTTGCCCGTATCGAGCACCCTGCCCCGACCGATGCCGCCACCCGCGCGGCGGCGATCGCCGATCCCGGCTTTGGCAAGGTGTTTACCGATCACATGGTCTCTATCGACTGGGATGAGGGAACTGGCTGGCACAATGCCACGCTGTGCCCGCGCGGCCCCATCGCGCTCGATCCCGCGGCATCGGTGCTGCATTACGCGCAGGAAATCTTCGAAGGGATGAAGGCCTACCGCCTCGATGATGGATCGATGGCGCTGTTCCGGCCCGACCAGAACGCCCAGCGTTTCAACGATTCCGCGCGCCGGCTGGCGATGCCGGAAATTCCCGAAGAGCTGTTTATCGAAGCCGTGCGCCAGGTCGTTACCGCTGATGCCGACTGGTTCCCGCAGGTGGAAGGCGGATCGCTGTATATCCGCCCGTTCATGTTCGCCAATGAGCCATTCCTGGGCGTGCGCCCGGCCAAGCAGTACAAGTTCCTGGTGATCCTTTCCCCGGCTGGCAATTACTTCAAATCGGGCGCTCCGGCGGTCAGCATCTGGGTTTCGAGCGATTACACGCGCGCGGCGCCGGGCGGCACGGGTGCGGCCAAGTGCGGCGGCAATTATGCCGCCAGCCTTGTCCCGCAGGCCGAAGCCATCGCCAAGGGTCACGATCAGGTGGTGTTCCTGGATGCGGTGGAGCGCAAATGGATCGAGGAACTGGGCGGCATGAACCTGTTCTTCGTGTTCGATGACGGCAGCATCATCACGCCGCCGCTTTCCGGCACGATCCTGCCCGGCATCACCCGCAACAGCCTGCTGACGCTGGCGCGCGACGAAGGGCTGAACATCCGCGAGGAACGCTACAGTCTCGACCAGTGGCGCGAAGATGCGGGCAGCGGGCGGCTGACCGAAACCTTCGCCTGCGGCACCGCTGCGGTGGTCACGCCGGTGGGCAAGGTTGCGGGCAAGGATGGCGAGTTCACCATCGGCGGCGGCGGCCCTGGCCAGATGACCAGCAAATTGCGCGAACGGCTCGTGTCCATCCAGCGCGGCGGGGCGGCAGACCGCCACGGCTGGGTCATGCGGCTGGGCTGATCGATGTTGCGCATTTTCCGGATCATCGCCCTTGTCGAAGGGGTGACCACGATTGCCCTGTTCCTGGTGGCCATGCCGCTGAAATACTGGGCGGGTAATCCCATGCTGGTGCCGCCTGTGGGGATGACGCACGGCGTGGCCTGGCTGGCCTATCTGGCGGCGATGATCGCCTGCCTTCCGGGCAAGGGCTTTTCCGGCTGGGAATGGGCGCGCACCTTCATCGCCGCGCTGTTTCCATTCGGCACATTCCTGAATGATCCGCTGATCCGCGGCAAACAGACAGCGCGCCCTGTAGTCTAGGCGGTAATCTAGTTCCGATCAGCCGTCGAGGTCGCGCCAGCGCCATTCGCGCGCTTCGCCCATCGGGATTTCACGGGTCATCTGATCGGCCAGTTCCAGCGCACGGGAAAAGGCCTGCTCTCCGGTCCCGTCCTCAGCCTCTGCGGGGAAGGCGGAGCCGAGGAAACCATTCACCGCGCGGCGTGAAACCATCACGATATTGCGGCTGGCATCGCTGCCGTCATCGACATTCACCAGCACGCGCTGGATGGCCTGCGACCCTTGCAAAACCGCAATCCGGTGCTCACCCGCAAGCACATCGGCAAAGCGATAGGAACCATCCGCGCCCGTCACCGTCGTCAGGCCCAGCTCGGCAATTTCAAGCTGGACGGCGGCGGCAGGCTCCCCGCGTGCATCATAGACCGTGCCGGCAATGTCCCCGGCCTGCGCGCCGCTGGCTGCGCAAAGCGATGAAACACCAAGGAGGAAAGCTGCAATCCGCACGTGAGGAACCCGTTCTGGCGCCAGCGAATCTGCGCGGCACCTTCAGGCCCATCAACAGCCGATCAACATGACAGCCAGATTACAGTTGATGACATTTTGTTGACCATCCCCCTGTTGACCGTGCCCATGTTAACATTCCCGGGCGCCTCACCCCTGTTTCAGCCCTTCCAGCACCAGCGCGCTGGCCCGCTCGCCAATCATGATGGCGGTGGCGTTGGTGTTGCCCTGCGGAATTGTCGGCATGATCGATGCATCGGCCACCCACAGCCCGTCCACGCCCTTTACGCGCACGTCTGGCGTGAGCACGGCCATCGGATCATCGGCTGCACCCATCCTGGCCGTGCCGACGGGATGGTACATGGGAATGGTGGCGGCGCGCACATAGGGCGTCAGCGCCTCCGCCCCCACAGCTGCGGCACCGGGGCGCACTTCGCTGGTGACTTCGCCCGCAATCGCGGCCTGTGCCATGATCCGCCGGGCGATTTCCAGCCCCTCGATCAATTGCGCCTCATCCTCCGCCTCGCCCAGCAGCTGGTGCTCGATACGCGGCGGCGCGGCGGGATCGGCGCTGGCAAGCGTCAGCCGCCCGCGCGCCTCTGGCCGCATCAGCGCCACGAAGGTGGAGACGGAGCTTTCCTTGCGCAGCTCCAGATTGCCCGTGGGCGTGACATCGAAGGCGAAGGCAGAGAACGCCAGCTGGATATTGGGCGCATCCAGCCCTTCGCGCGTGCGCACGAAAGCCTGCGCATGGCCGATGCCGGTGGTCAGCGCGCCTTTGCGGGCGAACAGGAATTTGAGCACGCTGCGCACGCCAGCCAGCCCGCGGCTGTCATCGTTGAGCGTGTGGGCGGCAACTTCATTGACCAGATGCACGCCGGGATGTTCCTGCAGATTGCGCCCCACGCCCGGCGCATCCACCACCACATCTATTCCGTGTTCACGCAGGTGATCGGCAGGGCCAATGCCCGACAGCATCAGCAGGCGCGGGGTGTTGAGCGCGCCTGCGCACAGCACCACGCCCTCGCTGGCGGTCAGTGTGATCAACGCGCCCGCGCGCTTGAGCGTGACCCCGCTGGCGCGGCCATCGGTAATCTCGATCTTGTGCACCTGCGCCTCAAGCAGGATTTCCAGGCTGGCGGGCTTGTTCTTCAGATATCCGGCAGCGGTGGAGGAGCGCAGGCCCGCGCGCTGCGAGAGCTGGATATAATCCACACCTTCATTGTGCTGGCCATTCAGATCGGGCGAGCGTGGAAAGCCCGCCTGCTGCACAGCGTCTATCCAGTGATCGGTGACATCGTAGCGGGAGCGGACTTCGGACACGGCAATCGGCCCGCCCTGCCCGCGATAGTCATCAGCCCCGCGCTCATTATCCTCCATCCGGCGGAAGTAGGGCAGCACGGATGCATAGTCCCAGCCGGACGCGCCCAGCTGCGCCCAGCGGTCATAATCATAGGAATGGCCGCGAATGAACATCATTCCGTTGATGGACGAACCCCCGCCCAGCCGCTTGCCCGCAGGCCACACATCGGGCCGCCCGCCAACGGACGCATCAGGCTCGGCCTTGTACATCCAGTCAAAATCGGGCGTGTGGACGATGCCGCTCATCAAGGCAGGCACGGCGGAGCGGATGTCCTTGTGGCTCTTGCCCGCCTCCACCAGCGTGACGCGCTTGCCCGCCTCGGCCAGCCGCACGGCCATGGCCATGCCCGCGCTGCCGCCGCCGATAACGATAATGTCTGCCTGCTGTGCCAAGTCGCTCTCCCTCAATTCCCGCGTGATGGGCAAAAGCAGCATTCCCCGCAAGGGTGCTGCGCGCTATTCCACCTGCCATGAGCGACAGAGCGATCATGCAGCGCAGCGCGGGTGACAGGCTGACCCTGATAGAGAGCAGCTTTGCCCGGCTGGCGGGCAGGCCGCTCGTCCCGCCCGGCAGCGATCTGTGGAGCGCCGCCAATGCCATCGTGGCGCACGGCCCGCAGGACCCGCCGCTGTTCTTCTATGCCAACGCGCAGGCGCTGGAACTGTTCAGAATGAGCGCCGCCCGGTTCATCGGCCTGCCCAGCTACAAGAGCGCCGAGCCGGGCCTGCGCGAGGAGCGCGCCGCCATGCTCGCCCAGCTGGAAGCGGAGGACATGGTGACGAACTATCGCGGTATCCGCATCGCGGCGGATGGCACGCGCTTTGTCATCGAGAATGCGGTGGTGTGGAATCTGATCGACGAAGCTGGCCAGCGACACGGCCAGGCGGCAACATTTGCGCAGTGGTCGCCAGTCCCGGACTAGACCGGCACCACTTCGATCACGCTGTGGCCATTGGGATTGGGCGTCACGCGGTCGATGCGGAAACCGGCGGAGGTGAACAGGGCCTCGAAATCCGATTGTTTGCGTTCGCGCCCCGTGTCCCACACCATCATCGCGATATCGGTGCCGATGCTCTCATCGGGCTGAGGAATATCGGACAGCAGGTGATCGATCACAGCCAGCCTTGCGCCCGGCTTCATCGCCGCCCTGATGCTGCCCAGGATTCGCCGGCATTCCTCATCGTCCCAATCGTGCAGGATCTGCTTGAGGATATAGAGATCGGCCGCTGGCACTGCTTCAAAGAAACTGCCGCCCACCAGCTCCACCCGCTCCGCCAGAGGGGATGCCTCCACTTTCGGGCGGGCGATTTCGATCACGTCGGGCCGGTCGAACACGATGCCCCTGGTGCCGGGATATTCGCCCAGAATGGCCAGCAGCATATCGCCCATGCTGCCGCCGATATCGGCCACGGTCTCAAACGGCTGGAAGCGGTGCTGAGAGAAGATGAAACGCTGCACACGCCGCGTCATGAAGCCCATGAACTGGCCGAAACCGGCCGCCATGTCGGGATGCGAATGAAAATAGTCGAACACCGGTTCGCCATAAGCCTTCTCGAACGGGGTCTTTCCTTCGCGCAGGGCCGGCAATAATTGCGCGCAGGCGCGGCCGGATATCTCGACATTGGTCAGAAAGCCCGATGCTTCCAGCATCATGGCGGTGCGGCTGCTGCCCCGCACCAGTCCGTCCGCGTCCAGTTCCAGCATTTCATGCGCCGCCAGGAAATCGATCATGCGGCCCAGCAGGTCCGCCGGAATGTCGCCTGCGTCGGCCAGCTCGGCCACGCTGACCGGTCCCTCCAGAATCCGCGCCGTCACGCCCGCGCGGTTGAGGGCATTCATCACCGCCGTGCCGAACACGGCCTGATTCAGCCAGTTGAACAGGTCATCGGGATTATCGAAATATCGCCCGAATGCGCGTCTCTTGTCCGTCATCTGATCCTCCCCCAGCCTGGTGAGGTTTAGGCCGGGCAGGCGCACAAAGCAAAACCCTGCCCCCGTTAAACTTTCCCTTGCTTGCAGGCCGCGCTAGGCAGTCCGATCTTTGCTGGCATTGACCACGCAGGTTTGAGGAGCGCACGCCCAATGTCCGATGTCTATACCCCGCCCAAGGTCTGGAGCCCTACCGAGAGCGGAGGCCAGTTTTCCGGCGTCAACCGTCCCACCGCCGGTGCGCGGATGGAAAAGGAGCTGCCGCAGGGCGAGCATCCGTTCCAGCTCTATTCGCTGGGCACGCCCAATGGGGTGAAGGTGACGATCATGTTCGAGGAGCTGCTGGAGGCGGGTTTTTCGGGCGCGGAATATGATGCCTGGCTGATCAAGATTTTCGAAGGTGACCAGTTCGGGTCGGGCTTCACCGATCTCAATCCCAATTCCAAGATCCCCGCCCTGCTCGACAAGAGCGGGCCGGAACCATTCCGCGTGTTCGAAAGCGGTGCGATCCTGATCCATCTGGCGGAAAAGTTCGATTTCCTGCTGCCCAAGACCAATCCCGCGCGCGCCGAAACGCTCAGCTGGCTGATGTGGCAGATGGGCAGCGCGCCCTTCATCGGCGGCGGCTTTGGCCATTTCTATGTCTATGCGCCCGAACGCTACAAATACCCGATCGATCGCTATGCGATGGAAACCAAGCGCCTGTTCGATGTCGCCAACATCCAGCTGGGCAAGACCGAATATCTGGCGGGCGAGTACTCGATTGCCGATATCGCCGCCTATTGCTGGCTGGGGAACCTCTATCACGGCGCTTACAACCGCTGCGATATCTTCCTGGGCCTGGACGAATATGAAAACGTCGGCCGCTGGGTAAAGGCCATCGACAAGCGCCCCGGAGCAATCCGCGGGCGCCTCGTCAATTCGCAGGCGATGGCAGAACGCCACTCCGCCGCCGATTTTGACAAGGTGGAGGATCGCAGCCTGTTCGATCCGGTGCGCAAGCGCGCCGACGTCTAGGCCACGTGTTACAAGGCCGGATGATGAAAACCGGCGGCGGAGGCACCAGCCCCCGCCGCCGGTTTTGCATCAAAAGCGGAAGCTGGCCTCTGCCCCATAGATGCGCGGACGTGCCTTGAACACGAAGCCGCCGGGTGAGAACTCGGCGTTATACTCCTCGTTGAACAAATTGCTGGCGAAGGCATACAGCCCCCAGCTGTCATTCTCCACGCCCACACGGGCATTCACCAGATTGACCGGATTGCGCACCGTGGAATTGGGCACATCCCACCACGTCCGCCCGGTCCGGCGATAATCGACACGCATCAGCAGATCGAGATTGTCGGTCAGCGCAGGCGTGAACTGCGCCCCCAGATTGACGGTGGAGCGGGAGATCAGCGGCGCTTCATTGCCGATCACGGTGGGATCGGGGAAGGCCTTGATATCGCTCCACGTGAGACCCCATGCGGCAGAAAGCTCAACATCGCGGGCAGGCCGCAGCGTGGCTTCCAGTTCCAGCCCCTTGATCTTGGTCTTGGGCACATTGCCCAGGTTCTGCGTGGAGTTTGCCGCAAGGAAGACGAAGAAATAGCTGTTCTTCGATGTCGTGGTGTAGACCGCGCCGTTCAAGGTGAGCATGCGGTCCAGAAGCTGGGACTTGAAGCCCAGTTCGAAGGTGTCGGCCGTTTCCGCATCATAGATGTCCGATACGCCGACAATGCCATTGTCGAAGGCCACGCCGCCCACGCCCGTCTGGTTGAAACCGCCCGAACGGAAGCCGCGCGAATAGCCGCCATACAGCGTCACCTCATCGGTGGGCGTGTAGGTCAGCGTTACCTTGGGTTGCAGATCGTCGAAGCTGATCTGGCGCACATCGCCTGTCGCGCCCTGCGGGAAGCCGGGCACATTGGGCAGGAAGGCGGTGGGGGTCAGCGTGGTCTGGCGGCGCTTGTCGTGATCGTAGCGCAGCGAGGCATCGGCGCGGAACATGTCGCTGAACTGATAGCCCACGTTGGCGAACAGCGCCCAGGCGAAATTGTCCTGCTCATCGGCCAGAAAGCTGGATTGCGGGTTGAGCGGGTTGGTGCTCGGCTCACGGTACACGGGGAACACGCCCGCGCCGGTATCCACCATGTTGCCGGTGGAGATATAGCGGTCGGTGGCGATCAGATAGCCGCCGAACATCCAGAACAGATCCTGATTGGAAGGCGATTCAAAGCGCACTTCCTGGCTGAAAGCCTCAACATCCAGGAACTGGCTCTGGTTGAGGTCGAAGCCCAGACCCAGGCCGAAACCGAAGGGCGAATCCGCCGGACGGAAGAAGAAGCTCTCCTCTATCGGGCGGAAGTCGAAGGCGTCGCCGGTAAGGATTTCTTCCAGCCAGTCATACGAGGTGATCGAGGTGACGGTGAAGCCGTCCCCTTCGAAGGTGAGCTTGGCCGAGATATTGTAGATATCGCGGTCATTCTGTCCGGCATTGTTGACCTGCACCGGCAGGCTGGTGTCATTCACATCGTTGACGATGTTGAAATACAGCGCCTGCGTGCGCAGCTGGTCCATCGATGCCCGCAGGTCGAGCTCGATATTGTCATTCAGGTCGAACATCAGCCGCCCGCGCAGCGAGAGGTTCTGGACCGGATCGGCCTCCTCGCCCAGATAGGTATTGGGGATGTATCCGTCCGTGTCCTGGAACGCACCCGACAGGCGGAAACCGCCGGTTTCGCCCACCGGACCGCTCACCCCGCCGCGCAGGGAAAAGCCAAAGCCATTGTCGATCCCGGCGGTAAGATTGCCCTCCAGCTGGTCGCCCGGCTCCTTGGTGGTGACGATGATCGCCCCGCCAATGGCGTTGCGGCCATACAGCGCGCCCTGCGGACCCTTGAGCACTTCGATCTGTTCGATATCGAACAACTGCTGGTTGAACTGGGCCGGATTGACCTGCAACACGCCATCGACAACCACCGCCACCGATGGCTCGCTGTTGCGGGCCTGGGTAATGCCGCGAATGATGACGAAGGCATTACCCGCGTTCTGCGTTTCCACCAGATTGACGTTGGGCGTCAGCGCCACGAAATCGGCCGGGCGCAGGATGCGCGCATTGTCGATCGTCTCGGCCCCGAAAGCGGTAATCGCAACCGGCGTATCCTGCAGGGAATCGGCGCGGCGAAGGCCCGTCACCACAATGGTATTGCCGCCCTGCGACGCTTCGCCTTCCTGCGCGGCAGGATCGTCCTGCTGCTGCGCCGCAACCGGCGCGGACATGGAGATTGCAACCGCCAGAGCCGAAACCCCGGCAAACGCACGTGTTTGACTGATTTTCATTTGATCCTCCCACCTGTTTTATTTTTTTGAAACATAGACCATTTCCCGGACGCGGCCAAATAGGTTTGCCGTTTGTCCGCCGTTGCTTTCGCAGGCCGAGACGGGAGCCTTCGCTGCCAGTGTTCGGGCCAGAAAAACATCCGGTCTGGACGGTGGACAAGGTCCCGCGACCCCAAACGCACCCTTTTCATCTGCGGCGGGCGCTCTATATGGGCGCATCCGTGCTGGGGCGTGGCCAAGCGGTAAGGCAGCGGCTTTTGGTGCCGCCATGCGCAGGTTCGAATCCTGCCGCCCCAGCCAATTCCTTCGAATGACCTTGCAGAAGGATCGAACCGCAGGTTCGGAATCGAAGATGAACGAGCCCGCAGGGCGAAGACAATCCTGCCGCCCCAGCCAGTTCCTGATCCTTGAAGGTCAATCCGTGCGGCGGTTGACGATGGCCAGGCCCGCCACCGTGGTGACGCTGGCGGCCAGCACCGCCATGGCAGCGCCGGCAGAGCCGTGAATGTCGATCAGCCAGATCAGCGCGACCAGCGCGGCGGCGGTGGGCACGGCGCGCAGCAGGAAATTGGTGAATGCCCGTCCGCGCGCCACCAGCAGCGCCTCCAGACTGGCACCCACCAGCTCTATCGCAGCGGCAGCCGACAGCAGGATCATGGGCGTATAGGCGGCGATGAAATCGGGCCCGGCAATCACGCCGATCAGCCAGCGGCCCGCCAGCAGCGCGAACAATATCGCGCCGATCCCGGTAATCACGGCGATGATGGTGATGCGCCGCACGATGGCGCGCGCCGCTTCGGGAGAGCGGACAAGTTCGGGATAGGTGGCGCGCAGCAGCGCCTGCGCCAGCTTGAGCAGGCCTTCGCCCAGTTGCGCCGCCACGCGGTAAATGCCCGCCAGCGCCGCTCCGCCCAGCGCGCCCACCAGCAGTACCAGCAATTGCCGCGATGCGATCAGCAGCATGCCCGAAAGCGCGGTTCCGACCACGAAGCTCCATGTCTTGCCATCGGCGGCGGGCACGCGGCTGAGGCTGAAATGGCGCCAGAAAATCGGCTGGGTCTGGCGCGCGAAGTACCAGTACATCGCCGCTGTCGCCGCTTCGGATGCGGCCCATACGATCAGGAAGGCGGTGATGCCGGGGGCCAGGAAGGCGACGATGATCGCCCCGATCACACGCACGATGGAAGTGACCGAATCCGCCGTGGCCGCGCGGGCATAGCGATCATGCAGGCGCAAGATCCCGGTGGGTGTGGAGCGGACGGAAAACAGAAACACCAGCGTGAAGAAAAACGCCGTCAGCCGCAATTCACGCGGCAGGGGCAGCCAGTCACCGGCCAGCCACAGGATCAGCGCGGCGGCTATGGTGCCAACAATGATGGTCAGCGCATCCAGCGCCAGCGCAAAGCCTGTGGCATCGCCGATTGTCTTCTTGGTCTGGCCCCAGCGGACCACCACCTGCCATGTCTGGAACGAGGTGAAGCCGACCAGCGCCTGCGCAAAGGTGACCACCAGGATGAACTGGCCAAATCCGGCCAGGCCCAGCGCCCGCGTGGCCAGCGCCAGATAGACAAGGCTGAGCGCCGCGTTGATGCCGCGCGCGCCCATCAGCCAGCCGGTATTGGTCAGAGCGCGCTTGATCATGTGCTGCCTTCTATCACTTCGCGCCCCCTGCCCCAGAAGACGGACAAATGCAAAAGCCGCATTTGCAAATGCTCCAATTGCAAAAACCGGGCAGGACGATAGGTCTGGCAAAGGGAAACAGGAGTCACCATGCCAGACAACACGATCCGCCTCAGCTTCATGAAACTCAATGTGGCAGAAATGGAGCCTGCGCTGGCCTTCTGGCGCGATGCCTTCGGCTTTACGGTGCGCCAGACCTATGATGAGGAGGCATTCCTCGAACACATCCTCAACCTTCCGGGGCAGGAGGCAGGGCCCAGCCTGATGCTGGTGCAGACCAAGTTCCCGATGGATGTCACCGTGGGACCCGGCCACGGTCCGCTTGGCATCACCTGCAGCGATATCGTCACCACGCTGGAATGCGCGATTGCCGCGGGCGGCGTGAAGACAATGGAGATCACCGAAGTCGCTCCCGGCATTCGCGTCTGCCTGGTGAAATCACCGCAAGGGCATGAGATCGAGCTGGTGCAGGCTGGCGGATAACGCCATGTCCGCACCCTCTGGCGCCAAGCCCAACTTCGTCTTCATCCTGGCCGATGACCTCGGCTTTGCCGACCTGTCCTGCTATGGGCGGGAGGATTACCAGACGCCGGCGATAGACGCGCTGGCCGATGGCGGCATGCGCTTCACCCATGCCTATGCCAACAGCGCGGTATGCACCGCCACCCGCGTGGCGCTGATGACCGGGCGCTATCAATACCGGATCGCGATCGGGCTGGAAGAACCGCTTCAGGGCCGCGATATCGGCCTGCCGCCAGCGCACCCCACACTGCCATCGCTGTTGCAGAACTGCGGCTATCACACCGCGCTGGTGGGCAAATGGCATCTGGGCGAATTGCCCCGCTATTGCCCGCTCAAAAGCGGCTTTGACGAGTTCTGGGGCATTCGTGGCGGCGGGGTGGATTATTTCACCCACGAACTGCACGGCAAGAATGACCTGTGGGACGGGGAGACCAATATCGAGCGGGTCGGCTATCTGACAGACCTGCTGGGTGATCGCGCGGTGGAAGTGCTGGAACAGCGCGCGAAGGGCGATCAGCCGTTCTTCCTCAATCTCAACTTCACCGCCCCGCACTGGCCGTGGGAAGGTCCCGATGACGAGGGCGAAGCCTTGCGGTTGAAGGCCCGGACCGATGATCCCATGCCGATCATCCACTGGGATGGCGGCGACATGGCCACCTATGCCGCGATGATGCGCAATCTGGATGAGAATGTGGCCAAGGTCACCGCCGCGCTGGAGCGTCTGGGATTGGCAGACAACACCGTGGTGGTGTTCACATCGGACAATGGCGGGGAGCGTTTCTCTAAGACCTGGCCGTTCAACGGCCGCAAGACCGAGCTGCTGGAAGGCGGATTGCGCATTCCCGCCATCGTGCGCTGGCCGGGGCTGGCCAGGCCCGGCAGCGAGAATGACGTTCCGGTGATGACGATGGACTGGCTGCCCACCTTCCTGGCGGCGGCAGGCGGCGCGCCCGATCCGGCCCGCCCGACCGATGGCCTCGATATTCGCAGCGCCATTGCCGGCCGCAACCTGCCGCAGCGCACCTTGTTCTGGCGCTTTGCCAATCATGACCAGAAGGCGGCGCGCCGCGGAAACCAGAAATACCTGCAGATCGGCACCAATGCCTTCCTGTTCGATGTGGTGGCTGACCCGATGGAGCGCGCCAATCTGAAGGAGCGGCGGGCGACGGACTTCCACTCCCTGCGCGCGGAATGGAACAGCTGGAACGCCACCATGCTGCCACCCGATCCGCAGGCCGGGCGGCACGGCTTTACCGGTGCGCAGCTGGCCGAATATTACGGCGTGGACAGCTAGGCAGGGACGGTCTTGCGCGTGCGCCGGATGGCGGGATAGTCAGGATCGTCCAGCACGCTGGAGATCAGGAAATCCTCCACCAGATTGCAGTTGGGATCAGTGCCCAGATCCTTGCGGAAATACAGCATGCGCCAGTCTTCCAGCGACTTGAGCATGATCACGTCCTTGCGCATGGCTGGCGGCAGGATCGCGTCCGACAGGCTGGCCACTCCCAGCCCGCGATCGAGCATGGCCGCCATCACATCATAATATTGCGTATGGCCGATGATGTGGCGCGGGATGATCCCGTGCCGTTCGTAATTGCGCAGCACCTCACGCTCCTGCTTGCTGGTGGCCTTGGGCAGGATGAAGGGCAGCTTGTTGAGCGCCTCGGCAGTCATCGGCAGGTCATGCCCCTCGGCATATTTGCGGTGGCCGTAAACGCCCCCGCGCACCATCGCCAGTTCGCGAAACTGGTTGAGCACGGGATGATCGGCGCGCTGGTTGATCAGGGCGAAATCGAACTGGCCGCTTTCCACCGCGCGGATCAGCTGGCCAAATGGCCACTGCGCCTCGAACTCCAGCTCTATGTCCGGATGGGCGCCAAAGAACTGGTCCAGCTTGCGCCGGACATAGGCATCGAACATGCCCTGCCCCACCAGAACCTTGAAGCGGACCTTGCGCTCAACCTCCTCGCAATTCTTGCGGCGGTGCGCCGCCAGCACCTCGCCCGCAATCTGGAACTTGCGCAGATCGTCCAGGAAGGCCAGCCCCTCTGCCCGCAAGGTCGGGCGGCGACCCGGCTTGCGATCGAACAGTTCCACGCCCAGCTGCTCCTCCAGAACCTTGATCTGGTTGCTGACCGAAGCCTGTGAAATTCCTAGCAATTCCGCGCTGCGGCCAAAGCTGCGAGTGGTGGCGAGGCTGGAGAAGACTTCCAGCTGGCGAAGAGTGAATGGCAGGCTTGGCATTATGGGTCCTTTCCGCACCTATAACTTCAAACCTATCTATTGTCATCACTTTGCCATGCGTTGCTATTGAACCGGATCAGGCGGCATTCCCCCGCCAAGTTGTTTAGGGGGAGGAAAACCTAGCATGTCTCTTACAAAGAGTTATGCGCGTCAGTCGGCGCGCAATACGCGTATTTGGCTCACTTGCGGTGCAAGCGCATTGGCCATGGTTCTGGGGTCCACAGCCGTTCAGGCGCAGGATGCAGATGCAGACGACACCGAGGAAAAGGGTGATACCATCCTCGTCACCGGTTCGCGTCTGGCCATTCCATCGGGCATGGATACGGCCAATCCGGTGACGTCGATCAACGAAGAGGAAATCGACAACCTCGATCCGGGCACGCTGATCCAGGCGATGAACAACCTGCCGATCTTCGTGAACAACGATACGCCCAACAGCAACGCAGGCTTCTTTGCCCGCGCCGGCACCGGCAACCTCAACCTGCGTGGTCTTGGCGTGAACCGCACGCTGACACTGCTCAACGGGCGCCGGGTTTCGCCGACGACCGCCTTTGGCGGTGCCGATATCAACCTTATCCCTGCCGCCATGCTCAAGGGCGTGGAGAACGTGACCGGCGGCGCTTCGGCAGCCTACGGTACCGATGCTGTCGCAGGCGTGACCAACTTCCTGCTCGACACCCGGTTCACCGGCCTGGAAATCAATCTGCAGGGCGGCATCACCGAACGGGGCGACGGCGACAATTACGAAGGCAGTATTTCCTACGGTACTTCCGTCGGCGATCGCGGCCACCTGCTGCTGTCGGCAGAAGCCAACAAGATGAACGGCATTTTCGATTACAGCGGCCGCAACTGGTACCAGGCCTTTGGCCTGCTCGATTCAGATGGCGACGGCATTGATGAAGTGTGGCCGAATGTTCATTCGTCGCGGGTCAGCTTTGACGGGATTGTCAGTCAGGCGGGCTTCTCGCTGAATGGCTATCAGTTCGATGGCGACGGCCCCGCCACCCCCTATCAGCTGGGTGTGGCATCCGATGGTACTGTCGGTGGCTTCGATTCCCGCACCTCGGGCGGCAACGGGGATGACATCAACTGCGGAGAAGTCTGCAACGTCTTCCCCGATACGGATCGTTATTCGCTGTTCGCCTATTTCGACTACGAACTGACCGATAATTTCAAGGTCTTTGCGCAATATATGCGCGGCTACAGCCACCTGTACGAAAACGCCACTCCGCGCGGTTCGTTCGTCGGCTTCCCGACCACGCTGACGATCTATCAGGACAACTTCTTCCTCAACCGCGATCATCCCGAAATTGCCCAGGCGATGGAGGACGAAAATGTCGCCTCCTTCGCACTGCGCCGGATGTGCTCTGTCGAGGATTGCGGCAATCTCTATTACGAGGAATGGAGCACGCAGAACATCGGAACGGTCGGCTTCGAAGCGGAAATCGACAACAACGGTTTCCTCGATGGCTGGCGTGTCGATGGCTATTACCAGTACAGCCATTCCCAGAAGAAGTGGGACCAGTTCGGCCTGCGCGTGGACCGCATCTTTGCTTCAATCGATGCCGTGGACGATGGCACTGGCAACGCAGTTTGCCGTGTAACCCAGTTCGGCAGCACCGATTTCCCCGGTTGCGAGCCGATCAACCTGTTCGGTCGCGGCAATGCCAGCCCCGAAGCGGTTGATTACGTGACCGGCATGGACCCGGGCCAGCAGATCACCACGCCGCTGTTCTTCGCGGATTCGGGCTTCGATCTGGGCATCACCGATTCCTACACATCGACCCCCGGCAAGCGTGCGATCACCACCTTCGAACAGCATTTTGCCGAACTCAGCTTTGCCGGCAACGTGTTCGATCTGCCGGCCGGCCCAGTGTCGCTGGCCTTTGGCGGGTCCTATCGTCAGGACTCGATCTACCAGGTCAACCGTGACCCGGCCAATCCGACCTCCAACCACGATAGCGGACGTCCGGTGCTCTGCTCGGGCGAGTCGCCCGGCCTGCGCGGCGTGAGCGGTGACTGCAACAACACCGTGGCCACGCAATATTCGAAGGTTTCGAATATCCGCGGCGGAGCGGACGTGAAGGAACTGTTCGGTGAAGTGCTGCTGCCGATTTTCGATACCGGAAGCGGGCAACGGGCAGGTCTCAACATGGCCGGTCGCTGGGCCGACTATGAAGGCTCAGGCACGATCTGGTCCTACAAGACCAGCCTCGACTTCTCGGTCTATGAAGACCTCAGGCTTCGCGGCACCTACTCGCGTGACGTTCGCGCTGCGAACCTCAACGAACGGTTCAACAAGACCGGCGGCATCGGTACGGTCACTGATCCGCGTATCTCGCAGGCCGATATCGATGCCTGTAATGCGCTGAACGATCCGGACCTGGCCTGTAGCGCCAGCTACAGCGTCACCACCTTCTCTGGCGGCAACCCCAACGTCGCCCCGGAAAAGGCCGACACGCTGACCGCAGGTGTGGTGTTCCAGCCAGACTTCCTGCCCGGCTTCTCGGCATCGCTGGACTGGTTCCGGGTGGATGTGAAGGGCGCCATTGGCCAGGTTGGCCTGTCCGAAGTTGCCCGTCGCTGTTACGAAGACGAGGATCCGATTTTCTGTAATCTGATCACCGAAAGCACATCACAAGTCACAGACGCCGGCGGCTTCCCGCTGATGCAGCTGGTTGGCGACCAATTTGTCAACGTCGCCAGATCCTATGTCGAAGGTATCGATCTCGAACTCGGCTACAACACCGACATCGATATTCTTGGCGGCGGTGACGAGCGGCTTTCGCTGCGCGGCTTTGCCACCTGGCTGCTGGAACGCTCGAACACGGGTGCCGCTACTCCGGCGAACAACTTCGACCCTCAGCCGACCAGGCTCGACGGCTTCGGATCGTTCCCCAAGTTCAGGGGCACGGGCTTCGTTTCCTACAACAACGGGCCGTTCAACGCTGTCTTTACCGGCCGCGTCATCGGCAGCAGCCTGATCCAGAACATCGCCACGCAGGGCGCAACCGGGATCACCGTCGAGAACAACCAGATCCCGTCAGTGTTCTATGTCGATACAAGGTTCAACTATGATCTGGATATCGGGAACACCCGGGCCCAGCTGTCACTGTCGATCACCAATCTGTTCGACAAGGACCCGCCGGTTGTGGCGACCTACAGCTTCTTTACCGCAGCTGCGACGCAGACCTTCAATTCCCTGCATGACGTTCTGGGACGTCGCTATACGCTGGGTGTGAAGTTCCGCATGTAAACTTTGCACGGCAGGCTCAGCCGTGCCAATTGGCAGGGTCGGTGTCCCACCATAACACCGGCCCTGCCCTCCCATTTCTCCCCGACCCATTACAAGAAGGGTAAGCTGATCTTGACCGAGCGGAAAACAACTTCCGGGATGACGCGCCGGAATGCCATCAAGGGCGCAATCGGCACCGCCGCATTGACGGTCAGCATTCCGGGGCTGGCCCATACGCCCGGCCGCAAGCCCAACTTCCTGTTCATCATGGCTGACGATCTGGGTTATGCCGACCTGTCCTGTTACGGGCGGCGCGAATACAGAACGCCGGTTCTCGATAGTCTGGCCGCGCAGGGCATGCAGTTCATGCATGGCTATGCCAACAGCGCCGTATGTTCCTCCACCCGCGTGGGGCTGATCACCGGGCGCTATCAATATCGCATTCCGGTGGGCCTGGAAGAGCCGCTGGAAAATCCCGACCTGGGCATGGACCCGTCGCATCCGACCATGCCCTCCCTGCTCAAGCAGCAGGGCTATCACACCGCGCTGGTGGGCAAGTGGCACATGGGCCGCCTGCCCAATTTCGGCCCGATGAAGAGCGGTTATGACGAATTCTGGGGCAATCGCGGCGGCGGGGTGGATTACTTCACCCACAAGATCGCCGGTGCGAATGACATGTGGGACGGCGACGTCCAGATAGAGGAAGTCGGCTATTATACCGACCTGCTGGCCGATCGCTCCATCGAATATCTCGAAGCGCGCGCGCAGGAAGCGGACAAGCCGTGGCTGCTGTCGCTGCACTTCACCGCGCCGCACTGGCCGTGGGAAGGCAATAATGCCAGCGGTCAGGCTGAAAGCGAGCGGCTCGACCAGCAGCCCGCCACCGACGATCTGAACATCACCCATTTCGATGGCGGCACGATGGCGACCTATGCACAGATGGTCACCAGCATGGATGCCAATATCGGCCGCATCCTGACCAGGCTGGCTGATCTTGGGATGGAACAGGATACGGTGGTCATCTTCACCAGCGACAATGGCGGGGAGCGTTTCTCCGACACATGGCCGTTCAAGGGCATGAAGACAGAGCTGCTGGAAGGCGGCATTCGCGTGCCGCTGATCATCAAGTGGCCGGGGCTGACCGCACCGGGATCAACCAGCGATGTGCCCGCCATGTCGATGGATTTCCTGCCCACCATGCTGGCGGCAGCAGGCGGCGCGCCCGATCCCGCCTATCCCAGCGACGGCATAGACCTGCATCCGGCGCTGGCCGGGATCACCCTGCCCGATCGCACCATGTACTGGCGGTACTGGAGCAAGACCCAGCGCGCTGTGCGCCGCGGCCGCTATAAATACCTGAAGATCAATGAGAACGAATTCCTGTTCGACGTGATCGAGGACCCGCAGGAGAGGGGCAATCTGAAGGATCGCCTGCCCGATGTCTTTGCCGATCTGAAGCAGGCATGGATCGAGTGGAACGGGCACATGCTGCATGATCCCAATGCCCGCAGCTATGGCTTTGAGCCGCGCCATCTGGCCGATCACTACGACTGGAACAGTTAGAACGAGGTTCCGACCTTGGGAGAGGGGGCGGGCGAGCTGGGCAACCGGCTCGCCCGTTTCGTTTGGGCCCGTTTCGTTTTGGCCTGAATCGTCTTGGACTGATTGCTATCAGTTGGCCGGTGCCTGTACGCCCTGTCCGCCTTGGCCGCCGTGCCCCTCTTGGCCGCCCTGCATGGCCACGCCGCCGATCATTCCCTTGTTCATGACCCCCAGCACGGTGATCAGCACGGCAATGATCAGCGCCGGAATGGCGGCTGCCAGCATGATCGTCTCCAGCCGCAGCGATGCCGCCAGTGCCATGCCGCCCAGCGCCGGGAAGATCACCCCGCCAAAGCGGCCCATCGCCCCGGCCCAGCCAATGCCGCTGCTGCGCATTTCGGGCGGATAGCCCAGCGTGGCCAGATTGTTGATGCCGGTCTGTCCGCCCACCTGGCAGAAATTCCACACGATCAACGCGGCGATCACCATCACCGCCACTTGCGCATCGACCTGGCCGATGGCGTAAATCGCCAACGCATCAACCACGAAGAACACCGCCAGCACCTTGTACGGATTGATGCGGTCCATCAGCCAGCCCATGGTCAAAGTGCCCGCCGCACCGCCAAAATAACCGATGATCATGTAATAGGCGAAGTCGGTCAGCGGCACATCGCGCATTTCCAGCATGAAGGTGGCCAGCCAATTGGCCAGCAGCGCAATATTGCCCAGCGAGAAGAAGCAGATCGCAAACAGCAGGATCGTCTGCATGCGGAAGCGCGGACCGAACATGGCGAGCGGACCCAGCCGCTCCACTTCGGCCTGATCGCCCATATGGAACACTTCATTGCCGGTCAGTTCGACTGCCGGATCAAGCCGCCGCAGCATCCCGGGAATGCGCGGATCGGCGCTGTTGCGGTTGACGCGGAAGGACACGCTTTCGGGGATGGTCAGCAGCAAAAGCATTGCCGCCAAGGGCACAATCCCGCCAATGATGAAGAAAATCTGCCAGCCGTGATCTTCCAGCAGCAGCGTAACCATGAAACCGCTGCCCAGATTGCCGCCCGAAAAGCACACCAGCGCAATCGACATGAACAGCGCGCGGCGGCGCTTGGGCGTGGCCTCGGCAATGATCGCCAGACCAACAGGCAGCATGGCGGAAAAGAAGATGCCGGCAATCCCGCGCAGCACCGCCAGCATGGTAAAACCGCTGGACCATGCAGCCCACAGGGTCAGCGAGCCAAAGGCCAGCAGGCACAGCGCCAGCACCGGCTTGCGCCCGATCCGGTCAGCCAGCGGGGGAATGATGATCGCGCCCAGCAGCATGCCCCATTGCTGATTGGTGACGACGGGGGCCATATCGACCGATTCGCCGCCCAGCCCCACGGCGATGGCGGGCAGGATCTTGCCCAGAAAATACATGTCGAACCCGTCCATGAACAGGACGATCGAACAGACAATCAGCGTCACGATCTCGCGCCAGCCGATGTCTCTCTCATCGATGAAGGCGGCGACATCAAAACGGTGTTCGCCAGTGGCACCTGCGGCCATTATCGCCCCCTCCCAAGGACAGTGTCAAAGGGGGAGAGTGGCGGCGCGCAGGCTCCGCGTCAATGCGCCGCTTGTATCAAACTGTGGCCGGATCGGCGCGTCAGGGCGCGCTGCGGGCGATGCTGGCTTCTGCCAGGATCAGCGAGAACCGCCGCTTGCCGTCAACCCAGCGCTTCAGCGGGGTCCAGCCGCCTGCCAGCAGCAGCATGTTCTGGCTGCGGCGCCTGAACTTGTGGCTGTTTTCCGTGTGAATGGTTTCCCCCGCCTGCATGGTGAAGGATTTACCCGACACGTCGAAGGATAAATCCTGCGCCGCCTGCAGATGCATCTCGATGCGGGCGAAAGTGTCATTCCAGCGGGCCTTGTGGCGCAGCTTGTCGACCGGGATCGTGCCGTCCAGCTCGCGGTTGATGCGCCGCGCCAGATTGAGGTTGAACTGCGCCGTCACCCCCTTCGCATCGTCATAGGCGGCGATCAGCGTATCCCTGGACTTCACCAGATCCATGCCGATCAGCAGTTTTGACTGGCTGCCCAGCGTTTCCCGCATGGATCGCAGCAGGTCCACCGCCGTGCGCGGAACCATGTTGCCGATGGTGGAGCCGGGGAAGAAGCCCAGCTTGGGCATGTCCGCCACTTCGGCAGGCAGCGTGACCGTTCTGGTGAAGTCTGCCTCCACCGGATGGACCGGCAGGCCGGGGAAGTTGGCAGACAGCTCCGCCGCTGCCGCGCGCAGGAAATCGCCCGCGATATCCAGCGGGACATAGGCGCCCGGATCGATCGCCCCCAGCAGCAGCGGGGTCTTGACCGAGGAGCCGGAGCCGAATTCCACTACCGCCCTGCCCGGCCCGATCAGATCGGCAAACTCGGCGCCGCGCGCCTGCAATATCTCGGTCTCGGCGCGGGTCGGGTAATATTCGGGGAGGCGGGTGATATCCTCGAACAATTGCGATCCGGCATCGTCATACAGCCAGCGCGCTGGCACAGCCTTCTGGCGCTGCGCCAGCCCGGCGAGCACGTCGGCACGAAAGGCACGGTCAACGCCGCCCTCATCCCGGTCGACAAGGCGGATTTCGGTTATGGCAGTCATCAGATATCTCTCGCCAATCGCAGTCCGGTGAATTGCCAGCGCTGCTGCGGATAGAAGAAGTTGCGATAGGACGGGCGCGAATGGCCACGCATGGTGGCGCAGCTGGCCCCCTTGAGCACCCACTGACCGGCCATGAACTTGCCGTTATATTCACCCACCGCGCCCTCCGCAGGCCGGAAGCGCGGGTAAGGCAGATAGGCCGAACGGGTGAACTGCCAGCAATCGCCGAACAGCTCGCCCGATCCGGTGGGCAAAGGGGGCGCGGCTTCATCCAGCTGGTTGCCTGATGCGGCATCGAAGCCCAGCTTATCCTGCCCGCGGGCAATCGCTTCCCATTCGAACTCCGTCGGCAGGCGCGCACCTTGCCATATGGCACCGGCCCAGCTGGCGAAGGCATCGGCCTCGTAATAGGAAATATGGCAGACCGGCGCATCGGGATCGCGGTCCTGCCAGCCCTGATGGGTGAAGTGCTGGCCATCGCGCCAATAAAGCGGCGCGGCAATATGCATGCGGTTCACCCATGCCCAGCCATCGGACAGCCACAGCGCCGGAGTTCGATATCCGCCATCGGCGATGAATGCGTCCCAGTCGCGATTGGTCACCAGCCGCCGCGACAGGGCAAAGGGTTCCAACAGCGCGCGGTGCACCGGCCCCTCATTGTCAAAGGCAAAGCCTTCATCCTGATGGCCGATGCGGGCGATGCCGCCGGGATGCTCCAGCCAGCCATCATCCTGCGCCTGCGCCTTTGCCGGCTGCCCACCCCACATGGCGGGGCCGAGCGGATTGCGGAACAAGGCGTGCTTGATGTCGGTCAGCAGCAATTCGATGTGCTGCTGTTCATGGGCGATACCCAGTTCGATCAAATCGGCCACGGCGGGATCGGCCACAGCGGGATCGGCCAGCAGCGGCTCCATATGTGCATTCACATGCGCGCGCCATTCCAGCACCTGCGCCAGTGTCGGCCGCGAGAGCATGCCGCGCCGCGAGCGCAATATGCGATCGCCCTCCGCCTCGTAATAAGAATTGAACAGGAACGGCCATTGCTCGTCAAACAGCCGGTATCCGGGGAGGTGATCGCGCAGCAGGAAGGTTTCCCAGAACCATGTGACATGCGCCAGGTGCCATTTGGCGGGCGAGGCATCGTCCATCGACTGGATCGTGGCATCGGCTTCGGACAGCGGCGCGCACAGCGCCTCGCTCATCGCCCGCGTGGCGAGGAAGCTGTGTGCGAGATCTGGCATGCCCTGGGCATGCGGGCGGGTAGTGGCTTTGGGCAAACACCCCTCCTGCGGCCTGTCAGCGTGCATTCGCAATAATGCACGGGACGGTTACCTATAGAAACCCCGACCTAGTGCCGGGTTCCGCAGAAATTATGCAGGCGCCCGCTTCAGGCGGCCAGGCGAACGCGGTTCCTGCCGCCCTCCTTCGCCCGGTAGAGTGCGCTATCGGCACGCGCCAGCATCGCATCGGCGTCTTCACCGGGGCGCAGGCTGGAGATGCCGATAGAAACGGTCACCATCGGCAGGCCCCCCAGCGCACTTCCGGTTTCAATCGCGCTGCGCAGCCTCTCTGCCAGTTGCCCTGCACGGTTCTGATCGACACCGGGCAGCAGCCAGACGAATTCCTCCCCGCCGATGCGGCCCACCAGATCCGCGCCGCGCACTTCGCAGCTGGCCAGCTGGGCCACGCGGATCAGCACTTCATCGCCAGTGCGGTGGCCGTGGCCATCATTGACCGCCTTGAAATGGTCGATGTCGAACATGAGGACGGCAAGCGAACTGCCGCCGCGATGGGCGTTGTCCACCAATCTGCCCAGCCGGTTCAAGGTGCAGCGACGATTGGGCAGGCCGGTCAGTGGATCGGTATTGGCCCGCCTGTTGGCCTCTGCCGCCAGTTGCACCGCGCGGCCGCGCGCAAGCTCGATCGCTTCCTCGCGCCGGACCTGCTGCGTCACATCCATGGCCACGGCGAACAGGGCGATACGTGCGCCGCTGTCATCAAATTCATTGAGGATGGAGATGTGAAGGGTCCTCTCCTCGCCGCCCCCGGGCCGGACACGGTAATGAAAATCATAAGGCTTGCGGTCATCGCGGTGTCTGGCGATCTGGCCGAACAGCTCTTTCCCGCGATCAGGCAGGCTGTCGCGCACATCGCCCGGATCGGGTGCCAGTTCACGCGGGAGGCCGTTCATTTCCAGCATGCGCTCAGACCAGTCCTGCGTGTGCTTCCGCAGGTCGTAGCGCCAGCGGCCAATGCCCGCCAAGGTCTCTGCCAGATTGAAGATGGTCAGGTTCTGGTGCAAGGCCTCGTTGCGCCTTCGCAGCGTCTCCTCCAGCTTGTCCCGCGATAGCAGCAGCGCCGCAAGCGGCAGCGATGCCGCCAGCATCACCAGCATCAGCGCCTGCAGATACAGGCCGGCATTGAACGGGGTGAAATCCAGAAATGCCGCAGGATTGTGCCCACCCAGGCTGCGGACCGTGGCCGCCACGCCATAGGCGATAATACCCCAGGCTGCGCCCAGCTGGCCAAAGCGGATGGCGATTGCAAGAATACCGATCACCAGCAGTGGCGTGAGCGAAATATGGGGAATGGCCAGCACGATGTCGGCCAGCAGCACCAGCAACAGGAAGGCGAGCAACAGTCCTTTCAGCGACAGACTGCCGCTGATCGCCACTTTCTGATCGCCAAATCCCAGATATTGCCGAAGGAACAACAGCACGGGTGTGCCGGCAAGAATGCCCAGCACGCTGGCCAGAAACCACCACGCCAGTTCAGGCAGGGTGGGATCAGTGCGAAACGGGAAGGAAATCAGCGCGCTGGCCAGCGCTCCTGCCACAGCGGCCAGAAACAGGCCGGCGATGTGCGCAAATGTTCGCGGCAATTGCCCACGCCCGCCCAGCACCAGCTTGCCAATTCTGGTGCATATGAAAGCCTCGACAATGGTGGCAAAGGCCAGCGCCATGCCGTTGACCAGGGGCAGGTCGATCAGCAGGGAAGTGGTCAGCTGGGCGATATAGAGCGCCAGCAACAGGCCCGGCCATTGGCGCATGGGGTGGGCATGCAGGGCCGCAACCGCCACCGCGCTGGGCAGCCAGATGATCAGCACGGCATTATATTCGGAGCGCAGCTGCAACGTACCCAGCGCGAACAGGCACCAGATTACACCGGTAAGTATGGGGCCCAAAAAGGGCCTCAAACGCTCCATCAATATGCTCCTGAGTCCCTCAAGGGAGGAACTATAGGAGCAGATGATGATCGTCCGGGTTACACAGCCTAGGTGTTACCACTTACAGGCGCGGCACATCATCCACCTGTTGCGGTGCCGAACTTCCTGCCGGTGAGGCCCAGCCTTGTCAGGCTGCGTCGGCCTGCCGCTCGCTGAGTTCCAGGTTGAGCATTTCAGCCAGGGTGAACGCCAGTTCCAGCGATTGCGCGGCATTGAGGCGCGGATCGCAATGCGTGTGATAGCGATCGGCCAGGCCGGCATCGGTGATAGCCACCGCGCCGCCGGTGCATTCGGTCACGTCCTGTCCGGTCATTTCCACATGGATGCCGCCGGCATGGGTGCCCTCTGCCCGGTGAACCGCGAAGAAGCCCTTCACTTCGGACATGATCCGGTCGAACGGGCGGGTCTTGTATCCGCTGTCGGACTTGATGACATTGCCGTGCATCGGATCGCAGCTCCACACCACCGGATGGCCTTCGCGCTTTACCGCGCGGACCAGCGGGGCAAGCCCGGCTTCCACCTTCTCATGGCCGAAACGGCTGATCAGCGTCATGCGTCCCGGCTCACGCGCAGGATTGAGCAGGTCGAGCATCTTGATCAGCGCATCGGGAGACAGGCTGGGACCGCACTTCATGCCGATGGGATTGTTGATCCCGCGCATGAATTCCACATGGGCGCTGTCCTCAAAGCGGGTGCGATCACCGATCCACAGCATGTGGGCCGATGTGTCGTACCATTCACCGGTCAGCGAATCCTGCCGCGTCATCGCTTCCTCGTAAGGCAGCAGCAGCGCTTCATGGCTGGTGTACAGGCTTGCCATCTTGAGCTGCGGCTGATCTTCGATGTCGATCCCGCACGCTTCCATGAAATCGAGCGATTCACCGATCCGGTCGGCGATGGACTTGTACTGTTCGGACCAGGCGCTGCGGCCCATGAAATCCAGCGTCCACTGATGCACCTGGCGCAGATTGGCATAGCCGCCCGTGGTGAAGGCACGCAGCAGGTTGAGCGTGGCGGCAGACTGGCTGTAGGCGCGCAGCATGCGCTGGGGATCGTTGCGGCGCGTGGCCGGATCGAATTCGATCCCGTTGATAATATCGCCGAAGTAGCTGGGCAGCTCCACGCCGCCCTGCACTTCTGTTGCGGCGCTGCGCGGCTTGGCAAACTGGCCCGCCATACGTGCCACCTTCACCACCGGCATCTTGCTGGCATAGGTCAGCACGGCCGCCATCTGCAGGATCACCCGCAGGCTGTCGCGAATGTTGTTGGGCGTGAATTCGGCAAAGCTTTCCGCGCAATCGCCGCCCTGCAACAGGAAGGCTTCGCCCGCCGTCACATCGGCCAGCTTGGCCTTCAGCGCGCGCGCTTCACCGGCAAACACCAGCGGAGGAAAACCGGACAGCACCTTTTCGGCGTCGGCCAGTTCCGCCGCATCTTCATAATGCGGCAGGTGCTTCGCCTCGAAACGGTCCTGCTTCCAGCTATCGGGTGTCCAGTTTTTTGCCACGTCACTTCGTCCAATGCAGCAGGGCCCGGAAATAGCCGAGTCCCGCATTAAATGTTTAGGGGGAGGCAGCATCTAACCCCGAGTCGGGCCAAGGGCAAAGGTTACTTGCGTTATTGTTCCAAGGCTAACCAGGCGCCCGATCGCCCGGAGGCAGGATCACCAGCCGGAATCCGCGCTCTGGCGCAAGATAGCGCTGCGCAAGCTGGCGAATCTCTTCGCGCGTAGTGCCCAGGTAATCGACCGGCAGCGTGGGCAGGTTGAGCACGCGATAAGGATCGAATGCCGAACCTTCCATCTGGTTGAGCCAGAATGTGTGGCCGGTCTGCGCGCGGGCAATGTTCTGGCGCACAGGTTCGATCACCCGCGCCAGCTCATCCTCGGTCGGCCCCTTGTCGGCCAGATCGGCCACGATCCGGTCGGCCTCGGCAAAGAAGTCGTCGATATCGCCCGGCTCCAGTTGCACTAGCGCCAGCACATGGCCGCCGCTTTCCATGTCGAGCGGCCAGCTGGAACTGGCGAAGGGCGCATAGGACGTGCCCGATCGCTCGCGCAGCCCGTCCAGCAGGCGATTGGCGACCAGCTGCGCCAGCAGGTCCAGCTTGCGCGCCTGCGGCAGGCCGGCAGATCCGCCGCCGGTGGGCCATGCGATCAGCGCCGCGGCCTGGTTGGCCTCGCCAGAATGGTTGATCACCATTGGCGTGTCATTGGGCGGCGGGAAGCCGACACCGCGTGTTGCAACCCGTTCAGGAAGCTCGTCGCGCACGGCCAGCGCGCCAAATGTGCGGCTCAGCGCGTCCACCGTGGCATCGCGGTCGATATCGCCGAAAACGTCGACCTCTATCTGCCCTTGTGCCAGCAGGCGCGACCATACGCGGCGAAACTCGCCGGCGGTGGCGCTGCGCAGCTGATCGGGCGTGGGCGTGGCAAAGCGCGCGTCCATCCCGCGCAGCAGGTAATCCAGATCGCGGTTGATCACGCCATTGGGATCGCCGTCGAACGAATCGTAAGTCAGCAGGGCGCTGGCCTTGGCGCGTTCCACCGGCGCCACATCCCAGCGCGGCTGCGCCAGCTTGGCGGCGAACAGATACAGCTGGTCCGCCAGATCCTCTGCCCGGGTAATCCCTTCGAATTCAAAGGCCGCATCGCCAATGCTGAAACCGAATGTCAGCTTGCGCCCGGTGGCGAGCCGGTCCAGCTCGTTCTGACCCAGCGGACCGATGCCCGAATTGACCAGCGCGCGGCGGCCCAGATCGGCATAGACACCCTCATCGGCCTCGAACCCGCGCCAGCCGGCACCAAAGCGCACGCGCACGGTGACACGGCCCGGCTCATTGTTGCTGTCGCGGATCAGCGCGCGAACGCCATTGGCAAAGGTCAGCTTCTCGACATTGCTGACAAGGCCGGGACCAAGCGGTTCGGAAACCACCGGAAGTGTCGGATCACCGATCGGCGGAAGGTCGGCAAAGCTGATCGCCTCGGCATCGCTGCGCGCGGCGCTGCTGGCGATGGCAGGCGCGCTCAGCGCGGCACGGAACTGCGCCTCGTTCGCCACGCCCAGATCGGGCACCAGCATCACGCCGCGCACTACAGTGCCGGAAAACAGGCGCTGCGTGTGTTCGAGAATGGCCTGCGGAGTGAAGCGGTCACGCATGGCGCGAAACACTTCGAGGAATGTCTCGGGCGCGGCCACGGCTTCGCGAATGTCGACCGCATTGACCAGATTATCGGCCAGCTGACTGCCGGCCTGAATCCGCTCCTGACTGACCATGTCGACAAAGGCGACATCGAACTGCGACAGTTCGCGGGCGATTTCTTCCTCGCTGGGCGGCTGTGTCACCGCATCTGCGATCACACCGCGGACATCGGCCAGCGCGGCTTTCCAGTCATCGGTAAGCGGGGTGACAACGACATAAGTGCCATCGGCCGACCGGCTGATCTTGTCCTGCTGGATACCGGCGAACAGATAGCTCGCCCCGGTGCGGGCATTTTCCTCCAGCCGCCGGTTGAGGATCGATTCCGCCACCGAATCGATCAGCAGGCCGCGGTTGTATTCCAGATTGTCGACCACCTGGTCCCAGTCGCGCAGGATCGCATAGGTCAGGCTGAGCGGCTGGCCCGGCTCGATCAGGACGCGCACTTCGCCCACCGGATTTTCCGGATCGGCCCCTGCGGGCGCCTGCGGATCGCCGAAATCGGGTTCGGGCGTCACCGGTCCGGCAACCTGCCAGTCGGCAAAATTGCGTTCGACCAGCGCGGCCAGCACTTGCGGAGAGGCATCGCCCACCAGCACCACCACGGTGTTTTCCGGGCGGTACCAACGCTGATGGAAAGCGCGCACGGCTTCGGGCGTGGCGTTCTGCAGAGAGTTCACCGTGCCGATCGGCGGGCGATCCGCCAGCCGCTGTCCGCTGAAGAAAGTCTCACGCGTGGCGATCGAAATGCGTTCGTCCGGACCGGCGCGCTCCCGCCGTTCGGCCAGCACGATGGGCAGGTCGCTCGCCAGGTCCTGCGCGCTGAGCGTAGGGGCCTGGATCATCCCGGCAAACAGCCGCGCACTGTCCTCCAGCGTATCCCGCCGGGCATTGGGCAGGTCCAGCTGGTAAACCGTGTGCGTGGGGCTGGTGATGGCGTTGGTATCATTGCCAAAGCCCGCGCCCAGCCGCTGGAAATAGGGAATCGCCTCACCCGGACCGAAATCGCGCGACTGACGGAAGGTGAGGTGTTCGATCAGATGGGCAAAGCCCAGCTCGTCATCATTCTCATGCAGCGAACCTGCATCGATGCGCACGCGGATGGAAATCTGGCACGGCGGCACGCCGTTCTGGCGCACGGCATAGCGCACGCCATTGGGCAATTCGCCAAACAGCCATTGCTGGTCCACCGGAATATCCGTGCCGCGATAGATCCACGGATCGTCAGGCATGTCGAATTGCGGCACATCCTGCGGGCCGGAAACCCCCAGCGTGCAATCGGACTGGGCCAGCGCCGGTACGGGAAGGAGCAGCAGGGCCGGCAGGAAAGCGCGGGTGAAGCGCGAAAGAAATGTCATCACGGTGCCTAATTGGCCTTGGAGGAATGAAGGCTTGGTGAATGGTGCGCTCGATGGCTGCCACCACGATGGCCGACGAGTTGTGATTGGGGCAAGCCAAATATTGCTGCCTTGTGGTCCGCCGTGCGCGCCCCTACATCGCCGATATGTTCATAGAGACCGAAACCACACCGAACCCGGCAACGCTGAAATTCCTGCCCGGCCAGCAGGTCATGCCTTCGGGCACGCGCGATTTTGCCAATCCCGAGGATGCGGAAGCTTCTCCGCTGGCGCAGGCGCTGTTCGATACAGGCGAAGTGACCGGCGTGTTCTTCGGCAAGGATTTCGTATCCGTCACCGCCGGACCGGGCGCGGACTGGTCCGTACTCAAGTCGCAGGTTGTGGTGGTGCTGCTCGATCATTTCGTCAGCCAGGCGCCGCTGTTTACCGGCGGCGATGCCAGCGGCTTTTCGGTCCCGGCGGATGACGAGCTGGAGATTGCCGACGATCCCGCCCACGCGGACATCATCGAACAGATCAAGGAATTGCTGGAAACCCGCATTCGTCCGGCTGTGGCGGGTGATGGCGGCGATATCCGCTATCGTGGTTTCCGCGACGGCGTGGTCTATCTGCAGATGCAGGGCGCATGCTCCGGCTGTCCCAGCTCCACCGCCACGCTCAAGCACGGTATCGAAGGCCTGCTGAAGCATTATGTGCCCGAGGTGAGTGAAGTCCGCGCCGCCTGATCCAGACGGAGTTTTTCATGGCAGATGTTCTTTCCGATGGCTCGCTGAACCAGCTGTTCCGCGAAGCCCGCACGCATCAGTATTTCGATGGCCGCGAAGTCAGCGATGAACAGATCCACGCGATCTGGGAGCTGGCGAAAATGGGTCCGACATCGATGAACCAGCTGCCCGCACGCATCGTATGGTGCAAATCGGATGCGGCGAAAGAGCGGCTGGCCGCCCATGCCGCGCCGGGCAATGTCGAGAAGGTCAGGAATGCTCCTGTCTGCGCGATCGTGGCGATGGACGTGGATTTTCACGAGCAGCTGCCGCAGCTTTTCCCGCACGGCAATGGCAAGGCGATGTTCGACGGCAAGCCGGAAGCGCGTGAAACATCGGCCTTTCGCAATTCCTCGCTGCAGGGCGGCTATCTGATTCTGGCCGCGCGCGCTCTGGGGCTGGATTGCGGTCCTATGTCGGGCTTCAACAACGCCGCTGTCGATGCGGATTTCTTTGCCGACGATCCCAGCTGGAAAAGCAATTTCATCTGTTCGATCGGTTACGGCGATCCCACGCGCCTGCATGAGCGCAGCCCGCGCCCGGACTTCGGTGCATTCAACCGCCTGATCTGATAGCATCTGCCGATGCGAATACTTGCCATAGACAGTGCCACCGAAGCCTGCTCCGCAGCCTTGTTCGATGACACGACATGCATCGCCTCCTTCCACAAGGTGATCGGGCGCGGCCATGCAGAAACGCTGGTGCCCGCCATCGCCAATTTCCCCGGCAAGGGCCGCGCAGACCGTATCCTTGTTTCGCTCGGCCCCGGCAGCTTTACCGGCGTGCGCATAGGCCTGGCCGCCGCGCGCGCATTGGGGCTGGCATGGGATGCGCAGGTGCTGGGCTATCCCGCTCTGGCGCTGGTGGCGGCGATGGCCCGCGCGCAGCATCCCGGCCCGGTCACCGTGTGCATGGCCGCCGGACATGGCGAATACTTCGTGCAGAATTTCTCCGCTGACGCAATTGCGCAAGACACCGTCCGCTCGCTCACGCCCGAACAGGCAAGTGCAGCATGTCGGCACCAAGTAATCGCGGGCAGCAAGGCACAGCAACTGGCCGCAGCGCTGGGCGGCGATCACCGTGCAATTGATCTGCTGCCCGATGCGAGCCAGTCATTTCTGCTGAGCGATGACGTGCTCGCCACCGATCTTTCGCCCATTTACGGGCGCGCTCCCGATGCCAGATTGCCGGGGGTGAAAGCATGATGGATGCGCTCGATGCCATCATGCAGGTGATGGAAGCATCGTTCGATCCTGCCTATGGCGAGGCGTGGAACAGGCGGCAGGTGGGTGACACGCTGACCATGCCGGGCACTTTTTTTCTGCTTGCCGATGGCAATGGCGCCGAACCCCGGGCGATGGAGGATACGCGCGGTTTCGCCCTTTCCCGCGCCGCCGCCGAAGAAGAGGAATTGCTGCTGATTGCCGTGATGCCGCAGGCACGCGGATCGGGAGTTGGCTCAGCTTTGATGAAACGCTTCCTGGATTGTGCCCAAATACGTGGTTCTAAAAGACTTTTTCTTGAAATGCGGGACGGGAATCCAGCCGTCAAACTATATCAAAACCATGGGTTTGAGGAGGTTGGTCGCCGGATCAATTACTATCGATCCGGAATAGATGGCCCGTTTGATGCGATTACCTTTGCAACAATACGTGGTTAGAGACAATTTCACCGAAAAATAATCCGGTTTACCATCCCTGCCTCTTGTAATCGTGTGAATGATGTTGCAGTGGCGACGAGCATAGCCAATCGAAGACGATGGCTGGCATTAGTCAAACGGTCGCAAAATAAAAATAAGAGGAACCCATGGATAACCTTGAAAACGACATGAACGAGATGTTGATTACGCTAACCTCGGACATCGTCACCGCGCATGTCGCCAATAACAATGTTGATGTGTCTGACCTTCCAGTACTTATTCAGAGCGTTTATGGCGCTCTTTCTGGATTGGGCTCTGTAGAAGCGAAGGAAGAACGTCCCGAGCCAGCAGTAACGATTCGCGCATCGATCAAGAACGATCACGTCGTTTGCCTGGAAGATGGCAAGAAGATGAAGATGCTCAAGCGTCACCTGATGACCGATCACGGCATGACCCCGGACGAATATCGTGCCCGCTGGAATCTGCCTGCCGATTATCCGATGGTCGCCCCCGATTATGCGGAAAAGCGCCGCGAACTGGCCAAGAAGATCGGCCTTGGCCGCAAGCCCGGCCAGCGTCGTGGTCGCCGCAAAAAAGTGGTTTGATTGAACACTATCGACCAATCCGGTTGAAAAGACGCCCCGCCCCTTACATAGTGGCGGGGCGACTTGTTTCGAACCGGGATTATTGATTTTGCACCAGCCTATCGACCTAGAAGCCTTGTGCGCTGAACGTGGCCTGCGGATTACAGAGCAGCGCCGCGTGATCGCCCGGGTCCTGTCGGAGAGCGACGATCATCCTGATGTGGAGAAGCTGCACGCGCGCTCTTCCGCCATTGATCCCAAGATCTCCATCGCCACAGTCTATCGCACGGTGCGCCTGTTCGAAGAGGCGGGCATTCTCGATCGCCATGATTTCGGCGATGGCCGCGCGCGCTATGAAGCTGCGCCGGAGGCTCATCACGATCATCTGATCGATGTCGAAACGGGCAAGGTGGTCGAATTCGTCGACCCCGAGCTGGAGGCGCTGCAACGCACGATTGCCGAGAAGCTGGGCTATCGCCTGGTTGACCACCGGATGGAGCTGTACGGCGTCCGCATCGACCGCGAGGATTGAGCCAGCAGATCTCGGCTGGCGATGGCTGCTCGTAATATTGCGGGCGGCCGGCTGGCTGCTGCTGTTCGCAATCATCATCATTCCGCACCTGCTGTGCACGCTGCTGGGCCGGCGCGATCTTGTGCCCCCGCCTTTTCTGGGCGGACTGGCGCGGATCAGCGGGGTGCGCGTGCGCATTGTCGGCAAGCCTGCACAGCGGGCGCTGCTGCTGGCCAATCATCAAAGCTGGCTGGATATTCTGACGCTGGCCGGGGCCAGCCGCACCGCCTTTGTGGCGCAGAGCGGCCTGTCCACCCATCCCGTGCTGGCGTGGCTGTGCCTGCAGAACGCCACGCTGTTCATCAGCCGCGACCAGCGCGCCACCGTGGCAGAGCAGGTGGCGCAGGTGACCGACCGGCTGGGCAAAAGACGGCTGACGATCTTTCCCGAATCCACCACCAATGATGGCACCGGGCTGCTGCCCTTCCGGTCATCGCTGCTCTCTGCAGTTGAACGCCTGCCCGCCGATATTCCGGTGCAGCCGGTGGCACTAGATTATGAGGATACGCCCGCAATGGTGTGGTTCGGGGATGAGCCGGGACTGGACAATTTCAAGCGAATCCTCGCCCGCACAAAGCCGATCCTGCTGACCATCCGCTTCCTTGACCCGCTGACGGGCGATGAAATGACCAATCGCAAGACCATGGCGGCAGCGGCACAGGCGAAGATCGAGGCCGCGCTGCGCTTCTGACGCGCGCTTTGATTTCCGCTGCGCAATGACCTAAAGGCCGCGCCCATGCCACACAGCAATCCTCCCAGGACCTACCGGGTCAAGAGCTTCGGCTGCCAGATGAACGTCTATGATGGCGAGCGCATGGCCGAGATGCTGGCCGAGCAGGGCATTACCGCCGCGCCCGAGGGTGAGGAGGCGGACCTGGTGGTGCTCAACACCTGCCACATTCGCGAGAAGGCGGCGGAGAAGGTCTATTCGGATATCGGCCGCCTGGTCAAAGCGGGCCGCAAGGTCGGCAAGGATCCGATGATCGCGGTGGCCGGCTGCGTGGCGCAGGCCGAGGGTGAGGAGATCATGAAGCGCGCACCGGCGGTTTCCATGGTGGTCGGCCCGCAGGCCTATCACCGCCTGCCGGCGATGATCGCCAGGGCCGCAAACGGAGAGCGCGCAACCGATACAGACATGCCGGAAGACGCCAAATTTGCTGCACTTCCGGCGCGGCGCAAGGTTGGGCCATCGGCATTTCTGACCGTGCAGGAAGGGTGCGACAAGTTCTGCACCTATTGCGTGGTTCCCTATACGCGCGGCGCAGAAATATCGCGCCCTTACAGCGATTTGCTGCGCGAAGCTGAGGCGCTTGTGGAAGCCGGCGCGCGCGAGATCACCTTGCTGGGGCAGAACGTCAATGCCTGGCGCGGAGAGAATGCCAGGGGCCACGCCGTGGGCCTGGGAGAATTGATAAAAGAGCTGGACAAGCTCCCGAAATTGCAGCGAATTCGCTATACCACCAGCCACCCCAACGACATGGACGAAGGCCTGATCGCCGCGCATGGCGAGGTGCAGAAGCTGATGCCGTACCTGCACCTGCCGGTGCAGAGCGGATCAGACCGGGTGCTGAAAGCGATGAACCGCAGCCACACGGTGGACAGCTACCTCAAGCTGCTCGAGCGCTTTCGCGCAGTGCGCCCCGACATCGCGCTGTCGGGTGATTTCATCGTCGGCTTCCCCGGAGAGACCGAGGCCGAGTTTGCCGAAACGTTGCAGGTGGTGGACGCGGTCCGCTACGCCTCTGCCTTCAGCTTCATGTATTCGCCCCGCCCCGGCACGCCTGCCGCCAGCATGGATGGCCAGATCGCCCGCGAGGTGATGGAAGAGCGACTCCAGCGCCTGCAGGCATCGCTGGGCCGCGATCAACATGCCTTCAATCAGGCCAGCACCGGCAAGACCTGCGACGTGCTGATTGAACGCAAGGGCCGCCGCCCCGGCCAGTGGCTGGGCAAGTCGCCCTGGCTGCAATCGGTGTTCTTCGAAGGTGCGGAGGCCGATGCGATGCAGATCGGCGACATGGTGCATGCCCGGCTGGGCGAAGCCGGACCGGCCTCGCTCAAGGGGCAGGTGCTGTCCAGCCAGGCCTGATCGGCCTGTTCAGGGGCGCAAATGGAACGCTCCGCCATTTCTCGCCAGTTGGGTCCGGATGACAGAGCTGGGATGACAGAGCTGGGATGACAGAGCTGGGATGACAGAGCTGGGATGACAGAGCTGGGATGACAGAGCTGGGATGACAGAGCTGGGATGACAGAGCTGGGATGACAGAGCTGGGATGACAGAGCTGGGATGACAGAGCTGGGATGACAGTCATGTGACTATCCACCGCTTGCTTGCATCGCCCATCTTGCCTGAGCCGCAAGCGTGCCTATTCTTGTGTCCATCATCGCCGAAGGGAGCACATGACCCGCAAAGCACACAGCGCCGAAAGTTCGGCCGCAATCGCCCACCCCGAAGATCGCCGCGATCATGGTCGCCGAACGCGGGTGGAGGTCAAATTTGAGGAACAGACCGTGCTGGGCGCGCTGTTCGGTGAATTTGATGCCAATCTGGTGCAGATCGAAAACCGGCTGGGCGTGTATATCGGCGCGCGCGGCAACAAGGTTGTGATCGAGGGGGCCGAGGACGATGTCGCCCGCACCCGCGATGTGTTGCTGAAACTGCACGATAAATTGCTGGCCGGTGAGGAAATGGATGCAGGGGCGATCGAGGCGCTGATCGCCATGTCGAGCGAACCCACGCTGGACGGGATCATCGATACCACGGCGGAATTGCCCTCTGTCATGATCCGCACGCGCAAGAAGACCATCGTGCCGCGCACCGCCAAGCAGGCCGAATACATGCGCCTGCTGGCCAGCCGCGACGTGATCTTCGCGCTCGGCCCGGCAGGTACGGGCAAGACCTATGTGGCGGTGGCGCAGGCGGTCAGCCAGCTGATTACCGGCAGCGTGCAGCGCCTGATCCTGTCTCGGCCCGCGGTGGAAGCGGGCGAAAAGCTGGGCTTCCTGCCCGGTGACATGAAGGAGAAGGTCGATCCCTATCTGCGCCCGCTTTACGATGCGCTGTTCGACTGCATGCCGCCAGAACAGGTGGAGCGGCGGCTGGCATCGGGCGAGATCGAGATTGCCCCGATTGCCTTCATGCGCGGACGCACGCTGGCCGATGCCTTCGTGATTCTGGATGAGGCGCAGAACACCACCAAGGAGCAGATGAAGATGTTCCTCACCCGCTTTGGCCAGAACAGCCGGATGGTGGTGTGCGGCGATCCGCGGCAGGTGGACATTCCCGGCGGCGACCGGATGAGCGGCCTCGCCGATGCGGTGGCGCGGCTGGAAGGCGTGGACGGTATCGGCGTCACCCGCTTCACCACCGCAGACGTGGTGCGCCACCCGATCGTGGGCCGCATTGTCGAGGCCTATGAGGGTGAGAATGCCCTTCCGTGATGATCAAATTGCCGCCCGCATGATGGAACTGGCCTGATGGAACTCGATTGCGAGATCGAGGCACCGTGGAGTGCCGATACCGACTGGGAAGCGCTGGCGCTCAGGGCCGTGCAGGCCGTGCAGGCCATCGCGCCCCAGCTGGCCAATCCGCGCCTTGCCACCAGCCTGACGTTCACCTCTGACGCGCAAATTCACGCGCTCAACCGCCAGTGGCGCGATCGCGACAAGCCCACCAATGTGCTGTCCTTCCCCATGCTGACCCGGGAGGACCTGCTGGCGCTGGACGAAGAAGGCCCGCCGGTGTTGCTGGGCGATATTGTGCTGGCCCAGGAAACCTGCGCGCGTGAGGCGGCACAGAAAAGCATCGCAATTGCCGATCACACATCCCATCTGATCGTCCACGGCCTGTTGCACCTTGCGGGATATGATCACGAAATCTCTCCCGCAGAGGCAGAGGCGATGGAACAATTGGAAGTTAAGACGCTTGCGCTTATGGGAATTGCAGACCCATATAGTGCGATAGAAGACGAATAGGCCCGACTGCGGCCAACAAACTGCGGCCAGTAAGAGGAAGTGACAGGGGCAATGCCCGAGATTACCAGGAACGGCGAAACCCAGCAGGGAGACGCAGACAGTAGCGGCGGATTGTGGAACGCAATCCGGTCACTCTTCGAAGCCAATAACATCACCTCCTTCCGCGAGCAGCTGGAAGAAGCGATCGACGAGCATGAGGATGAACAATCCACTGCTGGCCGGTCGGAAGAGAAGGCTGCCGGCGACATGTCTCCGGTTGAGCTGACGATGCTGCGCAACCTGCTGCATTTCAGCGAAAACGATGCCGATGACGTGGCCATCCCGCGCGGTGAGATCATCGCCATTCGCGCCGATGCCAGCTGGGATCAGATGGTCGCCCTGTTTGCCGAACATGGCCATTCCCGCATGCCCGTTTTCCGCGAGCAGCTGGATGATGTGATCGGCATGATGCACATCAAGGACGTGTTCACCTTCCTGGCCGAAAAGCGCGATCCGCCAGAGGACTGGACCACGCTGATGCGCCAGCCGCTGTATGTGCCGCAGGCGCGCGGCGCGCTGGACGTGCTGGCCGACATGCGCAGCCGCCGTGTTCACCTGGCGATTGTGGTGGACGAGTTTTCCGGCACTGACGGGATCATCACCATCGAGGATCTGGTCGAGGAAATCGTTGGCGACATCGAGGATGAGCATGACGATGCCCCGGTCGAACTGGTGGTGCCGATCGGTGATGGCATGTGGGATGCCGATGCCCGCGCCGAACTGGACGACGTGGCCGAGCGAATCGGCGATCCGCGCATCGCCGAAGTGGAAGAATCGGTCGATACGCTGGGCGGCCTCGCTTTCATCCTGGCCGAACAGGTGCCGCAGCCCGGCGCCATGCTGACTCATCCCAGTGGCTGGCGGATAGAGGTACTGGCAGGCGATGAAACGCACGTCACGCGCCTGCGCCTGCATGCTCCCAGCGAGCGTGAGGACGACAAATCTGCGGATTGATCGGGTTTTTCTTCGCACTTGCGCAATAACCCGCTCGACATGAGTTGCATATTTCTGAACATAGGGTCGGGATGAGACGATTGCCGCCCCTTCGCGCCCTGGAGGCCTTTGTACGTGTCGTGCGCCTTGGATCGGCGCGTTCGGCGGCCAGTGAGCTGGGGCTGAGCCCGTCAGCGCTGTCGCGCCGCATCACCAATCTGGAAGAATTCACCGGCCGCAAGCTGTTCTCGCGCACGGGGCAGGCGATGAAGCTGACCGATGAGGGGCGCGCTTTCTACGATGCCGTGGCCCCGCATCTGGAAACGCTGGCGGCGGCGGTGGAATCGCAGTCTGAGAACTTCCAGCTGCTGCGTCTGCGGCTGGGTGTGATGCCGCTGTTCGGCACGCAGCGCCTGTTCCCGCGCTTGCCCGAATTGCGCAGCCTGCATCCGCGCCTGCATCTGGACATCGACACCAGCCCGCATCTGGTGGACCGCGTGGGCGATACGCTGGATGCGGCGATCACGCTGATGACCGATCCCGACCCGTCGTTCCACGCCGTGCAGCTGGACCAGAACACCGTCCATGCCATCTGCAGCAAGGAGCTTGCGGCACAGCTTGGACCAAAGCCGGACCTTGCCACGCTGGAGAAGCAGACCTTCCTGGTGCACACCGACATGGCGCTGAGTTTCGAGGCGTGGAAGAAGGCGCTCGGCTTTGAAAAGCTGCGCCCGGCGGCGATTGACCACTACGATTCGGGCCAGCTGATCCTGGAGGCCGCGGCGCAGGGTCTGGGCATTGCCATGATGCATGACGATCATATGGAGCGGAACAACGATCCGCGCCTGGCCAAGCTGTTCGATGTGTCCGTGGCCAGCCCCTACAGCTACTGGTTCATCTGCCGCCCGGTCGATCTGGAAGCGCGCCCGGTGCGCATTTTCCACGATTGGCTGGTTACCGCAGGCCTCTAGCCTCACGCCGGGATTTGCGGCACAACCCTCGCATTCAGGAATGCAGATTCTGATATGAGGGGAACATCATGAAATTCGTCAACACGATCCTGGCCGCCGCATTGGTGGCCGTAAGCCCGACTGCCGTCAGCGCCCAGATGCGCGCGCTCAGCGATCCGGTGGTGCCGCATCCCGATCCCGAAAGCCTGTTCTCCAGCTCCGATCCCGTGCTCCATCGCAACAAGCAGGCGGCGCTGCACATCCAGCGGGAGCTGCTCAAGTGCAATGAGTGGGCGCGCGCAGGCGAATGGCTGACCGACGCCTATATCCAGCACAATCCGGTCGCCGCATCGGGTCTGGAAGGGGTGATCTATTACTTCGTGGAAATCGCCAAGCGAGAGCCGCTTAACCCCTGCCCCGCGCTGAGCGCCGAGGACCCCAACGGCGTGGTCGCGGTGATGGCGGAAGGCGATTACGTCACCATCCTGACCCGCCGCATCATGCCCTATGCGGATAATCCGGCCGAGAGCTACACCACCACCTGGTTCGACACCTGGCGTTTCGTGGATGGCAAGGCGGACGAGCATTGGGACCCGGCCACCCTGCCCACCGCCGCTCCGCCGCAGCCAACCGGCGTGGCGGCGATGAATGCCGAACAGCTGGCGCAGCGCATGGCCGACCGCGAGGCGATCGAGGCACGCATGTGGGCTTATGACCGCAGCCTCGATAATTACGATCCGGAAGCCTACGCCGCCAACTTCACCCCGAATGGCGCATTTGGCCGCACACAGGGCCGCGAAGCGCTGGCGCAGATGATCCGTGATCTGGCAGCCGGTCAGGAAGAACGCCGCCAGCAAGGCGTGGCCATCGCCAAGATGCACCACTTCACGATGAACCAGTGGCTGGAATTCACCGGGCCGAATTCCGCGCGCTATCACTATTACCACCAGACCGTGTTCGGCACTGGCGGAGCGGTAGGCAGCGCCACCGCTCCCGTGGTGGCAGCAGCCGGTCAGGGCGTGGACGACCTGGTGAAGGTCGACGGCGAATGGCTGATCCAGATGCGCAACGTGGCCCCCACGCGCGAGCAGGAATAACCCCCTGCGCATCCTCCCTGCGGGAGGATGACCGCGCAAGGGCTCGAAGAACCCTGTTACCCGCGACCAAAGAAGCGCGAGATGTCAAACCAGACATCTCGCGCTTCCTGCGTCTGGGGATCGATCACGCGCAGCACATCGAATGTGCGGCCATCGATACGGTGCACTTCCTGCGACTGGCTTTGCAGGCCCAGCAGGCGCAGGATTTCATATTCCTGCGCCACGCTGGACACCACATAGGCATCGTCCGGCCCGGTCCCGCCCGCAGAGGCGAGCACGGTGGGCGCATCGGGCGGCAGCAGGCAGCCCGAAAGGCCCGCCGACAGGGTGCCAGCCAGCAAGGCCGCCGCAAGTCGGCGGGCGATCATCAGCTGATGGTGGCCTTGACGATCTTGCCGGGTTCGCGCGGCGGCTCACCCTTGGGCAGGGCGTCGACATGTTCCATGCCGCTCTCCACTTCGCCCCAGACGGTATATTGCCGATCCAGGAAACGGGCATCGTCCAGGCAGATGAAGAACTGGCTGTTGGCGCTGTCGGGCACCTGCGTGCGCGCCATCGAGCATACACCGCGCGAATGCGGCGCGTCGTTGAATTCTGCCTTCAGGTCAGGCTTGTCGGAACCGCCCATGCCGGTGCCGGTGGGATCACCGCCCTGCGCCATGAAGCCGGGGATCACGCGGTGGAACACCACGCCATCGTAAAAGCCTTCGCCCACCAGTTCCTTGATCCGCGCAACATGCCCCGGCGCAAGGTCCGGCCGCAGCTTGATCACGACGTCACCGCCCTCACCATTGGCAGTTTCGAGGGTGAAGGTAAGCTTTTCGTCGGCCATGCAATATTCTCCTTTGATAATTTGCGTGGGGGTATAGGCGCAATGGCGGCAAAGTCACCCCGCACCGGTGCGGGCGGCTTGCTTTTGTGCGCGGCGGCATTAGGCCGTGGATCATGTCTCAAACCGATCTCCAGGAACTCGAAGACGAGAACGCCGTGCAGGGCGAGGGAGAGGAGTTTGACGAGGAAAACCGCCTCAAGCCGGAATTCGTGCGCGCCGTACGCGATGCGCTGGAGGAGGAGGACGAGAGCCGCGCCTATGAGCTGGTGGAACCGCTCCACCCGGCCGACATCGCCGACCTTCTGGAACTGCTGGAACCGGGCGAACGGCGCGAACTCGCTTCTGCCATAACCGATTTGATGACCGGCGACGTGATCGCCGAGCTCAACGATTACGTGCGTGAAAGCATGGTGGAGGCGCTGCCCGCCTCCGCCGTGGCCGAAATCGCCGAACAGCTGGATACCGACGATGCCGTCCAGTTGATCGAGGATCTGGACGACGAGGACCAGCAGGCGGTTCTGGCCGAGATGGACGCCGAGGACCGCGCAGCCATCGAATCGGCGCTCGCCTACCCGGAGGAATCCGCCGGCCGCCTGATGCAGCGCGAGCTGGTGGCCGTGCCCGAACACATGACCGTGGGCGATTTGATCGATTATCTGCGCGATCATGACGACCTGACCACCGAGTTCTGGGAAGTGTTCGTGGTCGATCACCGCCATCGCCCGATCGGCACCTGCCAGCTTTCATGGGTCATGCGCACCCCGCGCCACATCCCGCTGACCGATGTGATGAAGCGCGACCAGACGCTGATCCCCACGGACATGGATCAGGAAGAAGTGGCGCTGCGGTTCCAGAAATACGCGCTGATCTCCGCCGCCGTGGTCGATGAGAGCGGGCGGCTGGTGGGCCAGCTGACAGTCGATGATATCGTCCACATCATTCAGGAAGAAGCGGGCGAGGATGCCCTGCTGATGTCCGGCGCGGGCGAAGGCGACATTAACGAGCCGATCCGCGATGCCTATTTCGCCCGCGTGCGCTGGCTGATCGCCAATCTGGGCACGGCGCTGGTCGCCAGCCTGATCATCGCCGCATTCGGCGCCGCGATAGAGAAGCTGGTGGCGCTGGCCATTCTGATGCCCGTTGTCGCCAGCATCGGCGGCAATGCCGGCACGCAGACGATGGCGGTGACCGTGCGCGCCATCGCCATGAACCAGCTGACCAAATCCAACACCAGGCGCATGCTGTGGCGGGAATTTCGCGTGGCCCTGCTCAATGGCGTGACCGTGGCGGCGCTGATCGGCATGGCAACGGCGGTGATCTTCACCCCGCAACTGGGCGCAGTGATCACCACCGCCGTGGTCATCAACATCGTCACCGCAGGCCTGGCCGGTGTGGCGGTGCCAGTGATTTTCGAGCGGCTGGATCAGGACCCCGCCGTGGCCAGCAGCGTGTTCGTGACCATGATAACCGATTCAATGGGCTTCTTCGCCTTCCTGGGGCTCGCCGTGGCGGCTGGCCTGGCCGTCTGACAAAGCAGCGCTGTCACACCGCAGGGGCGGTGATTACCTGCCCAGCCAGTGGCGCATGCCGAACCAGCCCAGGACGATAAGCCCCACCACGTTGCAAAAGGCGACCACTCCCCAGAATGCCCAAGGCTGATTGGCAAAGGGAATACCTTGCACATTCATGCCCAGCAGCCCGGTAATGAATGTCAGCGGCAGGAAGATGAAGGCGACAATCGCAATCATCAGACTGCGCTGATCAACCAGTTCCGCGCGCAGATCGGTGAGTTGTTCATGCAGCAAGGCGGCGCGTTCGCGGATCGCTTCCAGTTCCTCCGCCATTCTCGAAAAACGGTCCGCAGCCTCGCGGATGTGAAGGCGGTCATCGTCGGCAAGCCAGTCCACTCTCAGACCGGCCAGAGTCAGCAGCGCATCCCGGTTGGGAGCGATAAAGCGCCTGAAGGCGATGGCCTGGGAGCGGATTGTCGCGATCCGGCGGCGAAGCTGGTAAATATTGCCTGCTTCGAGCTCGCTCTCGCAATCGTCAACATCGTCACCAAGGCTTGCCACCTGAGGGTCCAGACCATTGCTGATGGACTGGGAGAACGCCGCCACCAGATCGCCGCAATCGGAAATTGCGCCGGCCTTCATCGCCGTTGCAACCTGGCTGGTTGCGGCAAGGCCGCGGCGGCTGACAGAGATCACCCTGTCGCCGTGGACCCACGCACGAATGGAAACCAGCCTGTCGCCATCGGGAGCTGGCAGCGCCGCTGGCCCCCTCAGATTGATCAGCGCGCCATCCTCGATCTGGTCGCACCTGGGCCGGGTTTCCGATGCGACAAGGGCGGCAAACACGACGGCGGGAATGTCCGTCCGCTGAATTTTCAGCGAGATATCGGCATCGCTTGCCTGCTCGATATGTTCCCACAGCAAGGCTGCGCCATCCACCGCCACGTCCTTGCCCTCGGCAAGTTCACGGACAACATTGTCGCCGGATCGGACGAGGACAAAACCAATCATTCTGGCGGAGCGCCCGATGGCGCCATTATTCCGGCTTTACCGGCGCGGATTCAATCTCTGCACGGATCGTGGGCAATGTCTCAATGCTCTTGGCAGGAGCACTCTCATCCTCACCCGCCATTCCCTTGCGGAAGCTGGTAATGCCCTTGCCGAAATCGCCCATCGTCTCTGAAATGCGGCCCCGGCCGAAAAGGACCATCGCAACCACCAGTACTATGACCCAATGGGTCAATGACAGACTTCCCATAATTGCTCCTTGCGCGAAAAAAGCTTCGCCAGATGAGCGGCGTATTTAGTCCTGTCCCTCGCATTGTTCCAGTGCCCCGGTGCGCCGGATGCATTATTCGATTCCGCCAGTGCCCGGCGATCGAAATCCGGCCCGCTCGCCAGCCAGTCATGCCACAGGCAATGCCCCGCCCGTATCACCGCCCGCATTGCCGCAGAAAAGGCAGGATGGGGCACAGGGGCTTTCGCATTTCCGCCCGAAACCCTATCTCCCTCCCCATGCCGCTCAACATGACCAAGATCGCCTACAAGGCCGCCTCGCTGGAAGAGGTGCAGGACTGGTTCAGCGGAGATGAGGCGCAAAAGCGCGTGCGCACACGCTACCTGCCAAAGCGGCATGCGGAGATGGAAGGCGGATCGCTCTATTGGATATTCCAGGGCGCGCTGGTGGGCCGATCGCCCATTGTGGGCTTTGAGCAGCGCGACAGCGACGGGCACTGGGACATCATCCTCGAAAACCGTTTCATCCTCGTCCACCCGCAGGCCAAGCGCGGCCATCAGGGCTGGCGCTACCTGACCGAAAAGACCGCGCCAAAGGACCTGGCCGCCGGCGAAGTGGCGGGCGATGCGATGCCCGGCGTGCTGGTACGCAAATTGAGCAAACTCGGGCTGGTCTAGCGCGGGATCGCCTTGCGCCCTGCCCGAATGCATGGCCGCCGCATCTGTCCTGCGAACACGGCCCTTCGCCAATTACGTATTTGGGCCGATCAGCATGGGCCTTATCCTCCAAAGCTCAAGCGCGAAACCGCAAGAGCAGGAGAAGGCCAATGCCCAAACGCCGGATAATCCATTCCGACAACAAACTGATCGATTCGATGGCGGAATTTCCCACCCCTTCGCAAGGCAGCACTTCCGGCGGCGAGGTGAACAGGCTGGTGGGTGCGCGCGCCGAGATGAACCGTGTGATCGATCCCGATGACAGGGAACGCGCCATCGGCAGCGACAATCCTGCCGAAGACGCCCTCAAAGGCCGCAAGACCAGCACCAAGATCCAGAGCGATCGCACCAGGCGCTGATCGTCCCGCCGGATTCTCCGCGTAATCAGGCTATCGGGGCGTTCAGCTCATCGCTTCCATGCTGGCGAGTTTGTACAGCGCCTGCTTGTAATCATCGGGCGGGGCTGCACCTTGCAGGATATATTTGCCGTTGACCACGAATGTGGGGACGGAGGTGATCTGGTTTTGCAGCCCGCGCTGCTCCTCCATTTTCACCGCTGCGGACAGCGCCTCATCGTCCAGCGCGGCGGCGGCGGCTTCGCGGTCGAAACCCTCGGCTGCGGCTATATCGAGCAGCACTTCGCGGTCGGAGATATTGCGGCGTTGCTGGAAATAGGCGCGGAACATGGCCTTCTTCAGCCTCACCTGAGCGTCCGCATTCGCGACGGTCAGCGCCCAGCGCAGCAGCATGTGCGCCTGATGCGTGTTCCACACCATCAGCACCGGCTCCTCCCCCTCGCCCGAATAGGCCATGGGAAAGCCCGCTTCCGCGCCCGTCGCCTCCACATTGCGGCGCATCTGCAAAACGTCCGCCGGGGTCTTGCCATAGGCCTTGGCCAGCAGGTCCACCTGATTGTGGCCCTCGGGGCCCATCTGCGGGTTCAGTTCGAACGGCATGAAGCGCATTTCCACGTCCACATCGCCCGCCAGATCGGCCACGGCCTGTTCGAACTGGGTGCAGCCGATCGCGCACCAGGGGCACACCACGTCGGACCAGATGTCCACGGTCAGTTTATCGCTCATGTCTCTTGCTCCAGCCACCATCTCAGCAGGTGATTGGCAATAGCGTGTCTGGGCGGCGGAATGAAGCTGGTGGCATCGCGTCCATGCTCCATCGCCTCCGCCACTTCGGCGCGGGTGAACCAGCGCGCGTCCTCCAGCTCGGTATAATCCACCGTCAGATCGCGCTGATCGGTGAAACCGTGGCAGCCGATCATCAGTTGCGACGGGAACGGCCACGGCTGGCTGGCAATATAGCTGACCGAATGGACGGTGACGCCCGCCTCCTCCAGGACTTCACGCGATACGGCCTGTTCGATGGTTTCCCCCGGCTCGATAAAACCGGCCAGCGCGGAATAGCTGCGCGCGGGGTAATGCGGGCCGCGGCCCAGCAGCAGCTCGCCCCCGTTCGCAGTGGAGTTCTCCACCAGCATGATGGCGACGGGATCGGTGCGCGGGAAGTGCTGTGCTTCGCAGGAAGGGCAATCGCGCTGCCAGCCGCCCTTGGCCAGCACGGTGGGCGCGCCGCATTTGGCGCAGAACCGGTGCCGCGCGTGCCAGTCCACCAGGCTGCGCGCACCGCCGTACAGCGCCAGTTCTCCCTGCGAGAGACGCGAGATCGCCGCCCAGCTCTTGCGGTGGGCATAGGCGGGCAGGTCATCGCCCTCATTCGGCACAGCGGCAAAGGCGGGCGCGCCATCCTTCAGGCCAAGGAAAACCACATCCGCATCGTCTGCCAGCTGCCCGAAACCGGTCCACACCAGCCGGTCATCCGCGTCCAGTTCGGGCGCAAGGCCATCCAGCGCCAGCAGCAGTGCATCGGGACCGGCGCGCAGCTGCGCCAGCCTGTCAGCATCGGTGCGCAGGTGATCGGCACGGTCCAGCCCGTGCGCGGCAAAGGAAATCTCGGCAGCCATTATCGGAATATCGTCTGCGTTGCGGCGTCGGTGGCCGCCAGCACGGGGAAATCGGTGTAAACCGGATAGGCGCCGGAGGGCATGTACTGGGTCATCAGATTGTGCCGGAGGCCGGATTTGAGGTTGACCAGGCCGGCCGTTCCCGCCGCGCCAAACCAGCCAAACAGGCCATCGGCATCGTCAATCCCGACCAGTCCGCCCGCGCCAAAGCCGAACTTGCGCTCACCAAAGCTGAAGCCGCCATCGGGGGCGAGCGTATCGGGCAGGAGGTTGGACGTGGCGAGGCGCACGCTGGCCTCGCTCATCACGCGCACACCATCGATTGCGCCATAGCCCGCCAGCATCATCAGGAAGCGGTCATAATCGCTGGAGCTGGAGACCAGACCCGCCCCGCCAAAGGGGAAGGCGGGTTTGTCCAGAAAGATCGAACTGTCGGGCAGGTCGATCGGCAGCAGTTCGCCTTCCAGCACGAAGTAATTGGCGGAAAGGCGGGCCTTCTCGCTCTCTGGCACGCGGAAGAAGGTACTGGTCATGTCGCAGGGGGTGAAGATGCGCTCCTGCAGGAAGGTATCGAACGCCTTGCCGGTGACCACTTCGATCACCCGGCCCAGCAGGTCCAGCCCGACGGAATAGGACCAGTGCGTGCCCGGCTGATAGACCAGCGGCGCGGCGGCAAGCTGGTGGGCAAAGGCCTCCAGGCTGGGAGCCGGCCTGCCGCTGAAAATCCCGTCCGGCAATGGCAGGCGGGTGACCTGGCCGGGCACCAGTCCATTGGCATTGTAATAGGCCGCGATCGGTCCCTGCTGGACGATCGAATAGCCAAGGCCAGACGTGTGCGTCAGGCAGTGGCGCACGGTGATGGGGCGCACGGCGGGCTCCAGATTATCCGCCGTGATCGCGCCGTCATATTCCTTTTGCACCTGCATGTTGGCAAAGGCGGGAATGATTTCGGCAATCGGCTGGTCCAGCGTCAGCAGGCCATCTTCAATGCACATCATCACCGCCATGGCAGTGACCGGCTTGGTCATCGAATAAATCCGGTAAAGCGAATCCGGCCCCGCCATCAGGCCGCTGGTAAAGCTGGTATTCCCGGCGGCGATGAAGGTGGGACTGGCCTGCGCAAAGCCCAGGCCGGCTACCATATTGGCCACCTTGCCATCCTCCACATAGGAATCGACCATGCGGCGCACGCGCGGCCAGCCGCCATTGGCCAGCGCCATCGCCGGGCTTGAAAACGGGGCGGCAGAAAGCGCCGCGCCCGCACCCAGCATGGCAGTGCTGCGCAGCACCGCGCGCCGCGAGAGACTTGCGGCCAGAACCTGGCAGGCGTTCACATGATTTCTCCGGGTATTGATCCAGTTCGAGCGGGGACAGTAGCAGGCGATTGCAGCCCCGCAAGGCCGACGGATCACTGGCATAAATCTGGCGCAACACTTGTCAGACTTCACTGTCTTATCTATATAAGACACATGCTCAATATTGTCTCCATACTCATCGGATTGCTGTCACTGGTGATCGTGATCCCGTCGCAAATTCCCCTGCTTGGCTGGGGCAACTGGCTGGCGCTGCCGCTGGTTGTGGTGGGCATTGCCATCGGCGCGCTTTCGAAATCGGACAGTGGCCGCAATTTCTGCCTGATCATCTTTGCCGTGGCGGTGGTCCGCCTGTTGCTGGGCGGCGGCGTCCTTTAAGCGCGCGCCAGCGCCAGCCGCGCTGCCTTGGCGAACAGCGTCGGCAGGCCGGCAGCTTCGATTTCCGCCACCGGCCACCACTCGCCCCCGGTCAGGCCGGATGGCTCACCACAATCATCCCCGGCATGGATCGCCACGCCCAGTTCCAGGTGGAAATGGGTGAAGCTGTGCCGCACCACGCCGCCCGCGCGCCACGCGCCTGACAGCGGGGCCTCCTCATCGCCGTCACTGCCCGCAGACCAGCCATCATCGGGCAGAGCGCGCATGCCCCCCAGCATGCCCCTGCCCGGCCGTGTGACCAGCCAGACATGGCTGTCCCGCTCTATCCAGAAGGCGGTTCCGGTGCGCGACGGCTTGGGCTTCTTGGCCGCCTTGACCGGCAGGCGCAGCGGGTCGCCCGTTACCCTGCCCTGACAGACTTCCTGCAACGGACACAACAGGCACCTGGCATCGCGCGCGGTGCAGATGGTGGCGCCCAGATCCATCATCGCCTGCGCGAAATCACCCGATCGCTCGTCCGGCGTAATGCTGTCTGCCCGTTGGCGGATGATCTTGCGCGATCCGGGCAGCGGCTCCTCTATCGCGAACAGGCGTGAGACCACCCGCTCGACATTGGCATCCACCACCACGGCGCGCCGGCCAAAGGCAATCGCCGCAATCGCCGCTGCGGTATAGGCGCCCAGCCCCGGCAGCTGGCGCAGTTCCTCCTCGGTATCGGGAAAGCCGCCCATGGCCGCCACTTCGCGCGCTGCGGCCACAAGATTGCGGGCGCGCGAGTAATATCCAAGGCCCGCCCATGCCGCCATAACCTCCTCCTCCGGTGCAGCGGCGAGAGCCTGCACGTCGGGCCATCTCTGGGTAAATCTGCTGAAATAGGGGGCAACGGCGGCGGTGGTGGTCTGCTGCAACATCACTTCGGACAGCCACACGCGGTACGGATCGGGCAGCGCACTACCGGGGGCCGCGCGCCACGTCAGGCTGCGCGCATGATCGGCGTACCAATCCAAAAGCAGGCTGGCGACCCTATCCTCCATGCCCCGGTCATGGCATAGCCATCCGCGCAATGGAACGCGACAGCGACAAGCCTGAGAAGAAGTCCCCCGCAAAGGCCCCTGCAAGGGGTCCTGCCAAGGGGAAGCCGAAACCCTATGAGCGCCCGCGCGGCGGCATGGCCAGACCCGTGTCCGAACTGGTTCCGCAGATCGGCCGCGCCGCTTTTCGCCGTTTTGGCTTTGTCCAGGCATCGGTGGTGACGCGCTGGCCGGAAATCGTGGGCGAAACCCACGCCAGGGTGTGCGCCCCCGAATCGATCCGCTTCCCGCCGGGAGAGAAGGCCGACGGCATCCTCCAGCTGGTGGTGAAGCCTGCTCACGCTCCGCTGATCCAGCACGTCATTCCCGAAATAATCGAGCGGGTGAACCGTTTCTTCGGTTATAAGGCCGTTGCCCGCGTGAAAATGCGGCAAGGTGAGGTTAAGCCACAGAATGCTGAGGCAAACAGGGCTGCGCCGGTGTCGCTCAAACCCATTCCGATGGAACTGGGTGACAGCCTGCGCGATATTGGCGACCCCGAACTGCGCACGGTGCTCGAATCGCTGGCGCGCTCGATCGGGGCAAGAGAGGACGAAGGCAGATGAAACGCGCCATTCTGGCAGGGCTGTTGCTGGCAGCAGCACCGCTCACTACACTCAGCGGGCAAAATGCGCGCACGCAGGACTGGGGCGCCACTTTTTCAGAAACTGACGGCGGCCACCGTCTGGGCAATCCCGATGCGGCGACCAAGCTGATCACCTTTATCAGCTATTCCTGCCCGCATTGCGCCAATTTTGAACTGCAATCGGATGCGCCCCTGCGGCTCAACTATATCCAGACCGGCCAGGCCAGTCTGGAAGTGCGCCACGTGATCCGCAATCCGCTGGATCTGGCGGCGGTGCTGACCACCGAATGCGGACCGGAAAGCAAGTTCTGGGGCAATCACCGCACCATGCTGCGCGCGCAGGAGCGCTGGCTGCAGGTGGCGATAGAGGCCACTCCGGCACAGACCCAACGCTGGACCACCGGCACGGTGGGCGCACGCATGCGCGCCATCGCCTCCGATCTCGACTTCTACGAACTGATGGAACCGCGCGGATACAGCTCTGTGCAGCTGGACCAGTGCCTGACGGATGAAGCAGCCGCACGTGCCGTTGCCGAGCGCGCGCGGGCAGACAACACAAGGTGGGAAATTCCCGGCACGCCAAGCTTCGCCATCAATGGCGCCATGGTCGCCGGAGTGCACGATTGGGCCAACTTGCAGCGATCGCTGACCGCGGCGGGCCAATAGGTGGGCATATCCTGTGCAAAAGCCCGTTTTGCCCGCAACCCGTATTTTGAGAACCCCTGCCCCTTGGGCTAGCCTTTTCCCGACAAGCAAATGACTGGATTGACCTGATGACCATGCTGCGCAGCATCGCCCTTGCCACTATTTCCGCCCCGCTGTTTCTGGGGCTTGCCGCCTGCAGTTCAGAGGATGACGCCACCGGCAGCCTGACGGCAGAGCCCATTGAGTCCATCGCAGCCCCTGCCGGCAGCGACTGGAACCTGCAGGCCGTGCGTACGGAGCAGGCCGGCTGGCTGGTGGGCAATCCCGATGCACCGATCAAGCTGGTCGAATATGGCTCGCTCACCTGTCCCGCCTGTGCGCAGTTTTCCATGGACGGATCGCGCAAGCTGCATGAGGAATATGTCGCATCGGGCCGCGTCAGCTATGAATTCCGCAGCGTGATGATCCACGGCGTGGTCGACCTGCTGCTGACCCGCGCGCTGGAATGCTCCCCGGTCACCGCCGCCGTGCCGATTGCCGACCAGATCTGGGGCGATCTCAACGCCGTGACCGGTCCGTTCCAGAACAATACCGCCGCACTGGAAGCCGCCAACAGCCTGCCCAATGACCAGCGCTTCCTGGCGCTGGCCGAAGCAGGCGGAGTGGGCGAGTTCTTCGCCGCGCGCGGGATCAGCCGCGATCAGACCGCTGCGTGCTTCAACGATGTCGCCGCCATCCAGACGCTGGCTGAAACGACCCAGACCGTGTCGGAAGAAGCGGGTGTGACCGGCACGCCCACGTTCTTCCTCAATGGCCAACGCCTCGATGGCGCCAACTGGGCCAGCGTCGAAGCCGCGCTGCAACAAGCCGGCGCCCGCTGAGCGGCGCGGGATAAAGGCACAGCCGGATGCAGATCAGGAAGCTCAGACTCTCAGGGTTCAAGAGCTTCGTAGAGCCGGCTGAACTGCGCATAGAACCGGGGCTGACGGGGGTTGTCGGCCCCAATGGCTGCGGCAAGTCCAACCTGCTGGAGGCAATCCGCTGGGTGATGGGTGAAAACTCGCCCAAATCCATGCGCTCTGGCGGAATGGAGGATGTGATCTTCGCGGGCACCGCCACCCGCCCTCCGCGCGATTTTGCCGAAGTTGTCCTCCACGCCGCCGATGATCAGGGTGAGGAGCTGAACGTCACCCGCCGGATAGAGCGCGGCGCGGGCAGCGCCTACCGCGTCAATGGCAGCGACGTGCGGGCCAAGGACGTGTCGCTGGTGTTCGCCGATGCCGCCACCGGCGCGCATTCGCCCGCGCTGGTCAGCCAGGGCAAGATCGCCCAGGTCATCGCCGCCAAGCCTGCCGAACGGCGGATGATGCTGGAAGAGGCAGCAGGTATTGCCGGGCTGCATGTCCGCCGCCGCGATGCCGAAAACAAGCTCAACCAGACGGAGCGCAATCTCGCCCGGCTGGAGGACCTGATGGCCGGACTGGACAGCCAGATATCGTCGCTTCGGCGGCAGGCGCGGCAAGCCGAACGCTACAAGGAACTGACCGCCACCATCCAGATTGCCGAGGCGCGGCTGCTGTTCGCCCGGTGGCGCGATGCGGCATCGGCGGCGGAGGCTGCCCGCGAACAGGCCAAGCTGGCCGATGGCAAGGTGGCCAGCGCACAGGAAGCGGCCAGGCAGGCGCAGAAGCTGCAACACGAGCTCGCCCAGAAGCTGGCCGATTTGCGGGAGGAACTGGCCGACCGCCGCGATGATGCCAGCGCCCACGGTCACCGCATGGCGGCGCTATCCACCCAGCTGGAAGCCGCCCAGCAGCGCCTCGCCGATCTCGACCGCCAGAAGCAGCGGCTGGAAGAAGATCGCGGCGAGGCTGACCGGATGACGCGCGATGCCGCGCAGGCGCTCAAGACGCTGGAACAGACGCTGGCCGCAGGGGAAAAGGCGCTGGCGGAGGATGAGGCAAAGCGCCCCGCCCTGCTCGCCAGATCCGAAGATATGGACCGCGCCGGCCGCACTGCCGAACTGGCGCTGGCCAAAGCCACAGCGGATCACGCCGGGGTGGAGGCCGAGTGGCGGGTGGCGGACGCTGAACTGGCGCAGGCGCAATCGCGGCTGGACCGGCTGGACCAGGACGCGCGCCGCCTGACCGCTCAGCGCGAAAGCCTGAGCGAGGAAGGCGATCCGCAGCAGGCGGTCACGCAGGCCAGGGGCAATGCCGAACATGCCGCCGCCCGGCTGGAGGAATTGCGCGCCCGGCTGGAAGCAGAACGCGCCCGCAAGGATGCGCTGACCGCGCAGCGCGATGCCGCCGCCAGCGCGCTATCGTCTGCCCGGGCCGAACTGGCGGGCGTGGAGCGCGAGTTTCAGGCGCTGGAACGCGACCGGGCAGCGCGCGCCAAGCGGCAGAGCAGCCAGCACGGCCTGCCCTCCGCACTGGACAAGCTCTCGGCCGAAAAGGGCTATGAGCGCGCGCTCGCCGCAGTGCTTGGCCGCGATGGCAAATCACCATTGGGGATGCCGGAGAAGGCTGCCGAAGGGCGGTTCTGGACCGGCTCCGCCGTGCCAACCAAGGTGGCGGACAGTCTGGCCGATCATGTGCGCGCCTGCCCCGATCAGCTCGCTGCCCGCCTCGCCCTGGTGCATGTTGCCGATGCGGACGACGGGCGCGTGCTTTCGCCGGGCGAATGGCTGGTGACACGCGATGGTTTCCTGCGCCGCTGGGACGGCTTCATCGCGCGCGGGGAAGGCGCTGCCGAGGCTGCTCGGCTGGAAGCGGACAACCGCTTTGAGGATCTGGAAGGCCAGTTGCCAGCGCTGCGGGAGGCTCTGTCCGCTGCGCAGACCATGCATGAACGGCTGAGCGAGGAAGCATCAGAGCTGCAACGCGAACTGGTGGCCGTGGAGCGCGCGGTGAATGAAGCCGCAGAGGCGGAGCGTCAGGCCCTGCGCGCGCTCGATCAGGCAGAGGACCGGCGCGAGCGGTTGGCCGCGCGGCTGGAGGAAATCGCCGCCGCCGAACAGGAACTGGCCCAGCAGCGCACAATTGCCGAAAGCGAAGTGAAGGCCGCGCAGGACAAGCGCGCCGCTCTGCCCGATCCGGCGAGCGGGCGCGCCTCGCTGGATGCTGCGCGCGCGCGGCACGAGGCGGCGCGTGAGGCGGTGCAGGCGGCAATGGCCAGCCTTGCCGCGCATGATCAGGCGCTGGCCGTGGCGCGTGAACGTGTGGCGGCCCAGCGATCGGACAAGAGCAACTGGCAGGCGCGCGCTGGCGAGGCGGCGCAGCGACTGGCGGGCATGGCCGCGCGGTTCGAGGAGATCGAGGAAGAACGCGCCGTCACCGCAGCCAAGCCCGAAGGCCTGATGCGTGAGATTGAGGGCGGTGAGGCTGTGCGCGCCCGGCTGGGGGCGGAACTGGCCGCCGCCGATGCCGCAGTGAACGCCGCGAATGAGGAAATGCGCGTGGCCGAAGGCGCGCTGCATGAAGCCAATGAAGCGCTCTCCACCGCCCGGGAAAACCGCGCCACACTGGCCGCGCGCGCGGAAAACGAGGAATCCCGGCGCGAGGAAATGGCGCGCATTTCGGGCGAGCGCTTCCAGTGCCCACCCTCGCTGCTGGGCAGCAGGCTTGCGTTCGATACCGAGCAGGTCAAGGATTCCTCCGCCGAAAGCGAGGAGATGGACCGGCTCGTCACCAGCCGCGAGCGGATCGGCCCGGTTAATCTTGTGGCTGCCGACGAGCTGGCCCGGATCGAGCAGGAACACGGTGCCAGCGCCGCCGAGCAGGAGGAGCTGGCCGAGGCGGTCAACCGCCTGCGCGGATCGATCGGCAATCTCAACCGTGAGGGGCGCGAGCGCCTGCGCACGGCGTTCGAGGCGGTGGACGGCCACTTCCGCCACCTGTTCACCCGCCTGTTCGAAGGCGGACAGGCGCATCTGGCGCTGATCGACAGCGATGATCCGCTGGAGGCTGGCCTGGAAATCTACGCCCAGCCACCGGGCAAGCGCCTGCAATCGCTCAGCCTGCTATCGGGTGGCGAGCAAGCACTAACCGCAACCGCGCTTATATTTGCGCTGTTTTTAACCAATCCGGCACCAATTTGCGTGCTGGACGAGGTCGATGCGCCGCTCGACGATGCCAATATCGATCGCTTCTGCGACCTGCTCGATTCGATGGTGAAGGAAACCGACACACGCTATCTGATCGTCACCCATAATGCCGTGACGATGAGCCGCATGCACCGCCTGTTCGGCGTGACCATGGTGGAAAAGGGTATCAGCCGCCTCGTCAGCGTGGACCTTGGCGCGGCCGAGGAACTGCTGGCGGCGGAATAGCCCGTTATGGCCGGACCTGCGACCTTTCGTCGCCTGACGAAATATCTGTCCGATCCGCTGGAACAGCCCGTGTGGCCCGAAGGCATCTGCCTGGCGACATTCGATCCAGAGCGTGATGGTGACCATGTGCACGCGCTGCTGACGCAGATCTATGCCGAAGCGAGCTCCCCCCTGCCTGCTCTGGACGCATGGCGCGACTGGCTGCTGACTGATCCCGACTATGCGCCGGACACGATCTTTCTCGCCCGTGGTCCCGGCAAGGCGCTGGTTGGAATCTGCCTGTGCTGGAAAAATGCCTTCATCAAGGACCTCGCCGTTGCGGCCAGCCATCGCCGGCACGGCATCGGCAAGGCGCTGCTTCTCCACAGCTTCGCCCATTTCGCGCAGCACGGATACGAATCGGTCGAACTGAAGGTGGAAATTGCCAACCGGTCGGGGGCCGAACGACTCTACCGCAGTCTGGGCATGACCGACATGGGCCGCTGACCGGCAGCATCGCCGCGCAGTGCATCACAAATAGCTCGCGCCAACATCCCCCAGGGCTGATATCTTTGCCAGCAAGGGAGACGAGGCATGGACGATTTCACACGGCGGCAGGCATTGGGAGCGGCAGGCGCTGCGGGCCTGACCGTGGTAGCACTGGCCACGCCAGCCGCAGCGCAGGGTGCAACACAAGGTGCAGCACAGGACGCGCTTGTGCGGCCCCCGGCCTTCTCCGCGCTGCATGAACCCCGGCCCCTGCGCTTCGATCCGGCCCGGCTGACGGGCCTTTCAGAGCGGCTGATCACCTCCCATTGGCAGAACAATTACCAGGGGTCCGTGCGCGCGCTCAATGTGGTGGAGCAGCGGCTGGCCGCAGCCATGGCAGACCCCGATTTCCCCGCGCCGGTCTATGGCGGGCTGAAGCGCGAGGAACTGCACCGCACCGGCTCCGTCATCCTGCATGAACTCTATTTTGACGGACTGGGCGGCGATGGCGAAAAGGGGGGATCTCTGGCCGTTGCGCTGGCCGCCGCATTCGGCAGCATCGATGCGTGGGAAGCAGAGTTTCGCCGCACGGCGATGAGTCTGGCGGGCGGATCGGGCTGGTGCATTCTTGCCTGCAACCAGCACACCGGGTCCCTGCATAATTACTGGGCCTGGGATCACATGCACGGCGCTATCGCGGGCGTTCCGCTGATCGCGCTGGATATGTATGAGCATAGCTACCACATGGATTATGGCACGGCAGCGGCGCGCTATGTCGATGCCTTCATGGCCAATCTGGACTGGGAAATCGTGGAGGCGCGATATCAGGCGGCGCTGCGCTGAGCCTCAACCCTCTGCGGCGATGCTCTTGCCCATGCTGATACGTTCCTCCGCCTGATAGCCCAGCTTGCGATAGAATTGCGCAGTGGCATGATTGGTGGCGCGCACCTGAAGGTTCACCTTGCCACACCCCATTGCCGCCAGGCGCCGCTCGGCCTCGGCAATCAGCATGGAGCCGATGCCCTTGCGGCGGGCGGACTGGCTGACGGCAACCGCATACAGCCATCCCCGGTGACCATCATATCCGGCCATGGCGGTGCCGATAATCTCGCCATCCGCTTCGGCGATCAGCAGCAGCTCCGGCTGGACTTTCAGCTTTGCCGGGATGGCGAATTCGGCGCGGTTGCGCGCGGGATCACCGGGAAATGCCTCCTCCCAGATCGCGCGGACGCCATCGAAATCACCGTCCTGATAGGTCCTGATGCTGGCCATTTCGCTGCCCATATCAGTCCAGCACGGCCCTGGGGCCGGGTCCCTTCAGGCCCAGCCGATCATCCTTGTTGTACAGCTGGCATTTCTGCAGGCTGAGACAGCCGCAGCCGATGCACTGATCCAGCTGGCTGCGCGTGCGGGTGAGCAGGAGGATCTTCTCATCGATCTGCGCCCGCATGCGGCGGCTGATCTTCTGCCAGTCATGCTGGGTGGGGTTGCGGCCTTCGGGCAGATTCTTGAGCTGATCCTCAATCTCCGCCAGCGCCAGCCCCAGCTTCTGGGCGATCAGGATAAAGCTGACCCGGCGGATGTCGGAGCGCAGGAACTTGCGCTGATTGCCGCTGGTGCGCAGCGGCTGCAACAAGCCCTTCTCCTCATAAAAGCGGATCGCCGATACCGCCACGCCGGTGCGGCTGGCCAGCTGGCCGATCGAAATGAACTTCTCAGGCCCCAACATAAAGTTTTCCCCAATCTCTTGACCTCAACTTAGCTTTAGATTGCACAATGGGCAAACGGTGATTCGCAAAGTCATTATTCGGTCGCGAATTACCCAATGATGACAAAGATTTGTGCAAAGGATTTCAAGGATGACATCAACCATGCCCAAGGGACGCATCGAACATGTGAATCTGACCGTCAGCGACATCGAGCGCTCGGCCGATCTGTTCAGGGAGTTGCTGGGGTGGCAGCAGCGGTGGCGCGGCATGGCCCAGCGCGGCGGTGAAACCATCCATGTGGGAGAGGCGGACACCTATCTGGCGCTCTACACTGACGGCAAGGATCATGCAGGCCAGCAGAAGGGCAAGCCGATGAACCATGTCGGCCTGCTGGTGGATGATCTGGACGCTGCCGAACAGATGGTGGTGGCAGCCGGGCTGGAGCCGTTCGGCCACGACGACTACGAACCGGGCAGGCGGTTTTACTTCTTCGACTGGGACGGGATCGAGTTCGAGGTGGTCTGCTATGGCTGACCCGATAGGACCCGGATTTTCTGATCCCGCCGGCCTGAACCGGGATCGCTTCAGAAGCTTTCTTCGTAAACCCGCGAAATGTCTCCGCCCCACGGGCCGTTGAACTTGTCCAGCAGGCGCTGGGCGGGGACTTTGCCGCTCTTCACGATCTCGTGCAGCGGCTCGAGAAAACCGGCTTCGCTGTCACCGGCATCGTTCAGCCGCGCGCGCGATACCAGCCCGCGGTCGGCAATGGCGAGCACTTCGCCCGCCAGATCGCGCAGCTTGCGGCCGCCCGGAATGGGTGCATCGAGCGCCATCCTGGGCACCGCATTGCGCAGCTCCTCCCGCTCTTCCATCGTCCAGTCCTTGACCAGATCCCACGATGCATCCAGCGCGGTCTGATCATACAGAATGCCGACCCAGAAGGCAGGCAGGGCGCAGATGCGGTTCCACGGGCCGCCATCGGCGCCACGCATTTCCAGGAAGCTTTTCAGCCGCACTTCGGGGAATGCGGTGGACAGGTGATCCCACCAGTCGCTCGGCATGGGCAGTTCGCCCGGCAGCGCAGGCAGTTCGCCCTTCAGGAAATCGCGGAAGCTTTGCCCGGAGGCATCGATATATTTGCCGTCGCGGAAGACGAAATACATCGGCACGTCGAGCATGTAATCGACATAGCGCTCATACCCGAAGCCATCCTCGAACACGAAGGGCAGCATGCCCGTGCGGTGCGGATCGGTGTCGCTCCAGATATGGCTGCGATAGGACAGGAAGCCGTTGGGCTTGCCTTCGGTAAAGGGCGAATTGGCGAACAGCGCCGTGGCCAGCGGCTGCAATGCCAGAGAGGTGCGGAACTTCTTGGCCATGCAGGCCTCGCTCGCATAATCGAGGTTCACCTGAATGGTGCAGGTGCGCAGCATCATGTCCAGGCCCAGATCGCCCACGCGCGGCATATGCCGCAGCATGATGTCATAACGGCCCTTGGGCATGATCGGCAGTTCGGCGCGGGTCTTGTCCGGCCACATGCCGAGTCCCAGGAAACCGACGCCGTGCTCCTCACCCACGATCTTGCATTGCTGCAAATGGCGACCGGTCTCGGCGCAGGTCTGGTGCAGGTTTTCCAGCGGCTGGCCGGACAGTTCCAGCTGGCCTGCGGGTTCCAGGCTGATGGTGCCGTCATCGCCGCTCATGGCGATGACCTTGCCGTTCTCCTCCACCGGTTCCCAGCCGAACTGGCGCATGGACATCAGAATGTCGCGAATGCCGCCGGGCTCGTCATAGGACGGGGCGTGCTTGTCAGCCTTCTTGAAGACGAGCTTTTCATGCTCGGTGCCAATCCGCCAGGCAGCAGGCGGCTTTTCGCCGTCCTGCATTGGCTGGACCAACTGGTCGCGGCTCTCGATCGGCCGCTCCCCCCCATCTGACGCCTTGCGCGTGCTCATGCCAAGGCCGTTAGGAGATGCGGCGCGGCTGCGCCAGTATCAAATTGTGTTTGTCCAAAATGCATGTCGCTCACGTCCGATTTCAGTCAGGCCCAATCGCCGCATGTGCCCATCCACAGCGCGGTGGAGGCGACAGCCGCGGTCTCCCCGCGCAGGATACGCGGGCCAAGCGAAATGGGGCGGGCTTGCGGATGCGCGCGAATCGCATCCCGCTCCGCATCGTCAAATCCGCCTTCAGGGCCGATCACCAGCGCAGCCGGACCAGTATGGGCGGCGAAGGCTTTCGCGGCGCTTTCCCCGCCCTGCCCTGTAGCCAGTTCATCGGCGAAAAACAGCGCGCGATCTTCGGGCCAATCGCGCAGCAGGGCGTCCAGCTTCGTCACTTCGGCCAGTTCGGGCAGAGCGGTGCGGGCGCATTGTTCGGCAGCTTCGGTCACAATCGCGCGGGCGCGCTCGGCATTGAGCTTGTCCGCCACGCAGCGCCGCGTGAGCACCGGCACGATGCGCGCCACGCCCAGTTCGGTGGCTTTTTCCAGCACCATGTCGAAGCGGTCCTTTTTCAGCAGCGCGGGGCACAGCCAGAAATCGGGCACCGCTTCACGCTTGCGAAGCAGTTCGACCGGATCGAGCACAAGGTTACGTTTGGAGGCGGAGACAACGCGCGCCGACCATTCGCCCGTCAGATCGTCGCACAGGATCACGCCGTCCCCCTCACCCACGCGCATCACGCGCAGCAGGTAATGCGCCTGCGGACCGTCGAGCGTGATCTGGCTACCTGCGGACAGCGGCCCATCCACGAACAGGCGCGGGGCGCTGCGCGGCGGCCAGGCCGGAACCATCGGGCGAGGCGCGGCCACGATCAGCCGCGCTTTACTGCGCGCGTGGCGATGAAGGGCGGGAACAGCGCGCTGAGTTCGTGGAGCTGCGCCCAGCCATCCTCGAACATATCGCTCAGCATCAGCCCGGCCTGCAATTGTCCGCCGATCTGCGTTTCCAGCGTGTGGCTGAAACACAGCGTGGGATCATCGGCCAGCATCTTCTCACGCTCGTCCTCGGGCAGTTCGAAGTCGCTGTATGGCAGCGCATGGCGCGCAACCAGCTCGCCCCGGTCCATCGCCAGCTGATCGAACACGAAGAACACCGGATTGTAGAAACCGGTCATCAGAATGCCGCCGGGACGCAGCACGCGCGCACATTCGCGCCACACGGGCATGACTTCGGGCGCAAAGGCGGTGGAGCACGGGTTGAAGACGATATCGAAGCTGGCGTCCTCAAAGGCGGAAAGATCATGCATGAAACCCTGCACGGTACGGATGTGCAGGCCTTCGCGCTCAGCCACCTCGGCATCGCGGCCCAACTGGCCTTCGGACGCATCGAGGCAGGAGACATTCGCCCCGGCTGCGGCAAAGACCGGGCATTGCTGCCCGCCGCCTGATGCAAGGCCCAGCATGTCCTTGCCGGCAATATCGCCAAACCATTCACGCGGGACGGGTTTGGTCGGGGTCAGCAGGACGTCCCAGTCACCCTTGCGTGCACGGGCGATGGTCTCCGCGTCGACCGGGATCGACCACATGTCGCCGTCCTCGACCCGCTGGTTCCAGCCTATCCGGTTATGTTCGCGCGCATCAATCATGCCATTTCCCCTAGCGAAGCCTTCCACCCTGCGTCCAACATCTTTATGGGCCTTGCGCGTGACCGATACCATTACTCCCGATAGCGAACACCGCGGCCTTGTGGGCCTGCTGCCCGCATCCCTGCGCGATTATGCCCTGCTGGCGCGGTTTGACCGCCCGATCGGCTGGTGGCTGCTGTTCTGGCCGTGCGCCTGGGGCGTGTGGCTTTCGGGAGCGGGTCTGCAATGGCAGATGATCCTGTGGCTGCTGCTTGGCTCCATCGCCATGCGCGGCGCGGGCTGCGTCTATAACGATATCGTCGATGCCGATCTGGACCGGCAGGTTGCGCGCACCGCCGTTCGCCCCGTGGCCAGCGGCAGGGTGAGCCTGAGGGCGGCGTGGACGTGGCTGCTGGTGCTGTGCGCGGTGGGCCTGCTGGTGCTGCTGCAACTGCGCTGGGAGGCGCAGCTGGTGGCTTTGGGCAGCCTGGCGCTGGTGGCGGCCTATCCGTTCATGAAGCGCATCACCCACTGGCCGCAGGCGTGGCTGGGGCTGGTGTTCACCTGGGGCGCACCGGTTGGCTGGATGGCCATGCGTGGAGACAGGCTGGACGTGATGGCCGCGCTTTATGCCGGGGCCTTCTTCTGGTGCATGGCCTATGACACGATCTATGCCCTTCAGGACCGCGAGGACGATGCGCTGGTGGGTATCAGGTCCAGCGCGCTGCGGCTGGGCGATCACGTGAAACTGGGCGTCAGCGGCTTTTACGCAGCGTCAGTCGCATGCCTTGCCCTCGCCTTCTGGCTGCTGCGGGCGGACTGGGTGGCCCTGCTGGCGCTGATCCCGGCGGCGGCGCATTTTGCCTGGCAGGCGAGCACGCTCGATCCCGCTGACGGCCGCAACCCTCTGGAACGCTTTCGCAGCAATCGCTGGGCTGGCGCACTGGTAGCAGCCGCCTGCCTTGTGGTCGGCAACGCCTGAACCACGCAGGTTGGCTGCGCTATTCCGCGGGCTGTGGCTGCGGCGCAGCGGGGCGCGGATTGGCGCGTTTGAGCAGTTTGGCCAGCAGCGAGGTGATCAGCCCGTGTTCCTGCATCCATGCATGGTATTCACGGTACTTGGCATCCTCACCCAGCAAATGCGCCTCTTCGGTGCGGGCGCGCCAGTAATAGATGCCGCTCACCACACCCAGGAAGAAGGTGTTGCGGATCACATCGACCATTGAACCGCTGGTGACGAGGAACGGCATGGACGAACACCACCAGAACAGGTTCTTTGACAGATAGGCCGGGTGGCGCGTGAAGCGGTACGGCCCGTTGGTCAGCACGCCGCGATAGGTGAGGTTGGAAAAGCGGATGCCAAAGGCGATGGTCGCCCAGGCATAGATGGCGGTCAGGAAGGCCAGCCAGCCGGCCCAGACCCACAGCAGCATTTCATGGCCATCGAACCAGTATCCCCAGCCGGCGGTGTTGTATTCGTACTGGATCATCCCGCCATTGCCCATCAGGCCATAGACCATCGGCGGATAGCACAGCAACGCGGCCAGCCAGCCTGCCAGAAAGGGATTGCCGCTGCGGATATGCGCATCGAGCGGACGCAGGGTGAGCAGGTAACCCACGGTGCCGATCTGCACATCGATCACGAACAGCAGTTCGAACAGGATTGTGCCCACCAGCACCGGATTGCCCGCAAGCTGCGCCAGATCGGCATCCACGACGGCGGCAAAACCGGGCGGCAGGATGGAGATCATGAAGGCGCCGAAAAAGCCCTTGATGATCCAAGCCCGCCAGTGCTTCTTGACCTCATGCGTGTCCCACGCCTCGCGCCCCAGCAGCATGGCGCCAAAATGCCAGGCATGGTCGCGCGGCTTCTTCATCACCCGGTCGAGCCAGATGACATAGGGAACGGACAGGATGAACATGGGCACGGCGGCAACGCCGATCACCCGCATGGCGAACAGATATTGCCCGTCCCAATACCAGCGGCCCAGACAGTAGATCAGGCCGATCACCGCCCATGTCGCCCATAGCCCGGCCAGCTTGGTGGCGGACACGTCGATCACTTCGGAAATTTTGCGGCGTTGGCTCCAGTCGATCCCGGTGGATGGGTTACGATGAACCTTGTCCACCAGCAGCGACCATGCAGCCATCGCAAGGCCGGAAAGGATCATGGCGACCAGCGCGGAATAGGGGCCGGACATCCGCTCGGACGGGCCGGGCAGGCCGAAAGCCAGCACCAGATCGGGCCAGGCGCGGCACAACGCGATATAGCTGAGCAACGTGCCCAGGCCGACAAATCCCACCCACGGGGATACGTCGCTGGCAGGTGGCTGCGTGGCGGTGGCAGGTTGCGCGCTCATGGCGCCGCCCTAACCGCAAAAGGGTTAAAAGGCGGGTAACGGACGCACAAATTTAGCGGTCAGCGGCGGCTCAGCGCCAGGCTGTGATCCGCCCGCTGTCATCGAGGATGTAGAGCGTGTTGTTGGCCACCACCGGAGGCAGCGAGACAGGGTTGCCCAGCTCGGTAAAGACCGTGGTTTCCCCCGTCGTCACATCGGCATAGCGCACTTCACCGCGCGAACTGGCGATCCACAGGCGGTTGCTGGCCAGCACCGGGCCGGTCCAGAAGATCGGACCTTCGCGGTCTTTCGCATTGCGCCACGCATCCAGCTGGGTGACCCAGCGAATGCGGCCACTGGCACGAGCAATCGCGAACAGGCGGGCATCGTCGGTCAGGGTGAATATCCATTCCCCGGCAATCGCGGGGGTGGAAATGCCGGCCAGCGTCAATTCCCAGATCCGCTGTCCGGTGGTCAGTTCATAAGCGGCCATGCGGCCACCCTGCCCCAGCGCGAAGACCTGGCCATTGGAGATGATCGGATCGGCATCGACATCGGTCAGCGCGCCAACCTGCGTGGAAATAGAGGTACGGGCCAGCGCATCGTACCACAGGTCGCGGCCGTTTTCGTAGCGATAGGCCACCAGCTCACCCGAGGAATAACCGGCCACGATCGTGCCCTGCCCTGCGGCGGGAGCAGCCACGCCGAACACGCCGGACTGGCTGGACGATGCGGCATCCTGCCACAAAGGCGCGCCATCAGCGATGGCCAGCGCGTGGATCTGGTTGTCCTGCGTCATCACATAAACGGCATTGAAGGCCACGGTGGGCGAACCGCGCAGCGGACCGGCGGGCTTCTTGCGCCACTGTTCGTCACCGCTGTTGGCGTCCAGAGCCACAACATCGCCAGTGCCGCTGGTGGCAAACACCTTGCCATCAAAGAAGGTGGCGCCGCCGCCGAATGTGGCATCGTTCAGATCACCGGAAACCTGGATACGGTGCGACCAGCGACGCGCGCCGGTGGCAGCATCGAAAGCATGGATCACGCCGTCGGAATCGACCACGAACAGCTTGCCGTCACCGATCACCGGTGCGGCGGCCAGACGGCGGGTCTTGCTGCTGCCGGCGATATCGACGGTCCATGCGCGCGCGGGTGCGGCGGCAAGCGTGACATGGCCGGATGCCTTGGAGGCGGTGCGCCCGGCCTGCGGCCAGTCAACATTGGTTTCCGGTGTTGGCAGCACGACCGCAATACTGGCGAGTTCCGGATCGGCCGAAACATCGCTGGCGATCCGCGAGAGAATAGGCTGGCGATTGCCAACGCTGGGTGTGTTGGGAGAATCGTCTCCGCCGCCGAATATGCTGCAGGCACTCAGCACCATTGCAGAAACGGCAATCGTGCCAGCGGCGCGAAGGCGCGCGAGAGACGGTAGCATTGGCATATGATTATCCTGGTTCATGAGGCTTGGCTTCATTGCGCCGCGCCCTGTGCTTGTTCAGCATCATCGCCGCGCATTTCAGCCAGCGTTTCCTCAACATCCTCGACCGCATCGAAGCCCAGCAGGCCGGCAAGCTGGCGGGTGCGGGCGCGCAGGCTTTGCGGCACATCCTCATCCTTGGCGATCTGCACCAGCAGCGGCCCGGCCTGATCCTCACGCCCCTGCGCCAGATAGGCCATCGCCACCAGTTCCCCGGCACTGCCGAACCAGTCACTGTCAGCAACCGCCAGCGGCCCCAGCCGATCGATCACCGCCTGCGGTTCCATATCGTCAAACTGGATAGCGACGGAGCGCACGGTGGCGGCATCGCGCATGGGCGGCGGTGCGTCGGCATTATTGGCCACGCGGTCATAGAAGGCGACGGCGTCCTGCGGGCGGTCCTGCTCCAGCGCGATGGCGGCGCGCAGCATGTTGGCAGAAGCCATTGCGCCCGGGCTGCCATCTGCGGAAAGCGCGGCCAGCTCCTCATCGGCGACGGACAGATTGCCCGCATCCAGCTCATCAATGGCCAGCACCAGCTGCTCGGACTGTTCTTCCAGCGAGGCTTCCTGGCTGGAATGCCAGTAGAGATATCCGGCGAAACTCGCCAGGCCCAGAGCCAGGACAATCCCTGCCGTGACGCCATATTTCTTGAATGCCGTGCCAACAGTATCGTTGCGCACAGCCTCATCCACCTCGCGCATGAGCATCTCCTGCTCAAGGTCGCGGGTCTCCGGCTTGCCGGATTGAATGGTCACGGACGGGGTTTTGGGAGTTTTTGCCACAATCTTCTTGGTAATGGTTAAGCCTGATGGCCGCGCTGTTTAGCGCAAGGACGGGTCAATTCAATTGCGGATTTCAGCCTGTCCCCCAAAGGGTGAACCGCGGCTTAAGCCGATTTCGGTGCTGACTGGCGATTCATCAGCCCCCAATAGAGGGCATGATAGCGCTCGCTCATGGCCAGCGCATCATATTCCGCACGCGCCTTCGTGCGGTTGGCCTGGCCTATGCGCTTGCGCTCTGGGGCATTGCCGGTCAGCTTCCACAGCGACTGGATCAGCGCCTCCTCATCACCGGGATCGACCAGATAGGGACCGTTGTCGGAGGAGACCATTTCGCCAAGGTCCCCCACGCGCGGCGCCACCACCGGCAGGCCGCCCGCCATCGCCTCCACCACGGAAATGGGGAATTGCTCTGAATGCGATGACAGGGCGAAGATATCGAACAGGCCGACCAGCTTTTCCGGCTGGGCGATGAAGCCGGGCAGGTGAACGCGGTCTTCCACCTGCAATTCCTGCGCCAGCGCCAGCAGTCTTGCGCGCTCCGGCCCCTCGCCCACAATCACCAGCTGCCATTCGGGCGGCATGCGCTTGATCGCGCGCACCAGAGCGCCAAGGTTCTTGACCTCGCGCAGGCCGGCCAGGGAGCCGATCCAGAATTCATCCCTGTGCTTCACCAGCCCGGGCAGGATGTCGCGCTTGGGCGGCGCGGCATAGCTGCGCGTATCGATGCCATTGGCGATTCGGCGCACGCGGGTGCGCGGCTGCTGCCACACTTCCAGCGCGATCCGCTCCAGATTGCGCGACGGCACCACCAGCGCTGCCGTGCGCCCCAGCGCAATGCGGCGATACCAGTTGCGGCTGGTCTTCAGCCTGATCGCTTCATCCTCGTTGAAGCCATCCTCATGATGCACCAGCGGCGGCAGCTTGTGGACATCGGCGAACAATGTGTGCGCCATCACCGCATCCATCGCGCCCCAGTTATAGGTGCAGATCAGGTCATAGCCCGCCATCGCAGCGGCGATCTTGCCCAGCCGTCCGGGAGTGGGCCTGCCGCTCAACGATGGAAATTTTGGCCAGGAGACATGCACCCTTGGGGAGAGCAATTGCGCCGCGCCGCGCTTTGCCAGATCGCCGGAGACAATGGCGTGATCCGCCTCCTTCCCCCAGCGGTTGATCAGGCGCACGCAGCGCACTTCCTTGCCGCCTGCATCGAAAGTGGAATGCAGGTGGAGGATGCGCGGCCGATCACCCGATGCGCTCATGCAATCTTGTCCAGCAGGCGAGCGATGGCGGCCAGCGCCTCCGGCTCGTCCAGTGTCGGCGTGTGGCCGGTGCGGGCGATGGTCAGCGTTTCCATCCCGGCGATTTCAGCCTTCATCCTCTCCAGCGTCCGGTCAGACAGGATATCAGACAATTCGCCGCGCAAGGTCAGCGTGGGCTTGCCTGACAAGGCCTTGAAAAACGGCCACATATCGACCGGCTCCGCCGCTTCGCTATCGGTGAAGGGGTCGGCGATGCGCATGTCATAATCGAAGGTGATGCGGCCACTATTGCCGACATACATCAGCCGCTTGGTGACACGGAGCCATTCCGAAATCGAGAAATCGGGATAGGCCTCGCCCACATTGTCACGCAGCGCGCGGGCAGCGTGCATCCAGGTGGGATAGCTGCGGCCCTGCCCCACATATTCGCGGATCCGCGCCAGGCCCGTCTCCTCTATCACCGGACCAATATCGTTGAGCACCGCGCCCGCCAGCCGGTCTGGCCATTGCGCGGCCATCAGCGCGGCGACAATGCCGCCCAGCGATGTGCCGATGACCACCACCCTGTCCAGCCCGGCCTGGGTGAACAGCGCATCCATGTCCGCCACATATTGGGCGGGCGCATAGGTGGAGGTGTCCTTGGCATAATCGCTGTCACCGCGTCCGCGCAGATCGACGCAGATCAGCCGCCACTGCCCGGCAAATGCCTGGGCAATCGGTTCAAAATCGCGGGCGTTGCGGGTCAGGCCGGGAATGCACAGGATCGGCGGGCGATCGGCGGGACCGGCATAATCGCGGTAATGCAGCTTCAGACCGTCTGCACTTTCCCAGAATTGATCCTGCCAGGCCTGATCGCTCATGATGGCTTCCATGCGTCCCTTTGAATCAACATCGCTTGCGCTGCGCCCGTTCCAGCGCCACTAATGCCAGATGCGCGCCGAACCGCAAGCCGCCCCCTATCGCCCCGATCCGCAAATCACCACCATTGCCCAATGGATTGGCGATGGAGTGGACGCAGCGTCGTTTCCGCAAACGCTCCTTCGCTTTCGTAATCAGCGGTGGGACAAGGCGGTTGGGCTGGGCAATCTGACGGACAGCGAATGGACAGGCCATTTCGGCCGCTTCGAACCCTTGCCGCAAAATCTGCCCCGCCCGCTGGCGCTGAAATACCACGGCCACCAGTTCCGCGTGTATAATCCCGAGATTGGCGACGGGCGCGGCTTCCTGTTTGCGCAGTTTCGCGATGCATCGGGCCGCCTGCTCGATCTGGGCACCAAGGGCAGCGGCACCACGCCCTACAGCCGCAGCGGCGACGGGCGGCTGACGCTGAAAGGCGCGGTGCGCGAGATTCTCGCCACCGAGATGCTGGAGGCGCAGGGCGTCAACACCTCCAAGACTTTCAGCGTGGTGGAGACAGGTGAGGAGCTGACGCGCGGGGACGAGCCATCGCCCACCCGCTCCGCCGTGCTCACGCGCCTGTCGCATTCGCATATCCGCATCGGCACCTTCCAGCGGCTCGCCGCCTTCCAGCAGGACGATAATCTGGCCGCACTGGTCGATTATTGCCTGGCACAATTTCCCGGCCCTATGCCGCCCGCCGATGCACCGGGGCGCGAGCAGCCGGCGATCATCCTGATGCATCAGGCGGTGGAACGGCTGGCGGACCTTGCCGCATCCTACATGGTGGCGGGGTTTGTCCACGGCGTGCTCAACACCGACAACATGAACATCACCGGGGAGAGCTTCGATTATGGCCCGTGGCGCTGGCTGCCGCGCTGGCAGCCGGAATTCACCGCCGCCTATTTCGATCATCAGGGCCTGTATGCATTTGGCCGCCAGCCAGAAGCGCTGCGCTGGAACCTTGGCCAGCTGGCCATCGCCCTGCGCCGACTGGCAGACAGCGAGCCGCTGATCGCCGCGCTCGACCGCTTTGGCGAATGCTACCAGGCCAACATGATCCGCCGTTTCTGCTGGCGGCTGGGCGTGGAAAGCCGCGGGCTGGAGCATGACGGGCAGCTGATCGATGCTGCGGAAAAAGCCATGCGCGCGGGCGATATCGGGCCGGACATCTTCTACTTCGTCCATCGCGGCGGACGCAATGCCAGCGGCGATCTGGCGCAGGCTCTTGCAGGATATGAGGCCGTGGGCGAACAGGACAGCTACTGGGACGGGCCGCAGCCCGAAGCCATGCTGATCGAAGAGGTAGAGAGCATCTGGGACGCGATTGCCGGGCACGATGACTGGTCATTGCTGCATGCCAAGGTGGCGGCGCTGCGGCAGATGGGCAATGCCCTGGGCGAGCCGCCCGCCCCCGCCGGGCACGCCTGACACATCCACCCGCCGACCGGCAAAATCACGCTGGCAGTTGCATCTGGAACCATTCATGGCCAAATCGCGGCCAGACCCGTAAAGGGATAGAAAATTGCATCAGACGATCAGATGAGAGGTCCGCAGGCTTGTCCATGACAGAACTGGTTTCTTACGAACCTGCAACAGGCGAAGAACTTTGGCGCGGCGCGCATGGCGATGTGGACAAGATTGTCGGCGTTGCCCGCCGGGCCTGGCCGCAGTGGGCAGCCCAGTCGCTCGCCACAAGGATCGAACTGGTGCGCCGCTTCGTCAACGAACTGCGCAAGGAACAGGATGAATTCGCCGAACTGATCGCGCGTGAGACGGGCAAGCCAATGTGGGAAGCCCGCACCGAAGTGGAAGCGGTGATCGCCAAGGTCGAAATCTCCATCCGCGCCTATGCCGAACGCACCGGCCAGCGCAAGCTGGACAGCGGGCTTCAGGGCACCGCTGCGGTTCGCCACAAGCCGCATGGCGTGATGGCGGTGCTGGGGCCGTACAACTTCCCCGCGCACCTGCCCAACGGCCACATCATCCCCGCGCTGATCGCCGGCAACGCCATCATCCTCAAGCCGAGCGAGAAGACACCGGCGGTGGGCGAAGCGCTGCTGAAATACATGAACCGCGCAGGCATTCCCTCTGCAGTGGTACAATTGCTGATCGGCGGCCCGGAAGAGGGCAAGGCGCTGGTCGCCCATCCCGATGTGGACGGCGTATTGTTCACCGGATCGGCGCAGGTCGGCATTGCCATCAATCGCAAGCTGGCGACCGAACCGGGCAAGATCCTGGCGCTGGAAATGGGCGGCAACAATCCGCTGATCGTGTGGGACACGCCCAAGCTGAATGATGTTGCCGCGCTGATCGTGCAATCGGCCTTCACCACCGCCGGGCAGCGCTGCACCGCCGCGCGGCGGCTGATCGTGAAGGATACTATGTATGACGAGGTGATCGATCACCTCAAGAAACTGGTCGACCGGCTGATCATTGGCGGCCCGTTCGATGATCCACAGCCCTTCATGGGGCCGGTGATAGACAATCGCACGGCAGACCAGCTGACCGAGAGTTTTCTGTACCTGCTGTCCAACGGCGGCAAGGCGATCAGCCACATGCGGCGGCTGGACGAAAACCGGCCCTTCATCACGCCCGGCATGATCGACATCACCGACATGGCCGAACGTCCCGACGTGGAGCTGTTCGGCCCTTTGCTGCAGATCATCAAGGTGGACGATTTCGACAAGGCCATTGCCGAGGCGAACAACACCCGTTTTGGACTTTCGGCCTCTCTGGTGGGTGGTACGCCGGAGCAATATAACCGCTTCTGGGCCAATATCCGCGCCGGAATCGTGAACTGGAACAGGCCGACCAATGGCGCATCCTCCGCTGCCCCGTTCGGCGGCATCGGATTTTCAGGCAATCACCGTCCAGCGGCCTATTACGCCGCCGACTATTGCGCCTATCCGGTCACCAGCACGGAAATGGAGCAGCCGCGCGCCAGCGTGGGCGTGGGGTTCAAGGACCAGTAAGAAACCGCGCGAAAAGAGGTAATCAGCGCCCGTTGGTGACCAGATCGACATCCGTGCCGCCGCCCGGATGCGGGCGGACGAACACCATATAGCTGGCCCTGCCTCGCGTGCCGCCCAATATGTCATCGCCGTCCTGGATCACCCGCTGGGCGGAAAATCCATCGGCAACGGCTCTGGTATAATAGAAATCCATCACGTCGCCTGCATCCACCGGCGTGGTGAAATTGACCACCCGCAGTGCGCAGGGCGATGCATCCGTGCCCGCCGCTTCATGCACCGCGCCGCGCGGATAGACCGGGAAGGCCTGCGGCATGCGGGCCGCCCATATGGCCGAGAATTCTGCCTGCGCGGCGCAATCGCCATTACCTTCGCCAGCGGAGGCAGCGCGGGCGGCCACGCTCAGCGCGGCTTCTGGCGGAAGTTCGCCATCAACGCGCGTTGCCGGCGGGGCGCTGCGCATGGCGCTGTTGCCGCCCACCAGTTCGACAGCCTCGGTACGCGCGGCCAATATGGCTTCTGCGCCCTGATCCGGGAAAGGAACCGAGCCATCCTGACCGGCCAGGCTGGCGGCCATATTGCCGGTGTTGCGGTTAACCATGTCGGGATCGACCAGGATCTGGTCTGCCAGCGCGCCCGACATCAGCGGGTCGGAGGTGTCGATGGCAAGTTCGCTTTCTGCCTCCTCCTGCTCCGAGCATGCGCACAGCAGCAGGACAGGCGCTGCGATCAGCGCAAGAGAACGCAAGGCTGGCATGGGGCGACAGATCATGGCCGCCAGCCTTACCGGCAAATCACCAATAGCAATTTAACGCGGCGAAATAGCGCGGCGAAATAACCCGGCGAGATTACCCGATGGCCGATTGAGCACCTCTTGCCGGCCGAGGTTTCAAGGCGTCCGCGCAGCTTGCGCCACGCGAACGCCTTGGCGCGACCCCCTGAATACGACCCTGAGGCCGCGCTCAGGCTCTGGTCCACCAGGGAAAGACCAGGCCAATTCTGTGATTGAAACGACCGAATCCAACAATCGATCCCTTTGTCTTTAATGGAAAAAATCTGAACCGCTGGCAAGAGGGCGGAAAGCTTGCCCCTACAAGCGGCAAGGCGTAGCTGTAGTGCGATGAGCGGGGGACAATCGCAGCAGGATCACACGGGCAAGGGGTCCGCCCTGGCCTATGCGCTGGGCGCGCATGCGGTGTGGGGCTCCATGCCGCTGTACCTGATTCTGGTGCAGACCGTACCCAGTCTGGAATTCGTCGCCTGGCGACTCGTCTTCACCCTGCCGCTGTGTTTCGCCATATTGTTATGGCGTGCAGGTGGGGAAGAATTGCGCGCCGTGCTGCGCGACCGGCGCACGGTGCTGACGCTGCTGGGCAGTTCGGCGATGATCGGGATCAACTGGTTCCTCTATGTCTGGGCCATCCAGCACGGCCATGTCTATGCCGCCAGCCTTGGCTATTACATCCTGCCGCTGAACATGATGCTGCTGGGGATGGTCTTCCTGAAGGAGAAACTGACCGGGCGGCAATGGGCTGCGGTGATCCTGGCCGCGATTGGCGTGACGGCGCTGGCCGCAGGGGCGCTCACCACCTTGTGGCTCAGCCTGTCGATGGCGATGACGTTTGGCATTTACGGCCTGCTGCGCAAGACGGTGAAAGCAGGTCCGCTGGTGGGGCTGACGGTCGAATCGATGATCCTGATGCCCGTGGCGCTGGGCATTGTCGGATGGTACTGGGCCAGCCCGCAAGGCCCGGCACTGGCGCAAGGCACGGGCGTGGCGCTGGCGGTGGCGGGCAGCGGGCCGATGACGGCCATCCCGCTGCTGATGTTCGCCACGGCGGCGCGGCGCATGCCCTATACGGTGATCGGCTTCCTGCAGTTCACATCGCCCACCATCGTGTTCCTGATGGGCCTGTTCGTCTTTGGGGAGGATCTGAAACCGGCGCAGCTGGCCTGTTTCGTCATGATCTGGGCCGCCGCGGCGCTGTTCACGTGGGAGCTGTTCAGGCCGAAACCCAAAGCCAGGGCAACAACTGCCTAACTGGCAAAGCGCCAGCGCAGGGTCTCGCCAGCGTGGAACGGCACCAGCTGCGCGGCACCCACATCCATCACCTGCGGCACGGGGCAATCGGCGCGCTCCAGCGTCACGCTCTGCCCGTTCACCGGCAGGCCGTAAAACGCCGGACCGTGGAGCGAGGCAAAGCCCTCGAACCTGTCCAGCGCGCCTTCATCCTCGAACACGGTGAGATAACTCTCCAGCGCGAAAGGGGCGTTGAAGATACCCGCACAGCCGCAGGCGCTTTCCTTGGCTTCGCGGGCATGGGGGGCGCTGTCCGTGCCCAGAAAGAACTTTGCACTGCCAGAGGTGGCTGCACGGCGCAGCGCCAGCCGGTGCTTCTCCCGCTTGGCCACGGGCAGGCAATAGGCATGTGGACGCATCCCGCCCACCAGCATGGCATTGCGGTTGATATGCAGGTGCTGCGGGGTGATGGTGGCGGCAACATTGGCAGATGCGCCTTGCACGAAGGCCACGCCTTCCTCGCTGGTCAGATGCTCGAAAATCACCTTGAGCTGCGGCAGGTCGGCAATCAGCGGGGCCAGAATACGATCGATAAACACCGCCTCCCGGTCAAAGATATCGACATCGGCGCTGGTCACTTCACCGTGCACGCACAGCGGCATGCCGATCTCGGCCATCACCTCCAGAACGGCGCGGATATTGGCGATGTCCGTCACTCCGCTGGCTGAATTGGTGGTGGCCCCTGCGGGATAGAGCTTGGCGGCGGTGAACACGCCTTGGGCAAATCCGCGGCGCATCTCTTCAGTATCTGTGCTGTCGGTGAGGTAGGCGGTCATCAGCGGGGAGAATTCCATGCCCGCAGGAACGGCGTCCATGATCCGCTGGCGGTATGCCCGGGCGGAAGCCACATCCACCACTGGCGGGGAGAGGTTGGGCATCACGATGGCGCGGGCAAACTGGCGCGCGGTGTGGCCCACCACGCCTGCCAGCATGGCGCCATCGCGCAAATGAACGTGCCAGTCATCTGGCCTGCGAATGGTGATGGATGATGTCATGCCCCGCCCTTGCCATATTCACGCCGGGTGCAAAAGAGGCTCACAGCCGGGAGCGCACCAGCAGCGGCTTGAACAGTTCGCGGCTGGGGCGGATCAGGATCACCAGCACGCCCGTGGCCGCGATGGCGGCCCCGGCAATCAGGAACACGCCCACGCGGTCTCCGGTAATGGTGGCACCGGCGATAATGGTGAAGATCGGCGTCATCAGCGTCAGCGGTGCTACCAGATTGGCATCGAAGCGCTGGATCAGCCGGAAATAGAGCGTGTGCGCACCCAGTGAGACGATCACCGCGGAGAAGAACAGCGCCGCGGCCAGTGGCCAGCCGCCCGCCACGCTCGCGGCGATCTGTCCCTGCTCGGTCAGCGCGGACAGCGGGATCAGCACCACGCTGGACCCCAGCGCGGCCCACGCCTGCAGGCGCAGCGGCGACAGGTCGATCCGCTTGAGCTGGACCGATCCCATCGCCCCCACCACGGCAGAGGCAAAGACGAAGACCAGCCCCACCCCGCCCGACCATCCTGCGGGCGAGGCCACCGCCACCAGCACGCCGATGAAGGTCAGGGCGATGCCCAGCCCTCGCCTCCAGGCGATCTTTTCCCCCAGTATGGCGATGGCGAACAGCACCGTCAGCGGCGCGCCCGACAGGCTGATGACGGCAGAGGCGGAAGGGCTCGCCTGCTGCAAGCCGATGAACAGCAGCGCGAAAGACCCGCCGCTGACGGCAAATGTCACCAGCATCACGCGCAGCAGTTGGGGCGGAACGGGCCGCAGCCAGCGCGCCAGCAGCACCAGCACCACGCATGATCGCGCGGCGGCATAGAACAGCGGCGGCACGCCCATGTCGCCCACTACCAGTCGGCTGACCACGACGTTGAGAGCCCAGACAAGGCAGATCACGGTCAGCAGCAGGAATGCACGAATAGGCATGATGGGGCAGCCGCATAGGCCTTTCGCGGCCCCAGACCAATCCTGACGAGCGCGGCGATGGCGAAAAACGAAAGGACCGGAGAGGCATCCCGGAAAGAAAACATTGAATCCCTCCCGCTACGTGCCACCTATTCACCTATGCCAGCAGAACGCCTCTTTTCCCGCGCGGTCCTCCGCATCGCTCCTGAAACCGGCGGCGAGGATGTTGCCGATTTCCTCCAGGGCCTCGTCACCAATGACGTGAAGGGCCTGTTGCCCGTTTATGCCGGATTGCTGAGCGCACAGGGCAAGACGCTGTTCGACTTCATTGTCTGGCCGGGCAGCGGCGATTCGCTGCTGCTGGATTGTGAGGCGGACGCGGTCCAGGATTTGGCCAAGCGGCTTTCCATGTACCGCCTGCGGCGCAAGATCTCGATTTCCCGCGCGGATGAGCTGGGCGTGTACTGGCAGGCCGAAATGGGCGATGGCGGCGCGCCCGATCCGCGCCATGCAGGGCTTGGCCAGCGCTGGATCGCCGTGGCGCAGGACGATGACGAGTCTGCCGACGATGCCTGGCTGAAACACCGGCTGCGCTGCGGCGTGGCGGAAGGCCTGGAGGAACTGGGCGATGTGCTGTGGCTGGAAACCAATGCCGCCGACCTGCACGGCGTCAGCTTCACCAAGGGCTGCTATGTCGGGCAGGAAAACACCGCGCGGATGAACTGGCGGCAGAAGGTCAATCGCCGGCTGGTGGTGGTCCCGCTGGAGATGTCAGAAGAAAAGCGCCGCAAGGCAGCCTACCCTGAACTGGGGCTGGCGGTGGATCACCTGCGGGTGGACGATATCCCCGCGGAGCTGGCGCCTGAATGGATGAGCCTTACACCGCCTGGCGACGACTAGGCCGCTCAATCACCGGCGATATCACCGGCCTTCTTGAAGGATGCAGTCATCATTGCGGTTGCCCGATCGCGCGATGTCTGGCGCTTCACGCCCAGCGATTCGGCCAGTTGCTGGCCCATCAGCGCCTCACCCAGCGCCAGCAGCACCAGCGTATAGGTGGTTTCGTGCATGGTCCGCTCGGCCCCGGGCTCCAGCTCCTGCGGATGCAGTTCGTCCACCAGCTGGTGGATCGTCTCGACAATCGGGTTGAGCGCATCCTCATTGCCCGACAGCAGCATCCAGCTGGCCAGCGCGCCGCCGCCCTCGCGGTCAAACGCATCGAAGGTCAGGTCCACCACTTCGCGCGGCGTGCCGATACCCGCCCGCGTGGCGCGCACCGCATCGCCGATGGTATCGCACACCGATCCGGCCATATGCGCGGCGAGCGCCTTTTGCAGGCCTGCGGCAGAGCCGAAATGATGCAGCAGATTCGCATGGGTGCGGTCAATGCGCGTGGCCACGGCCTTCAGCGTTACCGCCTGCGGCCCCGCCTCGATCAGCAGGTCACGCGCAGCGCCCAGTGCCGCCGCGCGGCTTTCCTCTGGAGAGAGTCTTTTTCTTATTGACATTGGTGTTAATAATTTCCAATTCTGACGCCATGAACGCACCCACGAAGTTTGACGTAGATGTGACAGAGGGCACTGGCAAGGCAGGCACATTCCCCGAAGGCCTGGCCATTACCGTGCGCAACCGCCGCTTTGGCCGCGATGACGCCGCTACGCGCTGGTGGCTGAACGGCGATCCCGTGGCCACGGCCTGGCACACTGCCCTGTCTGCCACCTTCCCCCGCGGGGAGGCGCTGTTCATCGAAGCGGTCAAGGCACATCGCGATGGTGTGGACCCCAAGCTGGCGCAGGAAATCCGCGCCTTCGTGAAGCAGGAAATCAACCACACGCGTGAACATCTGGCCTTCAATCGCGGCGCTGAGCAGGCGGGCTATGACCTGTCGCGCATCGATGCCAGGGTCGAAAGTCTGATCGGCGATGTATTCGCGCGCAAGCCCATCGTGTGGCTGGGCATCACCATCGCGCTGGAACATTTCACCGCCATGTTCGCGCATGAATTCCTCACCCATCCCCGGCACTTTGTCGGCGGCGACAGCGAGCAGGTGGAACTGTGGCGCTGGCATGCGGCAGAGGAAATCGAGCACAAGGGTGTCGCCTATGACGTGTGGCTGCACGCCACCCGAGACTGGAGCCGGTGGAAACGGTGGAAGGTGAAGAGCCTGCTGATGGTGCACATCACCCGCAGCTTCATCACCAATCGCAGCAAGGACTGCCTCGATCTGTTGAGACAGGACGGCATCACCGGCTGGCGGGCAAAGCTGCGCCTGATGACATATCTGTTCGTCAGGCCCGGCATCCTGCGGCGAATATTCCCTGCATGGCTGGCCTATTTCCTGCCGGGATTTCATCCGTGGAATCAGGACGACCGGGCACTGATCGCGCTGTATGACAGCGAATATTCGGCAGCGAACCTGTCCGCCGAGCCTGCATAGCTACAGACCCGGCGGCAGATAACCTCTGCGGCAAGAAATCAGGCGACCAGTTCAGGCCGGTTTACGGTTGGCTTCAGAGCGCATTTGCGCGTCCACATCCGCTTCCCCGTCACCCGCCCCGCCCGGCTCAACCCGCTCATCCAGATTGAGGGCATAGCGCCGCGCCAGCACCATCTGTCCGCCGCGGCCCAGCGCATGAGTCGGGTGGATTTCTCCGGTCTCGCGAAAACCGGCCTTGCGCAAAACCGCGCCGCTGGCCGGATTATCGAGGTAGTGCCCGGCCTGAACGCGCCTGACGCCCAGCATGCGAGCGATCTGCAGTATCCCGCCCAGCGCCTCTGTCGCATAGCCCCGCTTGCGATAGCCGCGCGCGATCCAGTAGCCGATTTCGGGCACATCCTCGCTGCAATCCATGCCGATCTGGCCGATCAGCGGCGCGCCATCGACACCCGGCAGCACAATTGCCAGCCGCACATCCATTGGATCGCGCTGTGCCGCGCAATATGCCCTGGCGTCGTCCTCTCGGTAAGGCCACGGGGCACGCGCGAGCATGCGCACCAGACCGGCATCATTGATGCCGCGGTAAACCTCGCGCCAATCCTCCGGGAAAGGCGGCCTCAGGAACAGGCGCTGCGTACGCATGAACATCGCGTTTCTCCTCCATCGCCCCCGCCCGCCTGTCCTACCAGCGGTGCGTGACGTGCATGTTGCGAAGGAGAAAACAAAAAAAGGAGACGGGGCGGCCCCATCTCCTTCGCGAATGCCGGGCTATTTGCCGCCCGACAGGGGCCATCCCGGTGGATGACCCCTTCCTTGGATCATCCGATTATTCGGCTGCCTGCGCCATGGCGTCGACCGACACATATTTGCGGCCGAGCTTGCCATCGTGGAAACGCACGTGGCCTGCTTCGAGCGCAAACAGCGTGTGATCCTTGCCCATCCCGACATTCACGCCCGGATAGACCTTGGTGCCACGCTGGCGAATAATAATGTTGCCGCCGATCACTTCCTGACCGCCGAACTTCTTCACGCCGAGGCGACGACCGGCTGAATCGCGACCATTGCGCGACGAACCGCCAGCTTTTTTATGTGCCATCTCGTCTTACTCCGTATCCACCCGGTAGTCCGGGATTATTCCTTGTCGGCCTTGGCGGCCGGCTTCTTGGCGGGGGCCTTCTTGGCAGCAGGCTTCTTGGCAGCGGCCGGCTTCTTGGCCGGTGCAGCCTTTGCCTCAGCGGCCTGGGGAGCTTCCTTTGCAGGAGCCTCAGCCTTCTTTGGCGCAGCCTTCTTGCCTTCACCCACGCCCACGATGCGCAGCAGGGTCATCTGCTGGCGGTGGCCGTTCTTGCGGCGATAGTTGTGACGGCGACGTTTCTTGAAAACGATCACCTTCTCACTCTTCGCCTGGGCGATGATCTCTGCCGAGACCTTTACCTTGGCAACATCCGCCATGTCGGCGCCTTCGCCGGCCAGCAGGACATCGCCCAGCTCGATCGTATCCCCGGCCTCACCAGCCAGTTTCTCGACCGCGATCTTGTCTCCTTCGGCGACGCGATATTGCTTGCCGCCCGTGCGCACAACTGCGAACATGGTGCTTGTTCCGTTTCTTTAGGTGTCTTTGACGCGGGGCCATCCCACTACAACGACAAAAAAGGCGCCCGAGTAGGGCACCGCAAAGTGAGCCGCCCGATATGCCAAGCTCGTGGCGCTGTCAACAAGAAGGCACCTATTTTTGCATGGATCGACGGGCTTTTTGCATGGCTGGAAAGTCTCTTGATCCCGCGCTAAGGCAGAATCCATGAGGTCGCGCAGCATTCCATTCACCGGCAGTATCACTGGCAGGATCATTGGCACTCTGTTCGCGCTGGGTGCCAGCCTGCTTGCGGCAGGCTGCGCTACGCCGCAGGAATATCCCAGTCTGGCCGTGCGCGATATGGAGCGATTCTCCGGCAGCATGCTGCCAGCGCCCGTATTCACCCCCGCCCCCACAGCTCCCGCCACGCTGGCGCAGCTTGCCAGCCTGACAGAGACCGCACGCACCGCCCATGCAGGCTTCCTCACCGCCGTGCAGACCGCACGATCGCGTGTGCAGCCCGCACGCGGCGCAGCGGTGGGCAGCGAAAGCTGGTCCGTGGCCCAGGTCGCGCTGGCTGATCTGGAATCAAAACGCAGCAATGCGCTGATCGCGCTCGCCGATATTGATCGCTTGTATGTCGATGCCGCGGTTGAGGGCGGTGAAATTGCGCGCATTGGTGCGGCCCGCGACGATATTTCCGCTCTTGTCGATGAACAGAACCAGCTGATCGCAGGCCTGGTGGATTCGCTTAATTCATGAATCTGGCATGCGAGACATGCCCGGTGCGCGACAGGGCAGCGTGCGCAGTCCTGAATGACGGGGCCCGGGACGACCTTGCCCGATCGGGACGCACACGCAAGCTAAGGCGCGGGGATATACTTTTCTCCAGGGGCGAGGAGGATGCCGCCTGCGCCATGCTGGTTTCGGGCGCGCTGAAGATCGCCACCTTCGACACCGAGGGTAACGAGCACATTCTGGCGCTGGTTCATCCCTCCGGCTTCATCGGTGAATTGTTTGCCCCGTTTGCCACCTACGATGTGGTGGCGCTGACGGACAGCGAACTGTGCGTGTTTCCGCGCAGCGAGATGTTGCAGGCGCTCGATGAGAATCCCAAACTCGCCAAGGCATTGCTGCGCAGGACCGAAGAGGAATTGCGACGCAGCCGGAAATTGCTGGAACTGAGCGGCCGCTCCAGCGCGATCGGCCGAGTCGCGAGTCTGATTCGCGGCATGGCCGATGCTGCCAGCAAGACATCGTGCCATATGGCGCAGAAATTCGACCTGCCGCTGACGCGCGGAGAAATGGCCAATATGCTGGGGTTGACCATCGAAACCGTCAGCCGCAGCCTGACCAGGCTGGAGCGCGAAGGGATTCTGCGGCGGAATGGTGTGCGCGGGATCGAATTAATCGACCCCGCGCAGTTGGGACTTATGGGCTGAACCGGTCGTCGCGTGAAAGTTCAGCTCACTATAGCGGCAATGGTCACAACCGCCACGCCCCAGATCAGGACCAATACAGGGAGGATCAATACCTGCACTGATGCCTGAGCTGCTGAATTATGACCGGAAATCGTCGTGATTCCGTCCTGCTGGAAACGCGCCCAGCTCTTCGCCCTGACGGGTGACTGAGGGGCCAGCTTCGTCCAGATCGTCGGGATTCCGAAACCGGCGATGATGAGGAAGATAATCACTCCCATCGGCAGGATCAGACCGGGATTGCCAAAGCAAAGACCGGTGACGAGCATGAAAGACAGGTAGCAACCCACGGTGGCGATATAGAGGCCGCGGGGCAGTTCGAAACTGCGATCCACGATGGTGGGCCGGTGCGCGGCAGGCATCGCGGTATGCACGATGGCATGCTGGGCAATCGTTTCGCGGCTGAGTTTCTCGACCATCTCTCACTCCTGTCTCTTCCAAAACAAGAATGATGCATTGCCTCGCGAACTACCTTGATCGCGGTCAAAACGGTAAATCTATTGCGCCCAGCGCGCCAGATCGTCGTGGTCCTGCTCGCGCGGTTCGATCCAGTGCCAGCCATCGGCGCGCTTTTCACGCTTCCAGAACCAGCTGTCCGATTTCAGATGATCCATCGCGAAATCGACCGCTTCGATGGCTTCGCGGCGATGCTTCGCGGCGGCAGAAACCAGCACGATCGGCTCCCCCACGTGCATCACGCCGGAGCGATGGACGATCAGCATGCCCATCAGGTCAAACCGCTCAATCGCGGAATCGGCCAGTTTCTCCATGCCCGGCAGGGTCAGCCTTTCGTAGTGCAGCAGTTCCAGCGCTTCCACGCCGCTGTCACCGCGCACTTCGCCCACAAAGGTGCACACGCCGCCAAGGCCGGGATGGGCATTGGTGAACGGCCCCACGAATTGTCCGGGATTGAACGGCTGGGTCAGCAGCCTGACATCACGCGCCATGGTCAGCCGCCGCTGACAGGGGGCAGCAAGGCGACCTCGTCCCCGTCCACAGCGGACAGGGAGGTCTTGTCGGCCAGCACCTGCCCATTCACCGCGATGCGGGTGCGATCCTGCTTCACGGCATCGGCCAGCGGCCCCTGCAATTCATCGCACAGGCCCTGCCAGTCGAGCGGTCCCTCGAGCTGCTTGTCACTGACACCGGCCAGATCGGCCAGCTTGCCCAGGAAAACGAGTGTCACAGCCATCGCGGCCCCCTCAACATCAGCCGCCGGTCATCGACATGTGGCGCGGCTGCGCAGGGCCAGATCCGGCCTCTATGCGGAAGTGGTGCTTCTCCGGCTTGATCCGCATTGCCTCATCCAGCGCCAGAGCAAGCTGCTCATCGGGCGAATCGGAACGCAGGGCCGCGCGCAGATCAACCTTCTCCGCGCCGCCAAGGCAGGCAAACAACTCGCCCGTGGCGGTCACGCGGATACGGTTGCAGGTGGCGCAGAAATTATTGGTCAGCGGAGTGATGAAGCCCAGCCGCCCGCCGCCGGTTTCACGAATGCGGACATAGCGCGCCGGGCCGCCGGTATCGTCCTTCACGTCTTCCAGCGTCCACATCGCCTCCAGCCGGTCCCGAATGACCGGCAGCGGCAGGTAGTGATCCACACGCTCGCCATCGACCTCGCCCAGCGGCATGACTTCGATCAGCGTCATGTCATGACCGTTGGCATGCGCCCATTCGACCAGGAAGGGGATCTCCTCCTCGTTGATGCCCTTGAGTGCCACCGTGTTGATCTTGACCTTCAGGCCCGCTTCCCTGGCGGCGGCGATGCCTTGCAGCACCTTCACCAGCCGGTCGCGGCGGGAAAGCTGCTCGAACAGCACCGAATCCATCGTATCGAGGCTGACATTGATGCGTTTGACGCCCGCTGCGGCAATATCGTCGGCAAATTCTGCCAGCCGCGTGCCATTGGTGGTGAGCGTGAGTTCTTCCAGACCATCGCCCAGCTTGCGGCCCAGCGCCTGAATCAGCTGGATCACATCGCGGCGGACCAGCGGCTCCCCGCCGGTCAGGCGGATCTTGGTGATGCCGCGATCAATGAAGGCGAGGCCGAGCTTGTGCAGCTCCTCCAGGCTGAGAACATCCTTCTTGGGCAGGAAGGTCATCATCTCTGGCATGCAATAGGTGCAGCGCAGATCGCAGCGATCCGTCACCGACAGGCGCAGATAGGAAATCCGGCGGTTGAAGCCATCGACCAGGGGGGTGGAACAACTCATCGCCTGCCTATCTAGTCCACCTGAGCCGCAATTGCATCCACTTGCAGGATTTGCCCGGTCACACCCGGCGCGCCGGTCAGATAGTCCACCGCCTGGGCAACCGCAGCATCATCGCCGCCGGCAATGGCGTTGACCCGGCCGGGTGCCGCCTCGCGCGCCAGATCCTGGATCGCGGCGATGCGCCATTGGCTGTGCGTGTGGTCGGCATCGGGGAATATCACCACCGCGGCCAGTTCCTCGCCATCGTCCACCGCAATATCCGCCCACATGCCTTGCCGGGCGAACAGATCCCGCACTTGCGGGGCCAGATCGCGGTGGAACAGGGCGGCTGAGTCCAACGGGCTGGCGGGCCATTGCACAGCGCGCAGATCGAATTCCACCATCAGCGGCGATCGCGCGTCAGAGTGATGCCGATCTGCTCATCCGCCTCGCTCAGCGCCAGCTTGACGATCTTGACGCTCACCTGCTCGACTCGGCTGTCCTGCAGGAACAGCGTTTCGCAAACGTGGTCGGCCACCGCCTCGATCAGCTTGTAATGCGTGTCACCCAGCGCTTCCGAACAGGCGAATTTCAGGTCCATGTAATTCTTCGACGCATCGAGCGGGGTATCCGCGTCATAATGGTCTGCCACCTTGAATTTCACCTGCACGGTGAACTTCAGCGGCTGCGGCTGGCCGGTCTCTTCGGAATAGATGCCCGTATGGATATCATGCACGAAGTCGGCGAGTTCGAGGATGAGGCTATCTGCCATGCGCGCCCCACTGGCACCACCCCGGCCAATTGGCAAGAAAGCATGGCCTTCACCGCCATTAGCCGGTGTTGACTGACAGCCGCGGATATGACCAATTTGCCGCCAGAGATCGAGGGGAGAAGTGATTATGGCAACGCTACCTGCAAGCACTGGTTCGCGCTGGGTCAAATGGATCGGCGCATTCGCATTGGGCGGTGCAATACTTGCGGTGCTGATCGCCGTGACCTCGCTCACCCTCGCTCGCTATGACATGATCGACAAGCTGAGCGGCTTCATCGGTTTCATGATGCTGCTCAACCCGGCGCGCGCGCTGGCGGTGATCGCCGCCATCGGCCTGCTGCTGGCTTTCGTGCGCAAGACCGGCCCCAAGTGGCAATCCGCCACTGCGCTGGTGCTTTCGGGCGGCCTGCTGGTGGTGATCTATTACGCCGTGATCCTGCCCGCCGGGGAAGCCCCGCCGCTGCATGACATCACCACCGATGTGGACGATCCGCCGCAGTTCCAGACGCTGGAACTGCGCGCCGACAATCTGATTCCGTTCCAGAGCGAGGAAGAATGGCGCGCCGCGCACCGCACCGGATATCCCGATATCGGCCCGGTGGTGATCGACAAGAGCCCCAGCGAAGTGCTCGCCAATGCCCGCGCGCTGGCAGAAGGCAATGGCTGGGACATCGCCAGCATCGATATTCCTGCAGGCCACATGGAGGCCACCGCCTATGCCGGCTACCTGCGCTTCAGGGATGACGTGATCGTGGAGGTCACCCCCATCGACGATGGCAGCACCCGCGTGGACATGCGCTCCGTCAGCCGCGTTGGCCTGTCCGATCTTGGCTATAACGCCAAGCGGATCGAAGCCTTCCTGGCCGAATTGCAGACGCTCTAGCCGTCGTTTTTCCAGCGGGCAAAGATGGCGGTGGGCAGCAGCCTGCCGTTGTCCTGCCCGCCCGCACCCTCTTCGCGCACAGCCAGTTCGCCGTGTTCCACCGTGCCCGGAAGACCGGCAAAGGCTTCTGCCAGCAGCCCGCCAATGGCCAGCGATGACATGCGCACGGCATAGACGGTGAGGAAGCAGAAGCGGCTGTCCGCATCCAGCAGCTGGCGGCATTCGCCGATCAGACCGGGCAGGCCTTCCTCCAGCCGCCAGACCTCACCATTGGGGCCGCGTCCGAATTTGGGCGGATCGAGGATGATCCCGTCATATCGCTTCTCTCGCCGCACTTCGCGCGCGGTGAACTTGCCTGCATCGTCGATCAGCCAGCGGATCGGCCGGTCCGTCATCCCGGAAAGCGCCGCATTCTCTCGCGCCTGGGCGACCGACTTCTTGCTCGCATCGACATGGGTCACGGGGCCGCACTGGCTCAGCGCCAGCGATCCGGCACCGGTATAGCCAAACAGGTTGAGCGTGCTGGCATCATCGCGGCCCGCCAGCTGCGCGCGCATCCATTCCCACACCGGGGCCATATCGGGGAAGAAACCCAGGTGGCGGAAGGGCGTGCACTGGGCGGTGAAGCGCACCTCCTGCCAGGACAGCGGCCAGCCTTCGCCGGGCACGCTCTTGCTGAAATGCCAGCGGCCGCCGCCGTCTTCATCCGATCCGGGCACGAATTCGCCATGCGCCTGCCATTCCGGCCCGTCTTCATCGAGCCGCGGCTGCCACATCGCCTGCGGTTCGGGACGGATGAAGCGGAACGGACCATAGCGTTCCAGCTTGCGCCCGTTGCCGCTGTCCACCAGGCCATAATCGGCCCAGGCAGCGCCTTCCATCAGTATCGGCTGGTCAAGGAGATCGGCCATCAGCGCCTCCTATGAACTCGGCGTCGCACGCTCCGCCACGAAGCTGGCAACGGCATCATAATCACCCGGCAGTTCAACCACGGCTTCCTGCCGGTCAAACAGATTGCCGATGCGAGAGGGCAGGTGCGGACGCATGCCCGTGGCCCGTTCCACCGCATCGGGGAACTTGGCCGGATGGGCCGTGGCCAGCGTGACGATCGGCACGCTGGGATCAATGCCGCAGTTGCGCGCGCCGTGCAGGCCGATGGCGGTATGCGGGTCGATCACCTCGCCGCAGTTCTCCGCCGCCCATGCCATCGCCCGGACCATGTCATCACCGTCCGCGCGCACGGAGGTGAACAGCGCCGCTGCCCCTTCGCGCTGGGCATTGGTCAGTTGCATGGCCTTGCTCGCTTCAAACCCGCGCATCTGCTCGGCCAGCGCCTTGCCATCGCGCCCGCCGCAATCGAACAGCAGCCGCTCGAAGTTGGAGGAGACCTGGATATCCATGCTGGGCGCGGCGGTGGGAGTAACCGTTCCGGCCGAGTAATCGCCCGTGGTCAGGGCGCGGTAGAGGATATCGTTAATGTTGGTGGCCACGATCAGCCGCTCTATCGGCAGGCCCATCTGCGCCGCGACATAGCCGGCGAACACATCGCCGAAATTGCCCGTGGGCACGCTGAAGGCAACCTTGCGATCGGGCGCGCCAAGCTGGAGCGCGGCGGCGAAATAATACACCACCTGCGCCATCAGCCGCGCCCAGTTGATGGAATTGACCGCACTGATGCGAAAACGCCCGGTCATGGCATCATCCACGAACATGCGCTTCACCATCGCCTGGGCATCATCGAAGCTGCCTTCGATGGCGATATTGTGCACATTGGGCGCGCGCACGGTGGTCATCTGCCGGCGCTGCACGTCACTGACGCGGCCCTTGGGATGGAGCATGAAGATATCCACCCGCTCCCGCCCGGCGACCGCATCAATGGCGGCGGAACCGGTGTCGCCGCTGGTCGCGCCAACGATGGTCAGGTGGTCCTGATTCTTCTGCAGGAAATGTTCGAACAGGCGGCCCAGCAATTGCAGCGCCACATCCTTGAACGCCAGCGTGGGCCCGTGAAACAGCTCCAGCAGCCAGTGCTGCTGGTCAAACTGCGTCAGCGGGGTCACCGCCTCATGTGCGAAGCGGCCATAGGCGCGCGTGCACAGGTCGCGCAGCTCATCCTCTGTCAGGCTGGGCGTGACGAAGGGCAGCATCACCCGCACCGCCAGCTCAACATAGGACAGGCCGCGCATATCGGCGATCTGCGCCGCAGTGAAGCGCGGCCATTCCCGCGGGACATACAGCCCGCCATCGGAGGCGAGGCCGGCCAGCGTCACCCCTTCGAAATCGAGCGCCTGTGCGCTGCCTCTGGTCGAAATATATTCCATTGCGAAAGCGCGGTTAGCGCCAGCGGCGGCGCAAGGCCAGTATATAGATGACCAGCGCGGTCAGCGCGAAGAAGAACCACTGCCCGGCATAGGCCAGATGGTTGTTGGGCAGGTCGGCAGGATCGGGCGTGGCATTGGGCTCAAGCCCTTCCAGTGGCGGGTCCGCCACGATGCGCCAGCCCCGCTCTCCACCGCGCGCCACGATCCCCTCTACCTGGCCCTGCGTCCATTCGGCCAGTTCGGGATCCCGCGACCATCCAAGGACAAGATCGACCTCCTCTGGCAAAACAGCCGAGGCGGAAGGAGCGCCAGCTTGCGATCCCGTATCCGGACTGCCGGTGGTGCAGGTGACGATATGGGCCCAGCCCGCGACGCCGCGCGCGTTGCGCCCCGAAATGCTCGAAGCGTCACGGCCCTGATCGCAATAGAAGCTTGCCCTGCGAAACAGGGCATCAGGATCGCCGAAATTGCCGAGTACCACCTCGTCATCGGCAATCTGCGCCTGATAACGGGCGATCAGCGCTTCTTTCTCATCCAGCCGCCCCAGCTGCCAGAAGCCCAGCGCGATCATGGTGGCGACGGCGGCCAGCACAATGATGGTGGGAATGATCGGAATCTTGCGCGTCATGACAAGTCACTTCCATCATGGCGCTGTGCACGGGCATGTTCATGCCGGTGTTCAGCCGCATTGCTGCGAAATTCGCGCACCAGCAGCGCCCCCTTGGACAGCCTGAGGCCCGCAACCACCCCGCCCACGATCAACGGCAGCCACAGGACCACGTGCAGCCACCACGGCGGATCGAAGGTCAGTTGCAGCCAAATGGCCAGCCCGACGACTATTGCCCCGACGATCAGCGTCAGGAAGGCCGCTGGCCCGTCCCCCACGTTGAAGCGGGAATAGTCAAGGCCGCAGCCTGTGCAGCGCGGGGCAAATTTGATCGCCCCGTCGAACATCGTCCTGGCTCCGCAGCGCGGGCACAAACCGAAAAGGGCAGCCTCACCTAAAGCGGGCTGCCCTTTGCGAGTGTCTGGAAGGTCAGTCACGAGATCAATGGATCTCTGCGCCCCAACCGCCCCAGACGTAGACGACGATGAACAGGAACAGCCACACCACGTCAACGAAGTGCCAGTACCAGGCTGCGGCCTCAAAGCCGAAGTGCTGGCGCGGGGTGAAGTGGCCCAGATAGGTGCGGCGCAGGCAGACGATCAGGAAGATCGTGCCGACCAGCACATGGAAGCCGTGGAAGCCGGTGGCCATGTAGAAGGCCGAGCCATAGGTGTTGGTGCCGAAGGGGAACGGCGCGTGGCTGTATTCATAGGCCTGGATGCTGGTAAACAGGATGCCCAGGGCAATGGTCAGCCACAGGCCCTTCTTCAGCCCGTCACGGTCGCCGTGGATCAGCGAGTGGTGCGCCCAGGTGACCGTGGTGCCGGAGCACAGCAGGATCAGCGTGTTGAGCAGCGGCAGGTCGAATGCGTCGAGGACGTGCAGGCCTTCCGGCGGGAACTTGGCCAGCATGGCCGCGCCTTCTTCGCCAATCAGGTTGCGCGTCACACCGTCAATTACTTCCAGCGGCGCGGGGAACAGGGCGAAATCGAACCAGCTCCAGAACCAGCCGACGAAGAACATCACTTCCGAAGCGATGAACAGGATCATCCCATAGCGCAGGTGCAGCTGCACAACCGGCGTGTGATCGCCAGCCTGCGCTTCCTTCACGATATTGGAGAACCAGGAAAAGAAAGTGGCAATCAGGCCGGCGACACCAATGCCCAGCACCAGATGCCAGCTGGCCATGTCATGCATGAACAGCACCATGCCGCTGGTAAAGATCAGCGCAGAAGCTGCACCGATCAGAGGCCAGATATCGGGAGCGAGAATGTGATAATCGTGGTTCTTGGCGCCAGCCATGATGTCAGTCCTGATTAGTCGTTTCGTGAAGGCCCTTAAAGCGCGGAAGCCGCAGGGTCCAGAGCCTATCAGTCGGTTATTGCACGGTGGAATGTGTAAGACAGGGTAATCTGTTCCACACCTTCCATGTTCGGATCGTCCAGAGCCTTTGGATCGACGTAGTAAAGCACCGGCATACGGACCTCCTGGCCCGGTTGCAGGGTCTGCTCCGTGAAACAGAAGCACTGGATCTTGTTGAAATAGATTCCGGCCTGCTCAGGCTCCACATTGAAGGTGGCCGTGCCGGTGATCGGTTCGCTGGAATTGTTGCGCGCGGTGTAGGTTGCCATGTCGCGCTGGCCGATGGTGATTGTATCGGTCACCTGAACCGGTTCGAATGTCCACGGCATATCGCTGGCGGTATTGGCATCGAAGCGGATCGAATAGGTCTTTCCGCCCGCGCTTTGCGCCATGCGTGCGGCCAGGTCCGCTTCGGCCTCAGTCGCCACCTGTGTGGTGCCGGCAAAACCGGTGACGCGGCAGAAAAGATTATACAGCGGCACCGCGGCAAAACCCAGGCCCAGCATGGCCAGCGCCATGCCGAACGCCATCAGCATGGTGCGGCGATTGCGGTTATCGAGCGCGCCCGCAGCCATCAGTCACCCATCCTCACGATCGTGATCGCATAGAAAAGCGCGACGAAGCCAAACAGCACCAGTGCGAACACCAGATTGCGGGCCTTGCGCCGGCGGGTGAATTCTTCCTGTTCCTGCGGGGTCATGAGAGGATCATCCTGTCTGCCACCAAAGCGGTGAAAAGCGCGAAAAGATACAGCACCGAATAGGCGAACAGCCGCTTTTCGGGCTTCATGGTATCGCCGGGAACCGAGGTGCGAAAGCCCACGGGCACGGACAGTGCCAGAAACAGGCCGGAAAGTGCCAGCGCCGCAATTCCGTAGATCGCGCCGGTGCCGCCAATTGCCCACGGCGTCAGGCTGATCAGCAGCAGGCCGATGGAATAGGCGAAGATCTGCCTGCGCGTGCTCTTCTCGCCCGCGACCACCGGCATCATCGGAATGCCGACCTTGGCGTAATCCGTCTGCACGAACAGCGCCAGCGCCCAGAAATGCGGTGGGGTCCAGATGAAGATGATGGCAAACAGCAGCAGGGGCATGGCGGTGATATCGCCCGTCACCGCGACCCAGCCGATCAGCGGAGGAAAGGCCCCTGCCCCGCCGCCAATGACGATATTCTGCGGCGTGCGCGGCTTGAGCCACATGGTGTAGACCACGGCGTAATAAACGATCGACACGGCCAGGATGATCGCCGCCAGCCAGTGGATCGCCAGCCCCATCACACCCACGGACGTGCAGGACAGCAGCAGGCCGAAATCGCGCGCATCCTCGCGCCGCATCCTGCCTTGCGGAATCGGGCGCTTGGCGGTGCGCTTCATCCCGGCATCGAGATCGGCCTCCCACCACTGGTTGAGCGTGGCCGCGCCGCCAGCACCCAGCGCAATGCACAGGATTGCGGTGAAGCCGAGAACCGGGTGGATATGGCCGGGAGCTGCCAGCAGGCCGGCAAGCCCGGTAAACACCACCAGGCTCATCACGCGCGGCTTGGTCAGGGCGAAGAAATCGCGCCATTCGGCAGGCATGGTCTGAACAGGGGCGGCGGTTATGGCCATGGCGATTGTCTTTTACGGCTCCAACTCAACGGGAGGTCATTTGCAAGCAGGGGCGCGGTCGTTCCCGTCCGCGCCCCCACCCCTTTTCTTGTACCCCGAACGCGCCGGGGACACTGCGATCAGGCCTTGGCCGGAGCCTGGCTGATGTGATCGTTGGAGGAATGGTGGTCCTCGATCACGGGCAGCGTTTCGAACTGGTGGAACGGCGGCGGGCTGGACAGCGACCACTCAAGCGTGGTGGCGCCTTCGCCCCAGTAATTGGCTTCCGCCTTCTTGCCCGCGATCAGCGCATAAGCGGTGTTCACGAAGAAGATCAGCATGCTGCCCGCCATCACGTAATAGCCCAGGCTGGAAATGTGGTTCCAGTATTCGAAGGCCGGCGTGTAGTCCGGATAGCGGCGCGCCATGCCCTGCAGGCCCAGGAAGTGCTGCGGGAAGAAGATGATGTTCACACCGATGAAGAAGATCCAGAAGTGCAGGTGGGCGAGGAATTCGGAATGCATCCGGCCGCTCATTTTCGGGAACCAGTAATACCAGCCCGCGAACAGCGAGAACACCGCACCCATCGACAGCACATAGTGGAAATGCGCCACCACGTAATAGGTATCGTGCAGGTTGTCGTCGATGCCGCCATTGGCCAGCACAACGCCGGTCACGCCGCCAACGGTGAACAGGAAGATGAAGCCCATCGCCCACACCATCGGTGATTTGAATTCAATCGATCCGCCCCACATGGTGGCGATCCAGCTGAAGATCTTGATGCCGGTGGGCACCGCGATGACCATGGTTGCGGCGGTGAAATACATCTTCGTATTCACGTCCAGGCCCACGGTATACATGTGGTGCGCCCATACGATGAAGCCGACCACGCCGATGGCGACCATGGCATAGGCCATGCCCAGATAGCCGAACACCGGCTTCTTGGAGAAGGTCGCCACGATCTGGCTGATCATGCCGAAGCCCGGCAGGATCATGATGTACACTTCGGGGTGCCCGAAGAACCAGAACAGATGCTGGTACAGGATCGGATCACCGCCACCGGCCGGATCGAAGAAGGTTGTGCCAAAGTTGCGATCGGTCAGCAGCATGGTGATGGCAGCGGCCAGAACCGGCAGCGCCAGCAGCAGCAGGAAGGCAGTGACCAGCACCGACCACACGAACAGCGGCATCTTGTGCAGCGTCATGCCGGGGGCACGCATGTTGAAGATGGTGGTGATGAAATTGGTCGCGCCAAGGATCGAGCCTGCGCCCGCAAGGTGGAGCGAGAAGATCGCGAAATCGACTGCCGGCCCGACAGAGCCGCTGGTCGACAGCGGAGCATAGACGGTCCAGCCCGTGCCCGCGCCATTGCCGACGCCGCCCGGCACGAAGGCCGAGAACATCAGCGAGCAGAAGCCGGCAACCGTCAGCCAGAAGGAGATGTTGTTCATGCGCGGGAAGGCCATGTCCGGCGCGCCGATCATCAGCGGCACGAACCAGTTGCCAAAACCGCCGATCATGGCCGGCATGACCATGAAGAACACCATGATCAGGCCGTGTGCGGTAATCAGCACGTTCCACATGTGCCCATTGGCATCGAAGCTGGCTTCGCCGCCCATGAACTCGACCCACCAGCCCAGCACCTGGATGCCCGGCTGCGCCAGTTCGGCACGCATGATGCCCGATACAATGCCGCCGATGATGCCCGCGAAGATCGCGAAGATCAGGTACAGCGTGCCGATGTCCTTGTGATTGGTGGACATGAACCAGCGCGCGAAAAAGCCTGGCTTGTGATCCGCATCATGTGCGTGATCGTCGTGGTGGGCATCAAAGCCTTCAGCAGTCGTGGCCATATTCGTCTCGGACCTTGGTCTATCGTGTCAAACTTACAAATTCGAATGGCGAAATCAGGATTGCGCCTGAGCCGCGTCGGCTGCGGCAATCTCTTCCGCCGGAACAGCAACTTCTGCTTCGGGCGCCGGAGCTGCCGCCGGTTCAGCCGGTACGGCCGCAACCGCGCCGGGGAGTGTACCGCCCTGGCTCAGCACCCATGCTTCATATTCAGCCACGGGACGCGCTTCGATGGCGATCGGCATATAGCCATGACGCGCACCGCACAGTTCCATGCACTGGCCATAATAGATGCCCGGCTCGTCGATCTGCAGCATCTTTTCATTGATGCGCCCCGGGACGGCATCCATCTTGAACCACAGCGAGGGGACGCCAAAGGCATGGATCACGTCCTTGCCGAAGGTCTGGATACGGATCGGCACGCCAACCGGCACAACCATGCGATTATCCACCGCCAGCTGGTGCGGTTCACCGGAAGACAGCGCATCTTCATCGCTCAGCATGTTGGAAATGACTTCGAAGCCGCCATTGTCCACATATTCATAGCCCCAGTACCACTGGTAGCCATTGGCCTTGATGGTCAGCGCATCTTCGGGCGGGCTCTGATACTGGCGAGCCAGCAGGGTGATGGACGGAACGGCGATCACCAGCAGGATGATGACCGGGATCACCGTCCAGATAATCTCGATCAGCGTGTTGTGGCTGGTCTTGGATGCCACCGGATTACGCGACCTGCGATAGCGCGCCACCACCCACAGCAGCAGGCCCAGCACGAACAGGCTGATCACGGTGATGACCGGCATCAGGATCGCATCGTGCATCCACAGCGCATAATCGCCATTGGCGGTGTGCTGAGGCTGGAAAGTCATCGATGCCAGCATGTCTTCATTGGCCGAAACCGGCTGTCCGACGATCATGTCTGCACCGTAATGTTCAAACGCTGGAGCCGCATCGGCAACAACCGCACCCTCAACCGCTGCATCGGCGGCAACTGCCTCGACAGCCTCGGTCTCCTGCGCGAATCCGGTAACCGGGGCAGTAAGGAATGACACGGCCGCGGCCATAATTACCATGATATGCAGCCGCTTGCGGGCGATCTCGCCGAAATTCATCTGTCCAACGCTTTCCGTTCTGTTGCGGGCGCAATAGGCCCAAATAGCCCCGAGAAAAGGCCTTATCGGGCGGGCCTATACGCCCGCTTGCCCCATGCCTCAAGCGCTTCTAGGGAGATTTTTCACGAACTACCATGCAGGCTTTGGTCCTGTATGCTGATGATCCACCGAAAGGCGCATTCACAAATTATGACCGAAGAAGAGGTCCTTGCCGAATTTCGCAGCTGCCACGCCTTGCTGGAGGGGCACTTCAAACTCTCCTCTGGCCGCCATTCCGCGCATTACCTGCAATGCGCCCGCGTGCTGATGAACCCCGAGCGTGCCGGGCGGCTGGCGCTGGCGCTGGTGCAGTCGATCCCGCGCGAGATTCGCCAGAAGATCGACCTGGTGGTCTCACCCGCAATGGGCGGACTGATCATCGGCCATGAGGTAGGCCGGGCGCTGGGCAAGGACGCGATTTTTGTGGAAAGACCCACCGGCACGTTCGAACTGCGGCGCGGATTCGCCATTCCCGAAGGCGCAAAAGTGCTGATGGTCGAAGATGTCGTGACCACCGGCCTTTCGAGTCGCGAAGCCATGGAATGCGTGCGGGCCGAGGGCGGTGACGTGATTGCCGAGGCGGCGCTGGTGGACCGGTCTGCGGGCTCTGTTGATCTGGGCGTGCCGTTCTTCCCGCTGGTGGCGATCAACTTCCCCACATATGCCGAGGATGAGGTTCCAGCCGATCTGGCCAAGGTGGCAATCACCAAGCCCGGCAGCCGCGACCTGAAGAAGTGACACAGGTGCTTCGCCCCGGCCGGCTCAGATTGGGCGTGAACATCGATCACGTCGCCACCATTCGCAATGCGCGCGGCGGAGACCATCCCGATCCCGTGCGCGCGGCGGAAATCGTCGCCCGCGTGGGCGGCGATGGCATTACCGCCCATCTGCGCGAGGATCGCAGGCACATTCGCGACGATGACCTGCGCCGAATACAGGCCGCCACCAACCTGCCGCTCAACCTGGAAATGGCCGCGACCGAGGAAATGCTCGCCATCGCCCTGGCGCACATGCCCCACGCCGCCTGCATCGTTCCCGAAAAGCGCGAGGAGCGCACGACCGAGGGCGGCCTGGATGCCGCCGGCCTGCACAACCAGCTGGCCCCGATTGTCAGCCGCCTTGCCGATGCCGGCATTCGCGTCAGCCTGTTTATCGAGGCGAGCGAGCGCCAGCTGGAGGCCGCCATGCGGCTGGGCGCACCAGTGGTGGAGTTTCACACCGGCGAATACGCCCATGCCCATCTGGACGGCGACGGCGAGAAGCTCTCCGCCGAACTGAAGCGCCTGACCGATATGGCCGCGCTGGCCGCCAAGAACGGGATTGAGCCGCATGCCGGCCACGGCCTGACCTATGAGAACGTCCAGCCGATTGCCGCAATCCCGCAACTGGCCGAGCTCAATATCGGCCATTATCTTGTGGGTGAGGCGGTGTTCGTTGGGCTTGAGGCAGCCGTTCGCCGCATGCGCGACCTGATGGATGATGCGCGGTGAGGATCGATCTGTGATCATCGGAATGGGATCGGACCTCTGCAACATAGAGCGTATCGCCAATTCGCTGGAGCGTTATGGCGAACGGTTCGAGGCGCGCGTCTTCACCGATATAGAGCGCGCCAAGGCCGCGCGCCGTCCGCACACGCGCGCGGGCACCTATGCCAAGCGCTTCGCCGCCAAGGAGGCTTTCAGCAAGGCCGTGGGAACCGGTTTCAAGCGCGGCGTGTTCATGAAGGATATCGGCGTGGTCAATGCTCCATCAGGAGCGCCGACCCTGCACCTTGAAGGCGGCGCGGCGGCGCGGCTGATCGAACTGACGCCCGCAGGTCACACGGTCACCATACACCTGACCCTGACCGACGATCATCCGTGGGCGCAGGCCTTTGTCATTCTGGAGGCGCACAGCCTGTGAATACCCAATCGGACACTGGCTCCCCCCCGGCGGAGAAGACCGATGAACCCGGCCGCATCAACTGGCTGGCGGAGATCCGTGGCCTGTTGCTGATGCTGCTGGGCGTACTGGCCTTCCACACCTTCATCGCCAAGCCGTTCTACATCCCGTCCTCCAGCATGATGCCCAACCTGCTGGTGGGTGACCGGCTGATCGTGTCCAAATATCCCTATGGCTGGAGTTGGGTGTCCGCCAGCTTCCACATCTTCCCGCGCGATGACTGGCGCATTGCCCCGTCCACACCCGAATATGGCGATATCGTGATCGTGGTGCCGCCGGGCAGTTCGGAGGATTACATCAAGCGGGTGATCGGCCTGCCGGGTGACACCATCGCCATGGTCGACGGGCAAATCATCCTCAACGGCGAGCCGGTGCCGCAGGACATGGAGCCGCCTGTCCGCCTGCCCGCCGAGCACCAGAATATGTGCGACGGCATACCCTGCATGCGCGATTTCGAGGAATATCGCGTGCGGCTGGAGGATGGCAGCGTAGTGTTCGAGCCGCCGACTTACCGCGAAACATTGCCCAATGGCGCAACCTACCTCATCATCGATCACCGCGAAGGCATCTACGACAATTTCGAGGAGCTGGTGGTGCCCGATGGCCATGTGTTCCTGATGGGTGACAACCGCGACCATTCGGCTGACAGCCGCGTCTATGTGGGCGGCGGGCTGGCGGGCCCGGTTCCCATCGCCGATGTGGGCGGACGGGCGGAGTTCATCAGCTTCAGCCTGGACGGGCGGGCGAGCCTTAATCCCTTGACATGGTTCACCTCTCTCAGGCCTGATCGCGCATGGTCCAGCCTGCGACCTGCGCTGGACGTGGGAGAAGCGAGTCATGAGTAGCGATCCACAGGGCGCAGAGCCGAATATCGGCGCCAGCCCGACGCGCATCAGCAACCCCGAACTGCGCCATGAAGCCAGCCGCGCTGCGGTGTGGATCGGCATGGTCGGCCTGGCTGTGTTGACCGTTTACATATCGCAAAGCCTGCTGGTGATTTTCGGCGCGATGGTGTTCGCCGCGATGATCGACGGCGGCGTCCGCCTGCTGGGACGGGGCCTCAAGATCGGGCGCAGCTGGCGCATCGCCATCGTGCTGGTGTCCAGCGTCGCCTTCCTGATCTGGCTCGGCTGGTTTGCCGGATCGCAGATTTCGCAGGAGGCCGCGCAGTTTCCGGCCATTGTCGAAACGCAGATGATCCAGCTGTTCGAATGGCTGGACACGCAGGGTTTCGCCATCGACATTTCAGACGTGCAGGGCCTGATCGGTCAGGCCATCAGCGGTTTTGGCACCGTCACCCGCGCACTGGGCGGCATATTGGGCGGCCTCACCACGCTGGTGGTGGTGGCCATCATCGGCATTTACGTGGTGATCGAGCCGCGGCTGTATGAACGCGGCGTGGCATGGATGATGCCGGCTGAGAAGCGCCATGAATTCTACATCACCGTCAGCATCATGGCCTATACCATGCGGCGGCTGATGTTCGGCCGCCTTGTCGGCATGGTGGTGGAAGGTATCTTCACCTGGGCGATGCTGGCGCTCTATGGCGTGCCGATGGCCGCGCTGCTGGGCATACTGACCGGCCTGCTGGCCTTCATTCCCAATATCGGCGCGGTAATTTCCGGCGTGCTGATGGTGCTGGTGGGCTTTTCCGGCGGCACGGAGATGGGGCTTTATACGATCTTCGTCTATTTCCTGATCCAGAATATCGATGGCTATGTGATCATCCCGATGATCGCCAAGAAGACTGTGGACCTGGCGCCTGCTCTGGTACTGGCGGCGCAGCTGATCATGGGCATATTGTTCGGCATATTGGGCCTGTTCCTGGCCGATCCGCTGCTGGCGATGATCAAGGTGGCGCTGGAACGCCGGGCGCAGCAGAACGAGGATGGCGATCAGGCGGTGATCCGCGCAAAGGAAGAAGCCGTGGCGGCGCTGGGCGATGCGTAGGTTCCTCTACACCATAGTCATCCTGATCCTGGTGGTGGCGGTCACGCTGTTCGTGCTGCGGATTTACAGCAAGGAGCTGACCCAGCTTACCCTGGTCCCGCGCACGGAATTCGTCCCGCAGGATGCGCTGGCGGACAATGCCTATACCAATCCGGACATGTGGTTCTCCCGTCCCGGCATGGGTGCGCCCAATGATCCGGCGCGCTGGCAACCGCAGGAGGCCGAAGGGTCTGTGCCGCCGCCTGCGGTCAATGACACGCCCCTACCGCGCTTTGCGGTTTTCTTCGTCCACCCCACCAGCTTTACCGACAACCGGGTGTGGAATGCTCCGCTCGACGATGAGCCATCGCAGGACCTTGCCCGGCTGCTGGTGCGCGGTCTGGGCAGCGCTTTCAATCAGGCGAGCGAAATCTGGGCACCGCGTTATCGCCAGGCCACTTTCGGCGCGTTTCTTTCCGACAGCGACGAAGCAAAGCAGGCGGTGGATGCCGCTTACCGCGACGTGGACCTGGCCTTCACCTATTTCCTCTCCAGCATTGATGCGGATATGCCGATCGTGTTGGCCGGGCACAGTCAGGGATCGCAGCATATCCTGCGGCTACTGAGGGAGCGCATTGCCGGCACGCCGCTGCAACAGCGCATCGCCATGGCATATCCCATCGGCTGGCCAATATCGGTGGAACACGATCTGCCCGCCCTGCCCCTGCCTGCCTGCGCCACGGCCCAGCAGGCCGGCTGCATCGTCAGCTGGGCCAGTTTTGCCGAACCGGCGGACCCCGGGATCATGTTCTCGCAATATGCGGGCAGCACCGGCTTTGATGGAGAGCTGCGCGGCGACAGCCCGATATTGTGCACCAATCCGCTATCCGGCGCGCCCGGCGGCAGCGAGCCTGCAGGGGCCAATCTGGGTACGCTGGTTCCCAGCGATGATCTGGGCAGTGGCGAACTGGTGACAGGTGCCGTGCCCGCGCGCTGCGACGATGCCGGTTTTCTGCTGATCGGCGATCCGCCGGAAATGGGCACCTACGTGCTGCCGTTCAACAATTACCACGTCTATGACATCCCGCTGTTCTGGCGGTCCCTGCAACAGGATGTGGTGCGCCGCGTGGCAGCGTGGGAGCAGGGAAGCTGATTACCGAAAGCGCAGCGGAGTTTCGCGATGCACTGCCAGAAGGCGGCGCGCTGCTGGGGCTGGATCTTGGCACCAAGACCATAGGCACCGCCTTTTGCGACGCGCAGTGGAGCTTCGCCACGGCGGGCAAGACGCTGGCCAAGGGCAAGTTCACCAAGGACAAGGCCGCGCTGGAAGTGCTGATTGGCCAGCGCAATGTGAAAGGCATCGTCATCGGCCTGCCGCTCAACATGGATGGCAGCGCGGGGCCGCGTGCGCAGGCCAGCCGCGCCTTTGCCCGCAACCTGGCGGTGCTGGAGCTGCCGGTGCTGCTGTGGGACGAGCGCTGGTCCACCACCAGCGCCGAACGGGCGATGATCTCGCAGGATTTCAGCCGCGCCAAACGCGCCGAGAAGATCGACAGCCACGCCGCCGCGATCATCCTGCAAGGGGCGATAGACCGGCTGGCCGGGGGTATTCTGTAGGCCGCAGCAGTATCTAGGCCGCAGTAGCCAGGGCGGCGCGGCGATTGGTCGCCTCGCCCGCAATCAGGCGGCTGCCATTGCCTTCTGCCCTTCGCCACAGCGCGTCGCGCTCCGCCACCGGCAGAATGCCTGCCTGCGCTTCCAGCGCCGTCAGCCGCATCCGTTCGCTGGGATGGTGGCGGGCAAAGTTCTCCGCCAGATCGCGCGCGTCATCGCCGCCCAGACCAACCGCCACGCGCAGGAATATCTCGCTGCCGCCGGGACTGATGACGCCTGCAATCTCATCCTTCTCGACATCGAAGCGATACTGGTCGAGCCAACCCTGCGCGCCGCCCGAGTGCATGATGTTGAGCGAGACGGAGAGGCTTTGAGGCGGCAATTGCGAATGCACATCACGGTGCGCGCGGTAATGCATCAGCTTGCCCGGATCGAGGGTCGATCGTTCGACAAAACGCAGCCCGGCCTTTTCTCCGATCACGCCCTCCACCGCCTCATAATCATATTCGTAATAGTCGGACGCATAGCCCGGCCCGAAATAGCCGAGGGTGAGGAAATCGAAATTGTGATCGTGCGGCAATTCATAGCTGAAGGCAGAATGGCCCGATGCGCGGAACACGTAGTCCTGCTGCGAGGGCCAGAAATTGGCCCGCAGGAAGAATTCGCGGCCCAGCGGTGAAAGCATCACCACCTGCGCGCCGTAGGAGCTGGCGTCTTCCTCACCGCCTGCAGAATCCTTGAGTTCGGCCAGCATGATGTCGGCCAGGAACTGGCGATCATTGCCCAGACGGCGCAGCCAGCGCGCGGCGGACAGCAGCGATTCCTCCTCCTGCGGGTGGAAACCATCGCTCTTCAACGCCTCTACGCAATCACCCAGCGAGCTGGTTGCATCGTCGCGGTAGTCGATCACTCTTGGCATTATTGTGTCTCCAGTTCGCGCAATTGCGGATGGGTTTCCAGCAGCTGGGCGCGCAGCGCGCCGGCCGGATCGGACAGGCCATCCTCCATGTCGCGGGCAATTTGGCAAAGCAGGGTGAAGCCCTGCGCGGTGTCCAGCGCCAGACATTCACGAACCGCCTGCCAGCGCAGGCTTTCGTCATGCTCATCGCGCGCAAGGCGACTTAGGACAGGCGGCGCCTTTGTACATTCCATGCGGCCGAGCAGCGTGACCATCATCTCCTTGCGACTGGTGGCCAGACTGCCCGATGACTGGTGCAGCAGGCGGCCGGTCTCCCGGCAATATTCGCGCCCCGGCTGCGGCGGTGCGCCCACCTGCAACAGGCGCAATGTGACCAGCCTTGTCTCGACCGTTTCGGCAATCAGCATCTCGCTGGAACAGTCGAATGCCAGGCGCACACCGGCGCGCAGGGTGATGGGTTCCTCACTGAAGCTCACCAGTTCGCGCGGGCCGTGAATGCGCAGGATGCGCGCACTGGCCGATCCGGCCAGCGTGGCATCATAGCGCAAGGCATCGCTGAAGGTGGCACAGGGATACTCAAACGTGCCCGGTTCGCGGGCCTGAAGGAGCATTTGCGCGCGCCCGGTCTTGCCCAGCAGAATGGTGGATGCGCGACCATCATACCCATTGCGGAAGGGCGGATGGCCCAGCCAGTTGCCGGACAGAGCGGCGCAGAAATGGCTCACAAGCGCGCTCATCAGCTGCTCAGCCGCGCCCTGGCCGGTGAAGATGTCTTCGAGAAGCGGGCAATCCTCCAGCGCCGCGCCTGTGCCGAAATTTTCGAATTCGGCCAGTGCCTGGGCCACGCCTTTTTCGGCGCGCCAGTCATCACAGGCCACTTTCATCGCGGCCTGGGCCTGACGCTGCGGGGCTCTGTTGCCCCGCAGCGCCGCGATGCTGGGATCAATACGCATCGCTGCGACCCTGGCGCCTCAGAACAGACCGCCGCCGGGAGGCGACGATTCGTAAACGATGGTGGCGATGACAACGATCGTATCGTCATGGCCGGGGTTGGGAGTGCGCATGGAACCGAACATTCCGGTGATGGTGTTGAGATCAGGCAGGCTCGCCAGATCGATCTTGGGCAGTTTCATATTTTTTTCTCCGTCTGCCGGCGGAGCCCCGCGCCCCGCCTGCCTATGGAGTGGCGGGAAGCGGACAAGGAGTTAAATTAAATGATTGTAATAGATTGAAAATCAATGACTTGCGCGAGTGATAATCAGGACCAGGCCGTCCGATTCATGACCGTGGTATGGCAAAGCAAAGCGCAAGGCGTCGGCGCGCGCGCGATCGAGAATCTGCGGTGGGATATGCGGATCATGCAGAATCACGTCGGCACTGCCGAGCAGGCGGGCCTGCCGCAGGGTCAGCTCCTCCGGGTCATCGCTGGCAATGGTGATTTCGATGCGGCCTGCCTCGCCGGCATTCGCCGCCCCGTGCAGCCAGTCCTCGATACGGCCTGCCGCCCCTGCCCGCAGCGGATCGAGCGGGCCACCTGCGGTCAGCGCATTGTCGAGCGCCTGGCGCCTGTCACCCATGCGCGGCCAGCGCTGTTTGATCCGGTCGCGCAGGGAATTGAGCGCGCTGGCCAGATCGCCCAGATCGGACGGCAGCAGCCCTTCCAGCCGCAGCCGCAATTGCTTGGCAAGTCCCGCCGATGCGCCCGATGTGCCGATGGCCACGATCACCGGATCGCGTTCCAGCAGGCTGGGCGTGGTGAAATCGCACAGGTCCGGTCGGTCCACCACATTGACCAGTAACCCGGCGCAGCGCGCGCGAATGGCATCGCCCTCGCACGCGGACTGACTTTCATGCGCGATGAAGGCCAGCCGGGCGCCTTTGTCGATGCCTTCCTGCAGATCGCCGATCACCAGCCCCCCGGCCCGTTCGACAAGCCGCTGCTTGGGTTCGGCCATCGGCCCGTCTCCCAATACGATAACCGGCTGTCCGGTCAGGCGGTGGAAGAGCGGGAGCGATCGCATGGCCTGTTCCTATCTCAGTCGAGCCATTCGGGCACGCGCTCGGCAGCGTAGATATCTTCTGGCAGGATACGGTCTGCCACGCTGGCCACGCGGTCCCCATCCACCATCACCTCGGCCACGAAGCCGCGCGAATTGTAGGATGATGCCATGGTCGCGCCATAGGCTCCGGCGGTGCGGAATACCGCCAGGTCGCCCGCTTCCAGCGCATCCATCTCACGCCCCATAGCGAAAGTGTCGCCGGTTTCGCAGATCGGGCCGACGATATTGGCGGTCATCCGCTGGCCGGTGGGCTCCACCGCGTCAAAATCATGCCAGGCGCCATAAAGCGCGGGCCGCGCCAGATCGTTCATCGCCGCATCGACAATCACGAACGGATCGCGGTTGGCATTGCGCTTCACGCGGATCACTTCGGTCAGCAAAACACCGGCATTGCCCGCAATCACGCGGCCCGGTTCGAACATCAGCGTCACGTCCCAGCCCTTGGTCGCGCGGGCAACCATGGCGCCATATTCGGCCGGGCTGGGCATCACTTCGCCCGCCTTGTAAGGCACGCCCAGTCCACCGCCCAGATCGACATGGGTCACCGTGAAGCCAGCGGCGCGAATGTCCGCCATCAGCGCGCCCACCTTGGCAAATGCCTCCTCCAGCGGAGCAAGATCGGAGAGCTGGCTGCCGATATGCACCGCAAGTCCGCGCATATCGAGGCCGGGAAGCGCAGACAGCCGCGCATACATGCCGGCAGCCTGATCAATCGGCACGCCGAACTTGTTGTCGCTCTTGCCGGTGGAAATCTTCTCATGCGTTCCGGCGTCGATATCGGGATTGACCCGCAGCGCGCAATGGGCGGTGCGGCCTGCGGCATCGGCGATGCGGGCCAGCTCCACGCCTTCTTCCTCGCTCTCGATGTTGAACTGGCCGATTCCCACATCGAGGCCCTGCATCATTTCCCGGGTGGTCTTGCCAACACCGGAAAACACTATGTCCGATGCGGGCATGCCAGCGGCCAGCGCGCGCGCCAGCTCTCCACCCGATACCACGTCAGCGCCAAACCCCTCGCGCTGCATCACGCGCAGCACGGCAAGGTTGGGGTTGCTCTTCACCGCAAAGGCCAGATGGATCTTGCCCAGCGGCGTCAACGCTTCGCGAAACACCCGTGCGTGGCGTTCAAGCGTGGCGCGCGAATAGACATAGACGGGCGTGCCAAATTCCTCGGCAATGCGCGACATAGGCACGTCTTCGGCGTGCAGCTCGCCGTTCTTCAGCTGGAAATGGTCCATATTTAAAACAGTCTAACCTTCGGGCGGGAGATCAAAGGGATCGTCCTCGCGTTCTTCGGATTCGCGGCGCAATTCCACGCTGCGTTCGGGCACGGCCTGCGGGCTGGTTTCAAGCAGCTCGGACGATGTCAGCGGATCTGTCGCACCGTGCGGAGCAGGCGGCAGCGATGCGCCCTCCAGCGGTTCCAGTTCGCCCATCTGGCCACAGGAACACAGCATCAGCGCCAGGGCCGCTATGGCCGGTTTCTTCATCGCTCGGCCTCCAGCTGTGCACGCGCCTCTGCCACGCGGGCGCGCACCTGATCGGGCGCAGTGCCGCCATAAGAAGCGCGTGCGGCCACGGAAGCCTCCACCGACAAGGCGGCATAGACCCGCTCGTCAATCCGGGCATCGATGGCCTGCAAATCGTCCAGCGGCAGCGCATCCAGCGCGATTCCGCGGCTTTCCGCCAGCTTGACCGCAGCGCCGGTGATGTGATGCGCCTCACGGAACGGAATATTCGCCGCGCGCACCAGCCAGTCTGCCAGATCGGTTGCCGTGGCATAGCCAAGCTCTGCCGCCTGGCGCATGCGTTCGGTCCTGAAAGTGCTTTCCGCCACCATGCCGGTCATCGCCGCGATCGACAGGCCGAGCAGCTGCGCGGCTTCGAAAACCGGCGGCTTGTCGTCCTGCATATCCTTGGAATAGGCGAGCGGCAGGCCCTTCATCGTCACCATCAGAGCAGTGACACAGCCCACGATCCGCCCGGCATGGCCGCGCACCAGCTCTGCCGCATCGGGGTTTTTCTTCTGCGGCATGATGGATGAGCCGGTGGAGAGCGAATCGGCCATGCGCACAAAGCCGAAAGGCTGGCTGGCCCAGATCACGAATTCTTCCGCCAGGCGGGACAGGTGCAGGCTGCACTGCGCCGCGGCCTGCAGGAAATCGATGGCGAAATCGCGGTCCGACACGGCATCCAGGCTGTTGCGCGTGGGCGCATCGAAGCCCAGCGCCTGCGCGGTCATTTCCCGGTCTATCGGAAAGCCGGTGCCAGCCAGTGCCGCGCTGCCCAGCGGGCTTTCATTCATCCGCGCGCGCGCATCGGCAAAGCGCGAACGGTCGCGCCGCATCATCTCGTAATAGGCCATCAGGTGATGGCCCAGCGTCACCGGCTGTGCGGTCTGCAAATGGGTGAAACCGGGCATGATGGAACCGGCATGCGCCTCTGCTTGCGTCACCAGCGCATCCTGCAGCGCGGCCAGCCCGGCATCGACATCGTCCATCGCCTCACGCACCCACAGGCGGAAATCGGTCGCCACCTGGTCGTTGCGGCTGCGCGCCGTATGCAGGCGGCCAGCAACCGGGCCGATCAGTTCGGCAAGGCGGCTCTCGGTGGTCATGTGGATATCTTCGAGGTCCCAGTCCTCGGGCACGCCATTGGCTTCATACTCGCCCGAAACGCGCTCCAGACCGTCCAGAATCGTCTGTGCATCGTCTGCGGTCACAATGTCGCAGGCGGCCAGCATCGCCACATGCGCGCGGCTGGCGGCGATGTCCTGTCGCCACAGGGCTTTGTCGAACGGGATCGATGCGTTAATCTCACGCATGATGGCAGACGGCCCTTCCGCGAACCGCCCACCCCACATGCTGTTGGAGGCACTACCCTTGCTCAAGACGAAAAAATTCCCTGCATTCCTGGCCTGCCTGATGGCTGCCGCTCTGGCGGGTTGCGATACCGGGGAGGCAGACCCCGCGCAAGGCGGCGAAGAAGTCTCTTCGGAAACCGGAGTCGAGGAATTCACCGGCACGCTGGACCGCACCTTTGCCGGAGAGGCGATTCCGGCGGTGATGCTGAGCGACCCGGCAGGCATCACGATGGAGCTGGCCGATAGCGGCGACAGGCCCATCCTGCTCAATTTGTGGGCCACCTGGTGCGCGCCCTGCGTGGTGGAAATGCCGCTGCTGGATGCGCTTGCGGGCGAGCTGGGCGAAGACGTGCGCGTGCTGACGGTGAGCGAGGACCTGTCCGGAGCCGACGCCGTGGTGCCGTTTTTCGAGGAGCGGGGCTTTACCAACCTGCCGCGATGGATGGACCCTAACAACGATCTGGCGATTGCCTTTGGCGGCGGCGCGGTGCTGCCGCTGACGGTGCTGTATAATGCAGACGGCAAGGAAGTGTGGCGCGTGATCGGCTCCTATGACTGGGGCAGCGAGGAAGCGCGCGTGCTGGTGCAGGAGGCTTTGGCCGATGACGGGTAAACCCCAAGACTCGCAGTTCTGCCGTGACATACAGCGGCGGCGCTTTCTTGGCGCCTTTGCCACCGGGATTGGTGGGACAATGCTGGCGGGCTGTGGGTCAAGCGCATGCGCGCAGGCAGCAGTGGCGGCGGCCTGCCGGGTAACGCCCACAGAGATTCGCGGGCCATACCCCGCAGATGGCGTGGGCGGGCGCGACGCACGGATCAACGTGCTCGACCTCGCCGATGTCCTGCGCAGTGACATTCGCCCCAGCTTTGCCGGGCTGGAAGGTGAGGCTGGCGGCGTTCCGATGCAGATCGAGCTGGAGCTGACCCGTTCGGACGATGATTGCGCAGTGCTGGCACGCCGCGCGATCTATCTGTGGCAATGCGATGCAGGGGGCGAATATTCGCTCTATACAAGGCGCGACGTGAACTATCTGCGCGGGCTACAACCCACCGACACGGCGGGCACAGCGCGTTTCAGTTCCATTGTACCGGGCTGTTACGGCGGGCGCGCACCGCATCTGCATGTCGAGATTTTCAGCGATGTGGAAGCAGCGATGGGCGGCGTTGCGCCGCTTCTGGTATCGCAGCTGGGCTTGCCGACCGGACCGTGCGAGGAGGTGTATGGCGACCGCGCGCTTTACGGTGACAGCGCCGCCAATCTCGCCCGCTGGCCTGCCGAGCGCGACTGGGCATTCAGGGGCGATGACCGCAGCCACATGATGCTGGCGATGGAGGGCGATGCACAGTCCGGATTTACTGCCCGGGCGCGGATTGCCCTTTCGGCCTGAGTGCTTCGTAATCGGGAAAGGCAAGGCCCAGCCTGCCCAGCGGTGATCCGGCCATGCCTGCCACCAGCATCGCCTTTATCGCCGGGCCTGGCGCAATGCGCGATGCCGGTGCCAGCAGCAGGTCGCGCAAGGCTGCCGGTGCACCTTTGTGCGACTGATAGAGCGGGGTGAAAGCCGCTGTCAGCCTTTGATACAGCCGCACATGCGCCTGCCGCAGGGCAATCGCGCCATGCAGGCGCGCTTGCAGGTCACCCTCCCCCGCCAGCCCCAGAGCCAAAGCCCAGGCATCCAGCAGCGCCATGTTGGCACCCTGCCCCAGCTGCGGGCTGGCCGAATGCCAGGCATCACCGATATGGATCAGCCGCGCTTCCACCGGCGTAGCGAAGGTGCGGTGCGCATAGCGGGCAAATGTCATCTGATCGGCGCTGGCGATCTGCGGCAGGATCGTCTCGCACTGTGGCCACAGGCCGCGCACCTCATCCTTCCAGCATTGCAGTCCATTGGCCTGCCACGCGGCATGATCCTGCTGTTGCAGGGACCAGAAGAAGGAGAACTCCCGCCGCCCGCCGCTGTGGCGCACACCGGTGGGCAATATCCCAACCATGCGGTGCGCTGCTTCATATCGCTGTTCCAGCAAGGTGAGGTCAAATGCGCCGTCCTCCGGCCATTCCAACGTGGTCCACAGCGCGCCAAAGGGTAGATACTGGCCTTGCGAGGGTGTCAGCGGGGACCCGACGCCCAGACAATCAACCAGCAGATCATGGCTGGCGGGCGCATCGCGATTGGCAAATCGAATGATCCGCTGGCCCGTGCCTTCCTCGCTGGTGCAGATCTCATGATCGGTCAGCACGGGGATCTTTTCCGCCAGCACGGCAGAATGAAGGAGATCGAACAGGCTGGCGCGGTGGATGCCGAGGCCGAAAACGCCGGGCACGGAAAGATCGGCATAATCCGCCTCCAGCACCGCTTCCCCTTCGCGGTTCAGCCCGTGCAGGCGCTGGATCGGCGCACCCCTGGCAACGGCGGTCTGCGCCAGGCCCAGCCGCGCGAGCACGGCCAGGCCGGTGGGCTGGATCATCAGGCCGGAGCCGACCGGGCGCGGCCGGGCAAAGCGATCGTACAGAGTGACGCGGTGCCCCTGCCTGTGCAGCAATAAAGCCGAAGCGAGTCCGGCAATTCCGCAGCCGGCGATGGCGATATCGAGGCGGTTCATCGCGCTGGCCTAACAGCGGAGCGAAGAAACTTCCAACACTGGGTCTTCCCAGCGCCGCAAGCTTGCGCTAGGGGCCGCGTCGCTATTGCGATAGTGGGGCGATTAGCTCAGTTGGTAGAGCATCTCGTTTACACCGAGAGGGTCGGCGGTTCGAGCCCGTCATCGCCCACCATTTTCGACCAGGCAAAGCCATCTGGCGGATGGTTTTCAGATCGGAAATTCCCACTGCAAATGAAGCCGGAATAACGGCCCGCGGCTCTGCTGCCCCTGCGATCAGGGCGTTCACACCAGTTGCGCGGCGTTCTTGCCCATTTCATCAAAATAACGGGCCATGCCATCGGTTGCCTTGTCGCTCAGCGCGATGAAGGCGCGGCGGCGATCGGTGTCATCCTCCACCCTCTCCAGCAGTCCGGAATCGGTCATCTGGCTGATCCAGCGCAGCGCGGTGGTGGGCGGCACGCCCGATGCAATGCACAAGGAAGTGACCGAAACACGGTTATGTTCAACCCGCGCGGCGGTGAGATCGAGCAGCATGTCCCACGCGGGATCGGCAAACAGGTCCCCATCGAAGAAGCGCGCCCGCAGCTGCCGCTGATGGATGATCCGGCGCACCAGCCGGGGATCGGGCAATGGCGGGCGGGTGGAACGCACCAGCCGGTCGCTCGACGATTGCTTGTCACCGGTTGATTGCGGGCCGCCCGCCTGCTCGTCAAACCGAAAAGCCCGTGTGGGACTGCGGACACTGCGTCCAGATTCTGCAGGCTCTCCCATCCGTTCCAGCTTCTCGGAAATCTGGTTCACCTGCTCCGTCAGGCGCAACAGGGTAAGCCGGTCTTCATCGGACAATTCGCGCAGGCGCAGATTGGGAATGCGAGCCAGCATCTGCCCCAGCGCGATCACCCGTTCGGCCCGCCGCGGACTGACGAGGATTTGCGGATCGGACTGCGAACAACAGGCAAACACATCCTCCAGCCCGTCCACGCTGGTGGAAATCACCAGGCGCGCACCAGAGCGCGCGGCGCGCGTATCGAGGCGGGAAAGCGCGGCCAGTCCCTGTGCACCGGGCAGCGGGCAATCGATCAGGATCGCTTCCCCCAGGCTGCGGGGATCGCCTTCGAGCAATTGCGCCAGAGAACCGCATTCGCGCATTCCCAGTCCGGCGGATTCGACATCGGCGCAAATCTCGTCCCGCAGGCGGTCATCATCGGCAAACACCGAAACAGCAAACGGCAGGCCAACCGCATCGGCCACGGCACCATAGGCAAAATTGACCTGACCCATCGAAGAACTCCCTGATTCGTATTGGAACAGGATGAGAACAAATGGGGATCGTGTCAAGAATTGTGTGGTCGGTAGCGGGACCGGTCGGCGTGATCAGTCCGCGAAAGGATCGCGCACCAGTATGGTGTCGTCGCGCTGGGGGCTGGTGGACACGCTGGCCACCGGGCAATCGATCAGTTCCTCGATCCGGCGAATGTACTTGATCGCCTGCGCGGGAAGGTCAGCCCAGCTGCGCGCACCCACGGTGGTGCCTTCCCAGCCCTCGATCTCCTCATACACCGGCTGCACGCGGGCCTGATCGGCGGCGTGGGCGGGCAGGTAATCGAGCATCTGGCCATCGAGCATGTAGCCGGTGCATATCTTGATCGTCTCAAACCCGTCGAGCACGTCGATCTTGGTCAGCGCAATGCCGGTGACGCCGGAAATGGCGCAGGTCTGGCGCACCAGCACCGCATCGAACCAGCCGCAGCGGCGCTTGCGGGCGGTAACGGTGCCGAATTCATGGCCCTTTTCGCCCAGTGTCTGGCCGACTTCATCCTCCAGTTCGGTGGGGAACGGGCCGGAGCCGACGCGGGTGGTGTAGGCTTTGACGATCCCCAGCACGAAGCCTGCGGAGCTGGGGCCAAGGCCCGATCCGCTGGCCACGGTGCCGCTGACCGTGTTGGAGGAGGTGACGAAGGGATAGGTGCCGTGATCGACATCGAGCAGCACACCCTGCGCGCCCTCGAACAGGATCTTCGCCCCGGCCCGCTTGACCTCGTTCAACCGCTTCCACACCGGCTGGGCGTATTGCATCACGAACGGCGCAATCCCGCGCAGCTTTTCCAGCAGGGCGGCGCGATCGATCGGCGGCTCGCCAAAGCCGGCGCGCAGCGCATCGTGATGCGCGCACAGACGGTCCAGCTGGGGTTCCAGTTCGTGCAGGTGGGCAAGGTCGCACACGCGGATGGCGCGGCGGCCCACCTTGTCTTCATAGGCCGGGCCGATGCCGCGTCCGGTGGTGCCGATCTTGCCCTTGCCGGCGGCAGCTTCGCGCATCACGTCCAGCTCACCATGTACGGGCAGGATCAGCGGGCAATTGTCGGCAATACCGAAGTTCTCCGGCGTGATCGCAACGCCCTGCCCTTCCAGCCGGGTAATCTCGTCCTTCAGCGCCCACGGATCGAGCACCACGCCATTGCCGATCAGCGACAATGTGCCGGTGACGATGCCCGAAGGCAGCAGGCTGAGCTTGTAGGTGGTGTTGCCGACAACCAGCGTATGGCCGGCATTGTGCCCGCCCTGGAACCTGACGACGACATCGGCGCGAGACGCCAGCCAGTCGACAATCTTGCCTTTGCCTTCATCGCCCCACTGGGCGCCGATCACGGTTACGTTGGCCATGGGTACACTCCTCCACCCTGCCAGGTGGATCCGAAGGCGTCCTTCGACAGGACTCGACGCCGGGATGAGACAGGCCGGAGCAGCGCTCCGATTGCGTTGCGCGGCCTAGCGTGGCGGTATGCAATGTCAACCGCAGATGGTGGAAACGGGCGCCATCGCGCCCCGGTCATGCACAATTCATGTGCCCGCCAGCATTGCACGCATGTTGAACAGGAGCGACCCCGTGCGAAAACTTGCCCTGACGCTGATTGCCGCCGCACTGGTGGTGCCGGCCATGCCGCCGCTGTCCGCCGCCATCAACGCGCAGAGCCGGGATGCCACCATGCAGACGCTGGCCTATGGCAGCGACGATGCGCAGACGCTGGATTACTGGCCCGGCGCATCGCTGGATGCTCCGCTGGTGGTGTTCGTCCACGGCGGCGGGTGGAAGCGCGGGGACAAGACCATGATGCGCCGCTCCGCCAAGCTGGAGCATTGGCAGGCGCTGGGTTACGCCGTCGCCTCCATCGATTACCGCCTTGTGCCGGATTTCACCGTGGAGCAGCAGGGCGCCGATGTTGCCGCCGCGCTCGCCTTCCTGCGCCAGCGCGCCGCGACGCTGCACTTCGATACAGGGCGTATCGCACTGATCGGCCACAGTGCGGGCGCGCACCTGGTGGCGCTGGTGGGCACTGATCCGCAATATTTTCGCGGTGCAGGCCTGCCGATGGATGCGGTGGCCGGGATCATCCCGCTGGACGGGGCGGCCTATGATGTGCCCGACCAGATGGACGAGAATGCGCGGCTGATGGGCAATACCTATCGCCAGGCGTTCGGCACCGATCCGGCACGCCAGCGGGCCTTGTCGCCCACGCTGCACGCCGCCGCGCCCAATGCTCCGGAATTCCTGATCCTGCATGTTCAGCGCGAGGACGGTACGCGCCAGAGCGGGGAGCTGGGTGCGGCCCTGCGCCGCGCCGGAACGCCCGCCACGGTACAGGGATTTTCCGGCCGGGGCCTGCGCGGGCACCGGGCCATCAATCGCGATCTGGGAGAGGCGGATTACCCGGCAACCGCGGTAGTGGATGCATTCCTGGCGCGGATATTCGCCCGCTGATCAGCGCGCGGCTGCACCCCGGCGGCTTTGCTTTTGCTGCGGCCATGCTAAAGGCGCTGCCATCATGACCAGCTTGCCGATCTGCGTTGCCGCACTTTACCAGTTCACGCGCTTTACCGATTGCGCGGCGGTGCAGGCACCGCTGCAGCAGGTCTGCGATACGCAGGGCATCAAGGGCACCATCCTGATCGCGGAGGAAGGCATCAACGGCACCATCGCCGGAACCGATGATGCCATTGCCGCGGTGCTGGGTCACATCCGCGCCCTGCCCGGCTGCGCCGATATCGGAATCAAGTTCTCGCGCGCGGCAGAGATTCCCTTCATCCGGATGAAAGTGCGGCTGAAGAAGGAGATCGTGACGCTGGGCCAGCCCGGTGTCGATCCGGTGGGCGACGTGGGCACCTATGTCGATCCGCAGGACTGGAACGCGCTGATCGCAGACCCGGACACGATCGTGATCGACACGCGCAACGATTATGAGGTTTCGATCGGCCAGTTCGAAGGCGCGATTGATCCCAGGACCACCAGTTTCCGCGATTTCCCCGCATGGTTCCGCGCCCGCCGGGCAGAGCTGCTGGGCCGCACCAACAAGCCCAGGGTGGCGATGTATTGCACCGGCGGCATTCGCTGCGAAAAGTCGACCGCCTTCCTGCGCTCCGAAGGGATCGAGGACGTCTATCACCTGAAGGGCGGCATCCTCTCCTACCTCGAACATATCCCCGAGGAGGAAAGCCGCTGGCGCGGTGAGTGCTTCGTGTTCGACGAACGCGTCAGCGTGGGTCACGGCCTGCAGCAGGGCGATTACACGCTGTGCCGCGCCTGCCGCCACCCTCTGGATGAGGAGGACCGGGCTTCGGAATTCTATGAAAACGGCGTGTCCTGCCCGCATTGCCACGCTCAGCGCACGCCGCAGCAGCGCAGCCGCTATGCCGAACGCCAGAAGCAGATGCGGCTGGCAAGGAAGCGCGGCCAGGCGCATGTCGGTGCAAGGCTGGCCGGTACGGATGACCGATAGGCCGGTCTTCTACAGCTTTCGCCGCTGCCCCTATGCCATGCGCGCACGATTGGCATTGCAGAACAGCGGCATAGCGATCGAACACCGGGAGATCGTGCTGCGCGACAAGCCTGCGCATATGCTGGAAATCTCTCCCAAGGGCACGGTGCCGGTGCTGTTGTTGCCGGATGGACGCGTGCTGGAGGAAAGCCTCGATATCATGCGCTGGGCACTGGCGCTGAGCGACCCCGAAGGATGGCTGAGCGGCACTGACGATGCACTGATCGCCGCCAATGACGGGCCGTTCAAGCAGCACCTCGACCGCTACAAATATCCCTCGCGCTTTGATGGCGCCGATCCGCTGGAACACCGCGCGGGAGGCCTGGCGATCCTGCAAGATCTGGAGCAGCGGCTGGCGCAGCAGCCATTCCTGTGCGGACCAACCCGCAGCTTCACCGATGCGGCCATCGCGCCCTTCGTGCGGCAATTCGCACATACTGACCGGGACTGGTTTGTTGCACAGCAATTGCCAGCCTTGCAGGCCTGGCTGGAGAGCTATCTGGCATCGGACCTGTTCACCGCGATCATGGCAAAGCACCCGATTTGGGTGCCGACCGACTAATCTGGCCGACTGATCTACAGCGCGACCGGCTCTTCGCCCTGCAACACGTGGGAGCAGCCCAGCTTTGCCGGATCATCCTGTTCCGAAAGCGCCGCCAGCGTGCGCCAGCCTTCGCCGCGCAACTGCGCCGCAGCGCCGCGATCATGGCCCAGCGGCAGGAACACCTTGGCGCCGAGGTCCTCATTACCCTTCACCGCCTCGACCAGTTCTTCGGGGTAGAGCGAGAAGCCGGTGGCAGGCTCGTTACTGCCGCCGATCATGTAGGTGCCGCCGCGGCCCAGCGCACCGCGCACGCCATCGGCAAAGATCGTGAAGCCGAACCAGCTCTGATATTCAAAGCCGTGGCGTTCTGACGGATCGAGCGTCAGCCGCGCCTTGCCCGCCACGCGTGCGGCAATCTGGCGCAGGCCTTCCAGCCGGGTGGCCAGCGCCCCGCCGGCATCGAAGGCGGCGAGTTTCTCGGCGGCTTCCTCGAACGGTCCGCTGGCGAACAGCAGCGGGATATACGCCTCGCCGCCCGCTTCCTTCAGCCCGCCTGCATCCTTGGCATCCAGCTCGCGGCGCACGGCATCGCGCTGCTCGGGATCGAGCGGACAGGTATCCTGTGCCAGCGTATCCACCAGATCCGGCAGGGTGAAATCGACAGAGATGCCGGTGGCACCGGCAGCTTCGAGAGCGGCAATCGCCAGCTCTACCATTTCGCCTGCCGCAGCCGCGCTGTCACTGCCGATCAGCTCCGCGCCGATCTGCAGGTTTTCGCGCCGCGGCTCCAGCTGGTCCCCGGCGATGCGCACCACCTGCCCAGCATAGCACAGGCGCAGCGGGCGCGGCGTGGTGGCAAGGCTGGTGGCGGAAATGCGCCCGACCTGTGCGGTAATGTCCGATCGCAGCGCCAGCGTGCGCAGGCTCTTGGGATCGACGAAGCGGAACATGTGCCGCGTCAGCAGGCCATCGGTGCGACGGGCCATGCTCTTTTCAAATTCGATAAGCGGAGGGCGCACACGGTCAAAACCGTGCGCGCCCATCACCGCCATTGCAGCATATTCGATACGGGCTGCCGCTGCCGCGCTTTGCGGCAGGCGGTCTTCCAGCCCTTCGGGCAGCAGGTCCGATGTAGGATCGTTCATCACCCGCAAGCCCCTAGCGCCTTCCACGTCAGAAAGACAACGCCTTCACGACCTTCACGCCTTCGATTTTGCTGGCCTTGTCGATCACATCGGCAGGGATGCGCTGGTCAACCGAAAGCAGCAGCACAGCTTCCCCGCCCGCTTCGCGGCGACCAAGGTGGAAGGTGCCGATGTTGATTCCGGCCTCACCCATCAGCGAGCCCATACGGCCGATGAAGCCGGGCGCATCCTGGTTGACGACATAGAGCATGTGGCCATCCAGATCGGCTTCGATCCCGATACCGAAGATCTCCACCAGACGCGGTGCGTTTTCGCCGAACAGCGTACCGGCAACCGAACGCGGTCCCTGGCTGGTGGCCACGGTCACGCGCAGTAGCGTGTGGTACACGCCCTCGTGCTCGTAACGGACGGAACGGACCTGCAAGCCGCGCTCCTTCGCCAGGTAAGGCGCGTTGACCATGTTCACCGTGTCCGAATAGTGGCGCATGAAGCCGGCCAGAACCGCACCTTCGATCGGCTTGCCGTTGAGTTCGGCAGCAGCGCCCGAACGCTCGATGGTGATTTCGGTCAGATTGCCGTGAGCCAGCTGGCTGACCAGCGAGCCGAGCTTTTCCGCCAGCGCCATGTACGGCTTCAGCTTGGGCGCTTCCTCGGCGCTGAGCGAAGGCATGTTGAGCGCATTGGTAACGCCGCCGGTGAGCAGGAAGTCGCTCATCTGTTCGGCCACCTGCAAGGCCACGTTGACCTGCGCTTCAGTGGTCGATGCACCCAGATGCGGGGTGCAGATGAAATTGGGCGTGCCGAACAGCGGGCTTTCCTTGGCCGGTTCCACTGCAAACACGTCCAGCGCGGCGCCTGCCACATGGCCGCTGTCGAGCGCTTCCTTCAGAGCGACCTCATCGATCAGCCCGCCGCGCGCGCAATTGACGATGCGCACGCCCTTCTTGGCCTTGGCCAGACGATCACGGTTGAGGATGTTGCGCGTCTCATCGGTCAGCGGCGTGTGCAGGGTGATGAAATCGGCCCGTTCCAGCAGCTGTTCCAGATCGACCTTCTCCACGCCCATTTCCACGGCGCGTTCGGGCGTCAGGAAGGGATCGTAGGCGACAACCTTCATCTTCAGGCCCAGCGCGCGCGATGCGACGATGGAGCCGATATTGCCGGCGCCGATCAGGCCCAGCACCTTGCCGGTGACTTCCACGCCCATGAAGCCGTTCTTCGGCCACAGCCCCTGCTGCGTCTGCGCATTGGCTTCCGGAATTTGCCGGGCCAGTGCGAACATCAGGGCGATGGCGTGTTCGGCAGTGGTGATGGAATTGCCGAACGGCGTGTTCATCACCACCACGCCCTTTGAACTGGCGTAGGGGATGTCGACATTGTCCACGCCAATGCCGGCGCGGCCGATGACCTTCAGATTGGTGGCCGCATCGAGGATCTCTGCCGTCACCTTGGTGGAAGACCGAATGGCGAGGCCATCGTACTGGCCGATGATGGCGATCAGTTCTTCGGGCGTCTTGCCGGTGATGACGTCCACATCGCAGCCGCGATCTTCAAAGATCTTGGCGGCATTGGGGTCCATCTTGTCGGCAATGAGTACTTTGGGCTTGGTCATGGGAATTCTCCCGTAAAATGAGAACAGGCGCGCGAAAGGGGGATGTGTGGCGTCGCCGTTTGAAAAAGGGGATAGCGGGCCCCGCACGAAGCGGGGCCACGCCGGTCAGCTTTACAGCGTGCCGTTCTTCAGGGCTTCATAAGCCCATTCGATCCACGGCAGCAGGCGCTTGATATCCTCGGCTTCCACCGAACCACCGCACCAGATGCGCAGCGACGGCGGAGCATCGCGGTAGCCGTTGAAATCATAGCCGATGTCCATTGCTTCAAGCTTGGAAGCGATGGTCTTGGGCACAGCTGCCTGCTCTTCAGCGGAGAGGTTGTCATACCACTCGCCCTGGAAGACCATGCACACACCGGTGTTGGTGCGCTGGGCGGGATCGGGAACCATGTTGCGCAGCCAGGGCGTGCTCTCGATCCAGTCGGTCACGATCTTGGCATTGGCATCGGCACGTTCGAACATCGCCTTGCGGCCACCGATCGACCTGGCCCATTCCAGCGCCATGATGTAATCTTCGGTCGCCAGCATGGAGGGGGTGTTGATCGTGGCGCCTTCGAAGATGCCGGTGTTGATCTTGTTACCCTTCTTCAGGCGGAACAGCTTGGGAAGCGGCCATTCGGGATCATAGCTTTCGATCCGCTCAACCGCCTTGGGGCTGAGGATCAGCATGCCGTGCTGCGCTTCTGAGCCCAGCACCTTCTGCCAGCTGTAGGTGGTGGCATCGAGCTTGGCCCAATCCATCTCCATCGCGAACACGGCGCTGGTGGCATCGTTGATGGTGATGCCTTCGCGGCCCGGCGCAAGCCAATCCGTATTGGGGATCTTCGCGCCCGAAGTGGTGCCGTTCCAGGTGAAAACGACATCGTTTTCCTGGGGGATCTGCGCAAGATCGGGAATATGGCCGTAATCGGCGTCCAGCACCTGCAGGTTGGGCAGCTTGAGCTGCTTGACCGCATCCTGAATCCACACGTTGCCGAAGCTTTCCCATGCGGCCACAGTTGTCGGGCGGTTGCCCAGCATGGACCACATCGCGCATTCCAGCGCGCCGGTATCGGAGCCGGGCATGATGCCGACCAGATAATCATCGGGAACGCCGAGCAATTCCTTGCTCAGGTCGATGGCATATTTCAGCCGGCCCTTGGCATATTTGGAGCGATGCGAACGTCCCAGGCTCTTGATATCGAGCTTGTCGAGCGACCAGCCGGGAAATTTGCAGGTGGGTCCGGATGAAAAAAACGGGCGCTCCGGACGAAGCGTAGGTTCGGTACTCATTTGTATTCTCTCCTTGCAGAGAGCTCGCGCGGCGTTGGGACCGCGTGGCCCGTCGGCGGCCCTAGGCGGATGCCGATCTGAGTCAAGCGCGATTATGATTTCTGCACCGCTGCGCGCGCTCGCCATCCGGAAATTAGGAAAATATTAACCACAGGTCCGCCAGAAACATCAGTATGACCCGCTTTGCCATCATCGCCATGTCGGCTGCACTGCTATCCGGATGCTCGGTCGTGCCCGAATCACGCGGGCAACAGCGCGCTGCGCCCCGCGCGCAGCAAAGCGTTACCGTTGCCACCGCCGCCCGCCCGCAGGAGAGCCAGTGCCTGACCCGGCTTGGCCAGGCAGGTGTGCAGTTCTCCCCCCTTCCCGATCGCTATACTGGTGAGGGGTGCAGCAACATCGGCACTGTCCAGCTGACCGCGCTGCGCAGCGATATCACCACCATGGCGGTCAGCAATATCGGCCCCGTGCAATGCGATGTGGGCAATGTCTTTGCCAGCTGGGCACGCTTCGGCGTGGACCGCGCCGCCCGCCAGCTGCTGGGATCGCCGCTGCAACGCATAGAGACCATGGGCAGCTATTCCTGCCGCAATGTTGCCGGTTCCGCGCGCCGATCCGCCCATGCCACCGCCGGAGCCATCGATGTGGCCGCCTTCATCCTGGCCGATGGCCGCCGCATCAGCGTGGCCGATGACTGGAACAATGGCTCTTCGGCAGAGCGGGAGTTCCTGCGGGTGGTGCAAGGCAGCGCGTGCCGCCGCTTTGCGACCGTGCTCGGCCCTGAATACAACGCCGCCCACCGCGATCATTTCCACGTCGAAGGGGTGATGGAGGGCAGTTCGTTCTGCCGTTGATCTGGCCCGTGCCTATGGCCGCCGAGGGCTGAGGACAGAGCTATTCGCCAGCCAGCCGCGCACGCGGGGCCCGCTCACCTTCGTCGAATGTCTGGTAGGTGGCACTACCGTCCACGTCGTAATTGGCTTCCAGACGCAGGCGCACCACTTCGGCGGCATGCTGCGCGCCGAGCTTTTCCATCATGTTGGCGCGGTGGATTTCCACTGTACGCGGACTGATTTCCAGCGCCCGGGCAATCGCCTTGTTGGAACATCCCTCGCTCAGCCATTCCAGCACTTCACGCTCTCGCTTGCTCAGCGTGCCGATCCGCTGGCGGGCTTCCACCAGCCGGCGGCGTGCTTCGGCATGGCGGCCCGCATCGACCATCACATGCGTGGCCATGCGGCTGAACTCCTCCTCGTTCAGGGGCAGGCGCAGATAATCGAGCGCACCGGCCCTGATCGCCTGCACCACCTCATCCACATCGGGCGCGTGAGAGGCGGCGACCACCGGCAACCAGACACCGGCATCGCTGAGCCGTTCGAGCAGGCTGTCCACCCCGCTGGTGAGGATACTGTCGCAGGCGATGATCACGCCTTTCGTGGGCGACATCATCAGCAATTCGGCGATATCCGAATAGACCTCTGCATGATGGCCGAGCGAAAAGGCCAGGCGTGAATGTTCCGCGCGAAGACGGCTGTCGCCGCCCAGGATGTGAAGTGTGAGTCGTTTTTCCATGGCTCAGATATGTGCAGCCATTGGCGGGGCCTGGCACGAAAGGTCTGAACCATAACCAAGCAAATATACCTGCCGGGCGACTGTTTTTCGGGAGAATTGCACGATTGAATTCCATCCATTGTGGAGCGGAATTCGGTATTATCCCGGAAAGGAAGTCTACTTATGATGTTTTCCCTAGGTAGAGACACCTAGTTGTTGAGGCAATTCAACGAGTTGCCTTGTCCGTGTCCTGCTGGAAGCTGTAATCCGGCAGGGAGTGGAACGCACTGCGCAAGGCTTCGCTCCAGCTCGATGAGATGGCATCGAAATAAGGATCGGTCTGGTCAATCCGGCGCATATGCAGCGGCTCGAAATTGTCACGCTCGATCACCATCAGGTCCAGCGGCAGGCCGACCGAGAGATTGGCCTTGAGCGTGGAATCGAAGCTGACCATCAGCAGCTTCACCGCATCTTCAAAGCTCATCGAGCGGTCATAGGCGCGGATCAGGATCGGGCGGCCATACTTGGTTTCGCCAATCTGGAAGAACGGCGTGTCGAAGCTGGCTTCGATGAAATTGCCTTCCGGGTAGATCATGAACAGGCGCGGCTCCATCCCGGCAATCTGCCCGGCGAGGATGATCGAGGCGGTAAAGCGCCCCTTGCCGTTCTGGCCGTTTTCGGACTGGGTGGCGTGCACGGTTTCGCGCAGCAGCTTGCCGATCTCCACAGCCACCTGGAACATGGTGGGCAGTTCCAGCAGCGAGTTCTGCCTCTCTCCCGGTGCCTTGGTGCGCTCCTCCAGCCGGCTGATCACCGCCTGGGTGGTGGCCAGATTGCCCGCCGTCATCAGCGACAGGATGCGCTCTCCCGGCACCGTCCAGTGGGTCATCTTGCGGAAGATCGAGATATTGTCGACGCCCGAATTGGTGCGCGTATCGCTCATCAGGACCAGGCCCTTGTCGAGCACCATGCCAACGCAATAAGTCATTTGAGTACCTGTACTTTCAAGAATTCAACGGCAGACAATTGTCCGGACCGTCATTGTTGGACCATCTGCTGTTCGACCGAAAGGTCGACAGTCAGGTCCTTGGTCGATGCACCATAGCTGGTGCCCGTTATGGGTGCCGCATCGCGGTAGTCACGGCCCGTGGCGACACGCACATAGCGCTCATCCGGGCTGATACCGTTCGAAACATCGAAACCGACCCAGCCAAGCCCCTCCACATGGGCTTCCGCCCAGGCGTGGGTTGCCTCCTGCTGGATCCGGTCATTCATCATCAGATAGCCACTGACATAACGCGCCGGAATGCCCAATGCGCGCGCCGCACCAATGAAGATCTGTGCGTGGTCCTGGCAAACGCCGCCGCCATCGGCCAGCGCCTGTTCCGCGGTGGTGTCCACATGGGTCACGCCAATTTCATATTTCACCGCTTCGATCGTGGCGGCCGAAAGACTGTGCAGCATGGCCAGCTTGTCATCATCATTACGGCGAACGGCAGCGATCAGCGCATTCAGCTTTGGCCCTGGCCGCGTGCGCTTGGTCTGCGCCAGAAACGACCACAGCGGCAGGAAGCCCGAATGGGTACCCAGAACGCCCGCACTGTCATTGGTGTCCACCGTGCCCTGACATCTGACGACCACTTCCTGCGTTCCGGGAAGGACCGAGATCAGCGAGGTGTGATTGAAGTTCTGGTCATCATATTCCAGTTCCAGCACCGCGCCTTCAAAGCTCATCGTCCAGTCGACAATGATCTGCCCCTGCGTTGCCTTGGGCGTCAGCCGCAGGCGCTGCAACGCGTGCTTTACCGGCTGGTCGAACACGTAATGGGTCGTGTGATTGATGGCTAAGCGCATGATTGTGGACCCCGGATCAATCGGCAAACAGGTAATCTTCGGCAATCGCGGTGGCGATAGCCTGGTTGCCAACGATGAAATTGACGAGGAATTCATGCAGCCCGGTATCGAAGATGGTGTCGATGGTCGCCGCGGCCAGCTTGTTCTTCGCCTCCTGCATCAGGGTGTTCGCCCTGCTCTCCTGACCGTGCATTTCTGCGAGAGCCTGAAGATTGTCGGACAGCGCCTCGTAACAAAAGGGGAAGCTGCGCGGGAAACGGCCATCCAGGATCAGCAGTTCGGCAATGCCGCGCGCATCCATTCTGCCGGCGTTGAGCGAGCGATGCGCGCGCCGACCGGACAGTGACCGCAGCACATTGTCCCACTGGCCCGAATCCAGCGTGGAGCCGACATAGGAATAGGACGGCAGCAGCAGGTAATATTTGACGTCGAGGATACGGGCGGTGTTGTCCGCCCGTTCAAGATAGGTGCCGGACCGCGCGAAATGATAGATGTCATTGCGATACATCGAGCCATAGGTGGCACCGCGCACCAGAGTGGCCTCGCGCCGGATCTGCCGCAGCACTTCGCCCAGCGCAGCATCGCGCACTGGCCGGGCCATCGCGCCCTTCAGCGTCATCCATCCTTCATTCACCGCTTCCCACACTTCTGCGGTGATGGACGTTCGCGATGCGCGCGCGTTGTTGCGCGCACTTTCCACCATCTTCAGCACGCTTTCGGCGTTGTCGGCATCGCGCAGCACGAAATTGCACACCTGCGGCCCGGTATAGACATCATGCGCCGCTTCATACGCCTTGCGCAGGCCCAGCGTGACGATGACGGAACGCCATTCATCTTCCGCCCCATCGGCCCCGCGGGTCAACGCCATGCGGGCGCCGGCCTCCAGCAGGCGGGCGGTGTTCTCCGCCCGTTCGAGATAGCGGTACATCCAGAATATGGAGCTGGCGGTCCGGCCTAACATGTGAGTGCTCCTGCCATCAGTCGTCCAGTACCCAGGTATCCTTGGTGCCGCCGCCCTGACTTGAATTGACGACCAGCGAGCCCTTCTTCAGCGCTACGCGGGTCAGGCCGCCGGGCGTGATATCCACCCCGTTGGGCGACACCAGCACGAACGGACGCAGATCCACATGGCGCGGCGCGAGGCCGGCCTTGGTGAAGATCGGCACGGTGGACAGCGCCAGCGTCGGCTGGGCGATATAGTTTTCCGGCCTCGCCTGAAGCTTCTTGGTGAAATCCGCCAGCTCTCGCTTGGAAGAGGTCGGCCCGATCAGCATGCCATAGCCGCCGGAACCGTGAACTTCCTTCACCACCAGATCGGCAATATTGTCCAGCACATAGGCGAGGCTGTCCGCTTCCGCGCAGCGCCAGGTCGGCACATTGGGCAGCAGCGGCTTTTCACCGGTATAAAACTCCACGATCTCCGGCATGAAGCTGTAGATCGCCTTGTCATCGGCAACACCCGTTCCCGGCGCGTTGGCGATGGTAATCCCGCCGGAGCGATAGACATCCATGATGCCGGGCACACCAAGCATGCTGCCGGGATTGAAAGTCAGCGGATCGAGGAAATCGTCATCGACGCGGCGATAGAGCACGTCGATCGGCTTGTAGCCCGACGTGGTACGCATCTGCACGCGCCCGCCAATCACCCGCAGATCGCTCGCTTCCACCAGTTCAGCCGTCATCTGATCGGCCAGGAAGGCATGCTCGAAATAGGCCGAGTTATAGATGCCCGGCGTCAGCACCGCGATCACCGGCTTGTCCGTCGTGGCGCTGGGCGCACAGGCGGCCAGACTTTTCGCCAGTCGGCGCGGGTAATCGGATACGCGCTGGACCGGAATGCGGGAAAACAGCTCAGGGAACATCGCAATCATCGTCTCGCGATTTTCCAGCATGTAGGACACGCCGCTGGGCGTGCGGGCATTGTCTTCGAGCACCATGAATTCATCAGGTCCGGTGCGGACCAGATCGATGCCGACGATGTGCGTGTACACGCCGCCGGGCGGATTGAAGCCGACCATTTCGGGAAGCCATGCTTCGTTATTGCTGAACAGGCGCTGCGGCAGGCGGCCCGAACGGATGATCTCCTGCCGGTGGTAAAGATCATGCATGAAGGCGTTGAGCGCGCGCACCCGCTGTTCGATCCCGCGAGACAGGCGGCGCCATTCGCTGCCGGTCACGATGCGCGGCACCATGTCGAAGGGGATCAGGCGTTCTTCGCCATCGCCCTCTCCATAAACGTTGAAAGTAATACCGCTGCGGCGGAAGAAATTCTCGGCTTCGGCATTCTTGCGGCGCATGGCCGCGGGTTCCTGCTGGTCAAGCCAGTTCGCATAATCGCGGTATGCCGGACGGACCGTGCCGTCTGGCTCAAACATTTCGTCGAAATTCGGAACGTCTGGATTACTCATAAACACCTTTTGCCGCACTGCAACACTACACGTTTAAATGCTTGCGCCAAGCGCCGTCTTGAAAAAATGCCGTCAGGATCAGGCGGCATCGAGTTCCTCGGCAACAGCCAGGATGGCCTCTGCCGAATTGGAGAAGCCCATGTGCGTACAGCGCAAGGCGCGGGTCCGGTCTCGCTCTCCGGCACAGCCGCATGCGCTGCGCGCTGCAACCACCCCGTCTCGCGGGCTCCAGAAAGCCACCGTCTCCACCGGGGGCTTGGCGGCGATATTTGCCGCGACCGGCGGACTCTCTACCGAATGGCCGGTAATCAGCTGGTAGATGCGCCAGACATTGTTGGAATAGGGCGTGTGGCTGAACGGCGCGCCCATCGTCACCACCTTGGCCACATGCTGCGGATGGCGCTTGGCAATCTCCCGCGCGAAAATTCCGCCAAGGCTCCAGCCCACCAGAACCACCTTCTGGCCATAGCGATCATGCACATCGCACACCCGGCGGGAGAGGATTTCGAAATTCTCCTCCGTCGGGCCGAAGTTGAAACCCATGCCCCAGCGCTTCACCACATGACCGGCAGCTTCCAGCTGGCGCGCCATATAGCGCATGCGCAACGGGTGGGTGGCAAAGCCGGGCAGAAGGATCACGATTTTGCGCTGGCTGGCCACGGGAACCTGCAAAGGCGCGCGCAAGTGGCGCAGCACCGGCTCAACAAAGGCCGTACTCTCCCCCAGCATCAGCACGCGGGAGGGGTGCGCGGCATTGTGCGGCGGCTGCTGGCGCAACAGTTCGACCCGGCGCGAGACCGCATGGGCGAGCATCCCCGCCCTTTCGGACAGGCCCTGTGCAACAGGAAAATGTTTCAGTTTTGCGGCGCCCATAGCTTCCTTGTAACACAACTGACTTGTTGGGCCAGCAATGGTTGAAGCCGGACATATTTCCGCAACAGGCGTCAGCAATCGCCGACGCGCTGATTCTCGACGACGAACTGCATTTCCAGCAGCCCGCCCGGAATGGCTGGCCCGCGTTGTTCAATGTCGAGCTGCATGCGCGAGCTTTCGGCGCTGCCCGTGCCCGTCATCTCCACCGTGCTGGAACTGCCGCCGGCGCCGGGACATTGCAATCTGGCGTGCAGGCGCGTGGCCCCGGCATCGAAACTCTCCACCGCGCAATCACCCTCCTGGATGTCGCGCAGCAGGGCCACAAAGCCCTCGTCGGCATCGGCGCCGGTCAGGCAGATCGTGCCTTCCTGCGGTTCCAGCACGTCCATCATCGTACGCATGCGCTGCGCTTCCTGCGGACTGGCGGAAGGCAGGTCAAACGACGTGAGCCGGGAGGTGGTGCGATAGAGGCCGGGCAGCGGCTTCACCATGTTGCCCGCGCTGGCGAGCATATCCTCCTGACTGGGCGGTTCGCTGGAACAGCCCGCCAGCACCTGACCGGTCAATAACAGGACAAGGGCCGCAGCCCTGCGGGTCAGGAACATTCTCCGATCCGCTCGGAAACCACGCGCATGCGGATGGTACCCGGACCCATGCCGGGCATGTCAGCCGAAAAGCTCATCACCATGTCCGCGCCATTGCCATCCATCGTTCCGGTCAGGCTGACATCGCCGGTAATGCCCTGGCCCGTGGGACAGTTCATCGCCGCGTCGATGGTGCCGCCGGACATGTCAAAACGCTCCACGTTGCAGTCGCTCTCGGCCATGTTGGCCAGCATCTGCTCACGCGAACTGGCCGCGTCTTCCGCGGTCAGGCAATAGGTCGTCTCTTCCGCCGCGCCCTCGGCAAAGGCGGAACGCATCATGCCCGCCATTTCCTCCGGCATTCCGGGCACGTCGAGTTCCAGCAGTTCCTGGGTGGAGCGGTACTGGCCCGGCTGCGGCGTTTCGGCATCGGCCAGCTGGCTGGCCATTTCGTCCGCGGTGACATCATCGCCATCGGCATCGCCGCCACAGGCAGTCAGGGCAAGGGCCGCGGCCAGCGGCAGGACATACAAGGATTTGCGCATTGGAATTCCCCCAAGGATAGCGGGCAGGGAATCCCTCCCCGCCAATATACCGGCAAACTAACAAGCCTGATGCCATATGCCAATCAGCCAATGAGCCAATACGCCGATTGCCAATGAGATTGCGCGTTGGCGCGCTCTTCCCCATATGAATGCACATGGCCGAACTCGTAATCCGCCGCGGACTGGAAGAGCCTGATACGTCAGCCTCCTTCACCCCGCATAAACCGCAGCGCCCGGAAAAATCGCTTCCGGGCAAGGCGTTCAAGCTCGTCTCCGATTATGAGGCGGCGGGCGATCAGCCAACCGCCATTGCCGATCTGGTGGCGGCGGCGAAGGAAGGCGAGCAGACGCAGGTGCTGCTGGGCGTTACCGGCAGCGGCAAGACCTTCACCATGGCCAGGATGATCGAGGAATTGCAGCGCCCCGCACTGGTGCTGGCGCCCAACAAGATCCTGGCCGCGCAGCTGTATGGTGAGTTCAAGAGCTTCTTCCCTGAAAACGCGGTGGAATATTTCGTCTCCTATTACGATTACTACCAGCCCGAAGCCTATGTCCCGCGCTCCGACACTTACATCGAGAAAGAGTCGAGCGTGAACGAGGCAATCGACCGGATGCGCCATTCGGCTACCCGCTCGCTGCTCGAACGGGACGACGTGCTGATCGTGGCCTCTGTATCGTGCATCTACGGCATCGGTTCGGTCGAGACCTATTCGGCCATGATCTTCGACATCAAGCGGGGCGAAACGGCCGACCAGCGCGAACTGATCCGCAAGCTGGTTTCGCTGCAATACAAGCGCAATGACGCCGCCTTCACCCGCGGCACTTTCCGCGTGCGGGGTGACAATCTGGAACTCTATCCCAGCCATCTGGAAGACACCGCCTGGCGGATCAGCTTCTTTGGTGACGAGATCGAGGAGATCAGCGAATTCGATCCCCTGACAGGAACCAGGGGCACGGCGCTGGATGCGGTGCGCGTCTATGCCAATTCGCACTATGTCACGCCCGGCCCGACCATGAAGCAGGCGACGCAGGCAATCCGCTTCGAACTGGAGGAGCGGCTGAAGGAGCTGGAGGCGGAGGGCAAGCTGCTGGAACACCAGCGGCTGGAACAACGCACCAACTTCGACCTGGAGATGATCGCCGCCACCGGCAGCTGCAACGGGATCGAGAATTACAGCCGCTTCCTGACCGGGCGCCTGCCGGGCGAGCCGCCGCCCACCTTGTTCGAATATCTGCCCGAAAACGCGCTGCTGTTCGTGGATGAAAGCCACCAGACGGTGCCGCAGATCGGCGCCATGTCCAAGGGCGATCACCGGCGCAAGATCACGCTGGCCGAATATGGCTTTCGTCTGCCCAGCTGCATCGACAACCGCCCGCTGCGCTTCAACGAATGGGATGCGATGCGCCCGCAGACCGTGGCCGTTTCCGCCACTCCCGGCACGTGGGAGCTGGAGCAGACCGGCGGCGTGTTTGCCGAACAGGTGATCCGCCCCACCGGCCTGATCGATCCGCCGGTGGAAATCCGCCCGGTGGAAGATCAGGTGCAGGATTGCATCGAGCAATGTCGCCAGGTGGCGCAGAACGGCTATCGCACGCTGGTTACCACGCTGACCAAGCGCATGGCCGAGGACCTGACCGAGTTCATGCACGAAGCGGGGCTGCGCGTGCGCTACATGCATTCCGATGTCGAGACGCTGGAGAGGATCGAGCTGATCCGCGACCTGCGGCTGGGCGTGTATGACGTGCTGGTGGGCATCAACCTGCTGCGCGAAGGGCTGGACATTCCCGAATGCGGGCTGGTGTGCATTCTGGACGCGGACAAGGAAGGCTTCCTGCGCAGCGAAACCTCGCTGATCCAGACCATCGGCCGCGCCGCGCGCAACGTGGATGGCAAGGTGATCCTGTATGCAGACCGGATCACCGGCAGCATGGAACGCGCCATGGCGGAGACCGATCGGCGGCGCGAGAAGCAGCGCGAATATAACGAAGCGCACGGCATCACCCCCACCACCATCAAGCGCGGCATTCAGGATATCGTGGCGCACACCGCCAGCCGTGACAGCGTGCTGGTGGAGATCGAGGACGATGCGGTCAACAACCTCGTCGGCCACAATCTGCGCAGCTATATCGAGGATCTGGAAAAGCGCATGCGCAATGCCGCCGCCGATCTGGAGTTCGAGGAAGCAGGCCGCCTGCGCGACGAAATCCGCCGGCTGGAAGCAGGCGAACTGGGCATTCCCGATGGCGACAAGAAGGCGCCGATGGTCGGGCGATCCAACGAAGGCAAACCCGGCACGCGCAAGATGCGCTACGGCAAGACGCAGAGGAAATTCGGCAAGTGAGACTGCTGATCGCGGCGATCTGTATCCTGCCGCTTGCCGCCTGCGACAGGCCGGAGCCTGCGCCGGTGCAGCGCATTGCGCTGGCCAATGTGCGGACCAGCTCTCCGCAGGTGATGCTGGAATCGCCGGACACGTCGACTGCCGCATGGGTGGTCAATCAAAGCGGGCAGGCGATCCATTTTGGCGAGGCAGACCAGGATCCGCTGATCACACTGGATTGCCGCCTGCAGCAAAGCCCGCCGCAGCTGGCGATCATCCGTCATGCACCTGCCCGGCCCGGCCTTTCCGCGCTGTTTCCGGTGATCGGCAATGGCATGCGCTCGCGCTTTCTGGTCGATGCCAAATTGACCGATGGCGAGTGGCGCTGGGAAGCGACATTGCCCGCCGATGATCCGCAGCTGGACGTGTTCACCGGCCCGCGCGACATCACCGCCACCCTGCCCGGTGGCGGGATGCTGGAAATCGCGGGCAGCCGCATTCCGGGAGAATTCGTGACCTGGTGCCGCGCAGGCGGACAGGTGATGCAGGCGCAGGATGACGAGCAGGCGCAGGCCTCTACCGAAGAGGCTGCCGAGTAGCCGGTCAGCCAGCCTCGGCCAGTTCCACCAGCATGTCTGGCGTCAGCAATTGCGGCAGCTGTTGGGGCGGCCCATTGACCGGATACCACAGGTAGAGCGGCACACCGGCAGCGCCCTGCTCGGTCAGGAAGCGGGTGATCGCCTCATCGCGCACGGTCCAGTCGCCGCGCATGGTGACCACGCCCGCCGCTTCGAACGCGTCGCGCACCTCGTCGCGCTCTATCGCCACGCCCTCGTTCACCTTGCAGGTCAGGCACCAGTCGGCGGTGAACCACAGGAACACCGGCTGGCCCGATGCGCGCGCTTCGGCGAGGGCCGCCTCGCTGTAATTGATCGGTGAATGAATCGATTCTGCCTGTCCCGCAGTGGCAGGCGTAAAGCTTGCCGGCAGGGCAAAGGCGCCAAACAGGGCAAAGGGCGCGGCTATCAGGCCAAAGGCGGGCCACGCCAGCTTGCCCGCACGCTGCAATCTGCCGGTCACCATCAGCGCGATCACCAGTCCCACTGTCATCACCAGCGCCACCAGCGCAAAGCCCTGCCCGCCCAGTCGCGTGGCCAGCCAGATCAGCGCCAGCGCGGTCAGCCCCATCGGGATCGCCATCGCCTTGCGGAAACGGTCCATCCACGGTCCCGGCCTTGGCAGGCGGTTCCTCAGCGCCGGGACGAAGCCGAGCAGCAGGAACGGCAGCGCCAGACCAAGGCCCAGCGCGGCAAACAGCAGCAGCGCCTGCGCGGTCGGCAGCAGCAGTGCCGCACCCAGCGCCGCCGCCATGAATGGCCCGGTGCAAGGTGTCGCCACGAAAGCGGCCAGCAGGCCGGTGGCAAAGGAGGAGCCCGGCCCGCCTGTGCGCGTTACGGAGAGTGAGGGCAGTTCGAACAGGCCCGCGAAATTCGCCGTGATCAGCACCGCCAGCACCAGCAGCGCGACGACCACGCCGGGTTCCTGCAACTGAAATGCCCAGCCGATCTGTTCCCCGCCCGCCCGCAGCGCCAGCAGCAGGCCGCCCAGCGCAAGGCAGGCCAGCACCACACCGGCGCTATAGGCCAGCGCCTCGCGCCGCGCGCCCGCCGCGCTCTCGCCGGCGCGGGCAAGCGTCATCGCCTTCAGGCTCAGGATCGGGAACACGCAGGGCATCAGGTTGAGGATCAGCCCGCCTGCCAGCGCGGCAAGGATCAGCCATGCCAGAGAGGTGGGCTGTTCGGTCCCGTCCAGCGCTTCTCCGCCGGTAGACACCTCACCCGGCTCCGCCTCGAACCGCAGGCCGTCACGCGCGCCGCCCAGCGCGATGATACCGCTTACCGCCTGAGCCTCATGCCGCAGGCCGCCGCGCGGAATTTCCACGATCAGCGCATCGCCATCGCGGTAGAAACGCTGCGGCGCGTTGTAATCGACCAGTTGCTCCTGCGCGATGAACACATGCGGGCTGGCAATTTCCATCGCCGCCGGAAGGGGGATCGACAGGCGCAGTGCCTCGGCGGTGAATTGCAGGCTGGCCTTGCGGTCCAGCAGCGGCGCGATGGCCGCGCGCCAGCTATCGAAGCGCGGGTGGACCTCTACACCCTCACCAACGGATATCGCGGTGGAAAGCGTGGCCTGCTGCGGCACGCACAGGCTCTCGCTGCACGTCAGCCAGCGCGCGAACACGGTGACCCGATAGGCGCCCGGCGCGGTTCCGTCCGGCACCGCCAGCGGCACCAGCACGGCGTGCTCGCCTTCGAAGATGTGGTTCATGATCCCCTGGATCACATAGGTCTGGGGCACCGGATATTGCGTCTCACCCACGCTCCAGCCTGCGGGCAGCTGCCATTCCAGCACCATGCCCTGCCCCGCGTCGCCGGGATTGCGCCAATAGCCGTGCCAGCCCTCATTGGGCAGGAACACCAGCGCCAGATCGCCCGATGCGCCCGGTGCGATGGCGCGTTCGGCCACCAGCCGCGCGCTGCCGCGGTCCATCATGTCCGGCGGATTGCCCTGCGCCCACGCGGCGTTGGGAAGCGCGAGGCTGAGCGCCACTGCCACCAGCAGATACCGGAAAAGGTCCATGAGACTTGCGCGCATCGTGGGAGACGATCTAGGAGCAGCAGCCATGACGGACAAGCGCGAACTCCTGATCCTTGGTGGCGGCCTGGTGGGCATGACACTGGCCCTTGCCGCCGCGCGGCAGGGAATGTCCAGCCACGTGGTGGACCGGGCAGACCCGGCGGAACTGACGGCGGAGGGCTTTGACGGGCGCGCCTCGGCCATTTCCACCGCCAGCTGGAACCTGTTCACCAATATCGGCATTGCCGACGCGCTGGAACCATTCGGCTGCCCGATCGCCAGCATTGCGGTGACAGATGGCATGAAGCCCGGCAGGCTGGATTTCCAGCCGGAACCGCATGAAGGATCGCTGGGCCGGATGTTCGCCAACCAGCAGTTGCGCCTCGCCCTGTTCGAAGCGGCGGCGAAGGAGCCGCTGATCTCCTGGCATTCCAGGGCCAATGTCGTGTCCCGCACGCGCGGCGAGCACGGCGTTTCCGCCATGCTGGAAGACGGCACGAAGCTGGAAGCCAGCCTGATGGTCGCAGCCGAGGGGCGCCAGTCGCCCACGCGCGATGAGGCAGGCATCGCAATCGCCAAATGGGATTATTCGCACCGCGCGATGATCGCCAGCCTGACGCATGAAAAACCTCACGGCAATGTGGCGTGGGAGATTTTCTACCCCGCCGGTCCGTTTGCCCTGCTGCCATTGCTAGACGATGATCAGGGCCGCCATCGCAGCGCGCTGGTGTGGACCGTTTCGGAAGACGATGCAGCGGGTGTTCTGGCCTTGTCAGACCGCGCCTTCACCGCCGAAGTGGCCAAGCGCATGCATGGCGTTTTCGGTGCTATCGAAAAGCACGGCAAGGTGATGTCCTATCCGCTGGGCTTCCATCACACCGCGCGCATCACCGCGCAGCGTCTGGCGCTGGTGGGCGACAGCGCGCATGGCATTCACCCCATTGCCGGACAGGGCCTGAACCTGGGCCTGCGCGATGTCGGCACGCTTGTGGAAGTGCTGGCAGAAGGCATGCGGCTGGGGCTGGACCCGGGCGATGCGCAATTGCTCACCCGGTATGAAAACTGGCGCGGGCTGGACAGCTTCACCGTGGCGCTGGCCACCGATGGGCTGACGCGCCTGTTCGGCATTCCCGGCAAGGCCCCCAGCATCATCCGCCGCATGGGCATGGCCGCTGTGCAGCGCACACCCGCGCTCAAGCGCTGGTTCATGGATGAGGCACGCGGCGTGAGCGGGAAAATGCCGGAATTGCTCAAGGGCTAGGTAAAGCGGGACTGGCCCGCCTACCTACCTGGCCGGGTTAGTTTGCGGGGCTGGGCTGGGCCACGCGGTCGCCCGAAGCATCACGCAGGTCCCTCGGCTCCAGAATGGCGGCGGTTTCCAGCGCTTCAAGCGCGCGCTGGGCGGCGGCATAAAGCTCCGCATCGGCGATCCACCGTTCCGCCAGTGCTGCATTGGGCATGTTGCGAATCTCGGTGATGGCGAATTCTATCCGCCCGCTCTCCAGATTGGTGCGCGCCCGTTCCAGCCGGTTCTCCGCCACGGGCGAAGGCGTATCATCGGTGCGGATCACAAACAGCTGGGACAGTTCATGGCCAATGCGCGAGAGCAGGCCCATATCGTCCGGTACATCAACCAGATCGGGCGCGATGCCATCCAGCCGGGCAACCAGTTGTTCCAGCGTCACCGGATTGGCCGCGGCATCGATCACCGTCTGCACCGCATTGGGCCGGGCATCGCCAAAGCGCAGCCGCAGCTGATCTTCCAGATAGCCCAGCGGCTGGCCGCGTTCGATCGCGCGGCGCGCGGCAAAGGCAATCAGCAGGCCTTCCGCGCGTGCGGCATTGCCGGCGGCGGCTTGCGATTGCAGGTCCAGCCTGGTCAGCCGCTGTTCCATCGCCGCCACGCGCTGGTCTATGCCGCCGGTCTGCACCTCCACCTGCTGCACACGCTCAACCGCAGCGCGCGCTTCCTGCACGACTTCCTCTGCCGGTTCGGATGAGGTGGGAGTGGGAGACGCGCCCAACAGCGCGGGATCAACCACGATCTGCTGATCATCGCTGCGCAGGCGGAACAATTCGCCCAGCGTCATGCCATCGCCGCGCGTCATGATGAATGTGGCCAGCACGCCCAGCAGGAAAGCGGCCAGCACGGCCAGCACGATTGCGCGCGTGGAAAGCCTGCGCGATTGCGCAGTCTGACGGGGATATGAGTAGCCTTCTTCCATAACGTCCTTAGCGACCCTGGCCGGGCGCCTTTGCAGCGCCTCATTCAGGAAGCGCACCTAATGGCACATGTCTGCCGCCAAGGCCAACAGCGCCTGATCCGTGGGTTGTGGAGCAGTGCCGATCCGCGCCCAGCCTTCGCCCGCCGCATCGGCAATGCGCGGCCCCAGCGCGGCGATGGCGATTGCGCCCAGGTCCAGATTCAGCCGTTCGCATTCGGCGCGCAAGTGCCGGGCGCTGCCTGCTGAATGCAGCAGCACCAGCGCGCCCTCTGCCAGTTGCGCCTGCATCGGATCGGGCATGGCCACGTCCTGCGCCGCGTAGGCGATGCGCGTTTCCATGCTCACCTGTTCGGGCAATTGCAGCGGCACATGGTCGCGCCCGGCAATACGCAGCAGGCGCACCCTGCCGGCCGGAATCCGGGACAGCAGTTCCTGCAACCCGCCCTGCCCGGCCAGTTGCACGGTGAAGCCGGCGCTTTTGGCCACGGCAGCCGTGCTGCGCCCCACCGCGAATACGGGCTTGCCCCGCAAGGCGCGCAGGCTCTCTCCGCCGTGACGAATGGCGTTGGCGCTGCCGATCAGCAGCGCATCGATGGTGGCCGGATCGGGTGCCTCCCACGCCAGCGGCTCTATGCGTGAAAGCGGGTACGGGGTGATCTCCAGTCCCATCTCGGCGCCCGTCTGGCAGGTTGCCTGCGCGCCCGGCTGGGGACGGATCGAGAGGATCGCCGTGCTCATCAGCTGGCAGCAAAGCAATCGGTTATGGCCGCGCTCGCCCGCGAAAGCAGCTCCTGCGCGAGGAGTGCGGGAGCCTGCGCGTCACCGGCGGCAAAGCGCGCTTCTGCTTCCACCCGCTCTGCCCCGTCGGGACTGAACAGCGCCGCGCGCATGTGCAGTTCCTGCCCTTTCAGATTGCACAATACCGCGATCGACGAATGGCACGTCCCGCCCAGCGCCAGCAGCAGCGCCCGCTCTGCCATCACCTCAGCACGGCTGGGCGCGTGGTCGAGTGCCGCCAATGCCGCCAGCGCCGCCGCGTCATTCGTGCGGCATTCCACCGCGATGGCCCCTTGTGCCGGGGCCGGCAGCCAATGTTCCACATCCAGTGAGTGGCCGGTGGTGCCCTGCCCCAGCCGGTCCAGCCCCGCAGCCGCCAGGAAGGTGGCATCCACCTCGCCCGCAGCCAGCTTGGCCAGACGGGTGGCGACATTGCCGCGCAGGCTCACCACAGTGCAATCGGGCCGCATGTGCAAGGCCTGCGCCGCACGGCGCGGGGCACTGGTGCCGATCACCGCCCCGGGGCGCAATGCGGCGAGCGATTCTGCGCCGATCAGCCTGTCGGCCTTGTCCGCGCGCGGCAAGATGGCGGCGATGGTCAGTTCAGCGGGGCGGATCGTTTCCACGTCTTTCAGCGAATGGACCGCAGCATCAATTGTGCCTTCGGCCAGCCACTGGTCCAGTTCCTTGGTCCACAGCGCCTTGCCGCCGATATCGGCCAGCGGGCGGTCCTGCACCTTGTCTCCGCTGGCGGTAACGGGAACCAGCTGCACCGCGCTCAATTCCCAGCCATGCGCTTCGCACAGCCGGTTGCGGGTCTCCTCCGCCTGCACCATTGCCAGCGGCGAGCGCCGCGTTCCGAGCCGTATCTTGATGTTCTGGGTCATATGGGTTGCTTGCCCTAATGGGCATTTACGTCCAGTGGAAGCGCCGCGATGGTGCTTGTACTTGGAATTGAAAGTTCGTGCGACGAAACCGCCGCCGCCCTCGTTGAAGCCGGGGCGGATGGGCACAGGCGTATCCTCGCCCAGATCATCGCCAGTCAGGAGGCGGAACACGCCCCTTATGGCGGCGTGGTCCCCGAAATTGCCGCACGCGCCCATGCAGAGCGGCTGACCCCGATTATCGACAAGGTGCTGCGCGAAGCGGGCAAATCGCTGGACGATTGTGACGCCATTGCCGCCACCGCCGGTCCCGGTCTGATCGGCGGGGTCATGGTTGGTCTGGTCACAGCCAAGGCGCTGGCGATGGCGAGCGACAGGCCGCTGCTGGCGATCAATCACCTTGAAGGCCATGCGCTCAGCCCGCGCCTGGCCGATCCCGCGCTGGAATTTCCCTATGCCCTGCTGCTGGTATCGGGCGGCCATTGCCAGATATTGCGGGTGGACGGCGTGGGCCGGTATCGCCGCTGCGCCACCACCATTGATGATGCGCTGGGTGAAGCGTTCGACAAGACCGCCAAGATCCTGGGTCTTGGCTATCCCGGCGGTCCGGCGGTGGAAAAACTGGCTGCAACCGGCGATCCCTTCGCCGTGCCGCTGCCGCGCCCGCTGGTGGGCAGCGGGGAGCCGCATTTCTCCTTCGCCGGGCTGAAAAGCGCGGTCATGCGCGCTGCCGAAAGCGGTGCCTATGCCGCAGAAGATATCGCCGCCAGCTTCCAGCAGGCCGCGGTCGAATGTCTGGTGGACCGGCTGAAGATCGCGCTGGCCGATATGGGCGAGGTCAGTGCGCTGGTGGTGGCAGGCGGTGTCGCCGCCAACCGCACAATTCGTGCCGCGCTGGAGCAGCTGGCCAGCGCGCATGGCCTTTCATTCACCGCCCCGCCATTGATGCTGTGTACAGACAACGCGGCAATGATCGCGTGGGCAGGAATAGAGCGGCTGGCGCTTGGCATTGGGGGCGATCCGCTTGATATATCCGCCCGTCCGCGCTGGCCACTCGATCCACAGGCAGAGCCGGTGCGCGGCGCAGGAGTGAAGGCATGAGCAAGGCGTTGACAATCGGCGTGGTGGGAGCCGGTGCATGGGGCACCGCGCTGGCGCAGATGCTCGCCAGCGATGGCCGCGACGTGCTGCTGTGGGCGCTGGAAGATGGGCTGGCGGATACGATCAACACCAGCCGCTGCAATGATCTTTACCTCCCCTCGGCCGTGCTGGCCCCCGGCATTCAGGCAACCGACGATCTGGCGCGCATCGCCGCGCTCGACATCGCGCTGATTGTCACCCCGGCGCAGCATCTGGGCAGTGTGATGCGCGCAATGCCCGCATTGCCGCGCGATCTGGTGCTGTGTTCCAAGGGTATCGAGGCGGGATCGGGCCGGATGATGCATGATGTGGCGCATGATATCGCGCCCGCCAGCGACATTGCCGTGCTGTCCGGCCCCACCTTTGCGCATGAGGTGGCCGCCGGCCTGCCCACCGCCGTCACTCTTGCCTGCGGCGGCGGGGCGCAGCAGTGGGAACGGCTGTCCCCAGTCATCGCCCGGCCCACTTTCCGGCCCTATTATTCGGAAGACCTTGTCGGCGCGGAAGTCGGCGGATCGGTCAAGAACGTGCTCGCCATTGCCTGCGGCGTGGTGGAGGGACTGCGCCTTGGCCAGAACGCCCGCGCCGCGCTGATCAGCCGCGGCTATGCCGAAATGCTGCGTTTTGGCGAGGCGCTGGGTGCCAGCCGCGACACGCTGGCGGGCCTGTGCGGCCTGGGAGACATGGTGCTCACTTGCTCCTCCACTTCCAGCCGCAATTTCTCGCTCGGCAAGGCGTTGGGCGAAGGGCAGAGCGCCGCCTCGCTGATGGCCGACCGGCGCACCGTGGCCGAAGGCGCGCACACCGCGCCCGTGCTGCGCGATCTGGCGGTAAGACTGAACGTGGCCATGCCCATCGTCGATGCCGTGTGCCGCCTGCTGGATGGCGGATCGGCGGGTGCGGTTGTGCAGGATCTTCTCACCCGCCCGCTCAAGGCTGAAGGCACCGATCCTTGAGCGAGGCCGCTGCAGACAAGCCCGGCGGCGATATCGCCGCATTGGCCAAGGGCGGACGGACCAATTTCCTGGGCTTCCTGCTGCGGCTGGCTGCGCGCCTGCCCTTCCTGTTCATCGCCGGACAGCTCTACGGGGCCGAAGCGGTGGGGCGCTTTGCGTCTGCCCTGATCCTGGTCGAACTGGTGGCGCTGGTCAGCTCCATCGGGGAGAAACGCGGCCTGGCCCAGCGGCTGGTGGATGGCGAGGAAGACCAGGCGCAACTGATTGCCGACAGCATGCTGGTGGCGCTGGTGTTCTCAATCATCGGCGCGGCCATCCTCTATGCATTCCCCGCCCCGCTGTTCCCCAGCGGCGAATATACAGATCTGGACAGGTTGATCGTGCTGGCGATCCCCGGCTTTGCGCTGACCGAGATCGTTCTGGCGGCGCAGGCGTATAAATTCGATATCGCCACCACCGTGCGCGCCCGCGCCGTGGTGGAGCCGTGGAGCATATCCATCCTTGCCGGTGTGTTCTTCTTTATCCCGCAGATCAGCGAATCTGGTCTGGCGATGGCCTATCTCGCCTCCATCTATGCCGGGCTTGCGGCGGCGTTGCGGCCGTTCTTCCGTACCTATGGCCTGCCCGGATCGTGGGTGCCGAACCCGCTGCGCATCGCCCGGATGATCATGCGCGCGCTGCCGCTGGCGGTGGCCGATGCGATCGAATGGGGGACAAGGCGGCTCGATATCTTCATCCTTGGCCTGTTTGCCGGACCGATTGCGGTGGGCATTTATTACATGGCCCAGCAGGTCGCCAGCCTTCCGCAAAAGCTCAAGACCAGTTTTGAACCGATCCTTGGCCCGGTGATCACCGCCAAGCTGAAGGAAAAGGATTACGCCGCCATCGCCCGGCAGGTGTGCCAGGTGGGCTTCTGGATCGTGGCCGCGCAGGCCGGCATCGCACTGGCGCTGGGCATTCCGGGGGAGGCGCTGATGGGCCTGTTCGGCAATGGCGGGGAATTCGTGCCGGGCACTGGCGCGCTGGCCTTCCTGCTGGCGGCAGAAGTTGTGGCGGCAACCGCCGTGGTGGCAGAAGCGGCGCTGATCTATGTCGCGCGGGTCAGGAACCTGTGGGTCTCCATCGGCACTATCGTGTTGCAGGGCCTGCTGACCGTGGGGGCCATGCTGCTGATCGACCAGCTCGATTTCGGCAGTGCCGCGCGGGCGGATTACTTCCGTGCAGCCGCGGCGGCAGCGGCCCTGATGCTGGCGCTGGCAGCGGCCTCGGTCATCAAGGCAGTAATGCTCAGCCGCATCTTGCAACATCCGATCAACAACTGGCGCTGGCCGCTGGTGTGGGCAACAGCCGCCGCAGTGGCGGTGGGCCAGGTGGTGATCATGCTGCCCGAATGGGCGGAGCTGGCATTCGGCATCCCTGCAATACTGGGTGTTTACGGCTGGATCATCTGGACACGCGGTTTCGGACCGGAAGACCGGGTGCTGTTCCGCCGCAGGAAAAGCGATGACGATAATCAGGCGCTGGCCGCAGAAAAGACCGATACTTGAGGGTCGCGGCGCGTCACACAGGCTCGACGCGCATGGGCCAGTCAGGCTAGGAGGCAGCGCATGTCCCTGCTTCGCAAACCCCGCATTGCCCTGGCGCTTGGCGCTTTCATGATTTTCCTGCTGGCGGTGATTGGCGGACGCATGACCGGTGCCGATATCGCCGCCACGCTTTCGCAGCGCGCCGATGCCGCGATCGAACAGGCAGGCGGCGGCGGTCAGGTGAAAGCGCGCTTCAGTTCTCCCAATGGGCTGCCCAGCCGCCATCCCGTGCTCAGCGGCGGCGAACCGCTGAGCGAAGCGACCCGCGCCCGCATCGCCCGCGCGGTGGGCAATACCAAGGGTGTGGGCGGCGTGCGCTGGGCCGATGGCAACATGCTGACCGAGGCAGAAGTCCAGGCGGTCAAGCCGCTGCACTGCCAGGAAGATGTCGATGCCTTGCTGCGCGCGCGCACCATCCGCTTTGAGGAAAGCTCCGCACGGATCGATGCCGCCAGCGCGGAGCTGATCGATGAGGTAGCCACCGCCCTGCGGCCCTGCCTTGGCAGCATCATCTCGATCACCGGCCATACAGACAGCTCCGGCCCGGAACCGGGCAATCTGGAACTCTCGCAAGTGCGGGCAGAAGCTGTGCGCAGCGAACTGGTCCGCCGCGGCATTCCCGAAGACGGACTGCGCGTTCGCGGCATCGGCTCACGCGATCCTGTCGAAGGGCTGGACCCTGCTGACCCCGCCAACCGGCGCATCGAATTCGCCGTTATCGCGACGGAGCCAATTCGCCCGACCCCGGTCGATACGCCCGGACCGCACTGAACAAACCCCGCCGCACATTCTGCTGTCCCAACTGGCGCATTGCCGAATCGCCCCCAGCCACCCTAGAGAACCCATCATGCCCATCTGGCTCGAACTGCTGGTCCTTCTGCTGGTCGCTTATGCGCTGGGCTTTGGCATTGGCTGGCTGATCTGGGGCCGGGAATAGATTGAAAGGTTGGGAAGATGGCTGAACTGATACAGGCAAACTGGGTTCTGCTGGTGATTGCAGTGATCATCGGGCTGATCGTCGCCTGGTGGATTTTCGTCGCCAATCGCAAGACCAGTGTCGAGCTGGAAAGCAAGGAAGACGGCGCGCAGACCGCCAAGCGCAATCAGGCGCTGATCGATGCTCCGCCCGCCGTTGCCAGACACGCCACCGTTCAGCCAAAGCCCGCGGCGACGCCAGAAGTGGCGCCCGTTGCAGCTACTCCAGCGCCCGCCCCTGCTCCCACACCGGCACCGGCACCGGCACCGGCACCGGCAGCCGCCAAGGCAGACGATCTCACCCGGATCAAGGGTCTTGGTCCCAAGCTGAACAGCCAGCTGGCCGAAATGGGGATCACCAGCTTTGCCCAGATCGCCGCATGGGACGATGCCGAGATTGACCGCGTGGACGCGCAGATGGGCCGCTTTCAGGGCCGCATCCGCCGCGATGACTGGGTGACCCAGGCCCGGCTTCTGGCCGCTGGCGACCTGGTTGCCTATGAAAGCCAGTTCGGACGCAACTGACAGCGACAGGCCGGAATTTCCGGCGCGCTTACGCTTATTGCCCAAGTGGATTGGCGAGCCGTTCCAATGTCGCTAAGGCGGTTGCAAAGGAGACTTGTTTCATGGCCGGAATGGTGCCTTTCGACTGGGCAGACCCCCTCAATCTGGACGACCAGCTTACCGACGAAGAGCGGATGATCCGCGAAGCCGCGCACGGCTTTGCGCAAGACGTGCTGCAACCGCGCGTGATCGACGACTTCCGCGACGAGGTGGACGCATCCGAACTGTTCCCCTTGATGGGAGAGGCGGGGCTGCTGGGCGTGACTGTGCCCGATGAATATGGCGGCGCGGGTGCCAGCTATGTCGCCTATGGCCTTGTCGCGCGCGAGATTGAGCGGGTCGATTCGGGTTACCGCTCAATGGCCTCTGTCCAGTCCAGCCTGGTGATGTATCCGATCCACGCTTACGGCTCCGAAGAGCAGAAGCAGAAGTACCTGCCGCGCCTCGCCAGCGGTGAACTGATCGGCTGCTTTGGCCTGACCGAGCCCGATGCGGGCTCCGACCCTGCCGGCATGCTGACCACCGCCAAGAAGGATGGCGATGGCTACACCATCAGCGGTTCCAAGACGTGGATTTCCAACTCACCCTTCGCCGATGTGTTCATCGTGTGGGCCAAGTCAGAAGCGCATGGCGGCAAGATCCGCGGCTTCATTCTGGAAAAGGGCATGGCGGGACTTTCCGCGCCCAAGATCGGCGGCAAGCTTTCGCTACGCGCCAGCACCACCGGCATGATCCAGATGGACGAGGTCAAGCTGCCCGCCGATGCCCTGCTGCCCGGCGTGGAGGGGATCAAGGGGCCGTTCGGCTGCCTCAACCGCGCACGTTACGGCATCAGCTGGGGCGTTCTGGGTGCGGCGGAATTCTGCCTGCATGCCGCGCGCCAGTATGGCCTCGATCGCAAGCAGTTCGGCAAGCCGCTCGCCGCCAACCAGCTGTTCCAGTTCAAGCTCGCCAATATGCTGACCGAGATTTCGCTCGGCGCGCAGGCGTCGCTGCGCGTTGGCAGGCTGATGGATGAGGGGCGTTTCGCGCCCGAGATGATCTCCGTCGTCAAGCGCAACAATGTGGGCAAGGCGCTGGACGTGGCGCGCGCCGCGCGGGACATGCATGGCGGCAATGGCATATCGGAAGAATATCAAGTGATGCGCCACATGCTGAACCTGGAGACGGTCAACACCTATGAAGGGACGGCCGATATTCACGCGCTGATCCTGGGCCGCGCCATCACCGATATCGCTGCCTTCTGATCGCAGGCTTTCGATTGGAGCATGATGGCGGCTGGTGGACGCGGTGAAAGCTGCCGTTCATCGCCGCCATATTATCGCGCGCGGAAGGCAGGCGCACGCGACAGGCAGGACATGGCTCGCAGAGCGGTGTAATGGCGGCTATCCGGCGTATTGCTCCCTAACGCAAAAGGCTTTCCGGCCATCTTGAAGCAGACATCACCAGCAGCGGTTCGCGGCAACCCGGCCCTTCGCATGGCGGACCGCCTGCGCGAGCGGTTTGGCGAACGCGCCGTGGGCATGGTGCTCGCGCTGGTGCTGGAGGCTCTGCTGATCCTCCTGATCGTGATGATGGGCCGCACCGGATTCCAGCCTGCCGGCAGCGATTCCAGCATCGCCAGCTTCGACGTATCGCAGGCGGCCGAGCAGGCTCCCGCGCAGGAGGAACAGGCGGCGACGCAGCCCGCAGTCCAGGTGCCAGCCACTCCAAGCGAGCAAACGCCCGATAGCCAGCTTCCCCCACCCGCACCCACGCTGGAACGCGCCTTGTCCGTCAATCCGGTCGGCCCGCCCGTGGTTACGCTGACGCCCGAGGAATTTGCCTCCACCGACATATCCAACCTGCCGCGCCGACGGCCCGATGCGCCCAGCGGGCCTGCCTATGGTCCGCCCGCGCCCGCCGCCAATCCCGCTGACAGCCAGGTGGTCGGGACCGCCCCCGATGGATCGCCGATGTATGGTGCGCGTTGGTATCAGGAACCGACCGATCAGGAGATGGCCGGATATCTTTCCACCGCCAATCCCGGAAGCTGGGCGCTGATCGCCTGCAAGACCGCGCCGGGCTGGCGGGTGGAAGATTGCGTGGGGCTGGAGGAATATCCCACCGGATCGAACCTGCAACGCGCCGTGCTGGCCGCAGCGTGGCAGTTCCAGGTCCGCCCGCCCCGGCGCGGCAACGCCTCGCTGGTGGGAAGCTGGGTGCGCATCAGAATCACCTATGACAGGCGCGTGCGATAGGATCTGCCGGAGGGCTGCGCAGATGACAACGGTGGCGAAGGTGACAAAGGTGACACCGTGTCACCTTGGCATTTCCATAACTATCATTGCAAACCAGCAGCTTAGTCAACTTTCACAAGGTGACGCTTGTCGGGAAAGCGGCGCAGAGCCGCAACTGTATGGATCGACGGTGGAAAGAGCCTCCCGCCGATTGGACGAAACCCCCGCCTGTAGGAAAGCGCCTTTAAGCGCCGAACAATGCGCCGATCATTGCGCCGGTTCGGTGGCCTAATCCCCGGGTGCCTCAGCGACTGCATGCTGCGCCATCGCCAGCAGTTCCAGCGCAACGGCATGGATCGCCTTTTCGAACACGATATTCCGATTGGGCCAGGCATAAAGCGTGGCTGCCAGCTCAGCCAGCATCACATCCTCATCCGCGCAGATGTCGTCGCTGGGGCAGGCGCAATATGCGCCGGACATGCCTTGGATCAATTCGCCTTTGATTGGACTGCCTCCGCATCGGGCGAATCCTGCCCGGTGCGAAGTGTGATCCTGCTTTGTTACCGTTCCGGGACTCTTTGGCCCGTCAATCTGCCAGCATCAGTCCAACGGCATCAGTCCAACGGCATCAGTCCACCGGCATCAGTCCACCAGCATCAGGGCATCCAGCGCCACAACGCCTTCTCCCCTGGGATGGAGGATCACCGGGTTGAGGTCGATTTCGCGGATGGCGGGGTTGCCGTCCATGATGCGGCCCATCTGCACGATGAGGTCTGCCAGCGCGTCCACATCCAGTTCGGGCGATCCGCGATAGCCCTTGAGCAGCGCTGCCTGCTTCAGGCCCAACAGACCGGCGACAACCTGGTCCTTGCCCATGTCGGGCGTGAACAGCTTCACGTCCTTGAGGATTTCGGCAGTCACGCCGCCAAAGCCCGCCAGCACCACCGGACCCCATTCGGGATCGGACTTGGCGCCGACGATCATTTCGGTGCCCATGCGGCCCATCTTTTCAACCAGCACACCGTCCAGCGCGATGGAGGCATCGTAATTGGCGACGTTCTGGTACATGCGCTCAAACGCCTCGGCCACGTCGGCACGGGTCTTGAGGTTGAGGATCACCCCGCCCGCATCGCTCTTGTGACCCAGCGCGGCGGCCTGCGCCTTCATCACCACCGGATAGCCGAGCGCTTCGGCGACCGAGGCAGCTTCCTCCGCCGTGGCGGCGAACTGGCTTTGCGGGAAGGAAATGCCCAGCGGGCCGAGCAGCGCCTTGGCCTTGTATTCGGGGATCACGCCGCTTTCGGAAGCGAGGCCGGGAACCACGATGGGTTCCTGCGAGCGATCGGTCAGGTCGCGCTTGGACAGGTCTGCCAGGCGGGCGATCGCGCGATAGGCGCGTTCGGTGCTGGGGAACCACGGAATGCCCACGGCGCGCAGGCCGTCGATATATTCCTGCGGTACGCGCGCGCCCTCATCCACCCCGGCAAACACCAGCGGCTTGGGGAAAGTGCCGTCTTCCAGCACCTTGATGATGGCGGGGAACTTGATCCTGGAGGTGATCGGGTCAGACTGGATGATCGATGCGACCACCGATCCGATGCGATCATCTTCCAGCAGCGCGGTCAGCACCTTGGTGTAGATCTCCGGCTCGCTGAGGCCCAGCGCGGTGATGTCCGTGGGGTTCGACACCGGCACGAAATCGGGCAGGATGGCGCGCAGTTCCGGGCTGTTGTCATCGTCCAGGTGGATCAGGTCGAGGCCGATATCCTCGGCAATGTCGAAGGCGAGGCCGCGCAGCGCGCCGCTTTCACCCAGCACCGCCATGTTGGCGCCGGGCAGCGATTTGCAGCGCAGGGCGATCTCGGTGATGTCGGCCAGTTCCTCCAGCGTATCGGCGAAGATCACGCCTTCGCGCATCAGCTTGGTCTTCATCAGCGCGTAGTCACCGGCCATCGCGCCCGTATGCGTGGCGGCGCTTTCCTGCGCCTTGTCGCTCTTGCCCGGGTGCAGCATGATCACCGGCTTGCCGGCTTCGCGCGCGCGGCGGGCGGCAGCGATGAAGGCCTTCGGGCGGCGCAGGCTTTCGACATACAGGGTGATGACGTGGGTGGCGGGATCATCCACCAGCCATTCGACATAATCCTCAACGCCCGAAGCCGCCTCATTGCCGGTGGAAACAGAGGTTGAGACGAAGCAGCCGCGCGGATGCAGCGCAGTGGCGAGCACGGCGGCAAGCGCGCCGGACTGGCTGGCGATCCCCACGGCGCGGTCATTGGGGCCGGGGCTGACCATGTTGGTTTCCACGAAGGTCAGCGGCACGCGGGCGATGTAATTGGTGCAGCCCAGGCAGTTGGGGCCTTCGATGACCATGCCGTATTTCCCGGCAATCTCGCCCAGTTCGATCTGGTCGCGCATGCCCTCTTCCCCGGCTTCGGAGAAACCGGCGGAATAGATAACCACCGCGCCGCAGCCGCGCTCTGCCAGATCGCGCACGGTCTGGATCACGAAGGGGCGCGGGATCGCCAGCACGGCGCAATCCACGCCTTCGGGCAGATCGTTGACCGAGTGATAGACCTTGAGGCCGAGCAGCTCGTCGCGCTTGGGATTGACCGGGTAGATGTCCCCGTCGAATTCATACTGAACCAGATTGTTGAGCAGCGTGGCGCCCAGCGCGCCGTGGCGATCCGAAGCGCCGACAACGGCAACGCTCCTGGGACGCAGCAGGCGATCGATCTGGTCATTGGTGAAACGGCGGGTGGTCATTTCTCTCATCCCTCTGGACATGCAAAACCCCGGCAGCACCGGGGCATGTTCTCTGGTTCTGGTTTCCCTAGGAAGAAGCGGCGGCATGGACAAGTGCCCGTGCCGCCGCTCCGATCATGCGATCAGTCTTCCTTTTGCAGCTTGGTCTTGTCGAAAACGCCAAGGCCGGGCTTGAAGGTCTTGTCATCAAGGAACTGCTTGGTGGCCTCCTTGCGCGATGCAATGCCGCCGAACTGGTTCAGGGCTTCCTGCGCCCGGATCAGATAGTCCTCGGCATTGTCATAGGTCATTTCCATGACGCGGCGCATCGCCCATTTGGTGGCGCGCACGGCCTGACTGTCCTTGGCCTTCAGCACATCGGCCACTTCCTGCACACGCGCCTTCAACTTGTCAGCGGGCAGCGATTCGTTGACCATGCCCTTGGCCGCAGCCTGCGGACCGGTCAGGTTTTCACCCATCATGGCGTGATACATGGCATCGCGGAAACCCATCAGATTGGCCGCCACCTTGGATGCGCCGCCGCCGGGCAGGATGGCCCAGTTGATTTCGGACAGGCCGAATTGTGCTTCATCGGCGCAGAAGGCGAGGTCACAGGCGAACAGCGGGCCGTAAGCACCGCCAAAACACCAGCCATTGATCATGGCGACGGTAGGCTTTTCATACCAGCGCAGGCGTTCCCACCAGCTGTAGGCTTCGCGCTGATGCTTGCGCACCTGCGACAGGCCCACTTGTTCGGCTTCGCGGAAATACTCCAGCAGATCCATGCCGGCCGACCATGACGTGCCTTCACCCGTCAGCACCAGCACCTGCACATCGTCGCGAAATTCCAGTTCTTCCAGCACGCGCAGCATCTGGCGGTTGAGCTTGGGGCTCATGCAGTTGCGCTTGTCGGGGCGGTTGAAGGAAACCCACGCAACGCCGTCAATCACGTCATACTTGACGGTCTCTTCTTCGGGACGGGGATCGGGTTGGGATGGCTTGGCCATGACTGCTCTCCTGTAAAGGGCGCGATTCGCGTCCCTGTGGGCTTGAATTGCTATCGCCCATAGCGATTGTGATTGCTATGAGCAACAACAATCGCTATCCCCGTTGCACGATGCGCGATCCGCTTCCCTCCCTGCCCGGCTATTCGCTGCGCCGCGCCGCCAATGCCGCGGCGGCTGAACTGGCGAGCCGCCTGGGGGAGCTGAACCTGCGTCAGGTCGATGCGTCGCTGCTGATCCTGATCGGCGAGAATCCCGACGTCACCGCCAGCGCTCTTGGCCGCCAGCTGGATATCCAGCGCGCCAACATGGTGCCGCTGCTCAAACGGCTGGAAGATGCCGGGCTGATTGAACGCAAGGCGATTGACGGCAAGTCGCAAGGACTGACGCTGACCGCACAGGGAGCCGAGATTACGCAACAGGCGCGCACGATGATCGAGCGGTTCGAAGCCGAACTTCTCGCCCGCATTCCGGCGCAGCACCGCGATCATTTGCTGCCCGCGCTGGATGCCCTCTGGCGTTGAGGCAGCCCATTCCCTAAGTCTTGCACAAAGACCCCTGGGAGCACGAAATGAGCGACAACGCAGTCTATCCGGTCAGCAGCGAATGGGCGAACAACGCCATCATCGACGCCGCCACCTATGATGAGAAATACCGTCGCTCCATCGAAGACCCGGAAGGCTTCTGGCGCGAGGAGGCGCAGCGGCTCGACTGGATCAAGCCGTTCACGCAGGTGAAGGGCACCAGCTTCGACCAGCAGGATTTCGGCATTCGCTGGTTCTGGGACGGCACGCTCAACCTGTCCGCCAACTGCCTCGATCGCCACCTGGAAACGCACGGCAATACGCCGGCGATCATCTGGGAGCCGGACGATCCTACAAGCCGCAACCGCATCCTCACCTATAACGATCTGCACGAACAGGTGTGCCGCTTTGCCAATGTGCTCAAGGCCAATGGCGTGACCAAGGGGGAGCGGGTGACGATCTACCTGCCGATGATCCCCGAAGCTGCTGTGGCCATGCTCGCCTGCGCCCGCATCGGCGCAGCGCATTCGATCGTGTTCGCCGGTTTCAGCCCGGAGGCGCTGGGCGGCAGGATCGACGATTGCGCCAGCACCATCGTCATCACCGCCGACGAAGGCCTGCGCGGCGGCAAGCGCATTCCGCTGAAAGCCAATGTGGATGAGGCGCTGGAGCATCACGCCAGGGACGTCAGCCGCGTCATCGTGGTGCAGCATACCGGTGCCGACATCCCCATGGATGAAAGCCGCGACGTGTGGTGGCACGAAGCCATCGCCGCGGGCAGCCATATTTGCGAGCCGGAAGAAATAAACGCCGAAGATCCGCTGTTTATCCTCTATACTTCAGGATCCACGGGAAAGCCCAAGGGCGTGCTCCACACCACTGGCGGATATGGCGTGTGGTGTTCCATGACGCATGAATACACCTTCGATTACCGCCCCCATGCCGATGGTTCGAACCAGATCTACTGGTGCGCCGCCGATATCGGCTGGGTCACCGGGCATTCCTATGTCGTCTATGGTCCGCTGGCCAATGGCGGCACCTCGCTGATGTTCGAAGGCGTGCCCAATTACCCGGATTTCAGCCGTTTCTGGCACATCATCGACAAGTATCAGGTAGAGATTTTCTACGCCGCCCCCACCGCCCTGCGCGCACTGATGCGCGAAGGTGATGACTATGTGACAAGAACCAGCCGCAAGAGCCTGAAAGTACTTGGTTCCGTAGGCGAGCCGATCAATCCCGAGGCGTGGGAATGGTATTATAATGTGGTGGGCGAAAAGCGCTGCCCGATTGTCGACACGTGGTGGCAGACAGAGACAGGCGGCCACATGATCACCCCACTGCCCGGCGCCACGGCGCTGAAGCCCGGCAGTGCCAGCAGGCCGATGTTCGGCGTGCAGCCCGCGCTGGTCGATCCGGAAAAAGGCACGCTGCTGGAAGGCGCAACAGAGGGCGCGCTGGTCATCCTGGATAGCTGGCCCGGCCAGATGCGCAGCATCTTTGGCGATCACGAGCGCTTCTTCCAGACCTATTTCAGCACCTATCCGGGCATGTATTTCACCGGCGATGGCTGCCGCCGGGATGAGGACGGCTATTACTGGATAACCGGCCGCATCGACGATGTGATCAACGTATCCGGCCATCGCATGGGCACTGCCGAGGTGGAGAGCGCGCTGGTCCTCCATCCCAAGGTGGCCGAAGCTGCCGTTGTCGGCATGCCGCATGACGTGAAGGGTCAGGGCATCTATGCCTATGTCACCACTGTTGCGGGAACCGATGACAGCGACGAATTGCGCAGGGAACTGGTGCAGTGGGTGCGCAAGGAAATAGGCCCCATCGCCACGCCCGACGTGGTGCAATTTGCTCCCGGCCTGCCCAAGACGCGCAGTGGAAAGATCATGCGCCGCATCCTGCGCAAGATCGCCGAGAACGATGTCGGCAATCTGGGGGACACGTCCACTCTGGCCGATCCCGGCGTGGTGGATGATCTGCTGGCGAACCGGCCGCACGCATGATAATTTCCCCTCCGGGTCGCTGGAGGGGGAATAATCATGGCAAGCAATACTGCAACCACCGCGCCGCGATTGCGCCGGGGCCGTCCGTTGATCGCCGCGGTCGCTGTCGAGATCGTGCTGATAGCCATCACCATCGCGCTGTTCGCGTCCATGCCGGACCCCAACCCGGTGCTGGATATGGTGATCCCGCCGCTGGCGCTGCTGCTGTTCATTCCGGCCGGCTATTGGACGGCAAACGGAACCACTGCTCCGGTCCTCAACGGCTTTGTCGCCGGACTGTGGGGCATCGTGCTCTACGTGGCGCTGACGCTGATCGCGAATGGCGCAGTCGCCGACTTCGACCTGGAGAGCAGCGTTCGCCCGGCCTATCTTCTGGCGCACGGCCTGAAGGTGGTCGGCGGGGTGATCGGCGGCTGGCTTGTCGCGCGCAAGCTGGCTGACTGATCGCGCCTTGCCGATGGAGGGCGCAGCATGATCCTTTCCCTCGCCACAAGGCGAACAGGCATCTGGTCCGCCGCCGCTTCGCTGGCTTTCAGCCTGGCCTATATCATCGCCCAGCTGTTCGAATGGGCGGGGATGCTGGGTTCTGGCGGAGGGCCCAACGCTTCAAGCACGGCGCTGGGCATCTTCCTGCTGCTCGCGCCATCGTTGCTGCTCGGCCCTGCCTTTGTGGTGCTGTGTGCCGCGCTGCACGTCAGCGCCCCTGCTGATCGCAAGGTGTTCACGCTGGCGGGCCTGGCCTTTGCGATCATGTATGCGACGCTGACCGGCATGGTCTATTTCGTCCAGCTGACCTTTGTCGCCCCGCGCATCGCCAGTGGCGAAACGGCAGGCATAGAGCTGCTGCTGTTCGTCCCTTACGAATCCTTCCTGTTTGCCATCGACCTGCTGGGCTACAGCCTGATGAGCGCGGCCACGCTGATCGCCGCATTCGGCCTGCCGCTGTCATCGCGCGCCAAATTCGCCAGATTTGCGATGATTGCCAACGGTGCGATCCTGCCGTTCCTGGCCCTGCAAATGGCCTTCCCCGTGCTGATCTGGCCAGCGGCCGCATGGGCGATCACCTTTCCGCTGGCGATGGCGGCGATCCTCAATATGTTCCGCGCAACGGCGCAGGGAGAGCAAGAGCCATGATCAAAATCTACCACGTCCCCAATTCGCGCAGCCAGCGCGTCGTCTGGCTGATGGAGGAACTGGGAGAAGACTATGCGCTGGAGAAATTCGGCATTCCGGTGCCCGACAGCTTCCTGAAGGTGAACCCGCTCGGTTCTGTGCCGACCATCGAGGATACCGATGCGCAAACCCCCATCGTGATGTTCGAGAGCCTGGCGATCCTGCAATATCTCACCGGGCGGCGGCTGGTGGCGGGAGAGGCAAAGGCGGCAGGCCTTACCACCGGCCCCATGCCCGATCCCGCAGCCTACGCCGAGCACCTGCAATTCCTGCATTTCGGCGAGGCGGACCTGGCCACGCCCATCGGCACGATCTTCCGCACCCGCATCTTCACCGGGGAGCAGAGCAATGCCACGATCCAGGACCAGCTGGGCCAGCTGAAAAAGCGCATCGCCTATCTGGACGATCATCTGGCAGACGGGCGCGATTATGTGACCGGAGCGCGCTTCACCATTGCCGATATCTCCATCGGCTATGCCTTCCTGCTGGCGGAATTCACCAAATGCGAAGCGGTGCTTCCCGGTCACGTGGTCGCCTATTGGCAGCGCTTGCAGGCGCGGCCGGCATACCAGCGCGCGCAAGAAGCCTGACGAACCGTCTGGCCAAGCGACTGTAAAGCTGATTAACTCCCCGCCTGAGAGATTCTTGGGAGGGAATAATGATCCGACAGATTCGTCTGGCAACTGCTGTTGCCGCAATGAGTTTTGCCAGCACTCTGGCCGTGCCGGCATCGGCGCAGGTGGCCGGGGTGCCGCTGCCGCAATATGAATGCCAGCGCGAATGCCTGGAAAATTTTGTCGAGCGCTATGTCCAGGCAATGGCCGATGGCACGGTGTCCGATGACCTGTTCGCCCGCAGCGTGCGCTTCACCGAAAACGGCGTGGAATTGCCGCTGGGCAATGAAGGTCTGTGGGCCACCACCACGGGTGCCGGCACTTACCAGCTGATCGTTCCCGACGTGGAAACGCAGCAGGTCGCCGCTCTGCTCACCGTCAGGGAGCAGGCAAACAGCTCTGCCACCGGCCCGCAGCGCGATCCGGAGCCTGTTGGGGTGAGCCTGCGCCTGCGCATCGATGCGGACGGCAAGATCTCCGAAATCGAACAGATCGCCGCACGGCCCGATCGCCCGCTGGGCGCGAATGCTGCCCCGGCTGGACCGTTTGGCAATACCGGCGAGATGGTGGAAGCCATGGGATCGCCCAACCCGGCCTATCTCACCGCCGTTCCCGCAGGCGAGCGCCACACGCGCGCCGAACTGGTGGAAATGGCCAGCGCCTATTTCGAGGCGGTGGAGCGCAATACCGGCAATGATTACTACCCCTTCACCGACGACTGCATCCGCTATGAAAACGGCATCGTCACCGCCGGGCCGGAAGGCTCTGGCGCGCGCGCCGGTTGCCGCCAGCAGCTGGAAACCACGCTGATCGGCGCGGTCACATCGATCCGCGATCGCCGCATTGTGGCGGTGGACCGGGAACGCGGCGTGGTGTTCGCCTTCGCCTTCTTCGACCACCGTCCGATCAACTGGAGCTGGCAGCTGGGCGAATTGTTCAAGATCGACCAGGGCAAGATCAGCCATATCGAAGCGATCTTCATCCGCGGCCCATACGGCATGTGTTCCGGCTGGAGCACCTATGAGGCCTGCCGCAGCGAAGAACCGCAGGACATTCGCTGAACACTTCTGGGGGGACAAGACATGCTGAAGAAACTGACCACCATCGCCGCGCACTCAGTCGTAGCGCTGGCGGCCCTTGCCATCTCCGCGCCCGCAATGGCGCAGAATGGCCCGCCGCCCAGCCCGTTCGCGCCGTTGCAGGATCATCCGACCTGCGACCGTGACCAGCTGAAAGCCGCCACCACGGCTTTCGTGGAGGCACAGCGCAGCGGCGACACTTCCGCCCTGCCGCTGGCATCGAACGCGCATTACCTGCAGAACATGGAAACGGTGGAGGCGTCCGCAGGCCTGTGGAACACCGCCCTGCCCATCGCCCATGCGATGAGCTTTCACGATGACCGCCGGTGCAAGACCTTTACCGAAATCATCGTGACCGAGGGCGGCCATCCCTATGTCATCGGCACGCGGCTTTACATGCATGACGGGGAGATCATCCGCGTCGATTCCATCGTTACCGAGCAGGGTGACTGGCTGTTCAACGCCAATGCCTATCTGCTGTATACGCAACGAGAGAACTGGGGACCGCTGACCCCTTACCAGCGCACCTCGCCATCGGAAATGATCCGCGGGGCCAATGCCTATCTGGATGGCTTTGCCGACAAGTTCACCGATATTCCGTGGGGCACGCCCTGCGCCCGGCTGGAAGGCGGTGCCTATACCAACCGGGAAGGCCGGGCGGATGCCAGCTGCGAAGTCGGCATGCCGGGCGGCGTGCTGTATATCGTCAATCGCGATTACCTGATCGATGAGGAACTGGGCGTGATCAACGTGTTCTGCCGCTTTGGCGGATCGACCGGCGGCCCGGATTCGCACAGCTTCCGCTATATCGATGGCAAGTTCCGCCAGGTTCACACGCTCACCGCCATTCCCGGCCCGCAGGCCAATGATGAAGGCGGGATGATGATGGGCCAGGCCGATCCCAACGCCTGACAAAAGCACCATAAGTGCGTCTTAACTGCACCGGCAGTTGCAGTCTTTGCAATTGCCAATGACTGGCTTGATATCACCGCCCCTGTTACGGGGGCGGTGATATTCATATAAAAGGTCTGCACCATGGCCCGGACAAGGCTCTACTCGCTCGAAGATCTGGAAGATATTCCAGGCACTAAGGTGTTCACGGCAAAGCGCTCTCGCGAAGCCTATCACCTGCACAAATTCTGCATGAGCCTGATGAAGCCGGAGAACCGCGAGGCGTTCAAGGCTGACGAGCGCGCCTATCTGGACCGCTACAAGATGACCGAGGAGCAGAAGCAAGGCGTGCTCGCGCGCGACCTCAGCCGCCTGATCGAGCTGGGCGGAAACATGTATTTCCTGGTCAAGCTGGCCAGCACCGATGGCTGGAGCGCGCAGAAGGCGGTCAGCTCCATGTCGGGCATGTCGGCAGAAGAATATGCGGCAATGATGCGCGAGGGCGGGCGTTCGCCCGAAGGCCTGCGTTCCAAGAAGGATCAGAACTGATGGCGCGCATAACCGCCGGTATCGCCACCAGCCATGTGCCCGCCATCGGCGCGGCCATCGACCTTGGCAAAACCCAGGACGAATACTGGAAGCCGATTTTCGACGGCTACGAATTCGTCAAGGAATGGATCAAGAGCAACACGCCCGACGTGGTGATCCTGGTCTATAACGATCACGCATCGGCGCTGATGCTGGACATCGTGCCCACGTTCGCGATCGGCTTTGCCGATGAATTCCTGCCCGCCGATGAAGGCTGGGGCCGCCGCCCGGTGCCCACCGTGCACAACCATTCCGACCTGGCCGCCCATGTGGCAGAACAGCTGGTGATCGATGAATTCGACATCACCATCATCAACGAGATGGACGTCGATCACGGGTGCACCGTGCCGCTGTCCCTGGTGTTCGGCCAGCCGGAGGAATGGCCGTGCAAGGTCATTCCGCTGGCGGTCAACGTCACCCAGTTCCCCACCCCGTCGGGCGAGCGCTGCTGGAAACTGGGCGAGGCGATCCGCAATGCGGTGAAGACCTTCCCGGAAGACCTGAACGTGCAGATCTGGGGCACGGGCGGGATGAGCCACCAGTTGCAGGGTACGCGCGCCGGCCTGATCAATGCCGAGTTCGACAACCGCTTCCTCGATCTGCTGGCGCATGAGCCGGAAGAGCTGACCCCGATGACCCGCATCGAATATCTGCGCGAAGCGGGGACCGAGGGGATCGAGCTGATCATGTGGCTGATCATGCGCGCGGCGCTGGGCTATGGCGTGGAAGAACTCCACCGCTTCTACCGCGTGCCCGCCAGCAACACCGCAGTGGGCCATGTGGTGTATGAGGCGCGCAGCTAGGGCCGGTCGCCGGAGGCTGGCCCCGACGTAATGGCCCGCTTACTGGCGGTGATTCCTCGCCGGTTCTTCCTTGGACAGTCGCCGCGCGGTGGCGGCGGTCTGCACCACGAACAGCGCGATCAGCAGCAGGCCGACACCGCCCACAAACAGATCGAAACCGTTGAGGTCCCAGATGATCGCCTGTTCGGGTCCGGCGAAATACATCGCCAGCGTCAGTCCGATCAGGATCAGCCGCAGCTCTGTCGGCCCGGCGTTGAGGTAGGAGAGCCGCAATTCTCCCAGCACGCGCACGGACAGAAATGCGTGGATCGACATCAGCAGATATCCCGCAAGCGCGATCAGCGCGACCTTGAGCGCGACATAGGAGCTGAGACCGATACCGACCACCACCAGCATGGTGGCAAACCCGTCGCAGCTGTGATCGAGGAAATAGCCATAGCGCGGGCGCTCGATCTTGCGGAAGCGGGCCAGACTGCCGTCCAGTGAATCGCCGAACCAGTGGACAATATATCCGCCGATGGACAGCAGCAGCCAGTTGGGATCAAGATTGCTGGCAAGATATCCGGCGAATACCAGCAAGGCCCCGACCAGTCCGGTATAGGTCAGCATGTCGGGCGTGACCCAGTGCGGCATATCGGCGCACAGACGGTTGAGCGCGCGCCGTTCAATCCGGGCGACCAGATTCTCCTGAATGCGGTTGATAGGGGCCGCTTGTACCCCTTGTACTGGATCCATCGCTGACAGCTTCCAAAGAGCTATTTACCGTGAATTTTCGCCTCATGTCCAGAGCATCAGTTCAGGCGTGTGGAGGCATGGCTGTCACGGACAGGTGCGTCGGGTCAGCGCAGCCGGTCGTTGCCATCAGTCTTCAGCGCTGGCCGGGCTCCACGAACAGCAGGCTGCCGACGTCGGCCCGAAAGCGCTTCAGGCGCCGGGTGACGAGGACGGATTCGCAATTTGCCATCACCCCGATGGAGGCCAGCACGATGAAGAACGGGCGCGAGTAATCGACGAAATAGAGCCATGCGACGAACGGCCCTGAAAAGCTGGCGGCGGTCTTGGACAGATACAGGTGATAGGCTGGCAGCGTGCGGAATTTGATCAGGCTGGTAGTCGCCGCAGCGGCATAGGTGGCAAAGAACAGGTAGAGCCAGAAGACATCGGCCTGCATAGTGTGTCGCTCAAACAGCCACAGCCCGAAAAAGCCGACGATCAGCGTGGAACCATCGGCCATCGAATCGAGCTTTGCCCCGAATGCAGAGGCATGGCCGGCCCACCGGGCAATCGGGCCATCGACCAGATCGGTGGCCAGGCTTATGATCAGCAGGATGAAAAAGGCATCGCGGTGCCCGCTCATCGCCATGAATGCCAACACGGGTGCCGCAGCCAGCCGGTATACGGTCAGGAAATCGGCGAACCTGGAGGCGATGGCACGCATGGCGGGCTAAAGCTGCGAAACCCGCACGCGCGCCTTCAGATCGGTGCGGCAGAAGGCGTGCAGGAAACAGGTCTGTTCGCCCATGTCGAGCGCGGCTCTGGCGAAGGCCTCGTCCTCAGCGCTTTGCAGATAGACATGCGTTTCAACCGGGTCGGCACTGCCCGCCTGCCCCGTGCCGCCGCTGGCTCCGCCGCGCGAGAAATGGATGTCCTGCACGATGTTGTAGGCGGACAGGTCCTTCCTCGCGATCTTCGCGTAACGGCCAAGCTGGGTCATGAAGCAGAAGCCGATTCCGGCGGCGATATAGCTGGCGGCATCGGGCGCGCGGCCTTCCTCATCGCACAGATAATGAAAGATGGAGCCGTGCGGGTTGAACAATTGCTGTTCGACCATTTTCACCCCGTCTTCGCGCAGGGTGCAGATGCCGCGAATGTGCAAAATGCGGTCCTGTTCCTCGGCAAGGCTGGAGCTTTGCGAGGAGGTGGCTTCCGCTGTCAGCGGGCTGGTCCCGGCGCGGCGGATGAAGGCTTCGCTGGTGGCGGGCTGCGCGCCGATTATCTGCGCCGAGGGATCACCCGGCACATCCCCCGCCACCGGCCTTGCCTTGTCCGGCTTCACTTCCTCACCGTTGAGAGAAAGTGTGAACAGGCTCTCTTTTTCACCGCGCATCAGGCCGTTAAGCGGCGATGCTGCCACCGCATCATAAACCAGCGCGCGCAACGCCTCGGCATCGGCGTCGCTGTCTATCCGCGCTTCAAGGTCGATGTCCTTCGCGCCGCCGGTCATCGTGCCTTTGAGCGCGGAGCCTTTCATCGTGTAGTAATTGTCCTGCACCAGCGTGACGTCGCGGATGGCAATGCCGCGCTGTTTGGCCAGCGCCAGCAGCTCCGTCATGTAGCTTGAAACCATGCCGGTGGTGAGGAAGGACAGCGGGCACGGCGCCTCGTCAAATCCGTCCAGATAGGCGCCTTCGTCGGACACCAGCCGCCACACCTGATCGCCCGCGGAAGAAGCCACCAGCCCCTCCTTCTGCATCACTGACAGCGACCGCGCGGCAAATCTCACGGCGAGGCCCTTGCGGTCTGCTGGCGGGGCAAGGCGCTGTGCCCCGCCCTCCACCGCGAAGAAGGACGGGCGCGGATCAGGGCCGAGGATATTGCCGTGCGCGGCCATCAATCCTCCCGGTGCGGCATGCGCGGTGACGGGGTCCCCAGCGCCAGTTCGGCATCGGAGAAACTGATCGGCGTGCGGATGCCCTTGACCCGTGTGCCGTCGCGCCGCTGCATATCCAGCACCATGCCGCGCGCCTTCACCTGCGGATCGTTCAGCGCCTCACCCACATCGTTGATCGGGCCGGCGGGGATACCGTGCTCCTCCAGTTCCAGCAGCAGCTTGTTACGCGGCCACTGGCGGGTCTTCTCGCTGACGGCGGCAGACACGGCTTCGCGGTGTTCCACCCGGCCTTCATTGGTCTGCCAGCCGGGCTGCACCTCTATCCCGATCAGCCCTGCAAGCCGGGAGAACTGGCGATCATTACCGACCGCGATGATCAGCCAGCCATCGGATGTGGGGAAGGATTCGTAAGGCACGATATTGGGATGGGCGTTGCCCATGCGGTGCGGCACCACGCCGCTGGTGAGGTAGTTCATCGCCTGATTGGCCAGCGTGCCCACCATCACATCCAGCAGCGCCATGTCGATATGCTGGCCGCGCCCGGTCTTTTCGCGCTGGTGCAGCGCGGCTTGTATGCCGATCACCCCGTAAAGCCCGGTCATGATATCCGCATAGGCCATCCCGATCTTGATTGGCGGGCCGTCCTTTTCGCCCGTCAGATCCATGATCCCGCTCATCCCCTGAACGATGAAATCATAGCCCGCATAGGCGGCATAGGGTCCATCATGGCCAAAGCCGGTGATCGAGCAATAGACGAGGCGCGGATTGATCTTCGCGCAGCTTTCATAATCGAGGCCGAATTTGGCGAGGCCGCCGGTCTTGAAATTCTCGATCAGCACATCGGCATCGCGGATCAGGTCGATCACCCGGGCGAGGTCATCCGCGTCCCTGAAATTGGCAAGGATGGAGGTCTTGCCGCGATTGGCGGCGTGGAAATAGGCCGCGTCCTTGGTGCCATCGGCGTTTTCGATGAAGGGCGGCCCCCAGCGGCGCGTGTCATCGCCTTCGGGGCTTTCCACCTTGATCACTTCCGCGCCCAGATCGGCGAGCACCTGACCAGCCCACGGGCCGGCCAGGATACGCGCCAGTTCGACAACCTTGATACCTTCAAGCGGTGCAGTCATGGCCAGTCTCACGCAGCCATCAGCATGGCATGGGGCCTGAGGTTGCCAAAGGCAGGGTCGGTTTCATCATCGTTGGCCGGACTGCTGCGATCCTGTTTGCGGACAGCCCGCCTGCGCCTGCCAGCCTCGGGCCGCCTGAGCAATCGGCTGAAACTGCCGCGCAGATGCGCCAGTGCAGTCCTGGTCTGCCGCGCAACCGAAACCGCATAGCTGACCATCACCAGATCGAGGTAGATCGAAAGATCCAGCGCATAGGTAGCGATGATTTCAGGCCCCATCAGGGCCATGATCTCCCCGCCGCCGATCATGAAGCCGACCATGATCATCAGCATGATCAGATGATGGCGCTCCATCCGGGCGAGGCGTTCCAGCGGCAGTTCAACCAGTTGCCGGTGCAGCAGCCGTGCCGCCGCAGAGGCAGGCGCAAACAGCAACACCAGCATCACCGCAGCCATGAAACCGACAAAAGCAATCATCCGCAAATTCCCCTGTTACTCGGGTGCTATATGGAACACGCGCTCGGCATTTCCATGAGTGAGTGCATGGCGCTCTGCATCGGTGCACTGGAAGTTCTCGATGAAATCCACCGCCGGCTTCATCGGCTGATAGGGATAGTCGATCGCCCAGATGACGTTTTCAATGCCCATGCGGTCAATCGCATAGCGCAGCGCCAGCGGGTCTTCCACGCCGCTGGTGGTGAAGACGAAATTGTCCTTGAAATACTCTTCCATGCTGCGCTTGGTCCTGGGCGCACGGCCCACCTGCTGCGCGCGGCTGTTCATGAAATTGATGCGCCAGATGAAGAACGGCACCATCTCGCCCATATGGCCGACGCAGATCTTGAGGTTGGGGAAATGGTCGAACACGCCGCCCGCCATCATCCGCAGCATGTTGGTGCCCACTTCCACCCCATATGCCCACATGGCGCTATCCATCGCATAGTCCATCAGCGGACCCTTCAGCGTGTCTGACGGCCCGCGCGGGTGGATATAGATGGTGGCATTCATCGCCTCTGCCGCCTCGAAGATCGGCCAGAACTTGGGATCATCGAAATACTCGCCATTGGTATGGCCGTTCACCACCATGCCGTTGAGCTTGAGATCGGTCATCACCCGCTGGATTTCCTTGGCCGCGCGCTTGGGCGAATGCGGGGCAAAGCTGCCAAGCCCGGCAAAGCGCCTGGGATATTTGGCGCAGATTGCGGCCATCCGGTCATTCGCCAGCGCTGCCAGCTCGGTAGCGGTATCGGCATCGAACATCTGCACGCCGGGCGCGGTGAGTGTGAGCAGGTGCATGTCCACGCCATATTCGTCCATCTGCGACAGGCGCTGGCCCTCCACGTCCTTCAACCCTTCGAGGAAGTTCATCTTGCCATAGCCGGTGGTGTCATGGTCCGCATCGTAGATGCCGCCTACCAGCAGCTTGTCGCTGCTTTGTGACGGTCCGCGTGCAACCTTGCGCAATTCCTCGGCAACTTCGGGGATCGACCAGGCTTCCTCGCAGGCGATCAGACGTGTTTTTCCCATGACTTCCCTCTCTATTTGGTAGGTTTGTTATCAGTGATATGTGGCAAATGAACCCAGCCAGAAGACAAAATCCGCCCAGCCCTTTGTGGAGGAGACCGGATAGAGCAGCAGTTGCGGCACCACCACGATGGCAGCGCCGATCCATGTGGCGCGGCTGACGGTGCCTGCGCCGCGCCATTCATGCCACACAACTGCGGCCAGAAAGGCGTTCATGGTCATGTAGGTTTGCACGAAGGGTACGTAATCCAGCCCGACACCGGCCATGTATACGCGGTTGATACCGGGCATCAGGATGCTGATGGTGGCGATCAATATCAGGCTGCGATGCACCACCGGCGTCTTCACCGCGCGGATGGCCATCACGAACAGGATGGCAAAGCTGGGCGGCGCGAACACCGACAGGTAGAACACGCCCGGCCCATTGCCCACCAGATCGGTGGTGGAGGCGGCGGCGATGGTGATGAACACGCCCATCACCACCACCAGCGTGGCCACGGCAATTCCGAACATGCCGAGCGATCGGTGCAGCTTCACATTGCGCATATTGACCAGCAGCGCCTGCACCACCAGCAGCACCATCCAGCTGAAAAAGGCGATTCCGTGCAGGTGGACGATGGGGGCATCCCCGGTGCGCGTTCCCGCAGCAACCGGGCCAAGGTAGGTCAGGCCAAAACCGGTGAAGACAAAGGCCGCCATCGCCAGCACCAGCCACAGGTGGAAGCTGGGACGAAAGCCCGATTTTCCGACTTTGGACGATGAAACAGTCGCCATGCGTTACCCTCCCCACAGACCAGTCACCCGGCCCTTATGGACCGCGATGACCGTCAGACCAGCGCAACCTGACAGCAGGTTCGCGCCCGCTGACCGGATTGGCAAAGTGAAATCCCACGGGTGCAATACGCGGGAATGGCGCGAATGTCTCGCCGCGCAAGGGGGCATCGGGAGCAAATTCGGCAATCACATCATCAGACACGCCAAAGCGTGCGCTGCCCGCCGGATCGATACCGGTCCAGCCGCTGGCGTAATCGGCCAGCCAGACATAATCGAGGTCCATCCCGTGGATGCGCCAGATGCCACCTTCCTTGACCACCTGGTTCTCGTAGATCCCGGCAATCCAGCTGCCCGGGCCGCTGGCGGACGAATTCATCTGCATCAGCCGCGTGCGCACCATCGCGCGCTGACCGCCGTCCATGACAGTCACATAAGGCTGGGTCTTCTGGTGAATCGCCTGCATGGCATCGTTCGGCCCGCCTTCGCCGTAACGCTGGATCAGGCTGGCGAGCACGCGATCGCGGCCGATGAAGGTGCCGATGTAGGACAGCTCCTTCCACCCGTCGCGGGCAAATATGGCGGCGGTGTCCCGCCAGGCAAACTGATCGATGTAATAGCCATAGGCGTTGGAGACATTCTCCGCCCCGTCAAACGCCTCGGCCATCGCCAGCGCGCCGGGAACGGGGGCAACCACGGCTTCGCGCGCCGAAGGTGCGATCAGCGACAGGCTGGAGGGCATGACCACGGTGGGCGCGGCATCGAAGCCGACCTCCCGCTCGCGCGCGCTGTCCGGCTCTCCGCCTGCGGGAACGGGCAGCGATGCTGGCAGCGGATGCGCCCATCCATCCTGATAGGTTGATCGCATCAGCGGCACGCGCTGCATGGCGGCGATGCGCCATATGCCATCCTCTGCGCGCACAAGGCGGAAATCCACCAGTGCGGCGGACCAGTATCCGGTGCCGCCGTGCTGGCCTTCCATCCCCAGTTCCACCACGTTGACGATCACGGAATTGCCGTCCGCCCCCACATTGACCAGCGGCATCAGCAAGGGGTGATCGTTCATCTCACCTTCGTCCAGGCCCGGCGTCCCGAAGCGGCTGAGTAAGCGGCGCGCACCGTCTGGCCCGCTCCACACGCCCTGCCCCTGCACGCGGATGCTGGCACCGGGTGCGAACAGCTCCGCCGCATCATCAAACATGCCGCGATCGAGGTAATAGCCAAAGGCAGCAACAAGGTTCTGTGCCCGGCTTGCCCCCAGAAGCAGGCTCGCCCGCGTATCGATCTCGGCCTGGGTCTGGGGCCGACTCGCCCGCCTTTGCGGAATGACCACGCCGGCCTGATCGGGCGTATAATGATAGGGCGCGCGCACCAGAGTTGCCGCATCATGGCTCCAGCCATCGGCATAAGGTCCGGCAAATTGCGGGAAATAGCGCATTTCGGCGATGCGCCAGCCGTCATCTGTCAGGCGATACTGGACAACATGGGTGCCGCCCGCCCAATCGGCGGAGACCCCGGCCTGCGCCATCATCGCCACTTCGTGCCAGCGTCCGGTGGCAGATCGCCCATCGGCGGCCAGCGTAATCACCGGGCTGATGAACAGGCGCAGATTCATGCGGCCCACCGCCATGCCGTCCGCGCCGCCGCCCTGATTATCACGCAAATGGGCAATTATGGCGCTGCGCCCGCGCACTTCCCCGGCATTCCATTGCAGCACCGCATCATCGGTGAACAAGGCGCCGATATTCTCCCACCGGCCGCCGATGGCCAGATGGCCCAGTGCGGCCTGCACCCGCTTGATCTCGCGCACGGAGGTGAGGTCTTCCGCCTGCGCGGTTTGTACCGCCAGATCCTGCGCAGCGGCGGTTTGCGGGGCCAGCAGCAAGGCTGCCATCGCCAGAGCCAGCCAGCGGATCACCACCATGCCTCAAGCGTCCCAGCACAGACAATTTGCATCCAGACCCTCCCGCCAATCGCCACCCCGACCCTGGCGCAGACCCTAGCGGTTGCACTGATCAGGACAACTGCTCAATTGCCCAAAGCTTGCCCCGCCGCGCTGCGCGCCCTAGCCTGCGCATCATGGCAAAACCCGCAATTTCTCAGGATGACAGCTGGACCTCCACCGGGCTTGGCCAGCGGGAGGCGATCAGCGCGTGGCGTGACTGGGCCGCCAGCACCATCGCCCCCATCGAAGTGGAGGTGTTCGATGCAGACGCCTTTGCCGCGCGCTGGATCAGCCACGGAATCGGCCAGCTGCGGTTGCTGCACCTGTATGCCCCGGCGCAGCGGGTGACGCATATCGGCGCGCATCACACCACCATGCGCGCCACACCCTCGATCCAGCTGGTTTATGCGCGCGACGGCGTGCTGAAGACCAATATGGCCGGTCGCGTGTTCGATGTGGAGCCCGGCCAGTTCGTGATGCTGGACAACACCCGCTTCTACCAGATGGAAATGGCCACCGAGCATGAGGCGGTGGATTTGATGATGCCGCAGGGCTGGCTGGACAAGTACCTGCCCGATCCCACCGGCCTGCTGGCGCGGCCCATGTCTGCACGCAAGGGCTGGGGTGCGCCGCTGGGCGCGCTGCTGGAGACGATCCTTGATGGCGGGCTGGACGATTCTCCGCTGCCCCGCCCGCTGATTGCCGAGCAGTTCGGCAATTTGCTGGCGCTGGCCACCGGAGTGGAGCTGGGCGATGAAACCCGCAACCAGCACGGGCGCCACCGCGGCCAGCTGGCCAGCCGCATCCTGCGGCGGATCGAGGACGATTACTCCGATCCCGACCTCTCGCCGGAAATGGTGGCCGAGCAGGTGGGCATTTCCAAACGCTATCTGCAGACGCTGCTGGCAGGCAGCAGCACCAGCTTTGTGCAGGAACTCAACGCCACCAGGCTGGACCGGGCAAGCGAGTTGCTGTGCGATCCGCGCGCGGGCAATCTGTCGATCGCCGATATCGCCTTTCGCACCGGCTTCCTCGATCCGGGATATTTCACCCGCCTGTTCCGCAAACGCTATGGCGTCACCCCGCGTGAATGGCGCGCAGGAAACGCTCCGCGCAGCTGATCATATCCGGGCTGGAACGCCGGAATTTGGCCCGGCCCTATGGAATGGCAATCGGGTCCGTCGAATTCCAGAAGCGCGGAGTTGCCAGTGGCATGGTGCGGAAAAAGGCGTTGATCGACCGGATCTGTCCGCCCCATATCTTGAACGCCTCATACGTCACCAGCGCATTGCCATCGCCATAGGAATTGGTGAAGCCAAAGTTCATCCACAGCACCACCACGCCGTTCTCCTCATCCACCGCAGCCACGCTGGGGATGATATCGGGATGCAGCATGATGCGCTGGGCATACATGCCGCAATCTGCGCGTCCGCAGCCCGGCCCGGCAGTGATCACCCCGTTTTCCACGCGGTAGGTTTGCGCCGCAAAGGGCGTGCCGCCGTCGGTGAAATTGCCGATCCTGAGCCCTTCGGTATAGGTCAGCGCCGTTCGGATCATGGATTCGCGCGATTGCCTTTGTGCGGCTGGCACCGGATCATTCATCCCCCGGATCGGCGCGCCAAGCTGTGTCGGCTGCCACGGCGAATCCGGTGCAATACGCTGGATCAGCGTTTCGATGCCGGCAATCCGGCTGTCCTCCACATGCAGGACAAGTGAATAGAGCACCGGGATGTCGCCTTCGCGAAGCTCCACATGCGCGGCGGCGATCTGCCTTGCGCTGTCTATGTAATCCTGCCGAAAGCCGCCCTTGGCCGTGACCGTTTCCCACAAGCCCTGACCAATTTCGATTTCGTACGAATCCTCGGTAAAACGCACATGCTCGGGCAAAGGCAGATTTGCCGGATCATGCGCAACCAGGGCATCGATATAGGCGGTGATCATCCCAGAAAGACATTGCCTGTCACAGTCGTGAGCGGTGGCGGCCTGAGCGGCGGGGGCCTGAGCGGAGGCGGCCTGCGGCAGCAGGGCAAGCAGCATCAATGCACCGGCAGCGGCGCAGGCCCTGGCGTGAATCGCGCGAAAAAACTCTGCCATTATCCCCTCCATACCCGGCCAATGCCCGTTGCAGGCGCTCGGGACTGGCTTGATAGGTGCACCCCGCAGCAGCGCAGGACAAGCCCCGATCCCCCGCAGGGAACTACATCATCGGAGCCAGCGCGCTGCCGACATGTTCAAGCGTGCCCAGCCCCAGCACCAGCCGTCCGGCCATCAGCGATGCCAGGATGATCAGCACCACCGTCCAGGTGGCGAAGATGCCGCCAGTCATGCGCCAGCTCTTGGGCGGCAGGCCCTGAAACAGGAAGGTGGCGATGCCCGCCACGTTCACGCACACCAGGTTGATGGTGAACAGGAACAGCGCATTGCCGCTCGCCACCGGATATCCGGCGCCAAGGTAAATGCCCGAAGCGGCCAGCGGCGGCACCAGCGCGACGGCGATCATCACCCCCACCAGCGTGAGCGAGGCAGCGCGGCTGAACGCCAGCACGCCCGCCATTCCGCAAGCCAGCGCCAGCGCAATATCGGCAGGCTGCACCAGCGTGCGGTTGTGCAATTCGGGCACCAGCGGATCGATCTCCACCATCATGCCCACTGCGACCCCGGCCAGCACGGCAACGATGCTGCCCACTGTCAGCGTGATCGCGGCCTCGCGGCCCAGCTTTCCATTGCCCACCGTTGCCGCCAGCGCCACACCCATTGTCGGGCCCAGCAGCGGGGCGATGATCATGGCGCCGATCACCACCGCGGTCTGTCCGCTGCGCATGCCCAGCCCGGCAATCACCGCAGACAGCAATACCGTGAGCAGGAAGCTGGGGGTGATGTGGAGGCTTTCCTCGATATCGTCATACAGCTCGTCGGTGCTGATGCGGTCACGGGTAAGAAAACGCTCCAGCCGCGTGGGTGGTGGCCTGTCGCGAAGATCGATCAGTTCCGTTTCGGCGGATTCGATCACGGGAGGAATGGCCGCCTCTATCTGAGAGACAAGCGCGGTGAAGCCCTCCAGCTCGGCAAATTCGCTCTCAAGGTCTTCCAGCAGGCGTTCGGTATAGCGTTGCTGGACCAGGCAGGAGTACTTCTCCTGATTGCCCGGCACGCTTTCACGCCAGAAGCGGCGCGCATGGCGGGCGAGCACGATCTCCAGCCGATCGGCATGGGTATCGGGCAGATAGACTTCCACCAGGCGTGCCGACATCGTGTGCTACCTCACCCGGCGAGTTACTGGACTGGCGGCATCTGGGCGAAGGTGGCGATGCCCGCCGGCGGCTGGTCCCACGCCGACGCCTGGCTGCAGAACACCGCCATGGCCGGTTCAACGGCAGAGGAATCGTCCAGCGTGCCAGCGCGCACGATGCGTATGTCACCCATCACATGCGGATGGCTGAACAGCGTGCTGCCGCATTCGGCGCAGAAAATCCGGTCAATATTGCCGCCACTGCCGCCAATGGACTGGAACACTCTTGTCGGTCCTGAAAAACTGATCGCAGCAGCCGGCACGGCGACGGCGGTCAGGTGGCCGCTGCCCGATTCCTTCTGGCAGTCGGTGCAATAGCAGCTGCCCGCCCACTCGACTTCGCCAGAAATCGCATAGCGCGACCTTGCACAAAGGCATCCGCCTTCAAGTGTCATGAGACCTTCCCCGCTTGTTCAAACAGTCGCCAGCCAGCCTGATCGCGCGGGCCGCCAAAAACAAGCGATTTGATCCTGCCTATTCACTCACGTCCTGCAACCGCCTGAGGCGCGGGGACACCATCGGCACGGTCAGCATGGTGCTGGCCACCGCCATCAGCAGCAGCGCGGTGAAGGTCTGCGAAGTGATGATCGCCTTGTCGAGCAGGACATTGGCAAAAATGATCATGATCAGCGCCTTGGTCTGCAACAGCCAGCCGATCAGCGATGCCTCCCCCTTGCGCCAGCCGAGCAGGCGCCCGGCCATATGTACGCCCACCAGCTTGCCCGCCACTGATGCCGCCAGCAGCAGGCCGGCCACGGCGAAAACTGCCAGACCGCCGCCGCTCCAGTCCGTTCTGAGGCCGGTGGACAGGAAAAACACCGGCATCACCGTAAGCAGTACAATCTCGCGGAAGGAGTCGAGCTTCTGGCGCGAAAACCAGCCGGTATCGAGCACGCAGCCGGCCAGAAAGGCACCGACCATGAAGTGCAGCCCGGCCCAGTCCGCCGCCAGACCGCAGCCTGCCAGCCACACCAGACCCACATACCAGCGATCGGTTTCCGCCAGTCTGCGCATGGCCTTGCGCACGGCCCGGGCCGCCAGCGCGAATGCCAGCAGGAACGCGCCCTGCCGCGCGATCCGCTCCACATCCAGCAGGATGATAGCCAGCACCCCCCAGATCGCCAGATCATCCAGACTGGCATAGCGCAGCAGGCGCTGGCCCAGCGGCTGGTGGAAAATGCCCAGCTTCTCCATCAGCAGGACCAGGATCGGCAAGGCGGTGACCGCGCAGGCCATGCCAATGCCCAGCACGCCCTGCGCAAGCGAGCCTTGCGGCCCCAGCCAGCCCGGTGTGGCAAGCACCAGCGCACCTGCCGCCGCGCCAAATGCCAGCGGCGTTGCCAGCGCCAGCGAGGCGGTGATCGCGGATTCCCGGCGGTTGGCCCAGGCCGCACTCAGATCCAGTTCCACACCCGCCACGAACACGAACATCATCACCGCCCACCACGCAATACCGTTCAGTGCACCGATCACATCGGGGGTGAAGATGGCGGAATAATAGGCTGGCCAGACTGCCCCCAGCACGCCCGGCCCCAGCACGATGCCGCCAATTATCTGCACCACCACCAGCGGAGCATAGTAATCCGTGCGCAGCCCTCGCCATATGGCAAAGGGCACGGTGAAGATCAGCAGCAGGGCGACGAGGAAGGTCTCACTTGTCGTGGGCATGATTTGGCAGCAGGTCTCCAGCGTTGGCATGCCGCGAATCAGGCAGCCCCCCGGATGATGAGATGCGCCTGAACCGGCAGCTTGGAAAGTGGCCTCTCGCGCGCTTGTCTCACATGCAACCAAGACAAATTACCCTGCGCTTTTATCCTAATTGATATGCGCAAGAATCCTTGGGGTTTAACCCCGCAGTGCTGTATCACCGTTTCAAATGACGATCAGCCTTTGAGCACTTCGGGTCGAAAAGTGCGCAAAGTTAAGCCTCGGAGAGGAGGCCTGGGCGCGCCGCCACTGTCCACAAGAGGCAGGGCGGCGCCCCTAAATTGCTTGAGAGGATATCCATGAGCGATACGAAAAAGGGCTTCCCGCTTCCCAGTTCGCTGGAAGTGGTGCCGGGCACTGAGCAGGCGCAGGCCGCATACCCCTATTACACCCATTTCGTGCCGGAGGATGACAGCAAGTTCTGGTTCTACAACTCCATGCATTTTCCCGAGCCGATGCATCATTTCGACATGATCACGGCAGAGGCCGCCTATGTCGCGATGGGCGCGTTCAACACCCGCGTGCATGTGCTGCCCACGGCCAAGGGCATTGAACACCGCGTCATCAACGGCCGCGTGTTCATCGGCGGCGTGGCGGTGACCGATCCGGCCGAGATCGAGGAGCGCATTGGCGAATTCCAGAAGCGCGCCTTCTATTATTACGAAAACTGGGAAGACCTGTACGCCCAGTGGAAAGACAAGATGAAGGCGCTGATCGCCGATGCGCAGGCGCTGCCCACCCCGTCCCTGCCCGATTATGAGCCGATCGAAACGACCCATACCGGCAAGGGCGTGGCCGCCAGTCATGATCTGCTGGTGATCTACCAGAAGCAGATCGAAGGGTACCACCGGATGTGGCACCACCACTTCGAATTCCTGCTGCTGGGCTATGGCGCCTACATGACCTTTTTCGATTTCTGCAAGAAGGCCTTCCCGGAGATTTCCGACCAGGCGATCAGCCGCATGGTGGCGGGCATGGAAGCCGAGATCTTCCGCCCGGACGAGGAAGTGAAGCGCCTCGCCCGCAGCGCGGTGGAACTGGGCGTGGATGCGCATTTCGTCGACAATGCCGATATCGAAAAGGTGCTGACAGACCTCGACGCGCTGGGTGAGAAAGGCCAGGCATGGCTGGCCGAGCTGGAGACCAGCCGCAACCCGTGGTTCAACGTCAGCAGCGGCGATGGCTTCTACCATTATCACCGCAGCTGGAATGATGACCTGTCGCTGCCCTTCGCCGCCTTCCCCGGCTATATCGAGAAGATCAAGGCCGGCATGAACCTGGAACGCCCGACCGCGCAGCTGATCGAAGAGCGTGAACAGCTGGTGATCGATTACCGCGAACTGCTGGACACAGAGGAAGACAAGGCCACCTATGACCAGCTGATCAGTCTGGCGCACCGCGTGTTCCCATACGTCGAAGGCCACAAGTTCTATTGCGAGCACTGGTACACCAACCTGTTCTTCAACAAGATCCGGGAGTTTGGCCGGTTGCTGCTGGCACATGGCTTCTTCGGTGACGACGGGGTGGAGGAGGACGTGTTCCACCTCACCCAATATGAGCTGGAAAGCGCGATCATCGACCTGATGCTCGCGTGGGGCATCGGCGCCGAAGCGCGCGGCCCCAAGCACTGGCCTGCACTGGTGGCCCAGCGCCGGGCGGCGATTGAGGAATGGGGCAAGCATGACTGCCCGCCTGCCCTTGGCGCCGTTCCCGATGCGATCGACGATCCGGCCATCAACATGCTGTGGGGCATCACCCGCGAAAATCTCGACAAATGGCTCGACGACGGAACCGAGAACGAGAAGGAACTGAAAGGCTTTGCCGCCTGTTCGGGCGTGGTCGAAGGCACCGCGCGCGTGGTCAAGTCCGTGGCCGAGATGGGCCGCATCCAGCAGGGCGATATCCTGGTGTGCCAGGTTACCAACCCCACCTGGTCGCCGATCTTCCAGAAGATTGGCGCGGCGGTATCGGACATTGGCGGATCGATGAGCCACATGGCCATCGTGGCGCGCGAATATGGCCTGCCCGCCGTTGTCGGCACGGGCAAGGCGACCAAGCTGATCAAGGACGGCATGCGCATCCGCGTGGATGGCGGCCGCGGCACCGTGACCATCCTCGATGATCTGGACGCGGATGCAGAAAAACTGCTCGAGGAAGTCTGAGCCAATGACCCCTGCTGTTGCATGGTTTGCCGATGTCGGCATTGCCGATCGCCCGACCGTGGGCGGAAAGGGCGGCTCTCTGGGTGAGCTGACGCAGGCCGGCATTGCCGTGCCGCCCGGTTTCGTGGTCACCACCAGCGCGTTCGAGACATTCCTCGCCGCACTGGAAGCGCGCGAGGACGTGCGCGGGCAGGTCGAAGCGCTCGACCCCAATGACCTGGGCGCGGCCACCCGCCTGTCCGAACAATTGCGCGCCCGCGTGATGAACGAACCCATGCCGCCAGCGGTGGAACAGGCGATCATGTCGGCGATGGACGAGCTGTGCCCGGACGGCCAGCCGGTCGCCGTGCGATCCTCCGCCACCACTGAAGACGCCGACGATGCCAGCTTTGCCGGCCTGCAGGACACATTCCTGTGGGTGCTGACCGCGCAGGACATGGCGATGAAGGTGCGCGAATGCTGGGGCAGTCTCTATTCGGTCGAGAGCATGATCTATCGCCGCAAGCAGGACTTTCCCGAGGATGGCGTGGCGATGGCCGTGGTCATCCAGCAGATGGTCGATGCGCGCTGTGCCGGGGTGATGTTCACCCGCAGCCCGACCACCGGCGACAAGTCCGTGATCACCATCGAAGGCGCATGGGGGCTTGGCTCCTCTGTCGTCTCAGGCGAGGTAACGCCGGACAAATGGGTGGTCGGCAAGATCACCGGAGAGATTTCCGCGCGCGATATCTCGGACAAGCACGCCAAGCAGGTGCCCGCACCGGGCGGCGGCATTGTCGAGATTGAGCTGGAAGGCGATGAACGCACCACACCCTGCCTGACAGACGAAGACCTGATGGGCCTGCGCGAAGTGGGCCGCAAGGTGGAGCGGCATTACGGCAAGGCGCAGGATATCGAATGGGCGCTGGACAAGGACGGCAACATATTGCTGCTCCAGTCGCGGCCCGAAACCGTGTGGTCGGCCAAGGACGTGGCATCGGTGACCAAGCCGGTCGATAACCCACTGGCGCATGTGATGAACATCTTCGGGGGCAGGAAGTGAGCCGCCTTACCGGCAAGGACATTGCCGAGATTGCTGCGCTGCTGGACGAAAGCCACTTCCGTTCGCTCGATCTGCAGATGGGCGAATTTCGCCTGCGTATTCGCCGCGATGGCGGCGGCGGATGGAGCGGCGGCGATGATGAAGAGATTGAGGATGAGGCCCCGCCCGCCAGGTCTGGCCGTGCACCCTCACGCAATGCAGCACCGGCACCAGCACCCGCTCCCGCACCTTCCGCCAGCAGCGGCCCCGGTGCCGGAGAAGTCGACGTGGTCGCGCCGCTGTTGGGCAATTTCTACCTCACCCCGCGACCGGGCGAACCGCCCTTTGTCCAGCTTGGCGACAGCGTCAGCGAGGATACAACCATCGCCATTATCGAGGTGATGAAGCTGATGAATCCGATCCGCGCCGGCGTTTCCGGCACTGTCACCGCGATCCTGGCCGAGAACGGCAAGCCGGTGGAAGAAGGCCAGCCGCTGGTCCGCGTGAAAGTGGGCGGCTGATGGCCAATATCCAGATCGTCGAGACAAGCCTGCGTGATGGCAATCAGTGCCTGTGGGGGGCGCTCGGCGTCGATACCGCCAAGACGCTGACCGTGGCGCCTGCGATGGAGCGCGCGGGCTACAAGGCAATCGATTTCACCACCTCCACCCACATGGGCGTGGCGGTGCGCTACAAGCAGGAAGACCCGTGGGAGCGCATTCGCTCCATGGCGGCGATCTGCAAGGACACGCCGCTGCAGTTCCTGTCCACCGGCTTCCGCTTCATCGCGTGGGAAACCGCCACGCCCGATTTCATGGAGCTGGCATTCAGGACGCTGGCCACCAACGGCATCCGCCGTTTCGCGCTGGCCGATCCGATGAATGACGCCAGCAGCAATGTGGAAGTGGCGAAGCTGGTCAAGCGCGCTGGCGGAGAGCAGGTGGTGGGCGCGCTGGTGTTCTCCATCAGCCCGATCCACGACGATGCCCATTATGCCGAGGCCGCGCGGATCATGGCCGCCAGCCCGGACATTGACGCGCTGTATATCAAGGACCCCGGCGGCCTGCTGACCCCCAAGCGCGCACAGACACTGATCCCCGCCATCATGGCCCAGATCGGCGACAAGGCGCTGGAACTGCACAATCACTGCACCATCGGCCAGGCCGAACCGGCCTGTCTGGAAGCTGCGGAACTGGGCGTTACCGCCGTGCAATGCGCCAGCGGCGGCGCAGCGGATGGCACCAGCAATCCGCCGATCATGCGCATGATCGCCAATCTGCGGGCACAGGGCCACACCGTCGATATCGATGACGAGGCCGCACAGGAAGTCGCCGATTTCTGGACTGCCATGGCCGAGGCCGAGGGGCTTCCCACCGGCAGCCCGATGGCGTTCGATGCCGCCTATTACAAACACAACCTGCCCGGCGGAATGGTCGGCACCATGCGCCGCCATCTGGCAGACCAGCGCGCGAGCCATCTGGAAGGCGCAGTGATCGAGGAAATCGGCCGCGTGCGTGAGGAACTGGGCTGGCCCATCGTGATGACCCCCTTTGCCCAGATGCTGCAGACGCAGGCGGTGATGAACGTGACCGGCAAGGAACGCTGGGCGATCATCCCGGATGAGATCATCCGCTTCGCCATCGGCAAGTTTGGCCGCCCCAATGCTCCGGTCGATCAGGCGGTGATGGACCGCATCATGGCCAATCCGCGAACGAAGGAATTGCAGGCCGAAACCGGCATGGCCGACCTGCCCGAACTGCGCCGCAGGATCGGATCGAACCTGTCTGACGAGGAATTCCTGCTGCGCGCCACCATGCCCGTCGATCTGGTCGATGCAATGCAGGCCGCCGGTCCCGCTCGCCAAGAATATGATCCCGATACGGTGGCGGTGATGGAGCTTGTCCGCACTATCCTGGCCCGCCGCGATGTCGATCAGTTCAGCGTCGAAAAAGACGATTTCAAACTGGAAGTTTCTGCATGAGCGTTCGCACACCCAAAGGCTTCATGTTCGATCTGGACGGAACGCTGATCCTGTCCAACCGCAAGCTGGGCAGTTATGACGCGATTGAAGGCGCGGCTGAGGCTCTGCAGGAGCTGGACCGGCTGGGCATTCCGTGGCTCGCGCTGACCAATGGCAGCGCCTATGCCGCGCGCGTACAGGGCCCGCGCCTGCGCGATGCGGGCGTTCCCGTGCCGGACGAAAAGCTGTTCACCCCCAACTCCGTGGCCGCGCGCGTGATTGCGGACCGGGGCTATGACAATGTGCTGGTGCTGGGCACGCAGGGCGTGGTCGATGCGCTGTCCGAAATGGCCATCAACTGCTGCCTGCCGGGCGATGCGGCGGCGGATTATGCCGATGCGGTCTATGTCGCCTGGCATCCCGAATGCGTGATGGACCATATCCACATCGCCTGCAGCCGGGTGCTGGATGGCGCAGCGTTCCTGTCCGCTTCCGACGTGCCGTATTTCGCCACCAAGGAAGGCCGCAGCTTCGGCTATAGCTGCGCCATCAACGGGGCGATTTCGCGCGTCACCGGGATGGAGCCTGAACCCACTGGCAAGCCCAGCACGCACGCGATGGAGATGATCGCCGAGGTTCTGGGCTGCGCGCAGCAGGACGTGGGCGTGGTGGGAGACGATGCCACCGCCGAAATGCAGATGGCCGTCGCCAGCGGCGCCATCGGCATTGCCGTCACCAGCGGAGCCACCGATGCCGCGCAATGGGCGAGCCAGCCGCCCGAAAAGACCCCAGATCTGGTGATCCCCAACATCAGCGAGTTGGTAAAGGCCTGCGGATTGGGCTAGCCTTCGTCCGAGCTATTCGGGAGAGGCAAACACCATGAAACTCGGACGCCTGAACCATGTCGGCATTGCCGTGCCCGATATGGACGCGGCGATTGCCCATTGGCGGGAGAGCGCGGGTGCCACGCTGACCACGCCCCCGTTCGAAATGCCCGAACAGGGCGTGCTGGTGTGCTTCATGGATACTGCCGAAGGCGCGGCGCAGATGGAACTGCTCAGCCCGCTGGATAAGACATCGCCCATCACCAGTTTCCTCGCCAGGAACCCGCTGGGCGGACAGCATCACATGTGTTTCGAAGTGCCTGATATCGAGGCGGCGCGGACCAATTTCGAAGCGCAGGGCAAGCGCATCCTTGGCCCCACGCGCATTGGCGCGCATGGCACGCCGATCTTCTTCGTCCACCCAAAGGACATGGGCGGCATCCTGACAGAGATCATGGAAACTCCGGGTGATGTTTAATCAATATCGTCACCCTGAACTTGTTTCAGGGTCCATTTCTCCAATTGCGCCGTCTGTTGAAGCGAGCACATGGATGCTGAAACAAGTTCAGCATGACGGGGGAGTTGTTCGTGGCTGACAAATCCGAATGGCAGGCCAAGGCCTCCAAAGAGGTGAAAGGCCGCGACCTCACCTGGCACACGCCCGAAGGCATCGCGATCCAGCCGCTCTACACCGCTGAAGACGCCCCTGCCGATCCCGGCCTGCCGGGCTTCGCGCCCTTCACGCGCGGGCCTTATGCCAGCATGTACACCGGCCGCCCGTGGACGATCCGGCAGTATGCGGGCTTCTCCACCGCCGAGGATTCCAACGCCTTCTACCGCCGCAACCTCGCCGCCGGGCAAAAGGGACTGAGCGTGGCTTTCGACCTCGCCACGCACCGCGGGTATGACTCCGATCATCCGCGCGTTGTCGGCGATGTCGGCAAGGCGGGCGTGGCCATCGATACGGTGGCCGACATGCAGATCCTGTTTGACCAGATCCCGCTCGGTGAAATGAGTGTTTCGATGACAATGAACGGCGCGGTTATCCCGGTCATGGCCTTCTATATCGTGGCGGCGGAACGGCAGGGCGTTTCGCGCGATCAGCTGTCCGGGACGATCCAGAACGACATTCTCAAGGAGTTCATGGTCCGCAACACCTACATCTATCCGCCGCAGCCAAGCATGCGGATTGTGTCGGACATTATCGCCTATTGTTCCGCCGAAATGCCGCGTTTCAACTCGATCTCCATCAGCGGCTATCACATGCATGAAGCGGGTGCGACGGCGGTGCAGGAGCTCGCCTTCACCATCGCCGACGGCAAGGAATATGTGAAACGCGCCGTGGCAGCGGGCCAGCATATCGATGATTTCGCCCCGCGCCTGTCGTTCTTCTTCGGCATAGGCATGAATGTGTTCATGGAGGTCGCCAAGCTGCGCGCTGCACGAACGCTGTGGCATGAGGTGATGGAGGGGCTTGGGGCGCAAAATCCCAAGTCAAAGATGCTGCGCACCCATTGCCAGACGTCCGGCGTGTCGCTGCAGGAGCAGGACCCCTACAACAATGTCATCCGCACCACGGTGGAGGCGATGGCGGCCATCTTGGGCGGCACGCAAAGCCTGCACACCAATGCGCTGGATGAGGCGCTGGCCCTGCCGACCGATTTTTCCGCCCGCATCGCCCGCAACACGCAGCTGGTGCTGGCCGAGGAGACGGGCATCACCAATGTCGTCGATCCGCTGGGCGGCAGCTATTATGTCGAGGCTCTGACAGCGGAACTGGCCGACAAGGCGCGCGAACTGATGGCCGAGGTGGACGCGCTTGGCGGCATGACCGCAGCTGTCGCCAGCGGCATGCCCAAGCGCCGCATCGAAGAAGCCGCTGCCGCCAGGCAGGCGCGCGTGGACCGGGGCGAAGACGTGGTGGTGGGGGTGAACAAATATCCATCCGAAGACCGCTCCCGCATCGACACGCTCGACATTGATAATCACGCCGTGCGGCTTGGGCAGATCACGCGCCTTGCCAAGGTGCGAAGTGGCCGTGATGAAGCTGCATGCAAGGCGGCCCTGGACGCATTGCGAGAGGGTGCAAGGGGGGACGGCAACCTGCTCGCCCTCGCCGTGGAAGCGGCCCGCGCCGATGCGACACTGGGCGAGATTTCCGCCGCGATGGAGGACGTGTTCGGCCGCTATGGCACAACCCCCACACCCGTCACCGGCGTCTATAAGCAGGCCTATGCCGGCGATGCCCGCTATGCGCAGGTGATCGCCGGAGTAGAGGCAGTGACCGCCCGCCTTGGCCGCAAACCGCGCCTGCTGGTGGCCAAGATGGGGCAGGATGGGCACGATCGCGGCGCCAATGTCATCGCCGGGGCCTTTGCCGGAATGGGCTTTGACGTCACCAGCGGGCCGCTGTTCCAGACACCGCAAGAAACCGCTACAATGGCGCTGGAACTGGACGTGGATGCGGTCGGCGCAAGCTCGCTGGCGGCTGGTCACAAGACGCTCGTGCCCGAACTGATCCAGCATCTTCGCGAAGCAGGCCGCGCCGATATCAAGGTGGTGGCAGGTGGCGTTATTCCGCCGCAAGACTATGATTTCCTGCGCGAAGCAGGTGTGCAGGGCATTTACGGCCCCGGCTCCAACGTGGTCGAATGCGCAGCCGATATGCTTCGCCTGCTGGGGCATAATATGCCGCCGATTGAGGACCCTGAATGACCCAAATCCGCACCGACTGGACCCGCGAGGAAATCGCCGCGCTGTTTGACCTGCCGTTCACTGAACTGGTCTTCCGCGCCGCCGAAACGCACCGCCTGCACCATGCCGCAGACGAGGTGCAATTGTGCACTCTGCTGTCGATCAAGACCGGCGGTTGCCCGGAAGACTGCGGCTATTGCAGCCAAAGCGTGAAGGCTGACAGCGGCGTTGAGGCGACCAAGCTGATGGACGTGCAACAAGTCCTCCAGCGCGCCGCGCAGGCCAAGGATGCGGGCAGCCAGCGCTTCTGCATGGGCGCGGCATGGCGCAATCCCAAGGACCGCGACATGCCCGCGATTGTGCAGATCGTGGCCGGTGTGCGCGCCATGGGGCTGGAAACCTGCATGACGCTGGGCATGTTGACGCCCCAACAGGCCGATATGCTGGCCGAGGCGGGCCTCGATTACTACAACCACAATATCGACACCGGGCCGGAATATTACGAACGGGTTATCACCACGCGCAATTATCAGGACCGGCTGGATACGCTGGGTAACGTCCGCCAATCGGGCATCAACGTCTGTTCGGGCGGCATCGTCGGCATGGGCGAAACGCGCAGCGATCGGGTGGGCTTCGTCCACACGCTGGCAACCTTGGAGCGGCATCCCGAAAGCGTGCCGGTCAATGCGCTGGTGCCGGTAAAAGGCACGGTGCTGGGCGATATGCTGGCGGATACACCGCTGGCGAAAATCGACGATATCGAATTCATCCGCACCATCGCCGTGGCGCGCATCTGCATGCCGCTAAGCATGGTGCGCCTGTCTGCAGGCCGCGAGTCCATGAGCGAGGCCACGCAGGCCATGTGTTTCATGGCTGGGGCGAACTCGATCTTCACCGGCGACAAGCTCCTCACCGCGCCCAATGCGGGCGATGATGAGGATGCGGCGATGTTTGCGCGGCTGGGGTTAACGCCGATGCAGGGCGCGGAACCGATGCGGGCGTGCAAAATGGCGGCGGCGGAATGAGAACGCAGGCGACATTGCTGGTGCTCGCCGCCGCATTTTCCCTGCTTCCTGCCAGCGCTTCCGGGCAAGTTGCGGATGACGCGATCACGCAGTTCGAAACGCTGGAGGATGCCATGGCGCAGCCGGGCCTTTCGCGCACCCAGCGCTTCGCAGCGGGCGATAAGTGGTGCCACGGCCCGGCATATCCCGGCGAGTTGACGTGCTCCCAGCAGCTTGCCGCGCTGGCTGAAGGCGAGCTTGAGACGACATGGGACCAGTCGGTGCTGATTGCCGACGTTGCTGACAGTTACCTGCGCGATGAGTGCACACGCGAAGACAGCACCACCGGCTGCAATATCCCGGCCTTGATGGACCTGCTCACCTTGTCGCAAGAGGCATGGCGGGATTATGCCGCCGCCCAGTGCGAAGCCGAAGCGCACAGGGGGCGTGGCGGCTGGGGTGGAACTGCCGACCGCAATTTCTGCAGCGCGCGTCTTGCCGCCGTGCGGGCTGACGAAATTGAGGATATGATGCGCTTCTATCGTGCCCAGTTCGGGCCAGAACTAGACTTGGGGGAGGAAACTCAATGACCAACCAACGCCTCGAAACACTCACTGTCCACGCTGGCTGCGAGCCTGATCCCACCACCAAGGCGCGGATCACGCCGATCTACCAGACGGCCAGTTACGTGTTCGACGATGCCGAGCATGCGGCCAAGCTGTTCTCGCTGCAGGAATTCGGCAATATCTACACCCGCATCATGAACCCCACCAATGCCGCGCTGGAAGGCAAGATCGCGGCGCTGGAAGGCGGCGTGGGCGCGCTGGGTGTGGCATCGGGCCATGCGGCGCAGTTCATCGCCTTTCACACGCTGATGGAACCGGGCTGCAACATCGTCGCGGCGAAGAAGCTGTACGGCGGATCGCTCAACCAGATTGGCAACAGCTTCCAGAAATTCGGCTGGGAGGCGCGCTTTGTCGATGCCGATAATCTGGCAGAAGTGGCGGCGGCCATTGATGAGAATACCCGCGTGGTGTTCGTCGAAAGCCTCGCCAATCCCGGCGGCGTGGTGACGGATATCGCCGCGCTGGCCAAGGTCGCGCATGAAGCAGGCGTGCCGCTGATGGTGGACAACACCATGGCCAGCCCCGCCCTGTGCCGCCCGATTGAACATGGCGCCGATATTGTCGTTCATTCGACCACCAAATTCCTCAACGGCCATGGCAATTCGGTCGGCGGTCTGATCGTGGATTCGGGCAAGTTTGACTGGGCCGCCAGCGACAAGTTCCCCTCGCTCACCGCACCCAATCCGTCATACCACGGCGCGGTGCTGACCGATGCGCTGGCGCCGGTTGGCCCCATCGCCTTCATCATCGGGTGCCGGGTGCTGGGCCTGCGCGATCTGGGCCCGGCAATGGCTCCGCAAAACGCCTTCCTGACGCTGACCGGCATGGAGACGCTGGCGCTGCGGATGGAGCGGCATTGCAGCAATGCGCTGGCGCTGGCCACATGGCTGAAGGCGCATCCCAAGGTTGGCTGGGTGTCCTATGCCGGCCTGCCGGACGATCCCTATCACGCATTGGCGCAGCAATATCTGGGCGGCCTCGGCGGCGCGGTGTTCACCTTCGGGCTGAAGGGCGGATTTGAGGCAGGCGTCAAGCTGGTCGAAGGCGTGGAGCTGTTCAGCCACCTGGCCAATATCGGCGACACCCGCAGCCTGATCATCCACCCCGCCTCCACCACCCACAGCCAGCTTTCGGCAGAGGAACTGGTTGCGGCTGGTGCGGGTCCGGACGTGGTGCGTGTGTCCGTGGGGATTGAGCATATCGACGATATCATTGCCGATCTGGATGCCGGACTGGCGAAGGTTTGATCACACCCATGTTCGCAATCAATTTTCGTCATGCTGAACTCGTTTCAGCATCCATCCGGCAAGCTGCGGCAACGCATCGATTTGCGAAATGGACCCTGAAACAAGTTCAGGGTGACAGGGAAGGCAGGGTCTGATGTTCACCAAAATCCTGATCGCCAATCGCGGCGAAATCGCCTGCCGGGTTATCACCACTGCGCGGCGCATGGGGATTGCCACGGTGGCGGTCTATTCCGATGCCGATGCGCGCGCGCCATTTGTGCGCATGGCGGATGAGGCGGTGCATATCGGTCCTGCTCCGGCGGCGGAGAGTTATCTGCTGGCGGACAAGATCATCGCAGCCTGCAAGGCAACTGGCGCACAGGCGGTGCATCCCGGCTATGGCTTCCTGTCCGAACGGGCCAGTTTCGTGGAAGCGCTGGAGGCCGAGGGCATCGCCTTTATCGGTCCGCCGGTGAACGCCATTGCGGCGATGGGTGACAAGATTGAATCCAAGCGGCTCGCCGCCAGGGCGGGCGTGAATACCGTTCCCGGCTCTGACGGTGAAATCTCCGATACGGCACATGCTTTGAAAGAAGCAAACCGTATCGGTTATCCGGTGATGATGAAGGCCAGCGCGGGCGGCGGCGGCAAGGGCATGCGGCTGGCGTGGAATGATACGGACGTGGAGGACGGCTTCGAGGCCACCCAGCGAGAGGGGCTTCACAGCTTTGGCGATGAGCGCGTGTTCATTGAGAAATTCATCGAACACCCGCGTCATATCGAAATTCAGGTGCTGGGCGACAAGCACGGCAATATCGTCCATCTGAATGAGCGTGAATGCTCGATCCAGCGCCGCCACCAGAAGGTGGTGGAGGAAGCCCCCTCCCCCTTCGTGACCCCCGAAATGCGCGCCAAGATGGGCGCACAGGCCATCGCGCTGGCGGCGGCGGTGGGGTATCACTCGGCAGGCACGGTGGAGCTGATCGTCAGCGGCGCAGACCCCACGGGCGAGAGCTTCTACTTCCTGGAAATGAACACCCGCCTGCAGGTGGAACACCCCGTGACAGAGGCGACCACCGGCATCGACCTGGTCGAACAGATGATCCGCGTTGCCGCAGGTGAGGCGCTGCCGTTCACGCAAGCCGATATCGGCATTGACGGACACGCCATCGAAACGCGCGTCTATGCCGAGGACCCCTATCGCGGCTTCCTGCCCAGCACCGGGCGGCTGGTGCGCTACAGACCACCGGCAAAGCCGTGGAGCGGGGGCTTGCGCGGGGTGGACAATGTCCGCGTGGATGACGGCGTGGCCGAAGGCGGCGAGGTCTCCATCCATTACGACCCGATGATCGCCAAGCTGATCACCTGGGGCGAAACCCGCGATCAGGCGGCGGACCTGCAGATCCGCGCGCTCGACGATTTCGAGATCGAGGGGCCGGGCCATAACACCGATTTCCTCTCCGCCCTGATGCAGCATCCGCGCTTTCGCAGCGGGGACCTTTCCACCGGCTTCATTGCCGAGGAATATCCCGATGGCTTCTCCGGCGCTCCGGCAGATGAGGAGCGGTGCCGGGTGATCGCTGCCTGCGCGGCGGGCATGGAATTCACCCGCACGGCCCGCGCCGGGCGCACCACTGGCAAGATCGACGGAGCGCCGCCGCTGCCCGCCGACTGGGCGGTGTTCAACAATGGCCAGCAGTTCCATGTGACGCTGGGTGACGGCCATGCGATCGTCGATGGCCACCGGATCGATGGCACATGTTCATGGGCACCGGGCATGCGCCTGGCCGAAGCCACGGGCAGGACCGAGCGGCTGGGGCTGCAAGTCAGCCGCCAGCGCCATCGCTGGACGATCACCACCCACGGCCGCAGGCATCACACGCGTGTGCTGCCCGCAAGGCTGGCCCCGCTGACGCAGCACATGCTGGAAAAGACACCGCCCGATACATCCCGCCTGCTGATCTGCCCGATGCCCGGCCTGCTGATGAAGCTGCATGTGGAACAAGGCGATGAGGTAGCTGCCGGTCAGCCACTGGCAACGATAGAGGCGATGAAGATGGAGAACATCCTGCGCGCCACCAAGGCCGGCACGATTGCCACCGTCAACGCTGCCGAAGGGGACAGCCTGGCGACTGATTTCGTGATCCTGGAGCTGGCATGAGCATGGACTATCTCGCCTATATCGACATGTTCCTGACCGGCGATGACGATGCTCTGGTGGAGCGCTTCTTCGCCGAAGACTGCGCCATGCATTCGGGCAGCGGCGTGCGCAGCGGCAAGCAGGGGATGCGCGAATTCCTGGCCTGGGCGCATGACGGCGTGCGCGAATGTCCGCGCATCCAGCATTATGTGCAGGACGAAAACACCATCTTTGCCGACATCGACATGGATTTCCACGCCACCAGGCACCGCCCGGACTTCCCCTTTGGCGAGATGTTTCCCGGTGACAGCATCACGGTGAAATTCCTCGCCCGCTACGATCTGGATGATGCGGGCAGGATCACCCGATTGACCACCGCCGCATGGCCGCCCGAACAGGGCGTGACCAGATTGGCTCCGCTGGGCGGACACCCCAGCCAGCTGGCGGCCTATGACGCATACGCCGCCGCCTTTTCGGCGGGCGATCCGGCCCGCTACACGCGTTTCTACACCGATGACGTGGTGCTGGAACTCAGCAGCCTGCCGCCGATCCGCGGCGCGCAGGCCATTGCCGATTTCTACAGCGAGATGTTCAAATCGGTGCGCGAGACGCTGACCATCCATTCGCTCGATGCCGATGATGAGCGGTTGATCGTCGATTGCACCAGCCGCTTCACCGCCGTGCAGGACGCGCCCGATTTCGTGGTCGGGGCGCTGGCCAAGGGCGATTACATCGATGTGCGGGTGATCGTGACCTATGCCCTGCGCGAAGGCCGCATCTGCCATATCGGCGTGCAGCGCGGCGGGGAGCCGGTGACTACCCGCGCCTGAGCAATATCTGCTCTGCCCGCGCCAGATCGGCGGGCGTATCGATATCGATGAGCATGGCAGGATCAACTTGCACATGCTCAAGGTCGATCAGACTCGTCAAGAAGGCTGCTGCGCCGCGATCACCGCATGACTTTTCAAGCTGCGGCAAATGGCATTTGTGGAACAACGCGGGCACTCCGGCATAGGTCGAACCAGACACGGTAGCGCTGGTGCCGGGCTGACACGCCAACTCGCGCAAATGTGCAGCGGTAATCAGCGGCATGTCCGCAAGAAGCACCAGCAGATCTCGATCCGCCTTCTGCGCATGGTTTGCCGCCAGAGCCAGCGATGTGCCAAGGCCCGCTTCCGCGCTGTGATTGACGATCAGGCTCCAGCCCGAAGCCAGTGCAAATTGCGGCGGGTCCTCTCCCACCACAATCACGCCTGCGGCAAGCCCCGCCCCTGCAACCGCATCCAGCACCCATTGCCCGACAGGCTTGCCAGCGCACAACGCATCCAGCTTGCCGCCGCCAAAGCGCGTTGCCCCGCCCGCTGCCAGCACGGCGACCAGCGGAGCCGGTTCAGCCACCGCGCGGTGCATGGTGCGGGTGGATCGCCTCATATTCACCCACCACGGAGGCGAGGATGGACAGCGCCAGCGCCACGGGTTCACGGCTGTGCTGGACAATGCCGATCGGGCTGGCGATGCGCGCCATCTGGCCGGGCGCAACGCCGCTGGCCAGCAGGCGCTCGGCCCGCTCCTCGCGCGCGGTCTGACCGCCCTGCGCGCCGATGAAGAAGGCCGGTGTTTGGAGCGCCCATTGCAGGATCGCCTGCTCCCATTCGTGATCGTGGAACAGCAGGATCACCGCGCACCATCTGTCGATGGCGATGCCGCTGGGGGACTTGCCCAGCGAAAGATCGGAAGATCGGCCCTCGCTCCCGTCCTTGCTGTGGGTTTCGACTGCCAGCCCTGCCGTCCGCGCGAGAAGGGCCAGCGCATCGAGTTCCGGCCCCTCGCCAAACAGCGCCAGCCGCAGCGCCGGGACATAATGACGCTGTGCCAGTGCTCCCATCGGCAAGGCCAGCATCGCTGCCTCCCGCCGGTCAAGCTTTGCCACCACATCGCGGCAGGCCGCATGATCGGGAGCGGGATCGACCAGTATGTCGAGGCCACTGCCGCATGGCAGGCGAAAATCGATCATCGGGGAGCCGGCGCCAAAGCGCATTACCCGGCGCTCCCCGCCCTTGGCGATCTCTGCCGCAAGCTGGTTTTCAAGGCAGCCATCGGCCAGGCTGCCAACAACGCTGCCATCAGCGCGCACAGCCAGCTGCGCGCCAAGGCGGCGCGAGAAACTGCCTTCGATATGGGTTATCGTGCACAGACCAACGCCCTGCGCGCACGCGGCGCGCAGGGCGTCATGGTCGTTTCCCAGCGCAGCCGCGCTCAGCACATTACTCGGGCCATTCTTCCCGTGGCAGGCCCATGATCAGCTGCGGTTCTTCGCCGCGCAATTCCTGGAAGGCCACCATCAGGTTGATGAGAGCGCGCGACTTGGGGCTGCCGCCATATTCCAGGCCCGGCAGTGTTTCAGTACCCAGGAAGATGGCGAAGCTTGGGTTGGCAGCCAGCCGGTCGAGCGCTTCACGCTCCGTACCGCCCGATTGCACCGTCTGCTCGGCAATCTGCACCAGCGCACGGTTGAAGGTCACGAAGCTGAGGAATTCAGACGACGTGCTGACGCCGCCATGACCCTGAATCCAGTAATCGACGTTGGGAATGGTGTAATAGGCCGCCGTCACCGAAGTCGGCAGTGCCAGCATGGAGCCGCCGGAGCCGGGATCGATCAGCGGAGACATGTGCCAGGCGTAGATATCGCCCGCCATCACCGTGCGCGCGGCGGGGAAGGCCACGAAGGCATCGCCATCGGTATGGCCCGCGCCGAAGTAATACAGGTCAATCTCGTCAGCGCCTTCACCGATCTTCATGTGGCTGGAGAAGCTGCGATCGACGTTGGACGCGCCAAACGGACCGCCCTCGGCCTCCATCCGCTTTTCCGAATTCACGTGTGCGATGACTTCGATGCCGTCACCGCTCAGTTCGTTGTTGGAACCCATGTGATCGGGGTGCGAATGGGTGTTGATGATCATCGCCAGCGGCTTGTCGGTGATCTTGCGAACCTCGGTCATGATCGCTTCACCGCTGTTGGGCAGCTTGGTATCGATCAGCACGACATCATTGGCGCGTTCGAACACCACCGTGTTGCCGCCGGCGCCGGCGATCTTGTAGACCTTGCCGGCCACATGCTCGATGCCTTCGATGCCGGGCAGGCCCTGCGCAGTTACACCCACTGCCGTCAGGCCGCTCACCACAATGGCCCCAAGGACCGCAATCCGCTTCATCATCCCACTCCCGCAAAAAAGACTCTGTCAACAAACCAATAGGCACCAGCCGCCATTACCGCAAGCGAGCCAATTGTCGCGGTGTGTCGCGCCGCTTTTTCGGATCGGCGGCGCAGCAGCAGCATCAGGCCCGCAACCACCGCCACGATAGCCAGCTGGCCGATTTCCACGCCCAGATTGAAGGAAAACAGCGACCAAGCCAGCGATGCATCGGGCAGGCCGAACTCGCGCAGCACATAGGCAAAGCCGAAACCGTGGATCAGCCCGAAGGCGAAGGCCAGACCCGCACGCAGGTCCCGGCCATCGCCGCGCAGCAGGTTATCCGCCCCCACCACCACGATGCTGAGCGCGATCAGCGGTTCGATGATCCCGGCCGGGATCATCACGATATCCAGCGCCGCGAGGGACAAAGTCACCGAATGGCCGATGGTGAAGCTGGTGACGATGATCGCCAGCCGCCGCCAGCTGCCGCCCAGCAGGATCAGGCCGATGATGAAGAGTACGTGATCCGGCCCGATCATGATGTGGTGAATGCCGGACGGGACGAAGGTGCCCATCACCGCCAGCACACCGGCGCTCGTTCCGGTAAAATAGGTCTGCGGGTCGCTCCCCCGATCAAACAGCCACTGCTGGCGCAGATCGCCATCTTCATAAACATTGACGAAGGTCTGGTGCAGCGGATCGCGCGGGAACAGATTGGCGTCCACTTCCAGCGCGCCGGGTGACGGGGCGGGAATGGTGAAGCGCAGCCTTATGGCATCGTCGCCCGGCAAGGGTTCTGCCGATTGCCACTCCGGCGCGGGCAATTCTCCGGCGCCGATCGAGATCATGCCGTCAAGAACTGATCCGATTTGGCTGTATTGGCTGGACAACACACCCTGGTCGAGCAATATCGCCACTTCGTCCATTTCAAGTTCATGTCCGATGTCGATCAGATGCACTGTCAAAGTGCCTTCGATTTGCTGTTCTTGCAGATCGAGATCGAGATAGCTGAACGGGACCGGATGGGCCTGGACAGTAAAAGGGAAGAACAGCAGGCCAAACAACATAAGCCAGCGCATGCAAATGCGTTGCACGGGCAGGACAGGTGCGCAATTAAGTTTCATGAACAACGATATACGGTGGATAACATGCATGATGGCCTGTTACCCTTTGTTACAAGGTTGCAATTGGAGCAAGCACTGATCGGCGATAGGCGGGCAGCAGGGATCAAATAAGTGCCATTCGGGGGAATCTTGGGTTTTCAACCAGACATGAAAATGGGCGTGCTGAGCAGTACAGCCATGGCGATTGCACTGCTATCCAGCGGCTGCACCCATGCAGATGTTGCTCCGCCTGCGGCCAGTTTCGCAATTCCCGATCAGTGGGCGCAAAGCGATCCTGCCCCCATCTCCGTCGACATTACCGATTACTGGCTGCTGCTGGACGATCCGCTGCTGACCCAGCTGGTCGAAGCGTCCATCGCCAATAATCTGGACCTGGCGCAAAGCGCCGCACGGCTGGATCAGTCGCGCGCGCGTCTGGTGCAGGCCCGGTCCAGCTTCCTGCCTTCCGTTTCGGGCAGCGGACGGGTCAGCCGCGACCTGGGTGATCTGTCCACCAACCAGTTCGGCTTTTCGCTGGGCGCGGACGCATCGTGGGAACTGGACCTGTTCGGCCAGATCAGCGGCAATGTGAACGCGGCGGAGGCAGACCTGCTGTCCGCCGGATATTCGCTGGCAGACCTGCAGCGGCTGATCGTGGGCCAGGTGGCGATTTCCGCCATCAACGCCCGCTCGATCGCGCAGCAGCTGGAAATTGCCCGCAGCACGCTGGCCTATCAGGAAGACAACCTGCGGATCGCCCGCTGGCGCAATCAGGCGGGGCTGGTGTCCAGCCTGGATGTGGAACAGGCCCGCACCCAGCGCGCCCAGACCGCCGCCACCATTCCTTCGCTGGAAAGCAGCCTGACTTCCACCGCCAATGCCATTTCCACCCTGATCGGGGAGCCGCCGGGACGCGTGCTGACTGCTTTTCAGGCGGTCAAGCCCATTCCCCAGCCGGCGTTGCTGGCGGGCTTTGCGCCCCCCGCTGATGTGCTGCGCCGCCGCCCCGATGTGCGCGGCGCGGAAGCCAATCTGCTGGCCAGCACCGCGCGGATCGGCGTGGCCCGCGCGCAATTGCTGCCGCTGGTTCGGCTGGGCGGCAATATCGGCACCAATTCGCTGGGCATCAGCAACCTTTTCGATGTGCTGACATCCAGCGTGTTTGCCAGCGTCAGCCAGCTGATCTTCGATGGCGGCCGCACACAGGCGCAGATCGACAGTGCAGAGGCTGGCGCGCGCGGCGCATTGGCGGCATGGGAACAATCGATTCTGGGCGCGCTGGAAGATGTCGAAAGCGCCGCCGTTGACCAGCGCAGCGCCGACACCCGCGTCGGCATCATCAATGAAGCGCTGGATGCAGCCAGCAACTCGGCCATACTGGCGCGCAGCCAGTATCAGGCGGGATTGACCGATTTCCAGACCCTGCTTTCGGCAGAGAACCAATTACTTTCCGCCCGTAACCAGCTCGTCTCCGCTCAGGCTGACAGGGCCAGCGCCTTTGTGCGCCTGACCCAGGCGCTTGGCGGCGGATGGAGCGAGCAGGACTTCCCCTTACCTGCCAGTGACAGGACCGAGTGATGAACGACACGCAAGCGCAGGACATCGATGCCTTTCTGGGCGAAGACGCCACCAAACCATTCTACAAGCGGCGGATTGTCTGGATCCCGGCCCTGCTCATCGTTCTGGCGCTGATTGCCTATGCCATCTTTGGCCGCGGCGATCAGCCGGTCGACTATATCACCGAGGAGGTAGAGGCACGCTCGCTTGATCTGGTGGTCACCGCCACCGGCAATCTGCGCCCCACCAACCAGGTGGAAGTCGGCTCCGAAGTATCCGGCCGGATTGATGACGTGCTGGTTGACGTGAATGACATCGTATCGCGCGGTCAGGTGCTGGCGCGGATCAATACCGATGTGATCGACGATCAGATCCTGCAGAGCCGCGCAAACCTCAACGCCTCGCGCGCATCGGTTGAGCAGGCACGCGCCACGCTGGAAGTCGACACCGCCCAGCTGGAGCGTCTGCGCGAAGTCTATCGCCTGTCCGATGGCCGCGTGCCCTCGCAGGCAGAGATGCAATCGGCCGAAGGATCGGTGCGGCGTGACCGGGCCGCGCTCGCTTCGGCAGAAGCCAATGTGGCATCGGCGCAGGCATCGCTGTCCACCGCCCTGACCAACCGCGACCGCGCGGTGATCCGCTCCCCCGTTTCGGGCGTGGTGCTGGTGCGGCAGGTGGAACCGGGCCAGACCGTGGCTGCCAGTTTCAACACGCCCACGCTGTTCATCCTGGCCGAAGACCTCGCCATCATGCAGCTGCGCGTGGACATTGACGAGGCCGATGTTGGCCAGGTCGAGGCGAACCAGTCCGCCACCTTCACCGTCGATGCCTATCCGGGCCGCCAGTTCCCCGCTCAGGTGGAGCGGGTGGACCTCGCATCGGGCAATATCGCCACTACAGCTGAGACAACAAACAGCAATTCGGTGGTCGAATATGAAGCTCGCCTCACGGTGGACAACGCCAGCGGACTGCTGCGTCCGGGCATGACGGCAACCGCCAATATCGCCACGGAAAGCACCGCCAACCAGCTGGCCGTGCCCAATGGCGCGCTGCGTTTCGAGCCACCCAAGCAAGAGGAAGACGGGGGCGTCCAGCTGGGCGGCGGACCCGGCAATGACTTCGGGCTTGAACGCGAAGAGGTCACGGCCAGCATTGGCGCGGGCAGCCAGCAAAATGTCTATGTACTGGGCGATGATGGCAAGCCGCGCGCGATACTGGTCACCACCGGGCTGAGCGACGGACGCTATACCGTGGTCACGTCTGACGAGCTGGAAGCTGGCATGAAGGTGATCACGGCGATCAGGGCCTCTGATCAGTGAGCTCAGGCCCCATCATCGAACTGGAGGGGATAACCAAGACCTTTGGCACGGGCGCGGCTGCATTCCAGGCGCTCAAGGGCGTGAACATGAGCATCCAGCGCGGCGATTTTGTTGCCGTGATGGGGCCATCGGGCTCGGGCAAATCCACCACCATGAACATTCTGGGCTGCCTGGACGTGCCGACTACGGGCAAGTTCCGCTTCCTGGGCACGGAAGTGCAATCGCTCAACAAGGATCAGCGATCATTGTTGCGGCGCCGTTACCTCGGCTTCGTCTTCCAGGGCTTCAACCTGCTGGCGCGCACCACTGCGGTGGAGAATGTGGAGCTGCCGCTGGTCTATCGCGGGGCAAGCAAGTCCGAACGCCACGCCTCTGCCATGCGCGCGCTGGACCGTGTGGGACTGGCGCCTTGGGCACACCATACTCCGGCGGAACTTTCCGGCGGTCAGCAGCAGCGCGTGGCCATTGCCCGTGCGCTGGTGACCGATCCCGAAGTGCTGCTGGCCGATGAGCCGACGGGCAATCTGGATTCCGAACGCTCGATCGAGATCATGGAGTTTCTGGGTGAACTCAACCGCCAGGGCATCACCATATTGATGGTGACGCATGAGCCGGAAATGGCCGATTTTGCCAAGACCATCGTCCACTTCAAGGATGGGCTGGTGGAACGGGTGGAGAATGGCAACCGCGTCCGCCACGGCAAGCATGAAGGCGTGACCGCCTGATGTTCGGCACCACGCTCCTGCTCGCCATGCGCGAGATCCGCCGCCACCTGATGCGCAGCTTCCTGACCACGCTGGGCATCATCATTGGCGTCGCCGCCGTGATCACCATGGTCACGCTGGGTCGCGGCGTAACTGCCGATATCGAGGAACAGATCAGTTCGCTCGGCTCCAATCTCTACATCGTCTTCCCGGTTCAGGGCGAACGCGGCCAGTTCCGCGCCTTTGACGAGGACGACGTCACCGCCGTGCGCGAACAGATCGCCGGGGTGAAGGCCGTGGCAGGGCAGGTCGACCAGAACGTCACCGCCATCCACAACGGACAGGACTGGGAAACCAAGGTCGAAGGCGTCAGCAACGATTTCATGGATGCGCGCGGAATAGACATGGATGATGGCCGCCGGTTCACTCCGGCAGAGGAACAGGCCGGTTCCAACGTCTGCATCATCGGCCCGACGGTGCTGGAGGAGATTTTCATCCCCGGACAGAGTCCGGTGGGTGAGCGCATGCGCCTCAACAATGTCTCGTGTCAGGTGATCGGCGTATTTGCCACGCGCGGCTCAGTCGGCGGCGGCGGCGATGATGACAATTCGGTGTTCATGCCGCTCACCAATGTCCAGCGCCGCTTCACCGGCAACAACAACATCGGTTACATGGTGATATCCTATGACTCCGCCTATGATGGGGACACCATGACCAATTCGCTGATTGACCTGCTGCGGGAGCGGCGGGTGCTGCTGGCGGGTCAGGCCAATGACTTCGATATCGTCGATACGGCCGCCATCAATGAAACGGTTGCCAGCACGGTGGGCACGCTCACCATCATGGTGGCCGCCATTGCCGCCATCAGCCTGGTTGTGGGCGGTGTGGGCATCATGAACATCATGCTGGTTTCGGTGACGGAGCGCACCCGCGAGATCGGCATCCGCCTGGCCATTGGCGCACTGGCGCGCGAGGTGCGCATGCAGTTCCTGACAGAGGCAGTGGTACTGTGCTGCTTTGGCGGCCTGGTGGGTATATTACTCGGCTTCCTGCTGTCCTTCAGCCTGTCCAGCGCGCTGGGTTTCCCCTTCGTGTTCGACCCCTTCATCAACATACTCAGCTTTGTGATCTCGGCACTGATCGGGATCATGTTCGGCTATTTCCCGGCGCGCAGGGCCAGTATGCTCGACCCGATCGAAGCGCTGCGGCACGAATAGAATTCAAGAAACAGCGCAAGTATTGCTGCCAAAAAAGGAAAGGGCCACGCCTTTGCAAAAAGACGCGGCCCGCCGCCTGACTTTACCCCAAGCAAGGAATCAGGCGGTATCTACCATAACCAATTCGCTATCTTGCACCGCAACAATTTGCAAGGTCGCAAGGTCAGCAATTGCCACCCCATCGCGGGCATTGATCACTTCCCCTTCAATTTCGATCTGTCCGCTGGCGGGAACGAGGTAGGCCTTGCGTCCGCCCAGGTCATATTCGATCGTCTCGCCAGCCCTGACATTTGCGCCCAGTACGCGCGCATCGGCATGGATGCGCAGGGCATCGCCATCACCTTCGCGGCCGCTTGCCAGTACCACAAAGCGCCCTGCGCGATCATCCCGGGGGAACTGCCTAGTTCCCCAGCTTGGGGCGTGCCCCTTGCTGTCTGGCAGTATCCACAACTGGAAGCTGTGCGTTTCCTCGTCCTCAAGGTTGTATTCGGCATGGGTGATGCCGGTGCCGGCGCTCATCACCTGCACGTCGCCCGCTTCGGTACGGCCCTCATTGCCCAGCGAATCCTTGTGCGTGATCGCGCCCTTGCGCACGTAGGTGATGATTTCCATGTCGGAATGCGGATGCGGCGGAAAGCCGGACCTTGGGCCAATGATATCGTCATTCCACACCCGCAACCTGCCCCAGTGCATGCGGCGCTGGTCGAAATATTCGGCGAAGGAGAAATGGAAATTGGCATCGAGCCAACCGTGGTTGGCACCGCCAAGCGTTTCGAAACGGCGAATATCGATCATGCCAGTTCTCCATGCTGCGCCGGTAACGGCGGAAGGCTGTGACGTGCCTGTGCGGGACGCAAGGTCCAGCAGGCCCGACGGCGGTTTAAGGGGTGTTGGAAGCCAAATAGGAAGCTTTCCGGGACTGACAAGATAACCCTGTATCGACACGGTACTTCCACCTGCGTGATCAAGGTTCGACCCGCCTTGGTGGGCTGAACCGGGCCTGACTTGACTTGCCGGTGCTATTTGGCAGTCTGCGCGCTTCCTAACGGGGAGCTTGCGACGATGAGGGACCGGCGCGCACATCGTGAAATCGCTGATTCTCCGCCACAAAGCGAGGATGGCCGGATCGACAAGGCGCGAATCGCCCTCGCGCTGCTTGGCCTTGCCGGCGCGGTGGCGATCCTGGCCATGAACATGCAGGGCTGAACATGCAGGGCCGACCTTGCTGTCCTGACATGGCCATCCGGCCCTAACTGCTAAGCGCAAAGCCCTCATATCCGGCAGCGGCAATTTCATCGCACTTTGCCCGGTACGCGCCCACACCGCCGACATAGGGCATGAACACATCGCGCCCATCGCGGGTGCGGCCCTTGTACCAGCTGTCCGCACGCGGGAAGAGCGTGGTCTGCGCCACTTCGTCCACATGGCGCATCCATTCCTGCTCGGCATCGGCATCGGCTTCGATCACCCGCTTGCCGCTGGCGCGCATATCGCAAAGACAGCGCGCTACCCATTCCACATGCTGTTCGATGGAGACGACCACGTTGGACAGCACAGACGGGCTGCCCGGCCCGGTGATGGCAAACATGTTGGGAAAGCCGGACACGGTCAGGCCCAGGAAGGCGCGCGGCCCATTGGCCCATTCCTCGCCAATCTGCTGGCCGCCCCGGCCCCGGATGTCGATCGCCAGGACGGCGCCGACGCAGGCATCGAAGCCGGTGGCCAGCACGATGGCATCGGCGGCATAGCTGGCCTTGTCCGTGATCACCGCATGGGCGGTGATATCGACCACCTTTTCCTCGCGCACATCGACCAGTTCGACATTGTCCCTGTTGAGCGCATCGTAAAAGCCGATTTCGCTGCACAGCCGCCGCGATCCCAGCGGATAGTCCGGGGTCAGCTTGCGCGCATCATCGGGATCGCGCACCGCATCGGCAATCTTGCCGCGCGCGAATTTCGCCGCCAGTTCGTTCGATGTTTCATCAAACAACAGGTCCTCGAAAGCATTGAGAAGTCCGGTGGTGCCGGCATTCCAGGCCTGTTCCAGCCGTTCCTTCAGCGCGGCGGGTGCAAACGTCTTGGCGCTGCCGGGCATGGGCGGGGCGGCGAAGCCCAGCGGTGAATGGCGCGCCACGTCGCGCTTTTCGCGGTAGGTGGCCTTGGCCGCCTCCTGCTCGCCATCTTCGAGCGGTCGGTTATTGGCCGGAACGGCATAGCTGGGCGTGCGCTGGAATACGGTGAGATGGCCGACATATTCGCTCATCGCCGCCACCGCCTGAATGCCCGAGGAGCCGGTGCCGAAATGGCAGACGGTCTTGCCCTTCAGGTCCACGCTATCGTCCCACTTGGCCGTGTGCAGCACCTTGCCTTCGAACTTCTCCAGACCGGGCAGGTCGGGCATTTTCGGTTCGGAAAGCGCGCCGGTGGCCAGGATCAGGAACTGCACGTCAAAGCTGCCGCCGGTGTCCGTCTCCACCTGCCAGCGCGATGTTGCTTCGTCCCAGTGCGCGGCGGTGACGCGGGTGTCGAATGCGATGTCCCGCCGCAGATCGTAGCGGTCGGCAACATGATCGAGGTAGGAGAGGATTTCCCCCTGCGCGGCATAGCGCTCTGTCCATTCCCACTCCTGCTCCAGCTGCGGATCGAAGGAATAGGAATATTCGAGGCTGGGAATATCGCAGCGCGCGCCGGGATAGCGGTTCCAGAACCACGTCCCGCCCACGCCCGATCCGGCCTCCACCACCTGCGCCGAAAAGCCCTCCTGCCGCAATTTGTGCAGCATGTAGAGGCCCGAAAATCCCGCCCCTACGATCAGCGCATCCAGCTTCGCAGAATCAGGCATGGCTGGCTCCCGAAGTGTGGTTGCGCATGAAGGCACCTGCTGCGTCCAGCGCGGCGCGCCCTTCATCCAGCATGAAGGCGAAGCTTTGCCAGACATGCGGCATGTCCGGCCATATCTCCAACTGCACATGCGTGCCCGCCGCCCCGGCCCGGGACGCCACCATCACCGCATCATCGAGCAATATCTCCGCCGAACCGACCTGCACCAGCAGTGGCGGCAGGCCTGACAGATCGGCGTGGGCGGGTGATGCCAGCGGATCGCCGACGGGCGTTCCGGCAAGATACTGGCCTGCCGCGATATGCAGCCCCTTTTCGGTCAGCGCGGGATCGGCCTGAGCCTTGCTCTGCATGCTGCCTCCGCTGCAGGAAAGATCCGCCCACGGGGAAAGCAGATAGGCGGCCGCAGGCATTTCCAGCCCTTCTTCGCGCAGCTTCACCAGCAGCGACAACGCCAGACCGCCGCCCGCGGAATCGCCCGCGATCACGATCCTGTCCGCCTTCATCCCGCTGCTCAGCAGCGCGCGATAGGCCGTCAGCGCATCATCGATGGCGGCGGGAAAAGGGTGTTCGGGCGCCAGCCGGTAATCCAGCGCATAGGTGGGCAGGCCCGCTGCCTGACCGACATTGGCCGCCAGCCCGCGATACCCCTGCGCGCTGCCCGAAACAAAGGCCCCGCCATGCAGATAGAGTAGCGCACCAGCGCGCGCCGGGCCGGTCTTGCAGTGCAGTGCGGCCACGCCGCCCAGCTGCACGTCATTGAAGGAAAAGCCGGCGTCCACCGGCATGGTGGCCAGCAAGGCCTCGAATTCGTCACGCGCCCTGGACAGATCGCCGGAAAAATCCGGTCCGCCCGCTCGCATGCCTGCAATCAGTTCCTGCAAGGCTTCGCTCGCCATGCCTTATCCTCCCCATGTCGCGGGCCTTGCTGGCCCGTCTGGAGAGGATCATACGCGATTGAGCCTGTGTGGGAAGTCTGCCGCGATGGTGGCCGCGATGGTGTTTGTCAGACGGGCAACCCCACGTAGTTTTCCGCAATGCTGGTCTGCGCTGCCACGCTGGTGGCGATGTAGTCCAGCTCTGCCACCTGCATGGCGCGTTCAAAGGGGCCATCGTCGGGAAAACGGTGCATCAGCTTGGTCAGCGACCAGCTGAACCGTTCGCACTTCCACACCCGCGCCAGCGCCGTGTCCGAATAGGCCGCAATGGCATCGGCATCATTGGCCTTGAAGAAGCTGGTCAGCGCAGCGGCGGCATAATGCACGTCGCTGGCGGCAAGGTTCAGGCCCTTGGCGCCCGTTGGCGGCACGATATGCGCCGCATCGCCGCACAGCATCAGCGAACCATGCCGCATCGGCGCAAACACATAGGATCGCAGCGGGGCGATGCTTTTTTCCAGCGCCGGTCCGCGCGTCATATTGGCCGCCGCTTCGGGGCCAAGGCGGATCGCCAGCTCATCCCACAGCCGGTCATCGCTCCAGTTTTCCACCCGCTCCGTCAGCGGCACGTCGATGTAATAGCGGCTGCGCGTGGGGCTGCGCATGCTGGCCAGGGCAAAGCCGCGCTCATGATTGGCATAGATAAGTTCATGGTTGCACGGCGGCACATCGGCCAGGATGCCCAGCCAGCCAAAGGGATAGACCCGCTCATACTCCTGCCCGGCGGATGCGGGGATGGCCTGGCGGGTGGGGCCATAAAAGCCATCACAGCCCACAATGATGCGGCAATCGATACGCTGGGGCGTGTCGCCCTTGTTGTAGGTGACATAGGGCGCATCGCTTTCCACATCGTGCAGCGCGGTATCAGCGGCTTCATAGATCACCTGCAGATCGCGCGCTTCGGCGGCGTCCATCAGGTCCTGGGTCAGCTCAGTCTGGCCATAAACCACCACCTGCTGGCCGGTCAGGGCCTTGATATCGATGCGGATCAGCCGCTCGCCATCGGCCAGGTTGAAGCCATCGTGCGGCAGGCCCTCCGCCTTCAGCCGGGCGTCCAGCCCAAGCCGTTCCATCAACGATACGGTGATGTTTTCCAGCACGCCTGCGCGGATGCGGCTGAGCACATAGTCTGGCGTTCGCCGTTCCAGGATAACGCAGTCCACGCCCTCTGCCCGCAGCAAATGGCCCAGCAAAAGTCCCGCCGGACCCGCCCCGATGATGCAAACCTGTGTTTTCATGTCCTGCCTGATAGCTGCCTGTTCCAGATTGACTGACGATGTGTCCGCCCGCGGCGCCAATGTCCAGCCCGATGCAGGAGGAGCGCCGATCAACCGCCGCGATTGGAGCGGCGCGGCGAAGTCTGGTAATAATTCACGGTCAGCGTGCTGATTCGAACGGGGGAGACATCTGTGGCCAATAGAACAGCGATAATCCTGATTCACGGTATTGGTGAACAGATCCCGATGGAAACACTTTCCGGCTTTGTCGATACTGTGTGGAGCCGCGACATGTCGCTGATTACACCCAGCCGCGTCGATCCCAGAACTGGCAAGCCACGGCAGGAAAACGCCGCGTGGAGCAAACCTGATGAGCGCAATCGCAGTTTCGAACTGCGACTGATCACCACCGAATCGCGCGGATCGGGCCATTCGCAGCGGCGGTTCGACTTTTTCGAATATTACTGGGCGCATCAGGTTACCGGCACCAGCTTCGAGATGGTCAAGGACTGGCTGTTTGGCCTGATGTGGCGCAATCCGTTCACCAATGTGCCGCGCGGCCTGATCCCGGCGTGGCTGTTAATGTGGGTGATCACGCTGGGCTTCGTGGCGATATCGATCCTGGCCGGCATGGCAATCAGCGATACGCCCATCGACCCGCAAATGACCGGCATTGCGGCAATCGACTGGATATTCCGCCTCGCCGCCGGGGTGCAATCCTGGCCGGGGTGGATGACGGCATTCGTCTGGGCAGTCCTGAGCGGGATTGGCGCCTTCATCATCAAGGTCATGATCAGCCATGTCGGCGATGTGGCGCGCTATGTCCGCGCCCAGCCCCGCAACATCGCCATTCGCCAGGCAATCCGCGAGAATGGCGTGCGCCTGCTGGAAGAACTGATGGGTGTGGGAGAGGATGGATCGGCTGGCAAAAGCCGGTACGACAGGATCATCGTGGTTGGCCATTCGCTGGGCACCATCGTGGGCTACGATATCCTGACCCACGCCTTTGGCCGGCACAATGACCGGATCGATCCCGAAAAGCTGAAAGGCTTCCGCCAGCCCCGCCGCGCGCAGATGGAGGAGATGATCCGCAGCGCGCGGGCAGGTGGCAACTTCGATCTCGATGAATTCCGCAAATTGCAGGCGCTGTGCCGCCGCGAGCTCAACGCCTTGGGCAATCCGTGGATCGTCAGCGATTTCGTGACCATGGGATCACCCCTCACCCACGCCGAATTCCTGATGGAAAAAGACCGCGCGGCGGTTTCAAAGGCCAAGGACAAGCGCGTGCTGCCCGCCTGCCCGCCGGTGATGGAATATGACGGCACCACCAAGAAACTGCATTTCACCTATCGCACCGGCAAGGTGAAGGGCGAAGGTGTTACCCACGATCTGGAAGCCCCGCGCGTGCCGCACCACGCCGCGCTGTTCGCCTTCACCCGCTGGACCAATATCTTCTCTCCCCTGCGCGGCGTGGTGGGCGGCGATATCGTTTCCGGGCCTGTGGCGGATATATTCGGGCTGGACGCGGGCGAGACGGAAAAGCCCGTCAGCGGCATCAGGGATATTGCCGTGCTTCCTACCGCTGGCGGTACGCCGCAAGACCGCAAGAAGCGCTGGTTCACGCATTTGCTCTACTGGAACATGGACGCTGCGAAAACCGGGGATGCGGCACACGTCCCCGCCCATATCCAGGCGCTGAGGGATGCGCTGGCGCTGAAGGAGAACTGATCCGGGAACTGGCGGGGAACTGGCGGGGAACTGGCGCACCTCAGGCCAGCATCGCCTCAATCTCGCCCTGCAATTTGCGGCGGAAAGCGCGCGCCAGACCGGCGAAGGGATTTTCCGCGCTGCACGCCTGCTTCACCTCCAGCATATCCTCCACCACGGTCTGCATCAGTTCAGCGGCGAGTTGCTCATCTTCCATGGCGGAGACGCGGTTGAGCCGGTCGATGATCTTCTTGCGCTTGAGCCGCAGGCCATTGAGCACCGTCACCCGCGCCTCTGTCAGGAAGCGGCGGTTGAGGCCCAGAATCTCGATGGTCGCCTCCGCCCGCGGATCGCCGCCGCGCGGTTTGACGGTGGATATGGAGCGCTCGAACTCCCACTCGAACAGGTCTTCAGGATCGGTATCGCACGGATTGAGCAGCAGCGGATGTTCGCCCGCCATATCGGCCTGGAAATCCAGCACCCAGGCATTGTTTTCAACGGGAAAGCGGTTTTTCTTGCCGGTGGTCCTGAGCTTCTTTTCGCGCAGCTCGCGTTCGATATCGGCTTCGGACAGGCCGGCCTGGTGGATCAGCTGACGGCGAGACTGGTTGCAGTGCTGGCAGCTCAGCAGCAGGTTCTCCCACGCCATCGCCAGCCACCAGTAACCGGGATGCTCCACCCCCGCCTTGTCCGCATCGGTGATGCCCTTCTTGGGCCGGTAATGCTCCACATCGCCGTCAAAGCCGCCGCTCGTCAAAATCTCGCAATAGGCGCATTTTCCGTGATGCATGGCGATCAGCACGTCTTTCACCTGGGCGTGGGCATAGACCTCGAACTTCGGCGATTTGGGAAGCTTTCCCTCGGCCGCCAGATAATCGACGATTGCCTGCCGCTCCCTGGCGGCGGGACTTTCCGCATCGCCAAAGTCGAGCACGGCGGGGGTGGGTTCGCGTTCGATCCTGATCACTGCGCGCGCCCCTAATCCGACAGCAGCCCAGACAGGGCCTGCTTCATCATGCGCTTGCGATCACCGTCCCGTACCGGTGCGAGCGGCAGGGTATCGATCTCGGTCCCTTCGGATATCACCGACAGCGCCGCAGCATTGACCTGCTCCTCCATCGTGGTGCCAACCATCATGCGCTTGTCGATCTGCGCAACCAGTGTCTTGCGCTCATCCTCCTCGGCGGCGGTGCGGCCCACTTTCTTGGCGAGGAAATGATAGCGCTCCACCTTGGCGTCGGTTTCCGGATCGGTGGAGCCCAGGCCGAAGAATTCGGACGTGAGGATCTGTTCGGCGCGCATGCCCTGCACATTGGGCAACTCCTCCAGCGTCTCCACCCGGGCGTTGTCCTCATTGCGCTGGAGCACGAACACCTCACCCTGCTGCATGCCGCGCAGGCACAGCGGATCGTGCGTGGTGAGGATGAACTGCACCTTGGGAAAGGCCTCTCGCAACAGGCCGACGATCTGCATTTTCCAGCGCGGGTGGAGGTGCGTTTCGATCTCATCCACCAGCACCACGCCGTGGGCATCCTCCAGATTATCGTAATGGTGGAACAGCTCACGGATGATATCGACTGACAGGGCGACGATGGATTTGTAACCGACGGACATCTTGGAAAGCGGTGTGCTGCCCTGCGGCGTATCGATCAGGATACGCTCCCCGTCGCGCAAGATCTTGGCGTCATCATCCAGCATCAGCACCACTCGCAGCGCGCGCACGGCGGCATCGAATTTCTTCTCGTCATCCAGTTCCAGCAGCCACTGGATGGGATTGGGGATCACCATCATCGGATCGAACAGCGATCGCACCCGCCATGCTGGCGCGCGGTATCGGCGGGAGGTCCTCTTCACGAAGAACCGGCGCGGCCCATAGGCGAGCAATATCTTGGACGGGGCCAGGCTGCCGCCGAAATGGCACTGCTTGCCGCCGCCCTCCAGATAGGCGCCCTGCTCCTGCCCCAGGAAGGAGACGGACACCTGCAACGGGTCCGTGGCCAGCACATCCCAGTTATCGAAATCGGGCCGGTGCTGGAATTCGGACGGGGTGATCGTCTCATCGTCCAGCAGCTTGTCCAGCTCAGCCACTTCGCCCGTGCCCAGCAGCGCCATGGCAATCGCTTCCAGGACGGAGCTTTTGCCCGTGGCGTTCTCGCCCAGGATCAGCATGCACGGAACGCGGCGCAAATCCTGCGTCTGGCTGGGCAGTTCGAATTCGATCCCCGCCAGCGCCTTGAAATTGCTGATGGTGACCTTCTCCAGCGGCAGTTCCGCGGCGGGCAGGTCCTGCTTGCGGACGGTGCGCGAGGGCTTTCTGGGGCGCTTGGCCGGTGCGGGCGGCGGCGGAGCGGTTGAGCCTGTCTGCGCCTCATCTTCAAGGAACGGGCGGAGCAGGTCGTAACGTTCGGACCCCTCCAGCTTTTCCAGCAGCCCCAGCATCACCGGCAGGGTAGAGTTGCCCGGAAGCCATTCGTTCGCCTGCCGCATCAACGCCAGCGTCACCGCCCCGCGATGCGGCAGGATCAGCGAATTGTCGAAGCCGATGAGATAAGAAGCCCAGCCGTGTTCAGCGCCCGTGGGAATGGCTTCGACATGCTCCAGATCCTTGAGCAGGATCGATGCCATGAAGCGCATGGCCTGCTTGCGCGCGGAGACAAGGTCCGCGCGGTTGAGGCCCAGCATTTCAATCGTGGCTGCACCGCGCTTGCCCGCCGCAAAGGCCGTTCCACCGGGAAGGAATTGCAGCTCGTCCGCTATGCCATCGAAGGTAGGGTCCAGCAGCAGGGCATGCTCCATCCGCACCGGGTCCCCGACCATTGATGAGGTGAGCGATCTGCTGTTTTCACCATCGCCGCGCAATTCACGGATCGACGCCCGCAGCCGTCCCCGCTCGCCCATAACCCAGAAACGATTGCCCTTGTGGCGATTACAGGCAGCGCAAACGGGCAGCAGGTTCTCCCACTCATAGGCCAGCCACACATAATGCAGCTGGCTGGTCGCCCCGCTCTCATCGGCGGCCCCGCCCAGCGGGCGGTGATGACCCACGCCCAGGCCCGATGTGCTGGCGGGCGTTTCACAATAGGCGCATATCTCGCCGAAGCCCTCAAACACCGCGCCGGTGATATCGGGATGGTTCAGAAGATCGGTATCGATCCGCATGCGCCGCTGACTGATCATCTTCTGATCTTCCAGCCCGAGATAGCTCATGACCTCATCCAGCGCCGCCCGCACCCGAGTAGAATCGAGCATCTTGGGCCGTTCCATCTGACTGCGGTCGAAAAAGCGCATGGGTGATCCTGCCTCTGGCGTGAATTGCGGTCACCGTGCAGGTTACGCCTCAATCGCGAGGCTGCAAGTTTGAAGTATAGCGCCAGGGCGATTTGTGACGGTTAAGTAAAACCGCGCATTATTTGATTGCCGGGGTGAGAAACGGGCTTTCGCTGCCGACTTCAATCCTTGCCCGTGCTGGTCATCAGCGCGTAGCCCGCTTCGATCACCGCGCCCTCGATTATGCCATCGGCCAGCCGGTAATGCGGCGGGGCGAACACGACTATGGTGGAGCCATGTTCGAACCAGCCCATCTCCTGCCCGCGTGAAAAGGCGAATGCGCCTTGCCACACGCCCGCCACGCTATCGCGCACATTGCGGATGGGATCGAGGAAGGGCAGGCGGATGCTCGCCACCAGTATCGCCGCCACCGGCACCAGCAGCAGCCGGTCGCCAGCGGCAAGGGGGCCAGCCAGCCGCCCGGCCAGCCGCACGCTGATCGGCGCGCGTTCATTGCGGCAATAAAGCCGCTCCACCCGTTTGAGCGCCACCGGGTTCACATTCCACGTATCGCCGGAGATATAACGCACCTGCTCCACCACCAGATCGGCGGGCGCGTGGAAGCGGTGATACATGCCCGCTGTCAGCCGCAGGGTGACGAACTGCCCGCCCTCAAACTCGCTTGCCAGCGCCGCATCGCCCAGCAATTCGGCCAGTTCATAATCGAAGCCCTTGATCTGGTGCGCCTGCCCCGCCGTGACCGTTCCAGTTGCGCCGACGATGGCATCGCACGGGGACGCCAGCACGGCGGGATCGTCCACAAACGCCCGCGCGCCGGGCTTCAGCCTGCGGGTGAAAGCATCGTGCAGGCTGGAAAATCGCGCTTTCTCCGCGTGTGTCAGATCGACGTCACAAAACAATTGCCAAAGGGCGATCGAGGGCAGCCGCACCAGCGGATGTTCGCGCTTGCTGAACCAGCCCATGAAGCGGGTCGCGGCATGGCGCGGGATGCAGTTGGTGAGGAGGAAGTTGAGATCCTCCTGCGCGGTCAGGCGCTTGATGGCGGATCGCAGACTCATGGCGGGCTTCCCGGGCTGAATGTGAAGGAGCATTTGTGAAGATATCTTCGATTGGCTGGGCCTTGCTGGGCAGTGCGGCGGCGCTGGTGACATTGCGCCCCGCCCGCCGCCGCCTCCAGCTCTCCGCCGCCAAGCACAAGGGGCTGGTCGGCCATGTCCGCATGGCCAAGCGCGCGGCGCGGCTGATCCCGCACTATGCCTTTGACGAGGGCAATTTTGCCAACGCCGATGATGCGCCTGCCGATGTGGCGGCACAGCGGCAGGAAGCATTTGCCGCGCTGGCGGACACCTATCGCGCTCGCTTCCCAAAATCTGCCGAGATGAGCGCACAGGCGGCGCACAGCATCCCCGATGTGGACTTCACCAGCACTTACCGCGTGCCATTCCAGTTCAGCGCGCTGGTGCGGCGGCATCTGTCTTCCGGATCGTTCTATCAGGCATCGTCCGGCGTGAAGCTGACCGATCTGGACGGCAATGCGTTTTACGACCTGACCGGCTCCTATGGCGTCAATCTGCTGGGCGTGGATGCGTACCGCGATCTGGTGGCGCAGGGGATTGCCAGCACCGCCGATCTTGGCCCGACCCTGTCCGGCCTGCACCCGCTGGTGCTGGATAATGTGGCGCGGCTGAAGGAAATTTCCGGGCTGGATGCGGTGTCCTTCCACATGTCCGGCACCGAAGCGGTGATGCAGGCGGTGCGGCTGGCACGCTATCACACCGGCCGTGCCCGCGTGGTGCGCTTTGCCGGGGCCTATCACGGGTGGTGGGGCGATGTGCAGCCGGGCATCGGCAATCCCGTTCCGGCAGACAACACGCTGACGCTGGCAGACATGAGCGAGGCGGCGCTTAAGGTGCTGGCAACGCGCCGGGATATCGCCTGCGTGCTGGTCAATCCGTTGCAGGCAATGCATCCCAACAGCAATGCGCCGGGCGATTCCACGCTGGTGACAGGCCGCAAGCAGGCCAGCGTATCGCGCGCCGATTACGCCGCATGGCTCGCCCGCCTGCAACACACCTGCAACAAGGCCGGGATCGTGCTGATCATGGATGAGGTGTTCACCGGCTTCCGCCTGGCGCAGCGCGGGGCATGCGAATATTTCGGCGTCACGCCCGACATGGTCACCTATGGCAAGACGCTGGGCGGCGGACTGCCGGTGGGCGTGGTGTGCGGGCGTGCCGCCCTGATGAAGCGTTACCGCGAGGACAAGCCCGCCGACATCTGCTTTGCCCGCGGCACGTTCAATTCCCACCCCTATGTGATGGGCGCGATGGACGCCTTCCTGCGGTACATGGAAACGCCCACGGGCATGGCGCTGTATGACGGGCTGGACGCGCGCTGGAATGACCGCGCCGACAGCCTCAACGCGCAGCTGGAGGCTGGCGGATACCCGGTTCGGATCAACAATCTGGGCACCATATGGATGGTCTGTTTCACGCAGGCGGGCCGTTATCACTGGATGCTGCAATTCTATCTGCGCGCGCAGGGACTGGCGCTGAGCTGGGTGGGATCGGGCCGCTTCATCTTCAGCCTGGCCTATACCGATGATGACTTCGCCGAGGTCGAGCGCCGCTTCCTCGCCGCTGTGCAGCAGATGCAGAGCGGCGGCTGGTGGTGGCGCGCCAGCGAAGGCGAGGCGGGCGACAAGGCGATCCGTCGCCGGCTGAGGAACGAAATGATCGGCCACGTGCTGGGCCGCTCCGCCTAAACCAAATTCGGCTGAGCCGGGATCAACTGGCCTTGCCGGGCCGCCATGCTGCCGCGCGCCGCGCCAGCTGGCCCGGTGCACGGCAATAGAGGCGAAAATCGTTGAACGGGTCGGTCAGGATCTTGGTCGCCCAGACCAGACCCGTCTCCACATCGCGGATGAAGAACAATTGCACCGTGCGGAACACCAGTCCGCCCACGCCCAGCGCCAGCCACATCATGCCAAGGTTCTCCAGGAAACTCATCAGTCCGGCATGCGGCGTAACCAGTCCGAACAGCGATGGATTGGCCAGCAGCAGCACCGGGCTGAACGCCCACAACCCCATCAGCACCACCTTGCGCGCAAGGTTGTAACCGACCTTGATCTCTTCCTTGTATTCATGGCTGCAATCATTGACCTGATCATAGTCATGCGGCTCGAAAAAGAAGTGGCCCGCCTGGCGGCTGGTCATCGAAATGCCCCAGCCCAGCAGCGCCGCCAGCCACGGATCGCGCCACACGATCACATAGGCGACCAGAAAGGTTATCGCGCTGACGAAGTGCAGGCTCTGGTTGACCAGATTGTGATGGTAATAGCGGTGATCGTCCCACCGCTGTTCGCGCAAATGGTCCCGAAAATGCGCCAGTCTGCTGTCTTCACGAATGTGCATGAGATGTCTCAACCTTCGATCTTTTCGTAACGGAGGAGCGAAAAATGGCCGAGCGGAGGCAGATCGCGCCGCTCGATCAGGCGCACGCCGGAATTGCGCGCCGCCCATTCCTGATATCGCTTCCAGGGAAATTCGGTGCGCCAGCCCAGCTTGCTGGTGACCGGCATCAGCGCCTTTTCGATGCTGCCGCGCAGGCCATGCCCGGCGCCTATGCGGGTGGTGATGATGATCTGGCCGCCGGGTTTCACCACACGCAGGAATTCGTCGAGAGCGGCCTCCGGGTCAGGCACGGAGGTGACGACATATTGCGCCACCACCACATCGAATTCATCGTCGGCGAATTGCATGCGCTCGGCATCCATCGCCGCCAGCCTGTCAATGTTGCAAAGGCCCAGCCGGGCGGCGCGCTTTTCGGCCTTGGCGAGCATGGATTGGGAGATATCGACCCCGGTCAGCCGGCTGTCGGCACGGTAATGCGGCAGGGATATGCCGGTGCCGATCCCCACCTCAAGGATGCGCTGGCCAACCTGCTCGGCCGCAACCACAGCCTCGCGCCTGCCAGTGGCGAAGACTCCGCCGAAAACCAGATCGTAAATCGGTGCCCAGCGATCATATGCTGCCGCCACACCTGCCGTTTGCATTGTCATAAGTGCAAATTGCTCCCTCTTCATCAGGGCAGATGCGTTGCGAATATTGCATGCCTGCTACAGACCCGGGACAGAGATGTGTCCGCAAGGGCGCGCGGCGGCGTTCTCAGCTGCGGATTTCTTCGCAAAATCGGGCGATAAGCGCCATCGCCTCGCCGCGCGGGCGGTCACGTTCGCGCAACAATTCATGGCCCGCACCGAAAATTTCATGACGGCTGAGGCGCGGAAGACAGGCGGCCAGCCGATTGATCGCGCGATTGTCCACCACCAGGTCACTTCTGGCGCACAGCATCATGCACGGCAGCACCATCGGCCTTCGCCGCAATTGCCGCTCACACGCTTCCAGCGATGCGACAGCTCCCGCCAGCCAGCCCCACGTAGGGCCGCCGCGCGCCAGTTCCGGCTGCTTCGCCTTCCACCATAATTTGTCTGCATGACGATCGGGGCAGGTGGTGATGTGCTGGCGCGGAGTGGGCGTTTTCTTGCCCCACACCGGCTTGCTGCTCAGCATGGGAACCCGGCCCAGCTGCCCCGCCAGGCCGATGGTGCGCTGGCCAAGCGGTCCGGCCCTGATCCCCAGCATGGGCGAAGACAGGATGATGCCATCGGGCTGGATTCGCCTCTCTGCCACTGCGCGCAGCACCACATGTGCGCCCATTGAATGGCCGATCACGACATGCGGGCCGCTGGATCGTTCCATCCACTGCGCGGCAAAGCCTTCAAGGTCGGACAGGAAAAGGCCGAAATCGGGCATGTGGCAACAGCCGTCCGCGTGGGTTTGCCCGGACCCGCCCTGCCCGCGCCAGTCAAAGCCGGACACCTGCCAGCCTGCCGCGCTCCACGTCTGCACCGGCTCCAGATATTTCTCGAAGAAATCGGCCCGCCCGCCCAGAAACAAGATGTTTCCTTTTGGCAAGGGTGCCTGCGCGGGCAGCGAAAAACTGCGCAAACTCCACCCGTCATCAGCCAGCCATGGCGTAACCGACATGGCTTCTGGAAGTATCCGGCGCGGGAATACTGTGTGGCGGGGCATTATGTTCGCCACTTATCTCCCAAAACGCGCCAGATGCAAAGAGCGGTTTGCGGCTATCGTCAGATGGTCACAATTGTCGCATTAATCATGGACGCTGCCGTCTTGCTGGATAAAGCGCAGGGTGACCTTCACGCCCAGCGGGATAATTGGCGAGGAGCCATCAGCCGCATCTGCATCAAGGCCGACAGCCTGCCTCACCAGATCCTCACGGGCAGGAATGTCGAGCAGTCTGGTCGCTCCGATATCAGGAAAATTTCCCGCATCGCGGGTCGCCAGCGAGGCGCTTCCCCGGCGCGGCATGGCATAGCCCGGCTGCGCGATGTCGCTGCTGATGAACTGGTCGCGTCCCTCCGGGTAGCCGGGAATGGCAGCACCTTCCCCGGCAATCGCCAGTCCGATGAAGGCGCTGTCCTGCCCCTCGATCGATAGGCAGTTCAAATCGCCAAATATGGTCGAGCGGGTGAGGTGCAGTCTGGCCATGCCGTCCACGGCATTGCGCTGCCGGTAGCCGTCCACCACACTGTCCGTCATGTACACAAGCGATTGGCCATGCGTGACGATTGGCCCGATGGCGCAGGACTGAAGGCTGAGGGCGCACCTGTCAGCGCCATCGTACCAGCAGCGGATTGCCGGAGCCATCGTATCCCTGCTGCGCATGCGGGCAATCGGCGCGACAATGCAGGATTCGAGCGCGGCGGAGACCTTGCCGGTAATCTCGATCGATCCATCCAGCGTGAGGCCCCTGAGTGCGACCGCAAGGCCTCTGTGCGCGGCGGTGAAGCGCAGAACTCCGGCGATAACAGGCGTTTCGCCTGAACGCGCCTCTATGGTGATGTGCCGCGCGCGGTTGGGATCGGGCGGACAATTGCCGGTCTTGTCCGCCAGCCCCGCTTCTCCAAGTTCCTGCCGCGTGGAATCGAGCAGGCGGATATGGATATCAGCCGAAACTCCCGCCGCGATGTCGAGCGCCTCTCGCAGGCTGCGGAAATACTGCACCCCGCCGCGCGATCCTGGCGGGGCCGAACGGTGGACATGCGCCACCCAGCAGCCGCTGGCCGCCGGTTCCAGTTCTGAGCGCCTGTCACACGGGAGTATCTCGCTGATCGTGCAATCGACGAGAATATCGGCCATCTCGAAAGGACCCCGGCCCAGCAGCATCCGCCCCGTTTGCGGATCGACAATCGCCTCACGCTCGCCGATGTCCCGGCAATACCAGCCGGACAGTTCGCCCATCCGCAGGGAGAGCCGCTGCCAGCTTCCATCATCCTTGCGCACGCTGACGCAGACATGGGCGGCGAGCACATCGTCCCCCAGCTCCCGTTCCAGCGCGGGACCAGTGGCAAGATCGGTGCCTCCATCGCCCCCCGGCCGCTGGTAGAGCGGAGCATCGAACCCCAGCGGATGCAGGCGGAAGCAGCGGCCATGCGGGCCTTCGCGCCGTGCATGGACGGGCGTGGAGCCGCGCAGATGGCGCAACCTTGCTTGCCAGACAGTGATCGCTGCCCCTCCTGCGGCGTCGTCTGTCCTCACGCTGACAGGCCACCCGCTCAATTGGGAGAGGTAGCGCTGCGCTGCTGAAGCGGTGCCGCGGGTCTGGTTGAGTTGCGCCGCGCTGGCCACCATTGCCCGCGCATCATACGCGCCTTCCGGCGGTCCCTGCCACCCGGCCAGCTGCGCCAGATCGCCAAGCACCCCCGGGGCGCAGGTTTCCACAAACCAGTCCGCATAGAGCGCCTGGATATCGCGCTCCACATCGCCGCGGGCGCTGTCCAGCAGCCCTGTCAGCGCCTGCAACTGGCCATTGCCCGCCAGCCTATCCGCCCGCCGGTAAAGCTCTGGCAACAGATCGAAGAATGATGGGGCTGCGCGCATCATGTCAGGCTCACCCGTGCATCACAGCTGGCCGCCAGCACGGGCATCTGGGCGGCATAGTGGTGATCGCCGGCGGTAATGTCAGAAGGGCGCGGCTCGAGCCGGTCCAGCGCGGCATCCTCGCCCGCGATCCTGATCGTGCAGGGACCGACGCTGGCGACGCCGGGCACACGCCTGGCCACCATTTCGACATGCTGCCTGTCCAGCGGTTGGCCGATCGTCCACGCCCCGGGGCCAAAGGCATCGTAGAGTGCCTGTGCCACCAGTCCCGGAAGCAGATCGCCATTGGCCTGCGGTGTCGGCGTGACCTGCACCTCAAGCGAGAACAGTAGCGGCCAGGCGCTGGACACGGCCAGATCGAGCGCATCGGCCCTGCACTGCGCGATGGCCGTTTCAAGTGCTTGCGTGCGGTCAGATCGCTCCTGATCGCCCAACTCTGCATCCCACAGCACACTGATCGCCACCTTGGTGCCCTTCTCCAGCACTTGCGCGCGGGCGGATACCACTCCGGCAAAATCCTCGGCAAAGGCGACATAGTCACGCAGCGTCACGATCCGCTGATTGATGCACCTGTGTGACGCCGCCCTGCGGCAAAGCGAGGCGATTGGCTGGCTGTCCCTGCCCCCGCTGGCCGGCAGGGGATTGGTACACTTGCTGACCCCGGAAGATCGCCGGCGCAGGACCCGCAGGCTGTTGGCCCGTACATTGCCCGCTGCGCCGCCTCCGGTGCGGTATGTGGCCGCAACATTGCTGGTTCCGCCGGGCAGGGCGGCGCCGTTGCGCCCGTCGCCAAAGCGAAGCCGCGACTTGCCGTGCGGCCCGTTTTCAATCTCGAACACCCGGTCATCGGGTCCGGCACAGGCGATGCTGGCCGTCGGATACCAGCGCTGTCCCTGCTTCAGCAGCTGTGCGTCCTGGCGGGTTATGGCGCCAGCGGGTGGATCGACATAGACCTCAAGATCAGGCCACGCCGCACCGCTCGCATCGGGGCCGGACCATGCCAGCGGGGAAGTGCTCAGCTGAAGGGCCCTGCCCTGCCTGCCGCCTGGCCCGTTGCCCTTCCCATCACCCAGCACCTCCACTGCGATGGTCTGCGTCTGCTGTCCCGTGACAACATTGGCAGAGACGCGGCAGTTCGCCCGGTCGAAGGGGACTGTGACCGGAGCGATCAGGCCGACTTTGCCGCCTGCCAGCAAGCTGTCGCCAGTCACATCTTGTGCGACCTTGACCGATTGCGCCACGGATTGCTGCCAGGAGGCGGGGGATTGCCAGACGCAATCATGCAGCGGCGGCAGGGGAAAGGCCGCTCCGTCCTCGCCGGCCACCTGGCATGACTTCTCGCCCTCACCCGCCATAACCAGTTCGAGCAAGGGGAGCGGCTGGCACCAGACGTCTTCTAAAGGCGCTATCAGGTGCCAGCCCCGGTCCCCATCGCGGATCAGCCATTGCTGGCCCGGAACATGGGCGAGGCAGCTTGCACTGCGTGACAATGCCAGGCCCGCAGCAGCAAGCAGGGGGCGCGCGGCAGTGCCGATCACGCCCTGATCAAGCTCCGGCATCACGCTGTTGCGTTTTACTCCGGGCAACAAGCGCACCGTGGCTGAAATCGCATCGTCCAGTTCGCCTTCCAGCAGAGCCAGAAGGTCTGGCACCGCGAAAAGCGCGCGGCGCGGCCCGGACAGGATCAGCTTGCGATGCATGCCCAACCCCGCTGCCGGTGATCCCAGATCCAGTATTGAACCCTGCAGTGGAGCTTCGGGAGGCGGGGTAGCCAGCGGCGTGGCCATGCCGGTGCTGAAGAACAGGCGAGCGGTGCGCAGGTCCATCAGCGTGACCGCCGGGGACGGTTCAGCCAGCGTTACCGATGTGACATTGGCGGCCTTGCCAAATGCGCGGTGCAACCGGGTGGATGCACTCTCGACCCTGTAGGCATCAGGATCGACAATGGCCGGATCGGGCAGGCCGGGTGTCTGTGCCTTCGACCCGGCAGCGGCCATCAGGAAGCGGGCACCCGCCTTGAGCCCGTCGACCTTGCGGTCCAGCACCAGCTCGTCAGCCGCATTGGCGAAATCGGGCCACTGCCTGTCAACCGGATCGCCCCGCTGCGTGGCGGCCAGCAATGTCTGGCCACAGGCGGAAAGCCCGTTCACACCGGGCAGAGCGACAATTTTCGCCACACGCACAACGGTGCCGCGCTGGACCAGCAGATAGCGATCCAACTTGTGATGGTCCGTCTGCTCGGCCTTGGCGAGCGGGTTCTTGAGCATCCATGCAAAATCAGCGCCATGCGGTGGATCGACCCGTTCCCAGCTGGCGGCTTGCGACACGGCAATTCCTGCAAGCGCAAAGCGGGCGATCAGATCGCTGCCCGACGTCCCGCGCTGCACCAGTTCCTTTACCATCGAGCCATCGGCGCTGAACAGCACAAGCACTTCATCCGAAAGGCTGTGCCAGTGGATGGAGTCGTGGTGTGTGCGGATGATGCCGGTGGCGCTGGCAGCAAACAGGTCCGTGCCGTGCAACGCCAGCGATGTGATCGCGGGCGCGGGATCGGACAGGCCCCTGTTGCATTCCCGCCAGCGGCCTAGGTTGGGCGTGGCGACCATTCCGGCTCCAGTTCCCACGAACAGGGTCTTGCCGCCATGCGCCATGCACAGGCTGGTGCAGGCGACATCGGGATTGCCCGGCAGGCTGGCCTTGTACCATGAGAACAACGGCGCCGGTTTGCCCTTTGCGCCCGTTTTCTTTCCCGCCTTGCTGACGGGATAGACGAGCAGGCCATGCTGGCTTGCCGCCACGATCGAGCCTTTGAACAGCGCCAGCGCGTTGACCGCCACCCCGCTCAGGCCGGGATCAAAAGTTCCGGCCCTGGGCAGCTTGGTGGTCACTTCCCATTTGGCGGTGGCAAAGTTGAACAGCTGCAACCCCAGGTTGGTGGCCGCCACAATCCGATCCGGCCCCGTTCCGCTGCCGGGGATGACCAGCAGATCATTGATGGGGGCACCGTGCGCCTTGGCCGATGGGCCGACCTGCGCCCAGCTTGCCCCGCGATCATCGGAACTCAGCAACAAGCCAGCAGCGGTTCCGGCATACAGCAGACCGTCGCGCTTCTGCCCGCGATCGAGGTGCAACAGGTGCAAAAGCCAACGCACGATGCTGAACTTTTCAAGCTGGCGGACAAGCCAGCAGCTGCTGGGCTGGTCATGCACGATCACCGGCAGATCCGTGATGGCGCGAATATCGTGCCGCCCGGCCGGGAGCCTTGCCGCCTTCCACTCACCATGTTTCTCGCGAACGTACAGGCCGCCGCCGGTGCCAGCCAGAATTGTGCCGTCGGCAAGCTGGTGGACACAGCTGACATCGCCCGGCGGCAATCCCTTGCTGGCGTTCTGCCAGCGCTGTCCCAGCTTGGCGTTCAGCTGGACCAGACCACCCGGAACAGTGCCAGACTTGCGCTGCTGGTCGGCGGGAAGCTCGCTCCACGCGCGCGCAGTCCGGCCGAACAGGCCCGCGCGGTTACGGAATGTCTCCACCGTCTGGACAGCGTAAGGCTGATGATATGGCTTGCACTGCGGCTCTGGTGAATACAGCTGCGGGAACGGAGTGGACCAGCTGGCCAGCGTCACGCCCGCCAGACTGTCATGTTCGACAGCGTCCACGATGACGAAGACAGAGCGTGCCTGCTTGGGCGGCGGATCGGCGCCCGGATCGTCCGCCAGGGTGATCAGCAGGCCGTCGCCCTTGTGCAGATCCACCGATCCTGCCGGAAAGGCCATGCTCAGCGCGCCGGGCCTGATAACCGCCGCGCTGGCCACCGATGGCCTGCCCAATGTCATCGCATTCCAGCGCAGCTTCAGGTCGATGATATCGGTGCTTTCGAAGATCACCGGAGCTTCGCCCGCAGGCGGAATGTTCTGCACTGCAAGTGCGCCGCGCTGCGCCAGTGAAACCTCGCGCGGCTGGCCCGCCGCATCGGCCAGGGTCACGCTCAGCAGCGTGCTGGCCACCTGTGGCGGCTGGCGCTTCAGTCCGGCCATGCGGGCGAGCCACAGGATCGATGCGTCTTCCTGCGCGCTGGCAAGATAGGCCTCGTCGGCAATGCGATCGCGGTAGAAGCCGAGAATATCGCAGGCGGTTGCCCATGCTCCCAGCAGGGCCCGGCTGACATCGCCGGGCATGTCCGAAACCAGCCCCGCCAGCGTGGGCGTGCGCCCTGCTCCGGCCAGCAGGCGCCTCAGCACCGCAGCCGATGCCGGTGATGGGGGCGCTTCGGCGTGGCTTTCAACCGGGGGGACTGTCTCGCTCATCCCGCGTCCCCGATGTGCACCACATCACCCAGCAGGCAGGCAGGCGCTATCAGATCGAGCAGCGCGCGCCTGAAGTCCGCATCCACGCTGCGGCCCGCACCGCGCCGGACGGATATGTCGATACGGCGCAAACCGTTGGCGAATGTGGGCGCGCCACTTGCGCCAGCCACATCTTCATGGCGGGCAACCAGCGCTGCATAGTCGGCAGGGGTGACGCAGCGGCCCGGCGCGGCACCCTCGCACCGGGACAGGATCGTGCGGCGTGCAGTGACCAAAGGCTCGGCATCGCATCCGCCAGATGCTGGCAACGGGTTGCTCACCTGGCGAATGCGCTGGTCGGCATCGACGAGATGGACCAGGGTGTTGGCGGCGATATTGCCGCGCGCGCCCTTGCCGGACCGGTATGTGGCATAGGCGGGCACATCGCCTGGAACCGGATGGGCCGGATCATCGGCAAAGCGCAGCCGCAGCAGATCATCCCCGATCACCTCGGGCACAAAGGCGCGGGTGCCGGGTGCAATGGACAGCAGATCACGGCGGGCGCTCCAGCGCGCAAAGGGCCATGCTGCGTGCTGGCGATCCCATTGCTCATCCAGCCACATCACCGGCTCGGCCATGTCTGGATCGCACGCCAGCTGCGGCGCCAGTGGCAGGCCTTTGGCCCGGTCGCTATCGAATGGCATGGCGAAAGCTGGCGCGGGCGCGCGCACCAGTGCCGCTGTACCGCAGCGATCCAGCACCACCGGCTCTGCAAGCTCAACCGCCGTGCCTTCCTCAGCCACGGCGATATTGCCCAGCACCTGCCAATGACCGGATGTGGGAATGGCAGGGGCCAGCGCATCGGCGGGCAGCCATTCCACGCGCGTCTCATCGCCTTCCACGTGCACGCTGCTGAGCCTGACACCTTGCGCCCAGCCGCTTTCCACGTGCCGGAACAACAGGATATCACCCCTGCCCAGCCCTTTTGCGCGCGCATCCAGCATGGCATGGCAGGCCCCCGCAAGGAGAGTGGGGCAAGCGTCCGACAGGCTGAATCTGGCATTCTCCCGGCGCACGGTCAGTGGATGCAGGGTGGAAAATCCGGTTGCAGCATGTGCCACATCGCCAGCCGCATCTGCCGCGCCCACATGCACCGCATCATGCCCGGCCAAGCGGCTGAGTGCCTGCGTCCCTGCGGGCAGTTCCACAGCGTCTGCGCCGGTATCAAATTGCAGCAGCGTGCGGGCACAGCACCCCTCATTCAGCCGTTTTCCCAGCAACACGGCGTGGCGGGCGGCTGACAGGCGTTGCCGGCAGGTCTGAAGATAGGCCTCCGTCGCGGCCGCATCCTGGGCATAGGACAGATAGTCGCCGATATAGGCCATAGCCTCGATCAGCGTCATTTCGATGCTGGCCACCGGCAGATCCGCCGCACCGGGCACCGCCGCTTCCAGCTCGGCAATCAGCAGACGCCGCATGCTGGCATAATCGCGCGCCAGATAGGTGCTTGCCGCCGCCGTCACGCGGTCTCTCCATAATATGGCAGGACGATACGGTGCGCGGTGCGGGTGCGGGCATCGCAGTAGGTCACGTGCACTTCCGCCCGCTCGCCAGCAGGCTTTATGTCCACCGCCAGCACATCGATCGTCGTGCCCCCCCACTGGCGGATCGCGCTTTGCACCAGCGCGGCGAAGGCTGCGGTAACGGCTTCCGAAGAAGGATCGAACACCAGATCATGCAGGGGGCTGCCAAAGTCGGGGCGGTTCACGCGCTCGCCGGGCCTGACCAGCACAATCTGCGCCAGCATCTGCGCCAGGACATCGTCAACCTCGGCCAGCCGGGTCGGGCCGGCAGGCAACAGGCCATAGGGAAAGGCGGCTCTGGTGGTCACAGGATCGGCGCCCCGTCGATCTCGCCGCCGCCTTCGATGGCAAGCCCGCCCTCGATGGTGACCGCACCGGCCACATTGGCCTCCAGCTCCACCGTCAGCGCGCCTGCCACGTTATTGTCGCCCTCAATCGTGACCAGAGGCATCATGTTGACTTCGCCGTCCACGCTCACCTCTGGTGCCTCAACCTCGATCGCTTCCCCGCTCAGCTCGATCGAGGAAGCGGGCACGGCCAGCGACAGCACTTCGGGCGTCATGTTCAGCGTGCTCTCGGGCACCGTCATCGATATGCGCGCCGCGGTTACCGAAACCCGCGCTTCGGGGACGGTCTGGGTGATGCTTTCGGGCGTCATCTGGAAGTTGGCTTCGGGACAGGTGAGCTTGATGCCTTCGGAATTGAACACCATCGACAGCGGCACATCCACGGCGGGGGTGTTGCAATGGACGCTGTAGCCGCCAACCTCGTCCAGATCGTTGATGATGATGGTGGTGTGCGCGGTCTTGAACACCTTGAGTTCGGGAACCACCGGTTCGGGCGCGTGGATGATATCCTCCGGCCCCCAGAAGCAGCCCGCCCAGACCGGATAATCCGGGTCACCGCCTTCAAATTCGATCCACACATTGGCGCCCACGGGCGGAATGGCATAGAACCCCACATCCTTGCCCGCATAAGGCACGCAAGGCAGCGCCCAGTTCAGCAGCGATCCGGAAATGGATGGCACCCTGGCAATGATCCGGCCCTGGAACAGCGGGTCCTTGTTCTCCATCACCTTGCCGCGATACTTGCCCCAGAAGCGCTCCTCGCCAGCTTTTTTCCTGCGCAGCCACTTCATGCCGCCACCTGCGAAATAGTGCTGCCAGTACCCTCACGGGCAAGCGTGAAGGACTGGGTATAGCTGCCAATGCCGAGGTTATGCGTCACCTGCTCGACCCGGTAACGCCCGTCATAATGCGTGCCCACACCGCGCAGGTCGATCAGGCCCGGCACATCCAGCACGCCGCCATAGCGCAGCGTATCCAGCTCGCCCGTAACCTTCAGCACCCCTTGCGAGGTGGTATCGGTGCGGACCTGCGCATCGTGCATCGCCTGCAGATAGCCATGGCGCGGATCGGTATAGAGTTCGCGCCGTTGCATCAGGCCCAGCGCATCAAGCGCGGGATTTGTGGCCAGATGCGGAATGCGCGTGCTGCCCACCGTTACCAGTGGCGCATCGATTTGCGTATCATTGTCCTGCACCATGCCCAGCACCTGCACCGGCGCGGCAGCATCGAGCTGGAAGTTGATCTTCGAGACATTGGTCGCCCCGCCAAGGTCGACCGAAAGCGGTGTTTGCACGCTACCGATATTCTCCGGTGGTCCCCATGAAGCGATATTGGTCTGCGGTGCTGGCCCCGGCCTGACGGCAAAGCGATAGCCATTGCGTGCGGCAATCCGGGACAGGAAGGCTCGGTCCGTATCGTTCTGCTGCGATGTGCGCTCTATCTCCAGCGGGACCAGATCGAACGGCGTTGGGGTGACTTCGGGCACGATCCCCACCAGCGAATATTTCGCTAGCACCAGCGCGGCGATGGCCGCATCGCCCATCTCCGGATATTCCAGCGACAGTTGCAGCCGGTCCATCACGATGGACACATCCTCGCCCGACACGACCAGTTGCGAGGCACCGCTGTCCCCGTCATGCGACAAGGCCTGCGCGGTGGCGAAACCATCGATCAGCGTGGTGCGCTGCGATCCCAGCCGGACCATCACCAGCACCCGGCTCCACGGCTTGACCATGCCGCCGGTCAGCAATGCGAAGTCGGCCCTGGAGCCGGTTTCCCGGTCGAGCCGGAAGGTCAGCTGGAAAGTCCCCGGAGCCTGGCAATTGCGCGTGACCTGGGCACCGCGCAGCAGCGCCGTGACCTGCGCCGGTGCCGGACGGGCAACCATGTCGCCCAGCCACAGTTCGAGCTGGATGGACCCGGGCGCGCTCATTCATCCACCTGCGCGCAATCATGGTCCAGAGAGGGTATCTTCAAGGTCGTGCCCGGTTCAACCAGCGCGAACGGATCGAGCGTGGGATTGGCATCCGCGATGCGCCAGAAAGCCAGCGGGTCGCCCAGTTCACGCGCGGCGATCGTGTCCAGTCTCTCATCGGCGCCAACGGTCACTTCATGGCTGGCGGGCACAGCGGCATCGTCGCGGATCAGGCGGCGCGCCTTGTACACATATTCGCGCCCGTCGCTCCTGCGGTGGAGCCTGTTGGGCAGGCCGTGATAGCGGCTGGAGGGGTCGAACATCTGTGCGCCCTCCCCTTAATACGATCCGGCGTTGATGCCGGTGCCCGTGGCCTGGCCAGAACCGCCAGCCGAACTGGCCAGTTCGACCAGATTCTGCTGATAGGTCATGAAGTCGAAACTGGCGCGACTGGAGGCGTCCAGATCGGTGTAGCTGAGCACGCGCATGGTGACCGAAACCGTCACCTGCACCGGGTTGAGCCGGTTATCGAACAGCTCCTCCGATATCTGGTAACCCGTCAGGCTGACCGGCAGCACGCGCTTGGCACCCCAGACAAACAGCGTGCGCGGCGCTGTCTTGGCGGCAATTTCCATCACGCCCGATGCCAGCTGCGCCTGTGCCTGTTTGACGGCGGCAAGCTGCGGATAGACCAGCAGTTCAAGCTGGGCGAGCTGCGGCAGGCTGCCCGATGCCAGCGCGGCGGCATTGCCGCTGCACATGCCGTCTGCCGCATCCAGTTCAATATCGATGCTGATGGTCTGCACCGGCGGACCGGTAAAGCGCACCGCTTGCGAGCGCGCCTGCGGCTCCCCGCCGACCAACTGTGGCTGCAGACTGCGCTTCAATGTGGCGGGATTATACTGGAAGGCGACCGTGCTGGGCGATCCGCCTGACACCGGAATGGTGACGAAAGCGCCCTTCAAAACCTTGGGACCGCGCGCCTGATAAGTCATGGCTGCACGCTCCTGCTGCTGGTGGGCGCGTCAATGTTCACCGGACACCACGCTTTCTTCATCCTCGTCGCGAAACCCCAGGGGCTGGGCGGTGAGCGGGAACTGCCGCTGTTGCGTTCCGGTGACCAGGCCAATTCCCTGTTCCACCAGTCCGGGTGCAGGCTGGCGCTGCTGCTGGCGGCGAAGCGCCGCATTATAGGCCCCGGCAGCCATCACGCCGCCAGTGCCAAACTGGCCCGGGTATTGCTGGCCCAGTGACTGAACCGCATGCGAAACCACCAGATCACCGGCATCCTTCTGGAAACCGGGTGTACCGCCGACGTCTGAATGGACCGCATTGGGCACGATATGCGTCTGCACCGCAGTTGAGGAGGATGCCTGGATCGGCAGATCGCGAAAACGCAGGCGCTCCTCACCCCCGGCCACGTAATTATTCACCCGCAAGACATTGGGCGGAATCGCGGCATCCTTGTGTTCATAGGGCACGTTGCGACGCCCCTCTGCTGTCTCCACGGTCATATGGCCTTTGCCCATTTCGGGCACCGTATCGGCCAGGTTGAGGCTGTGGACCGTCACGCCGGGCGGCCTTACCTGTTCACCCGTGTCGGGACAGATCAGGCCCCGGTGATGCAGGATCTGGGCCGCCAGAATCTGGTTCGCCGCACCTCGGCTGTGGCCCGACAGGTGAATCTCGTCATCCCCGCGGCGGTGGGCTGCAACCAATTCCCGCATGGTCTCGTCAATCCGCGACTGCTGGCCTCTTTCCGTCTGGACACCGCCAAATGCTGGCCACTCACGCCAGTCATGATGCCCTTTGCCCGGTCCGGCGATGGTCACGGTGTCACCGTGATAATCATCGCCAACACGGGTGACGCTGGAGGTTTGATCCGCGGGCCTGCCACTGCCCTGCGCGGCGATATGCAGCTCGCGGCGGATCACCTGGTTCGGCAGGCTCATGGTGCGAAACAGGCTGGAGGCGGGACCGGACGATCGTGATGAGCGCGGCGAAAGCGTCGAGAATGAATGGCGAGGAACCGCAGCCGCTGCCCCCATCGACCGGCTCAGCGCAGCTGCCGCGCCAGGCGCTTTCCTGATCACGGTCTTCACCGCTTGCGGACCGTAACGACTAGCCACAAAGCGCCTCCCCGCATGGGCGGCTTGTGCCGGGCACAGGAGGGTGGACGAGGCCTGTCATCAGAAATGACCCCGCTGCATGCTCATCGATGCCATTGTCGCAGCGGCTTCCTCATCTTCGTCTTGATCCTTCTCCTCATCCATCTGCATGGGCTGGATCGATCCGTCATCGTGAGGGCCTTCGAGCGCGCGAATGTGCTGTTTCAGCCTTTCCGCCTGCGCTTCGTGATATTCATATTCTTCGCGCGACATCTCCGGTCGATGCGGTTCGACCTGCTGATGAAAAATGGGTTGGTCGCCCATGGCTTCGTGATAATAGACCTGATGGATCGCCACCGCCTGGTGGGTTCCCTTTTTCTTCTGGAAATAGCTGCCGACGCGGATCCTGGGATTGCCGGAAATCGCCTTGTCGTAGGGGATCATCTGCGAATTGGCACCTTGCGATGCAGACGCAAGATTGACGATCTGCTGGCTCACCTTGCCAACTTCACCGACGCCGTGAGCATGGAGAATCTCATAATCGGTCCCAGGTACATAATCTCCTGAGGCCTGCTGATAGCGGGTGGCGCTGGCTTCGCCGGTTGCCCGCCTGAATTCCTTCCTGTGAGCGTTCTTGTCCCGGTGTCCAACGCTGGCTTTGACCGGTGACGGGTCCAGTCCGCTGTATTCGGTCGGCCCCTCGTAATACCGTCCCAGCCGGGCGCTCGCCATATAGGCAACATCGGAGAGCTGGTTCAGCGCCTCTTCCGGAACGGCATGGTGCGTGCGCAGGCTCTTCATCGAGCCGCCATGGCCGCCCTTATGCTCATCGGGCATTTGCAGAAGTTGCTGCTCTCGCTCCGTATAATGCCCGTATCCGGTATCTTCCAAAGGGGTTCTTGGGCCGCGTCCCTGCCATTCGGCGATCTCGTTCTCATGATCAAAATTCCAGCCGCGCTGATCCTTGCGCGCCAGCGGTTTGACCCTCCGCACCTGCGACTTGGTCCTCACCCTGGAAGTCGTTCGGTCGGCCTTGCCAATCTTCTTGCCGGGCCCCTTTTGGGCCGCCTTCGCCTTTCCGTTGCCCGGGGTCTTGCCCATCACCAGCCTCCCAGTTCTTCATCGCCAGGGGCGCGGCCGAGCTTTTCATATTCGAGCCGCGCGGACTGCTCGATGTGGGACATGGTGATGGCGCAGCCCTGGTGCGCGGCGAGGAAAGCGGCGTTCAGGGCAATATTGCGAATGCTGCCGCCGGCCAGATGCAGCTTTGCCAGCCTGTCAAAATCCACGCCGTCCAGCGGGGTTTGTGCCGGGAAAGCTGCGCGCCAGATGGCTTTTCGGGCGGGACCATCCGGGAAGGGAAAGTCGATAATGAAGCGCAGGCGGCGCAGGAACGCCTCGTCCAGATTGTCCTTCAGATTGCTGGTCAGAATCGCCAGCCCGCCATAGCTTTCCATCCGTTGGAGCAGATAGCTGACTTCCATGTTGGCGTGCCGGTCCTGGCTGTCCTTCACTTCGCTGCGCTTGCCGAACAGCGCATCAGCTTCATCGAACAGCAAGATGGCGCCGCCCTTCTCTGCCGCATCGAACAGCGCGCGAAGGTTCTCCTCGGTCTCGCCAATGTATTTTGAGACGACCATGCTCAGATCGATGCGGTACAGATCAAGCTGAAGTTCATTCGCCAGCACTTCTGCGGCCAGCGTCTTGCCGGTGCCGCTTGGCCCCGCAAACAGCGCGGAAATACCGATCCCGCCAGCGCCCGATGCGCCCATTCCCCATGTTCCGTGAACCGCCGCACGCGCGGCAACCTGCTGTGCGATGGTGCGCAGCAGGTCCCGCTCGCGCGCTGGCAGCATCAGGCTGTTCCAGTCTGCCCGGGGTTCCTGCCGGCGAACCGATGGCGGCATGCTTGAACGCGCCTGATCGCGGCAGGCGCGCCACAGCGCCTTGTCCAGCGGCTCGTCACTGCCGGTCTGCGCCCGCGCTTCCATGATCGCCGCGCGCATGGCGGCAACGGACAGATCGAACTGGAAGCCCAGCTGCGCCATCGCCCGTTCGGCAACCACACCGGGCGGCAGCAGCTGGCGCCACAGCTCCAGCCTTTCAGCAGGAGGGACCGCCGGGACACCGAAACCCGCCAGACGCTGTTCGCCATCGGGAGCCTCTCCGCACGAAACAGTGACCGGCAGCGTGGCATGGGCAAGAACCAGATCGAGCCGCTCGCGAGCCTCTCCCTCGATCGCGCCATTGCCGGCAGCAAGCATGATCCAGCTTGAACTGATCAGCGCCTCGCGCTCAACCTGACGGATCAGCACGGCCAGCTCGTGCCTGTCCGCTGGCAGATCGCGCAGGCGGATTTCGTGCACGCAATAGCCAAGCTTTGCCGCCGCAGCGGCAATGATTGCACGCTTGAGAACGGGATCGCCGCCGCGCAACATGATCGATGGCGGCGCCTCGGCCGCTTGCGTCGCTTCGCGCCAGCTGCTCGCGATATTCAGCGCCAGTTGCCGGTGACCGGGGGTGAGTTCGAGATCGGCCTCCACCAGTTTCATCTGGCTTTCGGTGCCCGGATCACGGCTGGACAGGCCCACCAGATAATGCAGTATCCGTTCATCGATGCGCAGCGTGGCGGTGGTGATCGGCATGTCTTTCTCGACATGCAGCAGGCGCCAGGACCGCAGGGGAGCATCGGGCAGCAGCGCGCTCCAGTGCGCACCCGGGAATGCCGCCAGCGCGAGCGAGAAAGTGGGCGTGGCGCCATCCTGCAGGCGCACAACCTGATGCGCGCATTCGGCATCCAGTTCCATCGCCGCACACAACAGCAGGATGTCGGCTTCAAATTCAGTCAGGCCGAAAATCTGCATCAGCCATGCCAGCGGGGTGGGACTGCTGGCCCCATCCAGCGTGGAAAAGCGCAACGGCGGCTCGCCCTGCCGCACAGCGTCCACATCGCCACCGGCATAGGCCGCGAGCATCTGCCTGATGCGTCGCAGATCTTCGACCAGAGCCTTCTTGGCGATATTCTCCAAAGGCGCGTTCATCGGCCCGCCCCGGCACGGTAAGCCGCTGTTTCATCCTGCGCTTCGGGCAGGGCTTCGGGCAGGGATTCGGCCTGTTCGGCATCGATCATCAGCGGATGAACGACATACATCAGCGTGCGGCGATGGCGGACCTGGAAGAACGATGACCACAGCTTCGAAATCTCGTCAAAATCGAGATAGCTCGGGGTGATGCAGATCGTGTCATGCTGGCCCGAAAGGTCTGCCCCAAGCAGATCGACCGCGCCCTTTGGTGTGTAATGCTCCGTGGTCGCCAGATTCTCCAGCCGGGCGCGGCTGATCTGCGGCATGCCGTGGAACCTGCCCACGACCTTGCCCATCATCAGTTCCGGCTCCAGCCCGTCGCCCGAAAAGCTGATCAGGTAATGCAGGTTGATGGCGGCCTGCGGCTTGCGCCACAGTTTCCCGTCCGCCCCCCAGCGCGGGAGATCGTGATTGCGCAGTTCGGCGTTGGTGGTTACCTGGTAAAGGTAGAGATTGACCTCCGACTTGCCATCGTGATCCTTTGCATCGGGCGGGCCAACATGCACGCGCGCCCGGTCCAGCACCTCGTTCACCGCTGTCTGGATAATGCGCTGCAAGGCGGAAGTTACCATGGCGATGCTGCGATAATCGCTCATCCCAGATCCCGCCTGATCTGATCCGGGCTCATCCGATCGGTCCTGCCTGATGCTGCCATCCGCTGCCGACGCGAGGGCGTGGACCGGCGCGCGGCGGACAGGGCCTCGTCATGATCCTCTGGCCGCGGCGTGATCGCGCCGGGAATTTGCAGCGCAGCGGGGCGCGAATGGCCCTGTACGGGCATCGGCAGGTCGGACGGGCGGATACTGCCAGCCGCAAAGCGCACCGGCATGCCATCGCCGCGCAGCTTGCGCGGTTCGATCACCGGCAGCGGCAAGGGGATGGGCTGGCTGCGCTTGGCCTCGCTCTGGTGACGGGCAGAGAAGTCTATCGTCCGGGCGCCATAGTCCGCCGCCGGGCTGACTTGCGGTCTGTCTCCCTGAATAGCGCGCACTAACCAATCGGAACTGGACATGGCATCACTCCAGCGCTTCGAGATAGAGCTGACGCCGCGATGCGCCCATTTCCAGGATATCGTTCTCGCGCCAGCCATAGCCCCGCGCCAGCGCGATCACATCGTCCAGCGTGGTCCGGGCCAGGCGTTCGATCTCGGTCCAGAAGAAGGCGGCGATATCGAGCGGAGCCTGCCACACATGTTCGCACGCAGCGCAGCCCAGCGCCACGCCGGGGCGAGACAGCGGATCGCGGGCAGCAACTTCGCGCGCGATGGCCGCACGCATGCTGTCGCTCAGCGCCGCCGATGGCAGTGTTTCGCCCGCATGTTCGGCCTTCAGCAAGGCGCGATCGACCAGCGCCTCGGCAATTTCTTCCTCGAAAAAGAGATCCGCAGTGTGCGCAATATCGGTGCTGTCATGCAGCCGGCAATGGAGGGTGTAGCCATCGATGGCGAAGCTGAACTCGCGCTGCGGCGCGGCGGCGTTGCCATCCAGCAATTCGTCTATCGACTGTTCGAATTCCAGCGGCTCGCTGCATTGCGGACATTTGACGAAGGCGCGCATGATCGGGCCGATAGTGGCCTTGCGCAGCGCGAACAGGCGGGCATTGCGCTCGCCCAGCGTCAGCGTGCGCAGGTGCTCCGCGTCGCCGCATTCCTCGCCCGCGGCCACGATTTCGAGCGCGCGCTGCCAATCCGGTTGCGGCTTGCCGCGTTCCCAGATCGCCACCATCTGTGCTGGCGAGATCGCAGGCACGGCTTAGCTCGCTGGCAGTGTGTAGCTGGGCTCGGCCGGTTCGGCGACGGAGGTATCCTTCTCCCAGCCTTCGTTCTCAAGCTTGAGCATCGAAATGGCCACGGCATTGCCATTGGCATCAAGCTCTGGAAGCGCGACGAATTCCGACGGCCAGCAGCGATAGATATTATACGCCAGCACCTTCTGGCCCGCCTCGTTATAGACCTCCAGGATAATGTCCTTGCGGAAATCCTTGAGCGATACGTCCTGATTGCCGGTGCCGCCCTGCTGATCATCGGTGATGTGATTGTGATAATCCCACACCTTGTTGGCCCATTGCTCGAAGGCCGGATCGTGGGTGACGCCGCGCTCCAGCGTGATCGCCGCATATTCGCTCTGTCCGGGCATCCGCCGCGGGACCGACGGATCACCGCCCGATCGATGGGTGACGACCTGCGTAGATCGCGAAAGCGCGCTGACTTTCGAGACGCCCGCCACATATTTGCCATCCCACTTGAGACGGAATTTGTGGCTGCGATACGGATCGTAGCGGTAAGTCGCCTTGGGAAATTCGGTGTTGGTTGACATGGTTCTATCTCAATCCTTGGCGAGGCTGTTTCAGATCACGCGCTTGCAGGCGCGGTTTGCTGAATTTGCAGGATGACGAACTCCGCCGGATCTACCGGCGCGATCCCGACGGTGACGGTCACGATTCCCCGGGCAATGCGGTCAGCCGTGTTGTTCTTGGCATCGCATTGCACCGTGTAATCATACAGCGCGCCCTGGCGTGCGAGGCCTGCCAGGAAGGAACCCACTTCCAGCCGCAGGGATGACCACAGCGCTTCGTTATTGGGTTCAAACACCGCCCATTGCGTGCTGCGGTAGAGGGATTCCTCCACGAACAGCGTGAAGCGGCGGACCGGGATGTATTTGTAGGCGTCCTCGAATGCATCGGCGCCGCGCAATGTGCGTGAACCCCACACCACCGGACCCACGATCGGGAAGCTGCGCAGGCAGTTGATGCCCTTGGGATTGAGCTCACCGTTCTCTGCGTCGGTCAGCTTGACGTCCAGCTTGCTGACGCCTGCCAGACCCGCTGCCTGCCCGGCGGGTGCTTTCCACACGCCGCGCCCGACATCGGTTGCGGCCATGACACCGGCAATCGCACCGCAAGGCGGGAACAACGCCTGACGCCCCTTCATCTTGAGGTCTTCTTTCCAGATGCGCGGGAAGTAGACGGCGCAATTGCGCGCATATTCCTGGCCCCCGGCATTGGCGCCGGTGATCCCGACCTGCGAGGGATCAAGCTGCGAGAGCAGGCCCTGCCTTGCCTTGTCCGCCCAGTTTGCAGGCGGATCGACAATGAAGAAGGCGCGCTTGTTGGTGCAATATTCCGCTGCCGCACCGCGTACCAGCACGTCCAGATCCTGCATCGATTCGGCCACTTCGGGCAGGAAACGGCGGTCTGGCGGAATGCACAGCAGATTGAACAGATCGGTCTTTTCAAGCAGGTAGATACCTGTCTTGCGGTCCTGATTGCCGAGGTAGGTCGTCGGCGTCAGATAGGTGCCGTTATTGCCACCCACACCTTGTGCCACCTGGCCATCGCCGGGCGGCATGCCGGAAATCTGGTCCACCCGGGCAAGCGCGGATTCGCTGGCCAGCACCTTGTCCACCCGGTTGGGGTAATATTGCTTCTCCCCTTCCTTCGATACCGACAGGTTGAGGTAACGTTCGCTGGCAATCGCCTGACCTTTGGCATTGTAGAGCGTCAGCGTCAGGTTAAACAGGTCGTCCGCGGTAATCTGATATTCGCTCTGGAACTGCTTGGCGGTTTCCGCAGAAATGCCGTTCTTGTCCGTCTTGGCGGTCAGCAGATTGCCCCACTTGCCCGGATTGGCAGCCTTGAGCTGGAGCGTCGGGAAGAAGGTGATACCGGTCTTGGTAAAGTCGGCCTCGGCCTTGGGCAGGAAATAGATCGTGTTCTGATCGATGTGGCGCACGCTGTAGAAGGTATCGTCACCTTCGACCTGGAATGTGTCGCCAATATCCACCGTGCCCAGTTCCGGCGGGGTTATCGTGATCGATATATCGCCGGACTTGGCCAGTTTCTTGATCGTGGCGTTTTCAGGCGGCGCGCGGTTGAAGATCGGCGCGCAGCAGAGGCAGAACTGCGTAGACGAAAAAGTCCCGCCGCCCAGAATGGTGACCGTAATCGTGGCGTCCGCCTTGGCCGTCGCCGCGGTATATGTGCCCACCACATAGGTGTTGGGATCATTGGCAACGGTGAACTGATCGCCGGGCAGTGGCGCGTTGGTGCCATTGATGATGGAGAGCGTGGCGATGGTCTTGGCGCTGTTCAGCGCGGTCTGCTCGATCTCCCAGCCCAGCGGCATCGGCAGGGCGACAGGCGATGAGAAGATCACCGCGCCGTCGGCCGCCGTGGGCTTGCCGGACAGGGTCAGCTTGAGCGTCAGATTGTTCGGGTCGGTCCCGGTCACCTGCGGGCTGGCGATGATCGCATAGGATGCGCCGGTGGTGTCATTGGCGAACTGGATCAGGTCGCCAAGTTCGGGAATGCCGCTGCCACCCGCCAGGGTGATCTGGTTGTTGCCCCCTGCAAAACCTGTCCAGCCTGACGGACTTGGCCCGGCCTGAAACACCATCTTGGTGCATTTGCGGAAGTCCCTTGCCAGGACCGGGGCAATCGTGACGCTTGCCAATGTCTTCTTGGTCTTATTGGCCGGGGTGAAGCCGGTTACGGTATATTGAGTGCCGGGATCGCCTTCCAGCGCGAAGGTCATGCCGGCAACGGGTGCAGCCTCCGACTCGGCATCTGGCGGAGCTACGGTGAGGCTGGTTGCCCCGGCCGTCGCATTGGCATCGATCAGCCAGCCATCGGGCGCTGCAGGGGGTGCGGGCGGGAAGCGCATCCGCGCCGCGCCATCGCCCAAAGTCGGCTCGAACAGCCGCGCGATAACCGCCTGCGATCCGCCATTGTTGAAGAAATCCTGGACCGCATAGCTCATCGGATAATCGAACTGCAGCCCGCCAAACAGGTTCTGGAAATCTCCATAGCTGTTGATCGTGATCGGCTCGTCGGTCGATCCGAACAGCGCCCTTCCCACGAAGGCCGCAATATTGGTGGCAACCGGCGTGACCGTTTTCTGGCCGCTGGGCAATTCCTCGATATAGACACCGGGATAGCTGACTTCGACGCTCATGGGGCTTCCTCTGTTCTATTGGATCAGGCGGATTCAGGATCGCCGGCTGAAAGCCGGGATCACTGATCGCGAATGGATTCGACGCTCTGCCAGAAGGTCTGTTCGGCGGTTGCTGTGGTCAGCAGTTTGGCCACCACTGTGTTTTCGGTGGCACCGATGTAGGTGACATAGGCGGTCATCATCGTGCCCGCCGCAGATGCCAGGGCCGAACCGGCAGCTTCGACAGCCGAGACATAGGCCTGAACAGCAGTGGCGATGTCTGTCTTGAGAGTGGCGATCAGGAAATCACACCGACTGCTGCTGTCGTCGTTGAACTTGGCTCCGATCGCATTCATCGCCGTTGTTTGCGCGTGATCGACATCGACCTTCGCGGCCGAAACAGCATCATTGTAAACTGCCACAGCGGTATTCCAGGCGTTTACTGCGGATTTATAGGCCGTGTTTGCGGCCACCTGATCCTTGCGATCAGCATATTTGGCATCCGCGATGCTGGTATCATAGGTGTTGCACGGAGTTGTTATGTCCGAAGGTAGGTTGCCGCACTCGTCGCCAGGCGAAGTTTCCTGCCCTTCGTAGATACCCAAAGCAACGTCGAGAGCTCTGCCAAGTTGCTCAGATATAGCTTGCGGCTCGGTATTCAGCATCTTCACATCAGCAATATTCTGAAGTGCGGATGTCAGGTTTGTTTCCACATCTAGCTGCGATATCGACGCAATAAGCGCCGAAATCGCCAAATAGTCGTCTGAATTTGAGCGGCGCTCCGCCACCGGCTGCTCAGATACTTTGGATCGCTTCTTGGAGTTCGCCATCAATTTGCTCCCGAGTAAATTCATCTCGGATGCAGATCGATATTATACTGCTTTAGAGTCAATCGACGCAAAAATTGCCACCCAATTTGGGACAGATTCCTTAATTATGAACTATTTCATAGTATTTTTCCTACACAGTAGAATATATATTGAAATATTCAAAAACTCATACTTATCTTACCAATATATACTTAGTTGAGTGGGAAACTATCTGCGTGATTTTATAATTATGTATGCTTATGACTGTTTCTCAGAGCATTATATTGTCAATCTATTGCTCATTTATATACTGAGTACATAACATTATCATATTTTATAATATCCAAGTTTCTTCTATAATTAATTCAATTTATATGTTTAAATATTAATATTCCCTTTTTGGAATTTTTATTAAAGGCACGCGATTTTATCTGTTTTTTGTTGAGATTGAGCCATTTTTATAGCCCCCTGATTGACAGGGATGACGCAGAAGCCTTCTTTCGGCTGTACGCGATAGCCACCAGCGCGGGTTCACCATGCGCTCGCAGGCGACCAAAGACGCGTTTCAATTGTCGGCTTTTGACGTCCGGATCGCTGCCGAAGCAGCGTTTCAATCCAGCAGCAGCACGTCGATCAGGTCATCGGCCAGCTGCCGTGCCGCAGCATCTGCAGCTTGCGGATCGGCGCTGTCGGACACCTCGTAGGTGTATGCGGGAATGTCGTAGGCCTCGTGGAACCAGTTCTTCGAAGTGCCCGATCCCGGGTTGGCATTGCGGCGCTCTATGGTGAATGGATATCCGGCAAACTCCTGTTCCCGCCCCTCCAGCCAGCGAGACAGGAACTGGCGCTGCGGAGCGCTTGCCTCGTCGCCCTGAACATAGAACAGATTATTCTGGGTGGAATGGAAATCCAGCATCACCACCGGCCTGGCGGTTTGCGGCATGGCATCCAGCCAGCGTCCCACGGCGGCAGTTTCCGGCTGGGTGAACAGCCCCCAGTCACGGTTGAGGTCCTTGCCGCCCAGATTGGCGCGCCAGTGTCCGCGCGCCACGCCATCGGGGTTGAGCAGCGGCACGGCCAGCAACTGGAAGCGCCCGTGCGCCGCCGGATCGCTGGCGAGCCGGGCCAGCACCTGTTCCAGAAAGGGCTCCATCGCATAGGCGCCGGTCACTTCGGGCGGATGCTGACGGCCCAGCAGCACGATCAGTTCGGGCGCGGAGCTGTCGCCATAATGCAGCGCCTCTATCGGCAGGCCGGTGTGGGAATATCCCAGCGTAAGGCGTTCCACCCCGTCCAGCGCGGAAAGCTGGCCCAGCTGGCGATCATAATCCTGCTGCACGATCAGTGGCTGCGCGCTGACGGTGCCGCTGCCCGGCGGAAGCGTGAGCACGGCGCTTCCGCTATTATCGACGCTCTGCGCGGAAATCTCGCTGGTGCCCTCCGCAGTGGTCAGCTTGGGCGTGTAGCGATGGGCCGCACCCAGATAATCGATCCGCACGCTGATCGGCGCATTGCCGCGCGCTTCATAGCGAAAGGCATACCACGGGCTGGGATTGATCGGCGGGGCGTGTTCGGGGGTGATGACAATGGCGAACTGCCGCTCCCCCTCAATCACGCAGGCGGACTGCGGTGCTCCATCGAAATCGAACGAAATGGCCGCCTGCTGCGTGTGGCAGCCGGTTGCAGCTGATGCCGAAACGCCAACTGGCGGGGTCAAGGTGGTGCACCCTGCCCCCGCCAGGAGGATTGCCGAGGCTAACAGCCATCTGGCGTCAAATGCAGCCAATCAGGTCACCAGCGCTTGCGGATTTCGAAGGTGTACTGGCGGCCGCGTCCATCGTGCAGATCGCTGAAATAGCCATAGGATTCGTCGGCCAGCGGCGGCGCCTTGTTGGTCAGGTTGTTGATGCCGAAACGGAAGCGCGTGCCATCCAGCGGGCCATCATTGTCGATCGAATAGCTGATCGACGCATTCATGACGAACCAGTCATCCACCCGGTAGAAGGAGCCGGGATCGGGATTGGGATCGCCATTGATATCGGTGGCATCCTGGGTGACGCTGTCATCAAACACACCGCCTACATAGCGCCCAAACCAGCTGATGCGGAAGGGGCCATTGTTCCAGTTGACCTGCGCGGTCCAGCGCCATTTGGGCCGGCCGTTCAGCTCACGAAGCTCGCCGATGTCGCTGATGACGATGCTGTCAGGCAATGTGCCATCGGCCACGGCATCGAGAAGTTCCTGCCCATCCGCGCCGGGCGACTGGAAGAAACTGTCGAGATAGGCGGCATTGAGCGCGACATCGAAATCGCCAAGGCCGAAATCGGGCACCGCATATTGCAGGCCGAAATCCCAGCCCTTGACCGTGCGGCTGTCAAGGTTGCGATAGGGATCGAGCACCTGCCGAACGTCACCCACGGCGTCCAGACCCGTGCCTTCGAACAGCGCAATCTGGTCTGCATCGGGATCATCGCGCAGCACGTTTTCATTGAATCCGCCGTCCAGGCGGCGCAGCAGATCGAGGGCGATGGCATTGTCATCACCGAACACGCCGACGATGCCATCCTGCTGGACACGCCAGTAATCGGCCGTGATCACCAGTCCCGGAATGAAGCCGGGTGTCAGCACCAGGCCCAGGTTGATGCTTTCGGTATCCTCGGGCTTCAGCACATTGGTGCCGGTGCGCAGGGATACGGTGCCCTCGCCCGAACAATCATCGAATGTGTCGATATCGTCCTTCAGGATCTGCGCATAGCACTGCACGTAATCATCGCGCGTGTTGACGCGGGTGGTGCCCACATCGTTCACCTGCACCAGGTTGGGCGCACGGAAGCCGCGTGACCATGCGCCGCGGGCCATCAGGCCATCGAACAATGTCCACGATGCAGCGATACGCGGGACCACGGTGGTTTCCTTGATATCGGTGAAATGTTCGAACCGGCCAGCCAGCTGGACCACGAAATCCTGCACCAGCGGGATGTCCATTTCGGGCGAGACGACCGGCACGAACAGCTCGGCAAAGCCCGAATAAACTTCTCGGTTGCCGCTGGTATCGGGTGACGGGCTGGAGCCCAGCACATCGCTGCCGAAGAAATCTCCGGTTACTGAATCGGTGAAGGTGAACGTGCCATCAAGGCGCGGATCGCGATCATCGATAAAGGTCTCGCGGCGGAATTCCACACCGGCTGCCACACCCACATCGCCGCCGGGAATGGTGAAGATATCGTCGCGCGAAACCTTGAAATCGGCCAGCGCCAGAGTGGTTTCACCCTTGCGGAACACATCGATGCGGATGGGGTCGAGCGCGGCATCGCTGTTAGGTGTGCAATCGCCATTGGCAGGCGCAATCCGGCCATCATCGTAATAGCAGCCGCCATTGAACGGATTATAGGCGCTGGGATCGCTGAGGTTGATCTGGTCCTGGAAAGCGGTGGTCGATATGCGGCCCCGCGTCAGATCGGTCTTGTTTGCCTGATGATAGACGAAGCCGGTATCGAAATCCCATTCTCCAAAATCACCGCGCAGGCCGAAGACGAGGCGGAACTCATTCTTGTCCACCGTGCCCAGACGCGGCCCGGCATCGATCACGCGGTAGCGTTCCATGATCAGGTCACGTCCGCTGCTCGATACGCCGTCAATGCCATCGGTCAGGCGGTTGGGATTGGGCGAACCATCGGGGAAGGTAACGGGGCCAAACGGGTTCCAGTACGCATTGCGGGAAATGCCGATGGGAACCGCTGTCAGATTGGCGCTTGATTCACGCAGCCGCTCGGACTTGGTGCGATAGAAGCTGCCTTCGAAATAGAACTCCAGCGCCTCTGTCAGTTCATGGTTGAACAGCACAGACGCATTATAGCGGTCTTTGTCAGAATAGAGCGTGCGGTCGGCATCAAGGTCATAGCGCAGGTCAACGTCCACCGAAGTGCCATTGTCGGCGCAAATGCCATTGCCCAGATCGAGCAGGCAACCGGAGAAGCTGTCTGGCTGGATCTGGAAATCATCGTCGCCAATATCGGTCGCCGAACTGGCGCGCGATCCCTGAATGTCGAACTGGCCCCACGGGGTGAGCGTGGAAGTGCCGCGGAAATCGCTATCACCCTCCCACGGCGTGCCGACAAGGCGCGGGTCGTAGCGGCGATCGCTGCTTTGCGAATAGAAGCGCTCGCTGGCGGGAATGCCGTTCTCATGGAAATAGCCGGCATAGACGGTGATATTGCTGCGGCCATCGTTGAAATCGAAACCCAGGCCGCCGCGCAGGCTGCCGTTCCACAAGTCGGTTCCGTCAGAGAAGCGGTAATTGCCCTCGATGAAACCGCCCTCGCGGTTGCTGCGCAGCACGGTGTTGACCACGCCTGCCACCGCATCGGCGCCGTAAATGGCAGAGGCGCCATCGCGCAGCACTTCCACGCGGCGCACGCTGCCCGGCATGATGGAATTGGTGTCGGGAGAGACGACAGGCACCAGCAGTTCCGTCTGGAAACCGGGATCGAGAACCATGCGGCGGCCATTGAGCAGCAGCAGCGTATTGCCCGTGCCGAGCGAGCGCAGGTTGATCGAGGCGATATCGCCGCGCGCGCTGTTCACACCGCCGGTGGTGTTCTGCTCGTTAAAGGCCACGGCACCGGCCTGCGGAATGGCGCGGAACAGCTCATCGCCCGAAGACGGGTTGATCGCCTCGATCGATGTCTCGTCAAGCACGGTGACCGGCAGCACATCGTCGATCTTTGCGCCCTTGATCTGCGTGCCGGTGACGACGATCACGTCATTGTCACGCGTGCGCGACTGGCCCTGCTCGCTGGCCGCGGGCTGCGCGTCCTGCGCATTGGCGGAAATGGTGGTGGCGACAAGGCTGGTGCTGCACAGCAGGGCCAGCTTGCCGATGGTGGTAATGCTCATGGCGATATTCCCCTTTATCGAAGTCATTCGAATGTTCTCTTGCCGATCCAGTTTTCGAAAATGTCCGGCCATTGACTCAGGATCTGGTTGTCGGTGCCAAGGCCCCAGCCGTGGCCACCGTCCTCGAAGATATGCAGTTCCGCCGGTGCGCCCCTGGCGCGCAGGGCCTGGAACAGGCTGATCCCGTGTCCCGGCGGCGTGATGGTGTCATCCGCTGCCGAAATGATCAGCGTGGGCGGCGATGATCCGCTGGCGTGCGTGTCCAGCGACCAGGCATCCTCCGCCGCGCGATTGGCATCATCGCCAATGATCTCGCGCCGCGTGCGCGTGGTATCGAATGGCGCGCGCATGGACACGACCGGGAACAGCAGCGCCGAAAAATCGGGCCGTGCTGACTGCGCCTCATGGCTGTCACCGCCGGCATACAGCTGCTGATCGGGCAGCAGCGCGGTATATCCGGCCAGATGTCCCCCGGCGGAAAATCCCATGATGCCGATGCGGTCCGGCCTGATGCCGAAGTCTGCGGCGCGGGAGCGGATGATCTTCATCGCCCGCTGCGCATCCATGAACGGCGCGCTGGCATCCCACCCATCATTGGGCAGGCGGTAGATCAGCTCGAACACCGTGTAGCCCTTCAGCGCCAGCAGACTGGCAATGGGCGTGCTTTCCTTCCACAGCTGGATACGGAAATAGCCGCCGCCACCGCACACCAGCACGGCCTTGCCGTTGGCCACATTGGGCCGATAGACGCGCATGCGCGGGGTGGAGATATTGGACACCGCGCCATAGCCGGTGCCCGGTCCGCCAACCTCCTCCGGCCCCCGCACGCGGCCATTGCCCGGCGGATCGCCCGGCCACAGCATGATCTCTTCCAGATCGTGCGCGAGAGCAGGCTGGACCCGCGCCACGGCCGCAGCGCCCGCCAGACCGGCAGTGCTGCGCAGAATGTTGCGCCGGGAAATCATCGCGGACCCTCCAATGCTTCGGCCATCTGTTCGGCCAGCGCCTCGCTATGCGGGCCGCTGCGTTCGTGGCGTTCGATATCTTCCTCGGGCAGCAGCATGGGAGTGCCCGCCATCGCGGCGCGCAGTCTGTCTGTGTCGAGCGCATTTTCCCACTTGGCCACAACCACGGTGGCCACGGCATTGCCGATGAAATTGGTCAGCGCGCGGCACTCGCTCATGAAGCGGTCGATGCCCAGGATCAGCGCCATGCCGGCAACAGGCACGGTGGGGACGACGGAAAGCGTGGCCGCCAGGATCACGAAGCCTGCGCCGGTTACGCCTGCGGCGCCCTTGGAACTGATCATCGCCACCAGCACCAGCGCCAGCTGTTCACCCAGCGACAGATCGATGCCCACCGCCTGCGCAATGAACAGCGCGGCCAGCGTCATATAGATATTGGTGCCGTCCAGATTGAAGGAATAGCCGGTGGGCACCACCAGCCCGACCACGGTCTTGCGGCAACCGGCGATCTCCATCTTTTCCATCAGGCTGGGCAGCGCCGCTTCGGACGAGGATGTGCCCAGCACCAGCAGCAATTCCTCACGCAGATACTTGATCAGCTTGAAGATGGAGAAGCCCGCCAAACGCGCGGTGATGCCCAGCACCACGATCACGAACAGCAGGGATGTGAGGTAGAACGTGCCGACCAGCGCCGCCAGGCTGGCAAGCGAGCCAATGCCGAATTCGCCAATGGTGAAGGCAATCGCGCCGAAGGCTCCGATCGGGGCGAACTTCATCAGCATGTGCACCAGCTTGAAGATCGCCTCACCCAGCGAAGTCAGCACGTCGAGTACCAGGTCGGAATGCGGGCGGGTGGCGGACAGCGCGATGCCGGACAGGATCGATACCAGCAGCACCTGCAGGATCTTGCCGTCGGTCATGGCGCTGAACAATGTGGTGGGGATGATGTCGAGCACAAAGCCCGACAGCGTCTGCTCCTCCGCCGTCTGCGCGTAATTGGCCACCGCGCCCACATCAAGCGAGGCGGGATCGATATTGAGGCCGGACCCCGGCTGGATGATATTGCCCACCGCCAGGCCGACGATCAGCGCCAGCGTGGAAAAGAACAGGAAATAGGCGAGCGCCTTGCCCGCCACGCTGCCCACCTGGCTCATGTCCTTCATCCCGGCAATGCCGGTGGCCACGGTCAGGAAGATCACCGGCGCGATGATCATCTTCACCAGCTTGATGAAGCCATCACCCAGCGGTTTGAGCGAGGATCCCAGTTCGGGGAAGAAATGGCCCAGCACAGCGCCCGCGACAATCGCGGTCAGCACCTGGATATAGAGCATGCGGTAGAGCGGCTTGCGCGGTGCAGCTACAGTTGATCCGTCTGCGGAAATGCTCGCCGCCATTGTGTCTCCCGATCCTCTATTGCCCTTTGCGGGCGTTTGTTGGCGCAGTGTAGCCAGAGGTGTGGCGGCTCAACAAGTGTTGGCCGGAGAACCATACAAACGCCGTATTACAATATGTTAGAGAAACTTCGCGGATAAATTGTGCGGAAAAATATACAGATATTTTGACACCTGTGCGATTTTCCGCACAGTGTTCCTGTCATGAGCGCTATCTCGCTATCCTCCTCCCGCATCCGATCGGGCCTCGCCACGCTGGCGCTGGCGGTGCTGGCGGGCCTGCTATTGTGGGGCATTGACCGGTTGATGCGCACGCAGGCGATTGCCGAAGCGGGATCGCTGGCGCGCAATGATGCCGCGATCCTTTCCTCCGGCCTGCAAAGCGAACTGGACAAGTTCATCCTGGTGCCGCTGGTGCTGGCGCAGGACCCCCAGGTGCAATCCTTCCTGTCCGGTGAGATCGGCCAGCGCGCGATGATGAACGAGCGGCTGGAAGCGCTGGCCATGCAGACCAGTGCCGCAGCAATCTATCTGATGACCGATGAGGGCGAGACGCTGGCGGCCAGCAACTGGCGCCTGCCGACCAGCTTCGTGGGATCGAACTACCGCTTCCGCCGCTATTTCCGCACCGCGATGGAGCAAGGCTCCGCCACGCAGTTCGCGCTTGGCACGGTCAGCCGCCGCCCCGGCCTCTATGTCGCCCAGCGCATCGGGCCGGCATCGGACCCCATCGGCATTGTCGCGGTGAAAGTGGAGTTCGATACGCTGGAGGCCAGCTGGCGCGCGGCGACGGAGGGCGTCTATGTCACGGACAGGGACGGCGTGGTGCTGCTCGCCAGCAATCCGGACTGGCGCTTCCGGGCCGCCACACCCGCTGCGCTGGAAGGCCGGGATGTGGAAGCCGACCGCCAGCAGTTCGGCATTGAAGCGCTTCAGCCGCTCGAAATTCGCCGGGCGGATACGCTGGACCGGGTGCTGACCGCTCCGCTGCTCGACGCGCAGCAGCCAATCGCGCTTGACGGGTGGGAACTGCACCTGCTTGTCGACCCCTCACCGCAGGTGGAGGCCGCGATTGCCAATGGCAGGCTGCTGCTGCTGTTCGCGCTGGCCATTCTCGGGCTGGCGGTGTGGGGCTGGCTGTATCTGCGCCGCCAGCGCCTTGTCACCGTGGAAGCCGCGGCGGCAGAACGCACCCGCACCTTGCGAGAGCAGCTGACCCAGGCAAACCGGCTGGCCACGCTGGGCCAGATTTCCGCCGGTGTGGGCCATGAAATCGCCCAGCCCACCGCCGCCGCGCGTGTCTTTGCCGAAAACGGCACGCGCATGCTCGCGGCGGGCAACAGTCAGGGCGCGGCCCAGAATTTCACCCGCATCGTTGAATTGACCGAGAGGATCGGCCGCATCACCGGGGAATTGCGCCGCTTCAGCCGCCGCCAGCCATCTGATCCCCGGGCAATGGAGATCGGCCAGGCCATCCGCGGCGCTCTGCTGCTGCTGCATGAACGGGTGGAGAGCCTTGGGGTGCAGCTTGTCCTGCCTGCCGAGGACACGATGGCCATCATCGTCCAGGCGGAACATGTGCGGCTGGAACAAGTGCTGGTGAACCTGCTGCAAAATGCCATCGATGCTGCCGGACCGGAAGGCGAGATTGCCATCACCATTGTCGCTGACGAAAAGGACTGCCTGCTCACCGTCAGCGACAACGGACCGGGGATAGACGAGGCACTGATGGACCAGCTGTTCCAGCCGTTTGCCACCACCAAGGCCGACGGGCTGGGACTGGGCCTGGTGATATCGCGCGACATCATGCGTGAGCTGGGCGGCGATCTGACCGCCAGCAGCAGCGCAAGCGGCGCCCACTTCACCATGCGGATTCCCCGCGCATGATCGAGGATGCAAACACGCGCGTGATCTTCGTCGAGGATGACGAGACGCTGCGAGAGGCCACTGTGCAGGGCCTTGAGCTGGAGGGCTTTCAGGTCGAAGCGCACGGCAATGCCGCATCGGCGCTGCGCAGGCTGGAGGCGGATTTCCCCGGCGTCATCGTCAGCGACATCCGCTTGCCGGGCATGGACGGGCTGGAGTTCTTTGACGAGGTCCGGCGGCGCGATGCGGACCTGCCGCTGATCTTCACCACCGGGCACGGCGATGTGGCGATGGCGGTGGAGGCGATGAAGGACGGTGCCGCCGACTTCCTGACCAAGCCTTATTCCAGCGGGCAATTGTTCGATGCCATCCGCCGCGCTGCGGACAAGCGCGCGCTGGTGATCGAAAACCGCAAATTGCGTAGCGAACTGGCCGGGCGCGTACCGCCGCGCGTGCTGGGATCATCGCAACAGGCCGAAAGGCTGAGCCGCATGATCGCAGACGTTGCCGCCGCCGATATCGACCTGATGATCGCGGGCGCAAGCGGCACGGGCAAGAACTTCGTGGCGCGGCAGATTCACGATCTGGGGCCGCGCCATCGCCGCCCGTTCATCACCATCGATGCCGGGATCGTGGCGCATGAGGATGCCGAACTGCTGATCTTCGGACGCGATCCGGGCAGTGGCCAATCCTATTCCGGCCTGTCGCGCCTTGGCCTGATAGAAAAGGCCAATGGCGGCACGCTGTTCCTGGACGAGATCGCCACCATGCCCGAGGCGATACAGGCGCGGCTGCTGAGCATGGTGGAAAGCCGCACGGTCCTGCCCATCGGCGCAGACCGGCCGCGCAATGTGAATATCCGCGTAATCTCTGCCACCCGCCACGGCGAAGGCCTGCCCACCGCCTCCGCCGTGGCCACGTCGCTGTTTCACCGCCTGTCCGGAATCAGGATCACCCTGCCCACGCTGGCAGAGCGGCGCGACGACATACCGGAGATATTCCGCCATTTCGTGGCCGAATATGAGCGTGATCTGGAACTGGTTGCCCAGCCCATCAGCGAGCTGGAATGGCACCATCTGGCCAGCCATGACTGGACCGGCAACCTGCGCGAACTGCGCGCCTTTGCCCGCAATTTCGTGCTCGGCCTGTCACAGTTCGCCCGTATCGCTCCCGGCAGCGAAAACGCCGGGCAGGATGAACAATCGCTGCGCGGCATGGTCGAGCGGTTTGAACGCGCGGTGCTGGAAGATGCGCTGCGCCGCAATGGCGGGCGCGCGGTGGCGGTGGCGGCCAGCCTGAAAATCCAGCGCAAGACGCTGTATGACAAGCTGGCCCGATACGGCCTGAGACCCGCAGATTTCCGTTCCGAAAGCTAGGCCGCCAACTTACCCGAAATCGACCGGATAGGGTTTCAGCTCGCCGGATTCGTAGCGCTTTTCCAGACCGGGCGTGCCGTTTTCCATCACCATCAGCATCGATCGCTTGGGCGAGAAGCCCTGATGGCGAATGTCTGCCGGCATGGCGCACACATCGCCCGCCTTCATCACGATCCGGCCACGCGGCGCGCCGGTGGCCTTGTCCGCAATGTTCCAGTGAATTTCGTCGGTCAGCTGGATGAACCATTCGTTCCGGTCATTGCCGTGGATCACCGGCAGCATGTGCTCTTCCGATGTCACGCAGCAGATGCTGGCCCCGGTAATGGCGGTGAAGGACGGGTTCCACGTCACATCTGCGCGGGCGATATGGTCGAACAGGTTGATTGCATGCAGCTGGCCCTCAAAGCCCGGCTCGCATTCGATATCGGGCGTGTCGAATTCCATATCGGCAAAGGCGCGGTTGATCGGATGGCCGGTTGCGTCGGAGCGAACGGGTGCATCGCCTTCAAGGCCCAGCATGCGTTCCGCCGGACGGAAGCCGCGCACCAGCTCGTCCGTGCGCTCAACCGTCTTGGGGCCGATCGGCGTGCCGGTTTCCAGCGGCGCGCTCAGCGGATCATAGCCTTCGTTGATCCAGTTGCGCGAGATCGTCTCAAACGCCTCGCTGATCACCTGCGCATCGAAGGTTTCCAGATAATCCAGCCCCTGGTCCTTGTACCCGCGGTCATAGGAGCCGGCGAACATGTCCACCGTGCCGTAGTGATTGGTGGTGCCGAAAATATCGTCGAAGAAGATCCAGCCGTAGAAGAAGCCCCAGCCGATATCGCGCACCATCGCCCGCAGGAAGCGGTCGACCTCGATGATATGGCTGCCCTTGGGCCATTTGATGTGGGCGAAATATTCATCGCGGGTGAATTCAAAATTGCCGAGTCGGAAGCTGTCATAGCCGGTATCGGGATCGGTGCCGGTCGAGATGACCTTGGTGCTATCGGGGGTGGTAATTGCGTCCATTGCCTTGTCCTTTCCCGTCAATCCAGCGTGCAGATTTCAGACCAGCGCTTGACCGTTACCGGCCCGTCCATGGTCTGGATCAGCGTGACTGCCGGCGCGGCCGAGCCCATCTGGTAGGCCGCGCCTTTGGGCAGCAGCACCTGGTGTCCGCGCCGCGCGGTGACCTTGCCCATCACCGGGCCATTGGGCTGCGCGCCCAGCTGCATGGCGCCGCCTTCATGGCTGGGGAGCTGGTCATCCTGCATCTTGATGAAGCGAAAGGTGACTTCCCCGTCCATCACGATGGCGAATTCATCATGCGGGGCGACATACCACGGGGAATCGCCTTCCACCCGCATCGCTTCAGCCACATATTCAAGGTTCTGCGCCACCGCGATCCGTTCAAATGGCTTGGCCGCGCCCGCCACTTCGAAGATGTTGGAAAAAGCGTATTTCTGCAGGTCGTCCTTCAGCTCGATCACACCCTTGGTGTAGGAATCGAGCGATCCGATGCGCGTATTATAGGCCAATGTAAGCCCCTCCCATGTGCCGGTAGTTTGCCGATCTGGAAGCGAAGCTATCATTGAAGGCGGACAAAGGGCAATGCGCAAAGCGGCCCTTGATGCAGGAGCGCGCAGCTAGGGGTGGAAACCCTCCAGCTGCCGCACCGCCTCGCGGCCGACCATACGCTCCAGCCAGGCCATGATCGCAGGCGTTGCCTCCGGGTTGCAGATAGCGGGCATCATGCGCGGCAGGCCGGGCACCATCGAATACCATTTGATATCGGCCAGCGTATATTGCTCGCCCAGCAGCCAGTCCTGCCCGTGCGCCAGCTGCCCCTCCAGCTTGTACGCCACATTGCCGAGGCGGCGGCGCGCGTCCTCCAGCTCTGCCTCGCTGAAGCCGGTGCTGGACACTTTCTCCCACTTTGCGCGCACTTCGGCATTGGGCATGTTGGCCAGCCGCTGCGCCATTTCCGCCTTGTCTATCTTCGATGCAAAGGGCGTTGCGCCATGTGCGCCCAGCACGGTGAGCGCGGGGCAGAAATACTCATCCACATATTTGGTCCACACGCGCATTTCCGCTCGCTCCCACATATCGGCGGGGCGCAGCGGATTGTCGGTGAAGACATCCTCCAGATATTCATTGATCACGGTGGATTCGCGCACCACGCGCCCGTCATGCACCAGCACCGGCACCATGCCTTCGGGGCTGATCTTGCGGAAGGCGGGATCGTGATGCTCCCAATTGCGAGAATTGAGCAGGCGGTTTTCAAATGCCAGCCCCTTTTCCAGCAGGCACAATAGCGGGGTAAGTGAATTGGCCACTGGTCCGAAATGGTAAAGTGAAAGCATTCCCCGTCCCCGATATTCCGGCCGATTTTCCTTGTGGCAATCAGCTGCTTTCATCTTAGTGTGTGAGCACGTGGCAAGACAAGCCGCACGGGAGAGGGATTGATGCGCGAATTCTCCGGCAGGACGGCCGTTATCACCGGCGGTGGCAGCGGGATTGGCCTTGGCATGGCCCGCGCCTTCCTGGCTCGCGGCATGAATGTGGTGCTGGCGGACCTGCTGCAAAACCATCTGGATGAAGCCGCGGGTGAACTGGGCCACACCAACCGGGTGATGTGCCTGCAACTGGATGTGACCGACCGCGCCGCCATGGCCGATGCGCAGCAGCGCACCGCCGCCACTTTCGGCAATGTGCACGTGCTGTGCAACAATGTGGGGGTCAGCCAGCGCAATCCGATTGACGAGGCTTCCTACGAAGACTGGGACTATGTGATGGACGTCAACCTTGGCGGCACGATCAACGGCCTGATCACCTTCCTGCCCGGCATGAAGGCGCACGGCGAAGGCGGGCATGTGGTCAACACCAGTTCGATGGCGGGCATGATCCCGGTCCCCGCATTTGCGGGCATATATGCCACCAGCAAATTCGCCATCAGGGGCATGACGGATGCGCTGCGGCTGGCGCTGGCACCATACAGGATCGGCGCGTCAGTGCTGTGCCCTGGCATGACCCAGACGCGCGCCATGACGGCGGGCGATCTGTACCGCAAGGCGCATGGGGGCGAAGCTGTCAGCAGCGAAAAGCGCGATCCGATAGAGGCAGGCATGTCGACCGCCGAAATCGGTGAAATCGTGGCCCGCGCGATAGAGGACAACCAGCTGTATATCTTCCCCCACGGCGAATTTCGCGATGAAGTGGCCGCCTATTTTGACGAGATGCTGGCCGCCTTCCCCACCGATTATGAAATCGACGACAGGCGCAGGGAAGGCGAATTGCGCCGCGCGAAGATGACTGCGGAAGCCAGGGCCGTGGCCGATGCGCTGGGCGATGTTGCGGACGGGGAGCGCCGGTCATGAAGGATGTTGCGGGCAAGACCGCCTTTGTCACCGGCGGCGCCAGCGGCATCGGGCTGGGCATGGCCAAGTCCTTCGCCGGGGCCGGCATGAAAGTGGCCATCGCCGATATTCGCGAGGATCATCTGGATCAGGCGCGCGCGGAAATGGCCGATGCGGGGCTGGCGAACAATGCCATTTTCCTCACGCTCGATGTCACCGACCGTGACGCCTATGAAGAAGCCGCACAGCAGGTGGAGAGCGCCTTGGGCAATCTGCACGTGCTGTGCAACAATGCCGGGATCGGCATGGCCAAATCCATCGGCAAGGCCAGCTATCAGGACTGGGACTGGGCGGTCGATATCAACATCAATTCGCTGTTCAACGGCGTGCACACATGGCTGCCGCGCATCCGCGCGCATGGTGAAGGCGGGCACGTGGTCAATACCGCCAGCATGGCCGGCATTCTGCAATATAGCGGTGCCGGGATCTATGTGGCGACCAAGTTTGCCGTGGTCGGCTTTTCCGAAGCCCTGCGCGCTGAGCTGGCACCCGAAGGCATAGGCGTATCGGCATTCTGCCCCGGCGGGGTGCGCAGCAATCTCCGCGATTATGAGGCCACCCGTCCCGGTCGCTTTGCCAACGCGCAGCAGGAAGACGCGCCCAGCGGCCCGCCGCCCGGTTTCAATTTCAGCGAGGATGATCTGGCACGGCTGCAAAGCCTGACCGCCAGCCCGGAAGAAGCGGGCGAAATCGTGCTGCAGGGAATCAGGGACAATGCGCTCTACATCTTCACCGCGCCCGAATATCGCCCCGGCGTGCAGCAGCGTTTCGATGCGGTGATGCGCGCGATGGGCGAGGACGCAGCACGCACCAGGACCGCGCAGGATTTGATACCCGGCCTGGTGGGAAGCCCGATCTATTCAGAGAAATAACTTCGGCGGTCTTTGACCAAGCCACCCTGGATCAGGCGAAAGCGAAGGCTTGCTGGCGCTCCTCATCCACCACCGTGAAGCGCCGGTCATGCGCTTGCAGCTTCAGCCGCATCTTCGGCATTGAGCCGGTCCACTTCCTGCCGGAACGGCTTCAGCCCCAGCCATGTCACCACCAGTGCGGCGGGCAGGAAGATGATGTGCAACAGCATGATCGACCAGCGCAGGTCATCGGGCGACGTGAAGATGTAATCGGTGGTCGCCCCGGTAATCACCGGTGAGAGGCCCTGGCCAATCACGGTGAAGATGAACAGGTACAGCGCCATCACCTGCCCGCGCACCTGATTGGGGGTGATGATCAGCATCACCGCATTCAGCATCGGCCCGGTCATCCCCAGCGTCAGCATGGCCACCGCGTTGAACGCCACCGCCAGTTCGGGTGTGGGCATCATCGGCATCAGAATGGCGAAGGGAATGGCGAAGAAGCGGGTGTAGAGAATGACGCGATAGGCCCCGTCCATCTTGCCGCGCGCCTGGAACCAGTCGACCCATTTGGCGCCCAGATACAGCCCCAGCAGCATCGCCACGATGGAGACCACGCCCGATACCATGCCATATGTGGACGGCGGCCAGCCATAGGTGCGTTCAAAGAATGCGGCCCCCCATGCCCGCCCGCCGGCATCGAGCGAGCCGAGCGTGAGGCCGATGAACATCGGGCCGAATATGGGGAACTTGGCCCACATATATTTGACCGCGCCGATCACCGGAACCTGCGAGACCTGCGACCTGATCATCCGGCGCGGCGGTTCCTTGACCGTCAGCAACAGCAGCGAGACCAGTATGCCCGGCAGGCCAACGCCCAGGAACACCACCTGCCAGGGCTGCAACTGGCCGACCAGCGGCAGCACCGGATTGCCGATATTGGCAACCATCCAGATCATCGCCCCGCCCAGCAGCAGCGACAATCCGCTGCCCGCGACAGAGCCGATCTGCAAGGTCGCCACCGCGCGCGGCAATTTGTCACGCGGGAAGTAATCGGCCACGATGGAATAGGCCGCCGGGCCGTTCACCGCCTCACCCGCGCCCACCACGAAGCGGGCGATGAACAGCTGGACAAAGTTGCTCGCCAGTCCGCAGGCTGCCGTGGCCGCGCTCCACACGAAAATGCCCACAGAGATGATCCATGTGCGCCGCCAGCGATCGATCAGCACCGACAGGGGCACGCCCAGCACCACATAAAACAGCACGAAGGCCGGACCCAGCAGCAGGCTTGCCTGCGTGTCTGTCAGCCCGAAATCGACGATGATCTGCTGGATCAGCAGACCCAAAATGCCCTGGTCCAGCATGGCGAAGGTGGTGGTGAGCGCCAATATGCCAACCGCATACCAGCCCTGGCCAGAGGGCGGATACGGCTCTTGCCCGCGCGGCAAAGCGCTCTCCCCCTGTGCAACAACATGTGCAACAACACTCGCCATCGGCTCTCCCCCCAAACTCAGTTCCCGGTCAGCCTCAGCGGCACAGTTCCGGACCCATCGCGGCAATGATTGGCATGTGCGCCACTGCCGGGATCGTCGCGGCAGGATCGATGGCGAGAAATTCGGGAGAGACATGCCGGCCCTGCCCCATGTCGATATAGCGGTGGGTGAAAGGCACGCCCTTGTCATGCAGGCAAAGCAGCGGCTTGCCCGAATTGGCGTCAGGCTCCCAGGTCAAAACCTCGAGCATTCCCCTCTCCCTCATGCCTTTGGCAGGCATTCGCGAAAGGTCTAGGTTGGGGCCCGATGCCTGTCAAACAATGGCGTGCCGGGTGCGACTTTGACAGGCTGGGCGCGCAAGGCCGATCCGTTCAATTCGGTCGCCTGCCTCCAAAGCATCGGCCACAAGATCGAGATAGAGCGCATAATCGCCGTCCTCAAAAAACGTCTGCTCACGCCGGCTACCGCGCTGGGTGACATGATGCGGAATACCGGGAAGGACAATGCGAGGAAGCCGAGCCGTTGGGAGCGAAGAGCGCGGCCTCCGCGGAGCGTCAATTATTGGGGGTTATTGCACCTGTCACCGTAATTAGATAGCGAACTATTGAGTGCACTAATGGCGCGCTGTTGGACACGTGGATCATGAGCCGCAGGCAGGTTTGCCCAGCTATCACCCACATTCACACTTTGCGGCGCGGTTCGGTAGTCGATCGTGATAACTTCAACGGCGGATGAACCTGATCGATATCGCCAGAGCTATGTAAATTGGTATCCCGTAAGAGACTAGAATCTCTACTGAAATATCTACAACGTCAAATTGATTAGGGTCTCTTCGAAGAAGATACAGACCGATCCCTCCGTTGTATATCCATCCAGCAGCAATGTATGGAAGCTCAACGAACAACCATAAGGCCAATAATATCTTTTCAACTTTTGTCATTCGAATGTGTTCGCTGCGACAAAATACCAAAGGTGACGAGGGCGGTAATCGATATGACGATAAGATGAAACATGATTGCGATGCCATAGGTGGAACCTATGGAGGGGTATATGAAGCCAACGGCAATGATCTCCGTTACGGTCAAAGCAGAAATAACGGCGAGAGGCAGCTTAACTGCCCATCGTATACTTGTGATCATCCTGAACACCGTCACCGAGATGACCGACATAACAACAGCAACGGCGTAAGCGGCTAAATCCATGCCCATGTTCCGATTGGATTATTCAAACAACCCGCCTAGCTACCTTGCAATCCCCCCCAAAGAGCCGCACACCTACGAAATAGGTTTCTTGAGGCGCAACGGGAGTAATATTGGGAGAGCTAGGTGGGCGTAGAAGCGGCTCGAATAGTTCCGGCCTTTCCACATGCATATTGGCGTGAAATTCTCGATCACATTGGCCCCGAGGAATTCCCCGCGTTTGGTAGCAGACATCATGTGCAGCGCACGACCGAGGAAAAATGTCCGGCACTCCGGTGCACCCATCTAAGACATTGTTAGACCCAGGTCGCCGGTCATAAGGAAGCTCAGCCTCAACACTTTGCGGCGCCACGGCATCAGCCGTGACAAAGACTGTGGGCCCATCATCTCGCTTAGCCGTTACTACAATTGTATCTCGAGCCAATTGCTCTTCATACTCGGCAAGATGGCCGTCAAATGGATCTGAGAAACCAAACAATCCGGCTCCGCCAAACCCGCCACCGAGCGGAACAGAATTGTAGTTCCTGCAACCAATCACGATAATATCGGCTACCACACTTCCATCGGCATAGCCAATCGGATCGGTCTGCATGAAGCGGCCTGGCGTGGGCGAGTACATGCGCGCCTTATAGTAATAGAGGCCCAGTTCGGGAAGCCATGCCTGCCCGGTATACTGGAACCGCCCAGAGTTGGGGGCGGCGGGCACGCCATAATCATCATAGGTGTTGATGCGAATATCGCTGCCTCCGCAGAGCGTTGATAATTAGGGATTATTGCACCTGTCACCGTGACTCTTTTGGAGTCGCAGAAAAATTCAACTCCAGCATCATTCGGATTTGTGGTAATTGTATACGGACTCAAAATACTCCTTCCGACTTTTGGGAACGTGCGAGAAATTCCATCCCGTTTTCTCTGATTCTGGATCTGTAAATTGCTCTTGAGCAACCTCCAAAAGATCGCAGATTTCGTCAGTATGTGCAGATAAGTAATCAAGATTGGCAGATTGATAGGCTTGAGCTAGAGACATATTCGTTTTCATATCAGAAAACGAACGCGTTAGAATTGGAGTGCTTGGATAACAGTCGATCTGCTTCTGACGCGCGATGTCAGCAGCAGTTCGCAATACTCCACCTCGCTTTTCATTCATCGTAATCTGCATCAAAATCTCTAGAAATCGCGCATTCCCACTAATTACAATTTGGTATGAGAAGTTTTGGTCAATTGCCCGGACGAAGACCTCTCCAAAATCGGTGAAGCTCCTTAGGCACAATGTCATGCCTAACCCGTCTAAGAATTGCTCGTATTTGTTCATGTCCAATTTCAATTTATGGGCATCTTTCAATTTTTAAATCAATCGGCAGCGTGAATATTGGTGCGCCAGGTTCGTAGCCTGCGGCGAATGCTTTTGCTCCTACTGGGAGTAAAATCCTTGATCCATCATCTGGATACACTTGGCTTTGATTGGCGCTTAGGCATGCATTGCCCGTCTTCACTTCTACGATAAACCTACTGCCAGGACCCTCGGCACCTGGACGATAAGCGACGAAGTCGGCAACTGCTCGACAACTTGGCGGTGAAATCAAATTTCCGTCTGGTCCCTAAAAAAATCACGCGAAAGGAAACATTTGTTACAATTAAGTAACCAGGGGAACGGACGGCAAGCGCAGATTCTGCTACAGCATCCTCGTGTCGCTGACGTCGCTCTTGAATGGAGCAGATGTCATCACTTCACGGCGCCTCAGAAGGAGCAACCGAATTGTCATTATTCCTCGGAGCTTGGAAGAAAATATTGGGAATGTTCATCCCGTCGGCATAGCCAATCGGATCGGTCTGCATGAAGCGGCCTGGCGTGGGCGAGTACATGCGCGCCTTATAATAATAGAGGCCCAGTTCGGGAAGCCATGCCTGCCCGGTATACTGGAACCGCCCGGAGTTGGTGGCGGCGGGCACGGAATACTGTGCCAGTCTGTCATGGGATTTGCATTCGCCTCCGTGCGATCATACGCTGCCTCCGCGCGATCATACGCTGTTTGCCTGATCGCCCGTGGGGAGGGCCAATGGCAGCATTTCTTGCACGGCTGGAGAAGTTTGGGCCGCAACTGGCCGGCTTTTCCGCGCTGGCATTGGTGGTGTTGCTGCAACTGGCGGACAGCGCACCGCTGCAGCGTGTGCGCATGCAGATATTCGATGCGTTTCAGGTGCTGGCTCCCAATCAGGATAGCGCACCCCAGGGCGTGGCCGTTGTCGACATAGACGAGGAGGCGATTGCGCAGCTGGGCCAGTGGCCGTGGCCGCGCACCGAACTGGCGCAGCTTACCCGCCGGTTGGGAGAGGCCGGGGCGGCGGTGGTCGCCTATGACATCGTGTTCTCGGAAGCTGACCGGACATCGCCCGCCAACATCGCCGCGCGCTATGAACAATTGGGCCGCGGCACGGCATTGAGCGAGGCTCTGGCCGGCCTGCCCAGCAATGATGCGCTGTTCGCCGAGAGTTTCTCCACCGTGCCGGTGGTGACCGGTTTCTTCCTGGAAGCAGCGCAGCGTGGCCGCGATATCGAGCCTGTGGCCAGCTTCACCCTACACGGATCGCTGCCAACGGCGCATGTCAGAAGCTATGCCGGATCCTTGCAGCCGCTGCCGGTGCTGGAGCAGGCGGCGGCGGGCAATGGCTCGCTCAGCCTGGATAACGATGCCGACGGGATCGTGCGGCGCGTGCCATTGGTGGCCATCCATCGCGGAGTGCTGGTTCCGTCGCTGTCATTGGAAGCGGTGCGCGTGGCGCGCGATGCCGGATCGCCCAATCTGGTGGCCAGCGATGGTAGCGGGGAGAACGCCTCTGCCCCCGGCGCGGCAGTGTCCGTGCGGCTGGATGGCATAGAGATACCGGTGAATGACGCAGGCGAGATGTGGGTGCATTATCCCGAACCGGGCCAGCGCAAGATGATCCCCGCCGGACCGATCATCAGCGGCGCCCTGAGCGATCAGGATCTGGCGCGGGAGGTGGCGGGCAAGATCGTCTTCGTCGGCGGCAGCGCGGTGGGCCTGCAGGACCTCGTCTCCACTCCGCTGAGCGAGCGGATTGCGGGTGTGACCGTCCACGCCGCAGCGGCGGAGCAGATCCTGTCCGGCCATTTTCTGGAGCGGCCAGACTGGGCCATCGGCCTTGAACGCGTGCTGGTGGTGCTGCTGGGCGCAGGGCTGGCGCTGCTGCTGCCCCGGCTGGGCGCGGCGCTGGGGGCATTGGCGGCAATGGCGGGAATGGCGGCGGTGGCGGCGGGCAGCTGGTTTGCCTTCACCAGCGCGAATTACCTGCTCGATCCCACCTATCCGGTGCTGGCGCTGGTGGTAATCTATGGCGTGCAGACGGTGATGGTGTTCTACCGCGAGGAGCGCCAGCGCAGCTATATCCACGCGGCCTTCGACCGTTTCCTCTCGCCCGAAATGGTCCGCCAGATCGCCGCCGATCCCAGCAAGCTGGAACTGGGCGGGGAGGAGCGCGACATGAGCGTGCTGATGTGTGACATCCGCGGCTTCTCCAGCATTTCAGAGCGCTATTCCCCGCGTCAGGTGATCGATTTCCTGATCGATTTCCTCACCCCGATGAGCGACATATTGCTCGCCCACCGGGCCACGCTGGACAAGTATATCGGCGATGCCATCCTCGCTTTCTGGAACGCCCCGCTCGACGATCCGGACCATCACCGCAACGCCGCACGCGCTGCCCTGGCGATGATCGCCGCCACCAATGAGCTGAACCGCACCATGCCGGGCCGCGAAGGGGCTGTCTGGCCGGGAGAGGTGAAGATCGGCATCGGCCTCAATTCAGGCCTGTGCTGCGTGGGCAATATGGGATCGCGCCAGAGGCTGTCCTATTCGCTGATCGGTGACACGGTGAACGTCGCCGCGCGGCTGGAGGGGCTGACCAAGCAATATGGCGTACCGATCATCGCCGGCAACGCGCTGGTGCAGAAGCTGGACGGCTTCGCTGTGTTCGAGATCGACAATGTGCGCGTGGTCGGCCGCGCCGCGCCCGCCAAGCTGTTCGCCCTGCTGGGTGACGCGGATCTGCTGGCGGACGAGCGCTTTATCCGGCTGGCACGGGCGCATGCGGCCATGCTGGCAGCATACCGCGCGCAGCAATGGGACGCGGCGGAGACGGCGCTGGCAGGCGGTCTGGCCGATTATCAGGCCTTGTGCGTTCCCGGCCTGCACAGCCTGTTTGCCCGGCGCATCGCTGCGCTGCGCGCTGCCCCGCCGGGAGAAGGCTGGGACGGCGTTTTCCAGGCGACGGAGAAATAGCCTCCGCCTATTCGTTGCTCACTACCCGCCGTCCTGCGTCAATCGATCTGGTTGTTCGATCCGCCCGTGTCACTGGTGCTGTTCGGGCTGGTTCCGGCAGTGTTTGGAGGGTAATCGGGATAATCATTGGCGCCGGGCTGGCCGGCTGTATCCGGGGTCTGCCCGCTGCCCTGCGTGGGGGGACGGTCATCATCACCACCGCCGGTTGTCGCCACCAGTACACCAACCGCAATGGCACCAACGGCAACCGGCAGCAGCGTATCCAGCAATCCGCCGCCATCGGCAGCGCGCGCGACCGACGGGGAAATCTCGTCCTGCACCTTGGCCAGACCTGCATCCGATATCCGGAATGGCCCGATAGGCGGCGCACCGTTGCGCGGGATATATGCGGCCAGCCCCGGCTGATCCAGCACCACGGTCACGCCTGCGGCCTCCACCTCCACCAGTCCGACGGTCAGCTCGCCAGCCGTCTGCGCACCAGGTCCGCGCAGGACCACCAGAGTGGCTTCATCGTCATTGCTGCGCACGTTGCCGACGAATTGCTCATCCTCGGCGATGTTCTCGGCATCCTTGCCCACAAGCACGTCCAGCGCGGTGCCGCGAATACCGATGCGGCCGGACGGGGTCTGGATATCGGCGGTGTTTTCCCCCTCCTGCCTGCCGGAAAAATACCGCAGCGCGCCCTTGATGAAGGTGACGAACATCGATCGCCCTTCTTCAGGGTCATAGACGAAGCGATCGATCCGCATGCTGGATCGCGCACCAATGCCGAAGGTGGAGCGGTCGAGCAGCAATATCTGCAATTGCGAGCGTCTGCCGGTGTCGATCTGATCGCCCCAGGCGAGGCGCTGGCGGCGCTGTATCTCCTGCGGGTTCCTGATCTGGTCATTGCTCAGCCGCACCTCGCCCACCACAGTGGCGGCATTGCCCACTTCCACCCGCTGCGCGGCTGCCGGCGCGGCCAGAAGCGTGGAGGAGAGCATGCTGCCACAGGCCAGCAGGGTGAGAAAACGGTTGGGTCTTGCCATGATCAGGCTCCCCCGCCGCGCTGGCACTGGGCGCGCGCATCAGACAGCACCTGCGCGCCGAATTTCTTTTCCTTCAGCTTGCCGATTTCCACCAGCCCGCCCTGCCGGTCATCTATCTGGCACAGGTAAAGCGCATGCATCAGCAGCGCGTTCTGCGAAGTGGGGAAGACGGCGAGAACGCGCTCCAGCGTGGCCAGCGCATCGAGCAACTGGCCGCGCGTGGCCTGATCGCGGGCAGCGGCGATGCCGGTCGCCTCATCGGCGGTCAGGTCGGAAAGGGCATCAAGCTCCTCCAGCGTTTCCGCGCGCGCAGGGACGGACCCCAGCGAAATCACCGCGATGGCACTGGTGCCAAGAACAACGCCGGCCAGAAACCCTTGAACGCGAGACCGCATCATCGAGAATACTCCCTTGCCTGTGCGCACTATGCCATAGGCGCGGGGCAAGTGGCAAACGATGGTGGGACCCGGCTGACCTGTGGATCAGCGCCCGTGCAGGACAGGCACAGTCGCCCCGGCAGCCTGCGTGGCGGCAGATTTCGCGCCATGCCCATGCCTTCCGGCCAGTGCGCGGCCAATCAGGATCACCGCAGGCCCGCCCGCCAGCGCCGTGCGCGCGGCCAGCGGAAGCAGGTCCAGCCGGGTGAAGAAATGGCTCTCCCCGTCCAGGCTGGCATTTTCCACCAGAGCGACGGGAGTATCCGGAGCCAGCCCCGCCGCGATCAGTCCGGCGGATACCTGCGGCGCGGCGGCCTTGCCCATATAGATGGCCAAGGTCGCTTCGGGATCGGCCAGCGCCGCCCAGTCGAGCGATACCACCTGGCCCTTGACCGTATGCGCGGTGACAAAGGTCAGCCGCCGCGCCAGACCGCGCAGCGTGAGCGACAGGCCGAGGCCAGCAGCCGCCGCGCTGGCGGCGGTAACACCGGGGCAGATGTGCACCGCTATGCCAGCAGCGTGGCAGGCTTCGAGTTCTTCGCTCGCGCGTCCGAATATGGAGGGATCGCCGCCTTTCAGCCGCACCACGCGTTCACCGGCGAGGGCCGCCTCCACAATCAGCGCATCGATGGTCTTCTGGTCCTTCGAATGGCGGCCAGAGCGCTTGCCCACCGATACCAGCCGCACGTGCGGGGGAACCAGCGCCAGCACGCCTGCCCCCACCAGCGCATCATGGAAGATCACGCTGGCAGAACAGATCAGCTTTTCCGCCTTGCGCGTCAGGAGGTCCGGATCGCCCGGCCCTGCACCGACCAGCCACACTTCGCCGCTTGCAATCATGGTGCTTTCCTTCCCGATCATTTGACGGCCTGCGCGGTGAGAGCGCGCGCATCCTCGATCATCCGGGCAATGATCGGGCGGCAACTGCCGCAATTGGTGCCAGCACGGGTGCAGGCACCAACGCCCTTGATCGTATCTGCCCCGCCTTCGATGGCTGCGCCGATCTCCTGATCGCGCACATCGTGGCACACGCAGACCAGTTTCCCGCGATCCGGCGCGGGGGTGGACGGGCGCGCGGCGAGCAGTTCCACCATTTCTGCGCCCGGCGAGGAGAACTGCTGCGCGATCCAGTCACGGTCCGGCAAAGCGCCCGAACGGGTCAGGAAAAACGCAGCTTCAAGGTCCCCATCAGCGCCGTGGACGATAATCCGCTGCATCCCGCGCGCCCGGTCGGCCACTTCGCTGCGGTCGCCTTGCGGCAACAGATTATCGAGCGCGACGGCCCCGTCCCCGGCGATTTCGGTCAGCCAGCCGCCATCGACCGCGGACTGTGCCCAATAGAGCGTGCCTGCCAGCATATCGGCGGTCAGCGGCAATCGGGACAGCAGGAAAGCGCGCCAGTCCGGTTCCACCGGCGCCATGGTGGCAGCCACGTTCTTGAAGCCGGGCTGGCCGGAAATGGGATCGAACAGCGGATGGACCAGCCCGCCCGTGCCGCTGTGCGCGCCGGTTTGCCGTGACCAGTGCATGGGCACGTAAATGTCCCCCCGGCGCTGTCCGTCGGAAAGGCACACGCGGTACACCGCCTCACCAAACGGAGTGCTGACCTTGGCCAGCCCGCCATCGCCAAGACCATGATCGCCAGCATCGGCAGGGTGTACTTCCAGCAATGGCTCCCGCCTGTGCGATGCCAGCCTGGGGCTGAGCCCGGTGCGGGTCATCGTGTGCCACTGGTCACGATATCGCCCGGTATTGAGCTGCAAGGGATAGGCCTGGGAGGTGGCCAGCGCTGCGGGCGTTTGCACAGCCACAAGCTGCGCCCTGCCGCTTTCATGCGGGAATCCACCAGCAAGCGGCTGCCGCCCGCCCCACTGGAACGGCTCCATCTCCTGATACTGCGCGGACGTGCAATCCGCCCAGCCTGTCAGGTCCAGGACCTTTCCGTGATCGCGGGCGAGCGCTGTCATCGCCGCATATTCGGCGAAGATCTGCGATGGCTCGCTGAAATCGAAGGCAGCGCCGTGACCCAGCCGCGCGGCAAGATCGCACACGATCTGCCAGTCTGCGCGCGCTTCTCCCGGCGCAGGCAGAAGTGCGCGCTGGCGCGAAATGCGTCGTTCGGAATTGGTGACGGTGCCGTCCTTTTCCCCCCAGCCGAGCGCTGGCAGGCGAATATCGGCCATGCGCGCGGTGTCGCTGCCTGCAATGATGTCTGACACCACCAGCGTGGGACAGCGGCGCAGCGCCTCGCGCACGAATGCGGCATCGGGCATGGAGACGGCGGGATTGGTGGCCATCACCCACAGGAACTTGATCTGGCCGGAATGAACCGCGCGAAACAGGTCGACAGCCTTCAGGCCGGGCTTGCCGCAGATGTTGGGCGCATTCCAGAATGTCGCCACATCGGCGCGCTCTTCAGCAGAGAAGCCGAGATGGCATGCCAGCGTGCTGGACAGCCCGCCAACTTCGCGCCCGCCCATGGCATTGGGCTGGCCGGTGATGCTGAACGGCCCTGCGCCCGGCGCATTGATCCGTCCGGTGGCGAGGTGGAGGTTGATGATGGCATTGCCCTTGTCCGTCCCGCTGACAGACTGGTTTGCGCCCTGGCTGAACATCGTCAGCATGCGCGGATGGGCGCAGGCCATCTCCACCAGCTGCGCAAAATCGACTGCATCGATGCCGTGCTGCGCGGCGTCGATCCCGTTCCAGAACCCGTCCGGCACGTCGCAGCTGGATTGCAGGAACTCTCCGTCCACCAGCCCGCGGTCATGCAGCGCGGCCAGAAGGGCGTTGAACAGCGCCACATCGCCGTCTGGCGGCACCGCGATATGCAGGTCGGCACCCTCAGCGGTTTCGGTGCGGCGGGGATCGATCACCACCAGCTTCGTGCCGCGCTCCTCACGCGCCTTTTCGATGCGCTGCCAGATGATCGGGTGGCACCATGCGGTGTTGGACCCGACCAGCACGATCAGGTCCGCATGGTCGATATCGTCATAGGAGCACGGGACCACGTCCTCCCCGAATGCGCGGATATGCGCGGCGACCGCGCTGGCCATGCACAGGCGAGAATTGGTATCGATATTGCCGGTGCCGACGAAGCCCTTGGCCAGCTTGTTGACGACGTAATAATCCTCGGTCAGCAACTGGCCCGAGACATAGAAACCAACCGCATCGGGGCCGTGTTCGGCAATCGTCTGGCGCAGCCGCAGCGCGGCTTCGTCCAGCGCATCGTCCCAGCTCGCCCGCTGCTGCCCGATCATCGGATGCAGCAGGCGGCCTTCAAGCCCGACGGTTTCGCCCAGGTGCGTGCCCTTGGAGCACAGGCGGCCGAAATTGGCCGGGTGATCCACGTCGCCCTTGATCGCTACGCTGCGCGGTCCGGTGACCGCGGCCTTGATGCCGCAGCCAACACCGCAATAGGCGCAGGTTGTGCGGATCGCCGCCATGCGGTCAGGCGGCCCTGGCTGGCGTGGTTGCGCTTTTCGCCGCTGCATGTGCAGGAGCAATAACCGCCTCACGCAGCAGGAAGATCCGACCGCCATCCAGCTTGAGCGGGATGGTGGGCGTGCATCCCTTGTCCTCTCCCTGCGCCTCGCCCGTGCGCAATGAAATGCGCCAGTTGTGCAAGGGGCAGGACACCGTGTCGCCGTGGACGATGCCCTGGCTCAGCGGTCCGGCCTTGTGCGGACATTTGTTGACCAGCGCATAGAACTCACCGCGCATCGTGTGGAAAACGGCGATCTCCTCACCCCCTTCCACCGGCAAGGTGCGCGCGGTCCCTGCCTCGATCTGCGTGGTCGGGCCGATATCCAGCCAGGTGCCAACAGCAGCCATCATGCGTTCTCCATCGAAAGCGGGCGCACCTGTGCCAGGTGGCTGTGCAAATCCTTGCGATCGCCCGCGGCGCGCTGCGCCCAGGGATCATCCTGCGAAAACTGTTGCGAAAAGCGGAAGCGCGCGGCCAGCCTGCCGATGGTTTCGGGATCATCGAACAGCTGCGCCTTGATCCAGTCCAGCCCCTTGCGTTCCAGCCACGGGGCGGTGCGTTCCAGATAATGCGCATCTTCGCGGTACAGCTGGATGAAGGCGGCGCAGTGCTCCATCGCCTGCGCTTCTGTCTCCACCTTGCACAGGAAGTCCGTGGCGCGGACCTTGATCCCGCCATTGCCGCCGATGTGCAGTTCATAGCCGCTGTCCACGCAGACGATGCCGAAGTCCTTGATCGTCGCTTCTGCACAATTGCGCGGGCATCCGCTGACAGCGATCTTGAACTTGTGCGGCATCCAGCTGCCCCAGGTCATGTGCTCTATCTTCACGCCCAGCCCGGTGGAATCCTGCGTGCCGAAGCGGCACCATTCGCTGCCGACGCAGGTTTTCACCGTGCGCAGCGCCTTGCCGTATGCATGGCCAGAGACCATCCCGGCAGCGTTCAGATCGGCCCACACGGCGGGCAGATCCTCCTTCTTGATGCCGAAGATATCCAGCCGCTGGCCGCCGGTCACCTTGACCATGGGCGCATCATACTTCTCCACCACATCGGCGATGGCGCGCAGTTCGCGCGGATTGGTCAGCCCGCCCCACATGCGCGGGACAACCGAGTATGTGCCGTCCTTCTGGATATTGGCGTGCATGCGTTCGTTGACGAAACGGCTCTTCTGATCGTCAACATATTGGCCCGGCCATGCGCACAGCAGATAGTAATTGAGCGCGGGACGGCAGGAGGAACAGCCATCGGGCGTGGTCCAGTGCAATTCCTGCATCACTTCGGGAATCTCGCGCAGGCCCTTTTCCACGATCAGGCGGCGAACATCGTCATGGGTGAAGCTGGTGCATTTGCACATGGTGGAGGGGCCGGTTTCCACCTCACCCCCCAGAGTCAGCGACAGCAGGCTTTCCACCAGCCCGGTGCAGGACCCGCAGCTGGCCGAAGCCTTGCAGGTGGACCTGACCGCATCGAGGCTGTGCGCGCCCTTGGTGATGCACTGGACGACCTTGCCCTTTGAAACGCCGTTGCACCCGCAGATTTCTGCGTCGTCCGAAAGGGCAGCAACGGCGGCATTAGGGTCCGCAAGGGCACCCCCGCTGGCGAAGGCCTGACCGAAGATCAGCCCCTCACGAATGTCCGAGACATCCTCCTCCTTTCGCAGGAGGTCGAAATACCAGTTTCCATCGGCGGTATCGCCATAGAGGACCGCGCCGATGATCCTGTCATCCTTCAGCACCAGCCGCTTGTAAACGCCGCGCGCGGCATCGCGCATGACGATGTCCTCGCACTCGTCCCCGCCGGAGAAATCGCCAGCGGAAAACAGGTCGATTCCGGAAACCTTAAGCTTGGTTGAGGTGACTGATCCCTCATAGCCGCTGGGCGCATCGGTCAGATGATCGGCCAGTGCCCGGCACATGTCCCACAGCGGCGCGACCAGACCATAGCACAGGCCGCGATGCTGCACGCATTCGCCCACCGCCAGAATGTCCGGGTCCGACGTGACCATGTGGTCATCCACCATGATGCCACGCTCGCAATCGAGCCCGGCCTGCCGCGCCAGCGTGGTGGATGGCTTGATCCCGGCGGCCATCACCACAATGTCCGCCTTGACCCTGGTGCCGTCCTCCAGCTCGATCCCCGCCACCCGTCCTTCCACGGCGTGGATCACCCCGGTGTTGGCGCCGGTCAGGATGGTCTGGCCCCGGCTTTCCAGTTCCTGTCGCAGCAACCAGCCCGCCGCTTCATCCAGCTGGCGTTCCATCAGCGTGGGCATCAGGTGAACGACAGTGACCTTCATGCCGCGGAGTGAGAGGCCATGCGCAGCCTCCAGTCCCAGCAGGCCACCGCCGATCACCACCGCATCACCGCCGGTTTCGGCGGCAGCGAGCATCTTGTCGACATCGTCCAGATCGCGGAAAGTCACGACACCGGGCAGGTCATTGCCGGGAATGGGAATGATGAACGGATCGGAACCGGTCGCGATCAGCAGCTTGTCATACGGCTCCACCCGCCCCGATGCGCTGACAATCGTGCGGGTTTTCCGGTCGATGCCGGCAACCGGATCGCCGCCCACCAGCGTGATGCCATTGTCATCGTACCAGTCCTGCCCGTTGATGACGATCTCATCGAAGGTCTTCTCTCCGGCGAGGACGGGAGAGAGCATGATGCGGTTGTAATTGACCCGCGGCTCGGCCCCGAAAATGGTCACGGCATAGCGACCGGGATCGCGTTCGAGGATTTCCTCCACCGCCCGGCACCCGGCCATGCCGTTGCCGATCACGACCAGCCGCTCTTTCACTTTGGGAGGCCCTGCAAAGCCGCTTTGCGCATTCATGTCCTGTCTCCTGACCCGGTTTTCCCGGGCCGAAAGCGCACGCAAAAAAGCCGCCTTGTCTCACCCCCTTCAGGGTTCAACAGGCGGCTCCACTGCCACGCATCTAGATTGGCGGGTTTCGACTCCAGGCAGTCCGACACTGGACCACGCGATTCCCGTACTTCGCTTTGCTACACTATCGAGGTGGGAAGCGACAAGCAAATATATTGCACCGCAACAATCGGCCTGTCGCTTCCCCGGCACGAACCATCAAAAACCGAATTCGGCCTGCAGCCACAGCTTCTGCGTATCGACGGAAAAGCCGCTGGAATTGTAATTGGCATATTTCAGCAACATGCCCACGCCCGCCAGGCGGAAGCCGAGCGAGGCATCCCATTCGCTGCCATAACTGACGCTGCCGAAATCGCTTTCGAACTTGTGATAGGCGACCGCTGCGTTGACATTGCCGATGCCCGGCAGGGCGAACTGGCGCGCGATGCTGGCATTATAGTCGCGCACGCCCGCCGCCGGGGTGGTCAGGAAGATATCCGCCCAGCCCTGAAAGGCATGCAGCGTGGCCAAGGGCGTCTGGAAGGCTGCCACGCCGCCGTCGCTGCCCAGCTCCTCATAATTGGCTGACAGGTTGAAACCGGCAACGCCCACACCGGCGGTCACGCTGATGAAATCGGCGGTATAGTTGGCCGGGTTCAGATCAGCATCGCTCTGCGTGGCATAGGTGGCTGACAGGGTCACATTGGTGCTGCCCAGCGGAATGGCAGTGCTGGCGGTCAGGCCGAACGTCTCGCTGGAGAAGGCCGCGCGCGTGTCAAATTCCAGGATATAGGCAAAGGCGGTAACATCCACCGCCTCAAGATCGAGACCGGCATTGAGCAGGAACATGTCACCGTCGAAATGCTCGTTGGGGCTATCCACGCCAAAAATCGTGCGGTTGGACGTGGCATAGACGCCATCGAAGTTGACCACGCCAAGCTTGGCCTGCGCGCGGACGGCATCGAAGGTCTGTTCATTCTGCCGCCAGCCGACATTGCCGACAAAACGGGCATTGCCCATGATGATCCGCTGACGGCCCAGCGTGATGCCGCTGCCGTCCTTCATATAGGAGATCTGCGCCCGGTTGAGTTCCAGATTGTCAGGATCGGCAACCACGGAGAACGGCTCCACCCCGTTACCGGGCAGTGTATCGTTGAAATCATCGACCAGCGCAGTGGTGCCTTCGCCTTCCACCAGCATCTGGATGCCCCACGCACTGAAGGTGGCACCAACGCGGGCGCGCACGGTCAGCGCATCGGCATTGCCCAGCGCATTGTCCTGATCGACCGTTTCATAGCGGACGCGCGCATTGGCGGTGATGTCCATCACCAGATCATCGCCCAGCGGGATCGGATCGCCCACGCCGGCCATTGCGGGCGTGGAGATGGAAAGAACCGAAATGGCAGCGAGCAGACAAGATTTCTTCAGCATTGGAGCACCTCCCTGAGCGGACCGACATGGTCCACCATCCAGAATTGGAATGAGAGGCGAGCGCCATTGCCCGCCTTGTGCCGGCTCGGGCCGGCGATGTGGTTCAGTTCGCGGGGTGTGGCGCCCTTGCCATCCCCGGCCTCTCCCGAGGGACTATCAGGCTACCTTTGCGGTTGGCCCGTGATCATATTCGGCAAGGAAGTGCAGCACTTCCTGCCGGTACTTGTAGAATTTGGGATGTTCGAGCAGTTCGCGGCGATGGCGCGGGCGCGGCAGATCAACCTCCAGCACCTTGCCGATGGTGGCGCGCGGCCCATTGGTCATCATCACCACCCGGTCCGCCAGCAGGATCGCCTCATCCACATCATGGGTGACCATGATCGCGGTCACCTTGGTGCGGTTCCATGTTTCCACCAGCACGTCCTGCAAGTCCCAGCGGGTCAGGCTGTCGAGCATGCCGAACGGTTCATCCAGCAACAGCAGGCGCGGCGAGAGGGCGAAGGCGCGGGCAATGCCGACGCGCTGGCGCATGCCGTTGGACATTTCCGCCGCCATCTTGTCCTTCGCATCGCCCAGACCGACACGGTCGAGGTAATAGTCGACGATATCGCGGCGTTCCGACCGGGAGGCATGCGGATAGACCCGCTCCACCCCCAGCGCGACATTCTGGCGCGCGGTGAGCCATGGCATCAGGCTGGGCGACTGGAACACCACCGCCTTGTCCGGCCCGGCGGCGGTAATCTCGCGATTTTCGAGCACGATGCCACCGCCTGAAATCTCGTTCAGGCCGGCAGCCATCGTCAGCACGGTGGACTTGCCGCAACCCGAATGGCCGATGAGCGAGATGAATTCCCCCTTGTTCATCAGCAGGTTGAAGTCCTCCACTACCTTGAGCGGGCCCTTCGGCGTGGGATAGACCTTGTCCAGCTTGAAGAATTCCAGAAAACGCGTGGTCACCGGGCTTTGCGCCGCATCGCGGTACGCTTGCGGCGGCGGGGCCAGGTCCAGCGGTGTGACGTTGGGCAGGTCCACCGCGCTTTCGCCCACCGTGCCGGACTCATCATTGAGCGATCCGAGATAGGAGACGATTTCCTTGCGCAGCCGCTGATAGCCGGGATCGTCGTTCACCGCCTCACGGTCACGCGGACGGGCAACGTCCACCTCCCAGATTCCGCCAATCCGTGCCGCGGGTGAAGGGGTCAACACCGCGACACGGTCGGCCAGAAGGAGCGCTTCGTCCACGTCATTGGTGACGAGAAGAATGGTGCGACCCTCCTCCTTGCGGATCCGTTCGATCTCATCCTGCAATTTGGCGCGGGTCAGCGCATCGAGCGCGGACAGCGGCTCATCCAGCAGCAGGATTTCCGGCTCCATCGCCAGCGCACGCGCCACCGCAACACGCTGGCGCATGCCGCCGGAAAGCTGCGCCGGCTTGCGGTCCATCGCATGGCCAAGCCCGACCAGTTCGACCTTCTGCTTCACCAGCGCGGCGCGCTCTGCCGCAGACTTGTCCTTGTGCACCGCGTCCACCGCCAGCGCGACATTGGCCTGCACCGAAAGCCACGGGAACAGCGAGTAGGACTGGAACACCAGCCCGCGATCCTTGCTCGGCCCGTCAATCGGCTTGCCGCGCAGCAGGATCTCGCCGCCATCGGGTTCAACAAGGCCAGCCACGGAATTGATCAGCGTGGTCTTGCCCGCGCCGGAAAACCCCAGGATGGCCACGAACTCGCCTTCGGCAATATCGAGGTCGATCCCGCCAAGGACATGGCTCGTTTCGCCCGATTGACCGGCGTAGCTTTTGGTGACGCCTTTGAGCGAGAGGATCGGCATGGCGCTGTTGTGGCTGGTCATGGTCATATCGTCCGGTTCCTGGAGACAAGCGCTTCCAGCCACATCATGATCCGGTCCAGACCGAAGCCGATGAAGCCGATGACAACGACGGCGAACATGATCCGCGCAAGCGACTGGCTGGAGCCGTTCTGGAATTCATCCCACACGAATTTGCCCAGGCCCGGGTTCTGCGCCAGCATCTCTGCTGCGATCAGCACCATCCAGCCGACGCCCAGCGACAGGCGCATGCCGGTAAAGATGTACGGCAGCGATGCGGGCAGCACGAGGCGGGTCAGCTTGGCAAACCAGCCCAGCTTGAGCACGCGGCCAACGTTGAGCAGGTCCTTGTCTATGCTGCTGGTGCCCACCGCCGTATTGATCAGCGTTGGCCACAGCGAACACAGCATCACCACCAGAGCCGAGATGATGAAGGCCTTGGCCAGGATCGGATCGGCGCTGGTGACCAGTGCCGAGATGACCATGGTCACGATCGGCAGCCATGCCAGCGGGCTGACCGGCTTCATGATCTGCACCAGCGGATTGATGGCCGAATTGACCAGCGGCGAAAGTCCGCAAATCAGGCCGATGGGCACAGCCACCAGCGTTGCCAGCACAAATCCCAGCGCCACCGTGGCGAGCGAGGTGATGATCTGGTCCACGAAGGTGGGCGGGCCTGAATATTCGAAATCGGTCACCCGCCCCGGCTCTCCCGCAGCGATATAGGCAGCGTTGCGCGCTTCCTGATCGGCGTAGAACGCGGACTCCAGTTCCTTCGCTGCGCTCCATTCATCGAACAGGGACACGCCCTGCTCGGCCACTTCCACCGGCCCCGGCAAGGCGCCCAGCGAAGTGTCCACCTGCGGGGCGAGCACGGCCCACATGGCCAGGAACAGCACGATGCCGATGAAGGGGGCCAGCAGCTGTCCGGCGATTTGTCGGCCCTTCCCGCCCAACAATGGAGCCGTGGATGGGGCCGTGGATTGGGATGTGGATTTTGCCTCCGGTGCCACATCATCGGCAGCCCGGTTCTGACTGGGTGCAGGAGCCGGGTCACCGGTCTGGCGCATTTCATCGAAAGCGGTAGCCATTGCTGAATTTCCTTTGTTCATGATCCCGATCAGGTTCCTGAAACGCCCGATGCCGTCACGCGCTGCCCCTGCTGCAAGCCGATCTTGAAGCTGGACAGATACTGGTTGGGAGTGCGGCCATTATAGGTGAGGCCATCGATGAAGCCGGTTTGCGGACCGCGGAAGCCATCGGTTTCCGGCACGTCATCCGCCTCGATCTCGCCGCGTTCGACAAGCTGGTTGGCGGCTGCAAGGTACAGGTCCGGGCGATAGACGGCGCGGGCCGTGTTGAAATACCAGTCATCGCTCTTGTCTTCGGCGATCTGGCCCCAGCGGCGCATCTGGGTAAGGTACCAGACGGCATCCGAATAGTAGGGATAGCCGGCATATTTATCGAAGAAGATGTTGAAGCCTTCTGCCGGGCGGGTGTCCCCCTGTTCGAAGGTGAACACGCCGGTCATGCTGGCAGCGATAACCTCTGCATCGGCGCCCACGTAGTTGGAGCGTGAGAGGATCTCCACCGCTTCGGCGCGGTTGGCGCCATTGTCTTCATCGAGCCATTCCTGAGCGCGGATGATGGCGCGCAGCATGGCGGCAGTGGTGGCCGGATATTTCTCTGCAAAATCCTTGCGCAGGCCAAAGACCTTCTCGGGATTGTCGTTCCAGATCTCGTCATCGGTGATCACCGGCACGCCGATGTTCATGAACACCGCCTGCTGGTTCCACGGCTCACCCACGCAATAGCCCTCGATCGTGCCTGCCTCCATCGTGGCGGGCATCTGCGGCGGCGGGGTAACGGACAGCTGGACATCGGCGCCAACCGTTCCGGCCACGTCGCCATCGGTGTAGAAACCGGGGTTCAGGCCGCCGGCAGCCAGCCAGTAGCGCAATTCGTAATTATGCGTGCTGACCGGGAAGACCATGCCCATGTTGAAGGTCTTGCCCTCGGCTTCGAACGCATCGACCACCGGGCGCAGGTAGGATGCCGAGATCGGATGGATCGGGCGGCCGTTTTCCTCGGGCAGATCGTCACGGATCATCTGCCACACGCGGTTGGACAGGGTGATGGCATTGCCGTTCAGATCCATGCTCAACGGGGCGATCAGATCGGCCTGCGTGCCATAGCCGATGGTGGCGGCAATCGGCTGACCGGCCAGCATGTGCGCCCCGTCCAGCTGTCCGCCGATCACACCATCCAGCAGCACTTTCCAGTTCGCCTGCGGCACCAGGCTGACGTTCAGCCCCTCATCGGCGAAAAAGCCCTTTTCCTGCGCGATGGCCAGCGGCGCCATGTCGGTCAGCTTGATGAAGCCGAGCGTCAGATTGGGTTTTTCGATGGCACCATCCAGGTTGGCGGCGGCCACGGTCTCACCCGCTTCGTCGCTTGAACCACAGCCAGCAAGAGCCAGGCTGGCCACGCCGGCCATGGCTGCCATTGTCAGGCGTTTGGTAAATCCCCGTCGCGAAATGCTCATCCTTGCCACCTTCTCAAATCAGCGCAGAACGCAAAAAAACCGCCTCGACTTGGCCCCGGAATGGGAACCAGTTCGGGCGGCTACGTTGCCACGCAATGTTGAAACCGATCGAAGGTCCTTTTGGTCACCCATCGGCGGGTGCGGACGCTTCGTTCGCCAGCAGAGATATGCGATTCGGACCGATTTCGTAAAGCGATTTTTTGCACTGCAGCAAAAAAATCTGTTCATGGAAGGGCGTCAAGATAGCTCTCGACAGCTTCGGGATCGAAGGTGCGACCATCGAAGAAACTGTTTGCCGACAGGGTTATAGAACCCTGCTGAGTACCCACTTGTGTCAACTGGGTGACACTGCCCTCAACCTTTGAATTGGCGGCGGGCAAATCGTCTCCCGTATCGCTCAGGGCAGAGCGATAGATGTCGGGACGGAACACCTGACGGGCCTTTTCGGCATCGGAAGAATCGAAGCTGAGCTGATCCCAGCGGACCATCTGCGAGTACAGCCAGGCGGCCTGGCTGACCCACGGGAAATTGGCCGCTTCGCTATGCTGGAACATGAAATCGGGAAAGTGCACCGGGTTCGCCCCGTGGGTGAGGACAAGGCGATCCGAAATGGCCCGCGCGATCAGCTTTTCATCCGCATCGAGATAGCTCTGGCGCGCCAGAATCCGGGCGTTCAGGGCGAAATTCTCAGGGTCGACAAAGTGCTTTCCGGCGCGGCGCATGGCGCGGATCAGGCCTTCGGTCTGCGGCCGCAATTCATCCAGCCGGGCCTCTCTCATGGCCAGCACCTTTTCCACCCCGCGCCGCCAGATCTGCGCCGTGGCCAGCACGATCGTGCCCACGTCGCGCTCCACGCACAGGCTGTTCCACGGCTCTCCCACACAGGCTCCGTCGATCTCTCCACTGGCCAGCGCATCGGCCACGAACGGCGGCGCCACGGTGAGGATTTCGACGTCCTCATCGGGCCGGATTCCCGACGCCGCCAGCCAGTAGCGCAATTTGTGATTGTGGCTGGAATAGCGGTGCACCACGCCAAAGCGCAGCTTGCGGCCCGCCGCCTTGCGCTCGGCCGCTTCAACTTTCAACTTCGCACCCAATGTCACCGGATTGGCGTAAGCCCCTGGCGTAGCGATCTTTTCTGCCAGCACCTTGGCCAGAGTCACGCCATTGCCATTGAGGCCGAGCACGAACGGCGCCACCAGTTTCTGGGCTGGCCGCCCAAGGCCCAGCGTTGTCGCAATCGCCAGCGGGGCGAGCATGTGCGCGGCATCGGTGTGCCCATACAGCAGCCTGTCGAGAACGGTTGCCCAGCTGACATCCTTGACGAAACTGAGCTTCACGCCCTCGTCCTCGGCAAAGCCGTGCTCATGCGCCAGAATGGGCAGGCAGGCATCCACAAGCGGGAGAAATCCGATGGTCAGTTCGCCTGAAGCCATGCTCAATTATCTCCCATCAGTTCAGCGGCAGTCACGACCGCTTCTGCAATATCGACGATCTTCTTGCTGGACGACATCGCCTTGCGTCGCAGCTCGCCATAGGCTTCCGGCTCGGTCACGCGCCTGGAATCCATCAGGATGCGCTTGGCCTTGTCGATCAGTTCACGCTCGGCCAGTTTTCCCTTGGCCTCCACCAGGTCCGATTGCAGGCGCGCAAAGGCATTGAAACGCCGCACAGCGAGGTCGAGCAGGGGCCGAATGCGATTGCTGGAAAGGCCATCCACCACATAGGCAGACACGCCCGCATCGATGGAGGCGGCGATGGCCGCATCGTCGCTTTCATCCACAAACATGGCGATTGGCCGGGCCAGTGCCCGGCTGACGGCGAAGTATTCCTCCAGCACGTCACGCGAGGGATTGCCCAGGTCGATCAGCACGATATCGGGCCCGATCAGTTCGATCTGGGCCAGCAGACCTTCGCGTTTGGTGAGGATGAAAACCTCGCGATTGTCGAGTTCGACCAGGCCTTCCTCGATGATCGAGGCGCGCGCCGGGCTTTCATCAACGATGGCGATTTTCATGCCAATATATTGCACCGCAACATTAGTGTGCACAAGCAGCAAAAGCGACAAAAGTCAGAAAAGCGACATCACGTGGTCCACACGCTGCCATTCGTGCGGCTGTGGAGATGGCTTTCCAGCGTGGAACTGGCGAGGTTGCCAAGGCCGTTGAGCGATGCGGCAATGCGGGCATCGATGGTAGCTGCGGCAACACCGTCCTGAATGGCACCGCCCAAAGCGGCCGAATAGTCGATCAGGAAGTCATTGTCCGCGACCACGACGGTACCGCCATTGTTGGTGGTGGTCACGTTGTCGCCATTGACCTTCACACCGTCGTTATCATCAACATTGATGCTGCCGGTATCGGTAACAGTGAGCGAATCATCGACGAGCACCACGACCGGCGATGTGACTTCATTGTCGACCGCCTGCGTTGCCGTCTGCGTTGCCGCCTGCGCCGCAAGGCTGAAACCGCCGATTGCGCCAGTCACAAGGCATGTTCCGATGGCAAGCTTGCTTTACCCAGAAAACCGGTGGTTGGCAGCGCCATCACGGCGGTCTGGGAGCATTGCCCGGGGCCCTGCGTGATGGAAAATTTCAGCATTACCTATCAAAGTTGGGCCGCATGCCGGGGCCTTGCAGGTTGCACTTGTCTGTCAGGTATCGGCTGCGCGGTCAGAAGCTCCAGCGCAGCCAGGCGCTGGCGGAAAAGCTGCTTGCGCCATTGGCAAGATAGGCGCCCCCTTCGCCGCCCACGGAGATAGTATCGCTCAGGTCGAAACTTGCCGTTCCGTCGAGGAGCAGGCCCTTGTCGCCGCCGCGTGCCGGCAGGATGGAAAAGTCCCGCGGTGATCCGGCAAGCCGCAGGCTGGCGAGCATGTTGTCACTATCCTGCCCGGCATAGCGGGCATCCAGCAGCAGGCGCGTGCCATCGGCGTTGAAGGAAATGAACCCGCCAGCCGCATAGCGCATCCGCCGATCGGAAAAGCCGCCGCTCGATAGCGACAATGCGCCCGCTCCACTTTCGCTGAAACTACCGATCCGGGCCGATGCATGGTCAAGGCCCAGCGATGGCCCGATGGCCCAGCCATCCATGTCCACACCGTAACGCAGATCGATCGAAGCGGCGGTAAAGCTGCTGTCCACCTGCGCGCTGGCGGTGCGGTTGAGCGCCCCCACGGTGATGGCGCGCTGGCTGTTGCCATCGAGCTGCGCATAGGAGGCGGCCGCGCTCAGGCTGACGCCCGCGCCCAGATCGCCATAGCGGGCAAATCCGCCGACGAACCAGCCGTCCAGCTGTGCGCGCGAACGGCGATCGTCATTGGTCACATCGGCCTGATTCCAGCCGCCGCTGATGCCGATGGCCCAGCTGTCCGACGGTCCGTGATAGTCGATCCCCAGCTCAAGCGCCTCACCATTGCGGGTGAAGCGGGCGCCATTGCCATCACCGGCCACTCTTGTGCGGCCGATCTGCCCCGATGCCCACGCATCCCAGCCTTGCGCGCCCGGCTCCAGCCCGCGCCGCAGCATGGCCGCGCCGCGCTCCAGCGCCGCCTGCTGGCCCGATGCCACGATATCGGCATAGATCTCGCCGGAAGCGGAATCGAAGGCCGCCCGGGCACTTGCCGCGTCCAGAGGCAGGATGGCGTTATAGACCGCCAGACTGTCCGATCCGCTGGTCTGGCCGAGCTCCATCAGCCCCAGCGACGCCTGCCGCTGGTTGAAGGTCAGCGCCACATCGGGGAAAGTCAGCACCTGTTCCAGCGTCAGGAATGCCGTGGACGAGGTGTAGCCAAGGGTGAAATCGAGGAAGGCGGAATTCTCGCTCAGGCCTGCGAACGTGCCGCTCAGCCCTTCCCCGCCCTCGGCAATCACGAAGGTCGAGCCATCGGTATAGGCCTGTTCCGGATCGAGCAGGTTTATCACCACGGTCCCGCCTTCGATGATCACATCGTCATCGGCGTAAACCCGGTCACTCGCTCCGCTGGCGGCCAGATCGACCTGATACGTCGATCCCGCGCGGAAGATGGCGTTGCCCAGCACGTTGAAAGTGGCCGTTCCCGTTCCCGGTGCGATCTCCCCTGCCAGATTCAGATTGCCGACGGTGCCGTTGCCGGTGAGCGTGGTGCTGGCGGATGTGACCAGCCCTGCTCCCAGCAGGGTGGAGCCGATCTGCCCGGTCAGATTGATGCCACCTGCGGTCAGCCGCATCTGCCCCAGATAGGCGGACGAATTGCCGGAAATGGTCAGCACACCCTCGCCCTCCTTCAAAACGGCGCCCCGTCCTGAAAGCGTGCCGGCAAAGCTGCCCGCGGCCTGCTGGTTGAACAGCAGCGTGCCCGCCTGCTCCACTTCAATGGCACCGCCCAGCGTGGCAGATGTGCCCTGCAGCGTGCCCGAACTGACCAGTGTGCCGCCGGAATAGCTGTCGGCACCGGCCAGGATCAGCGTTCCCAGATCGGTCTTGATCAGCCTGCCCGCCCCGGTGACCGGCACGTCCAGCGTAGCGACGAAAGCCGCGCCATCGCTGGTCCCGTCGCCCACACGAATGGTGACATTGCCTGTCAGCCCCAGCGCATCGCCGGTGACGGTATAGCCATTGATCGCGAACTGCGCGCCATTGGCCAGAGTGACCGGTCCCGCATCGTCCGAGATGGTGATTATGCCCGATGCGGAGGAAGGCTGCACCGCCTGCGTTGTGATCGAGGGGGCGGACGCCTCCACGGGAGCGGTCGGCGCAGTGAAGATCAGGAAATCCGCCGGTTCAAAGGCTCCGTTGGCGCTGCCATTGGCAATGGTCCAGTTGGTGGCGCTGGCATTCCATGTGCCGCTGCCGCCATCGATCCGCCCGTTGGCCGCAGTATTCGCGCCATCCCAGAAGATGAAATCGAGCGCCGGTGAGGGTGTTGGGGTGGGAGTGGGAGTCGGCGTGGGCGTAGGCGTTGGAGTGGGCGTCGGGGTTGGTGTTGGTGTCGGAGTGGGTGTTGGTGTCGGAGTGGGCGCATCCACGATCAGGTTGACCTGCCCCGTGGTGGCCAGGCTCAGGGTCAGCCCGTCAGCAACAAAGGCTGCGGGGACGCTGCCGATCTCCAGCCCGTTGTCGGTCAGCGTGCCGCCATAGTCGATCAGCCGGTACAGCCCGCCGCCAAAGCCGCCTGCATCGATCACATTGAGAGTGCCGTCGAGCGTGAGATTCCCGCCAACGCTGATGAGGTCACTGCCGGTGCCCGGTGCAAGGTCCGGCGCGCCCAGTTCAAATTGCAGCAGGGATGCCGATGACAGCGACAAGGCCCCGCCAATCGTCAGCGTACCGGGAGAATTGCCCGCCGCCAGCGTGCCATCGGCAATGCTCACCGCGCCGCCGATGGTGCCCGATCCGCCCAGCGTTGCGCCATTGCTGACCGAAGTCTGCATGGCGTTTCCGCCCAGCGTACCGTTCACCCGCACGCGGCCGCCGGTGATGTCGAGCACGCCGCCATAGCCGCCGCCCGCGCCGGAAAAGATCGTATCGCCGGCCAGATGCTCGATCCGCGGTGGACCGCTGCTGCCAGCGCTGCCGGTAATGACAGAGGATATGTCGTAGTTCTGCTGAGTATGGTTGAGCACCAGAGTATTGGCATTGGTCAGACCGACAGAGCCGACATTGAACAGCCCCGCGGCCCCCGCCGCGCTGGTGCGCGTGCCGCCGATATTGACGGTATTTCCGGCAACTGAACCAAGATTCAGCTGGCGTGCGGTGAAATCGGAATCGAGCAGGGTCAGGTTGGTGCCGGTAAAGCGCAGGCCGATGCTGACAATGCCCTCTGCCGACAGTGTGCTGTTATCAACCAGCAGGTCCGTTGTTTCGATCTGCAGGCCGGAATTTGCACCGCCGGTCATGATCCAGCTGCTGCCACCCGTGATGCTCATGGTGCGCAGGACGCCGCCAAAGCCCAGGCCACTGTCGCTGGCACCGCGCGTAGTCAGGCTGCCCCCGTTGGTGACAAAAATCGTACCCACTGGCTCGCCCACGCTGGCACCGCCGAAGCTGATGTTGCCGGCTGTATCGAAAGTGCTGCCCGCGCCGGAGATCAGCACATCGGTGTTCGGCCGGAAGCTAGGATTGATGGCGGAAAGGCTCTGGAACCTTGCGCCATTGAGGATGGACAGGTTCACATCCCCCGCACCGGCGCCGAAGTCCAGCGCGGTCGCGCCAGAGATGATCTGCCACAGCGAATTCGCGCCGGTTACAGTCAGATTGACCACGCTGTTGTTGCTGTTCGTTGCAGCCAGCACCCGTCCGGTGACCAGCCTGCCGCCATTTTCCACCAGCACATTGGTGTTGAAACCGGTGAAGCGCGAGACAAAGAAATCCCCCGCTGTAAATTGGGAATTGGCGCCTGAAACCGTCAGGGAATTGGTCCGGGTGGCACTTCCCAGGTCGATGGCCTGGAAGCTGGCATTGCCGCCCGCTGACACGGTGACATCGCCGCCGACAACCGGTGCGCCCACCGCGATCAGGCGCGAATTGGCGCCGGTGACGATGAAATCGGTTTCGGCATCGGCGGACCAATTGCCGCCGCCGGTGCCATCAATCAGGCCGCCGCCCTGCACGGTCACGGTGGTGCGGCGATCAGCCTCGCCCGCCAGTTCCAGCCGCCCGGTCAGCGTGCCGCCATCGACCAGGATCGAACCATTGCGCACCGACAGGCCTGCGCCCGTCCCGCCAATGAAATTCAGCGCTCCCCCGCTGCGCACCACCACACTGCGGCTGACCGGACCGCCCAGCGATCCCAGCGCGCTCAGGCCATTGGCATTGACCGTCACCTCGCCGCCGTTTTCGATGATGAATGTGCCGGGGACCACGCCCACGGTGGTGGCGTTGAAATTCAGCACACCGCCGCTGAGCAATTGCGAGCCGACACCAGACACCAGCACAGATGTCCCCTGACCGATCGACCAGTTGTTGATGCTGGCAGTGCTGTCTACCACTGCGCCGCCCAGGATCTGGAAATCCACCAGATTGGTGCCAGCCCCCAGGTTCTGCGCACCGCCAGCGGCGATGATCCATTCCGATCCCGCACCGCTGATCAGCACATCAATGCTGGCCGGCACGCCGTTGGAAGCAAGGCCGAAGCCCACGCTGGTCAGCCGTCCGCCATTTTCCACCAGCAGCGACCCGCCAGTGGCATCTGTACCATGCGCCAGCGCCAGATTGCCGGTGGTGAAAGTGGAATTGACCCCGCTGACCGAGATTGATGCGCCGAATTGCCCTTGAATACTGTCAAAGCTGACGCTGCCCCCATTGCTGACATTGATCGCGCCGCGCGTTTGAATGGCAGTGGGCACGGTCAGCTGCGAGCCGGCCCCGGCCACATTGATCGTGCCGCCCGCCCCCAGCGTCCAGCCCACGCCGCCGGGATAGCTTACTACCCCGCCGTCCAGCACATTGAGCGTGCCCACCGCATCGGCGAAGTTGAGATTGCCGATGGTGATCCCTGCCGCATTGCTGGTGATGTCCCAGCGCGATCCGGCGCCGATCGCGTTGACGGTTCCGGCGCTGCCCTGGCCGGTGCCGATCCGGCCCGAGCTGGACGTCACCACCGCGCCATTGCGGATATCCAGCAGGCCGATGCTGTTTTGCGTAATCGCCACGCCCAGCGTCAGGCCGCCCGGGCCGGAGATGGTCGATCCTGTCCCGGTTACGAAAACTGATCCATTGCCGCCGGTGGCCGCAGTGGTCTGCGATCCGCCAATGGACAGGCTGCCGCCATTGCTCACATCGCCCAGCACCAGATCGCCGCCGGTCCTTATGGTCAGCTGGCCCGTGCCAGCCTCTCCCACAGCCAGATTGCGCGCTTCTTCTGTTGCGGTGTTCTCAATCACCGGAGCGTTGGTTGTGCTGTCGATCACCACGGCGGTTGCGGAATCGGGAATGGTGTTGGTGCTCCAGTTCCCGGCTTCGCCATAGTTGGTGCTCTCACTCCCGTCCCAGCGTGACTGGGCCTGTGCCGTTGCAGTCACGGCGATGCTGGCGACACCGGCCAGCAGCAGGCTGCCAAGGCGGGCCCTGCGGGGAGCATTTGAAGAAGCGTGAAGCATGGGACATCTCCGCTGTCATGCGCCCTTGCCCGGCAATTGGGCGGTGGCGCGTCATCGCGGATGATTGTGCGGGCGCTAGTGGTCCCGCTCAAAGTGGCAAGATGCTGCAAATAGCGGTTTATCGCGGTTTCCTGCGGCTTTGCGCGTGCAACTTCGGGCGCAATCGCTGCCAGAATGCGTCAACCCGCCGGTCTGGTCCGGGCACCCTGGCTGGCGGCGAGCAGCAGGCTGGGGTTGCGGCGCATTTCCAGCATGGCGGAAATCTGGCTGTCATCCTGCCAGCGCTTGGCCACCTGTCGCAGCAGGCCGGCGCTGCCCCAATGTTCATTGCGGGCTTGCGCCATATCGAGCAACCGGCGGACCTGCGCCTTGCTGCCGGCCATGCTGGCGACATAGATCGGCCACACCAGCTGCGTGCGGTCGCCGCGCTGGAACTCGCCCATTGTCTCTGCCAGCAGCAGGTTCAGCACGGCCTCGCTTCCGCGCGGGAGTGAGGCTTCCAGCAGCTCAGCCTCCCGCAGGCTGCCTGCATCCTGGCGAATATCGGCCAGTGCCCTTGCTTCCTTCACGAAAGCGGGAATGGACCCGTCGGCCAGGTAGATCACCGCCAGATAATCGCGAATAGTGGCCAGCTGCGGGTTGCGATCGCGCAGGTCCTCAAGGCTGCTGCGCGCCTCTGCTTCCTGACCGGCCGACCAGCGCGCCCAGGCAATATCGGCCTGCAGCGCCAGCGATGCCGGTTCAAGCAACCGCGCCCGGTCAAGCTGCGCCAGCCCTTCGGCAAAATCGCCATTGTCGATCAGGATGTTGCCATACCAGAAGTGGCTCTGCGCATCGCCAGGCCCCAGCGCCATCGACCGCTCGAAGCTGGCCTTTGCGGCCACACCGTCATTGCGCCACCAGTAATGCAGAAAACCATCCGCCCGCAGCGCCGCCGCATTTTCCGGGTCTATGCGCAAGGCCGCATCGGCTGCGGCCTGCGCGCGGGCGAAAGCCTCTGCATCGCCAAGCGAGCCAAATTCGCGCGCCAGCACGTAGCAATCGGCCAGCGCGGCATAGGCTGGCGCAAAGCCGGGCTCGCGCTCCACAACGCGTTGCAGCTTGGCAATGGCCTGTTCGATGGAGGCGCCGCTGCGCTCCGCCCAATCGCCGCGCGCATCCAGATACAGCGCGGCCAATGCGGCATTGGCAGGCAGTTCCGCGCGCGGCTGTTCCGCACCGGGCTGGGTGTAGGCATAAGCGCCAAGGGCCAGTCCGGCAAAACCGACCGGAGCCAGATATCGCAGCTTCAGCGCCCGCACCCGGGTGAAGATCGAGCTGTCTGGCGCGGTGGACACCGGCACATTGCCTGCCCCCTCGCCCGGTTGATCGACGCCCACCCCGGCTCCGGCTCCGGCACCAGCATCACCACCGGCCTTCAGCCAGGCATCGATTTCATCGGATAGAGCAAACACGCTGCCGCGCCCCGCGCCCGGAATGCGGTGGACAGGCATGCCGCGCTCCGCAGCCCAGCGCATGGCGGTGGTGCGTTCCCTGCCCAGATAAACAGCAATGGATTTCCAACCGTCAATCCGCATCAAACCGTTTCCATTGGCAGGAATGCCTCCATGCAGGTTCCACAAGCATAACAGCGATGCAAGCGCACAACGGCCTCAGCACTCAATTGCAGGTGCGCAGATCGCATTCCGCACCACCTAGTCGCGGCGCGTACCGGCCTGGGGCATGTCCACACGATCAGCCTCCAGTTTGACCAGTTCATCTTCGGAAACCTCGGCTGCGCGGGCATATCCGATGCGGGTGCCCAGCTTTGATGCCTCAGCCAGAATGATGCGTGCGGCGTCCTTCTCATTCCTGCTTGCCAGAATACGGCCCAGCAGCATGCGCAAACCGATCTTGCGCAACCCAAATCCATTGCGCGCCGCGATGGCCGAGGCATCAGAGACATATTCGAATGCCGAATCCGTATCCCCCAGCTTCAGTTGCAGGAAGGCGATCTGCTGCAACGCCTCGATCTGGAGGCGGTACATATCGCAGGCCGTGGCATAACGCAGGGTTTCCTTGAGCTGGGGCAGCATTTGCGCCTGGTGCCACTGTTCCTGCTCACGACTGGCGAGGTAGCCATGTTCGCCCAGCGCGATCCGGCCAGAGTGATCGATATCGGTCTGCCGCGAAGGGCCAGCGCTGCTGACGCACAGGCGCTGCGCTTCCAGGGCATCATCCATCTTGCGAAGCTGCCGCAACAGCGAAACATTGTGACGCTGAAAGATTGCAAAGGCGCGCTGTTCGCCCAGCAATTCCATCAACCTGATCGCATCCTTGAAATAATTCTCCGCCGGAGCCAGCGCGCCGCGCAAATGCTGGCACACGCCGCGATAACCCATGACCAGGCCGATCCCCAGAAACAGGTTGGCGGGAAAATACTGGTCCACAGCGCGTGTCGAGCGTGAACCGCCCCGTTTGGAGAAATGCCGCAGAGCATAGTCCCGGAAGCTGTCATAGGGCCCGCCGGGCAGGCTCTTCCACTGCTTGTCGCTCAAGACCAGTCGGGCGTCGTTCTCGATCGCGGTTTCGACTTCTCTCAGCAGTTCCTCGGCACCTTCGATCATGCCCTGATCGATGGAGACCTGCACCAGATTGATGGCAATGCGCCGCCAATTGTGATGGCGCTCCCCGAATTCGATCCATTTCGTGTTGATGGCCTGCGCCTGTTCCAGCGCTTCGCGGGCTTCGATCAGCTTGCCTTGCGTAACGAGCACCACGCCCAGTTCATTGTAAAGCCAGCACAGATCATCGGCATAGAACGCCGGAGAGCCAAGTTGCTTGTTCAGCTTGTCCAGATCCTTGGGCGGACATTTGGCCCGCATCATGCCGCGCAGCAGGCTGCCCTGGTCGTGCAGGCGGATCAGCCGCCGCAGGCGATCCGCGTGATCGGTCAGCGGCGCATTGCGCAGCCATACATCCAGCCCGTGATTGCCCTGCATCAGCAGGGACGAGGTGGAGAAATAGCTGCGCATGAGAGAGAGGGCAGCGCGCAGACAATCCGCCTGCCGGGCAGAGCTCATGCTGGCAATCTGGGGCGGGGTCAGATCATGCAATAATGCGGACTTGAGCTCAACCTGATTGTCCCGCCGCAGTTGAACTGCCAGATGGTGGAGCAGTGGCAAGACTGGTGAGGGATCCTGATACTGGCCGCACAGGAAATCGACCATTCGGGCCAACTCGTCATGCCATTCCTGTTCAGGCAGCACGCTGTTGAGCGGTTGCGCCGCAAAAAGCCCCAGATTGAAGCCTGCGGCAAGCCGGGCATCGGACAGCGGCACGCCGTATCGCTCGCGAATCTCGGCAACCAGCGCCTTGTGCATGCCCACCCGGCGCACCTGGCCGGGAAAGGACTCGATATTCAGGACCATCCCGTTGGCGATCAGCCAGTCCAGTTCAGTATCAACTTCCTTGATCCGGTCCTTAAACGCATCCTTTGTTTCGGGATTGCCCTTGCCCTGTTCGGTGGCGACAACATGGGCCAGCACATGGCGCTCCACCGGCTGACCAATGAACGCCAGTGACCTGAGGATGGCAAAGGCCATGTTTGGTCGGCTCTTGCCCACATGCTCTGCCACCCGGGCAAGAAACTCCTGCCGGGTAACCGTGGCGTCAACACTGGTGGGCGGACTGGCGGACAGGTGAAGGTTGCCCGCCAGATGTTCAAAGAAAGTTGGCCCATCGCTCGTGATCCTGAATTTTTCGCCAGTCTCAGGGTCAACGATGCTGGATGTCTTCGGCTCGCTATCACGGACCAGCTGCAATTCCTTGAAGCTGCCCGGTGCCACCTGTCCGACATATCGCAGCAGGCGCGGACTGCCGACCAGGATCAGCCGCAAACGCTTTTCCAGTCGCCTCCTCATATTCGGATGCATGAATGCAAAGGCGTTGGGAATGAAACGGATCAGCATGTCCAGTTCCGTGCTGAGCGCGGTCCCGTTGTGTGCCACGAACCGTTCCATGCCGTTGATGATAATCACCAGTTCCTCTACTTCTCCGTCCGGTTCCGCCGACAGCTGCGAATGGACCGACTTCATCAGAAAACTGTGCATCTGCATTGTTGCCGTGAGCCGACTCTGCGCTTCCTCGAACGCAGTCTGGCCGTCGTAGGCACCAGACAGAATCGCAAAGATCGAATCCGTCTCGGTCGCGAAGGATCCGTTGATGACGACAACCCGTGTGGAGTTCGTCCTGCCATTCAGAAGTGAGGTCGCGAAGGTTTCCGTCCAGCTCCCGCGCCCGCTTCCGGCCTTTCCGGTAACAACCAGCATGGCAGGAAGACCGCGCAGGTAAGCTGCCACCTCCCTGGCGCTTTCATCTGCCAGAGACGGCGGATCTTTCATCTCTGCATGCCAGATATTGATACGTTCCGGCCCGCCTTTGAACTTGAGCTGCGGATTGCGAATATCATCTGTGACCGGAAGCTGGGCCTTGGTCGTGCGGCACCATTGGGCAAGGTAGCGCAGAGGGAGTTCGAGCCGTAACCCGTTACTGATCGCTTCATCCGGCGCCTTGGCCAACGCCTCGACATATTCATCGGCCTTGCCGGAGATTTCGGCGATCTCCTTGTCGAACAGGACAGAGACGCCCAGCTTGCGGTTGAACAGCAACCTGAGTGCCCGATCAGCATTGGCATTACCTTGGGATTTCCACAGCAGGAACATCGGCACTGAACGACGATTGGGATTGTCGCTCAGGAACTGTTCGAAATGCTTCATGATTTCCTGTTCGGACATGCCCAGCCCGACAAACAATATGGGATTGCCCGACAGGATCGTGCGCAATCCATATTCGAACGGGAGCCTTGAAAAACCATTCTGCCAATAAAGATCGCGGTAGTCGCGCCGGGAGACGATCATGGTCTCTGGGCAATCCTTGCGCCCGTGGAGGTGCAGAATGCGGCAGCGCGTATCATCATCATGCAAGGCAAAACTGATGAGCTCTGCACTTTGCTTGCGCCCCAGAACCTCGCTCACTACCGGACCAAAACCGGGAACCACGCGCTTCCTGACCGGGCCTTTGCCGCCAAAGCAGCTGTCAAGGATGTCCTTGCGTTGTTGCCCATCCTTCCCGGATTTGTCCTGCGGCCCGACAAATGCGGTCCACTCATGCTCAAGATCATAGTTGAGTGTAATTATCCGGCGCAGGCCCAGATCGTGTATCAGTGCGGATGAAACATCGGGCAGATGGCCAAAATCTTTCAACGATTTTGGCAATGCGAACTTGCTGGCCAGATCCTCGCGATTCTTGTTGAACGCCTCTACGTCCACATGCCGGTCAAGATGCGCACTGAGTTCCGCAATATCCATCAGATCGGTATCGTCAAACTGCCGATTATTGTCCGCCATCATTGCCTTGAGCTGCGCGACGAGCTGCGGATCCTTTTTTTCAACAGAATCCAGATACCCGGCGCTCATTGAACCCCAGCTGTCATATCCCAGATGTTGCGAAGCATAGGAGCCGGTGAAGGCAATCATCCGGCCACTGCGCAGGGCGATGGCAAACTTTTCATAGGCCCGCCGCCGCAACCGATTGGAATCGGCCTGACGATTGAGCAGATATGTCTGAATATAGGCTCCGTCCATTTGCCCCCCAGCATTTCAACCAGCGCCTCACGCGCCGCCAGGCATCGTTCCATGCCTGCCTGTAACTTTCGTTCCCGGCGAGTTTTGGAGCAATAGCCCACGTTTACAAGTTCTTATTGGTCACCACCGCTTGAAATTGGGAGCCTTCTCTGCTGAATTCACAATCAAGCGTCCAAGTGAATACTGCTGCGGCAGGATGAATTTGTTTTGGCTTCATCAGAATTTTCATTACAAACCAGCCTATTACGAAAGAAAAGACCGTCAGGATTGCAGTGGAGCCAGACATGGCAAATGAACTTCCCATAAGCCGCAAGCAGGCGATCAAGGCCACAGAATGGCTGATCGAACATTTCCGCTCACCGATGGAACAGGCCGTGGTCGGCAAGCCTTACCGGCTCAAGCATCTGTGTGCGATCGCCTGTCAGGAAACGGCTTACCGGTGGGTCGGCTGGATCGATCACCATGACCCGGCGACGATACTTGCGCGCTGCGTGTTCGATGCCAGCGGCGATGCACCCAATTCGTCCCGAGGTGTCAGGCCCGTCAACGCAGCAGCCTTTCGCGCCGATTTTGGCGATGAATTTGCCCAGCTGCTGATAGATGAGGCGAACAAATATCGCCGCCTGATGAACTGGTCCGCCAGGGACTGGCTCTACAAGGGATACGGCATCTTCCAGTATGACCTGCAATATTGCTACACCGATCCGGACTTTTTCCGGGAGCGGAAGTGGTATGACTTCGGCAATTGCCTGGCCAAGGTCACAGGCGAACTGGATGAGAAGCTCAAGGCCCAGAACGGTGACCTGTGGGAAGCGATCCGCGCCTATAACGGGTCAGGCCCGCGGGCCCGCGCCTATCGCGAGAACGTGAAGGAATTCACGCCAATCTGTGCCGAGGTTACCGGCGACGACCAGCCTTGAGCACGATGCCGGCACTTCGCTTGCCGGCAGCTGAAAAATGGGAGGTGACAATGGCAATTTCATTCAAACAACTGCAGGCTGATTATCCGGCCCAGTATGCTGACGACCCGGACCGGTCGCGCAAACATCTGTACACCAATATTCTGGGCGGCGGATTTGCCGATCTGGTCGATCATCCCGACTACCAGAACACCTGTGCCATACGCATGTCGGTGGCGTTCAACGCCTCGCCGTCGCCGGTCGCCAGGAAATACGGCGTTGCCGACGGTAATCACAAGGACAAGAACGGCAATCACATCATCATCAGGGTCCGCACTCTCCAGACCTTTCTGGAAGATGTGCTGGGCGCAGAAACCTGGGGCATGTCGAAGCAGCCGGGCACGCCGTTCAATTTCGCCGACGTGCCGCGCAAGACCGGCATACTGATGTATCACGCCAATTTTTCGGACGCTTCAGGACACGCCGATCTGTGGAACGGCAAGGGCTGCGTTTACAAATGCCCCGTGCCCCACGTGGCCAAGGCATTCGATTTCCGCCTCTGGGCCGTCAGCTAATTCGCCAGCGCCGCCAGCACGATCATGCTGGCGGAACCTTGACCCTGAAAAGCGGGCCGATGGTGACGATGCGCTCGGCCGGTTCCAGATCGGGCTGCGCAGGATCGATCCAGCGCCTGGGCGTGTTCTGCCGCGCCGCCTCTGCCGAGGCCGGCATGGTTACCCGTTCAACCTCCAGCAGACGGATAAAGCAATTGTCGGAAACATCGCCTGCATCGAGCACGGTCAGCTCCTCATCATCAACATCGACCTCACGCACATGCAGCGGGCGCAGCTGTTCCTCGCCATTGATATCGCGAATGATGGTGCCCACCACCGCGACCAGACCGGAAATCAGATAGGGCGCATTGTCGTCCGGAGCGTGGTCGCGATGCACCTCCTGCAAATGCTTGAAATAGGCATGGGCGGCAGTGTCTTTCGGAGTGAGCCGAATTTCGCCTGAATCCGCTTCCCTTGTCCATTCGCCGCTATCTTGCGAGCCGGGCACCATCGCGCGCATCTGCACCCAGATTTCTGCCGACCAGGGTGAAACTCGCTCACCCGAACCATCTTCCACCAATGCGGGATCAAGCTCCGTGCGCACGCGAATGCGCGCCATGGTCCCGGGTCTGAGGGCGTATTCCGGCTTTCCGCCGATCACGGGATCGAGCAGCGCCATGGAGAAATTCATGATGGGCGCCGATGCGCCCGGCTCCAGCGTAGAGCCAAGGATCGCCGAACAGGGCAGACGTGCCGTGCCCTGACTTGTGCCACCCGGAGTCCACAGCTGGGGATCATGACCATCCCAGCTTTCGCTTCCCGGATCGCGCGTGGCAATGCGGCTGCGGTGCACGGCATCGCCGGTATCTGGCGCGGTGAACGGATTGCCGTCACCGTCGCTGCTGACACCGTCCATGCCGACCATCAGCGCTGCTGTCTCGCCCGGCTCGGCAAGATCCTGATCGCCCACGCGCACCAGTCTGCGCGGGATTTGCTCTATGCAGATCTCAGCCACCAGCCGCTCGGCCAGACCGCCGCCGTGATCGGTATCGAACATCGGGTGGTCGAGGAACAGCAGTATACCGCCCGAAGCCGCTCCCGGTGCGGCGGTTGAGAACATCGGAGCGGCCACGGCGATGCGCGGGGTGGGCAATCTTGCCGCACCCCGGCACGCCAGCCCTCGCCCGCGCCAGCCGCCCAGCGGATCGCCCGTGGATTGCGCTCCATTGGTTGCAGCAGAGGACAGGCGTGATGACACCTGCAGCTGCGCTTCAGTAAAGCCCAGTGGCCTGCGCAAGGCATCATACCGGCTTGTCAGGCGGCATCGTATCCGCATGTATCCGGCACCGCGATCGCTGCGCTGGCCCAGGGCAAAAAGCTCGTCCTGCGCAAATGCACTGTGCTGCACCGGCGGTTCGGCCAGCCCGGACAGGCCGCGTCCGGAGAAATAGTCCTCCTCGAACTCCACGAAATCCTTGCTGCGTGCAGCATTCGGCCTCGGCCCCACCTCCTCCAGCTTGGTGAAATTCCGCGGCAGTCCGTCGGGCAGCACCGGACCCCCATCCCAGATCCACGCCTGCCGTACCGTCTCGATCCGGCCGACATAATCGAAGGTTTCGTCATCCATTTCGGGAGACAGGCGCGCGATGGTGACGCCATTTGCGTCTTCTATGCGCATGGCCTTCCACACCGCCTCTGGCGTGGGCATGTCATCGGTCGCTGGCAGGCATTCGAAGGCCAGCACGGCGGCGCCAAATTCGCGATAGGGCTTGCCCGCGATGGCCCGGCCCAGATCACCAAAGCGCCGATCCACGCCCTCCTCGAAGAAGCCGCTGTCCACCACCGTGCGGATTTCGACCAGAAACTGCTGGCCCGCTGGCAGGGTGATAGCGAGTTTCTTGCCGACAACAGACAGGTCGGCAACCGTAGCCGGATCAACGGAAGACGTGCTTGTGGCCTCTATCCGCTCACCGGCCGCCAGCGCGATATGTTTGGTATCTGCGATCTCCAGCCTGGCGCTTTTGCTGATCCGGTCGGGCTTGATCGCCCAAAGACGCACAACCACGCCGCCGTTACCGCTGGCCGCACCGGCCACGCCCGAAACCACGGCCGGGTCATCGACTTCTTCACTTTGCGGGCGTTCCTCCATGAGGCTTGCGGTAAAATCGCCGTCGCGCCGCACCCAGTACTGCCAGACCAGCGGATCGCTGACGTAGCCTTGCGTGCCTTGCTGGCCGAGCGCGAGCGAAGCGGGGGCAATGGTAAAACTGACCGAGCTTCGTTCTGCCTCCCGCCCCGGCAATGCCAACGGATCGAGGAACACCGTGGCAGCTTCCCGGGCAAGGTCCTGTGCTGCCTGATCCGGACAGTGGGAGAGATATTCCTTCCACAGCGGGCGCACCAATTTGTCTTCGCGGCGGCCCAGAGTCAGCGGCCTGTCCTGCATATCCGCCCGATGGTTGAGCAGCCGCGGCGCACCCGGCTCCAGCGTTCGCAGCGGGGTGTTCTGCTTGATGATGGTCCTTTCAACACCCTGCGCGGCGGCAAATTGCGCCAGCATCTCGCCAGAGAATACCAGCGGCTGTTCCGGATCGCAGAATGCCGCCGGCATGGCACCGCCCAGCCCCTGATATCCGATCACGGTCTGATAGGTGCGGCCATAGGCAATTTCCGGCAGCGCATCCCCGGAGCCCGCAGGTGGCTGGCACAGAAAGGTGAACTGCGGCTCGAACGGCTCCGCCTCATCCTGTTCAACCGGATTGCCGCGATCGGCGAACGGGATCATGCTTTCCCCGCGATAATGGGCGATGGCCTGGCGCGTCTCTTTCCCCGCCACATCGACCGTCAGATCGAAACTGACCGGGATCGGAACGGTGCAATCGCCGAACGGCAGGGACACCCCGTCCTGACCCTTCTGCAAGGTGACGCTGGCCTTGTTGGCAAGGATGAAAGGACCCTGATCGCCCTTGGAGATATCGCGCACGGCAAGGCAATAGCCATCGACGATCTCGTGTATCTGGCCGGCGGCCTCATCTGCAAAGATCGCATCGGCCATGTGCACAATCCCGGTTTCTGCGACCCTGTCGACGCCGGGAGCAGCATCAAAGACGCTCTTCACAAGCCCTTCTGCCATGGTGTTGAGGCGCGGTAGCCACGCGGCATCCAGACCAAGCGCCGCCTGGACCTGCGGCCCAAAATTCTTGCGGAAAGCATCCATCGCCTGCTTCCGGTCATCGCCGGCTGCAGCGCATTCTGTCACGATCACTTCCAGCAGTCCGCCCTTGTGCGTGGCAATCGCAGTGCACATGCCACTGTCGCGCAGGGCGAGAATATTCTCGCTGTTGTTGAGCCAGTTCGATGCCAGATCGAAAATCGCCTTCGTCTCTGGCTTAGGGGGAGGGAGGACAGAACGCATCGTGGCAGCAAACATGGAGAGAAGCCCGTCCGCTTCGTAGCGTTCACGGATTTCTCCTGCTGTCGGCAGCGACGAGCTTGCAGGCCCGGAAATTTCAAGGACGATAGCCTTGGCAAGTCCGTCGTGCATCACCGCCAGCCTGCTCGCCCATTCATCGGCGAATTTCATCTCCTCAGATTTCAGGTTGAAGAAGACGGCACCGGACTGGCACGCGCGCACCAGTGTTTCATCGGTCAGGCCAGCAAGAAGGGACATGACCGCACTTTCCAGATTGTCTCTGGTCAGCGGAGCAGGCGCGTGATCGTCATGCATGTCCAGAAACCGCCCGACGGGATCGAGCGCCCGGCCCAGTCTGACCGCCAGCTGCGCCAGCCAGTTATTCTTGGTCTGCCAATCTGCGGGATATTTGACCAGCCGGGTTATGCCGTTGATCGGTTCCTTCCAGGATTTCAGCTCAGCAACCGGGATATCGGTATCGCGCTCTATGATGACCTTGACCCGAATCGTTCGGCCATCGACGTGAAGATCGCCTGTCTGGTCGCTGGTGAAACGGGTTCCGCCAATCTCAATGGAATCCAGATTCGGGAGTGCCGGCTCATCCTCGCCAAAGGAGAACAGATAGGCCAGTCCCAGGCCGTGGGATATTTGCGGTGCAGCCCTCGACAGCTGGATCAAAACTCCAGGCCAGCGCGGATCTTCCTCATCCTCCGTGGCCATCTCTTCATCGTCCATCTGCGCGCCGGTGGCAGACATATCCAATGTCAGCAGGTGCCTGCGTTCCCAGTCGATTGCGGTGAGCAGCGCGTCAAGCGGGGGACAATCAGCGACATGGCCAATGGTGTTGACAGGGGACGCACCCGACCACGTGCACAGCCATTTCCACGGCTTGAGCATGGCATCGCGCACATCGGCATAATCTGCCTCATCGCCAGCCGGATCATCGCTGGTGAGCACCGGGAACAGCGTCAGCCCCATGTAACTGTGGCCCACGCCCGCAGGATCGGTCGAACACGGGGCAGTTTCCATCTGGACGGTCAAAGTGAAGGTCATCGGTCTGGATCCTCCCTCAAGTGAGCTTGTAGGTGAATGAGCGGGAGAACTTCTTCTTGTAGAAGCGGCTGATCTTGACCTGCACCTTGACGTAGCCATGGCCGAGCATCTTGCTGCCGTTATAGGTGATCTGCATGCGCACGGTCAGGCTGACAGTGACAAAGCCCCATGCGGTGACAGAGCCGTTGATCACGATCAGCGCGCTGATGTTGAGCCGGGCAGCCGATCCGCGGGAGACATAATGCGCTTCAAAACCGGCATAGACGATCACCGATCCGCGCAGTGGACCAAGCGAGAAGCCGGCACCCGCCGTCACGCCGATGCTGACAGTCACCGCCAGCGTCGTCTTGCCCGTGTCAGGACGATGGGTCGCCTCAGCCTCCAGATAGCCACCGCCGCCAAGCCAGGTGATGATCAGCGCAAACGGGCTGGCCTTGCGACCGAAATAGGCGAAGGTGCGTATCTCGAAATCATCGCGAATGAGCAGGTCCAGATGGACCCCCATGCCCACATTCAGCGCGGTGGCAGCGCCGATGGTGATGATTGTGGGCGGCAGGTCATAGGTTGACCGCAGGCCGATGGGGCGGCCGTTTTCATCCTGTGCGATCATGATCTTGAGCGGATCGTCCTCGCCGCCATTCATCGTGGACACAAGGTCCGTCATCAGCTTCATCGCGCCGGGAAATTCGATCTTGCCGGGATCGATATCGAAGCTGGTGCCGCTTTCCGGCGTGTAGCGAATGGCAGCGTCGCGAATGCGCACCACGCGAATTCCGCCCATTTCCAGCACCCAGTCGGACACCAGGCTGGCCTTCACCTGCCGATCCTCGCCGCCGTTCAGGCCGCGCTCGTATCGTGCGACAGCATCCAGCCGCAGCTTCTCCGCCGTCAGGGCAAAGGCCTCCTGCCGGAAAAGGTCGGCGCGGCTGGACTTGTATTCGATGCTGGCCTGCATCCATGCGGAATTGCGCTTCTGGTCATAGCCGTGCGAAATCTTGACCGCCTTGGCGAACTTCTCGTCCAGCTCCACATGCGGAAGCATGCTCTTGATCCCGGCAAAGTCCTTCAGGACATCCTTGGCCTTGAACTTGACTTCATCCAGCAGGTCCTGGGACTCTCTGGCCAGATTCTTGACGATCTTGTCAGCCGGAGCCAGCAGGCGGTCCCCAATCGCCAGTGTCGGCAAGGCCAGGCCAACGCCGCGCAAGGCCCGGTCTGCCTGATCGACAAAGGCAGTGACCGGCGTGACCACCACTTCCTTGTATTGCCGCTCAAAATGATAGGCGATCTTCTCGCGGTTGAAGACCAGTTGCTCGACAATCGGCGGTGCGCCGGCAGCGCGCAGCAGGTTGAGCGACACCGCCTCGCCAAGAGTTTGCGGCTTTGCGGGATCGAATTCCCCGTCGATCAGGTCCTCAACGCCCTGGCGGATCTGGTCTGTACCTGTGCGCAGGGCCAGGACCAGCTTTTCTGCCTTCTCCTTCAGCTCGACAGGATCGGTAATCGCATCGATCTTGGCGCAGATATCGGCAACCGCATCCTTGCCCAGCGCCAGCAACGCATCGAGGAATTCATTGGCCGAAGCCAGAGCCGCGCAGATTTCGGTGCTGACCGTATCGACCTGCGTCCTGGCGCTGGCCAGTTCTGCCTTGAGCTCCCCAAGCTTGCCCGTCACTTCGCCGATCAGGTCTTGGGGATAGGCAGTCGCGTCTTCATACTGGCTCTCGATCTGATCCAGCTGGGTAAGAACCTTGCCCGTCGCCTCGTCCAGCGGCGGCGAGATTGCCGCCAGGGCAATATCGAGCTGATCGGTAATTGCGGTTGCAGCACCTTCACAATCACTGAGGACTTTGGTCCTGATTTCCTCGCCCTGTCGGTCGATTTCTTCCTGCAGAGCATCAAGACGATCAACAACCAGTTTCAGCGGCTCCTTGCCCAAATCGAGCAGGCTGTCCGCCTGATCCAGGATCACCAGCGCCTCCGCCTTCAGGTCTTCAATCCCGTCGCCGCTTGCGCTGGCAATATCAGCCAGCAGCAAGTCCATCTGCGAAGTGGTCTGGCTGATCCGGTCGGAAAGAACGCGGCCATTGTCCAGCATGGCAACACGCTGTTGACCGATTTGTTCAGCGACGCCGCGCAGCAGCAAGGATGCCTTGGGAACTGATTTCGCAATCTTCTTCGCATTTGCTTCCAGCTGCGATCCAGCGCGCAGCAGCCCGGCATCGGCTGACGCCAGTGCCGCTTCAAACCGGGCCCGCAGGTCCACAGAGCGTGTGCCGAACTCGTCGCGCAGCCGCGGCAGGAAGGCCTGAATATCGGCCCCTTGTACGGCAATTTCCGTCCGCAGGATTTTCGCCTTGCCGCGCAGTTCCGCCGCCTCTGATTCCAGGACGTTTCTGGCCGCATTGATCTGCGTTTCGATTTCGGCTTTCAGCCTGTCAAACTGACCCAGAAGCGCGTCCACCTGCTCCCTGGCTTCGTCAGCAATCGGGCTGAGCTTGCGCCGAACGAAGGAATCGAACGGCGTCAGCGCCGCGATCTTGCGCCTCAGTTCCTGTACCGGCCTGATGGTCTTGTCGGCACGCGCATCCCACTGCGCCTTTGTCGGCAGCTGCCCGGTGCGGTTCTTCAGCCAGGACTCCGCCTGCGCCAACTCCTCCGATGGCCGGTGCACCCAGGCGCACATCTGGGTAAATTGTTCTTTCCCGGGAAGCAGGTTTTTCAGCTTCAGGACTTCCGCCTTGAGCTTTCCTTTGAGGGCATCCGGGTCATTCTGCGACGGATCCCGCGCCAGCTCGGCGATGGTATTTGCCAGGTGCGGAACTTCTTCGACCTTGGCAATCGTATCATCGGGCACCGCGCCGGGCGCCTTTTCCGCGCGCATGATGGTGACGGTGTTGAGATCGGCCATCATCGGCTTTTCGCCGCGCCCATATGTCAGGTTGACGCCCGGGCCGGGTTCCAGCCGAAGGGTAAACCGCTCCAACCCCGGAGCGGTGACCTGCGCCGGAGGCAACATGGCACCGGGCCGCGCTGGATTGCTGAAATTGCAGTTGCGCAGTTTGCCACCCGACAGCGGATCATCGAGCGACCGGTCGACGAAGTCGAGGCCATAGACCAGCGGCCACTCGTCAATATTCCCACTGGGGTCGCCGGGCGTTCCATCGGCACCGAAAACCGTGGTTATGGTGTAGAAATTCAGCCGCTCAGGGTCCTCGATCCGCCGCCCGGCCGGTTCAGGCTCGGCACGCTCGGGATCTGTGGCGATGAGGATTTCGGCTACTGGCCGCGGGTAGATATCCGCCTCCAGCCCGCGCTTCCACAAGGGGATCGAATACCCCTTTGGCCCGCTACCCTTCGGGCGGGGCAGCGCCTGCGCCCAGCTTCCCTCGACCGGAATCCGCTTCGATCGGAACCGTGCACCCAGGATCGGCCCGCTGTTGAGCGATGTCGCGCCTACCGTATCTGGATAGGTGCGCAGCGGCTGTTCGATCTCGATATATTCCTCGACCTTGCGAACAATCGGGCGGCCAAGGTGATGTTGCTGCCCCTTTCCGGCGAACTGCAGGCCAGGCAGCATCGAACGGCGATAGACGATCACGTGTTTGGCCCGGTGATGGAGCGCGCCGATGCGGCCCTTGCGCTCAAAGCGCACTTCGCTGACGCGGCCCATTTCCAGTTCCGGAGTGATCAGCGTCAGGTCATTGTTGAACCGGGCTTTCTGCCGCGTCCAGGCTCCCAGTGCCGACAGCATCAGCCGCTCGACTTCGCCATGGCCGTTGCGGGAATCGCGCAGCAAGGCGCGGATCATTTCGTCGATCTCGAAACCGGCCAGCGCGCCGCCCAGTATGCCGCCCTGCTCGCCAGCGGTCCACCAGTTGGGCTGCGGCCAATCGGACTTGGTGGGTTGGACATAGCGGCCACCGCGATCCTTTGATCGCAGACCGTAATTCACATCTTCGATGACAAGGCCGGCCTGCACGTCCTGTTCGTGCCGCGCGTCATAAATGGCCAGCCTGGTGGACGCGGCGAGGACGGATTTGCGCCACGCCATGTCTCGCCCGCGTTCATTGGATAGCTGCGGTTCGCGCGGATTCCCCCGCCACCCGCCCAGTTCGGCAATGCGGATGCCGCTGGTCAGGGTGCGGCTTATTTCCAGACCGTACAGCGCTTCCAGCTGGACGATCTCGATCATCCGCGCACCGGGCAGATCGCTGTCGGTCTCACTCAGGATCTGGCGAATGTTCCACGGCGCCAGAGGCTGCCGGGCGCGCTCCTCGCTCTCTATCCTCAGCCGCGTTGGCGGCGGCAGGCGGGCCGGGACACGGCTGTCATGGCCAATCTGATCGGGCGGAAGGTAACCGGCGCTGCGTTCCCACGCCTCTGCCACGCCTTGCGGCGGCAAATGCAGCAGGATTTCCGGCATTTGCGTGGCGCCTGCCCAGATCAGCCGCCAGCGGTCCTCCCCCGGATTCCATCGGGCGACAATGGCGTTGGTATCGCTCGCACGCCCGGGACGCGAAGTGACCACGGTGGCGATACTCATGGGCGAGGCGTCGATCACCGTTACATCGATCTCGTCCGGCAGCGCCTGTTCAGTCAGGGGTCCGGCCTGTTCGGTCAGGGGTCCGGCGTGCGGCTCCAGCGCAATCTCGATCAGTCGGCTTGCCTGATCCGAGGCAATCCTGTCACGCAGGACGATGGAGGCTTGCCCCAGCAAGGGCGATGCAAACACCAGCGGTTGCAGTTCCAGCGGGACGGCATAGCCATCCTGCCCGACCACATTCACCGCCAATGCGCTCAGGCGGATTGCACCGTCAATTTCATAGCTCCACCGATCGCGCTGGGCGATCCTGGCGGGGCTGATGGTGAATTTCGACTGATCGCCATCGAGCACTGGCTGCACGATTTCGAGGCCGCCGATACGAATGGCGTCGGACGTGGTGTCAGCCTGCTGTTTGGCAGTCGTTCTGCTGGATGACAGAAAGGAAAGGTCCGTGGCCTCATCCAGTTGCCAGCCGGTCCCCAGCTTCCAACTGGCGAGGTATTTTTCTCCGGCATCGATGCTGCCAATGGCATCGACCGCAAGTGTTTTGCCGCGATGATTGCCGAGCGACAGGAACTTCAGCTGCGCCAGTTCAAGCTTCTGCGCGCCCGCCACCGGCAAGGGGCTGGAGAAATATCCATTCCTGTCCACCGCATCGCTGGCCTTGAACAGGCATGCCGTGTTCACAAAGCCGGGTGCGAACTGCGGCTGGCACTGCGCCGGCCCCAATGTGACCGGATCGCTCCAGTCTTCACTGGCATTGAGCTGGAGCACCCATTTGCCCGGTGCGACAAGCCCCTCCGCATCAGGCTCCACAAAGCCGACCAGATCGGGCAGCAGGCTGAAATCCGAACGGTCCGCAAACTGGCGATTGCCCTCACGCAGGGCTTCGGCCACACGCCGCGACCACAGATCGGCCGCGTGATAATCGGTTAAGCCCTCGATCCAGATCGTGCTGTGCTGGCAGGTTCGGGACGCATCATGGTTGGAAGCATTGCCCTGCCTGTCCCATTCCCCCTGCCGTACGCGGATCAGCGCCGGACTTCTAACGTCGGGGGTACATTCCAGCATGACCCAGCGGCGCCATTCAAGGCCCGTCCAGCCGCCGTCGCTGACCATTCGCGTGTGCATGTAATGGAAGGGTCTGGCCTTGCCATCCAGCGCATCGCTGGCGATCGGCACGTCCACTTTTGCGGTCTTCAGGCCCGCCAGTTCCAGCAGGCCGATAACCGGATCAACATCGGGGACAGGGTTCTGATGCGGACTTGCAGGCGCAAGCGCGGCAAGCACCGGGCGCGAATTGCTGGCTGGATTGGCCGCCAGACCGGCAATCATGTCATCCAGATCGGGGAAATCGCCGTGATCGAATGACTTGTTTTTCTGCGCCCACCACAAGCCGTCAGCAAGACTGACCGCCTGCCTTTCGCGAATGCTCTTGGAAGGAATCCACTCGTCATTCAGGGCATGACCATCAGAGGCGCCGGTTTCCGACGCAAACCCATCCAGCATGGCAACGCCGCCAGCATTGCAGGCGAAGCCATCCAGATCGAGCTTGTTGTTCTGATGGCGGAATGTGCCCGCAATATAGGGAAGCTGGCGCATTGCTGGCGTTGCCAGCTCGGCACGGGCTGCGGCACTTGCCAGCCGCCGCCTGACGCCGCTTTGAGACAGGCCGACAGTGCCGCATGTCGCCACTTCGAACAGCAGATCGGGATCAAAGATCGTTGCGGGCAGGCTTTGCGCGCCATGGCGATAATTGCTCTGGCCAGTTTCATTGCCCAGCAGCGGCACCCGGAAGGGAAAGCGAAAATAGGCGCAGCAGTTGCCAGCGTCCCCGATTTTCTTTGTGACCCTTACGAAGCTTGCCGGATAGCCGCAGGCCTGGATCAGGCGCGAAAATGCCCATGACTTGGCGCCATCATCTTCGTCAAAATCATAGGGGCCATTATAGCCATGCGGAAGGCCGGGATCGGGGACTTGCGGGAAAGTTGATCCGCCCAGATTGGGCATGCCGTTGATCCCGGAATTGAACTGAAAGCCCACCACACCGGGCAGGTTGATCGCATTGATTGGCGGGGAATGACCTGTTCCATTTTCAGTATCGAACGCCAAGGCGGTCGACCAACCTCCCGAACCCTCATCCCACTGGCACACCTCAATCAGACCGCCATTGTCAAACAGCCCATATTTGAGTGTATCGGCGCTTCCGCTCGACAAGGTCCAGACGGTCAGGAATGGCGCAGTCATTCAGCTCTCTCCCCCAAGTCGCCGACATTGCGGCGAATACTTTCCCCTGCGCCCGTTCAGCCTTTGGCCGTCACGAACGTTGTCCCCAGGGAGGCATTGCAAATGCCGATATTTTCTTGGCGATCCGAATCTGAATTCAAGAACAGAGTCGGTTACTTGCAGCTGTTTGACAAGGTGTTTCTCCAGCTCATTCAGAGCGGCCCGAAATTCTTGCGACCACCATGAAACGGGTTCCCAATTGCATCACCGGCCCATAAACACCTGCGCATGGGGAGAGCCAATTTCGTCCGTGGAGATGCTGATTTCCGCCGCCAGAGCCTGATCGCGGCGGCGGCCGCCTGCCTTGCAGAGGACGGCGCGAAGGGCATTTCGGTGCGCACGATCTGCCGCCGCGCGGGCGTTTCCGCCGGCCTGTTGACCCATTATTTCGACGGCATAGATGACCTGATCATCGAAACCTACCGCGATACAGGCGCCAGGGTCGCCAACGCCGTGGAGCAGGCGGTGAGCCAGGCAGGCGATGATCCGCGCGCCCGGCTGGAAGCCTATGTCACCGCCAGTTTCCGTCCACCCGTGCTCGATCCGGCGTTGCTGTCCACCTGGCTCGCCTTCTGGAGTCTGGTGAAGTCGGACCCGCAGATCGCCGCCGTGCACGAGGAGATTTACGCCGCGTTCAGGAGCGGGCTGGAACAGCTGCTGCGCGATTGCTGGGGCGAAGATGCCGATGCCAACGCCGTGCGGCTGGCGGCGATTGCCATCAATGCGCTGGTGGACGGACTATGGCTGGAGCTGTGCCTGGACGAGCGCGGGCCTTTCAGCGCCGACGAGGCCCGCGCAATCGTGCTGGAATCGCTGGGTTCACTGCTGGCGCGCGGACCCGCGCCCGCCCGCTCACCGGCGCAGGATACGCCCCAATAGCGATCTGTCGCTGATGATCGCCTGCGCCGCATTATGGCCAGGAGCACCGGTAACACCGCCGCCCGGATGGGTGCCCGCGCCGCACATGTAAAGGCCCGAAATCGGCGCACGGTAGCTGCCATTGCCCAGCACCGGACGCGCAGACCACAGCTGGTCGATGGTCATGTTGCCATGCATGATGTCCCCGCCGATCAGTCCGAACTTGCGCTCAAGATCGAGCGGGGAGTGGATCTGGCGGGCGATAACGCTGGCCTTGAAACCGGGGGCATGCGCTTCGACCGTATCGAAGATGGTATCGGCGGCAGCCTCGCGCTCATCATCCCAGCTGCGGCCATCGGGTAGTTCGGGCGCGAATTGCTGGCAGAACAGGCTGGCGACATGCTGCCCTTCGGGCGCAAGACTGTCATCCACGATGGACGGGATCAGCATTTCCACGATCGGCTTCTTTGACCAGCCATAGCGTTTGGCGTCGAGGAAAGCCTCGTCCATGTAATCCAGCGTGGGGGCGATGATGATGCCCGATTGCAGATGCTCGCCCGGTTCCGGCAGCGCGGAAAAGCGCGGCAATTCGGACAGCGCGATGTTCATGCGGAACGTGCCCGATCCGGCCTTGAACCCGCGCATCCGGCGGCGGAAATCGGCGTCCAGATCGGATGGCGCGATCAGCCGGTCGTATAGCAGCTTTGGCCCGACATTGGCGGCGATCACGCTGGCGGCGATTTCCTCGCCCGATTCCAGGCGCACGCCGGTGGCCTTGCCATTGTCCACCAGCACCTGTGCCACAGGCGCTTCCAGGGTGATTTCCACCCCAGCGTCGCGGCAGGCCTGCGCCATGCCTTGCGTGATTGCGCCCATGCCGCCGATTGCGTGGCCCCATGCACCCTTCTTGCCGTTCACCTCGCCAAACACGTGGTGCAGCAGGACATAGGCCGATCCGGGCGTGTCAGGGCTGGCATAATTGCCGACCACCGCATCGAAGCCGAAGGCGGCCTTAACGGCTTCGCTTTCAAACCAGCTGTCGAGCATGGCACGGGCGCTCTTGGCAAACATGTCGAGCAGGTCACGCTTCTGTTCCAGCGGCAGCGTGGCCAGGCTGCGCCCCTGTGCAGCGGCGGAAATCAGCGTGAGCAGGCCCTCCCCCACATTGGGCGGAGCCTTGAGGGCAAGATCGCGCAGGATATCGGCGATATTCTCCAGCGCCTCGTAATATTGCGGCAGCGCATCGGCATCCGCCTGCGAGAACTTGGCGAACTGCGCCTGCGTGCGCTCCAGACCGCCGCCGAGCATCAGATAGCCGCCATCTTCCTGCGGCAGGAAGTTGGAAACCGGCCGTTCGATCACGCGGTAGCCATAATCGGCCAGCTTCATGTCGGCGATCACTTTGGGTTGCAGCAGGCTGACAGTATAGCTGGCGGTGGAATTGCGGAAGCCGGGGTGGAATTCCTCCGTCACCGCAGCCCCGCCGATCACGTCGCGCCGTTCCAGCACGCGTACAGACAGGCCCGCCCGGGCGAGGTAGAATGCACAGACCAGCCCGTTATGGCCGCCGCCGACAATCACTGCATCATAGGATTTCGTCATATCACCTCGCTTGCTTTACAAGTGTAAACCTATAGGTTCAGCGCTGCAACACAAGCAAGTGACAGGCATCAAAAGGGGATCAATATGTTCGGCCATCTTCGTGGAATAATCCCCGGCCTGCTGGCCTTTGCCGTGCTGGCCGCAACGTCCGCATCGGCGCAGACCAGCTATGTCCATGCGGGCCGGCTGGTCGACACGATCGAAGGCAAGGTGCTGGAAGACCAGCTGATTACGCTGGACGGGGAGCGGGTTGTTGCGGTGGAGCCGTTCACGCCCCCGCCTGCCGGATCGCAGGTGCTCGACTGGTCCGCCTATACCGTCCTGCCCGGCCTGATCGATGCGCACACGCACCTGTCCGACTGGGGCCAGTCCAACAATGTGGCCGAGCCGCTGCTCCATTCGGCGGAAGAAATTGCGCTGATCGGCGCGCTGAATGCGCGTGAGACGCTTGAGGCGGGCTTCACCAGCGTGCGCGATGTCGGTGCCTTTCGCGCCAATGGCGAAGTTGCCTTGCGCAATGCGATCAACCGCGGCTGGGTGCCCGGCCCGCGCATGTGGGTGGCAGGTGCCTATCTCACCGTACCGGGCGGCGGCGGCGAAGTGACCGGCCTTTCCCCTGACGCCGTGATCCCCGCCGACATGCGCGTGGGCGTGGTGCGCAATGCCGGGGAAATGCGCGAGAAGTCGCGTTACCTGTTCCAGCAGGGCGTCGATTTCCTCAAACTGATCGCCACTGGCGCAGTGCTGGCAGAAGGAACCGAGCCGGGCGCGCTTGAACTGACCGAAGAGGAAATGCGCGCCGCCGTGGAAGTGGCGGACAGCTTTGGCAGCTATGCCACCGCCCATGCCCACGGCGCAGAAGGCATCAAGGCCGCAATTCGCGCGGGCGTCCGCTCGATCGAACATGCATCCCTGATCGATGATGAGGGCATCCGCATGGCCCGCGATGCAGGCGTGTGGCTGTCGATGGATATCTACAACGGTGATTTCATCGAGGAAGTGGGCACGCGCGATGGCTGGCCCGCCGATATGCTGCGCAAGAACGAAGAAACCACCGACGCCCAGCGCGAAGGCTTTACCCGCGCCGTGGCCGCGGGTGTGCGCATTGCCTATGGCACCGATGCCGGCGTCTATCCGCATGGCGATAACGCCCGCCAGTTCGCCTATATGGTGCGCTATGGCATGACCCCGATGCAGGCGATCCAGGCCGCTACCATCAGCGTGGCGCAGATGATGGACGAAGATGCCAATATCGGCGCCATCGCCCCGGGCCGCTTTGCCGACATGATCGCCGTCGCCAGCGATCCCCTGTCAGACATCACCGCGCTGGAGAATGTTGACCATGTGATGAAGGGCGGCGAGCTGGTGCGTTAACGCGCGCCGCCCTCACCTTCGCCCTTCAGGTAGAAATCATACCAGCCCAGTTCGCGCTCCATCCGGTCGCGAATGTAGCTTGGCACGGAGAGCGAGTGCGTCTGCCCCGGGTAGACCACCAGCCTGGTGGGCACATCCAGCGAATGGAGCACCTGATACAGCTGTTGTGAGCCGGTGCACGGCACGTTCCAGTCCACTTCCGAACACAGGAACAGCGTTGGCGCGGTGATCGTTTCCGGTTTGAAGAACGGGTAGCTCAGCTCCATCCAGCGATCGACGTTCTCCCACGGGCGGCCCAGCTCCAGCTCATAATCGCGGCTGTACTGATCAACCCCGTAGCCGCCGAAGAAATTGGCCATGCCGGCACCGCTGACGGCGGCCTTGATGCGCGGCTCGCGGGCGATCATGTAATCGGTCAAGATCCCGCCATAGCTCCAGCCGCCAACGCCAATCGCGTCCGGATCGGCCACGCCCATGTCCAGCACATGGCTGATCCCGGCGCTGATATCCTCCACATCCACGCTGCCCCATGCGGCCATCTGCTCCTGCGCGAAAGCTGCGCCGCGGCCAGAAGATCCGCGCGGATTAATGCCCAGCACGGCATAGCCATTGGCGGCGAAAACCTGCCAGTCGCCCATGAATTCATGGCTGAACTGATACACCGGCCCGCCGTGCAGGCGCACCACCAGCGGATGGCGCTGTCCGGGCTGGTGATCCGGCGGCAACAGCAGCTGGCCATGAATTTCGGTATCGCCGCTCATGAACGAAACGTCCTGCGTCGCGGAAAGGCGGCGACCGGCCACCCACGCATTTTGCGGGCTGAGCGTGCGCGGGCGCTGCTCCACGCTCATCAGGGCGGTGGGCGTGTTGCTGTCCCCATCCAGCACGGCGATGCGGCCATTTGGCGATGCTGCGAAGCCATACGCGAAGCGGCTGCCGCTGGTCAGATAGGTGATCCGGTCACTGGCAGGATCGATCCGGGCCAGCCAGGTATCGCGGTCCTGCTCCACCAGAGCCAGAATGGTCTTTCCGTCAGCCGACCAGCGCGGGAAATAAACCCAGCGGTCAATCCACGCCACGTTGCGCTCGGTCCCCGTCGCCAGATCGGCGGTGACGAGCTGGTAGGGGGTGTACCAGTTGAAGCTTTCATCCCCTGCCCGCGTCCACACCAGCTGGCTGGAATCGGGCGACCATTGCGGCCTGCCAAATTCGCCCGACATATCCGAATCGGCATCCTTGAAGGTGCTGATCCGGCGCGGCTCTCCGCCTTGCGGGGACATCACATAGATATCGGTGCAGTAATGGCGGTCCGCATCCTCGCAGCGCTTGGAAACAAAGGCGATCCACTGGCCATCGGGTGACCAGGCGGGAGAGGCGTTGTCATAATCGCCGCTGGTGATCTGCACGGCGTCTCCGCTGGCCAGGTCGACCCGGAACATCTGTGCGCGCCGATCATCCAGCCAGCCACGTCCGTCCTGCCGGATGATGAAACGGTCAATCACCACCGGCGGCGGAACATCGGGGTTCTGGCCCACGTGCACGCCCACTTCGGATACCACCACGGCACTGCGCCCATCGGGAGACAGCGTGTAGCTGTCCACGCCGCCCGGCAGGGTGGTTACCTTGCGTGCAGCCGCGCCTGCTTCACTGATCCACAGCTGGGTCGGCTCATCGTCCTTGCCGCTGCGCAGGAAAGCCAGCACGGTGCCATCGGCGTTATAGGTCGGCGCGCTTTCATCACGGTCCAGCGTGGCCTGCACCGCATGGGCATCCCCGCCCTGCCAGCTGACGGTCCACAGATCGCTCTGCGTGGTCTCGCCGTCACCCGGACTGGTGACGACATAGGTGATGTGGTTGCCATCGGGGGTGAACGCGGGCTCACTGACCCACTCGACCTGTAGCATGTCATCGGTGGTGAAGGCCTGCGACTGTGCCAGCAGCGGTGAAGCGGGAGCCACAACCAGCGCTGCAATCAAGATTCCGAAACGACCGACCTGCATGGCTGCTGTCCTTGCAATTGAAACTTTCGCCATTGCTGCGCCATTCCCGGGATAGTTTCAAGCGCTGCAGTAGCGAATGCGGCCATTCGCGATCTAAATGGTTTCTTGCCGAAACAAGCGGGCCTAGGATCGCAGGCCTGCCAGATAACCTGCCAGATAAAGGGTCGGCTGATGACGACAATCGCAAGTGCGCTGCTCCACCCAACCACCAATCTGCGGTCGGCTGCGCAGTCCGGCCCGCTGGTGTTTGCCCATGGCAAGGGCGTGCGCATCTTCGATCGCGAGGGCCGCGATTTTATCGAGGGGCTTTCGGGCCTGTGGTGCACCGCGCTGGGTCATGGTGACGAGGAGCTGGCAGAGGCCGCCGCCCGCCAGCTGCGCGACCTTTCCTATGCCACCCTGTTTGCCGGCAAGGCGCATGAGGGCGCGCTGGACCTGGCGGACAGGCTGGTGGCGATGGCACCGTTCGATGCCGCGCGCGTGTTCTTCGGCCAGTCGGGCAGCGATGCCAATGACACGCAGATCAAGCTGGTCCGCCATTACAACAATCTGATCGGGCGACCGGGCAAGAAGAAGATCATCGCGCTCGATCGCGGCTATCACGGCGTCACCATCGGCGCGGCCAGCCTGACCGGGCTTGCGGGCTTCCACCGCGAGTGGGACCTGCCGATCCCCGGCATTTTGCGCGCGCGCTGTCCCTATGCCTATCTGGAGGCGCACGCGGGCGAGGATGAAGATGCCTTCACCGCACGGCTGGTTGCCGAACTGGAGGCGATGATCGTTGCCGAAGGCCCCGAAACCATCGCCGCCATGATCGCCGAGCCTGTGCTGGGCGCAGGCGGAGTGGTAATCCCGCCGCGCGGCTATTTCGCGCAGGTGCGGCAGGTGCTGGACCGGCACGACATATTGCTGATCGCGGACGAGGTGATCACCGGGTTTGGCCGCACCGGAGAGGCCTTCGGCAGTCAGACGATGGGCCTCAGGCCCGATACGATGACCTTGGCGAAGGCGCTGTCCTCCGGATATGTGCCGATCAGCGCGGTGCTGTTGCCGCAGCAGATTTATCAGGCGTTCGAGGATGCCAGCGCCACGCTGGGCGTGTTCGCGCATGGCTATACCTATTCGGGCCATCCGCTGGCCACCGCCATCGCGCTCAAGACGCTCGACATCTACCGCGAACGTGACATTTTCGGGCAGGCGCAGCGCATGGCCCCGGTGTTCGCGCGGCACCTGCAGGCGCTGGCCGATCACCCGCTGATTGGCGAGGCGCGCTCTGTCGGCATGATCGGCGCGCTGCAGATCGTGCGCGACCGCAAAACCAGGGCGTTGTACGATCCGGCCGACGGCGTGGGGGCATGGTGTGCGGATACGGCCGGAATACGACACGGCGTGCTGTTCCGCGCCACTTTCGATACGCTGTGCTTCGCTCCGCCGCTGGTGATCAGTGAGGCGGAACTGGATGAAATGTTCGCCCGCGTGCGCGCCGCGCTGGATGACGCTCTGGAATGGCTGACGGCCCGGGGGCTCGCCCCGAATTGAATGCAGCATTGAAACGAAAGGAACGCGCCTTGTATCGCACCCTCACAGCATTGCTGATCACATCAGCGCTGGCCTGTTCGGCCCCGGCAATGGCGCAGGCCGATATGCCGCTGGCGCGTGACCTGCTGGAACGCCTGATCGAAACCAACACCGCACCCAGCGGCGGCAGCGACACGCGCGGCGCGGTGGCGCTGCTGGAGGCAGCCCTGCGCGATGGTGGCTTTGGCGATGATGAAATCACCGTGGTGGGCCTGACGGAAAAGCTGCCCAATCTGGTAGTGCGGCTGCGCTCGCCCGATCCGCAGGCCGGGGCCGTGCTGATGATGGCCCATCTGGATGTGGTGGAAGGTCTGGCGTCGGACTGGTCGGTCCCGCCCTATGAGGCGACCGAGCAGGATGGCTATATCTATGGCCGCGGTGCCACCGACAACAAGGCCGGTGCGGCGATACTGGTGGCCAATCTCATCGCCATGAAGCGCGAAGGCTTTGTGCCGGACCGTGACCTGATCGTGATGCTGACCGCCGATGAGGAGACGGACGGTTTCGCCGCCGATTTCCTCGCCACGCAAAGGCGCGACCTGATCGATGCCGATTTCGCGCTCAACACCGATGGCGGGCTGGTGATCGTGGGCGATGACCAGCAGCCGCGCGCATTCGTGATCCAGACGGCGGAGAAGGTGTACGTCACCTATGCGCTGAGCGCGTCCGATCCCGGCGGCCATTCTTCCGTGCCCAAGACCAACAGTCCGATCTCGCAGCTGGCGCGCGCGCTGGTGGCGCTGGAGGACCATCATTTCCCGATCAACCTGAATGAGACATCGCGCGGCTTCTTCGCCAACTGGAGCGTGGTTGCGCCCGATGAGGACCGCCCGCTGCTGGAAGCGCTGGCAGCGGCGCAAAACGGCACGGACGGGCCGGAAGGGATCGGTGACAACCCCTATTACAACTCGCTGGCGCGCACGACCTGCGTCGCCACCCAGCTATCGGGCGGTCATGCAGAGAACGCCCTGCCGCAGACCGCCCGCGCGGTGGTGAACTGCCGCGTGCTGCCGCAGGAATCGACCGACGATATCGAGGCTTCGATCCGCGCAATGGTGGCGCCGTTCGGGGTGAATGTGGAACTCATTTTTCCAGCCAACCCCAGCCCGCCATCGCCCTTGCGCGATGATGTGCTGGGACCTGTGACCGCAACGGCGCACCGATACTGGGGCGACGTGCCGATCATTCCCGAACTCAGCACCGGCGCGACCGATGGCGCTTTCGTGCGCAAGGTCGGCATTCCGGTCTACGGCGTGGGCGCCATTGCCGAGGACCCGGACGATATCCGCGCGCATGGCATGGATGAGCGGATCGGCATCGATGCCTTCGCCGATGCACTGGGCTTCTGGTACGATCTGACCAGGGATGTAGCCACCATAGACTGAGCAATTGCAGATCGGCGCCACGGCCCGATTGAAACACTGTTTTACGTCTGTTAAACAAGACGTCTGACAGCGAGAGGAAGTTCATGGCCGCAGCACCGCAATATGACGCAATCGTGATCGGTGGCGGCCACAACGGGCTGACCTGCGCCTTCTATCTCGCCCGCGCGGGCCACAAGGTCTGCGTGCTGGAGCGGCGGGAAATCGTCGGCGGCGCGGCGGTGACCGAGGAATTCCATCCCGGCTTTCGCAATTCGGTGGCCAGCTATTCGGTCAGCCTGCTCAGCCCCACGGTGATCGCGGACATGGATCTGGCGCGCCACGGTCTGGAAGTGAAGATCCGTTCCGAAGGCTATTTCGTGCCGCTGGGCGACGATGATTATTTCCTGATGGGCAAGGATGAGGACCGCAAGCTGGCAGAGATCGCCCGCTTCTCTGAAAAGGACGCGGCGGCCTTCCCTGAATACAACCGCAGGCTGGACCAGCTGATGCACCTGCTGCGCGAAACGCTGCATGTGACCCCGCCCAATGTCGGCGGCGGCCTGGGCGAGCTGCTGGGCGCGGCGGGCCTTGGCAACAAGCTGCGCAAGGTCGGGATCGAAGGCCAGCGCGACCTGCTCGACCTGTTCGGCAAGAGCGCGGGCGAAACCCTCGACAGCTGGTTTGAGACCGATGTCCTCAAGGGCGTGCTCGCCTTCGATGCGATGACCGGCAATTACGCCACCCCCTATACGCCCGGATCCGCCTACGTGCTGCTGCACCACGTGTTTGGGGAAGTGAACGGGGTGGAAGGCGCATGGGGCCATGCGATGGGCGGCATGGGTTCGATCACCCAGGCGATGGCCGCGGCCTGTATTGAGCAGGGCGTGGAAATCCGCACCGAATGTCCGGTGGCCAAGGTGCTGACAGACGGCAATCGCGCGGTTGGCGTGAAGCTGGAAAGCGGCGAAACCATCACCGCCCGCGCGATCACATCCAACCTCAATCCCAAGCTGCTGTTCGGCAAAATGGTGGAGGAAGAGGCGGTCCCGCCCGCCTTCGCCCGCCGCATGCGTGACTGGAAATGCGCCAGCGGCACCTTGCGCATGAATGTGGCGCTGAAGGAATTGCCGCAGTTCACCTGCCTGCCGTCAGACGGCATCGGCCGCCACCACAAGGCCAGCATCCTGATCACCCCGTCGCTGAAGTATATCGAGACAGCTTACGACGAGGCCCGCGCGCATGGCTGGGCCAGCCAGCCGGCCATTGAAATGCACATCCCCAGCTGCATCGATGACAGTCTGGCACCTGCGGGCCAGCATGTGGCCAGCCTGTTCTGCCAGCATTTCGCGCCCGAACTGCCCGATGGCAAAAGCTGGGACGATCACCGGGAACAGGCAGCAGACACGGTGATCGACACCATCACCCGCTATGCCCCGAATTTCCGCGACGCGATTGTCGGCAAGATGGTGCTGACGCCGATGGATCTGGAGAACAAGCTGGGCCTCACCGGCGGGGATATCTTCCACGGCCAGCTGCGGCTGGACCAGCTGTTCAGCGCCCGCCCGATGCTGGGCTATGCCGATTACCGGATGCCGCTGGACGGGCTGTATATATGCGGATCGGGCGCGCATCCCGGCGGCGGAGTGACCGGAATTCCCGGCTATAATGCGGCGCGTGAAATGCTGCGTGACCTGCGCAAGAACAGGTTGCCAAAGCGGCGGCATAAAGCCGCATGACACTGCGCTCCGCCTTGGCCCTGCTGATTGCGCCAGCCCTGCTGCTGCCCGCCGTTCCGGCGCAGGCGCAGCTGGACCTGGCGCGCGCCGGCATCACCAGGCTGGATAATGGGCTGACGGTCATCGTGCTGGAGGAAAACAGCCTGCCGGTCGTCTCCGTGCAGGTGCTCTACAAAAGCGGGTCGCGTGATGAGACTTCGGGCAAGACCGGCCTTGCCCACATGCTGGAACACCTCGCTTTCCGCGCCAGCGAGAACTTCCCCGATGGCTCGGCCACCGATACCGTCTATGATGCGGGCGGCGAATGGCACGGCTACACCTGGATCGACCAGACGACCTATTTCGCCACCGCGCCCGCTGAAAAGCTGGACCTGTTGCTGGCGATAGAGGCGGACCGCATGGCGCGCGTCACCATCGATCCTGCGGCGATGGAGGCCGAAGCCGGGGCCGTCATCACAGAGATGCGCGGCTATCAGAACGATCCATCCACCGTACTGTTCGATGCCGTGGTCGCCAGCGCCATCCAGGCACACCCCTATCGCAACAACACCATCGGCTATGAAAGCGATGTCGCCGCGCTGACTGCGCAGGATGCGGAGGATTATTACGCGCGCCACTATGCCCCGGAAAACGCAGTGCTGGCGATTGTCGGCAATGTCGATCCGCAGGCCGCACTGGCGCAGGCGCGCGCGTATTTTGATGAACTGGCGGCGCGCGAAGCGGCCCCGCGCGTAGTATCGGTGGAACCCCCGCAGGCCGGGCTGCGGCGCGTCAATCTGGCGGGGCCGGTGGAGCGGCAATATCTGCGCATCGCCTATCCCGCACCGGCGGCATCGAGCGCCGATTTCGCGCCCTTCCTGCTGATGCAGCAATTGCTGTCGGGCGGATCGGGCGTCAATTTCCGCCAGAATGACTGGGGCACCCCAGCTGCCGATGGTTCCGTGCTGGCAGGCGCCGTGGATGACATGGCGAGCTGGTTCATCCCCACCGCAGACCCTTACCTGTTCATGCTCTCGGCCTCGCTCGATACCGCTTCTGACCGATCAGAGCTGGAGCGCGAACTGGAAAGCCGGATCGCTGCTTTTCGCAGCGCCGCGCCCTCTGTTGCCGCGCTGGACGCGGCGCGGGCGGCGGTGCGCGCGCAACTCGCCTTCGATCTGGAGACGACCGAGGACGCCGCGCACCAGCTGGCTTTTTTCGAAGGGATTGGCGCGCTGGAGCAACTGCTCGCGCTCGATGATGCGCTGGCGCGGACCATGCCTAACGACATAAGGCGCGCGGCGCAGGCATATCTGGACCCCGCCCGCCGCACGATTGGCTGGTATGGACCGGGCAGCGCGCCGGGCGCTCTGGCCACAGCGTCTGGCAACCTTTCCCCGTCAGCCCAGCGCCCCGCTGTGCGCGATGTGGGCACCGCCGCCTCACCGGCCCAATTGCGGCACCTGCCGTCCGGTCTGCCGGTGATACTGCGCCCCGTTTCGCAATCTCCCTTGGCCAGCGTGATGCTGGTGCAGAGCGGCGCGCGGCTGGGGCTGGAGGGATCACCCGATGGCATCGGCGTGGCGCAGGCATCGGGCCTTGCCGCCGATCTGCCGCGTCTGGTGGCACAGGCCGCCGCCGCGCTGCGCGAAGCTTCTCCACCGAGTGCCGAGGAGCCGAGCAACGACCCCTCCACAAGGCTTGGCCAGATGCTGGCCGCACAGCGCGATGGAAGCAGCAGTTCAGCTGGCCCAACAGGCGGCATTGCCTTTGCCGTGGTCAGCGGAGCGGTCGATACAGACAGCGCCTATGCTGCGCTGGCTAGCGAACTGGGCACCGCAAGCCCCGCCGCTCTGCCAAGCCCAGCGCGTTTCAGGCCGGGCCGGAACGGAATGGGGATGGAAAAGGCACTGATCCCGTTGCCGCTGGCGCAATCCGCCATCGGTTACAGCGTGGCCGCCCCTGCACCGGCCAGCCGCGAAGGACTGGCTTGGCGGATGCTGCTGTATGTGCTGACGCATGATTATGGCGGCAGGCTGGGTGACGCGGCGATCAGCGAGCGCGGCCTCGTCTACTATATCGGCAGCGATTACATTGGCGACGCCGCGCAGGGCCGGATCGAGATCACCGCCGGTGTCGATCCGGGCAAGATCGATGCGTTTGAAGCGATGCTGCGCGATCATATCGCCCAGCTTTCGACCCAGCCGCCCGGCGCGGCGGAGATCGCCGCCGCCCGCGCACATATCCTTGGCCGGGAGGCGAGCGCGGCGATGGACAATCAGGAAATCGCCACATCGCTGGCCCGCCACTTCCTCACCAGCGGGGGCCTGTCGGACAATGCGGCCCTTTCCCGCCAACTCGCCGCAATCGGTAGTGAAGACCTCGCCCGCGCCGCACGCGGCTTTGCCAATGGAACAATATTGCGCGTCGATGTGACACCGGCGCCGGAAGGAGACGATTGATGACTGGCTCTGCAAGTCAAACGCAAGGCAGCCCGCGCCTGGTATCCGATCAGGCATCGTGGAGCCTGCCCGCATGGACCTATAATGACGAGAGCTTCCTGGCGCTGGAGCGGCAGCAGATCTTCATGCCTGCCTGGCATCTGGTGTGCCACGTCAGCGACATACCCAATCCGGGCGATTACCGCGCCTTTGCCATGATGGGCGAGCGCGCCATCGTGGTGCGCGGCAAGGACGGGCAGGTCCGCGCCTTCCACAATGTCTGCCGCCACCGCGCCGCGCGCCTGCTGGATGGCAGCGAAGGCAATTGCGGCGGGCGCATCACCTGCCCCTATCACGCGTGGAGCTTTGCGCTGGACGGCAAGTTGCTGGGCGTGCCGTTCATCGAGGAATACGAGAACTTCGCCAAGGGAGACTTCGGCCTGTTCCCCATCGAACAGGATATCAGCGGCGGCTTTGTCTATATCCGTTTCCAGCCGGGCGGGCCTTCGCTGGCCGAATATCTGGCTCCGATCACGCAGGAAATGGGCATTTACCGCTTTGACGAGATGCAGCCAATCGGCCCGATCCGCAGCCGCATCCGCAAGGTCAACTGGAAGAACGCCTGCGATAATTATGTCGATGCGCTGCATATCCGCGTGGCGCATCCGGGGCTGAGCAGCCTTGTGCGTGACAGCTACCGGCTGGAGGTGGATCAGGGCGTGGACAAGATCTTTGCCGATGTTGGCGCGGTCCATTCCCCCGGCCTCTCGGTTCAGGCCTACCGCGATCTGCTGCCCGATGTCGATCACCTGCCCGAAGATCGCAAGCGCATGTGGACATATTACCGCATGTTCCCCGCGCTGATGTTCGATGTCTATCCCGACCAGATCGATTTCATGCAGTTCATCCCCGTCGATGCCACCACCTGCATCCTGCGCGACGGGGCCTATGCCCTGCCCGATGACCGGCGCGAAATGCACCTGACGCGCTATCTCAACCAGCGCCTCAACCGCGATGTGAATACCGAGGACAAGGGGCTGATAGAGCGCGTGCAGGACGGCATGGGCTCGTCCAGCTTCTCCGTCGGGCCGCTGGGCAGGAACGAGATCTGCCTGCGCAGTTTCGCCAACCGGATGCGCGACACAATCCCGATATCGCGGGAGCCGCAGCGCCCCTCGCGTGAACGGCTGGAAGCAGCGCTGGAGGCCTAGCGCATCGCCTCATACACGGCGCGGGCGCGGGCGATATTGCCCAGCACCGTCTCGCGTTCAGCGGCATCGTTATAGTCCTCGCTCGTCCGCGCGTGCTGTTCGATCAGGTCGATCCAGGTGAGCATGTACTGGCGGTCTTCCTCGGACCGGGCGGGCTTTCCGTCGACGCTGACATAGACCGGGCTGGTGGTGCCATAGGGATAGAGGTCGAGCACTTCGGGTTGATCTTCGGAGCTCCACGCGCGCAGCAATATCCACCCGCTTTCAGAAATCGGGATAGTGCCCCTCGCCGCTGCAAATTTGCCATCCGCATCCAAAGTCAGCGTGGCCGCAACCTGACCATTGTGGATGATCTCCACATGATCCACCCTGGCCAGCGATATCATTGCCGCCGTCCATTCCAGTTCGCCACCTTCGGCAGGCAGAGAAATGTCACCGCCCGGTCCTTCGCCATTCAGATCAAAGACCAGCAGCGGCGCATTGGTGGCGATCGAGCGGCCCGCGCGCAGGCCGGCAATCCACGCATCGCGGCGCTCTACGGGGCTTGGGCCTTCCGCCAGTTCACCGGGCAGAACATATGTGCGGTTGAGGCCCACCGGGCCGCGCAGGGAGGCGTAATTGGCCATCGCATCGGTCCCGCCTGCGGCAGAAATGCGGAAGCCCAGATTGAGCAATCGGTACCAGATATCCGCCGATGTGTGGAAATCGGCAAAGCCCACGGTCTCGTAATAATCCATGTTGCCCAGCGCCGCATCCACGGGGACCTGGTGCGTGGAATAGGTGTTCGCCTCAGCGCCGGGATCGAACGGATGGACATAGCCAACGACCGCGCCCTGCTGGTGCGCCAGATCGGCGATGGTGGGATTGTCCGGGAACAGGCTGAACAATCCGGTGCCGGGATAGGACGAATAATCGGGCAGCAGGAAATGGCTGGTCAGCCCCAGCAGGCCCAGATGGCCCCAAACGCTGGTGTGGAATTCCTGCGCAGGCACCAGCAGCGTATCGGCGGTGGAGGCTGGGTCAGGCTGCGTCCCGGCATATTCGATATCGGGAATGCGCTGCTCCTTGTTGACCAGCGTGTTGAACACGATGTCGAGGTCTTCCGCTGCCGCCTGCGCCACCATGCGTTCGGGCGTCATGCGGTAGGACCCGCCATAGTTCATATGCACATGCACATCGGCGCTCTGCCATGCGTCAAAACCGGGCAGTGTGATCGGCTGCATCTGCACGGTCAGGCGCGTTGCGGGACCCGGGCGGATATCGACAGTGCGATGTTCGACTGCATGTTCCAGCCCGCGCCACACGGTTACTTCGGCTGGCCCCACGGGCAGGGTGATCCCGGCATGGCCGTTTGCGTGGAAATAGCGCTGTTCCTGCGCACGGTCGGCACGGTCGAAATTGTCATCCGCATGGATCATCGCGGTTTCGGGCGCATAGCTTCGGCCATCGCTGCCGGTGACCGATATGCGCGCGGCAACGGGCCTGCCGTCCTCATCGGTCAAGGTCAGCGCCAGCGTGCCCACATCGTGCAGGTAGACAGGGGCACTGATCGCCAGTTCGCGGCGCGCGCCGCCCGGCAGGTCCAGTATCTCGATACGCCCGTCGCCGCTTTCGTTGGAGACGAAGGCGATGTGGCGGCCATCGGGTGACCAGCGCGGCGAGAAGATATCGAAATCGCCATAGGTCAGCGGAATCGGCAGGCCGCCCGCCGCATTCACGATCCACAACTGGTGCCATTGCCGCCCGGCATAGGAAGACCAGATTATGCGGCTGCCGCCCGGACCCCAATCGGGCCGCGCGCGCCAGCTGGTTTCCTCCTCGCGCACAAGCTGCGGCTCTCCGCCTGCAACCGCGCGGCGCCACAGCGATCCTGTACCATATCCGGTCTCCGGATTGGTGACATAGATGATCTCGCTGCCATCGGGGGACCAGCTGGGGCTCAGCTCATGATCGAAGGTGGAATAATAATAGCGCGAAATCGCGCTCTCGCGTTCGGGAGAGAACTGCACCGGTTCAAATGCGCCGCCATCCATTGCCGCGGTGAAGATGCGGAAACGGCCGGTGGCAAAGGTGGAGACAAAGGCGATGCGGTCCCCGGAGGGCGACCAGCGCGCCTCCAGATTGACGCCGCCATTGCTGGTGAGCCGCCTTGCAGCGCCGCTGGCGACATCCAGCGTCCACAGCTCGATCGCGTCCTCATCATAGCGTGAAAAGATGATCGTGCTGCCGTCGGGCGACCAGTCCGGCTGATAGTCATAGCCCGGCCCCGCGGTCAGCTGGAACGCCTCACCGCTGGCGATGTCCTGCCGCCACAGGCTGCCCTGCATCGAATAGACCAGCGCGCTGCCATCGGGCGACCAGCTGAGCGAACTGGCTCCGCTGGTAAGCTGGGGAATATACATTTCGCGCCAGTAGTAATTATGCGGCACGTCCACCTGTCGCAGCACCGGTTCGCGGCCCGGTTGAGGTTCGCTTTGAGCCTGATCCTGGGCATTAACAGGAATGGCCAGCGCAAAGGCGAGGAGGATTGCGGCGGCGAACGAGCGGATCATTGGGCAAGCCTTCCGTGGCGGGCGAGTATCTGGCGCAACTGGTCATGGTCGAGCGCGGGAACGTGGTGCCCCTCGGCCCCGGTCATCGGCTGGCCCGCAACCATCGCGTTGACGATGGCTTCCTCCACCGCCTGTACCGTGGCGGTGAACAACGGGTCCATATTGCCATTGGCGATCATTTCGACCGGTGGCGGATTTTCCGAAGCGGCATCGGGATTGGCGGTGGAAAAGGCAATGAAGATATCGCCCGATCCATTGCCGCTGACCGCGCCCGTGCGTGCCAGCCCCAGCGATGCGCGGCGGGCCAGCCGCTGCAATTGCGTGGGCAGCAGCGGCGCGTCGGTGGCGACCACGATGATGATCGATCCGGTTTCCTCATTCCACACACGCGGCGTATCAAGCTCGCGCCCGATCGGCACACCGGCGATGGTCGCCTGATCGCGCAGTCCGTGATTGGCCTGCACCAATACGCCCACGGTAAAACCGCCCTCCTCAGCCGTCAGCACGCGAGAGGCGGTGCCGGTGCCGCATTTGAGCTCGTAGCAGATCATGCCCGTGCCGCCGCCGACATTGCCTTCCTCGACAGAGCCGCCATGCGCGCCTTCAATCGCTTCGAAGACATGTTCGGGCTTCACGTGGAAGCCGTTGATATCATTGAGATGGCCGTCCCATGTCTCGGCAACAACGGGCAGCGACCACCAGTAGCCGGTGGCATCGGCCCCGCCCTGCGCCACGCGCCACTGGATCACCGCATCGCGCACCACGCCCACGGAATGGGTGTTGGTGATCATCACCGGGCCTTCCAGAAAGCCGGATTCGTCGATCCATGCCGTCCCGGTCATCTCGCCATTGCCATTGAGGGAGAACCAGCCGGCAAAGGCGGGCCTGTGCATCGTGTCCGCCCCGCGCGGCAGCACGGCGGTTACACCGGTGCGCACATCGTCGTCCTCAACAATGGTGGCAAAGCCCACGGTCACCCCGGCCACATCGGTAATGGCGTTGAGCGGACCTGTTTCGCCATCGAAAGGCACGCCCAGATCGCGCGCGCGCGGTTCATGGGTGGGTGCGGTCTGGGCAAGAACGGGCGCGCTGCTCAGCGCGGTGAGGGCAATGGCGGCAGCGATCTTCAGCATGGTCATTCCTCTCAAACCTTGTCACGCAGGGCCTTCAGCCCCTCGCCCTCCAGCACGAATATCCGCTCGGCACTGGCTTCGGAAAAACCGGCCGCCTCATAGAAGCGGGCACCGGCCTCATTGGATGCGGCAACCGACAATCGCAGATATTGCGCGCCGCGCGCCGCGCGCGCCAGCAAGGCAAGCGCCACGCCGGCACCGCGGTGATCGGGCGCGACATAGAGATCCTGCACATAGATGCCGGGCAGGCCGCGCCAGCTTGAATATTCGGGGAAGCACAGCGCCATGCCCACGGCCTTGCCATCGCACATGGCAAGGTGCGCGGTGAACAGCGGGCGCGGTCCAAATCCATGCGCCAGAATGGCCGTTTCACCGCCCTTGATGGCACCGGGATAGCCGGTTTCTGCCGCCAGCGCTTCCAGCATCGCCTGGATCAGCCCGGCATCCTCGGCGCGGGCAAGGCGCAATGTTACCTGGTCTGTCATCGTCAGAACGCCACCTTGTCATGGCCCTTGAGCGCCAGCATTTCGCGGGTTTCCCCGGCTGTCGCCACTTCAAGGCCGAGCTCTTCCAGAATCCGTCGCATGGCCGCAACCTGCGCGGCATTGCTGGGGGCCAGTGCGCCGCCGGGAAGGCTGAGCGAATCCTCCAGCCCGACGCGCACATTGCCGCCCATCACCGCGCCCACCGTGGCCAGCGGCAATTGCTGCTTGCCCGCCGCCAGCACGGAGAAGCGATAATCATCGCCCAGCAGCCGGTCCGCGGTGTTCTTCAGGTGCACCAGATTGTCCACCGTGGCGCCGGCCCCGCCCAGCACGCCGAGCACGAATTGCAGATAGATCGGGCCTTTCACCAGCCCCTTGCGGTAATAGTATCCGAGTGTTTCGACGTGGCCCAGATCATAGCATTCGAACTCGAACCGGGCGCCGGTCGCCACGCCCATTTCGAGGATTTCCTCAATATCGGCAAAGCTGTTCTTGAAGATCGCATCGCGCGTCTTGAGCAGCAATTCAGGCTCCCAATTGTGCTGCCAGTCGGAATAGCGATCAGCCAGCGGGAAGGTGCCGAAGTTCATCGATCCCATGTTTAGCGAGCACATTTCAGGCTGCGCGGCGCGCGCCGGGGCCAGCCGCGTTTCCAGCGGCATCAGTGACGATCCGCCGGTGGAAATGTTGAGCACGGCATCGCAGCGACCGGCGATATCCTCCAGAAACGGGCGGAAATGCTCAGGATCGGCGCTGGGATAGCCGCTGTCCGGATCGCGCGCGTGCAGATGGATGATCGCCGCGCCCGCCTGCGCCGCCTCGACAGAGGCATCGGCGATCTGGCGCGCGGTGATGGGCAGATGCGGGCTCATCGTGGGCGTGTGGATCGATCCGGTCACGGCGCAGGTGACGATAACCTTACGCGCAGGACGGGCCTTGGAGATGCGATCAGTCTGTACGTTCATGATAACTCACCCGCATGGCCGAAAGGCCGACAAGAAAAACCAGCACCGTGCCCACCACCATCACCGCGCCCAGCGCGTTGACTTCCGGGCTGACGGAATCGCGCAGCATGGCGTAAATCTGCGTCGGCACAGTCTCCGTGCCGCCCGGCTTCCAGAACAAGGTGCCGGTGATGTTGTCGAAACTGATGGTGAAGGCGAACAGGGCGCCTGCCAGCAGCGCCGGAGTCAGCAGCGGCAATGTGGTGCGGAAAAAGGCCTGCACCGGGCTGGCGCCAAGGCTTTTGGCCGCATCCTCATAGGCCGGATCGAGCCCGGTCAGCCGCGCCTGAATCACCAGGATCACGAACGGCAGGGCAAAGATCACATGGCCCGCCAGCAGCAGCGGAAAGCTGCGCGGCACGCCCATCCATGACAGGAACAACAGCAGTGCCGCCGCCAGCACCACTTCGGGCACCAGCAGCGGGGCCAGCAGCACGCCCGCCACCCACGCCTTGCCGGGGAAATCATGGCGCACCATCGCCAGCGCGGCCAGCACGCCGATGGCGGTGGAGATCAGCGCCGTGGCCAGCCCCAGCACCAGCGAGGTGCGCACCGCGGCAAGAATTGCATCATTGGCCCACAGATCGGCGAACCATTGCAGCGTCACGCCCTCAATCGGGAAACCGCCGAACTGGTTGGTGGCAAAGGCCAGCAGGATCACCGCCGCCAGCGGCAGGAACAGAAAGGCATAGATCGCCCCGGTGGCCAGACCCAGAACCGTGCGCGAGGTCATGCTGCCGCCCTCCCGATCCGTTCCAGCCCCAGGAAGCGGGCGGCAATGGCGGTGACCATGCCCAGCGCGCCCAGCAGCAACAGCGCCAGCACCGCGCCGGTGCGCCAGTCGAGCTGGATGATCATCGCCTCATAGATAAGATTGGCGAACATCGCGTCCTTCGGGCCACCCAGGATGATCGGCGTGACATAACTGCCCGCCGCCAGCAGGAAACAGATCAGCGATCCGGCGGCAAGGCCGGGCACGGACAGAGGCAATGTGACGCGGCAGAATGCCTGCCAGCTGCTCGCCCCCAGCGATTTTGCGGCACCGGGCAGGCTCTCATCCAGCCCATCGAGCGCGACATAGATGTTGAGGATCATGAACGGCAGGATGAAATGGACCAGCCCGACGATCACCGAAACCTGATTATACAGCAGCGGCCACGGCGTATCGATCAGCCCCAGCCCCATCGCCGCCTCGTTGATCGCGCCGCTGGCACCCAGCACGTTGATCCAGCTCATCGTGCGGATGATATAGCTGATCCAGAACGGCAGCACGATCAGCAGCAGCAGCAGGGGCCGCCAGCGCGAGCGCGACGTGGCCAGGAAATAGGCTGGCGGATAGCCCAGCAGTGCGGCCACCAGCGTGGAAACGCCGGCAACCAGCAGGGTCTTGACCAGAAACCACCAGTAGAAGCCATCGCCCAGAACGGACTGCCACGCGCCCGTTCCGGCGGTGTTTTCGGAATTGCCGACGTTCAATATGCCCAGCGACAGCAGCACGGTGAACAGCAGCGGCACCAGCAGCAACAGGGTGATGGCGATGATGGCGGGCGCCAGCAGCCAGCGATGGGCCAACGCTCTTTTCGAATCTGCACCTTTCGAATCTGTACCCGGCATTTTCATATTGCCATATCCACCTGCTGCATGGCATTCTCTCTTCTGATAGGCTTCCCGTCAATCATAGCTTGAGGGAATGGTATGATGTCAGAAGACAAAGGCGAACTTGCCTGGCGGCTGGACTGGAATCTGGTGCGCACCTTCCTTGTCATCGTCCAGGAAGGCTCCATTACCGGCGCTGCCCAGCGGCTCGATCTCAAGCAGCCCACCGTCAGCAATGCGTTGCGCCGGCTGGAGGATACGCTGGGCCACCGGTTGATCGATCGCGGGCCGCGCAAGTTTGCCCCCACCACCCACGGCGAGGCATTGTTTGCACAGGCGCTCGACATCTTCGGATCGCTGGACCGGCTGCCGCTGATCCTTGGCGATATTGACGAGGAGGTTTCGGGCGAAGTGGTACTTTCCATGGCCAGCCACGTGGTCAGCCCGCTGGTGGATGCCACGCTGGCCGATTTCCAGCAGCATCATCCGCGCGCCCGGCTGGCGATCCGCGTGCGCCCGTCGCTCGACGTGATCGAAGATGTGCTGGGCAAGAAATGCTCGCTGGGCATCTGCCTTGTGCGTGAGCGTGATGCGGATCTGGAATACACCCATCTCTATACCGAGCATTTCGGCTTCTTCTGCGGTCCTGCCCATCCGCTGTTCGGCAAGAGCGACCTGACGCTGGCGGATATGCGTGAGGAGCGCAGCGTCTCCTTCGATACCGACCAGCTCAACGATGTGCTGCGCCCCGTCGCCATGCTCCGCGCGCGCGCCAGCTTTGCCGGTCAGCCGGTGGGCGTATCGAACAATCTGGAAGAGGTGCGCCGGATGGTGATTGCCGGAATGGGCATCGGCCCGCTGCCGATCCACGTGGTGACCCGCGACGTGGCAGACGGCCTGCTCTGGCGCCTGCCGCCCTATGATGATCCGCCCGCCGTGGATGTTTCCGTCGTGCGCCACCCTGCCAACCGGCTGAGCCGCGCCGAACAGGCTTTCTGGACCCTGCTGTCGAAGCGGATAGAGGAAACTCCGCGCGATCAGCGCACCTATGGGCTGGATGGCCGCAGCCTGGTGGCCAGCAGCGTGGCCAGCAGCGCATGAGCTTTGAAAATCACGCCTACCGCCTGTTTGCCACCTTGCGCGATGATCCGCGCGGCAGGCGAGATTTCCTGCGCGCAATGGCAAAGCTTGGCGCGGCGGCGGGTGTGGTTGGCGGCCCGCTGGGCATGGCCGCGCTCGCTCAAACGCAGGCCCAGACGCAAAGCCGGCCGCAAAACCGACCACAACGCCAGCCGGTGCGCCAGGTCCGCTTTGATGGCTGGGGCGGCGTGGTATCGCAGGCCTTCGAGGATTACGCCTTCGCCCCGTTCGAGCGGGAGACCGGTGTCGAGGTGGTGAGCGGAACCTTTGGCGGCAGCGATGAATTCCTTGCCCGGGTGATCGCCAACCGGCCCGGCGAATATAATGTCGCGCATCTTTCCGGCGTGTTCGATTACGCCCGCTTTCACGATCAGGGGCTGACCTCGGCGCTGGATGAAAGCAACATCCCCAATCTGGCGCTCACCATCCCGCAGCTCGCCGCGCCGCTGCGTGCTGTGACCGGCGGATCACTGTCCGCCATTCCCTATGATTACGGGACCACCGGGATCGCCTTCAATCCAAGGCGCGTGTCCGCCGAACATGTGGCGCGGGCGGGATCGCGCATATTGATCGATCCGCAATTTCGCCACCGCATCGGCGGTTGGGACGAATGGCGCACGCGCATCTGGTATGCCGCCGCCGCCGCTGGCCAGAACCCCAATGCCATCACCGATATGGACGCGGTCTGGGCGATGATCCGCCGCCACCGCGACCTGACGGTCAAATACTGGTCCTCCGGCGCGGAACTGATGAACCTGCTGGCGCAGGAGGAACTGTTCGTCACCGATGCCTGGTCCGGTCGCATTGCCGCGCTGCGCAATGCCGGCGTGGAGATGGGCTTTCACCAGCCTGCCGATGGCGTGGCCTGGCAGGAATGTATCTTCGTACTGAGAGGATCGCCGATGCGCGAATGCGAAAAACTGCTCAACTTCATGCTCGAACCCGAAGTGGCGATCATGGTGGCAGAGGCGCAATATTACCCGCCCTCGCTCGATCCGACCAAGGTCGACCTGCCCGCCTCGATCCGCTCGCTGCCCGGCTTCGTGGCCGATGGCGACCTGTCGGGATATCGCTTTTTCGATCCCGCCTACTGGAACGGGCATGAGCGCGACTGGGCGCCGATGTTCAGCCGGGTGCAAAAGGGATGGTAAAGGCAGTGGAACTTCGCGGCGTGGTCAAGCGCTATGGCCCCACGCTGGCGGCAGACCATGTTTCGCTGACTGCAAAGCAGGGCAGCTTCACCACATTACTGGGCCCCAGCGGCTGCGGCAAGACCACGCTGCTGCGCCTGATCGCCGGGCTGGAACAGCCGGATGAGGGCGAGATATTGATCGGCGGACGGTCGATGGCGGGCGTGCCGCTGCACAAGCGCAAGATCGGGCTGGTGTTCCAGAATTACGCGCTGTTCCCGCATCTTTCCGTGCACGAGAACATAGCCTTCGGCCTGCGCTATCACGGGATCGACAAGGGAGAAGAGCAGGACCGCGTGCTGGCCATGCTGGATCTGGTGCGCCTGCCCGGACGCGGCGATGCGCGCCCCGGCATGCTTTCTGGCGGACAGCGCCAGCGCGTGGCTCTGGCCCGGGCGCTGGTGATCGAACCGGACGTGCTGCTGCTGGACGAGCCATTGTCCGCGCTCGATGCCAATTTGCGTGACGAAATGCGCATTGAACTGCGCGCAATTCAGGAACGGCTGGGGGTGACCACCATCTTCGTCACCCACGATCAGGGTGAAGCGCTGGCCATGTCGGACGCGATTGCCGTGCTGCGCAGCGGGCGGCTGCAACAGGTCGGCAGCCCGGCAGAGATATACAACCGCCCCGCATCGCCCTTCGTCGGCAATTTCCTGGGCCAGTGCAACATCCTGCGCGGCACCGTTCAGCAAGCCAACGGAGACAAAGTGACCGCAGAGGTGGACAATATCGGCGCTGTTCATGCGGTGACGGGCGGTGATGCGCTCTCTCCCGGTATGCCGGTGGATCTGGTGGTGCGCGCGGAAAAGCTGCGCCTGTCCGTTGCTGGCAGCGAACCCGGCGATGCCAGCGGCGCAGCCTTCGCGGGCCGGATCGAAGCCGTCGACTATCAGGGGCAGGCCGTGCGCTATCTGGTCGATGCGGCTGGCCAATCGCTTTACGTGCAGACCTTTCTGGAGGGCGCACCACTGCCTGCCGGCACCGATGTCGCGCTGACATTTGCCGCCGATGACTGCCTTGCCTTTGCCGCCGTGGAGGAGCCCGCATGACCGCCGGTCTGGTGCCATCGCACCTGTTCTATCAATCGCGCCTGCGCCGCCCGACAATCGCCCGGGCCGAGGGCGTGTATATCTGGGATGTCGAGGGACGCCGCTATCTGGACGGGTCGAGCGGGGCGATGGTCTCCAACATCGGCCATTCCAACCCGCGCGTGCTCGAAGCCATGCGCGAACAGATGAACCGCGCGACCTTCGGCTATCGCCTGCATTTCGAGAATGAACCGGCAGAGCAGCTGGCCTCGGTCATCGCCGATCTGTGCCCCGGAGACCTCGACCGGGTGTTCTTCGTATCGGGGGGGTCGGAAGCGACCGAAACTGCGATCAAGCTGGCCCGCTCGCACAAGCTGGCGGTGGGCGAGACCACCCGCTGGAAAGTGATCTCGCGCGCACCGTCATACCACGGCTGCACTCTGGGCGCGCTGGCGGTCAGCTCCTACGATCCGCTGACAGAGCCGTTTGCGCCGATGATGCGCGAGATGCCCAAAGTCCCCGCGCCGCGCTGCTATCTGGACCGCGACGGCCTCGATCCCGAACAGGCCGGGCTGCGCTATGCCGAAATGCTGCGTGACAGGATTCTGGCGGAAGGCCCCGAAAGCGTGCTGGCCTTCATGATGGAACCTGTCGGAGGAGCCACCACCGGCGCATTGGTCGCGCCCGATTCCTATTATCGCCGCACGCGCGAAATCTGCGACGAATTTGGCATATTGCTGATCTATGATGAGGTGATGACAGGCGTGGGCCGCACCGGCCGCTTCCTGGCAGCCGAGCACTGGGACGCCATGCCCGACATTGTCGCGCTGGCGAAAGGTTTCGGGGCCGGTTATGCGCCTTTAGGTGCCGTTGTGGCCCCGCAGCGCATCATTGAACCGGTGCTGGATGCGGGCGGTTTTGCGCATGGATTCACCTATGCCGGCAACCCGCTCGCCTGCGCCGCCGGCCTGGCGGTAACGCGCGAAATCGTGGCGCATGACCTGATGGGCAATACCGCGCGTATCGGCGATCTGCTCAAAGCCGGGATGGAAGGGCTGATGGCGCGTTTCCCGTTCATCGGCGATGTCCGCGGCAAGGGCCTGTTGCTGGCCTTCGAACTGGTGGCAGACCGGCAGACAATGGCCCCCCTGCCCGCGCATCTGGATGCCTATGTGCGACTGGTCGATATCGCCTATGAGCGCGGCCTGATCATCTATTCCCGGCGCACGCGCGGCGGGCGAGAGGGGGATCACTTCATGGTCTGCCCGCCGATGATCAGCGATGAAAACCACGTCGATGAAATTCTGGGCAAGCTGACAGAAAGCCTGCAAGTGCTGGAGGCGCAATTGAACCTGAGCGTGGCGGCATGAGGACATTTCTTGCCCAACAGGCCCAGTCCGCGCATTTCCCGCGCACCTTCCTGGTCAACGGGGTGATGCAGGACAATCCCGAACACCCTGACCGGATCGCCCGCCTGCGCCAGGGGGCCGAGGCTGCCGGGTGCCGGATCGAGCAACCCGCGGACAGCGGAATGTCGGCCATTTCGGCGGTGCACACGCCCGAATATCTGCAGTTCCTGCGCCATGCCCACAAACGCTGGAGCTACATCGCGGGCGCTTCTGAATCGGTCACGCCCAATATCCATCCAAGCCGCCGCAATGGCACCTATCCGGCGTCCGTTGTGGCGCAGGCGGGCTGGCATATGTCTGATGCCTCCTGCCCGATTGGGGCCGAAACCTGGGACGCTGCATACTGGAGCGCGCAGGCCGCGATCGGTGCCGCCGATGCGGTGCTGGCAGGCGAGCGCCATAGCTATGCCCTGTGCAGGCCGCCCGGCCACCATGCGTCGGCAGAGCTGGCCGGTGGTTTCTGCTACCTGAGCAACAGCGCCATCGCCGCGCGCCGGTTGCAGCGGCAATATCCGCGCGTGGCGGTGCTGGATGTGGACCTGCACCACGGCAATGGCACGCAGGAGATATTCTACCGCGATGCCAGCGTGCTGACCGTCTCCATCCATGCCGATCCGGTGCGTTTCTATCCTTTCTTCTGGGGCAGCGCGTGTGAGCGCGGCGAGGGAGACGGACTGGGGTTCAATTACAACCTGCCGCTGCAACGCGGATCGGGCGATGCCGAGTTCCTGTCGGCGCTGGATCAGGCGCTGGACCGCACCGCCGCTTTCGCGCCCGATGCGCTGGTGATCGCGCTGGGTCTCGATGCCTTTGAAGGCGATCCGTTTGGCGGACTGGCCGTGACCACGCCGGGTTATGGCAAGATCGGCAATGCCATCGCCAAGCGCCTGCCAATGCCTGCGGTCATCGTGCAGGAGGGCGGCTATCTGTGTGACGCGCTGGGCGACAATCTTTCCGCTTTCCTAAGCGCCTTCACCGCCGGTCACGGAGGTTGAGGCATCGATCATCTGCCCGATCCGCGCGCGCATGGCCGCTTCCACCGCAACGCCTTCGCGCGCCTTGAGATCGAGCCGGACAAGTGTGGAGCGCATCGTCGCCACCGCAGACCCGTCCTGCGTTCGCACCATGCGATATTCGACATCGATGGATTTGGTACCCAGCCGCACCGGTGCGCCGGAAATAGAGAACATCGTGCCGGGCAGCATCTCCGCATGATATTCATAGACCTGCCGCACATCGGCCCAACCAAGGCCATCGGCCTGCGAAACAGGGCTCGTCCCGCTCAGGCGGAACAGCAGCTGATAGCTCGCATCGTCAAACGCAGCGGCATAGCGGCGGACGGTAAAATGACCCATGACATCGCAGTCCCAAGGCTGCACAATACCAAGATGCAGGGGGCCAGGATGCAGGGGTCCAGCGAGAAATTGGGGTTCAGATTGAGAATTCATGGAATTGATCCCGTCAGGTCGCAGGGCAAAGGCATGATTGGCCGCAATCGCCCGGATTGGCAACCGGAGGCGCGCAGGTGAGCGAAGACCTTCAGGCGCAGTTGCGCCACACCAGCAAGCTGCTCTCCACCAACCCGGCAGCGGCGGAAAGCCAGGCACAGGCGATACTGGCAAAGGCTCCCGAAAACCCGGACGCGGTGTTGTTGATGGCTGCCGCCGCCCGCCGTCAGGGCGATCCGGCGCGCGCCGCGCACTTGCTCAGCCCGCTGGCGCAGAGCGGAAAGGGCCGCGCCGACGTGCATCAGGAACTGGGTCTGGCGTGGGCATCGCTGGGACGCAGCGATGATGCGATCGAGCAGCTGGAAATGGCCGTCACGCGCAACCCCGGCCTGTCTGCCGCATGGCGCGCGCTGGGGGACCAGCATACCGCGCGCGGCGACAGCGGATCAGCCGATACCGCCTATGCGCAGGCGATCCGCGCATCCGTCAACGATCCGGAACTGATGCGCGCGGCCGATGCGCTGGTTTCCGGCGAGCTTGCCGTGGCCGAGCCGATCCTGCGTGACAGGCTGAAACGCGCGCCCACCGATATCGCCGCCATTCGCATGCTGGCAGAGCTGGCATCGCGGCTGGGCCGCTATGGCGATGCGGAAAAGCTGCTGTCGCGCGCGCTGGAGCTGGCACCTGGCTTCCGCCCGGCGCGGCACAATTATGCGCTGGTGCTGCACCGGCAGAACCGCGCGGCAGAAGCGCTGGAACAGATCGACATGCTGCTGGCGGATGATCCGCACAATGCCGGCCTTGCCAATCTCAAGGCCGCGGCGCTGGGCCGGATCGGCGAGTTCGAGGACGCCATTGCCCTGTATGACGATGTGCTGGATCGCCATCCGGACCAGCCCAAGGTGTGGATGAGCTATGGCCACGCGCTCAAGACCGTGGGCCGCCAGCAGGACAGTATTGACGCCTATCGCAAGAGCATCGCGCTACAGCCGGGCCTTGGCGAAGCATGGTGGAGCCTCGCCAATCTCAAGCGGGTGACTTTCGCAGATGCAGACCGGGCCACCATGCGCGGCGCTCTGTCAGACGATCTGGAGCCCGAAGACCTGTTCCACCTCCACTTCGCGCTGGGAAAGGCAGAGGAGGATGCTGGCAATTATCAGGCATCCTTCACCCATTATGCGCAGGGTAACCGCCTGCGCCGGGACATGGTGCGCTATGATTCAGCGGACATTGCCGATCACCTCGTCCGGTCCCGCGCGCTGTTCACACCGCAATTCTTCACAGACCGGGCAGACGCTGGTTGCAGCGCGCCAGACCCCATATTCATCCTTGGCATGCCGCGCGCCGGCTCCACCCTTATCGAACAGATCCTGTCCAGCCACTCGCAGGTGGAAGGGACGATGGAACTGCCCGACATCCCGCAGATGGCCGCGCAGATCGGCGGGCGCAAATTGCGTTCGCAGGAGACTGATTATCCAGAGGCGCTGGCCGATCTCTCGCCCGATCAGCTGACCGCAATGGGTGAGGAATTTCTGACCCGCACACGCGTGCAGAGAAAGACCGACGCACCGTTCTTCCTCGACAAGATGCCCAATAATTTCATGCATGTGGGGATGATCAAACTGATCCTGCCCAATGCCCGGATCATCGATGCGCGGCGCCATCCGCTGTCTTGCTGCTTCTCCAATTTCAAGCAGCATTTCGCCCGTGGTCAGGCGTTCACCTATGACCTGGCCGAGCTGGGCCATTACTACCGCACCTATACCGAGCTGATGGCGCATTTCGACGATGTGCGGCCCGGCGCCGTGCACCGTGTTTTCTATGAACAGGTGGTGGCCGACGTGGAGGGTGAAACGCGCGCGCTGCTGGATTACCTGAACCTGCCGTTTGAGGAATCCTGCCTGCGCTTTTACGAAAGCGACCGCGCCGTGCGCACTGCAAGTTCCGAACAGGTGCGCCAGCCGATCTTTTCCGACGGGCTGGCCCAGTGGAAGAATTTCGAACAATGGCTGGGCCCGCTCGAACAGGCGCTGGGTCCGGCCCTGACCGATTATCCGTGCAAATTGTAATTTTGCCGACTGTTGTCAGTTTGCCATAGCGGCCCGGCTTTAGACCGACCTTGGGAAGCCGTCCGACGAGCACCTCTTGACACATAGGTAAATTACAGTTCTTTTACACCTGTCAAAGTGGCTGGAACGCAAGCATTTCCGCCATTTATGGCACCATTTCTAGGGGGAATACCGCAGACGGATCTGAGCGCCCGATTGGTCACCGACAGCACTAGCTGCGCAGATCTGATCCGCTCGCAACATGAGGGTTTTACAATGGGTATGGAATCACGCGATCGTCGTTCGGGCCGGGCCTTGCGGGCCGTCACAGGCCTGCTTCTTGGTTCCAGCATATTGGCAAGCGGTGCGGCATTCGCCCAGGAAGCCGTGGATGACAGTGCCGCCCCGACCGCGTCCAGTTCCCAGAACAACACCATCCTCGTGACCTCGCAGCGGCGGGTCGAAGATCTTCAGGACGTTCCGATCAGCGTCCAGGTGCTCAATACGGAGCGGCTGGAGAACCTGCAGGTTGACGGGCTTGAGGACTATGTGAAGTTCCTGCCCAGCGTCTCGACGCAGAATTACGGTGGCCCGTTCTACCAGCTCGTCTACATGCGCGGCGTGGCCAGCGGCGGTGACGGCAACCACTCCGGCCCGCTGCCCAGCGTGGGCACCTATCTCGATGAACAGCCGATCACCACGGCGCAGGGCAACCTCAACGTCCATCTGTATGACGTCGCCCGCGTGGAGGCTCTGGCAGGCCCGCAGGGCACGCTGTTCGGCGCATCCAGCCAGGCCGGCACCATCCGCATCATCACCAACCAGCCCGATGCGAGCGGCTTCGACATGGGCTTTGATGTCGAAGGCAATTATGTCGATCACGGCGAATTCGGCGGCGCCCTCGAAGGCTTCGTGAACATGCCGATCAGCGATACCATCGCTGCTCGCCTGGTGGGCTGGTACGTCAAGGATGGCGGCTATATCGACAACATCCGCGGCGTGCGCACATTCCCCAGTTCGGGTGAAACTGACGACAATCTGGCGCTGGTCGAGGACGACTTCAACGACGTCGAGACCTATGGTGCCCGCCTCGCGCTGGGCATTGAGCTGGATGACAACTGGACCGTCACGCCGTCCATCATGGCGCAGAAGCAGAACACCTCCGGCACGTTCGCCTTCCTGCCCAGCCTCGGCGATCTGAACGTCCAGACCTATCGCGACAATTTCCAGGACGATGAGTGGGTGCAGGCGGCGATGACCGTCGAAGGCCGCATCGGCAATTTCGATCTGGTCTATTCGGGCGCCTATCTGGAACGCGGCATCGATGGCCTGGCCGATTATTCGGACTACGCCTATTTCTATGACGTGCTGTACGGCTATGGCTATTACTTCGTGGCCGATTGCCCGGCGCAGGATTTCAGCTGCCCGCTGGTCAATCCCTCGCAGTATTTCTCCAGCCGTGACCGCTTCAACAAGGTGAGCCAGGAACTGCGCCTGTCCTCACCGCAGGATGAGAGCGTGCGCTTCCAGGCAGGCCTGTTCTACCAGCGCCAGGAACACGACATCCAGCAGCGTTACCAGATCGACAATATCGCCAGCTTCATCGAAGTGCCCGGCTGGTCCGACACGATCTGGCTGACCAAGCAGACGCGTATTGACCGCGACTATGCCGCGTTTGGCGAAGTGGCCATTGATCTGACCGATCAGCTGACAGTGACCGGCGGCCTGCGCTATTTCGAATATAACAACACGCTGATCGGCTTCTTCGGATATTCCGAAAACTTCAGCGGATCGACCGGCGTTGCTGCGTGTCGTTCTCCGATCGACGATTCGCTTTCGCCCCCGTCAACCGATGGCGCGCCGTGTACCAACCTTGCGGTCACCGATGCCGACGGCAATGTGATCGTCAATCCCGATGGCACGGTCAGTCCGCGCCGGTCCAAGAACGACGGCCTGATCCATCGCCTGAACGTCACCTACAACTTCACCCCCGATGTGATGGCCTATGCCACATGGTCGCGCGGTTTCCGTCCTGGCGGCACCAACCGGCGTGGCGGTCTGTTCGGCTATCAGGCGGACTTCCTGACCAATTACGAGCTGGGCCTGAAGACCAGCTTTGCCGATGGACTTGTGCGCTGGAACGCGGCCATCTTCCAGCTGGACTGGGACAAGTTCCAGTTCGCCATCCTTGGTCCCAACGGGCTGACCGAAATCCGCAACGCCGCACAGGCGCGCATTCGCGGGTTTGAAACGGATGTCACGCTGCAGCCGGCAGACGGCCTGACACTGGCCGCCGGGATGACCTATCTCGATGCCAAGCTGACGGATAATTATTGCGGCTTCACCGATGCCAATGGCGATCCGGTGACGGTCTGCGCCAATCCGCCCGCACCGGCTGGCACGCGGCTTCCCGCATCGCCCAAGTTCAAGGGCAATGTCACCGCGCGCTACGAATGGTTCCTGAACCGCGACCTGCTGGCCCACGTGCAATTTGCCGGGGTTCTCCAGTCCGATATCCGTTCCAACCTGCTGCTTGAAGACAACCGTCTGGTTGGCACGCAGGATGGCTACGGCACGGTCGATCTCGCTGTCGGCGTGAAGAAGGATCTGGGCGGCTGGAATGCCGAATTCTACGTCACCAACGTGTTTGATGAGCGTGGCCAGGCCTATCTCTACGCGCAGTGCGGTTCTTCGGTCTGCGCCAATGATGTCCCGGGCATCGGCGGCAATGTCTATCAGGTTCCCAACCAGCCGAGGACGTTCGGCCTGCGGTTTGGATACAGCTATTAAGCCTGGTCAGGATGACCTGCAGCGGACCGGGCGGATAGCGTGAGCGCCGCCCGGATCGCGGCAGGGGACGAGCCTGCCAAAGGCGGCAAGCTGGGCCGCTGGATGACGATATCGCTGGTCATGGGCAACATGATCGGTTCCGGCATATTCCTGCTGCCCGCCACGCTGGCCCCGCTGGGCTGGAATTCGATTGTCGGCTGGCTGTTCACCATAGCGGGCGGCCTGTGCCTTGCCGCGACCTTCGCCTGGCTGGCGCGGCAGATGCCCGTTGAGGGCGGGCCTTACGCCTATACCAACGCCGCGTTCGGCCCCCTGCCCGCCTTCATGGTGACATGGAGCTACTGGATATCGTTGTGGATCGGCAATGCGGCCATTGCCGTGGCCGGTATCAGCTATCTGGGCGTGTTCGTGCCCGGCATGTCTGCCACCACCGGCGGCGATGCACTGGCGGCAGTGGTGCTGATCTGGGCGCTGACCTTCCTCAACCTGACAGGATCGCGATCGGCCGGGGGGTTCCAGCTGGTCACCACCGTCATCAAGGTGCTGCCGCTTCTGCTGGTGATTGTACTTGCCGCAGTTGCGATGGGCACGGGCGAGGCAGAGCTGCGGCCGATGGAGCCGGGCGGCATCCAGCCCGGCATCGTGACCGCCGCCGCCACGCTGACCCTGTGGGCCTTGCTCGGCCTGGAATCGGCGACCGTTCCGGCGGGCAAGATCCGCGATCCGGAGCGCACCATTCCCTTTGCCACGCTGGTCGGCACGGCGCTGACCGGACTGCTCTACCTGGTCACCTGTTCGGCCATCATCCTGCTGATGCCAGAGGATATCATCGCCAGTTCGGGAGCGCCCTTTGCCGATTTTGTCGAGCGTTTCTGGGCGCCCGGCCCCGCCCTGCTGATTGCCGGTTTCGCCGCCATCAGCTGCTTTGGCGCGCTCAATGGCTGGATCATGGTGCAGGCCGAACTGCCCTATGCGATGGCCCGCGCCGGCGCCTTTCCGCGCTGGTTTGCAAAGGAAAACGCGGCAGGGTCACCCGCCCGCGCGCTGGTGGTTTCCAGCGCCCTGATGACGGTGGTGGTCTTGCTCAATTACGATAGCTCGGCGGCGGAGATATTCGGCTTCCTGCTGCTGATTTCCACCGCCTGCAGCCTGTTCATGTACCTTGTGTGCATGGCCAGTGCACTGCGGCTTCGGTTTGGCGGCGGCATGGCTTCGCGCAGATATCTGCCGTGGGTGGCCGCGCTCGCCACGCTCTATTCCGCTTGGACCATCTATGGCGCAGGCGGAGAGGCCGTGGCGTGGGGCGTGGGGCTGCTGCTGGTGTCGCTGCCCGTCTATGCACTGATGCGCTGGCGCGCTGCATGACCGGCACCGCAACCGCTCAATCTCCACTATCACCGAAGCCATATTCGATGTAGCTTTGCCTCAAAGTCTGGGAGGGCTGAGAGGGATGCTGGAAACCACATCGAAAATTGCGATGGCCTGTGCGCTTTGCTTGGGCCTCACGGCGGTTCCGGCCAATGCTGCCGATGAGGATACACCGCGCAGGCCCAATATCCTGCTGATCATTTCCGATGATGTCGGCCTCGACGTCACACCCGGCATGGTGCCCGGACTGATGGAACAGCTGATCGCCCAATATGGCCCCGAAGGCCACGATCATCCCGATTACCAGGCCATCAATGGCCATCCCGCCTCCACGCCGGTGCTCGATCAGCTGGCCGATGACGGCATGGTCTTCACCGATGCCTGGGCGCAGCCCTTCTGCTCTCCCACGCGGGCATCCCTGCTGACCGGCCTGTTCGCCGGGCGTACCCATGTGCAGACCTATGCCGACGCGCTGAGCCAGAACCACGATTCCTTCGTCCGCACGCTGGCCGACAGGGGCGGATACAGCACGGCGGTATTCGGCAAGTGGCACATGGCGGGCCTGCCTGCTGAAGGCGGCGATTATCCCGGCATGAAGCCGAAGGAGGCCGGGTTCCAGCTGTTCCGCGGCAATATGCATGCCGCGCTCCCGTCGTTCTGGGATTATCCGCTGCATGTGCAGGATGCGGGCACGCCTGCGGGACAGTGGCGCACCGAAGAAGCGCCGGTCGCATCGCTGCCCGGCATCGCGCCCAGCACCTATGCCGCAGTGGCCAAGGGGTCGGACACGATCGACTGGATCAGGGCGCAGGAAGAAGCCGATCCGGACAGGCCGTGGTTCACCTGGCTGGCCTTCAACCTCTCCCATGCCACCGCGATCCAGCAGCCAAGCGCGATGATGGTGCCCAATGCCGATACGCTGGACGATGTCAGCCGGGCCGAGATGGAAGCATGCGGCGGCACGTTCGGCACCAATGAAGTGGGCAATTGTTCGGGCGAGGCCCTGATGCGCGCCATGACCAATTCGATGGACACGATCATCGGGCAGGTGCTGGCGGCGGTGGACGATATCGACCCCAATACCTACGTCATCTATATCGGCGACAATGGCACGCCGATGTACGGGCGGCCCAACCTCGATTTCATCGACAACATGTACATCACCCGCACCGGACGCGGCAAAGGCAGCGCGTTTGAAAGCGGCGCGCACGTGCCGATGGTCATTCGCGGACCCGGCATTGAGGCGGGCAGCCAGAACGGCGAGTTTGTCCACGTGGCCGATCTGTTCGCCACCATCCTCTCGCTTGCCGGTCTGGAAGTGCCGGAGACTGTTTCGAACAGCGCGGGCGATGCACAGATTGCGCTGGATTCGGTCTCGCTCGACCCCATTCTGCGCGGCGGAGCGGACAGGGTGCGCGATCCCGATCACGATTTCATCCTGACAGAATCGTCCAATCTGATGACTGGCGGAACCAAGGTGATCGGCGCGCGCAATGCCACTTTCAAGCTGGTGTGCACCGACAGCACCGAAGATTGCGACTTCTACAATCTGACCAGCGATCCGCTGGAGGAATATCCGCTCCCCGAACCCGGCAGCTGCGCCGCATCGGAGGACTGGACCACTGCCGATCCGTTCTGGCATTACTGCTTCTTGCTGGATGTGGTCGCCAAACGATCGATCCTGTGAAGCGCGGCGGCAGGTGAGGACATGAAGCGCATCGAAGGCGGCAGCTTTCGGATGGGATCGGACGATCACTATCCCGAGGAAGCGCCTGCGCGCATGGTTACTGTCGAGCCCTTCCTGATCGACCCGTCGCCAGTCACCAATGCCCGGTTCGCGCAGTTCGTGCAGGAAACAGGCTATGTGACATTGGCCGAGCGGCCCCCAGACGCGGCGAAATATCCCGGCGCAGACCCCGGCCTGCTGGTGCCGGGATCATCGGTGTTCGTGCCGCCGGTCAAATATCCGATCACGCCCGACCCGATGAACTGGTGGGCTTATGTTCCCGGCGCGTGCTGGCACCGCCCGCAAGGTCCCGGCAGCTCCACCGCAGGGCTGGAGGACCACCCGGTCGTACATATCGCCCACGAAGACGCGCAGGCTTATTGCGCGTGGGCGGACAAGCGCCTGCTGAGCGAGGCGGAATGGGAATTTGCCGCGCGCGGCGGGCAAGAAGGCCTGGCCTTTGCCTGGGGCGACGAGCTGGCGCCGGGCGGCGCCATGCTGGCCAATTACTGGCAAGGGCCCTTCCCCAAGACCAATATGTGTCTCGATGGCTATGATCGCACGTCCCCCATCGGGGCGTTCCCGGCCAATAGCTATGGCCTGTACGACATGATCGGCAACGCCTGGGAATGGACCAGCGACCCCTACCGGCTGGCCAGCGAGCCGGTGAAGAAATGCTGCGCGTCCGGCGGCAAGGGAGCTGGTTCCGGGGAGGATTTCCCGGTCATGGTGATCAAGGGCGGATCACATCTGTGCGCCGAGAATTACTGCCAGCGCTACCGCCCCGCCGCCCGCTATCCGCAGACGGTCGACACGTCGACCTCGCACATCGGCTTCAGATGCGGGAAAGACGCCGCCTGATCGCCCTGTTCATCGCTGGCTCAGCGGCTGCATGGCGTAGGGCAATTCGGAGGTGAAAGCCTCCACCCTGATCACCCGGCCTGCATCAAAATGATAGAGCTCCACCACCTGATAGGTGAGCGGATAGCCCTCGCCTCCAGCAGCCGGAAGATCCTCGAAGAAGCGATAGACGGCCAGGCCGCGCTCCTCATCCACGGCCAGCAATTGCCGGTCGCGCACTTCCTCGATCCGCGCCAGTACGGGCGAGCCGAACGGTGCGGCACATTCGCCCACATCCTGCCCGTTGACCGACCAGTGACATTCAGCGCCGAAAATATCGGGAGCAGCCCCGTTGGAGCCAAGCGCGTGCATGAACTGCGGCGCGGCGGCCAGCATGTCCGCGCGCGATGTGCGGCGGCTGGCGGGCAGTACGCCATAATCGCTGGCGGACACAGGCTCGGCATAGGGCGGGCCATACTGGCTGCGGCGGATCAGCGCGTCCACGCTGCCGATCGCATCGCCATCGGCAGCGACGGTAAAGGCCGCCCATCCCGGCTGGCCATGTTCCTCGATCCGGCCGATCCACACCGCCTTGCCGGTCTGCGCATCGGCAATCACCAGAGGGTCTGCATCGATGGCGGTGACGGTCGCCCAGATGCCCTCGCCCACGCGGATGCCCACGCTGTTTTCGGCATAGCCGACGCGCTCACCCCAGTTCAGGCCCTGCCAGTTGTTGCCGACCATGCCAGAGGCGACCAAGCGCGCATTGGCGGCAAGGCAGGCATCATCGCACAGATCGGGCTGCGGGGCATATTCAGGGAAGTCCGCATCATCGCCCCAGAAGGGGTTATGCATGAAATAGGGAACATAGGTGAACGTCGCTTCGATCCGCTGGATCTCGGCATCGCGAATGCGGAAGGCTTCAATCAGCGAAATCGAATTGGGCCATTTGAGCGCGGTCATCATCTCGCGCCCATTGGTCAGCAGATAGCGATCGAACTCATTGGCATGATCGAAGAAACCCGATCCGACCACCACGCCGCGCTGCACATCGACCAGCGGCAGTTCGCGCCTGATACGCTTGTTGATGCGGTACAGCCCCAGCTCGAACTGAGCGCGGCAGCCGCTGGCAATATTGGCAGCACTGGCCTGTGCGCCGGGGCGCGGGGCAGTGGTGGAAATGCCGTTTTCCAGCCGCGAGCAGTCCTCCGCAAAAGGCGCGAAGACCTGCCCGTCGTTCAGCTCCACCGTATCGAAATAGGCATCGGCAATGGCCAGCATGCGCTCGCGCGGGCGGCGTTCTTCCTCTGGCAGGATTTCGTAGAATTCGCTGAAATGCTCCATGTTCTCCCAGTCGCCAAAGGGAGCAGGCAGCGATGTGCGGCGGTGGACCACGCTCTCGATCTCATCGATCAGGCCGCCTTCCACATGGATGCGCACGGCGTAGAAAACGGGCGTGCCATTCTCCCGCACGGAGCCAAACCATGCGGCATGGCCGGTGGTCTCGTCCGCCACCGCCAGCCCATCTGCATCCACATCATCGGCGGTGCGCCAAAGGCCATGGCCGACCGGCAGGATCACATTGTTCTCTGTGAACATCACATCGCCGGCAAGCGGCAGGCCGCTGGCATCGCGCGCGCCCAGTGCCTGCATATGCTGGCGGACCATGGCGATCAGGCAGTCATACTGGCAGGAGGTGTCCGGAACCGCGCTTGCCTCTCCGGGAGCCTGCGCAAGGGCCGGTGCGGCAAACGAAACTGCGCCCGCCAGCGCGATGGCGGAAATCGTGGTTTTCAAGGCTCGCATCATGGGTGTCCTCCCGCCGCAGCGTCTGTGTAATCCTCATTGGCGCGGGCGATGAGGAAGGCATGGATGTCGGCGGCGTCTTCCTCGCTCAGAATGTCGGAGAAGCCCGCCATTCCGCGATCGATGAACAGGCCGTGCAGCACGATGTCGTTGAACTGCGCGCGGGTTTCCTGTGTCATCCAGCGCAGGTCCTTCACCCCGCCCACGGCATTCTCACCGTGGCAGCGCACGCATGTGTCACCGTAAAGCTGGCGGCCATGCGATACCTGCGCCTCATTGGCGGACAGGTATGGCGGACGCGGCAGGCTGGTTGGTGGCGGCGGAGGCGGCAGGGTTACGCCTGTCGCGCCCAGACGGAACACCAGCAGCTTTGCGGTCGATGTCTGGAATGGGCCAAGGTTATAGACGGGCGAGCCTCCCCAGCCGGCGTTGATGGCGATATATTGGACCCCGTCCACCATATAGGTGATGGGTCCGGCCACCGGAGCCTGGTCAATATCCATCTCCCACAACTTGGCGCCAGTGTCGGCGCGGTAGATGGCCAGCGTCTTGTCGATCGTGCCCTGCACCAGCAGATTGCCCGCCGTGGCCAGCACGCCGCCAGAGCCGGGGTGCGCATAGGGCACGCGCCACGCCTCGCTCTGCGTCACCGGGTCCCAGGCGAGCAGATAGCCCTTTTCCTTCTCATTCGCCTCGGCCTGAAGCGCGGCCCGCAGTTCGGGCATATTGCCGCGCGACTGGCCGCTGTTGGACCGGTGATGGACGAAGTTGAAGCCGCCATCCTCGGCGCGGGCATAGGTGGAGGGCTGCTCCTGCGCGCTGAGATAGACCAGCCCGGTGTCAGGGCTGAACGCCATCGGATGCCAGCTGTGCGCCGCCAGCCAGCTGGGACTCATCAGATGCGGCGTGGTGGTGTTATGTGCGCCGGGCTGAAGCACCGGACGGCCTGTTTCCAGATCGATGCGGCTGGCCCAGGTGTTTTCAGAGACATAGGTTTCCGCGCTGATCAGTTCCCCGCTGGCGCCGTCAATCACATAGAAAAAGCCGTTCTTGGGTGCCTGCATGATGACCTGGCGTTCACGCCCGCCGATCTCCAGATCGGTCAGGATCATCGGCTGGGTGCAGGTGTAATCCCACTCCTCCTCGGGCACCATCTGATAGTGCCACTTGTACTCGCCCGTATCGGCATCGACCGCGACGATGGAGCACAGGAACAGGTTGTCCCCCTCATCATTGCTGCGGAAATACCACATGTGCGGGCTGCCATTGCCGGTGCCGATATAGACCAGGTTCAGTTCAGGATCGTAGGCGAAGCTGTCCCACGCCGTGCCGCCGCCGCCATAGCGCCACCATTCGCCCGCCCATGTGGGCAAGGCGATGTCCATGGCGCTGTCCGACGCTTCACCGTCAGGGCCATCCGCCGGATTGCCGGGCACGGTGTAGAACTTCCACAATTGCTCGCCCGTCTCGGCATCATAGGCGACCACGAAGCCGCGCACGCCGTAATCCGCGCCGCCATTGCCGATCACCACCTTGCCATCATAGACGCGCGGCGCACCGGTGATGGAATAGGCGTTCAACTCGCCTTCGGTTTCGAATGTCTGGGCAGACCACACTTCTGATCCTGTGGCCGCATCCACAGCGATCAGCCGGCCATCGAGCGCGCCGATATAGAGCTTGCCGTTCCACGCCGCGATCCCGCGCGAGGAAGGCCCGCAGCATGCCAGCCGCGCCCATTCGGGGCCGACTTCGGGATCATAGGTCCACAATTTCTCACCCGTCGCCGCATTATAGGCGGTGACGATGTTGTAGATGCTCTCATTGTAAAGCACGCCATCGACCACCAGCGGGGTCGCCTGCACGCCGCGCATGGTCGCAAGGTCATCGAACCATGCCAGGCCCAGCTGGCTGACATTGCCATCGTTGATCTGGGTGAGTGGGCTGAACCGGTCCTCTGACCAGCCGCGCCCGTGGCTCATCCAGTCGCCGATATTGGCCGGGGCATTGATATTGCGCAGAGACTGGCCGTTCACCACGGTTGGCCCGTCGACGGCGGTTGACGCGCCCACCATGCCCGCGGTGCTGCCAACCGGCGCATCCGCCGCCACGCAGCCCAGCAAAGCCAGACAAGCCGCAAGCACCCCGATTCCAGGCACTGAGCGTTTAGACCACTGCATCCCGACTTCATCCCCCCGAATGTTCTTGCACCACCCTATCGCCCAGCGCGGCGGCAATGTGAAGGGGACATGTGCGCTCTTTCAAAGAGGTGCGGGACGTCTATGATCCGCAGGCAAATCACTGGGAGGGATGAATGAAGCGCTTTCTTGCGGGCACGATACTGGCATCAATTGCACTGGGCGGATGCGTTGGCGTGGCCAGTTCTTCATCGACAGAAACCCCGGCCAGGATTCTTATCGCCGGGACCGAGATTTACCCCGAAAGCCTCACCTCCGATGTGCGCGGCAACATCTATGTCGGCAGCAATGGCGGAACGATTTACCGCGCTGTGCCGGGCGCATCGCAGGCGGCGGCGTGGATCGTCCCTGACGCACACAACGGCCTGCAATCGCTGTTCGGCGTGCTGGCAGACGATGTGCATGATCTGCTCTGGACCTGCTCCAACCCGGCCTTTGGCGGCCCGCCAGACCCCAATGCCGCGCCCGCCGCGGTCAAGGCCTTCAGCCTGTCGTCGGGTGAACTGTTCGGCAGCTGGGACTTCCCGTCGGGCAAGCCCGCCACCTGCAATGACATCGCCATCGCCGCCGACGGAACCGCGTTCGCAACCGAGATCACCTCTGGCCGGCTGTTCAGACTGACGTGGGGCAGCGATGCGCTGGAGTTGTTCGCCGAGGGAGAAGACCTTGTCGGCGTGGACGGCATCGCCTTTGCCGATGACGGCACGATGTACATCAACAACGTGCGCCAGAATCTGGTCCAGCGGGTCAATCGCCGAGCTGATGGCAGCTATGCCGGGCTGACCACGCTGGAGCTGTCACAGCCGGTTGCCGGACCCGATGGCTTGCGCCCGATTGGCGGGCATCGCTTCCTCCAGGCTGAAGGCGGATCGGGCCGCATAGCCCTGATCGCAATCGACGGTGACCGGGCGCAGGTGACCACCATCACCGATCAGTTCGATTCGGTTGCGGCCGTCACATCGGTCGGCTCCACCGGCTATTCCGCCGAAGGAAAGATCAGCTATCGCTTCGATCCGGCCCTGCAGGGGCAAGACCCCGGCGAATTCTATATCGAAGGCTTTCCGCTTCCGCCGCTGGACTGATGCGGCGGCTCCCGGCGGTTGCTGCTGCACCGCCGGGAGCCGCGCGGAGCATCAGATCGGGTAGTGACCCGGCTCGGTCTCGAAGGTGACCCAGCGCAGTTCGGTGAAGGCGTCGATCCCGGCCTTGCCGCCGAACCGGCCATAGCCGGAGGCCTTCATCCCGCCGAACGGCATTTGCGGTTCGTCCGACACGGTCGAGGCGTTGACGTGGCAGATGCCCGCCTGGATCTGCCGGGCGACCTTCAGGCCGCGCGCGGTATCGCGGGTGAACACGGCGGAAGACAGGCCATATTCGGTGTCATTCGCCAGCTCGATCGCATGCGCCTCATCGCGGGCGCGGGCGATGCCCACAACCGGGCCAAAGCTCTCATCGCGGAACAGCTTCATGTCCGGCGTCACCTTGTCCACCAGGTGCGCGGGCATCAGCACGTTGTGCGTCGTCTCTCCGCCCGTCAGCAGCTGTGCGCCCTTGCCCAACGCATCCTCGATCAGCGCATAGCAGTGATCCACCGTCTTGCGATCGACCACAGCGCCAAGCGGCGTCTTGCCCTCGGCAGGATCGCCAACGGGCATGGTGTTCACCTTGGCGGTAAACTTCTGCGCAAACGCATCGGCCACGCTGTCCACCACGATAATGCGCTCGGTCGACATGCAGATCTGGCCCTGGTTCATGAACGCGCCAAAGGCCGCGGCCTTCACCGCCTCATCCAGATCGGCATCTTCCAGCACGATCATCGGCGCCTTGCCGCCCAGTTCCAGCAGGCAGGGCTTCAAGTGCTGAGCGGCGCGCATGGCGATGATCTTGCCCACGCCGGTGGAGCCGGTGAAGTTGATCCGCTTGACCTGCGGCGCATCGATCAGCGCGCCAACTACCTCCGCTGCATCCTCGGGCGCATTGGTGACGACGTTGACCACGCCATCGGGGAAGCCCGCTTCGGCAAAGGCCTCGATAATCAGCGCATGGGTGCGCGGGCAGTTCTCGCTCGCCTTCAGGATCACCGAATTGCCGCAGGCCAGCGGCACCGCAATCGCGCGCACGCCAAGGATGATCGGCGCGTTCCACGGGGCAATGCCAAGCATCACGCCCACCGGCTCACGCAGGGCCATGGCGATTGTGCCTTCATGATCGGACGGAATGACCTCGCCCGCAATCTGCGTGGTGATGGCAGCCGCTTCGCGCACCATTCCGGCGGCCAGGCCAAGGTTGAACATCGCCCAGCCGGCAGTTGCGCCGATCTCGCCCATCATGGCGGCGACGAAATCGTCCTTCTTGCCCATCAGCGCATCGGCCGCCTTCATCAGCACCGCGCGCCGCGCATTGGGACCCATCTTCGACCAGACAGCAAAGCCAGCCTGCGCGCGCTCGGCAATCGCAGGAATGTCAGATGCCTGCATCGCCTCCGCACTGGAGGCAACCGCGCCGGTCACCGGGTTCAATCGGGAAAATTGGGTCATGTGTTCGCGTTCCTCTCAATGCCGCGCAATTACTGGTGGCTATGCAGTTTGCACCGGCGAATGAAAAGCCTCGAACTGTCTGGATGGCAGCAAATACCGGCTGCTGCGCGTGCGACCCGGCCTAATCCGACAGCCACAGCGCATGGCTGTCGATCCGCAGTTTGGTGATCGCCCGGCCAGCCGCCGCCCGGGCTGCGCCCTCGGCGCGGAAGGCATCGTGGACCATGCGTTCGCCCAGCAAAAGTTCGGCAAGGTCGATCTCGCCAAGTTCATGACCGCGCCGCAACCTGACCAGTGCCGAGACCTGCGAATCCAGCCCTGCGCGCGCCCGTTGCCAGGCATCGATGCGAAACTGCGCTTCGGTCAGGTCGGCATCGGCGGTTTCCTGCACATCGAAGCGGGCGAGCCGGGCCTCCGACAAGGCAGCGCTGGCTTCCGCCTGCGCCTGATCTGCCAGGGCGGCACGGTGGCCACCGCCAAGCGGAATGGAAAACACCACGCCCGCGCCGCGTTCTGCGCCGCTGCGTTCAGAGAACAGGCGCACGCCGATGGTCGGGTCCGCTATCCGGTCCAGCCGTGTACGCTCGGCATAGGCGGAGACGCTGCGGGCCTGCGCATCGGCGGCGGCGATTTCATGGCTGTTGGACAGCACCAGATCGTGCAGGTCCATCAGCATATCGGGGGCGATTTCCGGCTGCGGTATCTCCGGAGCGTCCACCGGCAGGGCCAGAGCGGGAAACTGCGCCGCCAGACGCACGCGCGCAAGCCGCGCTTCGCCCGCGGACTGATCCGCCAATATCCGCGCCGCGCCCAGCGCAGCTTCAGCCTGATCAAGCTCCAGCAGCGAGGCATCGCCCAGTTCCATCCGCCGTCTCACGCCGTTGCGGGCCGTTTCCAGATTGGTCACCGCGCGCGCATCCACGGTAGATTGCGCCGCCGCGCCCAGCCAGTCCCACCAATAGCCGGCCAGCATGAGGGCGGCCTGATGGCGCACATCTTCGGCCATGTTCTGCGCAGCATCGACCTGATGCGTCCCGATCTCACGATCCAGCCGCGCCTTGCCGGGCAGGCGAATGGCCCTGCTCAGCTGGGTATCGAATTCGTCAAACGAGCCTTCGCGGTCAATCCGGCGCTGGGTATAGCTGCCGGAAAACGTCAGCTCATGCGGGCCGATTGCGCGCGCATCGGCGCCTGCACGCGCTGCGGTCACGCGCTCATTCGCGGCGATGACGGAGGGATGATCGTCCAGCGCGCTGAGCACGGATGCCTCATCCGGCAGGCCCGGCTCTGCGTGGAGCGGGGCCGCGATCACCAGCGCCGGAAGAAGGAATACCAGCCGTTTCATCTCAGCCCTCCCCGCCTGCGGCATTGGGAACCTCGTCCAGCCTGTCGGCCGCACCCTCGCCAAAACGCTCGTACAGCATGGGCAGCAGGAACAAGGTCAGCATGGTCGCCGATACCAGTCCGCCCACCACCACGATGGCCAGCGGCTTCTGGATTTCCGAACCGGGGCCGGTGGCATAAAGCAGGGGCACAAGCCCGAACGCGGCGATGGCAGCGGTCATCAGCACCGGACGCAGCCGCCGTTCCGCACCGCGCCGCACGGCCTCTGCCAGCGAATGGCCTTCGGCGCGCAGCTGGCGGAAATAGCTGACCATCACCAGCCCGTTGAGCACGGCAATGCCGAACAATGCGATGAAGCCAACCGACGCCGGGACAGACAGATACTCCCCGGACAGCGCCAGCGCGATCATCCCGCCTACCATGGCAAAGGGAATGTTGAGCAGGATCAGGATCGACGCGCGCAGCGAATTGAGCGTGAAGAACAGGATGCCAAAGATCATCAGCACCGAGATCGGCAGGACGATGGCAAGCCGGGCGCTGGCACGCTGCTGGTTTTCGAACTGGCCGCCCCAGACAAGGCGGTATCCGGGCGGCAGGGGCACGTTCTGGGCGATATCCGCGCGCGCTTCCTCGACATAGCCGACCAGATCGCGGCCCGAGACGAAGGCCTGAACCATGGCGAAGCGCGAGCCGTTTTCATGCTCCAGCTTGACCGGACCCTCTGTCCTTTCGACGCTGGCAACATCGCTGGCGCGGACCAGCTGTCCGGTGGGGGAGCGGTACAGCTGGTCCGCGAAGGCCTGGGGCGAATCTGCGTTCGCTGTACCGGCCTTTATCACGATGGGCACGCGGCGATTTTCCTGCGCCACCACGCCCGCGCGCATGCCTTCGACCTGTGCGCGCATCATGTCCTGCAAATCGGTCACCGGCATGCCCAGGCGGCCTGCGGCAACGCGGTCAATGTCGATCTGGAGGTAATCGACCTCGTCATTGGCAACGGTCATCGCCTCGCTGGTACCTTCAATGGTTTCCAGCCGGGCCTGAATCTCACCCGACAGGCGCGAAAGCTCCGCCAGATCGGGGCCGAACAGTTTGAGCGCCAGATCGCCGCGCGCGCCGGTCAGCATTTCGGATGTGCGCATGTCGATAGGCTGGGTGAAGCTGGGTTCGATACCGGGGAAACGGTCCAGCACGGCGCGCAGCTGGTCCACCAGCCATTCCTTGTCCTGCACGCGCCATTCCTCGCGCGGGTGCAGTTGCAGGAAGGCATCGCTTTCGTTCAGGCCCATGGGATCGAGCCCGATCTCGTCCGATCCGACGCGGGCGATGATCGCTTCAACCTCGGGCACTTCTTCCATGATCGCCCGCTCGATCGCCAGATCGCCCGCCAGCGAATGTTCCAGCGAGACGGACGGCAGCTTGGCCAGCTGCATCACCACCGATCCTTCATCCATGATCGGCAGGAAGGTCTTGCCGGTAACGGAATAGGCAATGCCGGTGAGCACCAGCGAAATGCCCGCTATGCCGAACACCAGCTTCTTGCGGGCAAAGGAGCCATTGAGCATGCGCGAATAGACCGGCGAGATCTTGCGCATCAGCCACGGCTCATGCCCGCCGGTCTTCAGCTTCAGCAGGAAATAGGACAGCACCGGTATCAGCGTGAGCGACAGCACCAGCGCCGATGCCAGCGACAGCACGATGGTCAGCGCCACGGGTGAGAACAGTTTGCCTTCCAGCCCTTCCAGCGTCAGCAGCGGCAGGAACACGATGGCAATGATCGCAAGGCCCGAAACCACGGGTTTGGCGACTTCCGCGGTGGCGACAAAGATGTTGTGCAGCTTGCTGCTGGAGGCGTGGCGCGGGTCGGTAAGCCGCTCGACGACATTTTCCACCACCACCACGGCGCCATCCACCAGCATGCCGACGGCAATTGCCAGCCCGCCAAGGCTCATCAGATTGGCCGTGAGGCCGATGGAACGCATGAAGATGAATGTCAGCAGGGCAGCCATCGGCAAGGCCAGCGCCACAATCACCGAAGCGCGCAGATCGCCAAGGAACAGCAGCAGCAGGATGACCACCAGTATGGTCGCTTCAAGCAGCGCCTTTTCCACCGTGCCGACAGCGCGATTGATCAGGTTGGAACGGTCGTAGAAGACCTCCACGCTCATGCCCTCGGGCAGGCTTGCGGTCACTTCGGCCAGACGTTCCTCAATCCCGCTGACAACCATGGAGGCATCGGCGCCGCGCAGCCCGATCACCAGTCCCTCGACCGCCTCGCCCGTGCCGTTGCGCGTGACCGCGCCATAGCGGGTGAGACTGCCGGTACGGATATCGGCCACATCGCCAAGCCGGATCACCGCCCCGCCATCGGCGCGCACCACGGTGCTGGCAAGATCGTCCAGCGTCTGGATTGCACCGGTTGCGCGCACGATCAGCGCCTCTTCCCCGGTAACCAGCCGTCCGGCACCATCGTTGCGATTGCCTGCCTCAATGGCGGCCGCAATATCGGCGGTGCTGAGGCCGGCGGCGGCGAGTGCCAGATTGTCAGGCGCGACTTCGAAGGTTTCGACAAAGCCGCCCAGCGCATTGACGTCCGCCACACCGGGCACGGTGCGCAGTGCCGGGCGGATGATCCAGTCCAGCACGCGGCGCTTTTCGGACAGGCTCTGGGGGCCTTCCAGCGTGAACATGTACATGTCCGACAGCGGCGTGGAGATCGGCGCCATGCCGCCATCCACCGTATCGGGCAGGTCGCCCATGGCCGCGTTCAGCCGCTCTGCCACCTGGCTGCGGGCCCAGTAGATGTCGGTCCCGTCCTCAAAATCGATGGTGATGTCGGCAATGGCATATTTGGCCACTGAGCGGAGCACGGCCTGATCGGGAATGCCGAGCATTTCCATCTCGATCGGCGTGATCACCCGGCTTTCAACCTCTTCGGGGGTCATCCCCGGCGCGCGCAGGATGATCTTCACCTGGGTGGAGCTGATGTCAGGGAAGGCGTCGATCGGCAGGTTGGCAAAGGACCACCCGCCAATACCCGCCAGCAGGACAGCCAGGCCAAGCACGGCAAAGCGTAGCTTGAGCGCTTGTTCGATCAGATGACGCAACATGACCGCTATTCCGCCGCAGCGGCTTTGAGTTCGGTAATGCCGCTGGTGGCGACAGTCTCACCCGGCTCAAGCCCGGCAGAGATGATCGCTTCCCCGCCAACGGCGGAGACCAGCGTGACCGGGCGCGGCACAAAACCATCGCCTGTGCGCACGAAGACATGCTCCGTCCCGCCGATCCGCGTGACTGCCGATGATGGAATGGCAACGCCCTCGCCATCGCCCGAACCGGTGATCACCACCATCACATTGCCGCCCGGCACCAGTCCCGGCGCCGCGCCAATGCTGGCCTTGGCCATCACCGAGCGCGTGACCGGATCGATCGACGGCGCGACCGACAGGATTCTTCCGCCGACCTGCATCGTCTGCCCGTCACCGGCCGGCAATTGCAGCTCCACGCCCATTCCGGGCCGAACCTGACCGGCCAGCCGTTCGGGCAGTTGCAGGTCTATCTGATAGGAGCCGGACGCCTCGATCACGAACGGCGCCACCATGCCATCGACCGGACCGCCGGTTTCAACGCCGACATGCGCCACACGCCCCGAAATGGGCGAGCGCAGGGTCATCATCCCGTCAGGACCCACGCCGGAATAGGAATTGAGCCGCTGGGTTTCGACCACGGTCGTGCGCGCCTGCGCCAGACGGGCCGCAGCCTCGTCCGCGCGGGCCTGGGCAATGATGCCCTCGCTCGCCAGCTGCTCCAGCCGGGCGGATTGCGCTTCGGCCAGCGCTGCCTCGGACCGGGCGCGGGCCAGATCGGCGGAAATGCTGACCGGCTCTGCCGCCCTGACAATCGCCAGCGGCGCACCGCGCGCCACGGCCTGACCTTCGATCACGTATACGCGCACAGCAGCGCCGGGGAACGGCGATGTCACCGCCACCCGCGCTTCTGGCGGCAGGGTGATCTGGCCCGGAACCGTGCCCAGCGGCACATTCGTTGCCAGACGGGCCTTGGCCGTGGAGATCGCCTCCGACGGTGCAGGAGCTGCATCTGCCTGCTGGGCTGTGGTGGCGGACTGCTCATCCGCCTCACCGCCGGAGCAAGCTCCCAGCGATGCAAGCATCAGACAGCATGCGAGTGAAGGGAGAGTGGGCCTGGTCATGAAGGCGACCTTGCCGCGCCAAACTGACAACAACTTGTCAGATTGGCAGCTTTTTGTCAGTTTCAGTGCGCATAAGGCGTAAGGATAAGCATTCACAGGCGTAAGGCCGGAAAGGGAGAGAATGCGCCTGCTGCTGGTTGAAGACGATCCCGAGCTGGGCCGCAGGCTGGGGGAACGGCTGCGCGGTGCGGACTATGCGGTCGACCTGGCGCCAACAGCGGACCTGGCCGAAGACTGGCCCGATCTGGACAAGATGGCAGCCATCATCCTCGATCTGGGATTGCCCGATGGCGACGGGGTGGACCTGCTCAGGCACTGGCGCGCGGCGGGTGTTGCCTGCCCGATCCTGATCCTGACGGCGCGCGGCAGCTGGCAGGACAAGGTCGAGGGGCTGAACGCAGGCGCCGACGATTTCGTGGTCAAACCCGTTCGTTTCGAGGAATTGCAGGCACGGCTCAACGCCCTGTTCCGCCGCCACATGGGCAAGCGCGAAAGCACCATCTCCATTGGCGGCCTGACGCTCGATCCGCTGACCCATATGGTGGAGGACAATGGTGAGCCACTCTCGCTCAGCCGCCGGGAATTCTCCCTGCTCCACCTCTTCATGCGCCACGCCGGACAGATCTTGCCGCAATCCGACATCCTCGATCATCTGTATGAACTGGCGGACGAGCGGGAGCTCAACACCATCGAAGTCCTCATCGCCCGCCTGAGGCGCAAGATCGGGCGCGATCGGATCACCACACTGCGCGGCATGGGCTATCGCTTCGAGAAGAACGGGACCGCAGCATGAAGCTGAGCCAGTTGTCGTTCGGGAGCTTGCGGCTGCGCTTCCTGCTGGCGATCCTGCTGTGGGTCAGCCTGGGCATATTCGGTATCTGGTTCACCGCCACGCAGGTATTTTCCCGCCATATCGAACAGAGCTATCATGAGGAACTGGAAGTCCATGTTCGCGAGCTGGGTCGGCTGGTACAGATCGGCGCCGACGGCATGCCCGAACTGTCACGCCCGCTGTCCGATCCGCGTTATGAAGTGCCGCTGTCCGGCTTTTACTGGCAGGTGAGCATCCCGCACCAGACCATGCTGCGATCCGAATCCATGACCCGTGGTCAGCTGGACCAGAGAGTGGCCCATTCGCCCAACATCATGCACCGCATTCTGGATGGGCCGACCGGGCCGGCGATCACCTATGGCATGATCGTTCCTGGTCCCGGCGGTGAGGAAATCCATGTGGTGATCGCCACCGACCAGAGCGAGCTGGACGACGCGATCAATTCCTTCACCGTGGAGCTGACCGTCTGGCTGGCCAGCCTTGGCGCATTGCTGCTGGCAACGGGCGTCGCCATCATCAGCTTTGGCCTTCGCCCGATGAGCCGCCTGGGCAAAGCGATCACGCGGCTGCGCGAGGGCAAATCCGCCAGTCTGGAAGGGCGCTATCCCACCGAAATTGCGCCGCTGGTGCAGGATCTGAACGAGTATATCCGGCAGAATTCGGAGATGGTCAGCCGCGCCCGCGTGCAGGCCGGCAATCTTGCCCATTCGCTGCGCACGCCGCTGGCGGTGCTGACCGATGAGGCCGAACAGCTCGCCCTGCGCGAGGAATGCGCCGCCTCGGCGCAGGTCCTGCTGACGCATACGGAGATGATGCAGCAGCAGATCGATTACCAGCTTGCCCGCGCGCGGCTGACCGTCGCCTCAAGGCTCCCCGCCACCCGTGCCAGACTGCCGCAATTGCTCGTTCCCATCCTCAACGCGATGACCCGGCTGCATCCTGGCAAGCGCTTTGACCTCGAGCCGCCGGATCAGGAGATTTCGCTGCCGGTCGATCCCGTCAATCTTTCGGAAGTTCTGTCCATCCTGCTCGACAATGCCGGCAAGTGGGCGCGCGACAAGATCGCCATCACCATCGCGCGCGCGCAGGACGGGACCGTGATCGTCACCATTCGCGATGATGGTCCTGGCATGAATGAGGGGGAGATCGCGCGCGCCTTCGATATTGGCTCTCGCTTCGATGCGCAGATGCCGGGGTCGGGTCTGGGGCTGGCGATGGCAAGCGAGTTTGCCCAAAGCATGAATGGCGAGATTGTGCTGGAAGCCGGATCACCGGGCCTGATCGCCCGCCTGCGCCTGAAGCCCGGTCCGGCAGGCGAGCTGCCGTAAGCTCAGGGAGCAGCTTGCCCTGCTCTCTTGCCCTGTTCTAGACCTTCCAGCTGACCGCGCGCCGTTCCCGGTCAACGCAGATGTCCAGCACATCGCCGCCTTCGCCCAGTGTAAAGATGAAGCCCGGGGAAGCGGGCGAATTCCAGTCCTGCGGGTGTAGTTCGCCGCCATCGACAGAGCGCCAGTGGCCATCTTCGGGAAACCGCCGGAACAGGGCGATCCGCTCCGCCCGCATGCGCGAAAGGCCCGCGGTGAATTCCTCCAGCTCCCGGTCACGCCCTTCCCAGTCAATCCAGCTGATCGCATTGTCCTGCGCATAGGCGTTGTTGTTGCCTTGCTGGCTGCGACCCATCTCGTCCCCGGCGGTCAGCATGATCGTGCCGGTCGATGCGAACAGCGTGCCCAGCAAGGCGCGCAGATCGCGGGCACGGTGCGCGCAAATGGCGGGATCGACGCTGGCGCCTTCCACGCCGTTGTTCCAGCTGAAATTCTCGCCATGACCGTCGCGGTTGCCCTCGCCATTGGCGAGGTTGTGGCGCTGCTCGAAGGCGACCGTATCGGCCAGCGTGAAGCCATCATGCGCGGCAAGGAAATTGACGCTGCGGCAGGTTTGGCCGGGAGGGGGCTGGCCGAAAATATCCGCCGATCCCGCCAGCCGGGTCGCCAGTTCGCCAATCGGCGCATCGCCGCGCCAGAACCGGCGCACGTCATCGCGGTAGCGGTCATTCCATTCCAGCCAGTCGGCGGGGAAATGCCCCAGTTGATATCCGCCGGGGCCAATGTCCCACGGCTCGGCAATCATGATCCGGTCCGCCAGCAGCGGGTCGGCGGCAATCTGCGCGAATATGGGCGCGTGCGGATCGAACCCCGGCCCGCGCGCCATGATCGGCGCGAGATCGAAGCGGAATCCATCCACGCCGCAGTGGCGCACAAAGTGGCGCAGCGTATCGATGGCCAGCTGGCGGACATGCGGCCGGGCGAAATCCAGCGTGTTGCCGCAGCCGGTATCGTTGATCAATTGTCCGTCGGGCCGCTTGGCATAGGCACTGTCGTCCAGCCCCCGCAGCGATATGACCCCGCCGAAAATATCGCTCTCGCCGGTATGGTTGAGCACCAGATCGAGGATGACACCTATGCCCGCTTCGTGCAGCTGCTCCACGGTCTGGCGCAGTTCTGCAATGCCGCCGGGGCACAGGCCCGGGTCCAGCGCCATCATGGCAACCGGATTATAACCCCATGCGTTGGACAGCCCGAGCGGCGGCAGGTGCCTCTCATCGATCCAGGCCGTGATCGGCATCAGTTCCACGGCGGTTACATGGAGCTTTTGCAGATGGGCAATCACCAGCGGATGGGCGAGCGCTGCCACCGTGCCGCGCAGTGCATCGGGAATGCCGGGATGCAGCTTGCTGAAGCCCCTGACGTTGACCTCGTAAATCAGGCCCCCGGCGGTGAAGCGCGGTGGCGTTTGGGCAACTTCAGGCAGCGGGCCGGTCACCACGGCGCGCGGCACGATGGCGCCGGTATCCGCGCCCAGTTGCGCCAGAGAGGGATGCTGGGTGAAGCGCCGGTCAAGCTCCAGCGCATAGGGATCGACCAGCATCTTGGCCGGATCGAACCAGTGCCCATGCCCGGGCGCCCACTCGCCATGTGCGCGGTAGCCATAGAGATCACCGGTGCAATCCCGCGCCATATTGGCAACCCACAGATCGCCCTCACGCGTCATGGGGATGAGCGTTTCGTCCTGCCCGGATGGCCCCGCAAGGCAAAGCGTGAGGCCGGTAGCCAGTGGGGAGCGAACGACGAATTGTGTGCCCGATGGGGTCAGCGTAACCCCCTCTTTCAGGCCCACTTGGCAGCCTCCACCAGCCGCCGATACAGGCCTGCATATTGCGCCGCGCTGGCGCTCCAGCCAAAATCGGCGCGCATGGCGCAGCGTTGCAGGCGGCGCCATGCAGGGGGATCGTCGAACAGGCGGATGGTGCGGCTGATGGCCAGCGCCAGCTCGTCATAGCTGGCTTGCGCAAACACCACACCGGTTGCGCTTTTCTCCGCCATGGCCGCAGGATTGGCATCAATCACCGTGTCAGCCAGCCCACCCGTGCGCGCCACCACGGGGATGCAGCCATAGGCCAGACCGTACAGCTGCGTCAGCCCGCAAGGCTCAAAGCGGGAAGGCACCAGAATGGCATCGCCGCCGCCCTGCATCAGATGCGAAAGCGGTTCGTCATAGGCGAATTTCAGCCCGACTTTTCCCGGATGGCGCTCTGCCGCTTCCTTCAGCCCCTGTTCCAGCTCCGGCTCACCCGATCCCAGCAACGCCAGGCGACCGCCCAGCCCGACAAGGTGATCGATCACCTCCAGCAGCACATCGATGCCCTTTTGCCAGGTCAGCCGGCTGACGACGATGAACAGCGGTCCATCGCCGGTTTCCAGACCAAACGCCTTCTCGACCGCGCTCTTGTTGGCCTTGCGCTTGCCCAGTTTCTGCGGACTGAAGTGCGCGGCCAGGTGCTGGTCAGTCTCAGGGTTCCATTCGGCCGTGTCGATGCCGTTCAATATGCCTTGAACCAGGTTTGTGCGCGCCCTGATCACGCCGTCCAGCCCCATGCCGAAGGCGGGCGTGTGAATTTCGCGGGCATAGGTGGGGCTGACGGTGGTGATGGCATCGGCGCAGACCATGCCACCTTTGAGCATGCCCACACCGCCGTGAAATTCCACCCCCTGCATCGTCCATGCGCTGTCCGGCAGGCCCAGGCGGGGGAATACCTCCGCCCCGAAATAGCCCTGGAAGGCCATGTTGTGGATGGTCAGCACGCTGGGGACCGGATGACCGCCAAAGCGCAGGTAGACAGGCGCCATCGCGGCCTGCCAGTCGTGCGCGTGGACAAGATCGAACTTGCCCTTCTTGCCGCCGACGCCCGCCAGCCGCGCCGCCGCATTGCCCAGCGCGGCAAAGCGCCGCCAGTTGTCATTCCAGTCCGCGCCCGAACCATCGCCGTAAGGACCGCCTTCGCGGGTGAAATAGGCTGGCGCGTCGAGCACCAGCAGCTTGCGCCCGTCATCCAGTCTGGCCGATACCACGCGCGCCGGCTCTCCCAGCAGGCTCTCGAACTCGGCAATCTTGCGGCCCTTGCGAATGGATTTCATCACCGCCGGGAAACCGGGCAGCAGAGTGGTCACTTCCACATCATGGCTGGCCAGGGCCGCAGGCAGGGCGCCGACCACATCGGCCAGCCCGCCGGTCTTGACCAGCGGCACGGCTTCGGACGCGACGGACAGGACTTTGAGCGTCAACCCAGCCTCGCGATCATGTCCTTGGTGATCAGGCATACGCCCTTGTCGCTGCGGCGGAAGCGCTTGGCATCCAGCACCGGATCCTCACCCACCACCAGCCCTTCAGGAATGCGCACGCCTGAATCGAGCACCACATTCTTGAGCTGCGCGTTCCGGCCGATGTTGCAATAGGGCAGGATCACCGCCCGTTCCACGCTGGAAAAACTGCCCATCTTGACGCCGGTGTACAACAGACTCTGCCGTGCCAGCGCGCCCGAGACGATGCAGTCCTGCGAGATCAGCGAGGAAATAGCCATGCCGCGCCGGCCTTCCTCATCATGCACGAACTTGGCCGGGGCGGCGACGATCTGATCGGTCCAGATTGGCCATTCCCTGTCATAGAGATTGAGCTTGGGCACCACGTCGGTGAGGTCGAGATTGGCCTCGAAATAGGCGTCCAGCGTGCCCACGTCGCGCCAGTATTCCTCAATCTCGTCCGCCGCGCGGATACAGGAGGTGGTGAAGCGATGCGCCACCGCCTTGCCGTGCTTGACGATGTGCGGGATGATGTCGCCGCCAAAGTCGCGGCCCGATCCCGGATCGGCGGCATCGCGGCGCAGTTCGTCGAACAGGAATTCGGTATCGAAGACATAGATGCCCATGCTTGCCAGCGCCATGTCCGGCTCCCCCGGAATGCCGGGAGGATCGGCGGGCTTTTCGACAAAGGCGGTGATGTTGTCCTGCTTGTCCACGTGCATCACGCCAAAGCCGGTCGCCTCCATGCGCGGCACCACCAGGCAGCCGACGGTGACGTTGGCACCGCTTTCCACATGCTGGCGCAGCATCATTTCGTAATCCATCTTGTAGACGTGATCGCCTGCCAGGATGACCATGTATTTGGGCGCGTGGGCGGCGATGATATCGATGTTCTGGAACACCGCATCGGCCGTGCCTTCATACCACTGGCTTTCGGACACACGCTGCGAGGCGGGCAGGATATCGAAACTCTCATTGCGCTCTGGCCGCATGAAGTTCCACGCACGCTGCATGTGGCGGATCAGCGAATGCGCCTTGTACTGGGTAGCCACGCCGATGCGGCGAATGCCCGAATTGATCGCATTGGAGAGCGCAAAGTCGATGATCCGCGAGACACCGCCAAAATAGACCGCAGGCTTGGCCCGGTTGTCGGTCAGTTCCACCAAACGGCTGCCACGGCCACCGGCCAGCACATAGGCCATGGCGTCACGCGCCAGAGGTTGCCCGGATAGATCTCGCATCGCACTTCCCCGTTCTGTTATTCTGTAAATTCCAGCATGATCGTAGCCAATGGCGGAAGTGTGACATGCGCCCCGCCATTCTGCGCGTTCACCTCTCCAAGATTGCCTTGTCCGCCGCCGCCATAGGCCAGCGCATCGCTGTTCAGCACTTCGCGCCAGCTGCCATCATGCGGCAACGGCAGGTGGTAGCCGGTGAGCAGCTGCGGCGTCATATTGCTGATGATGGCGATGGGCGGCTGGCCGGGACATTTCCGCAGCCAGGCGAACACCGAGTTCTCACTATCGTCGGAGATCAGCCATTCGAAGCCCTCACCCTCGCAATCGCGGGCGTGCAGGGCCGGCTTGCCGCGATACAGATGGTTGAGATCGCGCAGCAAAGCGCGCACGCCCGCATGCGTCGGCGCATCCAGCAGGTCCCAGTCGAGCGCGCGGTCCTCTGCCCATTCGCGCCGCTGGGCAAATTCCTGCCCCATGAACAGCAGCTTCTTGCCGGGATAGGCCCACATCATCGCGTAATAAGCGCGCAGATTGGCGAATTTCTGCCAGTCGTCACCGCTCATCTTGGTCAACAGCGAACCCTTGCCGTGGACCACCTCGTCATGGCTCAGCGGAAGGACGAAATTCTCCGAAAACGCATAGACCAGCCCGAAGGTGATTTCCGCATGATGGTGGCGGCGGTGGACCGGATCGCGCGCCATATATTGCAGCGTATCGTGCATGAAGCCCATGTTCCATTTGAAGCCGAATCCCAGATTTTCCCTGGGACCCTCTTCATAGGCCGGCTGCGAAACGCCGGGCCATGCGGTACTTTCCTCAGCCACGGTCAGGAAACCCGGGTGGCTGCCATAGACCGCGCGGTTCATGGCGCGCAGGAAATCAACCGCCTCCCAGTTCTCACGGCCACCTTCGGCATTAGGAATCCATTCCCCCGCCTCGCGCGAATAATCGCGGTAAAGCATCGATGCGACCGCATCCACGCGCAGCCCGTCGACATGATATTGCTCGGCCCAGAACAGCGCATTGTTGACGAGGAAGGATGACACTTCGCGCCGCCCAAAGTTGTAGATCGCGGTGTTCCAGTCCGGGTGGAAGCCCAGCTTCGGGTCCTCATGCTCATACAGCGCAGTGCCATCAAAATGCGCCAGCCCGTGTTCGTCGGTGGGGAAATGCGCCGGCACCCAGTCAATCAGCACGGAAATTCCCGCCCGGTGTGCGCCGTCGACAAAACGGGCAAATCCGTCCGGTGCGCCGAACCGTGCACTGGGCGCGAACAGTCCGGTGGTCTGATACCCCCAGCTGGGATCATAAGGGTGTTCGGAAACGGGCATGAATTCGATGTGGGTAAAGCCCATGTCCGCCACATAGGGGATCAGCGTTTCGGCCATCTCGTCCCAGGTCTGGAACCAGCCGTCGGCGTTTCTCTGCCATGATCCGGGGTGGACTTCGTAGATGGAAATCGCCTCGCGGCGCGGGTCGACACTGGCCCAGTGGGCCCGGTGCGCGGCGTCGCCCCAGTCGGGCTTTGCCGGGCGCGCGGTGAGCGATGCGGTCTTGGGCCGCAGTTCGGAGGCAAAGGCAAACGGATCTGCCTTGAGCGGCAACACCGTGCCATCGGGGCCGGTGATGCGGTATTTATAGGCGCTCCATTCGCCGATATCGGGAATGAAGGTTTCCCACACGCCGATATCCAGCCGCCGCCGCATCTGATGGCGCGCCGGGTCCCAATCGTTGAAATCGCCGACCACGCTGACATGGCGCGCATTGGGGGCCCAGACAGCGAAATGAACGCCTGCTGCACCTTCATGCTCGATCAGGTGGGAACCCATCTTGTCGAACAGGCGAAAATGCGCGCCCTGGGCAATCAGCAAATCGTCGAGCGGCCCCAGCACCGGCCCAAAGCTGTAGGGGTCGCTGACCCACCAATTGTGCCCGCCTGCCTTGCAGCGATATTTGACCGGCTGCGGCTTGCCCTTCAGCCTGCCTTCGAACAGCCCGCGATCATCAACCTTCGCCATCTTGCCCAGGAACCCGCCCCGCAACGAGAAGGCATTGGCCTCCTGCGCGCCGGGCAGCATGACCCGTGCAAAGGTTCCCTCAGGTCCGGAATGCGTTCCCAACAGCGAAAAGGGATCGGCATGAGTGCCAGAAAAGAGCGCCTCTATTGCCGATTCAGGTGGCTTCACATGACTCCCCAGATCTCTCGCGCATATTCCGAAATCGTCCGGTCGGAGGAGAACCAGCCGACATTGGCGATATTGTGTATCGCCTTCTTGCGCCAGCTTGCCTGATCGGTCCACAACTGATCGACAGCGCGCTGGCACCCGGCATAGGCATCGAAGTCAGCCGCCACCATGAACCAGTCATGGTCATACAGGCCATCCATCAGTTCACGATATCGCTCCGGCTCCCCGGGGGAGAAGACACCGTTGGAAATGGCATCGACCGCCTGCAACAATTCGCTGGAGTTCTCGATCACGTCGCGCGGATTGTAGCTGTCCAGCCTGCGTGCAGCCACTTCATCCGCAGTCAGGCCGAAGATGAAGATATTGTCGTCCCCGACCTTGTCCTTGATCTCGATATTGGCGCCGTCGAGCGTACCGATGGTGAGCGCACCGTTGAGCGCGAACTTCATGTTGCCCGTGCCCGATGCCTCCATCCCGGCGGTTGAAATCTGTTCGGACAGATCGGCAGCCGGGATGATCCGTTCGGCCAGCGTGACATTGTAGTTGGGAATGAAGACGACCTTCAGCAGCCCGCCGACAGAAGGATCGCTGTTGATCCTGCGGGCGATGTCATTGGCCAGCTTTATGATCAGCTTGGCATTGTGATATGTGGGCGCTGCCTTGCCGCCGAAGATCTTGACCCGCGGCACCCAGTCCTTTTCCGGGTGGCTGCGGATCTGGTCATACAAGGCCACCGTCTCGATCAGGTTGAGCAGCTGGCGCTTGTATTCATGGATGCGCTTGATCTGCACATCGAACAAAGCATCGGGATCGACACGGACCCCGGTCAAAGCCTTGATATGGTCTGCCAGCACCAGCTTGTTGCTGCGCTTGACCTCAGCAATCCGTTCACCCAGCTGGGCATCGCCTGCCAGAGCGTTGAGGTCCTGCAGCTTCTCCGTATCGTCAAGAAATGCATCACCGATGGCATCCTTGATCACACCCGTCAGGCCCGGATTGCACTGCATCAGCCAGCGCCGGGGGGTCACGCCATTGGTCTTGTTGTTGATCTTGCCAGGATAGAGCTTGTGCAGATCGCTGAAGACGGTTTCCTTCATCAATTCCGTGTGCAGCGCGGCCACGCCATTGACGCTGTGCGCCCCGGCAAAGGCCAGGTTGGCCATCCGCACGCGGCGTTCCCCGCCCTCGTCGATCAGTGAAATGGCGGAGATCGCCAGATCGTCCAGCCCCGCCTTGCGGGCATCGCGCAACACGCGTGAATTGATCGCATAGATGATCTGCATGTGGCGCGGCAGCAACCGTTCAAACAGGGGCAGCGGCCAGCTTTCCAGAGCCTCCGGCAAAAGCGTGTGATTGGTGTAGGCGACTGTCCTTGAAGTGACGTCCCACGCCTCGTCAAATTCGAGGCCGTAGTCATCCACCAGCAGCCGCATCAGTTCCGCAACGGCCACCGCGGGGTGGGTATCGTTAAGCTGGATCGCGGCCTTGTCCGGCAGTGTGCGGATGTTCTTTTCATACTGGATATGGCGGCGCACGATGTCCTGGATCGATGCGGAGGAGAAGAAATACTCCTGCCGCAGCCGCAATTCCTGCCCCGCCGGTGTCGAATCCGCAGGATAGAGCACGCGCACCAGACTGTCCGCCCTGGCATCGCTTTCCAGCGCGGCCACATGGTCTCCGGCGTTGAAAGCATCGAGCCTGATCGGATCGAGCGCATGGGCGGTCCACAGGCGCAGGGTGTTCACCCGCTTGCCGCGCCAGCCGACCACGGGCGTATCCACCGCGCTTGCCTCAATCACTTCATCGGGATGCCATTTGACCCCGCCATTGGCCTCCACCACTTCGCCGCCAAAGCCGATATGATAGGCGCTTTCGCGGCGGTCGAATTCCCAGGGGTTACCGTGGCTGAGCCATGTTTCGGGCAATTCCACCTGCCAGCCGTCGTCAATACGCTGGCGGAACATGCCGTTCACATAGCGAATGCCATAGCCGTATGCCGGGATATCCAGACTGGCGAGGCTTTCCATAAAGCATGCGGCCAGTCGCCCCAGCCCGCCATTGCCCAGCGCGGCATCGGGCTCCAGATCCTCCAGCACGGCCAGGTCCAGCCCGTGCTGTTTCAGCGCCTGTGCCATTTCATGCGTCAGGTCCAGATTGCTCAGCGCATCGCGCAGCAGCCGTCCGATAAGGAATTCCAGACTGAGGTAATAGACCCGCTTGCCGCCATCGGCATAGGTGCGGCGGGTCGATTCCATCCAGCTGTCGATGATCTTGTCACGCAGCGACAGAACCGTGGCGGTATACCAGTCATGCGGCTTGGCCGCGCGTTCGTCCTTGCCTACGCGGTGACGCAGCACATCGATGATGAGATCCTGAATTTCAGGGCTAAGCGATACGGGACTGGTGGACATTCGCCACGCTCCTAAAAATGCCCGGGGCGCGTGTCCCGTGCAGGTTGCAGTCCTCTCCGCTCTATTCCCGGCTTGTTGCTGAACTGATTATACAACCGGCCCGCGCCGCACCTGCCGGATGGTGCGACCATCATCTGGTAAGGCCGGATTCGCAAAACGACAAGCGCTGCTGACGCCGTTCAATACGCAAATTGTGCATTGCAGCAAAACACTGTTCACAGCGGAATTTCGTGATATTGATTGCTGCCCTGATCCAAAGGAGGCGCGAATGGCGTCACTGCGCGAAAAGTCGGCTCCTCCATGGTGGCGCGGAGCCTCGATCTACCAGATTTATCCACGCAGCTTTCAGGACAGCGATGGCGACGGCGTGGGCGATCTGCCCGGCATTGCCGGCAGGCTGGACCACATCGCCAGGCTGGGTGTGGATGCCATCTGGATTTCGCCCTTCTTCACCTCGCCAATGAAGGATTTCGGATATGATATTTCCGATTTCCGCGGTGTCGATCCGATCTTCGGCAGGATTGAGGATTTCGATGCGCTGGTGGCAAAGGCGCATGCGCTGGACCTGAAAGTGATCATCGATCAGGTCTATGCGCATAGTTCGGACCAGCATCGCTGGTTCGCCGAAAGCCGCAGTTCTCCCCAGAGCGACAAGGCTGACTGGTATGTGTGGGCCGATCCCAAACCCGACGGGACTCCGCCCAACAACTGGCAATCGGTGTTCGGCGGACCGGCCTGGACCTGGGATGCACGCCGCGGCCAGTATTACATGCACACATTCCTGAAGGAGCAGCCGCAGCTGAACCTGCACAATGTGGAGGTTCAGGATGCCCTGCTGGAAGTGGCGCGGTTCTGGCTTGAACGCGGGGTTGACGGGTTTCGCCTCGATGCGCTGAACCATGCGATGCATGACCCCTTGCTGCGCGACAATCCGCCAGTGCCGGAAGAACCCGGCGTACGGCGCAGCCGGCCGTTTGATTTCCAGATCAAGCTGCACAGTCAGTCGCAGCCAGAAATGGTCTATTTCGCCGAGCGGATTCGCGGACTGGCCAATGAATATGGCGCCATTTTCACCATGGCCGAAATCGGCGGGGACAAGGCGCTGGAAGAAATGAAGGCGTTCACCACCGGCGATCACCGGCTGAACAGCGCCTATGGCTTTGACTTCCTCTACTCCCCCGAACTCACCCCAAAGCGCGTGGCGGAAGCCATGGCGGGATGGCCCGGCGATCGCGGCGAAGGCTGGCCAAGCTGGGCGTTCGAAAACCACGATGCGCCGCGCGCTGTCTCGCGCTGGTGCAAGACGGAACAGCCGGAGGATTTCGCCCGCGTCAAGATGGCCCTGCTGCTTTGCCTGCGCGGCGACCCGATCATCTATCAGGGCGAGGAACTGGGGCTGGAGCAGGACGAGGTCCCCTTCGAACTGTTGCAGGACCCGGAGGCCATCGCCAACTGGCCGCTGACCCTTTCGCGCGATGGCGCGCGCACGCCTTTTCCGTGGACGGACGAGCCGGGCGGAGGATTCTCTGATGCCGTGCCCTGGCTGCCACTGGGCGACGCCAATCGCGCGCGCGCCGCCAGCGTGCAGGTGGGCGAGCCGCAATCGATGCTGGAAACCACCCGCCGGCTGCTGGCCATCAGGCGCGATACGCCGGAGCTGCGGCTGGGCAGTTTCGACCTTGTCCGGGCGACCAAGCACGTGCTGGTTTTCCACCGCGAACTGGCGGGGAGACGCGTTGTGTGCGGCTTTAACCTGGGTACAGCCGATGTTGATCTGACACTGCCCGGCGGCCCATTCTCCACCCTCGCCTCAATCAACGGCGGCACCTCCACCATGCTGCCGACGATGTCCGCCTATATCGCAAAGTCAGCTGGATATTCCTGAACCGGGCACGCCCGCCCCAGGGGGAACGAGTGCCGACAACCTAAAGGCAACGTAAAGGCATAGAGCGCACCGGGCCCGTTTGCATGCAGCCACCTCCAGCATGTTCGCTGGTCCATATCTGCGGTGGCGGGTCGCCTGCTCAGGACCATATATCGCGCGCCCGTGTCAGCGTTTTCGTCGACTTTCAGCAGCACCACCGTCTCGCCATCGGCGCAGGTGGCCTCCCGCTCCTGCGTTCAGTGCCCGGTCAAAGCTCTTTAGGCGAGATTGTCGAATTCGGCCTGGATCTGCTCGGTACCGAAGGCGAATTTCATCAGCCTGCCATGCGCATCCAACACGGTGATCCGGACCGCCCCTATACCTGCATGCCTCGCCCCTCTTCCGGGAGCATGCCGACGGGCGGATACAGGACCTGTTACAATCAATTACAAAAACCCTCGAAACACAGCTGATAGGGACCTTGGCAAACAGACCTATCTGTTGCAGGATCGCCTGAATAAAAAGAGCGGGACACATAGTCCCGACCGAGGGGATAATCGTCATGGCCAAGCAGTCTCGCCTGCTCCTTTTTTCGTCGCTTCTTCCTGTGTCACTTGCGCTGGGCGCAGGCTCCGGAGTTGCTGCCCAGGAGAACCACGCCCACGCCGCCATGGAAGAGCCAGCGGCTCCTTCAGCAGTCAGGTCCTTGCGCTGGTCCGATCCCGCCACCTGGCCGGACGGCAAGGTGCCGGGCGCAGGCGATGCCGTCACGATTGCCCGCGACATGGACGTTCTGCTCGACGTCAATCCGCCCGCGCTGCGCAGCCTGACGGTAAATGGCAAGCTCCGCTTCTCGGACGATCTCGACATCAGCCTTGAAACCGAGTGGATTTACGTACCCGGCGGCGAACTTGAGATTGGCACCGAAGCCAGGCCGCACACGCGCAATGCCACGATCACGCTGACCGACAATGTCCCCGGCGAAGACATCAACACCATGGGCGATCGCGGGATCATGCTCATGCGCGGGACGCTGAACCTGCACGGCAACCGTGAAAACAGCTGGAGCAAGCTCGCCCGCACTGCCGAGGCCGGCAGCAGCGAAATCGAGGTGCTCGACGCCAGTGGCTGGCGTGCAGGCGACGAGATCGTCCTTGCCTCAACCGACTTCAATCCCCGCCAGGCCGAGAGGCGCCACATTGCAGCCATCAGCGGCAACAGGCTGACGCTGGATCAGCCTCTCGAATACATGCACTTCGGTGAGATCACCTTCGGCGTGGACGAGCGCGGCGAAGTGGGCCTGCTGACGCGCAACATCCGCATTCAGGCATCGGAGGATTCCGAGAGCAATTACTTCGGCGGGCACATCATGGCGATGGTCGGGTCCGAGATGTACGTCGATGGGGTCGAGCTGACGCGCATGGGCCAGCACATGAACCTGGCGCGCTACCCGATCCACTGGCATCTGATCGGAGAGGGTCAGGGGCAATATGTCCGCAACGCGGCGATCCACGACACCTTCAGCCGCTGCGTGACGGTGCACGGCACCAACAATGTGCAGGTTGAAAACAACGTGACCTTCAACACCGTGGGTCACTGCTTCTTTCTGGAAGACGGGATCGAAACGGGCAACCAGTTCGTCCGCAACCTCGGCATCCAGACCAAGTGTCACCCGACACTGCCGTGCCAGCCGACAAACCTTGTCCTGGCGCATCAGTCCACCGAAGGGCAATCTGCCGAGCATATCCTGATCCCTTCGGACAATACCGTGTCCACTTTCTGGATCACCAATCCTGACAACATCTACCGCGACAACGTGGCCGCGGGGTCGGACCAGATCGGCTTCTGGATGGCCTTTCCCACACATCCGACCGGCCAGTTCGAAGGCACGGAGATCAGCGCCAACACCTGGCCCGGACGGACAAAGGTGCGCGAGTTCAGCGGCAATGTCGCCCACTCCAATTTCGATGGATTCCTGCTCGACCGCGGCCCCGGGCCAGACGGCAGGTTCGGTATCGCCGGACCCAACCTTACCAGCTACGCCGATCCAACCGATACGAACAGCGGGCTGGTGGTTTCGGTGTTCGACAATTTCACCGGCTACAAGAACCGCAACGGCGCCATCTGGGGGCGCGGCGAGTACCACTTGTACACCAATCTGAAACTGGCCGACAACGCCATCGGCTTCACCCATGCGTCCGGTATTCCGGGTATTGCCCCGTTCACCTCACGGGTAGTCGACTCGCTGTTCGTGGGAGAGAGCGCCAATATCGGAAACCCAAGCACGCCCGAGGAAGTGGCCTATGGCCGCAGCCTGCCGGCCGCATCGGCGGACTTCCCGATCCGCGGCTATGAATATTACGATTTCCACCACGAAGTGGTGAACACAACCTTCGTGAACTACGTATCCAACGACCTGCGCGATGCAGGTGCGCTTTCCTACCTGCTGTTCACCAGCTTCGGCATGAGCACCGATAACTCGGTCGAGGGCCTGACATTCGTCAACGCCCAGCCGGTCAGCTTCCCCCCGATCCAGCGCCGCTGGGCGTCCGACTATGGCCGCAGTGCGGCCTACCGAAGCGCGGCGTTCCGTGATCTGGATGGCTCGATCGGCGGCATTCCCGGTGCCTACATCGTTATCGACAACGGCATCGCGTCGGATGAGGAAACTTGCGAAATCAAGGCGAGCTGGAATGCCGCCATCTGCGATGCGGACATCGGCCGGTTCAGCATCGCCGGCAATTTCAGCGGGTTCGAGAGTGGCCCGATTACCGAACCGATCATCCTGCAGCGCAGGGGCAAGCGGTTCGAATATACCGGGGAAACCACGATCGGCTCTGACGCCGAAGTACGGGTCGAGACGTCGCGGGATGCGCTGTCCCTGACCCTGACCGAAATGGATGACGGCTCGTCGGTGATTTTCGAGTTTCCCGGGTTCAACGCCGCCACCGGGGGCGTGGAAAAGCCCAGCCTGGCGGCGCTGCGGGAGGCCAGCGAAACCTCCTGGTTCAAGGATGGCGACACGCTGTGGGCCAAGCTCGTAGTCGACAACGATGCCGGCCTGACGGCTGCAAGCGGGGGCAATGCTCCCCCCGGCTTCGGCGCCCGGGCTCTTCCCGTGGGTGCCCGCCTCGATGTCGGCAAGGAAGGCCTCGGCGGCTGAAGGAACCAGAGCCCCTGCGCAAGCCGGGGGGATGGGGTGACAGGGTGGCAGGAGCACCGGGCGACGGTTTGTGAAAATTCGCCCAGAAATCCGCGTGCCATGCCCGCTGCCGAATATTACGCTTGACCAATTTAGTGTTATCTGTAGCTTCGTCTCCAGGTTCTGGAGAACCATATCAATGGGAGAGTGTCAGCAAATAGCGCGCCTGTTTCAGGCGCGTTGTGAGGAGACTCTCGATGCAGCGCAGTGCAATCTACCGATCCCTTCTCTCGCAAACCCTTCAGCATATGCCCAAAGCGGCGCGAAGCCCTATTCTCCGCAAGCATGGGATAGTGCTGGCTGGCGCGGTCGCGATCTGCAGTGCCGCATCACCCGCATTGGCAGAACGTGAACCCAGCACGAAACTGGTGCGCTGCGGTGAAGAGAGCTGCCTGCAGATTTCCGGTTATCGCGATGATCCGGCATCGATCGTAAGGCTCAACGGCGAAGTCGTGACCGCCGATGGCGGGCAGGACTGGCAAGTTCGCCTGCCGATCGAAACAGTGCGGCAATGGTCCGCCCCCAATGCGCGAACGATCGAAGTCTCCCTGCTTGACCCGGAGACGGCGCAAGTCACCTCTGCCAGCACCAGCCTTCCGATCGGCCTTCTGGGCGATATCTCCAGCCTCGCTTTCCTGGAAGTCAGGTCTCCGTAAGCCCTTTTCTCCTGTAGTTGATCCTTGTCAGCCGACTGGCGCGTGCATATGTGATCCATAGCCGCCGCAGAGCGGTAATAAGTAAAACGCAGGAGAAAACGACGATGAAAGCAGGTCTTTTGGCCTTGGCTGCGTTCGCGATTGCGGCGCCGGCCATGGCAAATACTACGCAAGATCCCTTTGTTCAGGAAAGCGCGATGCTTCGGCTCGACGGGCTCGACCTCGCGACACAAGCGGGGCAACGCAGCCTCGCCATCCGTATGGACGCAGCCGCCCGTGCGGTTTGCGGCGATCGGCTCGAGAATGTGCACCTTTCCCTGGCCGCGAGCGCGCGCCAGTGCCGTGCAGAGGTTCTCGCAGACATCCGCGACCAGATCGAAACCCGGATGGCAGCGAACACCGCGCACGAACAGTTCGCCTCCAACCGCTGAGACCTTCGGCCGGGCAAATGCCCGATTGCAGGTTTGAGCGAGGTTGAAAACTGGCTCTTCAAACTTCCATGGTCCGGCGCAACCCCGCCGGACTATGGACGGTTTTGCCGCTCGCCGCCCGCCATCATAAGCGGGTCCGCGCGGGATATTGCGTTGCCTAACCGGCAAGGCGCAAATATGCTGGGCGAATGGAGCCATTCGCAGCCAGAACGCGGTCGCTGGACCAAGATCACACCCTGAAAATTCACCATCTGCGCAGCTTGCTGGCAAGTGCCTCGTGACGCTTGAAGCGCGAGCGAGGGCTGCACTTGGGCGAGGCGATTTTTCACTGGCAGCGGATACCGCCAAGTCTTTGATTCTTCAGGACAAGGATCAACCAGAGGGCTATTTCCTGTTGGGAATTGCGACTGCCGAGACCGGCCAGATTGGCAAAGCGGTGCCGCTTGTCCAGGCGGCGGCCGTGCGTGGGCCGAAGGCGGAATATCTGGCCCAGCTGGCCAGGCTGCTGATCCTTTTGCGGCGCGATGGCGAAGCCGCCGATGCTGCACGCGAGGCAATGGCGCTGGCGCCCGGCGATGCGCGGACTTTCGATACGATCGGCTGCGTTCTCACCCGGCTTGGTGACCATGAGGGTGCGATCAAGCCCTTTCAATGCGCGGTGGCGGCAGAGCCGGACAACCTCGATTATCGATATAATCTGGCGGCAGCGAGCAGCTATACCGGCCGGGTGGCCGAAGCCGGTGCGCAATATGAGGCCATTCTCGCCGCGGATCCCGGCAATGCGCGGGCGCATTATGCTGTCGCCATTCTGTCTCGCCAGACAGCAGATGCGAACCACGTAACAAGGCTCAAGACCGCCCTTGCCGAGGCCCGCGAACCTGGCGAGGCACTGCGCATCCGCTATGCGCTGGCAAAGGAACTGGAGGACATCGGTGACCCCGAGGCGTTCGGGCACCTGTCTGCCGCCAACAGCGCACACAAGCTCTCGCTCCGATACGATTTTGCCCAGGACGCCGCGATTTTCGACGCGATCGAGACCGTTTTTGCGCAGCGCAACAGTGCTTTGCATCAAGGCGGGGGCAATCCCGATGACGCGCCAATATTCGTGATCGGCATGCCCCGAACAGGCACGACGCTCGTCGACCGGATCCTCTCATCTCACCGCGATGTGGTGTCGGCGGGAGAGTTGCAGGCCATGCCGATTGCCGTGAAGAAGCTGGCGGGAACGCCATCGCGCACTGTCATCGACAGGGAGACGATCATGGCAAGCGCGGCCATCGACCCGGCCGCTATCGGTGACGCCTATCTCGCGCAGGCCCACCATCACCGGCCCCGGGGCACCGCACGCTTTACCGACAAGTTGCCGGCCAATTTCCTGTACGCAGGACACATCGCGCGGGCGCTGCCCAATGCCCGCATCGTATGCCTGCGCCGCAATCCGATGGACACGGTGTGGAGCAACTACAAGAACCTCTTCGCCAGCCGGTCCGCCTATTACGCCTATTCCTATGACCTCATGGATACGGCCCGATATTATGCGCGCTTTAGCCGCCTGATGGGCATGTGGGAGAGGCTGTTTCCAGGCCGCGTGCTGCAGCTGTCCTACGAACAATTGGTGGCCGATCAGGAAGTGCAGACCCGGCGCCTGATCGAACATTGCGGCCTTGGATGGGACGCGGCCTGCCTCGCATTTCATGAGAACGCCGCTGCGGTTGCGACACCCAGCGCCGCGCAGGTCCGCCGCCCGCTGAATGCCGATGGCGTGGGCAAGTGGCGTATCCACGAGGAGGCGCTGGCGCCGATCCGGGACTGGTTTACAGAGCAGGGCATCGCGCTGGACTAGCCGCTGTTTGCGCCGCTGTTTGCACCAATTTTGCACATGAAATGGGGCGCCTGCCGATGTCCGGCAAGCGCCCCGTTCCTGCTCAATGGGTAGTCAGCCTGTCAGAACCTCACGCGCCCTTCGATGCCAACGGTACGCGGAGTAAGCACCGCCTGCCGATAGTAGCGCACCGCCACCCCATCATTCACGCCGATCCGCGACCGGTCATTGGCGACCGACACGACCGCATATTTGTCGAAGATGTTGTTGGCGAACAGGCTGATACTGTAGTCATCCATGTCATAGGTGAGCGATGCGCGGTGGGTGACATAGCTGGGCAGCAGGTCGCCATAGGCACGGTCCCAGCCGATCCGTGAAACCACACTGCCGCGGTAGGTTGTGGTCCAGTTTGCGATCAGGTCGCCATCGGCAAGCGGTGTCATATAGGTCACGCCCAGACTGCCGGAATTCTTGGCAGAGCCCGGCAGGCGGTCACCTGACAAGGCATCAAGCTGGCTGAAGCGGTTGTCGTAATTATTGGGCGTCGTGCGAATGGTGATGATGCCCGGCACGTCCTCGGTCAGGATGGCGTCCGTGTAGGAATAGGTGCCCTGGATCGTCAGCTCGGGCGTGGGGCGCAGCTGGAAAGACGTCTCGAAGCCCTTCGACCTGGCCGAACCGCCATTCACCGTGATGCCCGTGGCACCGTAGAGCGTGGAGGAGTCGACCTGGATGCCCTGCCAGTCGATGTGGAACACGTTGAAGCTGAATGACAGCAGCCGGTCGAACAACTGTCCGCGAATACCCAGTTCGATGTTCTTGGTCGTGTCCGGGCCATACTGCAATTCATCCGGCAGAGCGCAAATGATCTGCTGGCCGGGCGTGATGTCGGCCGGACACGGAGCAACGCGGTTCGGGCCGCCGATGCGATAGCCCTTGCTGTACGTGCCATAGACCATCAGATCCGGTGAGAATTCATATGAGGTGTTGAGCTTCCACACCCAGCCATCCTTCGCCGCATCGCCACCGTTGGCAGGCAGGTCGTACGGGCTGAGCGGGTCACCCAGAACCGGCAGCGCAGCCGCCCCGGCAATGGTCGAGGTGTATTTGAAATAGCGCGCACCGGCAGTGACCTGCCATTCCGGCGTGACCTCCAGCGTGCTTTCACCGAAGATCGCCTTCTCGGTCACCTTGGAAGTGATGTAGCTCACATATTCCAGAGCTTCCGGGTTGGTCGTGGGATCGACCCAGGGATGGTTCGGGATGCGTTCGGCGTAGTCGCTCTGATACTTGTTCTCGTTGTAAAAGCCGCCGAGAACCCAGCTGACCGGCCCGCCATGCGCCGATACGAGGCGCATTTCGGCATTGTTCTGGTCCCGGTTTCTCTGGGAGTCGGTGTAGCCGGCGAAAGCCGGGAACAGCTCATAATCGTAATCAAGATCAAGCAGCAGATCGGTCACGTCGGCGCTGTCGTGGAACTTGACCTTGGTATGGGCGACGGTGGCCACCACATCGAAGATGTCGGCGACATTGGCATTGAGTTCGGCGCTGAAGAGATGCGCGCTGCGCTCCACCGGCTCGATAAAGCGGCTGGCGTTTTCATATCGTCCGGTTCCCAGAACGCCCGCACTGTTCGACTGCGCGCCATCGGTGGTAGTCCGCTGATAGGCATAGGTAAGCAGCAGTTGCAGGTCTTCGGTGGTCTGGAGCAGCATCTGGTTGCGCGAGGTGAAGGTGTGTTCGAAGTTCACATCATCTTCGCGGTGCAGGTTCGCTGCGTAACCGGCATCCGAAATGCTGGTGGGGCCGTCCGGCTGGGGCAGCGATACGCCCGGTTCATTGACCAGCAGCGGATAATCGATGAACCCCGCATTGGAATAATAGCCGGTGGCGGTTCGAAAGGCGATGTGATCGCGCACGATCGGCAGGTTGAGCATGCCGTCAGCCTGAAAGCCGATGTCACCGCTATGTGACATGAAATAGGTGCGGCCATGCGCAGCACCTTCGATATAGTCGGTGTTCGGACGGTTGGGGATATAGCGGATCGCGCCGGCCAGCGTACCCAGGCCATAGAGCGTACCCTGCGGCCCCAGCAGTGTCTCAACGCGAGCGATGTCGATCAGCTTGAAATCGTAATAGAGCGGAACTTCGCCAAGGTAGATGCCCAGCGCGTCATCGTAAATCGCTCCGCCGTCGCCTGTGTCGGATGCGTTCAGGCCGCGCATCACCACTGTGCCGGTCGATCCCGCGCCGGTGTCCGACACCGTCAGGCCGGGGGTGAAGTCGGCAATGTCGCGCAGGTCATCGATGCGCTGGCGATCCATCTCTTCTGAACCGAGCGCGGAAATGTTGATCGGCGTGTCCATCAGCGTCGTGGTGCGCCTTGTGGCCGTGACGAAGATGGCATCATCGGTCACGGCTTCGGTCGTCGCCAGTTCCTGGGCAAAGGCGGGAATGGCGGTGATGGCGCTGGTGAACATAGTCGCCGAGAGCATCCCGAGTCTTAGTTTTGCGCAATTTCTCATTGTCGTTAGTCCCTCATTTAGGTTGAATTCCCCCGCACCTCGGCACGCATGCCGAAGTCTGACGAATTCTATTTGTGGATGCTTTGAGCTGCCCGCTTACCGTTATTCGGGAATTACGCTCTCGTTTATGTATCTGTTGACGCGATCCCGTCTGATTATTTTAATTTGCACTCCTATGGCTGGCACTTCTCAAGTATCGGCCGATGCCGACTTGCTCCTTTTTGCATTGTATTTCTGGATCAGCGGCTGAAACGGGAACAGGAACTGCTCGTAGATTGTCAGCCGCCTGCGCTCATCCTGGCCCACAATCTCGGACTCACCTTCACGATAGGTGCCGAAGATCCGGTCGAGCAGGATCAGCGAGTTACCGTAGTTGCAACGCGTGTCCTCATAGCTCAGCGCCGTGTGATGCAGGCTGTGATGCCGGATCGTGGTGAAGACGTATGAGTAAAACACTGGCGGGTCCGAGCGGACATTGGCGTGCGCGAAGACGGAAATCACGCTGAGCACGTTGATGCCGCAGAACAAGGCGACCGTATCGAAATCGAACAGCGCAATAACGCTCAGGCTGATCAGGAAGAGTTCGATGGGATTGCCCACCGCCCCCTTCATCGCATTGAGCTGGGTAATGTGGTGGTGCGGCGCGTGGGTCAGCCAGGCCGGATACCAGTCGTGCATCAGCCGGTGCATCCAGTACTGACCGAACTCAATCAGGAAGACCACCAGGGCGACCTGCAACAGGAACGGCATGGCCAAAACCCAGGGCGTGGCAATGCCGAGCGATTCCTTGAGCGAGACAAGCGGCTGATCGGCGAAGGTCTGCGCCGCCCACGAGATCGCGGTGGCCATCAGAATGACGTAGAAAAGGTCGGTGGCGAATTCCTTGCGGTTCAGGCGCCAGCTCTTGTGGCGTTCGAGAACCTGCTCCAGGCCCAGCACGAAGAAGGTGATGGCTGCGCTGGCGACGACGAGCGACCATTCGCTTTCGGTTATCGACCTGGGAAGAAGCATCCAGCTCAAGACGACAAACACAAGCGTCGCAGGTGGCACCAGATTGATGAGGGTCCGCTTTAACGGACTTTCCCTGGCCTTGTCGGCCATGAGTTCGCTGGCTGAATTCTCGATGGAAGCCGACACAACCTCAGCAGCGCAGGCATCCTCAGGGGACGTATAGCTGGCCGACGGTCGATCCATAGACAATCTCCATATTAGGCCGAAAGCCGGCCCAATCCTGCAGATCCTCTTCCCCTGTTTCTGTCGTTCTCTGTGGCGACAAGGGAAAATGTATAGATATTACGGAATGCGTCAAGAGTATTAATCAGGCTTTTTGCTGCAACTGCGAATAAGCTTCGCAAGTGCGGGAATCATTGAATTTTTGGTCCTCTTTGGCGCTTCTTTGGCGCTGCATTCCGGCCATTCCGACATCCCCGTCATGCTCCCGCGTCATCCAGATGCAACAAGTGCAGGCGATGATTGTCGAATCATGCCCGGGGCCAGGAGACGCTGTCAGCTGGCCCCGGGGGTGCATCATTTCCTGGTCCACCAGGTCAGTGTTTGAACATCATGCGCGCTGGTCCAGATGCCGTCCGGCGTGTAGCGCAGCGCGCCGCTGCCCTCGGCGGCGCCGACACGCGCGAGGATTTCCATCGTCTCCGCATCGATCTCCACGAATGTCTGGTCATCGGTCGTGCGCAGCCAGACCTTGCCGCCGCCAGTATCGATATCGCCCCATTTAAGGTTTTCGCCGACGGTCACGCGATCGGTCACTGCGCGAGTGGCCGGATCGATCCGGGCAACCGTGCCTGCACCCTGCTCCTGCACCCAGACCGCGCCCTCGCCTGCGGCAAGGAAGCCGGGCATCTCGCCCAGCGATATCGTATCTGTCACGGTATTGGTTGCCGGATCGATCCGCTGAAGTGACTGCCCCTCTCCGCTAACGGCCCACACAACATCGAAGCCAAATGCGAGATAGGTTGTACCGGGTGCGACATCGATTGAGGCGACCACCGTATTGGTTGCGGGATCGATCCGCGAGATCTTGCCCGCCGCCTGATCCGGAGCCCAGACGGATCCCGCGCCAGCGACGACGTTCTGCTCCCCGCTCGGCCCGATGCCGGCGGGAATGGTTGCGACCACCTGCGCCGTGACCGGATCGATCCGGTAGACTTCGCCACCTTCACAATTGCCGACCCACAGCGAGCCTTCGGCCATCGCCATCGTGCCGCAGGGGCGGGCAATCTCCACCGCGGCCAGCTTGCCGTCGGTGGACCATTGTTCAATGCGGCCATCGTTGGTGGTCCACACCGTATCCCCGTCAACCAGCAGGAAATCGGCAAAGCCGGGCACCGCCATGGCGTTTTCGGTGAAGGGAAGCGGGGTGGCTTCCGGCACCTCCGGCGTTTCCGAAGAGCACGCTGCCGTACACAGCAAGGCGAGAGCAACGATCTGTTTCATTAAGGTTCTCCTGCGGCGAGCCTGCCTTGGCTCAACTGTAACGGTATGGATTGACATCGATGGTGGTCATGCTGCGCGTCTGATTGCAGAGGAACACGGTGCCGGTGAAATAGATGCCCGGCTCGGTAATCGTCTTGGCATAGTCATATGCCTCGCGAAGTTGCTGCAAGGTCATTTGCACCGGCGCCTCGTCGGGCTGATAGGTGACCCCGTAGGGGTAGTCCTCGCCGTCTTTGCTGATCTCCACATGGCAACCCATGACATGGGTCACGGGATGGGTATCAACAAACTCGATCAGCCGCGTCATGCTGTCGAACCACGGTTCCCAGAAGCTGATGTAGCAGCGCCCGCGATAGAACATGTCGCCGGTGTAGAGGATCTGGGTGTAGCTGTCGTAATAGGCGAATTCCGAGACCACGTGGCCGGGCGAACCCCAGATAAGAATCTCGCGCCCGCCCAGGTCGAGCGTCACACGCTCCTCCGGAAAATTGGTCATGCCCCAGAAGCCGACCATCTCCTCATGGGTCAGGCCCATATAGCGCGTGCGGGGACGGTCCGCGAACTGGTTGGTGGCGGCATAGTGGTCTGCGTGAAGGTGGCTGAAGGCGACCAGCAGTTCCATGCTGGCAGGGTCGCGGCCATTTCGCGCGCACCACTCGTCGATACATTCGTCGACGACGCCGCGCAGATCCCAGTCGTTGCGCAGCTGGGTAAAGCCTTCGTCGAGCAGGAGTACCCGGTCATTGCCGAAATAGAGCGGTGCGAACGGCGCTTCGTAGCTGTAGGCCTTGTTCTGCCTCAGAATGGCGGTGTGCGCATTGTACCAATGGACGTGAACGGGCGGATCGGTGTTGTCCATGCAGGACGACGAACCGCATATCCACCGGTCGGGGAAGCTTCCGGGTGCGGGCAGATTGCTCTTGAAATCGATGTCCTGGGCGCGCGTGGCGGCCATTGCTGCTTCGCTTCGGGTCGTCAGCGCTACGCCTGCCACCTGAGTGACGGCGATCGCCGCGTTGTATGAAATGAAGGCACGACGGTCCATGATGGTCCTTTCAGTCGTCAGAAGGGTCGGGGCGCTTCAATATTGGGCACACCCTCGGGCCAAACCTGCGACCTCTGATCGGGGCTGACACCATTGAAGAGCACGAAATCGGGCCGGATCAGCATCGTCTCTTTCCCGGCGATCTCACGCGCGTGGTGCAGTGCCTCTCCAATCAGGTCGGGCGTCATTTCCAGCACCCGCTCATAGGGTTTGAAGTTCCTGAAGCGCGGGTAGTACTTGCCCGGCAAGAACATCATGTCGATATGACCGCCGAGCAGCCATTTGACCGGATTGCGCGCGGCAAAGGCAGTCAGCCGTTCCAGCGACGCCACAAAGTCGCGATCATTGCTGATGTTGATCCGGCCCGGAAACAGCAGGTCGCCGGTGAACAGGAAATCACAATAGGGATCGTAGAAGCTCACCCCGTCCTTGTGCGAGCCGGGTGTGGGGATCACTTCGATCACGCGGTCGCCCAGATCGATATGGCCACTGCCCGAAGGCCAGCTGGCGCTGACGCCATAATGCAGCTTCATAAGCTCCAGCGGCTTGGGAACGATCATGGTGTCCGGCCGACCGGCAAACTGCACCAGCCCCTGGTTCTGCGCGATATCCTCGGCCGATGTCAGCGCAACAGTCAACGGCACGCTTGTGCGTCCGCGTGCCTGACCCCAGCGGGTGACGATCGCATCCACCGTCTCACGCAGCGGATAATGGCTGGCATTCGCGGTCGCGCCGGTATCGATCAGCAGGGCGCCATCGTTGCCGAACAGCAGATAGGTGAAAGGCGCTTCCCAATGCACGCAGACGTTCTGCCGCATGACGAAAGTGTCCTCATTATATTGCACCACCTGCACCCGCGGATCGCGATTTGTGGCCGCGACGTTGGAGCCATATGTCCAGCGAAAGGAGAGACTGCCCGCCGCCGCCTCTTCGCAGGCATAGTCATGCACCACAGGCCCGGCGCCATGCAGCGGCACGGCGGAATCGGTGTTGCGTGCGCCGACCGGGTTATATCCCAGAACCGGATTGCCATTGGGATAGCTGCGCGATGTCGCGGATTGCGAGTTACCGGACAGGGCCGGATTGTAGCTGGATGTGGGCGACTGAGGCATCGAATACTCCGAGCAAGGCCACCAGATCGGCGGCGCGCGTAAGCCTTCTATGCAAGCCCTCCCAGGCGATTCGTGGTGCTGGCGCAACTGCTGCCGCCCACGCGAACAACTGCCTTCATATGGATATTACGAAAAATAACAATGGTAATACATTTCCGATGGACAATGCGTTGGTTTGCGGCAATGCTGCAAGTGCGAAAGGAAACCAACCATGCTCAACAAGATCCGTCGCGCGGGGGCAGTAGCGATACTGGCATGCGCCTTCGTCATAGCGTCTTGCTCACCAACAGCCGAGGAAACAGCAGCACCACGAACCGAGTTCAGCATCGGCTGGTCGATCTATGCCGGCTGGATGCCCTGGGCCTATGCCGATCAGGCCGGCATCGTGAAGAAGTGGGCCGACAAATACGGCATTGAGATCAACATTGTGCAGGTCAATGACTACGTCGAGTCGGTGAACCAGTATACCGCCGGTCAGCTTGACGGCGTGACCGTTGCGAACATGGACGCCCTCACCATCCCCGCAGCGGGCGGGAAGGACACCAGCGCAATTATCGTCGGCGACTATTCCAACGGCAATGACGGTATTCTCCTGAAGGGCTCCGACAGCCTCAGCGCAATCATGGGGCGACAGGTCTATCTGGTCGAGCTTTCGGTATCCCACTATCTGCTCGCCCGCGGGCTCGAATCGGTCGGCATGTCCATGACTGATGTCAGGACCGTCAACACCTCGGACGCGGATATCGCCAGCGCCTTCACCTCGCCCGACGTGACCGCCGCAGTCGCCTGGAACCCGCAGCTCTCGACGATGAGGCAGACACCCGGCGCGAACGAAGTGTTCAGTTCCGCTGATATCCCGGGCGAGATTCTTGACCTTCTGGTCGTCGACACGGCGACGCTCCAGGCCAATCCCAACCTCGGCAAGGCCCTGGCTGGCATCTGGTACGAGACGACCGCATTGATGCAAAGGCAGGACGAGCAGGGCAGAGCGGCACGTGCGGCGATGGCCGAGCTTGCCGGTACAACGCTCGAGAATTTCGAGGGCCAGCTTGCAACCACTTATCTCTACACAGAGCCGCAGGCGGCAGTCGCGGCCACTTCGGACGCGGCGCTGATCGAGACGATGACGCGTGTGCGCGACTTCAGCTTCTCGCAGGGACTGTTCGGCCAGGGGGCAAGTTCTGCCGATGCGATCGGCATGGCGTTTCCGGGAGGCAAGACCCTGGGCGATCCGGATCACATCACCCTGCGTTTCGACGAAACCTACATGCAAATGGCCGCAGATGGGGCCTTGTGACCTGCTGAAACTGGCTGACAGCAAGATCCTGATCGGAATGTTATGCGCTGGGTGAACCGTAACATAGGGCGCCGCAACAGCCTGCTCCTCGGCGCCATTCCGATCCTGGTCCTGTTGATGGTTTATCTGGTGGTCTCTGCTGATCGCCACGCGATCAATCCCAGCGACAAGATTTTGCCCATTCCCGGCGCCATGGTGCAGGCCATGTGGGGGCTGGTGTTTGAACCGGATCGCCTGTCTGGCAGGCTCCTGTTCTGGGCAGACACGTTCGCCAGTCTGCAGCGTCTTGGCCTGGGGATAGCCATCTCCACGCTGGCCGCTCTGATCGTGGGGATATTGCTGGGCATACTGCCACCTGTCCGCGCGACCTTTTCCACGCTGGTGACCGGCATCGCAGTTATCCCGCCAATCGCATTGCTGCCGATACTGTTCATTGCCTTCGGACTTGGGGAGACCGCCAAGGTGGCGCTGATCGTCATCGGCGTGGCGCCCTTCATGATCCGCGACATTGCTGCCCATATGGCCGCCTTGCCCAGAGAGCAGATCGTCAAGGCGCAGACACTGGGCGCAAGCACCTGGCAACTGATCCTGCGGGTCGCCCTGCCCCAGGCCATGCCGCGGCTGATCCAGGCAGTGCGCCTGTCGCTTGGTCCGGCGTGGGTCTTCCTGATCTCGGCAGAGGCGATCGCCTCCGATATCGGGCTTGGATATCGCATCTTCCTGGTCCGCCGCTATCTGGCGATGGACGTGATCCTGCCTTACGTGGCGTGGATAGCGCTGCTCGCCGCGACGACGGACATTCTTCTGAACTGGTCCAGTCGCCGCCTGTTCCGCTGGGCTCATGGAGCAAACCATTGAACGCGCTGCTCAGCCTCCAGAACGTTTGGGTCGAATATGGCGACAAGGTGGTCCTGGAGCGGATCAACCTCAATATCGAGGCGGGCTCCTTTGTCTCGATCATTGGCCCGTCAGGAGCAGGCAAGAGCAGTCTGCTGCGCGTGCTGCTGGGGCAGGAAGCGCCGACCAAGGGGACCATCCTGCTCAACGATGAGCCGCTCAAACCCCAATGTGAGCCTGACCGCGGCGTGGTGTTCCAGCGGTATTCGGTGTTTTCCCACCTGACGGTTCTGGGCAACACCGTGTTCGGTCTCGAATGCGCGCAGGCTCCGCTGACTGCACGATTGTTCGGCGCGCGCCGCCGGGCTGCCGAAGCAGAGGCGGAAGAGATGCTGGCGGCTGTTGGCCTGAGCGACAACCTGCATCTTTACCCGGCCCAGATGTCTGGCGGTATGCAACAGCGTCTGGCAATTGCCCAAGCGCTGATCAAGCGGCCCAGACTCCTGCTGCTGGACGAGCCGTTTGGCGCGCTTGATCCCGGCATCAGGGCCGACATGCACGCGCTGATAACGCGCTTGTGGAGCGATTATTCGCTGACCGTCGTGATGGTAACCCACGATATCGGCGAGGCATTCTCGCTCGGCACGCGCGTTTTGACACTGGACAAGGCGCGCCATGATCCGCACGCTCCGCACCGTTACGGTGCCACCGTCGTTTACGACCTTCCGCTCAAGAAGCAGGCCACCGTCGAGGCCGGAACTTGCGTTGACAATGGCGCTGAGAACGGCCCGGAAGTCAACTGCATTATTACAGTTGACGAAACTCGTAATAATTGAGAGGAGGAACAATATGGCTACCGAACCCACCAGTCTCGCCAGGCTCAGCATGAGTCTTCCGGCAGAGCTTTCCCGACAGCTTGACGTGATGGTTGAAGAGCGCGGCCTGCCGTCCCGTTCGCAGCTGATCGCCGAGCTGATCCGTCATGCGCTGGCGGACCATGAGGCACTGACCCGCCCCAAAGGCACGCTGGCCGGGACCATTACGCTGGTTTATCGCGGAGACCGCGCAGGCGTGCGGCAGCAACTCGCCACAACCCAGCTTCACTATCTGAAGGAAGTCATCTCCTCGCAGCACGTGTTTCTCGAGGACGACCAGTCACTCGAAGTTCTGCTGGTACAGGGTCCGGCTGTCCGGCTGGAGGCTCTGTGCGATGCCTTGCGCGGAATTCGCGGCGTCCATCAGCTGCAACTCGTCACCACGACCGCCCTGCTGCCGCCGCTGCACGAGCAGGATCAGGCAACCGGCAAGGATGACGAGGCCCCGGGCAGGGACCGATCCCGCAAGGGCATGGCTGCGTGACAGCACTCGCCGATCCCAAAGCGGCACGCGATCATGCCCGCGCGATGGGGGGCACGGTCGTCGAAGCCATGCCCGCGCTGCCCCCCGTGGCCGACGACCTTCCCGCCGATGTCGATTGCGATGATCTGCTGTGGGAAGAGACTGTCGCGGCAGGCGGTTATGCCACGCGCAGGCTGGCGCGCGGCACCCGGCTGCGGATGATCGACCTGGCAGGCGATGCATGCGCCTCGCTGCTGGTCTTCAACGCCGAAATGCCGAGTGAGCGCCTGAATGTCGCGGATACGGTCAAGGTCCAGTGGAATGCCTATCTCGGCGCGGGCAAGCTGTTACTGTCCGACATGGGCCGCGTGTTGCTGAGCATCGTGGAAGACGACGCACAAACCCACGACACTTTTTGCGGCACCTCCAACGCTGCGACCAACGCAGCCAAATATGGCGAAGGCAGTAACAGCGGCGCCTGCCCCAACGGCCGCGACCGCCTGCTGCTCGGGTCCGCCAAGCACGGGCTGCAACGGCGCGATGTCCACCCTTGCGTCAACCTGTTCAAAGGCACGCGGATCGAAGCGGACGGGACCATCGTTCCGCTTGTCGGCCCCTTCGCTGCCGGGCGCACCGTGCTGCTGCGCGCCGAAATGGACGTGATTATCGTGATCGCCAATTGCCCGCACGTCCTGGATCCGCGCGAGGCGTGGACCGTCACGCCCCTGCGCCTTTCTGCCTGGCGCGGCGCCGTGACAGGCGAAGACGATCCCATTCGCACCGCAACGCCGGAGGGGTTGCGTGCCTTCCAGAACGTTGAAGACTATTTCCGCCGCTAAGTAGGAAGACTGACCCAGAAATGACTGCCGCACCGGGATTACAAGGGCTTTCAGACACTGTTATTCATGACGAGGTCGTGCCCGCCCGGGCACCTTGGCTTTATCATATCGCCGCCGGTCAATCCCTCCGCATTGTCGATCTGGAAGGCAATCAGGCGGTCGACTTCCTGCTCTATTGCGCCGCCGACGATGCCGAACGCTACAGCGCGCAGGACACCGTTGCGATGCAGGGCAATCTGTTCCTGCGCAAGGGATCGGTGCTGCGGTCGAACGAAGGGCGCGCGATGATGACCATCACCGCCACTTCGGTCGAGTATCACGACACAATTGGCGGGGCTTGCTCCTGCGAATCCAATATGCTGCGCTACGGCCATCACACCAAGTCGCAACATGCCTGCGTCGAGAACTTCCTCGAAGCCAACCTGACTGAGGGGCGCAGCAAGCGGGACATTGTCTCCAACATCAATTTCTTCATGAATGTGCCGGTCATGGAAGACGGTTCGCTGGGGATCGTCGATGGCATTTCGGCCCCGGGGCTTACGGTCGATCTGCGCGCCGATATGGATGTGATCGTCGTGGTGTCGAATTGCCCGCAGATCAACAATCCCTGCAACGCCTTCAATCCAACCAAAGTGCGGATGATCGTCACGGCATGAGTATAACGACGGTACTGGTCGCAAACCGGGGGGCAATCGCCACCCGGATTATCCGCACTCTGCGCAGCATGGGCCTGCGTTCGGTGGCCGTTTATTCCGAGGCCGATGCCGGTTCGCTGCATGTGTCGCAGGCGGATGTGGCCGTTTGCATCGGTCCCGCACCGGCGACAGAGAGCTATCTTGATGTCGCTGCGATCATCAATGCGGCGAGGGAAACCGGCGCCGGCTTCATCCACCCCGGCTATGGCTTTCTGGCCGAGAATGCCGAATTTGCCGAGGCCTGCGAAGCCGCCGGCATCGTGTTCGTTGGCCCCACGCCCGAGAACATGCGCACCTTTGGCCTCAAGCACAGCGCCCGCGCGCTGGCGGCTGAACACGGCGTGGCACTCGCACCCGGCACGGGACTGTTGACCGATGCCGACAACGCCGCACAGGCAGCCAATGAAATCGGCTATCCGGTAATCCTGAAAGCCACCGCTGGCGGCGGCGGCATCGGCATGCGGATCTGCGAGGACGAAGCCGCCGTGCGCGAAGGCTTCGCCGGTGTCGCGCGTCTCGGCGCCGGAAATTTCGGCGATGCAGGCGTGTTCCTCGAACGGTATATTTCCCGCGCGCGCCATATCGAAGTGCAGATTTTCGGCGACGGGGATGGCCGCATAATGCCGCTTGGCGAACGCGATTGCTCATTGCAGCGACGCAATCAGAAGGTGGTCGAGGAAGCCCCCGCCCCGCAACTCTCCCCGGCAGTGCGCGAAGAGCTGATCGCTGCGGCTGTCCGCCTTGGCGAGGCTGCCCGGTATCGCTCTGCAGGCACTGTCGAGTTCCTGTTCGATGCCGAACGTCAGGAATTCTTCTTTCTCGAAATGAACACACGGCTTCAGGTCGAGCACGGCGTCACTGAGGAAGTGATGCGCATCGATCTGGTCGAGTGGATGGTCCGCGGGGCGACGGGTGACTATTCGTTCCTGAATGGCGAACCGCCGGAGCCGCGCGGGCACTCTATGCAGGTTCGCCTGTATGCCGAAGATCCTGCACTCGACTATCGCCCGACCACCGGCACGCTCGTCGCACTCCATTTCCCCGAATCCATCCGTGCGGAGACCTGGTGCGAGGCCGGCAGTGCGATCAGCGCATGGTACGATCCGATGATCGCCAAGCTGATCGTTCACGGCGAAACGCGGGACGCAGCCAAATTGGCGATGCAGGCGGCGCTCGACGAAAGTCACCTGGACGGTATCGAGACCAACCTGCGCTGGCTGCGCGACGTTGTGCGCAATGAGGATTTCGCGTCAGGGCAGGTTTCCACCAAGCTGCTCGAGACGATCGAATATAATCCCCGCAGCGTCCGGGTGGTCTCCGGCGGCACTGCCACCACCGTGCAGGACTGGCCCGGCCGGCAGGGCCTGTGGGCGATCGGCGTGCCCCCCTCCGGTCCGATGGATGATCGCTCCTTCCGGATCGGCAATCAGCGGCTCGGCAATCCGGAGGATGCCGCCGGGCTGGAGGTTACCTTCACCGGACCGACCCTGTATTTCAACGCGCCAGCACGGATATGCCTTGCCGGCGCCGATTTCGGTGCCCGACTGGACGGCGAGCCAGTTGAACGGGGCATCCCTGTTGACATCGGCGCGGGTCAGACACTCTCGCTCGGGCGCGTTTCTGGCGGCGGCATGCGTGGTTATATCCTGTTTGCAGGCGGGCTTGAGGTTCCGCCCTATCTCGGCAGCCGCAGCACCTTCGAGCTCGGCCAGTTCGGCGGCCATGCGGCGCGGCGACTGCTCGCCGGTGACACGCTTCACCTGGCGGCAAACGACATTGGCACGCCCGCACCCGTGGAAGCGGCGCCGGACTTCGGCAATCGCTGGACGCTGCGAGTCCTCTACGGCCCGCACGGCGCGCCGGACTTCTTCACTGAGGAGGATATAGACGCGATCCTCAAGGCAGAATGGCAGGTGCACTACAACAGCAACCGCACCGGTGTGCGGCTGGTCGGGCCAAAGCCGCAATGGGCGCGCACCGACGGCGGCGAAGCTGGCCTGCATCCGTCGAACATCCACGACAATCCATACGCCATCGGCGCGGTCGACTTCACCGGCGACATGCCGATCATCCTTGGCCCGGACGGCCCGTCGCTCGGCGGTTTCGTCTGTCCCTTCGTGGTGATCGCGGCGGACCGCTGGAAGATCGGGCAGCTCGCCCCCGGCAACCGCCTGCGTTTCGTACCCGTCACATATGATGATGCCATTGCGGCCGACCGCGCACCGTTGACGCAGATTACGCAGGAGCCTGCCGCCGCTGCGCCGGAACGCGCGATCGCCGCGCTTTCGCCGATCCTTGCCGACACACCGGCGCAGGGACTGCGTCCGCGGACCGTCTATCGCCAGCAGGGCGACCGCAATATCCTGGTTGAATACGGGCCCATCGTGCTCGACATCGAACTGCGCATCCGCGTGCATGCGCTGATGACCGTGCTGGAAAGCAAGGCCCTGCCGGGAGTGATCGACATCGTGCCCGGCATACGCTCGCTGCAACTCCATTTCGACGATGACGCGCTCGACCAGCGGGGCGCACTTGCCGCGCTGATGGAGGCCGAGAACGAGCTTGGCGATCTGGAGGATTTCACCATCCCGTCGCGGATCGTCCATCTTCCACTCAGCTGGCGCGATCCGGCCACCATCGAGACGATAGAGAAGTACATGGCGGCGGTGCGTGATGACGCGCCGTGGTGTCCGGATAATATCGAGTTCATCCGCCGCATAAACGGCCTGACAGACGCCGATGCGGTGGAGGATGTGATCTTCGATGCCAGCTATCTGGTGATGGGCCTGGGTGACGTTTATCTGGGCGCGCCGGTGGCCACTCCGGTCGATCCACGTCACCGGCTGGTCACCACCAAGTACAATCCCGCCCGCACCTGGACCCCGCCCAATGTCGTGGGGATCGGCGGCGCATACATGTGTATCTACGGCATGGAAGGCCCCGGCGGTTACCAGCTGTTCGGTCGCACCATCCAGGTGTGGAACACCTATCGCCAGACCGACGCCTTCGTGGAGGGCAAGCCGTGGCTGCTGCGCTTCTTCGACCAGATCCGTTTTTTCAAGGTGAGCGCGGAAGAGCTGGTCGAATGGCGCAGGGACTTTCCCAATGGCCGCCGGTCGATAGAGGTCGAGCACTCGGAATTCCGCCTGGCGGACTATCGCGCCTTCCTGGCCGAAAACGCCGATTCAATCTCGGCCTTCCAGAAACAGCGTCAGGCCGCTTTCGATGATGAACGCGCGGAATGGCAGCGCAACGGCGAATTTGATCGCATTTCGGAACTCGCCGATGATCCGGCAGCAGGCACTCTTGCCGCCCCCACGATCGAGGTGCCCGAAGGTGCCGACGTGATCGAAGCGCCCTTCGGGGGAAGCGTCTGGAAGTTGCTGGTTGCCGAAGGTGACGAGGTCCAGGCGGGCCAGATCATCGCAGTAATTGAGGCAATGAAGATGGAATGCCCACTGGAAAGCCCCGGCAGCGGGACAATTTCCGCGCTCTACATCAGTGAACGCCAATCGATAGAACCGGGCGCTCCGCTGCTGGCGCTGACGCGCTCATGACGGCACTGGACCGGCAAAGCGCAGGCGCGATCGCGGCACAGGTAAATGGCGGCAAGACCACTGCGCTCGCCGTGGCGGAAGAAGTTCTTGCCCGCCTTTGCGCCTATGATGCGGTGCAGCCGCGGATCTGGATCAGCCGCGCCGCGCCAGAGGACATTCTCGCCGCCGCGCGCGCCGTGGACGCGCGTATTGCGCTGAAAGAACACCTCCCGCTTGCGGGCGTGCCCTTTGCCATCAAGGACAATATCGACGCGGAAGGGTTCGAGACGACTGCAGCCTGCCCGGCCTTCGCCTATACGCCAGCCGCATCTGCCAGCGTGGTCCACAAGCTGGTGGAAGCTGGCGCGATCTGCATTGGCAAGACCAATCTGGACCAGTTTGCCACCGGACTTGTCGGCGTGCGCAGCCCATATGGCATTCCGCGCAATGCCTATAACCTCGCTTATGTCAGCGGCGGATCAAGCTCGGGTTCGGCGGTCGCCGTCGCGGCGGGCCTCGTCGCATTCTCGCTGGGAACCGATACGGCGGGATCGGGCCGGGTGCCTGCTGCCTTCAACCACCTGGTCGGACTGAAGCCGAGCAAGGGGCGGTGGAGCACGCGCGGCCTGGTCCCCGCCTGCCGGACGCTGGATTGCATCACCGTATTTGCCGACAGCGTGGCAGACGCGCGCCTGGTGGACAATGTAATCGCCGGTTTCGATCCGGCGGATCCCTTCTCGAAGCCGCTATCCGACCGCCCGCTCCAGCCCCGGCGCATCGGCGTGCCGCGCCGCGATCAGCGCGCATGGTTTGGCGACAGCCAGTCCGAATATCTCTACGATGCGGCGCTCACCCGGCTGGGCAAAGATGCGCAGATCGTCGAGCTGGATATCGCGCCGCTGGATGAGGCGGCGAGCCTGCTGTACAGCGGCCCGTGGGTGGCCGAGCGAACCGCAGCCATCGCAGAGCTGCTGGGCAGCGACCCGGATGCCATCGATGAAACTGTCCGCCGCGTGGTTGCGCCCGGAGCAGACATCACGGCGGTGGAATTGTTCAACGGCATCTACCGTCTCGCCGAACTGCAGCGCCATGCGGATGAGATGTGGCAGCAGGTCGACATGCTGGCCTTTCCCACCACCGGTACCACGTACCGGGTGGCGGAATTGCTGGCCAGCCCGATCGCGCTGAACAGCAATCTTGGGCGCTATACAAATTTCGTCAACCTGCTCGACATGGCCGCAATTGCCGTGCCGACCGGCGTCCGCAGCAACGGCACCGGCTTTGGCATAACGCTGATCGGCCCGGCCAGTACCGACATCGGCCTGATGTCGGCAGCCGAAACCTACCTTGCGGCGGCGGACCTGCCCGCTCCGCCCCCACTCGATTTGGAGGGAAGAATGGAAAGCGTGAAACTTGCTGTCGTTGGCGCGCACCTGAAGGACATGCCGCTGCACTGGCAGCTGACTTCGCGCGATGCACGCTTCATCGGTGCGTTCCAGACCGCGCCCACCTACCGCCTTTACGCCATGGCCGACAGCGTGCCGGCCAAACCGGCGCTTGTCCACAGCGAGGACGGGTCCGGTATCGCAGTCGAAGTCTATGAGCTCGACGTTGCCGCCTTCGGAAGTTTCGTTGCCGAGGTTCCTGCGCCACTGGCCATTGGAACGGTCACGCTGGCCGATGGCAGCAGCGTGAAAGGCTTCGTCGCGGAGCCTCGCGCGACGGTTGGTGCAGAGGATATCACCGATCTTGGCGGGTGGCGGGCCTACATTGACAGGGGCTGAGGCCGTGCCTGACGCTGCCGGGCGCAATTTTGGCACTTTAAGTTCGTTATTACTCTTGACGCGTTCGTTAATATCGATAGCCTGACCAGCAACAGAAACATAAGAACACGTTTGCCGGGAGAGATTCTTTAGGAGACCGGGCCGATTGTCGGTCTGGCCATACGGAGTCCGCCGATGAATTACGCACGGAACGACGACACGAGGCTCGCAAATTGTCAGCCCCCCGTCCTGCGTGCGACGGTTCGGATCTCCAGACTCTCGAAAGCGGGGTAAGGACGATGGACGGTGTTCTGGTAGGCAAAAGGATCATCGGGGCACAGGCTCCGGTAACCATTGGCTGGGAAAACATTCCGCGCGTTGAAGGCGGTCCGGTGAAGCGCTTTATCTTCACCTATTTCCAGCCGGTCATGTTCTTCGCGGCAATCCTGTTCTGGTATTACGCGCCCAATTCCATCGCCGTGGCATCAACAGCGATCGGCATTGGCATCGCCTTCAGGGTGCTGTTGCTGGCGCTCGAATGGGTCAACCCCCGCCACAAGAGCTGGACCCTGACCTGGAAGGAACTGATTACCGACCTCTTCTATGTCGGCCTCGGCTACACCGTCCTGCGCATGGTCGATGCCTACATTGGCGATGGCGTGATTATCGATGCAATCCTGAGCTCCTATGACTGGAGCAAGCTGGACTGGTTCACCAGCATGCCGCTGCTGCTGCAGGCGATCCTGATCTCTTTCATGTTCGATTTCGGCCAGTACTGGATGCATCGCGGCATGCACAACTGGTATCCGCTGTGGGCGACCCATGCCCCCCATCACTACATTACCCAGTTGAACATCAACAAAGGCGCAGTCGGCAATCCGATAGAGCTGTTCCTGATCGGTTTGGGCATCGGCGGATTCTTCGATTTCCTGCCGCGGGCCGTACTGCTTGCAGGCGCATTTGGCATGACTGTCAGCATTTACCAGCACATCAACGTGCGGTTCAACACACCGGCCTGGTGGCGCTTCCTGTTCAACACGACCGAGCACCACAGCGTGCATCACTCGCAGGACTATGAAGCGACGCGCAGCAATTATTCCGGCACCTGGATCATAATCGATCGCATGTTCGGCACCTGCATCGATGGCGAGGCGGAGCTGCTGGGGATGGAAGGTGGCCGGCGCATGCCAGTCCACGAGACGATGCTTTACACCCCCAGGGAATGGTACCGGGCCGGTCGCAAGTGGCTGCGCAAGCGCTTGCCCCAGCCCACTGCCGTTCCTGCCGAATAGGCCCAGGCCGCACCTCGACCAAGCCCCTGTAACGCGTTTGCCAGCCGCTTTTCCCGCTCCCTGAGCGCGGAAAGCAGGCTGACGCATGCCCGGTAACCTGCTGGAGAATGTCCAAGTGAAACTACCCCTGATCGAACGGATCTGGCATGTGGACGGCTCGCTGGAGCTTGATCCGCCCCGGTCTGCGGCAGATGCGTTCGACAGGCTCAGCCCGCTGCTGGAGGCGAGCGGCACGACCTTTGAGATCGACGGCGATACGCTGACATACACCAAGGAAAATCCCGCAGCGCAGGACAAGCTGGCGACCTTCACCCGCGGTACGCTGCAGCTTGTCGAGCAATCCGGCAGATCAAAGCTGTTCTACAAGCTGTCCAGCCCGGCATTGCTGATGTGCTTTCTGGCCCCGTTGCTGTTCCTCGGCTTTGCCCAGGCCATGATCCTGATCAACGATCTGGAGAAGCCTGCAACCGAAGCCAGGGCGGATGCCGCCGAAGAGGATGAGCAAGAGGACGAAGTAAAGCCACTACACCCGCTCGATGTGTTCCTTGGCGCGCCCGCGCCCGAGAAACCTGAAGACAAGAAGGAGGAGGAAGAGGACGAAGACAAAGGCCATTCGCCCACTCCTGCCTATGTCTTCGCCGCGCTTTTTGCCGCACTTTACGTGGTAGGCCGCATTCTCGAGCCGTGGCTTGTGCGGCGGCATTTCAGCAAGGCATTGTCCGGCAATCCCGAATTCAGCGATGCGAAGAACACCCAGCATACCGGGGCGCAACACCCCAGTTGATCCACCCCTTCCACCCATCACGAAAACCGCGGACCCGGATCCGCCCCAATTGCAGCGCGGCCAGTGCCAGCTGAACGGAGACTATCAAATGATCACCCTGCACATCGAAGACCTCAAGGGCGAAACGCGAGCCATCACAGTATCGCCGGAAGGATCGCTGATGGAGGCCATCCGCGACAACGGCTTTGAGGACTTGCTGGCTGCGTGCGGAGGCTGCTGCTCTTGCGCCACCTGCCATGTGGTGATCGATCCCGCGTCCGTTCTTCCATTGCCCGCCATGGCCGCCGACGAGGACAGCCTGCTAGATGGATCGGATCATCGGCAGGAAAGCTCCCGCCTGTCATGCCAGATCCCGTTGAGCAGTGAGCTTGACGGACTGAAGTTGCGCATCGCGGAAGCGGATTGAGCGGCGCGAGGCATTCCGCCCACGCGACCTTCACAGCCGGGATTGGCATGCAAGAAATCCCCCTGTCGCCCCGTCAGGAGTTCGTGTGCCTGATCGCGAGATTCGATTACATTTACTTATCAGCAACTTAAATGGTGGAGCTGTCAGTCTAATCGCAAATCGTCTCCGATCGGCGCAGCTATCGCTAGGGCGTCAGACCTCAGGCCATGAGGTTCTGCCACTCGGCCAGGGCGAGCGAGTGGCAGGTCTTGCAAGTTCGTCGGTCGACGAGGTGGCGTTGCGGGCTGGTGGGTTTGCGAGTTCTGGGCATGACAACTGCCCTGCCCTCGTCCGCTCACTTTTCAATCAGGTGCGTTTGGTCTGACAGCGCCGGCACCAGCCTTGCTTGCCCGCTGCCGTCTCCTCCTCCGGATGACATTACCCTCGTGACCGGTCCAAAGTCCTCCAATGGCAGCGAGGCAAGTGCGTTTACGATCGGATATTGGGTAGGCATCTGTTCCCAGCTTGCACCGCGGAATTCAAACTTCCCTTCACCTCTCTCTACCGACCGGATTTCCGTATCCGGGCCATCGGATGCTGTAATCGTGAGGTAATGTGCATCCGATGCCTGGGGATCACCCGTGGTGGGAACATATTTTTCAAACACCATTGGCATTGGCGATGGTGCCGAGGCTGCCTCTTCGAAGGCGGCAGCCTGGAAATCGAAGAAGCGGTGGCCATCCCAGGATGCCGTGCATCGCCATTGCTCATCGCGTTCGGCAGATACCGAAATATCGGCAAATATCTTTGACCAACCCAGCTCTTCGCGCCCCGTGATGATCGGGTCAGCCATGTTCTCCCACACCACGGGGACGAAGTAACCTGACTGCTGTTTCTGACGCTGCATCCAGCGTGCTGGTATCCGCACCATCAGGATGTCATATCCACGCCCCGCAAGCCATCCGATGTTGTGGAAGCTCATGACGCAAACTTCGAGGCGGGCTTCTTCGCCGAGCACCAGACCTTCAGGCAGGAATTGCGCCAGTTGATCCGGATCGGTCCGAGCGGACATGGTGCAGGCCGCAATCTCCTTTTCGTAGCGGCGGTGGCGCTGGTGAACAGGAAGGTTGCGAGGGCCGGGAGCATACCCGAAGCATCGCGGCATGCGATATTTCGGGTCAAGGCCTTCATCCTGTTTCGGCATCAGTGCTCAACCCTGTTTGGCCTCAAGACTTCTTGCTCGATATTGCGACCACCTGCTGATCGATTGCGCCAAATGGCGCTGCACCAGAGGTTGCGCGCGCTTCCATCCGCACCTTGTCACCAAAGCGCATGAAGCCGGTCTTGGCCTTTCCATCTGCGATCATCTCGATTGCGCGAACTTCGGAAATGCAGCTTGACCCGACTTCGGCATAGTTGACGTTGGACACTGTTCCAGATCCGATGATCGTGCCTGCCACCAGATCGCGGGTCAGGGCAGCATGGGCAACAAGCTCGTGAAAGCCGAATTGCATCGCCCTGCCGTTGGCGTGACCGAATGCCTTGCCATTCCATTCTATGTGCAAATCCAGCCCCACCCGCCCGTCTTGCCAGGCTGAACCCAGCACTTCAGGCGTGACCGCAAAGGGCGCCATCGAACACGCGGGCTTGGCCTGTACCCAGCCAAAACCTGTCTTCATCTCGACCGGGGCGATCGCGCGCAAGGACCAGTCGTTGATCTGAACGATCAGCTTGATGTGCTTCAGCGCATCGTCTGCACTGGTTCCCATCGGGACATGGTCCACAATCACGCCGAACTCGCCTTCGAAATCGATGCCATCATCCTCGCTTGGGAGGGGCACGTCGTCGGTCGGGCCATAGAAGCGATCGGACATGCCCTGATACATCAGGGGCCGATCGGATTCGATCGGATCGTGGCCAAGAGCGATCTGCATCAGGTCGGCATGGGTCGGGAAAACGGAACCATCGAGCCATTGCCATGCCCGCGGCAACGGTGCGGTAAGCGATGCCGGATCGAGCAGCTGAGGAAAGTCACTGACTCCGGCGGCGGCCTCTACGAAAGCCGGCCAGTCCTCAATAGCTTGCTGCAGGGTTGGCAGAGGTGCGGCAGCAAAGCGATCATATGCGGGAGACACCAGAACAAGGCGCCCGTCCCGCGTCCCGTCGTGCAATGTAGCAAGGATCATCGTCAGCCTTTCAGCGCGGGATCGAATTCACCATCGATCAGGATGAAGGCGATGCGGCAATTCTTGTCAGAGCGATTGGCCCAGCCATGGTTGGTGCCGCGCTGGATCACGATGTCACCCGGACGAACGGTGGTTTCGCCCTCGTCCATGATCAACACGACTTCGCCTTCCAGAACGATGCCGTAATCGATCGTCTCCGTACGATGCATATGGGCATGGCGAGATTCCTTGCCGGTGAAGGATGATGCATCGGCCGCACCAATCTCCGCAAAATGCGCCTTGGCTTCCTCGGGCGTCATATCCTTGAAGCTGTCATCGTCCGGCGGAATATCCAGCACACGAATGCGCGTGCCGTTTTTTGGCGCGGCGAGCAGGATGCCGTCTTCGTCTGGCTCTCCCGATGAAGCGTCTATCGGAGCAGGCGTGGCGCGTGTGTTCCATACCTCATGGAACACCGGCCCGGTTGCACCGCCAACCTGTTTGTAACGCGGAACCGGGCCATCCTCCTGGATGATCGCTTGCCCGCTGGCGTCATGGCCGGTGACAATGCGCCGGGTTGGTCCTGTCATCATGGTTTCATCCTCTCGATGTGCTTTTACCGCGCAAGCGGCTTCATGTCTTGGGTGCGGGCGGCGGCGTGAAGAGGAGACCGCGCGCTTTGAGTTCTGCCTGCGCCTCTTCCTCGCGCGCCAAGGCGGCCTGGGCGCAGGGCCTTTGCGAGGCGCATACATAATGTTGCTGCAGCGCCGGATAATCATCTGCTTCGAAACCTGCACCGGTTATACGGAACCATATCCACCCAAGATATGCGTCAAGGATCGACCATTCCTCCCCCAGCATCCATGGCTGGCCAGCCAATCGCTGCTCCAGCGGAGCAAGCTGCATTGTCAGACCCTCTTCCGCTTTCGCCCGGATGCGCGGAGCATCTGCAGGGTCAGTCGATATCATCGGCGACATCACGAAGCGGGTGACCAGCGGGTGCAGATCGCTGGAGCAACGGAAAAGTTCGGTAAGTATGCCTGCTCGTCCGGCGGCATCATCTGGCTGGGGCAACAGACCAGCATCGGGATAAGTCTGCGCCAGATAGCTGAGGATCGCGCCATTTTGCACGATCACGCCATGCTGGGTTTCCAGCGCAGGAACCTTGCCCGAAGGGTTCACTGCCAGAAATTCCGGCTTGCGGTGTTCGCCCGCCATGAAAGCGATGAGGCGGGTTTCGAACGGCAAGCCGATCTCCTCCAGCGCGGTCAATGTCACGCGGGCGCAGGTTTGCGGCGCGAAGTGGAGGATGGGCGAAGCGCTCACAGTCATTTCCCAGCCACTTCTACCGGCAGGCTGGAAATCGCCCACAGCGTGTTGTTTAGCCGCCTGACCGGCTCTCCTGCAATCCGAATGGAACTGGCTTGCCGGGCAAATTCGGCCGCTATCAGCTCACCCTCCAGCCGGGCGACCATCTGGCCCAGGCACTGGTGGATGCCGAAACCAAAGCCGACATGCCCGCCTGCGGGTCGCTCGATCCGGAATTCATCGGGACCGTCCCATTTGCGGGGATCGCGATTGGCGGAGGCGAGGAAAAGCAAGACCTTGGCACCTTCGGGAATAGTCGTGCCAGCAACGTCCACATCGCGGGTTGCGGTGCGGAAGAAAGTCTGCACGGTCGAATCCCAGCGCAGGCTTTCCTCAAAGGCGCGCGTCGCCAGCTTCGGATCGGCGCACAGCTTGGAAAATTCTTGCGGATACTTGCCCAGCGCCAGCATGAGGTGGCTAATACCGTTCACCGTCGTATCGACGCCTGCGCTGAGGAAGGAGCGGACCAGACGAGGCGCATAATCCGGCGGCAAGCCAGCCTCGGTAACGGCGTCATACACCGCCATGCCCCAACCACCCGGCTTCAGATTCTCGCGCTTGCAGGCCTCTTCCACCCAGGCGATGGAATCTTCCTTGCCGATCAGGCTCTGCTCGAAAACACGGTTGCGCGGTCCGAACCCGTTGAACACGATGGTGGCATATTCGATCAGTTTTTCGCGGCCTTCATCCATCAATCCGATCGTGTCGGGAAACACCTGCATGGGGAATACTTCGCCCAGGTCGGTTGCCGCATCGAAGCGGCCCCTTTCCACCAGGCTTGCCACCAGCGCCTGCGCCTTTTCCTGCCATAGCGGCCGCAACTCCTTGAGCGCTTTGAGCGAAACGATCCTGCTCATCAGCTTGCGTGTCTGGCTATGCAGCGGCGGATCGGTTTCCAGCAGTAGCGAGGGCGCGCGGAAAGGCTCTTCCTTGGCAAAGTCGGCAAGACCCACTCCGCGCGCTGAGCAGAATGTCTCATGGTCGCGCAGCGCCGCCTGCACCTCTTCAAAGCGCGCCATGGCATAGACCTGGTATTTCTCGAGCCACACCACGGGGCCGGCATCACGCAACCTGCCGTGATGAGCGAAGGGATCTGCCAGAAACTCTTCGTCGAAGGGGTCGACTGTGAGGTGCGGAACGGAGGCTTCGAACAATCCCATTGCTTAACCCAACATCGCTTGGATGCGGCTGCGGGTCACCAATGCGCCAAGCACGCCGCCATACAGCACCTTGAGGACAAATGCAGGAACGGGGGCAAGGATTTGTATACCACTCAGCCACAATATCGCGGCCCATATGCCCGCACCGAGGACCATTATGATCAAGCCTAGCAGGATGGCGCGGGTAAGCAGGCTGCCGGTGCTGGCAACATGTCCCAATGCAGAAGTGACCTTTCCTGCAAGGATCGCCTTTTTCGTCAGAAGTGCAGGCACCAGGCTGGCAAAGAGAGCAACAGCGAAGCTCTGCGGCAGGAAGTCGAAGGCATAATTACCGATACCCCAGACTGGCACGGCAGCCCCAAAGCCGAACACGCCAAGGAAGAAGGCGGCACTGATGGCTGCATTAATGGCTGCGCTGATGACCGTTTCACGCGCGATATAGAGGCTTGGTGAACCCACGGCCGTCACGAGGTGTGAGTGTCCAAAGTCTCGGCAAACCAGTCAGAGATCAGGTCGCGCCCATAACTCATATTATCCGCACCGACATGCTCCACCCCGCCTTCGCGCGCGGTGAAAATCACCTTCTCCCGGCGCGGCGAATTGGTCAGCTGGTCATAGAGATCATCTGCATAGGACGGGCTGATCTGCCGATCATTTGCGCCGTGCGTGACCAGAAACGGCACGGTAATGCGGTCCATGTGGCCGTTCAGGTTCATGCCCGAAGACTTTTCGAGGAAGTCGTCCATATCCTCGGCCCCGAACGCCCAGAACACATGCGCCCAGTAATGCGGCACGGGATTCTCTCCCTCGCGATCCCGGCGCTTGTCCTGAACTTCGCGCCAATTGTGGTTCGCGCCCCACACAGCCCCGCTGGCAAAACGCGGTTCATAGGCGACAGCGCGAGGAGCGAAATGGCCGCCAAGGGAGATACCGGTCATCCCGATCCTGGCGCTGTCTACTTCTGGTCTGGTTTCCAGCCAATCGACCGCCTTGGAAGCCCAGCTCTCTGAATGCGGATCAACCGGCAGGCCCTGAAGCCGCAAAGCTTCGCCAGTGCCCGGCTGGTCTACACATAGCGTGGAAATCCCGCGCCGCGCCAGCTCTTCGGGAAGCCGCGTCCAGTAGAGCATCTCCTTGTTGCTATCGAGGCCATTGCAGAACACCACGGCAGGCTTTGCGCCTCCGCCCGGTGCCCGCGTCCACAAGGCTGGCATCGTGCCGTTCACAAGGGGGATTTCGACCCGCTCGCGATTGAGCTTGCCCAGTTCGGTTGAGCGATCGAATGCACCCCGTGCGCGAGCGAAGGTTTCCGCGCGGCCGGGATGGCCATGGCCCTGCATGCGCTCGCCCACGAACATGTAGAGCGATGCACGCTCAAGCTTGTTTGAAGCGGAAAAATTGCGGCCCTTCGCCTCATCCTCATTTGCTAGTTCGATCAGCTTTTCGGCCATGGCGACCCATTGCTTCATGAACTGCGGCGTGCCTGCATCGGCGCCGCTGTCAGCAGCATCCTTGATCGGCTGGCACATATCGACGATTTCACCGATCTGCCCGCCGCTCTCCAGCGCGATGGCGACCGAGAGGTTCCAGATGTAGTTGGGGAAGTATTCAAACAGGGCCATGCGTTCAAACCTCTGCCGGCTTGAACAGGCATGGATCGGGCGCGGGTTTGGGCATGGTCTGCGGACCGCCCTGGCCAATGCCCCACTGATCCATGACCATCGGTGCAGGCTCATGCACGATGCCCTGATGGCTTTCGAAATCGACGTTTTCCAGTTCGGAAGTGTACTCCACTGCAAATCCGGCGGGCGTAGTGAAGTATGTGAAAGTGTTGTTGCCCGCCGTGTGGCGCCCGGGTCCCCAGCGCAGATCAGTGCCGCGCTTTTTGAGGCGGCTAGCACCGCGCATCATGTCATCCAAGCTCAGCATGTCATAGGCGACATGGTTGAGGCATGGAGGACCGGGCAGGATTGCCAGCCGGTGATGCGCCTCATTACAGCGCAGGAAGCACATGAAATCACCCAGCCAGTCGCTGACCTTGAAGCCCAACACATCGGTGAAAAACTTTACCATCGCCTGATGATCGGGCGAATGCAGCACGATATGGCTGATCTTCACCGGCATGCCTTCCCAGCGCTCCATGGCACGCTTTTCCAGCTTCTTCACATCGGCCGAAATTTCGAACGGCAAGCCGTCAGGCGAAAAGAAGCGGAAGCCATAGCCGCCGCCGGGAGCGTCCAGGTCGCGCGGGGCGTGAATGATCTTGCAGCCTGCATTTGCCACCTTGCGATGCAGATCCTCCACATCAGCGCGGCTAGCCGCTGCCAGCGCGATCACTTCTACGCAGTCGGTGGATGACTTGTGCAGGCGAACAACGTGGTGCTCGTCGTGGCCATGGGTCTTGAACCAGGCCATATCATCTTCGCTGGCGACTTCGACAAGTCCCCAGTCATCAGCATAGAACTTACGCTCGGCATCGAAGTCCTCGACACCGTACCCGACATAACGAATTTCGCTGACGCGGCTCATAGCTTATTCCTTGTATCTTCAGATGGGTTCGGCGGTGACTGCGAACATTTCCGCAGTGGCCTTGGCATTGTCGACCGGCGGCCCCTTGCCCAGCTGCCCGTGGCAGATGGCAAGCGAGCTTTCGACGATGTACTTGCAGCGTTCGAAACGGCGATCACGATAGGCCATGAAAGCATCTTCGGGCGTGTCGTGCGCGGCAATTTCCTCGGCCAGCACGATGCTGTCCTCGATCGCCATGCCAGCGCCTTGCCCCAGATGAGGCGTGGTTGCGTGGACAGCATCGCCCAGCAGGACCACGCGGCCCGAATGCCAGGCGCCGTAGAGCATCATCGCCTCAAGCGGGCGGTAGACCACGCCGTCATTGTCGGTGATCTGTGCCGCCAGTTCGCGGATTTGCGGTGCCGTATGACCGATAACCTTCTCGCGCATGCTCTGCGCAAGCTTATCGTTGTCATAGCGCGGTTTATCCGGCTCCGGCGTGGTCACGTACATATACATCAGGTCTTCATTGATCGGCACCAGACCGGCACCTATCGGACCATTATAGGCATGCAGCGCGTCGAGATCGGCAGGCCGCGGGAAGTTGTAACGCCATACGGCCTGTCCGGTAAATTCAGGGCGCGGCGCATCGGGCATGATCTGCCCTCTCGTGTCGGAATAGACGCCGTCAGCGCCGATCACGAGGTCGTAGCTGTCTTCGCTATCGTCGGAGAAGCGGACCCGCACCTGATCGTCGCGATCGTCGATCTCTTTCGCAGTGATCCCCAGCCGGACCTCGGCACCATCAGCAACGGTGCGTTCGCCCAGGATCTTGTGCAGAGCCGGACGGCCGATGCCCATGCTGGCAGGGTATCCCTCGACCAGCGGCGGTATCGGAATAACCGCCACCTGCGTACCATCCGGCATATGCACGGCCACCTTGTCGAAAGGCACGCCGGACGCGACATAGTCCTCCAGCAGATCGAGCTGCTTCATCGCTCGGATCACATTGGCCTGCTGGATGATACCGACGCCGTAGACGGCCCAGTCGGGGTCCTTTTCGATGACCGTCACATCGTGCCCGTCACGCCGCAGCGCGATGGCCGATGTCAGGCCCCCGATGCCTCCGCCGATGATGAGGATTTTCAGCTTCTTCATGGCTCAGAACGTGTCCAGATCGTTGGCGATAACCACCGGACCGTCAAAATTCTCGGCAATCTGACGCAGATATTCGAAGTGCACCGGATCACCGCGTTCGCGGCCGGAAAAATGGGTCACAACAACTGCCCCGACACCCGCTCTGCCGGCCATTTCCCCGACATCACGTGGCAGCAGGTGATGGTCGCGCAGATGACTCTCCATTCCCATCAAGACCGGTTCCGGCATATTGGGCGCATCACGCCGTAGAAGCCTGATCGTCTCGTCGACATCCATCATTTCGGCGACGAGCAAATCAGCGCCCTGGGCCAATTCTTCCACCGCTGTGCTGGGGCCGGTATCCCCAGTGTAGACAATGGAACGCCCAGGCAGGTCAAAGCGGTAGGAAAGCGACTCAAAACGCTCGGCCAGTCCGCTATCGGGCGCAAAGCTGTAATGGGTATTGTTGCGGGCGCTTATGGTCATGCCGGCATATTGAAGACTTGCGTGATCGCGCAGTTCGACGACCTCGACCATGCCCGCAAGGTCCCGCGTAGCTGCTCCCGCTACGCCATAGCCAGCGGTATTGCCGGGGACCATGGAGGCAAGCAGCCCGTCAACCAGATCAGCGGTCCCAGGGGGGCCGTAAACAAGCAGCCCGTCCGGCGCATTCGTCTGGAGGCGAAGACCAAGAATACCAGCCAGACCGGCGGTATGGTCAAAATGCAGGTGAGTGATGAAAACGGCATCCAGCCTGTTCGTTGGAAGGCCCACTTTGATCAGTTGGCCGGCACTGCCATCACCCACATCAACAAGGATGTTCTTGCCGCCGGCAATCAGCAGATTGGCAGGCTGAGAGCGGGTGGAACTGGGCACCGGGCCGGCTCTTGTACCCAAAGTGATCCAGCGGCCGGCATCGGCAACCACTGCCTCGTCTGCAGCCGCTTCGCCATGATGTTCAGCGTGGAGGGGCATACTGGCCAGCGCGAGTGCGCTGGCCAGTGCGAGATTACGAATATGCATAATTCATTCCGATCAGAAAGTTACGCGGGCCCGCAGACCATATGTTCTGGGCGGTTGATAGACACTGGCCACAACATTACCCGCACCGGTCTGCACGAGTGACGTAATCACTTCATCAGTCAAATTGCGAATGTAGGCGGTTAGCGACCACGTCTCGTCAATGTCAGAGAATGTCAGTGCCGCATCCATCGAGAAATCACCGCCAACCCTGCTTGCAGGAATATAGTTGAAGCCGACTTCCCTGCTGCCACGATAGCGCCCGTCAACGGTGCCGATCAGCAGGAAATCGCCGATCTCAACGGTCTGGTTGATACCGAAATTCGCTGACCATTTGGGCGAATTAAGCGCCTGCTTGCCCGAACAATCAATATCGAAAGAACGGTTCGGGTCTGTTGGTCCGGTGGCAATCTGGGTTGAAGTACAGCCCGTTACCGGACGCAGGAAGTTGAGCGGATCTTCTTCAGGGTCTGAAAGGTCGACCTGATTATACAGGAAGCTGTCATAGGTTGCGTCCAGGTACTGGACACCGCCATGGAAAAGCGTGGTCTCCGTTGCCAGGAACTGGAAATCAATATCCACGCCCTTGATTGTCGATTTGCCGACATTGCGGGTGTAAAACGCGTTGTTGCCATCGCTGTCCAGACCCAGCGCAGCAAGCTGCTGACCATCATATTTCCAGTAGAACAGCTCGACATTGAGTTCGAGCCGGTCATCGAAGAAGCGGTTCTTCGAACCAATCGTGAAGGCGTCGATAAACTCGGGGTCATAGGTTTCCTGACCACGAGCAATGTTGAAGCCACCGGCGCGGAAACCGTTCTCAAAGCTGGCATACAGAAGACTGTCTGGCGTGATGTCATACTCAACGGCCGCCCTAAAGGTAACCTGACTGTCGCCGTCCGATGCATTGATCGTGTTGGGGGTGATGATCAGCAGTGCGCCCGGTGTAAAGGGTGCGACCAGCGGACCGTAAGGGAAGACCTGGCCCACGCCGTCAGGGCCATCGGGATTGAATGCGGCAATCGGCTTGAGCGGGAATAGTGACGGATCGAGCTGGCTCAGGGTATCTTGCAGCGTCAGGCCAACAGGCAGGGTCGGAACCTGTGGGCAGAAAGGTGCCCTGCCCACCGGCTCTTCCAGGCAAATACCTGCTGTGGCGGTCGCCGATGCATCGAGTGAGCGGCTTTCATCCGTATAGCGGATGCCGCCCACAAGTCGCAGGCTGTCGGTCAGGTGAAAGGTCGTGCGCCCGAACAGCGCGAGCGATTCAGTCTGGGAATCAAACGAGTTGTGCGAGACCGTGGCGAACTGGTTGAACGAGTTTACACCCACCACCTGTTCATCGAAGTAGAACATACCGGCGATCCAGTCGACCGGACCAGCTGAACCAGACAGCCGCGCTTCGATGCTATATTGCTCGGCCTTGTCCTTGTTGATCGCAGCCTTGAAAGGCGGTCCGTTGAACTGGTTATCAAGTTCCGATCGGCGATAGGCAGGTATGACCACCAGATCCACTGCGCCAAGATCAAAATTCATCTCGGCATTGACGCCGAAATAGCTGTCATCGCGTGAGGGATAGGCATAGCCAACGAACGGTGAATGGAGCGGCGCGCCAGCGACACTGCTGGCGAAGGCCAGAGTTTGCGGCGCATGCAGGCCGGTAAAAGGGGCGGACACATCCGCCGGGGCAGCAATGAAATTCCAGCCCGGAACAGGAAGGTCATTCCTTCCCGGCTGGAATGGCGATGCGAACCCGTAATTGCCAAGAACCGTCGTACCAGGACCAATGCCCTTCTGGGTGGAATAGTCCACCGCCAGGCGTACATCGACACTGTCACTCAGTTCCGCAAAGATCTGACCTCGCATGGCCACATCCTGCGCATCATTGGTCCCGTCCGAATAATAGCCATCACGGTCGCTGATCGTGCCAGCCATACGAACGGCCACATTATCAGTGAGCGAAGCGTTCAATATGCCGGTGAGTTCGAACGCATTATAATTGCCATATCCAGCCGAGATGGAACCGCTGTTTTCACCAAGCCGGGGCTTGTTTGGAATGACGTTGATTGCACCGCCGGTCGCGTTGCGCCCATAAAGCGTGCCCTGAGGGCCTTTCAGGATTTCCACGACACCCACATCGAGGAACGATGCAATCGTCGACGACGGGCGACCGATATATACGCCGTCAATATTGAAGGCGACAGCGGGATTGGTGTAGCCATTGTTAGTGAAGTTACCCACGCCGCGCACGAAATAGCCGGCATTGGCGCCGCCACCCGATGTAACGTAAAGTGCAGGAGCAACCTTGCCCAGCGCTGTGGCATCTGCAACGCCCAGCCTTTCAAGCTCGGTTCCCGTGGCTGCATTGATGGCGATGGCAGCATCCTGCAGCGATTCTTCACGCCGCTGCGCCGTCACGGTGATGGTGTCCAGACCGCCAGACTTTGGCTGTTCGGAGTTCTCGGCTTCGGTATCGCTTGCGCTGTCCTGCGCCAGCGCAGGCTGGGCAAACATGACCAGGGCGACCGCTGATCCGACCAGAAGTTGGGTTTTCATTAATCCTCTCCCATTTTTTGATTGCCCACTTATGAGCACAATCGGGAGTATCTGAATAATGAATTGATTGAATTGATCCTATTTGAAATACAAATTCGATAAGGTGGAGCATGGTTTCTCGCCCTGGAATCGACTGGCCTTTTCCTACCTATCCGCCTCACTCATCTCAGCCGCTTCTTCGCGCAGAAGGCCAAGCAACCAGGCGATCCCCCCATCGTTGCGGCGCAATTGATGCCATTGCGCGAATTCGCTGATCCCCGGCCCCGGAACAGGCAATGGATGGCACGATAGGGGATAGCGACGCTGACAAAACTTCGCGTGCCGCCTGTGCATCAGGGCGATCCTGTCCGTGCCGATCACCGCACCAGGCAATGCAGAGAAGCTTGGCACCTCAATCGCAGTCTTGAGATCAAAATTTCGTTCGCGAAAGTACAGATCGACAGTGGCCGGCCGGCGCTCCTCTCCAAAAACAGCCTTTGCAAAATCCGCCTCGAGGAAACCCTTCTCGTCGATAGTGTCCCTGAAACGCCCCTCCGACCAACAAACTACGGAATCCACGTCTTCAAAAAGTATCTCGGAAGGGTGATCCGGGGCCAAATATTGTGGAACGGTAATCATCAGGTCAATCTCGCCTTTCTGAAACAAACGGCCACCAGTTGGGCCGGTCAGCGAAATTTCGAAGCGAAGATCAGGTGCGATCCTTGCCGCCTTCGCAAGAGCAGAAGCCAGGAGGACATCGAAAACGTAATCCGATGCCAATATCTTGAAGCATCGGTGCGACGAGGCCGGATCGAACCCTTCGCCCTGAATGATCCGAAATCTTGCAACGTTGAGAAGTTCCGTCACTGCTGGCGCAAGCTCTTCGCCAAGAGCCGTGGGCACCATCTCGCGCCCGACATTCATCAGCAGATCATCTTCGAAATAATCGCGCAGCCGGCCAAGCGCAGCGCTGATTGTGGGCTGGCTCAGGTTCAACCGCCGCGCCGTTTCTGTAGTGCTGCGGCATTCGAGCAGGACCTCCAGCGCGGCAAGCAAATTCAGATCAAGCCCCTCAAAGCGCATTCGTCATTCCTCCTCCGCTCCTTCATCAGTCTATTACAAAATATTATATTAAATATTTAATCAATTCATTTTTCGAATTTGTTAGCGCGAAATATTCTTCGGGTCCGGAGGCAAGATACCTCGGCGGACCAACGGAGAGGGACAAGGGCCAATGCAAATCGACGCCATCCATCATCTGAAATTCGCCGTCGCCGATCTGGATCGGCAGGCAGTTTTTGCGCACGACTTTGGCCTGATTACGGCAGAGCGGACAGACGAACGGCTGGTTTTGCGGACGCGTGGCGGCCCACAACAGGATCGGGCTCGGCACGATAGCACCAATCGGGTGCTGTCAAAGCAAATGCACTTGAAGGCAAATGGGTGTCGTTTGGCCATGTGCCAACTTTTGAAATTGGCGCAAGACTGCGATTCTGAACCTGGTGTCAGCAGGTCAATGAGGCTCAAATCGGGTTGGGTGCATTTGCTTTGACAGCACCGGCCGGCCGGTTTGCGAGGTCTGGGCATCACCCTGCCCTACCCGATCACGCGCATTTCGCTAGCCGGTGCATTTGCTCTGACAGGACCGGCGTTGGGGAAGGCAGGAGGCCGGACGGTATGCGCCTTTAATTCCGATCAACTAAAGGACATGCTCGCGTAGAAATTCAATAGGAGAAGTATTTAACCTTGTCGAATTTCTGATCGTTAAATAAGAAATTCTGAGCTGACAGTTTTGAGAATGATCGAGGTTAGCCGAACCTTCGACAGAATAGACACCGATGATTTGCTCAATCGATGGTAGCGGAGAGATTTGGTTGGGCAGAAGCTTGCCGGTGATTCCCAAGCTTTCTAGCTCCTCACCATCCTTGCTGGGCGAAAAAGAAACCACGAAGGTCGGCGGTTGGCCGATTTCGAAGTCCTTTGGTTTGCACCTCTTGGAAATTAAATCGAAAGTGTATTCCCCATTACCTAGATCGTAGACAGCTACATAAGCAGCGAATTGCTCTTCGCTAATCCAGCATTTGCTCGGCTCGCCATACGAGCGATAGGAATAAGAATTCCCCGATCCCGAACAGGCTAAGAGCATAGCGGAGAGGCCAAGCGCGAAAGTGTATCCGTATCGCATCAGAAGGTGCTGTCAAAGCAAATGCACTTGAAGGCAAATGGGTGTCGTTCGGCTAGGTACCAACTTTTGAAATTGGCGCAAGACTGCGATTCTGAACCTGGTGTCAGCAGGTCAATGAGGCTCAAATCGGGTTGGGTGCATTTGCTTTGACAGCACCGGCTTGCCCGCTGGCGCTGCACATCGGCTGCGAACAGCGGACCGAACCGGTTCCACCAGTGACGCACGGCCTCATGGCAGATGTCGATACCCCGCTCGAACAGCAGGTCTTCCACGTTCCGCAAGCTCAGCGGAAAGCGCACGTACATCATCACGACCAGGCGGATCACCTCAGGTGAAGAGTTGAAATAGCGAAACGGACTGGCTGCTTTCTTGGGTCTGGGCATCACCCAGCCCTACCCGATCACGCGCATTTCGCTAGCCGGTGCATTTGCTCTGACAGGACCATTTTTCCCTGTAAATTCCCATAAAACAGGGACACTCAACCGATGGCGATTGGCGCAGAGACGCAGGCTCCAAACCCGGCCTGAAAGGCGCGGAGACGACGCTGCCACAACTGCTGAAGGACGGATTGGCCTGGGCAAACCCGCGCACACCGCGGCCTTGCGCGGAGACCCTATAAACAGAGAATGGTGCTGGGGGTGGGTGGCGGTGCTGTCGGTCTAACCGCAACCTGTCTCTGATTGACGCAGCTGCGTGTTGATCCCGTAAGTCGTCAAGGTCACGAACGGATCCACTCCAGTATGGAATGCCATCCAGGCGACCGCCCTTTGGCGACCCTGCTAGTTCGGGGACAGCAAGCTGAGGATCTCGTCCCGCAGTTCATTGCCACCGGTCGGCTTGAAAATCAGTGCGACACCTTTGCTCTTCAACTTTGCAGAATCAAGCCCGGTGTCACCAGATATCAGAATGGCAGGTATCTCCGTCCCCAGGCGGTTTCTGGTATCGGCGATGACATCCAGACCATTTTTCTTGTCCCCGAGATGATAGTCGGTGACAATGACATCTGGTTCCTTTGGCGACATTTCATCCAGTACTCTTGAAGCTTCCTTTGGCGATGAAGCTGTGTGGACTTCGATACCCTTCTGAAGCGCCAGCCGAAAGCAGGTTGACCTGAGGACCGCTGGATCATCATCCACCAGAAGGATAATACCTTCGCCGTCCAGTTTGACCGCATTGTGATCTTTTTCAGTTCGGGGCTGCGCCAGCAAAACGTTGCTCAACGGAAGTCTGAATGAGAATACGCTGCCTTTCCCGTCTCTGGATCTCACTTCTATCTGGAAGCCCAGCTTTTCAGCAATGCGTTGGGAAATGGCGAGACCAAGCCCCAGCCCGGCATTAGCTTGCTGCGGATCACGGCCAATCTGATAAAATTCATCGAAAATCTTGCTGAGCTGGTTCTTGGGGATGCCGATACCGGTGTCGCGTATCTCAATCGCAATGTCGGAACCGACCAGCGAGGTGGCGACCGTGATGCTGCCCTCCTTCGTATAGCTGACCGCGTTGCTGACCAGATTCTGGAGAATCTGCCGAAGCAGGTTAGGGTCTGACCTGACGACGCGATCATGCACCTCGATTATTAACTTCAGGTCCTTCTTCGCCGCTTGCGGCTGACAATCCGCCACAACCTTCTCGACCATCTTGAGTAGGTCGACATCACCGATTTCCGGCTTCACGACATCGGCATCAAGTTTGGAAATATCCAGCAGGGAATTAAGCAGGCTTCTCATATTTTCGAGAGAGGCAGCTTGTTTGGAAATCAGATCGACCAGCTCGGGATCTTCGGTTTTAAGCTGCAATGCTTCGGTCAGCATGGTCAGTGATTGCAAAGGCTGCCGCAGATCGTGGCTCGCGGTTGCCAGAAACCTCGATTTTGCCGCCAGGGCGGATTCCGCCTTCTCCTGCGCTTCCTCAACGGCGTGCATGGCGTGCTGATGCGCTCGAATATCCCGGATCGAGGCGCAGATCATTCGATCGTCGCCCGTCGACACCGGACTAAGGCTGACTTCTATCGGCACTTCATCACCGTTTTTCAGCAATGCCCGCAATTGCAGGCCCGAACCCATAGGCCGGACCTTGGCGTCTACGAGAAATTTCTTGCGATGAGCCTGGTGTCGCTTTCGAAGCGCGGGAGGAAGCAGCTTTTCAATATTCATCCCGACAAATTCGTTCCGGTTGTATCCGAAGAATTGCAGCGCCTCCGAATTGGTCAGGACAATCTCTCCATCGCCATTCACCATGATTAGCGGGTCGGGAGCGTTCTCGACCAGCGTGCGGAACCGTAACTCGCTTTCGCGCAGATCCCGTTCGCTTTGCAGTCGCTGAGTGATATCGACGAACGTCACCACAACACCGCCGGATCGCTGTTTATCTGCCCGGTACGGCACTATCCGCATTATGTAAGTTGCGCCGTCTTCGGCCAATACTTCCCGTTCGATGGGTTTGAAGGTCTGGAAAACGGCATCAACTTCCGCAAGGAATTTGTCATCGGCAAACTTTTGCCTGATATCGCCGATTGGTCGGCCCAAATCGGTCTCGATCAGATTGAACAACTGCTTCGCTGCTGGAGTGAAGCGGCCGATTTTGTGCTGTGAATCCAGCATCAGCGTTGCAATACCCGTGCTCGAAACAAAATTGGCTAGGTCGTCGTTCAGTTCCGCAAGTTGCTCAACCTTGTCCTTGAGCTGATTGTTTACCGTCGACAGCTCTTCGTTCATCGCCTGGAGCTCTTCCTTGGAAGTTTCCAGTTCTTCATTCGCAGATTGAAGCTCTTCATTGACCGACATCATCTCTTCATTGGATGCCTGAAGCTCTTCGTTCGTAGATTCGAGTTCCTCCAGATTGATCTGGAGGTCTTCCTGCGCATCGCGAAGCTTGTTTTCCAGTTCGCCGATTGTGGAATGTTCGGTCACTGCCTCAAACACACTCTCGGGTGCAGCGGTTTGCGGTTGTTCAATATCTTCAAAGGTTACAATCAGAAGCCTGTCGGACTGGCCAGGGGCAACCAGCGGCCGGATCGAAATCCTGATGCTCTTGCGCGACAGCCCCTGCTTGTTCGAGACATTGTCGATTATCACCGTTTCAGATGAATCCAGCGCTTTCTCGATACCGTTGCGCAGGCTCTTGCGGAGTTCGGGCTGGGCCAATGTGAGGAGGTCTTGCGTCGGCAAGCCCGATGGCTGCTCGAGATAGCGTCCGGTTGGCCCCATGAAATAGAGCACCTGATGCTTGGCATTGGTCAGCACCGAAGCCGGGGCATAGTTGCGGAGCAGATGTTGCTGCATCAGTTCGCGCAAACGAACGGTCTCCTTCATCCGCAGATTTGGTGCCGGACCGGCCAAGGTCGCGCGCGAAAGGACGCCGCTCATCGGGAAACTTGCCACCTGGTTTGGGGTGTTTTCCAGCCTGCGATAAAGCCGCGCATTCTTGTCGACCGGTTCGAACAGCCCACTGAGCTGGCTTATGCTTTCTGACCTACCGAGAAACAGATAACCGTTTTTGCGCAGAGCGAAATGAAAGTAACCGATGATCCGATCCTGCAGCTTGCCGCTCAGATAGATCAGAAGATTTCGGCAGCTGATCAAATCGAGCCGTGAAAACGGTGGGTCGGAAATGACATTTTGCACCGCGAACGTAACTGTCTCGCGCAGCTCTTTGACTATCTGGTAATCCTTCCCGTGCTGCACAAAGAACCGTTGCAGACGATCAGGTGAAATGTCGGCCACCAGACTCGCCGAATAGACACCCTGCCGCCCTACTGCGAGAGCGGCCTCGTCCAGATCGGTGGCGAAAATCTGGACTGGGCAGCTCTTTTTCGTTCGTTCCCGCTCTTCGATCATCAGCATCGCGATCGAGTAGGCTTCCTCACCGCTTGCGCAGCCAGGTACCCAGATGCGGATATCCTCATGTTCAGCCTTGCCGCGCACGATATCAACAATCGCTTCGTTGCGAAGCGTCTCGAAGACATCCGGATCACGAAAGAAGGAGGTCACGCTGATTAGCAGGTCTTGATACAGTTTCCTGGATTCGTCCGGATCCTCTCGCAGGTAAGTCAGATAGTCGGACACTTGGTCGATATTTCGAAGACCCATTCGCCTCGCAATCCGGCGGCCCAATGTTCCCGTCTTGTAGCCGTGAAAGTCGATTCCAAGCTGTGCCTGCAGAACCGCAATGATCGAATTGAGCTTTCTTTCATCCGCGAAAAGATTGGTTTCATTTTCCTCACTGCCCAAAGTCCGAACAAAATCGTGACTAAGGTAATTGCGAATTTTCGGGACCATTTCCGCAATAGAGCAAATCACATCGACCTGTCCGGTCGCGATTGCCGATCGCGGCATCCCATCGAACTGCGCAGTCTCGGGAGACTGGACAAACACGACTCCGCCCGCCGCCTTGAGTTCGCGCAACCCCAGACTTCCGTCACTGCCGGTACCTGACAGGATAATGCCGACGGCCTGCTGATGCGGTTGTGCCGCCAGAGAACGGAAGAACTTGTCGATCGGCATCCGCACACCGTGCTGAAGCACCGCTTCGCCCAGTTCGAACTTCTGATCGTTCAGCGTGGCATAGCGATTCGGCGGAATGACATAAACATGATCGCGCTCCACCTGCATTCCGTGCTGGATTTGGACGACCGGCATCTTGGTGTGCCGAGTCATGATCTCTGCAATCATGCTGGAATGCTGGGGGTCGAGATGTTGGATGATCACAAATGCTGCACCCAGATCGGAAGGCATCGCATCAAAAAAGGCCTCAAGCGCGGCAAGTCCACCAGCCGAAGCGCCTATTCCGATAATTGGGCAAGTCGCAGTCATGGTATCCAATCTGGCACAGGTCTGTTACCACGGCCAAGCTCCAATTTGACCGGCGGAAAACATTCTGAGGGGTGCAGTCGGCCCCAGAACAGCCAGTCCGCCGCTGTCAGCAGAGCCGCAACTTGTCTCCGATCGGCGCCGCGGTGTCTTGATGACGCCAGTTTCAGGCGATGACGCTCTGCCATCGGTCAGGGCGACCGACCGTCAAGCTTGCAAGACCTGTCGCTCGCCCACGCACTTTTCAATAAGGTGAGTTTGCTTTGGCAGCACTTCACGCCAACAGGTTTGCCGACGGAGAGTTCATCAGGCTCGAAAGCGTGCAGAACGTCCATGACATGGCAACGACGGCAGCCAAGGCAATCTGCGGTATGGATGAGCCTTACTCGGCAACCCCCTGGTTCTGGTCAAACCAGTTTGATCTCAGACTGCAAACGGTGGGACTTGGGCAAGGTCACGATCAAACGGTTCTTCGCGGCGATCCCTCCATCAGGAGCTTCTCGGTCATTTGTCTGAAAATAAGGCCGTATCCTTGCGCTCGACTGCGTCAATGCGACGAAGGATTGTGTGCAGGGCCGAACTCTCATTGAAGCAGGAGTATCTACACCTGAGGACCTACCCCGAAACCAGACTAGGTCGCTCAAGGATCTTCTCACCGTATGATCCAGAAAAACATGTTTCGACGATATTACATCAATCGCATTATCATGCTGCAATTTGAACGGCGGACTTTGAGCCGACAGGAGACCGTCCGGTTTCGGTGACGGAATGCAGAAAGCCACCATTCGGCATGCGATCCCAGTTGCCGACATTTGCCTGGAAAAGGCGAGTTTCGTAGCGAATGCGACGAAGACTGCGCCGGCAAGCCTGACCGTCATGCGCACCACGTCAGGGTGTACGAGTTTCTGCCCCGGGCAGAAACCATTACGACTTCTTCCGCCTTTTGCCGCCGGACCGCTTGGCAAAGGAGATCACTCGTCTCATAATCCTCCGCAAACCAGGAATATAAGAGGGACTCGTCGTCCCCGGAGAGGGAAAATCCAGTCATGCGCAAACAGTTTCACCTGTTCCTTTACACTCGCCTCGTTCCTGCCTCCGTGCTGCTCGCCATGGGTACGAGCATCGCCGCGCAGGATAGCGCGGATCACGCCAGCATGGCGATGGACGTGGCCGCCCCTTCGGCAATGACGCGGACCGTGAAGTGGTCGGACGCCTCGGCATGGCCCTCAGGCAAGGTGCCTGTGGCTGGCGAGGAAGTGACCATTCCGCGCGGTACCGAGATGATGCTCGACGTCAGCCCGCCCGAACTGCGCGGCCTGACCGTGCAGGGCAAGCTGACCTTTGTCGACGAGCGTGACCTGGCGCTGACCACCGAGTGGATCTACGTCCCCGGCGGCGAACTGCAAATCGGCACCGAGGCCAGTCCTTTCCAGCACAACGCCACCATCACGCTGACCGACAACGTCCAGGGTGAGGATATCAACACCATGGGCGATCGCGGCATCATGATGCTGCGCGGTACGCTCAACATGCACGGCAACCGCGA